>CP091734.1:0-1529729 GCA_022009995.1 Clostridiales bacterium
AAGGCGACCAGTTTGAAATATACATTAGACCGTGAGGGCGAAGTCATCTTCAAAAGTACTCTCGCCGATTGGAGAACTGACCTTTTGCTGCACAGTACGCATAACGCTCAACAAAAACCTGCGGTATGTCCGTGGTCATCACCGACCGCGATGCTGTGATTGCGTGTGCCGGCGTACCGAAGAAAGAATACAATGAGAAGAAGATCTCGGGTGAGATTGAAGATGTCATCGAGAGCCGTGCACTGTATGTCAGCAGTGCAGACGCACAGAATATCCCCGTGACTGAAGACGGCAGCAGCTATTTTCGGTCAGCTGCGCTATGCCTTATCATCAGCGAGAGCGACCTTGTCGGCTGCGTGTGATTTCGGTGCAGATGCCCGAAAACCAGAAACGCACAGCCTCCGGCACGCGACGTGGAAATCAAACTGATTCAGACCGCCGCCTCCTTCCCTCGGCAAACAGCTGGAGGCCTGAGCACGAGGATGTCTCTCGAGAGACATCCTTTTTGTTATTTCAGCATAGAGATGGCGTCCGTACTGGTCTTTTTCCATCGCTTCTCTGCCGTATTTATCTACTTCGGCTTTGCTTTTCTCGCCGTGGGTAAGACAGCCCGCGCCGCCGATACAACCGCCGATACACGCCATGCCTTCGATAAAGTTTGCGTCAAGTCTGCCCTTCGATTTTTGCAAAAGCGCAATCTTACACGATTCGATTCCGTCGCATGAACAGGGTTTGAGTTCAAAAATCGCTGCCGTGTTCTTTCAGCCCTTCTCTCACCGCGTCGGCAAGTCCGCCGCACCGCGCGAAAATTCGTCCGAAATACGACGCGTTGTCAAGCACGCCTTCGGGAAGCGTCGTAAGGTCGATATCGCGACTGTCGAACAACGCCTGCAACTCTTCAAAGGTCATCGCGACGTCGACGTAAGGCTTTACTTCTTCCTTCTGCACTTCCGCTTTCTTTGCGGTGCAAGGTCCGATAAACACGACTTTGCAAGGCGCCTCGTTTTCTTTCAGATACTTTGCGATGGTTGCCATCGGCGAAAGATTATGCGACACGAACGGCACAAGATCCTTGAAATTCTTTTCGATATAATCCACGAACGCGGGACAGCACGAACTTGTAAGGAAGCCTTTCAGCAAGTTCTTTCGACTCTGCGTCGGCAACCATATCCGCGCCGAGAGCCGCCTCGACAACGGTATGAAAACCGAGTTCTTTCAGTCCCGTGACGACTTGTCCGAGCTTTGCGTAAGTGAACTGGCTCGACACCGAAGGCGCAACGACTGCGAACACCTTAAACTTCTTGTTTTTCGCGCTCTTTTTCAGAATATCGACGACGTTTATGATATACGACTTATCCGTGATCGCGCCGAACGGGCATTGATACACGCACGCACCGCACGCGATACATTTTGAATTGTCAATGCACGCTTCCTTGTCCTCGCCCATCGAAATGGCTTTTACTTTGCACGCGGTCTCGCACGGACGGCGATAATTCTGTATCGCGCTGTACGGACAAACCTTTGCACACGCGCCGCATTCTTTGCACTTCGTCTTGTCGATATGCGCGACGTGATTATGGTCAAAAGTTATTGCGCCAAAGCGACACACGTCCTCGCAACGGTGGGCAAGACAGCCCCTGCACGAGTTGGTGACTTCATAGCCGCCCATCGGGCATTCGTCGCACGCGATGTCGATAACTTCGATGACGTTCGGGTTGTTTTTTTGTCGCCGCCCATCGCCATTTTTGACGCGCTCCGTAAGGATTGCCCTTTCTTTATATACGCAACAACGCATCGTCGGGACTTTCCCCGGGACGATGATTTTCGGAATATCCAGAATGTTTTCTTCAAGCGTGCCTGCCCACGCCTGTTTTGCAACTTCACGCAGCACCTTATATTTGAGATACTGCACCTTTGTATCGAATTTTCTCATTAAAAATAAAAACTCCGCTTAGAAATAACTGACTTTAATGCGTTTCCCCATTTGTTTCAGGCATTTCGACAACTCTTCGACAAGGTTCATTTTTATGTTGAAGTTTATCGGAAGGTCGGGATTCTGATGCGCGGGATTGACCGCACGCCCGACGAAAAAGTTTATATCGGTGGCTTCTTCAAACAAAAGCCTT
Source organism: Clostridiales bacterium (assembly GCA_022009995.1). GTDB lineage: Bacteria > Bacillota > Clostridia > Christensenellales > CAG-917 > CAG-349. Next base: position 2,127 of record CP091734.1, read on the forward strand.
GCGATAAGACACGCGCCGTCGCGGCCGAAACTCCACTTTTCGTAAAGTTTATTTTCGTCCAGCGCGTCTTTTGCGTATTCCAGCACTTTGCTGACGGTAATAACGCCTTCCGTCACAAGGTCGACGCCTTCGATTTCCGCAATCGGGGGAACGTCGCCGCCGTCGTAACGGATACTTGCGCGCAGGGGTTTTCCCAGATATTTTGCCGCAATCGACGAGGTTGTGCCGCCGCATACGATATGTTTGCCCTCTTTTGAGAAGAACAACGCCATCATACGGTTTGCGTCGTCGCGGTTGGACGGCGGTCCGAAAAGAATATTCATCGGGACGCGTTGACGCACTTTTATGACGCACGCCGTGGCGTCGTCGCCCGGTTCCCCGCCGTACAGCCTGTTACATTCGTCGATAAGGATCGTGGAATAGGTTTTTGCGGTGTATCCTGCCGGCGCGATGGTTTCCAGAAAGTCGATAATATCTTCCCGTTTCCAGCCGAAATTGTATTCGCGCCCGATGCCGGCATGCGGACAGCCGTCGCTCATCGCGACGAAAATGTCGTTTTCCTGCAATTTTATCGTGGATTTCAGAATCTTTTTTCCGCCGATATTCATCTCGATCTTCGGATAATCGAAGTTTTTCTCGTCGCGGATAAGGATAACCTGCGGATTGTCGTACTGAATGATTTCCGCCTCCCTGTTTTCAACGATGTGGATAATCGTGAAAGTGGAATACGCCACGCCCCTGACCGAGCAAATCGGCAAAGTTGCGGCAATGGTTTCCACACAGTCCTCGATTGTCAAACCTTCCGCCATCATCGTCGAAATGATTTTGGACGTGAGCGTCGACAAAATACTTGCCTTTTACGCCGCTGCCCAAACCGTCGGCAAGCACGATAACCGTCGAATTTTCGTCCTGTTCGACGACGTCGACGTGATCGCCGCATAGTTGCTCGCCGAAGTGGTTTATGCTTTTATATCCGATGTCAACGCACAAATCATTCATTGTCGATTGATTCCTTTAATTTCGTCAACGCGATTTTGGTTTCCGCCGCGGTCTCGCCAAGAAGCGACGCGATTTCCTGTACGACGCGCATTTGCTTGTCGACGACCTTGTCGGCGATTTCGATTGTCTGGCGCGAGATGTTTTCTTTCTTTTCGCGCTCGGTTTCCTCGTCGGTGACGTCGCGCATTATGCAGATGAGAAGGTGATACGTCGCGTCGTATACGACGGTTTCTTCCACGTATTTTTTGTATTCCGCAAGGTAGATTCTTTGGTCGCGGACGTTGCGTTTTGTCGACAAAACCTGCAAAAATACCGCGGGATCCATAATCCTCACTACGGGCTCGCCGAGGATATCCGACGCGGAACGCAAGTTCATGATTTTCCTTGCGGCGGCGTTGATTTGCTGCACTTCCAGATTTTCGTTCAGCACGAACAATCCGTTGGGCGTATTATTGACGATGCAGTCCGAAAAGCTTTCGGCTTTGTCTTTAAGATACGGCAGACACATTGAAATTTCCGCCTTGCCCTGTAATACGGCAATCGCCTTTTCGCGGCAGGTATTGTACCCGCAAGAGCCGCAGTTGAGTTCGTCTTCCTTTCTGTACTTGCCCATTTCGCGCAGTTCTGCGTTGATTTCCGCCTCGGACGGCATTTGCAGCGTATGTTCGATCGGCACGAAATGTTTCTGATTTCAAGCGGCTCGGGCTGATTTACCGAAAAATCCTTGTCGCCGGCATACCTTGCGACCGCAGTGTAGTCTTTCACGGGGGAACGGTGGTATTTTTCCATAACGGGACCGCCCACGCAACTTCCGACGCACGCCGACATTTCGATGAAGCAGTTGTGCACGTTGCCGCTTTCGATATCTTTCAGACATTCTTTGCAGTTTTCCACGCCGTCGACCGCCATATAAGTGTACTTGTCGTTTTGAAGCGCCATCGTTTTAAGTATGCCGCCGGTTGTCGGGAAAAATCTTGCGCGGCTTTCGTTGAAGTCGTCCATATCCGATTCCGGCGCGATTCCTGCGTCTTTCAGCCATTCCGTAAGTTCCTCAAAAGTCAGGACGGCGTCGACGTACCCTTCGTAAAAATCCGCCTCGTCCTTTTTTGACACGCAAGGTCCGACGAAAACGACTTTTGCTTTTGCGTTGCGCGTTTTTATATCGCGCGCGTGCGCGAGCATAGGCGACAACACGTCCGCAAGATACGGCAACATATTCTGATAATATTTTTGGATAAGAAGGTTTACGGAATGGCAGCACGACGTGATAATAACGTCGCGTTTGTCGTCCTTGACCATTCTTTCGTATTCGTTTTTGACGATTGTCGCGCCGATTGCCGTTTCTTCCACGTCGAAAAAGCCCAGTTTTTTCAAGGCTTTTCTCATGCCTTTTATGCCGATGTTTTCATAATTTGCGATGAACGACGGCGCAAGGCTGACGTAAACGGGATCGCCCGACTGAATAAGGACTTTCGCCTTTTCGACTTCGGACGAAATTTCTTTGGCATTTTGCGGACATACTACGAAGCATTGCCCGCACAAAATGCACTCGTTGCCGATAATGTGCGCCTGATTGCCCGAAAACCTGATGGACTTCACCGGGCAGTGGCGGATACATTTATAGCAGTTTTTGCAGTTTGATTTTTTGAGTGTAAGACAATCGGACATAAATCCCCCTTTATTTTCCGTCGCCGAGTTTCGGCACGATATGATCGTGCCAGAACTCCTTGAACGATTCGGGCGTAACGCCCGTGAAAATTTCATCGTTTACAGTAACGGTAACGCCCACGCGGTTGCATTTGCCCGAGCAGAAACTTCCCGCAAGTATCACTTCATCGTCGAGTTTTTGCTCCTTAACACTCTTTTCGAACAACGCCACGATTTCGGGCGCGCCTTTTAAGTGGCAGGAACTGCCGACGCATATCTGTACGATAACCATTACGCCCTCGAAAGAATTTCGGCTTTGAAGAAGTCGTCGACGGTCTCGGGGCTTACCGAAAAGAATTTGTCGTCAACCGTCACGCAGACGCCTTCCTGACATCTTCCCATGCAGAACGTGCCACCGAGTTCAACCTTGTCTTTAAGACCGTGCTCGTTGATAAGATATTGCAACCCTTCAACAACCTGTCTTGATCCTTTTATATGGCAGGAACTTCCTATACATACGATAACTTTAATCATTTTTTCCCTCCTATGCGACTGTTATTGATATTCTACGACGTTTACCCATGACAACAGGAATTCGCGTTCCTTTTCGTTGCCCTTTACCGATTGCGAAGCCGCAACGATGGGCATCCATTTCTGGACGTATTGTTTTTTGGTATTGGTTTTTTCGCAGAACAAATCAAGATATTCGTTCGCCCCGTCGATGTCGCCGTTGAGCCAGAACAAAAGATAAGTCCTTGCGACGTCCGCCGACGCATTGCCCTGCGTTGCGTGCGACCAGTCGATGACGTACGCCGTGCCGTCGTCCGCGATGATTACGTTGGACGGGTTGAAGTCGCCGTGGCAAAGTTTATTGTGCTTCGGCATTCCTTCAAGCCTTGTGTGCAGGTCGTATCGAGTCGTCGCGTCAAGATCGGCTTCCGAAATTTTCCTGTTCATTTTGTCTTTCAGCCTGTTAAGAAGCGGACAGGTTTTGGACTGCACTTCAATCTGTAAATTCACGAAAAGTTCCAGATATTCGTGTTTTTTGTCGGGATTTTCAGCCATAAGTCTGTCCAGGGTTTTGCCCTTAATGAACTCGCTGACTATCGCCCATTTGCCGTCGATCGTTTCAACCGCCTTGATTTTCGGGATATTGAGCCCCGTTTCTTCGACGCGCGCCTGATTCAGCGCTTCGTTCAGAACGTCGGCTTTTTTGAAGTCTTTGTCAAACACTTTGACGCAGTTGTCGCCGTCGCGGTAAACCGTCTTATTGGTTCTTACTGCAATTACTCTGTCTAAATCCATACCCTTCTCCCTTTATTTGAATTTTTCTTGTTATAAACCGTTTTGAAATCGCGGGGGTCGACGGTTTCCGTCACACCGACCACGGGTTCCGGCAACGGTTTTTCCGCAAAGGTTTTGCCGTAATATGCGTTAAGGTACATTTGTTTGATTTCGCTCATAAGCGGATAACGGGGGTTCGCGCCGGTGCATTGATCGTCGAAAGCCTGCTCCACCATATCGTCAAGTCGATTCAGGAAATCCTGCTCGTCGGGGACGTACTCTTTGATGGTCTTTTTGATGCCGACTCTTTCTTTCAGCCCGTCGATAGCCTTGATAAGGTTTTCAAGTTTTTCTTCGTCGGTGTTGCCGAAAACCCCCAGGTATTCCGCAACTTCGGCGTATCTTCTCAGCGTGTGCGGGTGGTCGTACTGCGGGAACGTACCCATTTTTGCGGGAACTTCCGCCGCGTTGAACCTTAATACTTCGTCAATCATAAGAGCGTTTGCCACGCCGTGCGGCAGATGATGGAACGCGCCGAGTTTGTGCGCCATCGAGTGGCATACTCCGAGGAATGCGTTTGCGAAAGCCATGCCCGCCATAGTCGCGGCGTTTGCCATTTTTTCACGCGCAAGCACGTCGGATTGTCCGTTGTCGTAAGCGCGCGGCAGATATTCGAAAATGGTTTTCAACGCTTTGAGCGCAAGACCGTCGGTGTAATCGGTTGCCATCATCGACGCGTACGCTTCCAGAGCGTGAGTTACGGCGTCGATACCGCTTGCGGCGGTAAGTCCGCGCGGCGCGCTCATATGGAAATCCGTGTCGATAATTGCCATTTTGGGCAAAAGTTCGTAGTCGGCAAGGGGATATTTCACGCCCGTTTTTTCATCGGTAATAACCGCAAACGGGGTAACCTCGCTGCCCGTGCCCGCAGACGTCGGGATTGCGATGAAGTACGCTTTTTCGCCCATCTTCGGGAAGGTGTAAACGCGCTTTCTGATGTCCATGAAACGCATTGCCATATCCATAAAGTCGGCTTCGGGGTGTTCGTACAAAACCCACATAATCTTGCCGGCGTCCATTGCCGAGCCGCCGCCGAGCGCGATAATGCAGTCGGGTTTGAACGCTCTCATTTGCGCCGCGCCTTCTTTTGCACAGGCAAGCGTCGGATCGGGAGCAACGTCGAAGAACGTCGTATGAACGATGCCCATCTCATCGAGTTTATCGGTGATAGGCTTCGTATAGCCGTTGTTGTAAAGGAAACTGTCGGTAACGATAAACGCCCTTTTCTTTCCCATTACCGTCTTTAACTCGTCAAGAGCGACGGGTAAACAGCCTTTTTTGATATATACCTTCTCGGGTGCTCTGAACCACAACATATTTTCTCTCCTTTCCGCAACGGTTTTGATATTGATAAGGTGCTTTACGCCGACGTTTTCGCTGACGCTGTTTCCGCCCCACGTGCCGCAGCCCAATGTGAGCGACGGGGTAAGACGGAAGTTGTACAAGTCGCCGATGCCACCCTGCGACGACGGCGTGTTGACAAGCACGCGGCAGGTTTTCATACGGCTTTGGAACTCGTCAAGTTTTGCCCTTTCCGTTACTTCGTTGAGATATATGGACGACGTATGACCGTAGCCACCGTCTGCAATAAGTCTTTCCGCCTTTGTGAAGGCGTCCTGAATATCCTTCGCGCGGTACATTGCAAGTACGGGCGAAAGTTTCGTGCGCGAATTCTTCCGACAAGTCGACGCTTTCGACCTCGCCGATTAAAATCTTCGTGCCTTCGGGTACGGTTACGCCCGAAAGCGAAGCGATCGTCGCCGCTTTTTGTCCGACGATTTTCGCGTTGAGCGCGCCGTTTATCAATATTGTCTTTCTGACCTTTCGGTTTCTTCGGGATTCAGGAAATAGCAGCCCCTGTCCGCAAATTCGTTTTTAACGGCGTCGTAAACCTTGTCAAGGACGATGACAGATTGTTCGGACGCGCAAATCATACCGTTGTCAAACGTCTTTGAATGAATGATCGAGCTGACGGCAAGTACGATGTCCGCCGTATCGTCGATGATTGCAGGCGTATTGCCCGCCCCGACGCCAAGCGCGGGTTTGCCCGACGAATATGCCGCTTTCACCATGCCGGGACCGCCCGTCGCAAGGATAATGTCGGCTTCTTTCATTATAAGGTTTGTCATTTCAAGCGACGGCACGTCAATCCAGCCGATGATGTCCTCGGGCGCGCCGGCTTTTACCGCTGCGTCAAGGACGACCTTTGCCGCGGCAATCGTGCTCTTCTTTGCGCGGGGGTGCGGACTGATGATAATGCCGTTTCTCGTTTTCAACGAAATCAGCGTTTTGAAAATCGCGGTCGAAGTGGGGTTCGTCGTGGGGATAACCGCAGCGACAAGTCCGACGGGTTCGGCAATCTTTTTGATGCCGTACGCCTTGTCTTCTTCGATGACGCCGCAGGTTTTCACGTTGCGATACGCGTTGTAAATATATTCCGACGCGTAATGGTTTTTGATTACCTTGTCTTCGACAATGCCCATACCCGTTTCTTCAACCGCCATTCTGGCAAGGGGTATACGCATTTTGTTTGCTGCGGTCGCCGCGGCAAGAAAGATTTTATCGACCTGCTCTTCCGAATAAGTCGAGAATTTCCTTTGCGCTTCGCGGACGACGGCGATTTTTTCGATGAGCGCGTCGACGCAATCGACTACTTTTACGTTGTTTTCCATTTGAAACTCTCCCGTACGTATTTATTTTACATTTTATCTGCGACTTCGGCAAGCGTATAAGCGGTATTTTAACGCATAAACGTTACTTTTCGTCGCGGTTGTCAAACTTTGTTAAAATTCTAACAATCTTTTGACATTGTTAATAATATAACAATCTTTCGGCAATGTGAAATAGTACTTTTATATGCTTATATATCAAAATATATATACGTCTTTAATTCTGCCCTTACTTAAAGAAAATAAAAAACCGATTGTATTAATACAATCGGCAATTTTTGATTTACAAATAACTCCTTGCCTCGCACAGTTTCGTGATGAAAGTCTTGTCAAGGGCCGTCAGGTGATAATCTTTTTTATATATCAGCACGTCTTTGTAAACCTTTGCGTTTTCGGCGCAGGGTTTTGCGGTAAGCCCGTATCTTTCAAGGGTTTCAACCGGCACGGGCGACACCCACATGAACGTTTCGTCGTTTTTTGACAAGACGTCGAACTGGCTTCCCCTTTCAAACACGAATATTCTGCGCGTTATTTCGCCCTGCAATTCGTCCTTTCTGACTTCCGCCAAAGGAAGGGACGGCACGAACGGATCGGCGTGCGCGATTTCGATGTAGTTTTTAAGGTCGGAAAACCTGATTTCGTCAAGTTCGTTCAGCGCGCTTGTTTTTGAAAACACGAGAACGTGGTGAAATTCCGAAATAAGTTCGTGATTCAACCCGCGTTGTTCCGCCATTTCCTTGAAATATTTATCGTACTGCGCGGCGTAACGGACGATGCCGAGTTTATAATCCTTTTCCAAAATGTTGTTTATCGCGCGCAACGCGTTGGTTTCCTTATAAAAGATTTCGAAATTTCCTTCCTTTTCCAGACACTTCGAAAACTCCGCAAAAGCACTTGAAATATAACTTGCGCGCGGAACGGATATGGAAAACGACTTTTTCTCGTTCTCCTGCCCCTTGAACGCGTTTTCAACCTCGTTTATCTGGCGCAGAATCGCTTTTCCGTATTCGATAAGACGTTCCCCGTCGTGGGTAAGCGTCATACCCTTTGAGTTTCTGTCGAAAATCGTAATTCCAAGGTCTTTTTCCAATTCCTTAATCGCGCGGGAAAGGTTGGGTTGCGCGATGTACAGTTCTTCCGCAGCCCTTGAAATCGATCCGATCCTTGCCACTTCGACGGCATATTTCAAATACTGTATATTCATTTCTCCACCTCTTCGTTTGAATTATATTATGGCACGATAAATAAACTTAAAACACAGCGGCTTTGCTTAAAAAAAGTACGGCTTTGACACCGTACTTTTTGTATGTTAACCGCGAAGTTTCTTTGCGGTAACCAGCCTGTTAAGCGCAACGATATAAGCCGCTACGCGGAAAGTACAGTCGTATTTTTCACGGGCGTCGAACACGTCGTTGAACGCGCCGACAATCTGGCGTTTGAGTTTTGCGTTGACGTCGTCCTCTTCCCAATAAAAGTTTTGCAGGTTTTGCACCCATTCGAAGTAACTGACGATGACGCCGCCGCTGTTGCTGAGAATATCGGGAAGGACTTTGACGCCTTTTTTGTTAAGGATTTCGTCCGCTTCTACAGAGGTCGGTCCGTTTGCCGCTTCGATAACGATTTTCGCCTTGATTCTGTCGGCGTTTTCAGCGGTGATCTGGTTTTCGAGTGCGGCGGGAATAAGGATGTCGCAGGGGAGTTCCAGAAGTTCCGCATTCGTGATTCTCTTGCAGTCGCCGGTGTAGCCGTCAAGAAGGTTCTTGCCGCTGTCGAGATATTTGTAAATTCCGAAATGTCAAGACCGTTTTCGTTGTAAATCGCGCAGCTTACGTCGGATACGGCGATAATCTTTGCGCCCTCTTCAGCAAGAAGTTTCGCGCTGATGCTGCCGACGTTGCCCATGCCCTGGATTACGATTTTACAATCTTCGGGTTTCATATTATATTTCTTCATCATTTCAAGGGTGACGAAACATACGCCGCGTCCGGTCGCTTCGTTTCTGCCCTTCGAACCGCCGATTTCAATCGACTTGCCGGTAACGATGCCGTAAACGCTTTCGCCCTTCAACTTGCTGTATTCGTCAACCATCCAGTCCATCGTTTGGGCGTTGGTGCCTACGTCGGGAGCGGGAATGTCGGTGTTGGGAGAAATGATTGCCGAGATTTTGTCAATGTAAGTGCGGGTAAGACGTTCCAGCTCGCCCTTGCTCATTTCGCGAGGACGGCATACGATACCGCCTTTGCCGCCGCCGTAAGGAATTGCCGCAACCGCGCACTTGAAAGTCATCCACGCGGAAAGAGCGCGCACTTCGTCGACGTTGACGTTCTGATGATATCTGACGCCGCCTTTCGCAGGTCCGCGGAGCGTGCTGTGCTGTATGCGGAAACCTTCGAAAACCTTCAAAGAACCGTCGTCCATACGTACGGGAAGCGCGACTTTCAGTTCACGTTCGGGATACTTGAAAGTGAGATAATCTTCCTCGCTTATGCCCATGACGCCGGCTGCCTTGTCCATAACGGCAACGAAATTATCAAAAGGATTATATTTTGTCATAATTTTTCCTCCAAAAGAAAAAGATTTCTTGTCTAAAATAAATTATAAGCGACGTAGCCTATAAATGCAACTATTTTTTTGCAAAAAATTGTACCGAAGTACAAAAAGATACTCTTGTGTATTTTGATTTGATTTTCAAAGTTATTTTCACGCCGAAAAACCTGAAAAATCCGCCCGGAATCGGACGGATATCGTCATTTTTCAAAGTATTTCAGCATTTCGTCCGCATTGTCGAATACGGGTGCTCCCGTTTTTTCAAGGGCAGCTCTTGCGCTGTGTCCGCGCGCAATCGTGACGGCGTCAATGCCCATCGCGCGCGCCACTTCGACGTCGTGCGTCGTGTCGCCGACCATTACCGCCCTTTCAAGGTTGAGTTCGGGGTGGTTTTTCAGCCATCTTTTCGCAATGTCCGCTTTGCCCGCGGCATAGATATCGTCGTTTGCGATTATGTCGTCGAAAAATTTTAGCGCGTCGATTTCGTCAAGCCACCTTATAAGGTCGTTTTTTTCGGACGCGGTCAACATTATTTGTTTTATCCCGTCGCGCTTAAACGTACAAAGTACGTTTAATATGTCGGGAAAAATCTTTGCCCTGCGACAATTCACGTCGTACCGCGCAATGTATTTGTGCGCCAGAACGTCAAAAGGCACTTCGTCGAAATCGAACCCGGCGTCCCTGTAATAATCGATGATGGGAAAACGGAAAACTTTGTGATACTCGGCGCGCGCGGAAAACGGCTTCTTCCCGTATTCTTTCAGAAGCGAATTTACCGTTTCCATGCAGATTTCGACGTCGTCGATAATAGTGCCGTTCCAATCCCAAAAAATAACGTCGTATTTCATAAAGTAAACAATATGCTGTAAAACTATTTATCAGAAATTGCAGCTGTCGGGGTGACTGCCAAGCCTGCCGACTTCGGTGATGCCGTCCAGAAGTTCCACGTCGCGCGCGGACAGCGTAAAGTCAAAAACGTCAAAGTTTTCCTCGATTCTCGACGGGGTTACCGATTTCGGAAGGGGTATCACGCCCTTTTCCATACACCAGCGGATAAGAACTTGCGCCGGGGTTTTTCCGTGGCGCGCCGCAACTTCTTTCACGACGGGAATCTCAAACGCTTTGCCCTTTGCAATGGGTGCCCACGCCTCAACCGCGATGTTTTTCGCTTTGCAGTAATCGACAACGCTCGTTTCGGGGTAACCGACGTGGATTTCGATTTGGTCGACCATCGGCGCGACGTTGCAGTTATCCAGTAAATATTCAAGGTGTCTTTCCTGAAAATTGCTGACGCCGATGCATCTTATCGCCTTTTCGTCGTAAAGTCTTTCAAAGGCTTTCCAGGTTTCTTTCACCGTTTTTTGCCAGTCATCGCGGTGAGCAAGCGGTATCGGCCAATGGATAAGGTATAAATCGAGATAATCGAGCCCCAGATTTTTCATCGACTTTTCAAAAGCGCGCAAGGCGTTGTCGTATCCGTGATCGTCGTTCCAGAGTTTTGTCGTGATAAAAATGTCATTGCGACAGACTTTGCTGTCAATTATCCCGTCTTTGACACTTTCTTCGTTGCCGTAAAATGCGGCTGTATCGATAAGACGATAACCTGTTTCAACGGCTTTTCTCACGCCGTCCACGCAGACTTCCCCCGCAGGGGTTTTGTATGTGCCGTAACCTATCGACGGGATTTTCACGCCGTTTGAAAGAGTTTTGTAATCCATTTTTCACCTCGTGTGCAAACTTGCATGCCAGACAAGATTAAAACGAACCGTGGTCTGACGGCGAATTTTAATCTTGTTTGGCATACCTATTTTACAATATGTTTACGCTTTTTTCAATCACTTTTTGATAAATTAACTCTTATTTGCGCCTCGTCCGTATTTGATGATGGTCATAAACCTTGCTTTTTCGATTCCGTCTTCCGTTTCAAAGAAATCGTTAAGTTCAACAGTATATACGCCGTCCTTTTCCGCCGCGTTTTCAAATGCGAAATCGCAATAACTTTTCGCTTTTTCGTAGTCCGAAAAGATTTTCAGCACCTTTTCATCGTTATCGGACGTGAAAATCACGCCGAACGCTCGTTTTGCCCCGTCGGGGGTGTTGCCCAATAAATACTCAAAATACGTCATAAAAAATACGCTCCTATTGTTTTTCCATAAGAGCGCAAGAAAAAATCCCATCGTCCGACGGGATTTCATAAAGTACGATTTTATTCACCCATCGATCAAGCTTTGGCACCTTGCTTTGCAGGTTGCCGTGTGGTCAACGGGCTTGTCCCTCGCACACTCTTTATGGTAATTTCATATTACGTCAAAATTCTTTTGTTGTCAATCTAAATTTCAAAGTTTTTCGGGATATTTTTCAAGGATATAATCCATATCTTTGTCGCCGCGTCCCGAAAGATTGACAAGTATGCTGCCGGTACCCATCTCTTTTGCGAGTTTCATGGCGTAAGCGACGGCGTGCGAACTTTCAAGCGCGGGGATTATCCCTTCAAGCCGCGACAATTTGAAAAACGCGTCCACCGCTTCTTCGTCGTCGGCGGTTTTGTACTCAACCCGTCCCAAGTCCCTTAAAAACGCGTGTTCGGGGCCGGCGGACGGATAATCGAGCCCGCTTGCAATGGAATATACCGGCGCGGGATTGCCGTTTTCGTCTTTCAGCATAATGCTGTTGAATCCGTGCATTATGCCTTCTTCGCCGTACGTCAGGCTTGCCGCGTTGTCGCCGATGTTTTTGCCTCTGCCCATAGGTTCGACGCCGATAAGCCTTACGGGATCGTTCAGAAACGCGTCGAACATACCGATGCTGTTACTGCCGCCGCCGACGCAGGCGCATACGACGTCGGGAAGTTCGCCCGTCATCGCGATAAATTGTTCCCTTGCCTCCTGACCTACGACAAGCTGGAAATCCCTGACCATCATGGGAAACGGATGCGGTCCAAGCGCGCTGCCGATGCAATAAATCGCGTCATCGTATTCGTGAAGATACGCTTCAAACGCCGCGTCGACCGCTTCTTTCAGCGTTTTCATCCCTTTCGTAACCGTTATCACGTTTGCGCCCAGAACTTTCATACGAGCAACGTTCGGCGCCTGTTTTTTCACGTCGACTTCGCCCATATAAATGTCGCATTTCAGCCCGAAATACGCCGCAGCCGTCGCAAGAGCGACGCCGTGTTGTCCCGCGCCCGTTTCGGCAATGAGTTTTTTCTTTCCCATAAACGACGCAAGCAGCCCTTCGCCCATACAGTGGTTGAGTTTATGCGCGCCCGTATGGTTCAGATCTTCGCGCTTTAAGTATATCTGGCACTTGCCGACGCTTTTCGACAGCCTGTCGCAGTGATAAACCGGCGTAGGTCTGCCCTGAAATTCCTTGCGGATACGACGAAGTTCCTGAATAAACTTCGACGACTTGCAAATGGTCTGATACGCGTCGTTGATTTCGTTGAACGCAGGCACGAGTTCGTCGGGAAGATACGCCCCGCCGTAACGCCCGAAGTATCCGTTTTTATCGGGATATTGTTTCAAAAATGTTGCAAAATTTACGTTGTTGTTTTCCATAATAAGACCTCCGAATTTGAATTTTTGTGAATTTTTGGCATAAAAAAGCCCGCTTGCAGGCAAACGGTACTATTCCGCCATCGGAAGTCCAAAAAATATACGGAAAATACGTCGGCAACCGCCGACAATATCGTCGTTTTCATACTGACTACTCTCATCTTTTCTAAACTAATCTAACGTCTTTCGACGATTCTATGCTAATACAAAATATTCAGATTGTCAACGATTTCGTTCATACTTTATCACAATAAAGTTTTTTCGCCGCAAAATACACAATTTATAAGTTATATTATCCTTTATATAAGGTAAATATCCTTTAATGAGTTTACGGCGGCAACGTTTTATGATAAAATGCCATTAAATAACAGGTACTTTATGTTCAAACTTGCAAAATACTTAAAAGGATACCGCGCAAAAACGATAATCGGCCCGTTTTTCAAACTTTTCGAGGCCTTTTTCGAACTTATCACGCCGCTTGTCGTGGCGTGGGTTATCGACACGGCGATTCCGCGCGGAAGATCGGGTGATTTTTCGGGACTGTGGATCGGCGGCGGCATAATACTTGCCCTTGGCGTGCTCGGGCTTGCTTTTACGATTACGGCGCAATTTTTCGCAAGCCGCGCGTCCGCAGGATTCGGCACGAATCTTCGCCGCGAGTTATATCACCATATCAACACTTTTTCTTACGCGGAACTTGATAAATTCTCCACAACGTCGCTTATCACAAGGCTCACGTCGGACGTGAATCAGGCGCAACAGGCGGTTGCGATGTTCATTCGCCTTATTTTGCGCGCGCCTTTCATATCTGTCGGCGCAATCGTGATGGCGATGATAATCGACCTGAAAATATCGCTTATTTTCGTTGTTTCCGCGCTTGTTATCGGCGGGGCTTTGTGGCTTATCATGGCGCTGACGATGCCCGGATACAAACGGGTGCAGGAAAAACTTGACGAAGTTACAAGGCTCACGAAAGAAAACCTTTCGGCGCGCGAGTAGTACGCGCGTTTGACGCGGAAACCCGTGAAATATCTGCTTTCGACGCCGCGGCGGACGTATTGTCCAAAACGTCGATTAAAGTCAGTTCCCTTTCCGCCCTTCTCAACCCGTTGACCTACGCCGTATTGAATATCGGCGTCATCGTGCTTTTGTATTTCGGCGGGGTGTCCGTAAACGCCGGCAAACTCACGCAAGGCGAGATAATCGCGCTTGTCAACTATATGACGCAGATTCTGACCGCAATGATCGTGTTTGCAAACCTTCTCGTTACGTTTACGAAAGCGTCCGCATCGGCTGCGCGTATCAACGAAGTTTTCGACGTCACTACCTCGATGGAAGAAGGAAGCGGCGCGTCACCCGACCTTGACGCAAACGCCATCGAATTAAACGACGTTACTTTCACTTATTCGGGCAGCAGCGCGCCGTCTTTGTCTGACGTCAACCTTAAAATCGAAAAGGGTATGAGCGTCGGGATACTGGGCGGCACCGGCAGCGGCAAAACAACGCTCGTCAGCCTTATAACAAGGCTTTACGACGTGAACGTCGGCGAGGTGAAAATCTTCGGACACAACGTGAAAGACTATTCGAGCGACGAACTTTATTCACTGTTCGGAGTCGCGCCGCAAAAAGCCGTCCTGTTTGAAGGCACCGTGCGCGACAATATCCGCTGGGGAAAGGAGGACGCCACCGACGAGGAAATCGAAAAAGCCCTTGTCGTTTCACAGTCCAAAGAGTTTGTCGATAACTTAAAAGACGGGCTCGACACAATGATAAATCAAGGCGGCAAGAACCTTTCGGGCGGTCAGCGACAACGCCTGACCATTGCCCGTGCCCTTGTCTCCAACCCGAAAATACTTATACTTGACGACAGTTCCAGCGCGCTCGACTTCGCAACCGACGCAAAACTTCGGAAAGCGTTGAACGAACTCAAAAAAAGCGAAAAACTCACGTCGGTCACCGTGTCACAACGCGCGACGAGCATCAAATATTCCGACCTTATCATCGTTATGGACGACGGGAAAATCGTCGGCCTCGGCACGCACGACGACTTAATTTCTTCGTGCGACGTTTACCGCGAAATTTGTCTTTCGCAAAACAAGGGGGACGACGAAAATGAGTAAAGTCAGGAATAAAAAAACCAGTTTCAAAGCAATCGGAAAACTTTTGCGCTTTGCAAAACCGTACGTTCCCGCAATTTTACTTGCCCTGTTCTTCTCGATTCTGCAAATCGTCGCGACGCTTTTCGCGCCCGTGATCATCGGCAAAACCGTGGACTTCATCATCGGAAAAGACAACGTCGATTTTTCGGTCATCACAAAAAACGCAGGGATACTTGCGGGGCTTATCGCCGCGGTATTGCTGTTCCAATATCTCAGTTCTTTGTGCATAAACTTCGCGTCGTTCAGAACGATAAGGGATCTTCGCCGCGAAGCGTTCAAAAAACTTAACGTCGTACCCCTTTCGTATATCGACAGCAATTCGCACGGCGACCTTATGTCGCGCGTCGGAAACGACGTCGACCAGATTTCGGACGGGCTTATTCAGGGATTTTCGCAGTTGTTCGGCGGGATCGTCACGATTGTCGGCACGCTTGTATTTATGCTGACGTATAACTGGCTTATCGCGGTTATCGTCGTCGTGCTTACGCCGATTTCCCTTTTCGTCGCGTACTTCATCGCAAAGGCTGCCACGACACGTTCGCAAAACAAGCCGAAAAACGCGGCGAACTTTCGGGGCTTGTCACCGAAATGACGTCGAATCAGCGCGTCGTAAAACTTTTCGGATATGAAAAACGCGCGGAAGAAAGGTTCGCCGTCATAAATCAAGAGCTTAAAATCTCGGGACAAAACGCGGCTTTCTTCTCGGCATTGGTCAACCCCTCCACCCGCTTCGTCAACAACGTGATTTACGCCGTCGTATGTATTCTCGGTGCGTGGCTCGTGATACGCGGACAAGGTATTCTCGGTATGGGCGCGTTCACCGTCGGCGGGCTTTCGTGCGTGCTGTCTTATGCAATTCAGTACACGAAACCTTTCAACGAAATAACGGGCGTCGTTACCGAACTGCAAACGGCAACCGCCGCCGCAGACCGCGTTTTCAACCTGCTTGAAACGGAAAATCAATCGCCCGACGAAGGATTCCCCGACCTTGAAAACGTCAAAGGCAATATCGAAATCGACAACGTTTACTTCTCTTACGTCAAATCCAACCCGCTTATTCAGGGCTTTTCCCTTTCCGTGAAAAACGGCAAGCGCGTCGCAATCGTCGGGCCCACGGGTTGCGGCAAAACCACCCTTATCAACCTGCTTATGCGCTTTTACGATCCCGACAGCGGCACGATATCCGTGGACGGCAAAAACGTGAAAGAAGTCACCAGACGGTCGCTCCGCTTAAACTACGGCATGGTGTTGCAGGACACCTGGCTTAAACACGGCACCGTCAGGGAAAACATCGCCTACGGCCGTCCCGACGCAACCGACGAGGAAATTATCGCCGCAGCAAAAGCCGCACATATCCACAACTTTATCATGCACCTTGAAAACGGCTACGACACCGTGCTCGGCGACGACGGCGGAAACGTATCGCAAGGTCAGAAGCAGCTTTTGTGTATCGCCCGCGTCATGCTCACTCACCCGCCCATGCTCATTCTGGACGAGGCAACGTCGTCAATCGACACCCGTACTGAACTGAAAATCCAGCAGGCTTTCGAGATGCTGATGAAAGGCAAAACTTCGTTTATCGTGGCGCACCGACTTTCGACAATCAAACGCCGACCTTATCCTTGTAATGAACAAAGGCAACGTCATCGAAAAAGGCACTCACGACGAACTTATCGAAAAACACGGGTTTTATTACAACCTTTATAACTCCCAATTCGAGCATTGATTTGCAAAAACCGCATAAAAAACCACACAAAAACCCCCGGATAAATCGGGGGTTATTTTTATAAGGTATCCCTTCCGGGAGATTGCCACGCTACGCTCGCAATGACAGAGTACTTCGTACGGAATGAAACAAGCGTTTGTTTGCAGGAAAGAGATAGTAAAATTTACGTAAACGCTTTACGCTATTCCGTGCAACGCACTTTATGTCATTCTGAGGAGCAAAGCGACGTGAGAATCTCCCGGAAGGGTTACCTTGTTATGTCATTGCACAATGATTTCTTGTTCTTCTTCGGTTTTTTGGAACTTCTTTTTCCACAAAACGTACAATATCACGCCGACCGTCGCCGAAATTACGTCGGTTATCGGCTGGCAGGCGACAATACCGTAAACGGGGATCAGCACGTTCAGAAGATACATCAAAGGAATGTCCACAATGCCCTTTCTGATTATCGACAATAAAAACGCCTTGCCCTTTGCGCCGACCGCCTGGAAATACGACACAAGCATAAACGTTACCGCCATAAACGGGAGCGACGCGCAATGAAGTCGCAGGAACTTTTCGCCATACGTTACCGTCGACGCGTCTTTGATGAAAACTTCGATGAGCGCGCCCGCCGCCGATTCCACGACGATAAGCACGGTTATCGCAAGCCCGACGCAATAACAAAGCGAAAGTTTCAGCGTTGTTTTCATTTGTCGTACTTTTTCGCGCCGTTGTTGTACGCAATGAGCGGCGCAGCCCCTTGTGCAAGTCCCGTTACCATACCGAAAGGCACGGCGTCGATTTTTTTTTGTGACGCCGATTGCCGCCTCTGCAGTCTCGCCGTATCCGATCATAAGCGAGTTCAGCACAAGATTCGACACAGCCGACAACATCGTTTGCAGCGCGGACGGAAGCCCCGTAAACAATACGTTCCTTGCGATTTTTTCCTTGATCGCAAGACACGCCTTTTTCGGCGAAAACGACACGACGGATTTTTTCCTTATCACGATAAGCAATATCGCAAAATACAGCGTGGTAACGACGTTTGAAATAAGCGTTGCGATCGCCGCGCCTTTAATATTCATATTCAGCCCGAAAGGTAGCACGAAAAAAGGATCCAGCACAATATTCAGCACGCCGCCCAGCGACAGCCCCAACCCCGCGTGCAACGAGTACCCCTCGCCCCTTATTACGTTTGCGACAACCATATTGAAGACGGCGGGTACCGCGCCGAACACGACAACCCAGTCAAGATACGTCGCTGCATAGGCGTCAAGGTTTTCGGTCGATTTCAGCAGTCTTAAAAACGGCTCTTTCCATACGACCACGATAAGCGACAGCAACGCCGCAACGATCACGCCGCCCCATATCGCAAACGCCGACGCGCGTTTTGCCTTGTCGCTTTCTTTCGCTCCGAGATAGTTTGAAATGCAGGTGCCCGCGCCGATACCGAACAGGTTGCCGAGAGCCGTCATAAAAAGTTGTACGGGAAAAATAATGGACAACGCCGCAAGTTGATAAGAATCGTTGAGTTTCCCAACCCAGAACGTGTCCGCAAGATTGTAAACGGTGGTGATAAGTTGACTGACGATCGTCGGGAGCGCAAGCCTTAAAATCGCGACTTTGACGTTGTCGCTTTCAAAAATCATCTCTTTTGATTTTGCCTGAAATTTGCTCATAATTCACCGCTTTACCCGCAGTATATTATATAATAAAAAAACAATTCACGGGCAATCGATTTGCAAAATCAAGTCAATAGCTTTCCATAATAAAAGAAATTTCAGCGTTTCAATTTTGCAATAAGCGTGAAAAATTGCGTTAAATAAGTTGCAAAAACTTAATTTATTTGATATATTATAGTAGTCGCTGAAAACGACGGCGCAAAACGGCCAACTTGCGGGAGTGATTCAGTGGTAGAATGCCACCTTGCCAAGGTGGAAGTCGCGGGTCCGAATCCCGTCTCCCGCTCCAAAGTCAATATGACAAAAGTTTTGTCGAAAGCCCGTTTGCGTATGGCATCATAGCCAAGCGGTAAGGCAGAGGCCTGCAAAGCCTTCATCCCCGGTTCGATTCCGGGTGATGCCTCCAAAGACGCCGAAGTGGCGGAATAGGCAGACGCAAGGGACTTAAAATCCCTCGGAGTAACATCCGTACCGGTTCGAGTCCGGTTTTCGGCACCAGCAAAAGACGACGCATTTTTGCGTCGTCTTTTGCTGTCCCGAAAAACCGTGGACGGGAGAACTCCGACGCTTTGCGTCGGCGTTCGGCGGCTGTTTACAGACGCTTGCGTTGTGCAGCGTGTATGTAAATCAGGAAAGATTGTAGCGTTACGAAAAACATTAACGGTAACAAGTATGCAGAGCAGACACGGTTTTCGGCACCGTTAAAAGACAAACAAATGACGTTTACGGCAATTGTTTGATCAAAAGTGCATTTTGTGACGTGGCGTTGTGCTGTGTTGAAACACGATAGAATACATCTTTTTACGCAAAAAAGAAAGCCGTCCGTAATTTGCGCGGGCGGCGTTCTTTCTTTTTAGGGGGATAAAATTACGAAAGATTACTTATGTTCGGTGTGCCTCCTTATTTTACGGCGGTTGCCTTTTCGATCGTCATCGACCCGGTGACTTCCGTGCCGTTTCTCAAAAGATTTATTTCAACAACGTTGCCTTCCGAAAGCAGAAGACCGATGTTGGTGATGTCGCTTCCTTTTGATTTGATTTTTATTATGTAAAAAAATTAAGAAAACTTAAAGTATTTATTAAAAAAATAAATTAAAATTGCAACAAAAAAACGCAACGGTTTCGTTGCGTTATCGTTTATTCGTTTTCGGTTTCTTTTTTGACGTGCCCGAAAGAAAATTTGTCAAAAGTTATCGTTACCACAAAGTCGTTGCCTTCGCCGCGCGCGCTGACTTTGCCCTTGTGCAGCTCGGCGATTTCTTGCACGATAGAAAGCCCGATGCCGCTGCCTTCGATGCCCGACGCCCTTGCCCCGTCGCTTCTGAAAAACCTTGCGAAATATTTGTCGAGATTGCCTTGTTCAACGTTTTCGGCGTCGTTTCTGAATTCCAGAACGATGATTCGTTTCAGTTTCGTAACCGTCTTTCTTGCCGAAATTTGACGTACGATTTCCCGTATTTTACGGCGTTGTCGAGAAGAAGCGACACCATCTGCCTTAAAAGACCTTCGTCGCCGTACAAAATATATTTTCCCGGGATATTGACTTCGATATTAAGATCGGCGGTTCTTGCAAGCGCGTAATACGGCTCGGCAACGTCAGAAATCAACGCGCCGACGTCGATGTTTTTTCTTTCTTCAAGCGCGGCTCTTTCGTCGATTTTCGCAAGCGTCGTAAGGTTTTTGGTCATATTCGCCATTCTCACGACCTGTTTTTGGATTGCGTCGGTGCACTCGTTCTCGCCGTAGTCCATTTCAAGTATTTCGTTGTTTGCGGATATTATCGCAAGCGGGGTTTTGAGTTCGTGGCTCGCGTCGGAGATGAAATGACGTTGCTTTTCGTAAGAGTTCGCAATAGGCTCGACGGCGCGCTTGGAAAACAAAATCAGCAGCACGCAAATCGCACCCACCGCACTCAGACAAAAAACCATGCTCGACCGCATAAAACTTGTGAGAGCGTCGATTTGTCGATGGCAGTCCATAAACAAAACCATCGTGCCTCCGTCCGCCCTGTCGCGGTAAATAAGATAACGATAATCGCCGATCGCGCCGCTGTCTTCTTTTTCCGAAAACGCTTCGTTACAGTATTCAAGCGCTTCTTCGGGCGTACTGACAAGTTCGGTCTTGACAAGATTGAATTTGCGGGGTTTGCCCGCCGCGTCGTACGTTACCGTGAAATATCTTGTGTCGAAAGGCGTCTCGTCGGTGCTTTGAAGCCCCAGATACCAGGCGCTTTGTCGCCCTGATAATCTTTCGGGAACGCGCCGTCGTTTTTCGCAAGGATCATCAGCACTTTGTCGGAATAGTTCGCAATGTTTTTTCGGCTCACGACGTAAATGCCGGACAATATTACAGCCAGAACTATCACTATCGCAGCCATTGCGATTACAATAAACCTAATCCGCAGTTTTTTGATCATTTGGTTTCTTCCAGTTTATAGCCGAGCCCGCGCACCGCCTTAATGTTGACGTTTGCGCCGATTTCCGAAAGTTTTTTGCGAAGCGAGGATATATAAACCCACACGCCGTTGATTTCGGCTTCGCTGTCATAGCCCCACACCGATTCCATAAATTTCTCGGTCGAGATAAGCATATTGTTGTTTGCGACAAGCATTTCCATCATCTGGAATTCCTTGCCCGACAGCCTAACCTCGCCTTTTTCGGCTTTTAAGGTGTATTGCTTCGGATCGAGCGTGAGATTGCCCACCGTATATGTGCTGATGACGTCGTTTTTGCGACGAGTCATCGCGCGTATTCTCGCAAGCAGTTCTTTCATCGCAAACGGTTTCGTAAGGTAATCGTCCGCGCCCGCGTCAAGCCCTTCGACTCTGTCGTCGACCTCGCTGCGCGCGGTAAGCAAAAGCACGGGGACGTTGTTGCCGCCCTCCCTTGCCTTTCTTAAAACGGTCAGCCCGTCCGCTTTCGGCATCATTATGTCCAAAATTACGCCGTCGTAATTGCCGAACGTCAGGTATTCGAGCGCTTCCGCCCCGTCGTAAACGGCGTCAACGGTATAATTATTGTGCTTCAATACTCTGACTATTGCGTTTGATAATTCTCTTTCGTCCTCTGCAAGCAATAATTTCATATGCTTTCCTACCTTTTTCTTTTATAGTATTTAATAAAGTTAAAGTTTACCTTAATTAACTTACCGTAACGTCTTTGAATTTGTTTTCGTAGTAATAAAAGTCGTCTTGTCGATTTCAAAGCCTTCTTGCAGCACGCCATCAGTGACGATTTCTTTTGCAAAACGGATTTGGTCGGGCGTGATTTTTATCGCGTATTTCCGCCGTCCTGCTCGCCGGACTGCCTCGTTCCGAGGTAATCGCCGCCGCCGCGAAGGGTGAAGTCAAGTTCCGCAAGTTTATACCCTTCGTCAAATTCCGTAAGGGCTTTGAGCCGCGGATTGCCCGCGTCGAGAGTATGCAAAAAACAAAACGCCTTTTTGTCGCCGCGACCGACGCGTCCCCTTAACTGATGCAACGTCGCAAGCCCGAATCTTTCGCTGTTGAGTACGGCAATCGTCGTCGCGTTTTTGATGTCGATGCCGACTTCAACGACGGTCGTCGCAATCAGCACGTCGATATCACCCGCCTCGAACGCCTGCATTATTTCCGACTTTTCTTTCGCTTTCATTTTGCCGTAAATAAGCGCGACGTTCACGTCCGAAAACACGCCGTTTTTAAGTTCCTCGAAAAGGGTTTTCGCGCCGTACGTTTCCACCCCTTCCGAGTCGCAGATTTTCGGGCAGACGATAATCGCCTGATTGCCCTTTTTCGCCTCGTCGCGGACGTATGAAAACATGCCGTCTTTTTTGTAATCGGGCACAAGAAAAGTCTTGACTTTCGTCTTATGACTTTTGTCGATTTCGGACAGTTGCAATTCGTCGTACAGGAGCATAAGGACGGAGCGCGGAATGGGTGTTGCCGTGAGCGTCAGCGTGTCGACACCCGCGCCTTTTTCCTGCAAATCGTACTTTTGCGCCACGCCGAATTTGTGCTGTTCGTCAATGACGACAAACGACAGATTTCTGAATTTCACCGTCTTTGAAAAAACGCTGTGAGTGCCGATAACGACGTCTGTTTTTCCGCTTTCGATATCGCGCTCTCTTTCCTTTCTTTCCGCGCCTTTCACGCTGCCGGACATAAACGCCACGTTAATATTAAATCCGTCGAAAAACCTTTTCGCGTTGTTGAAATGCTGTTCCGCCAGAATCTCGGTTGGCGCAACAATCGCCACTTGATAACCGCATTTTACCGCATAAAGTGCCGAAATTAGCGCAACGATTGTTTTTCCGCTGCCACGTCGCCGATAAGCAACCTGTTCATTCTGCGCTTTGATTTAAGGTTTTCAAATATCTCGTCAAGCGCGTTTTTCTGCGTCGGCGTAAGCGGAAACGGCAGGGATTTTACAAAGTCGTCCACCACTCTTTTATCAAGGCGGTATTCAAAAACACGGTTCTCTTTCGCCTGCGAATTTATTATCTTGTAATACAGGATTTCTTTCATCGTGTCTTCCAACGCGATGCGTTCCTGAGCCTTTAATCCTTCTTCGACGCTCGTCGGACAATGCGCTCTTATAAACGCGTCTTTCACACTTTCGATGCCGTACCTTTCGCGCACTTTTTCGTTTGCGATATCCGCGGGCGAAAACTTCCTTAAAGCGTCGTCGACAATCCCCTTGAACACGCCCTGCTGCACCGCCCCTTTCGTGCGGTAAACGGGCATTATTCCCGACAGGTTTTTCTGCTTGTCGAGCGGTTCGATTTTAGGGTTGATAAGTTCCGCCCTTCTGCCCGAAAATTTTACCTTTCCGAACACGAAATACTTCTCGTCAGCCTTCACCTTTTGCAGCATATACGGCTGGTTGTACCACACGATTTTCAGCCTGTTTTTCTCTAATTCGGGCGCGTCGAAATCCACTGCGTCGGCGGTGAAAAAACTCAGCCCGTTTTTGGTCTTCACGGGACGGGTTACCTTGACGATTCTTACCCTTATCAACGAAAATTGCCCGTCGCATAAATCGTTAAGCGAAACGGGCGAATTAAAATCGATATAAGTTTTTGGCAGAAAATTTATTAAGTCTTCAACCGTCGAAACGTCAATGCTTTGAAGTTTTCTGAGCGTCGATGGACCGACGCCTTTCACTTCTTCAAGTTTCATTATTCAACCGAGAATACGTAATAATAATATGGTTGCCCGCCGTTGAACGCCATAACTTCGACGTCGGGATAAAGTTCCTGAATTTCGGCGGCGAGTTTGTTTGCGTCGTCTTCCGTGACGTCGCTGCCGAAGTAAAGCGACACGACGCTGCTTTCTTCGTCAATCATTTTCTTCAACGCGTGCTTCACGACTTCCGACGGGCTTTTGCCCCTTGCGACGATCTTCTTTCCGAAAAGACCGATGACGTCGCCTTCGTGCACCGAGAATCCGTCCATACGAGTGTTGCGAACCGCGGTCGTGACCTGACCGCACTTGACGTTTTCGATGGACGCGGTCATTGCCTCGACGTTTTCTTCCGCGCTTGCCTCGGGCATAAACGCAACCGCCGCGGCGATACCTTCCGCAACGTTGCTGGTCGGAATGACGAAAACGGGTTTCCGCAAGGTCGCGCGCCTGTTCTGCGGACAAAATGATATTTTTATTGTTCGGCAGAATGAACACCGTCTTTGCGTTGACTTCATTTATCGTGGACAATATGTCGTAAACGCTCGGATTCATCGTCTGACCGCCTTCCACGATTTTGTCGATTCCGAGGTCGTTGAAGATGGCTTCCATTCCCTTGCCGGAGCAAACGGAAATGATGCCGTATTCTTTCATTTCGGCTTTTTCGGACTCGCGCTTTTCGTTCAGAACGCGGTTTTGTTCCACCATATTTTCAACCTTGACGCTGTCAAGTTCGCCAAGTTTCAGCGCGTTTTTCATTGCAAGGTCGGGACGGTTCGTGTGAACGTGCACTTTGACAAGGTCCAGATCGCCGATTACAAGCACGCAGTCGCCGATCGTCGTAAGGAAGTCGCGCAGTTTGTCGATGTCGGCAAGCGTAACTTTCGGACGAAGATTGATTATGAAAAATTCCGTGCAATAGCTGAAATTGATATGCTCGTGATCGTCGGCGCTGAAAGCGTCCATGGGATTAAGCGCGATGTTTTTGTCTTCGGTCGGCGCGTCGGGAATTTCGATGCCCGCAAGAGAGTTGTACATACCCTTCATCACGAACATAAGTCCCTTTCCGCCTGCGTCAACGACGCCCGCCTTCTTCAAAACCGGCAGCATATCGGGGGTTTGTGCAAGTATTTCGTCGCCGTATGCGATGACTTTTTCCAAAAACGGCAGGAATTCCACCTCTTTTTTGCGCCTTGCAAGGTGTTGCGCCTTTTCCGCCATCGCCCTGACAACCGTCAGTATCGTGCCTTCTTTGGGCTTTTGCACCATGCTGTACGCAATTTCCGTGCCCTTTTTCAACGCCTGCGCGAATTCGTAAGCAGTGAAAGGTACGTTTTTATTTTCCGTCGCAACAACCGCGAATCCTTTGAAAATTTGCGAACTGATAACGCCCGAATTGCCGCGAGCGCCTTTGAGCGCGCCCTTTGAAAACGCCGTCGCACACTCCGCAACGCTTGCATTCGAGTTCAATTTCCCGAGTTCCTGCACCGCCATACTGAAAGTAAGGGACATATTCGTGCCGGTATCCCCGTCGGGAACAGGGAAAACGTTCAGACTGTCGACGAGAGGTCTGTTAATTTCAAGAAGTTTGGCGCCGGAAATAAGCATTTTCCTGAAATCGCCGCTTGTAAGTTCCACCATAAATATCCTTAATTATACTCTGACACCGACGACATTGACCGTTACGTTCTTGACGCGCATACCCGTGTATTTTTCAACACTGTACGTGACCGCTTTCGTCAGAGATTCCCTGACGGCTTCCACGTTTACTCCGAGTTTTAATATGACGAAAATATCGATGTGCGCGACGTTGTCGGTCGTAACGACCCTGACGCCTTTGCCGTAAGTCTTTTTATTGAAGATTTTCGCAAGGTTGTCGGAGAAACGTCTGGACACGAGTTCCACCACGCCGTAGCACTCGGAAGCGGCCTTGCTGACGATAATCGCAACGGCTTCGTCCGAAACGGTGATGTGTCCGAATTTATTGTAAGTACTGAGTGCCATATTTCTCCTTATAAAAATACCCTACTTTTGCTATATTTTACTATAATTATAAAAATTTAGCAACAATTATGCTTGCCAAAAGTGAAATTTAGTGATAAAATACCTATGTTTTATGCCAGTTAGGAGGTATTGAAGTATGTCGAGAGTATGCAGCGTTTGTGGAAAAGGACAAATGAGCGGTAATATGGTAAGCCACAGCCATCGCAAAACCAGAAGGTCTTGGGGCGCGAACGTCCACAAAGTTAAAGTTGTCAATAAAGACGGTACGACCACTTCCGAATACGTGTGCACCAGATGCTTGCGTAGCGGAAAAGTCGAACGTGCGTAATTTGCAATAAAATAAGCCGCGATAAGCGGTTTTTTTTTGCCCTTATTACTATGTAATAAAATATCGTAAAAAACACACGAAAAACACGCCGGTTTCCCGGCGTGTTTTTATTTTTGAAATATTGTTGTTAATTTTAACGACTTATTCTTTCTCTTTTGTTTCAACCTTTTCGCCCTTTTGTTTATTACTTTTGAAAAGTCGCAAAAACTTTTTGATAAACTTCGGCGGATTAAAACATACGATTTTCATAACTTCACCTCTCGCCCGCAGTATATGCAAACGAATTCAGATATGTGAATGTGTCAAGGTGACAGTTATTATGGCATATCTTAGAAAATTACGTCGTTTTTGTAAATGGGATACTTTTCGGCAAG
The DNA here is from genome assembly GCA_022009995.1 of Clostridiales bacterium. Lineage (GTDB taxonomy): Bacteria > Bacillota > Clostridia > Christensenellales > CAG-917 > CAG-349. The sequence goes on from CP091734.1 coordinate 28,302, forward strand.
AGCGCGGACGCGCGCGTTGACGTCGTCGTATGCCGCCTCGCCCTTTTCAAGTATATCCGCGATACAGTTGCCGACTTCCACCATTTCGTCTTCTTTCATTCCTCTGGTCGTAAGGCAAGCCGTGCCGACGCGGATACCGCTTGTTACCGCAGGCTTTGCAGGATCGAAAGGAATCGAGTTTTTGTTGACGGTGATATGTACGTTATCGAGCCTTTCGGTAAGTTCTTTGCCCGACACACCCGTCCCAAGAAGGTTCACGAGAATAAGGTGGTTGTCCGTGCCGCCCGAAACCATATTTATACCGCGCGCGCGGAAAGTTTCCGCAAGTTTTTTGCAATTCAGTATTATCTGATGCTGATACGCCTTGAACTCCGGCGAAAGCGCTTCCTTGAACGCCACTGCTTTGCCGCGATAATATGCATTAACGGGCCGCCTTGCGTGCCGGGGAAAACCGCTTTGTCGATTGTTTTTGCGTATTCTTCCTTGCAAAGGATAATGCCGCCGCGAGGACCTCTCAGCGTTTTATGCGTCGTGGACGTCACGAAATCTGCAAAAGGCACGGGGCTTGGGTGTTCGCCTGCCGCGACAAGTCCCGCGATGTGCGCCATATCCACCATAAGGTATGCGCCGACTTTGTCCGCAATTTCTCTGAAACGCTTGAAGTCGATGATACGGGGATACGCCGACGCGCCCGCAACGATAAGTTTCGGTTTGTTTTCAACGGCAAGTATTTCAACCTCGTCGTAATCGATAAGTCCTTCTTCACGGGTAACGCCGTATCCCACGACGTTGAACCATTTGCCCGAGAAGTTGACTTTGCTTCCGTGCGACAGATGTCCGCCGCCGTCAAGGCTCATGCTTAAAACGGTGTCGCCGGGCTGTAAAACCGCCTCGAACACTGCAAAGTTTGCGTTTGCACCCGAATGGGGCTGGACGTTTGCGTGTTCCGCACCGAAAAGTTGTTTTAACCTGTCGCGCGCGATATTTTCGGCGATATCCACGAATTGGCAACCGCCATAATAACGGTTTCCGGGATATCCTTCGGCGTACTTATTCGTGAAAAACGTGCCCATTGCCGCCATAACCGCGGGGCTTACGATATTTTCGCTTGCGATAAGTTCCAGATTATACTGCTGACGGTCGAATTCTTTCACGAAACTGTCGTAAAGTTCGGGATCGAATTCCTTAATCGTTTTCAAATCTACCATAATTTCTCCTTACGTGCAAAATGCAGGTTATTTATTGTTTTCGACAAACATATTTAATTGTTGAAGGTTTTTATATCCGACGTCTTTTGCGACTTCCGAGCCGTCCTTAAAAAGGATAAGCGTCGGAATCGACATAATGCCGAAGCGTCTTGCAAGGGCTTCTTCCTCGTCGACGTCGACCTTTAATACGGTGATATCTTTGTTTTCCCCGACGTACTGTTCGATAACGGGAGCAAGCATTTTGCAAGGACCGCACCAGTTTGCCCAAAAGTCGACAAGGCACAATCCGTCTTTTTTTACAAGTTCGTCAAAGTCCGCAACGGTTGCGTGAATAATTCTTTCTGACATAAAACTCTCCTTTTAATCGTTGTTAATATTATTATCTGTTTCGTCGGTTTCAAGACCGTCGTCCTCGATTTCTTCGTCGGACTCCTCGTCTTCGCCGGCTCTTGTGATGATTTTCGTCATTTCGGGCACAAAGCCTTTTTTCTTTCTCACGACGAATTTATCAAGGATAACCGCAAGTCCGAGCCCCAGAAACAGCGCGACGACGCTTGCGATTATCTGCGCGGTTTCACCCATCGGAATAAACGCGAAAACCGCGATTGCGACAAGGATAAGCGGTATGACGTAAACGATGACTGCGGCGGTAAGTACGTACTTGCTGCCCATCGTAACTTCAACTTTATCCCCTACGCCGACGCCCAAAGTGTTTCAGAATCACTTCGACCGTCTTTCCGCCCTTTGAAACGGCGCACATACGGCACTGATCGCACGCCGACTTTCTGTCAAAGCTTACGACCACGTTGCCGCCCCGCTTGATTTTCGTTACCGTGCCCGATTCAATCATTTTTCTTCGGGTACGGCAAGACCGAGTTCTTTCAACTGGACGTCTTCCACAAAGTCGGGTGCGCCCGTCATAAGGCACGACGCGTTCTGGACTTTCGGGAATGCGATGACGTCTTTTATGTTGTCGTCCCCGGTAAGGAGCATCGTCAGCCTGTCAAGACCGAACGCAAGACCGCCGTGAGGAGGCGCGCCGTATTTGAACGCGTCCACGAAATCCGAAACGGTTTTTGATGGTTTCTTCGCTCATTCCGAGAATTTCAAACATTTTATGCTGCATTTCGGGCGTATGAATACGGATACTGCCGCCGCCTGCTTCCTGTCCGTTGATGACAAGGTCGTATGCGTTTGCGCGGATACTTGCAAGCACGTCGCGGTCGCGGCTGTCGATTTTGTCCATATCCTGCACGTTTACGCTGGTGAACGGGTGGTGCATCGCGTAAACGATTGTCTTCGTCGCTCCATTCAAGCAGCGGGAATTCGGTAATCCACAAAATGTCGTATTCGTTTTTGTCGTAAAGCCCGAGTTTGTCCGCGATATGCGTGCGGAGCGCGCCCAAACTGTCGTAAACGACCTTGTTTTTATTGTCGGCAACGACAAGGATAAGGTCGCCTTTTTCGGCATGCAAAATATCTTCGATATTTTTGATTTCATCTTCCGTCAGGAATTTATAGAAAGTCGAGGTCGTGCTGCCGTCGTTTTTCTTTGACGCCCAGGCAAGCCCTTTCGCGCCGTAGTCTTTGACGAAATCTGCAAACGCGTCGATTTCTTTCCTTGTGAATTTGTCCGCGCCGCCCTTTACGCAAAGCGCGCGTACGCTGCCTTTTTCAAGGGCTTGTCTGAACACGGTGAATTCCGAATTTTTCACGGCGGGCGAAATGTCGTTGAGTTCCAGCCCGTATCTCGTGTCGGGTTTGTCGCTGCCGAAGCGGTTCATCGCTTCCGTCCAGGTCATGCGTCTGAAAGGCTTTGTGAAGGTGATATTCTTGCATTTTGCAAAGATATCCTTGATCATACCTTCCGCAATTTCCATGACGTCCTCGTCGTTTTCGACAAAACTCATTTCGATGTCGATCTGCGTGAATTCGGGCTGACGGTTTGCGCGAAGGTCCTCGTCGCGGAAGCACCTTGCAATCTGATAATAGCGGTCAAATCCCGCAATCATCAGAAGTTGTTTGTAAAGTTGCGGGCTTTGCGGCAAGGCGTAAAACGCGCCGTGTTTAATGCGGCTGGGGACAAGATAATCCCTTGCGCCTTCAGGCGTGGATTTTCCGAGGAACGGCGTTTCGATTTCCAGAAAACCGTTTCTTGCAAGGTAGTCGCGCGCCGCCCTTGTGATTTTGTCGCGCATGATAAGGTTGTTTTGAAGATACGACTTTCTGAGTTCCAGATATCTGTATTTCAAAGCAAGATTTTCGCCGACGGACGCTTTTTCGGAAATGACGAAAGGCGGAATTTCGGCTTCCGACAGAATTCTTAAATCCTTCACGTCGATTTCGACGTCGCCGGTGGGCATGTTTTCGTTGATATTCTTCCCTGTACGAAGTCTTACCGTGCCTTTTGCCGACACGACGTATTCTGCGCGTACGGAGCGCGCTTTATCGGTGAGCGCGGCGTCGACGCCTGCGTCGAAAGCAAGTTGCACGATTCCCGTTCTGTCGCGAAGGTCGATGAAAACGAGATTGCCGAGATCGCGCGTTTTTGCGACGAATCCCATGACGACGACTTCACGATTTTCGTCGTTTTTTCTCAAATTTCCGCACATATCGGTGCGTTTTAATCCGTTAAGTAATTCTGCCATAATTTATGCCTCGATAAAAAATTTCGTAATTTCGTCGATATTGACGGGCGTGCTTTCGCCCGATTCCATATTTTTGACGTTGACGACGCCCTTTTCAAGCTCGTCCGTGCCAAGAATCGCCGTGAATTTCGCGCCGATTTTGCCTGCGTATTTCATTTGCGCTTTCACGCTTCTTCCCGTGAATTCGGTATCAGCGGATATGCCCGCACTTCTCAGTTTATTCACGATTTTCAGCGCGTCGAATTTAAGTTCATCCCCGACGTATCCGATAAAAGCCGTTACGTTATCGCACTTTTTCGGCATTTTGCCGGCGTTTTCAAGGACGAGAATCAGCCTTTCGATGCCCATGCCGAATCCAACCGACGGACAAGGTTTGCCGCCGACTTCTTCCACAAGATTGTCGTATCGTCCGCCGCCGCATACGGTGCCCTGCGCGCCGATATCGTTTGACACGAACTCAAACCGTGCGGGTGTAATAGTCGAGCCCGCGGACAATGCGCGGATTCACGACGTAAGGAATTTCCAGCGTTTCAAGACCTTTTTTCAGGTCGTCCATATGCTTTTTGCAGTCGTCGCAAAGATAATCGAGGATAACGGGTGCGTCCGCGTTGATTTTCTTGCATTTTTCTTCCTTGCAGTCGAGAATACGCAGAGGGTTTTTGTCCAGCCTTTCCCTGCACGTTTCGCACATATCGTCGATATGGTCTTTGTAATATTCTTTCAGCGCTTTGTTGTATTCCTTTCTGCACGTCGGACAGCCTATGCTGTTGATATTGAGCGTAAGGTTGTCAAGCCCGAGCCTTACGAACAGCGATTTTGCAATCGAAATCGCCTCGACGTCCATTTCCGCGCCGTAACTGCCGTAAAGCTCCACGCCGAACTGGTGATGTTCGCGAAGTCTGCCCGCCTGCGGGCGTTCGTATCTGAAAACGGGCGTGATGTAATAAGTCTTCACGGGAAGCGGCCCCGCGTACAGACTGTTTTCGACAAAACATCTCGCAACGCCCGCCGTGCCTTCCGGTTTCAGCGTGATCGAGCGGTTGCCTTTGTCGAAAAAGGTGTACATTTCCTTATTGACGATGTCCGTCGTATCGCCCACGCCGCGCAGGAACAATTCGGTATGTTCAAAAGTCGGCGTGCGGATTTCTTTGACGTCGAAAAGGCGCGTCGTTTCACGGACGGCGTCTTCGATATAATGCCATTTGTAACTGTCCTCGGGGAGGACGTCTTTCGTACCCTTCGGGATATTGAAACTCATATTGCCTCTTAAATGATATAACGTCTTAAATTCATCGTTTTGAGCGTTCCCGCAAGATGTTCGTCGACGTATTCCTGATTTATCGTTATCGTGACGGGTTCGGTATTTCCGCCCGCGTTGAAACTCACTTCTTCGAGCAGCGCCTCCATTACGGCGTGCAATCTTCTTGCGCCGAGGTTTTCGCTGTTTTCGTTTTCCATTGTCGCGATTTTCGCAATCTCCTTGATGGCGTCGTCGGTGAATTTAAGTTCCACCCCGTCGACGTTCAGAAGTTCCTTGTATTGTTTCAGAATCGCGTTGTCGGTTTGCGTAAGGATAAGTTCGAAATCCTTTTCGGTAAGGTTGTCAAGTTCCACCTTAATCGGGAAACGTCCTTGCAGTTCGGGGATTAAATCCTGCACCTTGCTGATATGGAACGCGCCCGCCGCGATGAACAAAATAAAGTCGGTGCGAATGACGCCGTATTTCGTCTGTACCGCGCACCCTTCGACGATGGGCAGAATGTCGCGCTGTACGCCTTCCCTCGACACGTCGGGCCCCTGCGAATTACCGCGCGCCGCAACCTTATCGATTTCATCGATAAATCACGCCGTCTTGTTCCGCGCGCCTTAACGCCTCGGTTGCGATGCTGTCGTTGTCGACAAGTTTCGCGCTCTCTTCCGCGGTGAAAATATCCCTTGCCTGTTTCACCGTAACGGTGCGGGTTTTCTTTTTCTTGGGCATAAAGTTGCCGAAAATCGAGCCGATATTGATTTCCTGTCCCTGACCGACGTCGATCTGCATATTTTTGGGTTCGTCCACTGCCTCGACGGAGATTTGCAGTTTGTCGAGATTGCCTTTTCTGAGTTCCTGCAAAACTTCTTCTTTCAGCGCGATATCGGGCTCGTCGCGTCCCGCCTGCTTTCTTAAAGGCAGAATAAGGTTGACGAGTTTGGTTTCGACGGTGTCCTGAACTTTGGGTTGAACCTCTTTGTACTTTTCTTCCCTGACAAGTCTTACCGCGGCTTCCACAAGGTCGCGCACGATGCTTTCGACGTCGCGCCCGACGTAGCCTACTTCCGTAAACTTCGTCGCTTCAACCTTGACGAAAGGCGCTTTCACGAGTTTGCAAGACGTCTTGCGATTTCCGTCTTGCCCACGCCCGTGGGACCTTTCATAATAATGTTTTTCGGTGTGATTTCTTCCCTTAATTCTTCGGGAAGCATACTTCTTCTGTAACGATTGCGAAGAGCGATTGCAACCGCTTTTTTCGCCTCGTCCTGACCGATGATGAAACGGTCGAGTTCATTCACGATTTGCTTTGGGGTAAATTCCATAATCACGCCTCCAAAACTTCAACCGTAAGACGGTCGTTGGTGTAAACGCAAAGATCGCTTGCGATTTTCATTGCGCGACGTACGATTTCTTCCGCGCCCAGCGTGGTGTTTTCGTACAAAGCGCGCGCCGCGGCGTAAGCGTAGTTGCCGCCGCTGCCTATCGCGCAGACGCCGTATTCGGGCTCGATAACTTCGCCGGTGCCGCTGACGATAAGCATCACGTCTTTGTCCGCGATAATCATCATCGCTTCCAGTTTCCTTGCCTTGTCGTTGCGCCAGAGTTCCGCAAGTTCGACGGCGGAACGCATGAGATTTCCGCTGTATTTTTGCAGCATTTCTTCAAATTTTTCGCTGAGCGCGAAGGCGTCGCTGACAGTCCCCGCGAAGCCCAGTACGACTTTATCGTTGTATATTCTTTTCACCTTTACGGCGTTTCCTTTGAAAACGACGCTCTCGCCCATGGTAACCTGTCCGTCGCCGGCGATTGCGGTCACGCCGTCTCTTTTGACGGCGCATATTGTTGTGCCTTTGAATGTAGTCATAGTTTCTCCTTGTTAAGGGCTTTTTGTTACCGTAAAATATATCATATTTTATCGGTAAAATCAATAGGTTATCGCAAAATAGTTTCGATCCACGTTTTCATATCTTCTTCGGCACGCGCGACGTAGGCTTTCCGACGTTCTTTTTTGTCACGGCACTCGATCGCAGGCAGTATGCCGAAGTTACTGTTCATTGGCTGGAAATTTTTTGCGTGCAACGTGATATATCTCGACAGCGCGCCCGACATCGTGGTTTTGGGCGGCTCGACGGCGTCTTTCCCTTCAAGTTCCCTTGAAAGATGAACCGCGGCAAGAAGTCCGCTCATTATGCTTTCGACGTATCCCTCGACGCCGGTGATTTGTCCCGCAAAATATATGGGCGCGTCGCCTTTGAGCCTGAACGTCCTTGTCAGACAATCGGGCGAATACAGATAACTGTTCCTGTGCATTACGCCGTATCTTAAACTCCGCGCGGTGCAAAGCGGGTATCATCGAGAATATTCTTTTTTGTTCGGGAAATTTCAGATTTGTCTGGAATCCGACAAGGTTGTACGCCGCGCCGTCTTCCGTTTCCTTGCGAAGTTGCAGGACGGCGTAAGGACGTTTGCCCGTTTTCGGGTCGGTAAGTCCGACGGGTTTCAGCATGCCGAAACGCATCGTGTCATATCCCCTTTCGCCATAACTTCGACGGGCATGCACCCTTCAAAAACCTCGCTTCCTTCAAAGTCTTTAAGCGGCACGGTTTCGCCGGAAATCAACGCGTTGTAAAAGGCGTCGTACTCTTCCTTGTTCATCGGGCAGTTTATATATCCGTCGCCCTTGCCGTACCGACCGCTTTCGAATGCGAAGTCGTAATCGATCGACTGCGCGTCGACAATGGGCGCGACCGCGTCGAAAAAGAAAAGCCTGTCGCCCGTCTTTTTTGAGATATCTTCAAACAGTTTGTCGGAAGTAAGCGGACCCGACGCCACGATAACGGGAACGCCGTCCGGGATACTTTCGACTTCTTCTCTTATCACCGTAAGCCCGTCGAATTCCAAAAGCCTTCTTTCCACTTCTTTGGAAAACGCCGCGCGGTCGACGGCAAGCGCGCCGCCCGCCTCGACGCGGGTTTTATAGGCGCAGTCGATAAGCAGACTGTCCATTTCTTTGAGTTCGGATTTAAGCAGTCCCGACGACGTGTCGGGAACGTCCGATTTCAGACTGTTGCTGCACACGAGTTCCGCAAAATCGGCGGTTCTGTGAGCGGGAGAAGACCTTAAAGGTCGCATTTCGTACAAATCGACCTTATAATTTCTCTTTAATAATTGATACGAGGCTTCGCATCCGGCAAGCCCCGCACCTATGATAATTACTTTTTTATTGTTCGCCACCGTCTTTGAAAACCTCGGTATGATTGCAGTCTTTATTCGTGCAGGTGTACTTCCTGCCCGACTTGGTTTTTGTCATTTTCATCACGCTTTCAATGCCCTTTTCTTTGCACTCGGGACAGAAATACGGAGCGGGCAAATCCCAACTTACGAAGTCGCATTCGGGGTAACCGGAGCAGCCGTAGAAAGTCTTTCCCTTCTTGCTCTTTTTCTTTACGACGGGTTTCCCGCACTTCGGACACACCGCTTCCTGCTCAATCGAAGGCGCGGCGCCGGGCTCCGAGTAAGGCTTGGTATTCTTGCAGGCGGGATAGTTCGGACACGCCAGAAATTTTCCGTTTTTGCCGTCTCTTACGACCATTCTCGCGCCGCATTTTTCGCAAATTACGTCGCTTTCTTCCGACGCGATATGCACCTTTCCGCCGCTTGAATTAGCGCGTTTTACAAGCGTCATTAGTTCGGGATAAAACTTTTCGATAATGGCTTGCCACTCGACGCCGCCTTCTTCGACCTTATCGAGTTCGCTTTCCATATTCGCCGTGAATTTCAAATCCATAATCGGCGGGAAATTTTTGACCATAAAATCGCAGACCGCTTCCCCGAGGGGCGTGGGGACGATTGCCTTTCCGTCCTTTTCGGTGTACGTGCGTTTTGCGATGACGGAGATTATCGAGGCGTACGTCGACGGACGTCCGATGCCGTTTTCTTCCATCGTTTTGACAAGCGTCGCGTCGGTGTAACGCTGGGGCGGCTTGGTGAATTTTTGCTCGTGCTTGGTGTCTTGCAGATACATCACGTCGCCTTCTTGCATATCGGGCAGCGTCTTTTCGGTCGCGTCGTCGTCATCGTCGTTCTTGTCTTCCAGCGGCACGTTGTTGTAAATCTTCGTGAAACCGTCGAAAACAAGCGCGCGCCCCGTCACCTTGTAGCCGAGTTTCGCGCCGTTAAGCACGGGATTGTCGTCGGCGATGATATGGACGTTGAGCGTGTTGTACACCGCATCAACCATCTGGCTTGCCAGAAATCTTTCGTATATGAGTTTGTACAATCTGTATTGATTGCGGTTGATTTGTTTTGCAGACTTTCGGGCGTGCGGTCGAGCGATATAGGACGGATTGCCTCGTGCGCGTCCTGCGCGTCCGATTTCGTCTTATAAAAATTCGGTTTTTCGGGCGCGTATTTTTCGCCGTAATGGGTTTTGATGTAATTTATTGCGCTTGCCTGCATTTCGGGCGAAATACGCACGCTGTCGGTACGAATGTACGTTACGAGAGCGGTTGCGCCTTCCCCTGCGATTTCGACGCCTTCGTAAAGTTGCTGCGCGATCTGCATCGTCTGCGGCGCGGTGAGCGACAGTTTTGCGGAAGCGTCCTGTTGCAGTGTGGACGTCGTAAACGGGGGTGCCGGGCGGTTTCGCAACGGCTCGCTTTGCGCTGTCAACGGTGAATTTTGCGCCTTTCGTGGCGTTGATTATCTTTTCGGCGTCGTGTTGGTTATGAATTTTCCACTTTTTGCCGTTTATATCGACGAAAGTGCATTTGAACACGTCTTTTTTGGATTTCGGATTTTGCTCCTTCGACAAAAAGGCGTTTATCGTCCAGTATTCTTCGGGTACGAAGTTTCTTATTTCTCTTTCGCGGTTGACAACCATTTCGAGCGCGGCAGACTGCACGCGTCCGGCGGAACTGCCCTTTTTAATGCGCTTTCCGAGAATCGGCGAGATTTTGTAACCGACAAGCCTGTCAAGAACGCGCCTTGCCTGCTGACTGTTGACCAGGTTCATATCGAGTTCTCTGGGGTTTTCGATTGCGTTATTGACCGCTTTTTTGCTGATTTCGTTGAAAACGATGCGGTTTTTGCCGTCGGGGATTTCCAGACAGTTTTTAAGGTGCCAACTTATCGCTTCTCCTTCGCGGTCCGGGTCGGTTGCGAGATACACGACGTCGTTTTGTTTGAGCGCGGATTTAAGTCTTCTGATGGTTTCTTTCTTTTCGGGGTTGATTTCGTATTCGGGCTCGAATCCGTGTTCGACGTCGATGCCCAACGTTTTTTGCGGAAGGTCGCAGACGTGACCGCCCGATGCGAGTACCGTGTACCCTTGTCCCAAATATTTTTGGATTGTTTTCGCCTTTGACGGCGATTCGACTATAACAAGTGATTTCGTCATTATGTCTCCGTTATTTCAAGGTAAAATAATTACCGGAAGTTCTGTCGATAAGGTCGTTCATTTCCATATTGAAAACGACGTTTTGAAGGTCGTTGGCGTTAAGCCCCGTTTCTCCATAAGTTCTTCGAAATGAGTTTCGCCCTGTTCCAGAATTTCAAGGATCTGCATTTCGTAAAACCCGAGTTGCACGCTTTCTTTCTGCTTTTTGTCGGCCTTGACGCCCATTGCTTCAAGGACGTCTTCGGGCGAGAGAACGAGCGCGCCCTGCATTTGTTTCAGCAGGAGATTGCTGCCTTCGGCGGTGGGTTGATTTATGTTTGCGGGAACGACGAACACGTCTTTGCCCTGTTCCAGCGCGTGGTTTACCGTAATCATCGTGCCGCTTTTAATACGCATTTCCGGCACGAACACTGCGTCCGCAAGCCCGCTTATTATGCGGTTTCTTTCGGGGAAGTTATACTGCGCGGCGTACGTCCCAAGACGATATTCGCTGACAAACAAACCGTCTTCGTCAAGTATCCTTTCCATAAGAGCGCGGTTTTCGGCGGGATAACATACGTCAAGCCCCGATGCAACGACGGCAATCGTGCCGCCCTTTACGTCCAGCGCCGCTTTGTGCGCCGCGGTATCGACGCCCCTTGCGAATCCGCTTATCACGTTAAGCCCCGCCCGCGCGAATTCCGTCGCAAAATCACGGGTTACGTTCAGCCCGTACCTGCTTGCGCCGCGCGTTCCGACAACGGCTACGCCGCGATTTCCGAAAAGATATTCATTGCCCTTAAAATACAAAGCAGCGGATATTCGTCGATGTTTCTTAACGAGTCCGGGTAACTCTCGTCAAACACGGACGTAACTTTTACGTCGTGTTTTTGCAGGTCGTCCCACTCCTTTTCAAGGGTTTCTTCGGTTTTGAGGTTTTCAAGTTTCCCAAAAACTTCCGTCCCCAGTATTTTCAAAAGCGCGGGCTTATATCTGTCGAAGTCGGTCAGAAGGTCTTTCGGCTCGGCAATGCTCAGAAGTTTATGCTTCCTTTTCAGCCCCAGACCTTCGACGGCGTTCAGTATAAGCAGCGCGTCGACGTTACTGTATTCAATCATGGTATTTCCTGTCGTAACTTCTGTATTGTATCGCCTCGGCGATGTGTTTTTCGGAAATGTCTTTCTGCCCGTCAAGGTCGGCGATTGTCCTTGCGACTTTTATGATTCTTGTCGTCGCCCTTGCCGATAAGTTGAGTTTCTCGAATGCGCGTTTCAGAAGTTTTTCGCACCCGTCCGACAACTGACAATATTTTTTAATCATTGCGTTTGTCATCTGGGCGTTGCAGGAAACGTTCGTCCCCTGAAACCTTGCGCGCTGTATTTCCCTTGCCTTGTCGGCGCGGGCTTTGACGTCCTTTGACGTTTCAAGCGAGGTTCTGTCGGTAAGTTCCCCGTATGAGATATTATCGACCTCGATTTGCAAATCGATTCTGTCAAGGAGCGGTCCGGAAATTTCCGAGGTAATTTCTTATTTCCCTTGCGGTGCATTTACATTCCGCGGTTTTGCTGCCGTAATTTCCGCACGGACACGGGTTCATACTTGCGACAAGCATAAAGTTTGCGGGATAATCGACGGTGCGTTGCACGCGCGATACCGTGACTTTCTTGTCTTCCAGGGGCTGTCGGAGCGATTCCAACGTATGGCGTTGATATTCGGGCATTTCGTCCAGAAACAGCACGCCGTTGTGTGCAAGACTGACTTCGCCGGGAGCCGCCTTTGCCCCGCCGCCGATAAGCGCAGGGATTGTCGTCGTATGGTGCGGCGTACGGAAAGGTCGTCTTGTGACGATGCCTTGTTCCGCTTCCAGAATCCCCGCAATGCTGTGGATTTTCGTGACTTCGATGGCTTCTTCGAAGGTCATATCCGGCATAATCGTGGGAATGCACCTTGCAAGCATCGTTTTGCCTGCGCCGGGCGGTCCCATAAGCAAGATATTGTGTCCGCCGCTTACGGCGATTTCGACGGCGCGTTTCGCAACGGCTTGTCCTTTTATATCCGACATATCGACGTCGTATCCGTCCGTTTCAACGACGAGTCGTACGACGTGTGCAACACGGGAAGGTAATTTTCGACGCCGTTCAGAAAACCCACGACTTCCGACAGTTTTTCAAACGCGAAAACCTCCGTGCCTTCGATGAAAGCGGCTTCTTTCGCGTTGTCTTTCGGCACGATAAACCTTGTGTAGCCCTGCTGTACGGCGGATATGAGAAGAGGCATCACACCGCATACTCCGCGAAGTTTCCCGTCCAGCGAAAGTTCGCCCAGAAAAACGAATTCCTTGTACTTTTTCGTCACGATTTGCTCGGACGCGGCAAGGATTCCGACGGCAAGAGCAAGGTCAAAAGTCGGCCCGTCTTTTTTCGTGTCGGCAGGCGCAAGGTTGACGGTTATCCTTTTTGCCGGATAAATCATACCGCTGTTTTTGATTGCGGAACGAATGCGCTCCTTGGACTCTTTCACGGCGGTCCCCGCAAGCCCAACGATTTCCATACCCGTAAGACCTGCCGAGATATCTGTTTCGACGTCGACGGCGTATCCTTCGATACCCGTCAGGGCGTAACACATAACTTTTGATAGCATATCTGCCCCCTTTCCTTATAGATAAGAGTGTAGCAAATAAATTCCGATTTGCAAACTGTTTTAAGTAATTTTTTTGCGTTTTTTCGTCGACTTTATAAGGAAGTATAACCTATATATATTTATATAATATATATGCATAAATTAAAGTTAAAAAAATCCGAAAAAGCCCCGCTGTTTGCGAGGCTTTCAAAGATAAAATCAGATTTCTTTCTTTTCTTTGATTTTAAGGGGTTGGATAAACACGCGCTTGTCGTTGGTCGTGATATCGTAAACAACCCAGCCGTAATAAAGCACCGTGATGCAGGCGATGATGTTTGCGATGATGTATCCCGCGTCGCCCTTATTGAAGTACGTGGTTTTGAACGTCGTGCCGAGGAATCCGGAGAAGTTCATAATCGTCGCAACGTTGACAAACGACATAAACGCCAGAATACCGAACACCCAGAACAGCCTTTCTTCGCCGCTGACCGCAACGTACATAAGCAAAAGAATAAGACCTATTGCAAGCGTCGCTTCGTTCATATTAAGGCTGAACACCGACATCGCCGTAAGGAAGAACCCCGCGATAAGCACAAGTTCCGCCCTGTTGAAGTTTTTGAAATAAAGCGACACCGTGTAAACGATAAGAATCACGCTGAATACGATATTGAGCCAGAACGCCGTGTTGTTGACCGACGATCCGTTAAGCCCGAACAAGGCGTAAAGGTTGAACGCGTTGGACACGCAAACCTGCTTGTTGAACATATTAAGGTAATAATTCTTAAAGATATATACGATATGTCCCGCTTTGAACATTGACGCAACCGCGCCCGCCGAAATAAGCAGGAACAGCCAGAAACTCACAAACCAGCCGACGCAAATCGTGATAATCGTCTTTTTGTCCTTCGTTTTTGCCATAATGTACACTTCGTACGCAACGATGAACGGCAATACGTAAATGCCGATCGGCGACCACAGGCAAGTCAACAAACTTCCGATAAGAAGCATTACGAAATCCTTTTCGGTCAGCGCGTAGAACGTGACGAACAGCAAGAATACAAGCACGGGAACTTCGACGTCGTATCCGCCCGAAAGAGTGAACATAACGGGAAGCACCGCGTAAACGAGCGCAAGAAGCGCGGAAATCGCGTCGGAAGCGTACTTCTTCGCAAAGTAGTAAATCATCACGACGGTTGCGCCTTCTAAGATTATCGGGACGAGCTGCAACAAAACGTTGAGCGCACTCAGACTGTAATTGCCGAGGGTGATTTTGCCGACAATCCACATATAGTAAAGTTGCAACGGCGCGTATTGCGTATATTTAAGCCCTGCCGAGCCGATATCTTGTCCCGCAATGTCCCAAAGAGTTGCGCGCAATGCCGCAGTACCCGCCTGGTCGAACAGAACGCCCGCCAGAATAAAGCGGATTAAAAGCGCGATAAAAGCAAGCGCGCCCGCGGTCATCCACGACTTTTTAAGCAAGGGTTTGTCTTCCCTGTTCAGAAGGTAACGATACGCGACGTATGCGCCGGCGATAATCGCGGCTGTCGCGATTGCAAGCATAATAATGTAAACGTTGCCCGTTTTTGTGGAAAGCGGGTATTCTTTCTCGTGCGGTTTCTTGATTTTTACGATTTCGCCCGAAACGTCTTTTGCCCTTACCCTTTGCACCGACACGTCGTCGAAGCAAGCCTGACCGATTGTTTTTTCACCGTTTGCGCCAAGCGTCATTGCGACGGTGATTTCTTGGTGTTGGTGGGTTTGACGTATGCGGTATAAGTCGTCCAGTTTTCCGAAACCTCGATGCCCGACGCGATAATTCTTGCGCCGTTTTCGGTGATTTCGATACCGCCGCCCTGATACGTGTCGTCCGAGCCGATTTTAAGGCTGTCGTTTCTTATGCGCGCGGTTACCTTATAAATGCCGTTTTTCCTGACGGCGACGCGCTGATAAAGTTTGGCGTAGTTGCCGGAGGGACTACCGTTGACCAGAACGAGATAAGCGTTGTCTTTGTCGTCGAGCTTTTTAATGGTCGTGCCGTCTTTGCCGTTGTCGATGGCTTTCGCGATATACCAACCGCTTGAACCGTTGTCGAACGAGCCGTTTTCGATAAGTTCCTTTCCGTAAGCGTCGTCGTTGCACGCGGTGAATGCGAAAAAGCATCCGACAATCATAATTACGGCAAGAATCGTGCAGATTGTTTTTTTCATAAAATCCTCAAAAATAGCAAAATTGCAGTCTGCCGCGGCAAACTGCAATCTTATTTTTATTATTATTTCCTGATTTCTTCGACTTTCGCAGCCTTGCCTTTGAGGTCACGGATATAGTACAGTTTTGCGCGACGTACTTTGCCGTAACGGACTATCTCGATGTGGTCGATCTTCGGAGAATGAAGGGGGAACGTACGTTCAACGCCGACACCGTAGGAAATACGACGTACGGTAAACGTTTCGCGGATGCCGCCGTTCTTTCTGGCGATAACCAATCCTTCGTATGCTTGAAGACGTTCACGGTTGCCTTCAACGACCTTAACGAACACTCTGACGGTGTCGCCCGGTTGGAAATCGGGAATATCTTTTCTGATACCTTCGCTTTCAATTAAATCGATAATGTTGCTCATTTTGACTTTACCTCCAAAAAAATTAACTAAGCGTTCGTGTTCCCGATTGTCCGTAACAGAGGACCGCCCGAAGTCATACTCAAAGAGTTTAGCATATAAAACGAAAACCGACAAGCGATTTTAAGGTATTTTCGCACAAAATTTGCCTTATTTTTATATTAAATAACAATAAAGCGCGCGATTTTCCCGAAATTATGCGGATTTGTTGGCATACAACCCAAATTATTCGTCCTTTGCCGCCTCTTCGTACTCTTTGACGTACAGGTTGTAAATTCTTTCAAGTTCCTTTTCGTCTTCGACGGGATTTACGAATTCTTCTCCGTTTTGTCTCACCGTATTCGCAGATAAGCACTTCGTCCTCGGCGATGTCGTCGCTGGGATCGACGGGATTAAGGAAAAGATAATTTTTCCCGCCGTCTTCGATATACCATACGACGCGGAAGTCTTCGTCCTTATCGGTGTTTTCGTTATGAAGAGTGACGATTTCTTCTTCGTCTTCGAAGTCTTCTTCAAGGTTATAATTTTCTTCCGGAATTTCTTTTTCTTTGTCTGCCATAATATGCTCCTTAAACGTTGTGTATTTGCTCGATAACGGCTGCGGGATCTTCGGCTTTGAAAACCGCGCTGCCCGCAACGATGATATCGGTGCCTGCTTCTTTCAATTCCTTAAAGTTTTTCGGGCTTGCGCCGCCGTCCATCTCGATTTCGACGTTCCTGTCTCCGATGAGTTTTTTGCACTCGCGGATTTTATCAAGGGTTTCGGGAATGAACGATTGTCCGCCGAATCCCGCGTACACGCCCATAATGATAACGACGTCGATAATATCAAGGTACGGCTCGATCATCGACAACGGTTTGTCGGGGTTTAAGACAAGTCCGCACTTCTTGCCCGCGTCTTTTATCGTCTTCAACGCGCCCGCTACGTCGTCCGACGCGTCGGGGTGGAAAGTGATGACGTCCGCGCCCGCCGCAATAAACTGCGGAATGTACTTTTCGGGCTTTATTATCATCAAATGCACGTCTAAAATGCCGTTTGTGTATTTTCGGAGTGCTTTTATCATGTCCATACCAAACGTGATGTTGGGCACGAAAACACCGTCCATTACGTCGCAGTGAATGACGTCGGCATGCCACTTGTCAAGGTTTTGGACGGCTTCCGCCATCTTTGCGAAATCCGCCGATAAAATGCTTGGCGCAACTTTAACTTTACTCATATCTTTTCCTCCATTTCTCATTCAGTTCGTTGTATAAAACGCAATACCTTTCGTATCTGTTTCGATATTTTTCCGCTTTCGACGGCGTCTTTGACGGCGCAATCGGGCTCTTTTTATGTGAGTGCAGCCGGTGCGGAATCTGCACTTTCCGGCATACGGCGCAAACTCGTCGTAAAAATATACAAGTTCCTGCGGGCGGAAATTTTCGGGAAGTTCCAGCATCGAAAATCCGCACGTGTCGATGATTCTCGCGCCGCTGACGACAAGTATTTCCGACTGCCTCGTGGTGTGTTTTCCCCTTTCGGTTTTTTTGGAAAGACCACCCGTTTCCTGCGATTCCGTCCCCGTCAGCATGTTGAGCAAACTCGATTTTCCGACAGCGGATTGTCCCGCAAGACACGCCGTTTTCCCTTTCGTTTTTTCAAAAATTTTATCCTTGTTAAGTTTTGTTTTCGCGCTTGTCGCGATTACGTCCAACACGTCCCGATAATCGCTTTCGGTACATTTCACGAAACTCTCGTCAGCAATATCCGTTTTGTTGATTAAAAGCACCGGCTCGATACCGTTCATTCTTGCGTTGACGATGATTTTGTCAACCAGCATAAAGTCGGGCGCGGGCACGGGCGCGATTACGATAAAACACACGTCCACGTTCGCGACGTACGGGCGTATCAGCGCGTTTCCGTTCGTATACCTTTGCGATTACGAAATCCTTGCCCTGTTTTTCGACGCCGACCTTGTCGCCGACGCGAATTTCGCCGTCGATTTTGAGTTTTCCGCGTGCATAGGACGTGATGATTCCGTCCGCCGTATCGACCTTATATCGGGAAGCAACGCCCTTTATCACAAGCCCGTCAATCATTCACGTATCTCCTGCGAAGTTGTCCGCACGCGCCGTCGATGTCGCTGCCCATGGTGCGGCGTACCGTTGCCGAAATGCCGTTTTCTTCCAAAATCTTTTTCATTTCTTCGGCGTCGTCCGCCCCGCGCAAGCCCTTTTCCTTGACGTAATTAAGCCTGATAAGGTTGACGTGGCAGGGTTTTCCTTTCAGCACTTTTGCAAGCGTTAACATGTTTTCCTTGCCGTCGTTGACGCCTTTTATCAATGCGTATTCGAAAATGTATCGTCTGCCCGTTTTGTCAAAGTAATATTTCGCGGCGTCAAGAATATCCGCGATTTTATATTTGTTTGCCGTGGGCATTATGGTTTTTCGTATTTCGTCGGTCGGGGCGTGCAGCGATATCGTAAGGGTTACGCTGAACCCGTCGTCGGCAAGTTTTCTTATTTTATCGGTGATGCCGCACGTCGATAACGACACGTTTCTTTCGGACACGTTGATGCCGTCCTTGTCGTTCAGAAGGCACAAAAACTTCGTAACTTCGTCATAGTTGTCAAGCGGCTCCCCACTGCCCATAAGCACGACGTTTGTAACGGCGCGCTTGTCGGCGGTTGCACCTTCGTCGCGGTTGACTTCCAGAATCTCGCCAAGGATTTCCCCCGCCGTCAGGTTTCTGATAAGTCCGTCGATGCCCGACGCGCAGAAAGCGCAGTTCATACGGCAACCGACCTGCGTCGATACGCACAAAGTATTGCCGTATTTATATCTCATCAGCACGCCTTCGACGATATTGCCGTCGTCAAGCGCGAAAAGATATTTCACCGTGCCGTCGCGCGACACGAGTTTTTGAAAATGCTCACGCCCGTCACGACGTATTCTTCCGAAAGTTTTGCGGTAAGGCTTTTTGGCAAATTCGACATTTTATCGAACGGCGTTGCCTGATGAACCCACTTAAACAGTTGTTTGGCGCGATAAGACGGCTCTCCGAAAGTTTTCAGTATTTCGGAAAGTTCCGCTTCGTTGAAGTTTGACAAAGCCGTTTTCATTTGCGCCTTAATCTCCTTATAAAGAACCCGTCGTGCGTGTCGCAAGGCAGGTATTGACCGTCGAATTCCGACGGATATTTTTCAAAATCGTTGTTGTTTTTCAAAAATTCTTCGACGTTGTCGTCGTTTTCTTCCTTGAAAATCGTGCAGGTCGAATACACCAGAAGCCCGCCTCTTTTCACGTAGTTTTTTGCGTTGTCGAGTATCGAATACTGCACCTTTTTCAACGCGGCAATATCGTTCTCGTTTCTGTTCAGAAGTACGTCGGGCTGTTTTTTCACGACTCCCATCGCGCTGCACGGCACGTCGCAAAGCACTCTGTCGAAATATCCCGCCCATTCCTTATTGAACGCCGTCCCGTCAAAAAGCGTCGGCGTCACGTTTTTCACGTGCATGCGCCTTGCGTACGCCCCGATAAGTTCCACCCTGTGCGGATGAATATCGCAGGCAACGACGTTCGCAGTCGGGTTTTTTTCGGCGACGAATATAGCTTTGCCGCCGGGCGCGGAACATACGTCCAGCACGTTTTGCCCGTCTTTTACGTCAAGCGCGAGCGCGGCGTACGTCGACGTCAGCGACTGATAAGTAATCCGCCCTTCGATAAACAATTTTTTCAGAAGCGGATTCATCGAAACGTAATAACCCGTCTTTGTTTTTTCAAATTTATAGCCGGCGTTTTCAAGGTCACGTTCAAACTTTTCGTCCGAATAAATAAGCCCGTTCGTTCTCACGTGGGTGCCGCCGCGTTTTTTTGCCGCAACGATTTCTTTGCCTTTTTCACGCCCGTATTCCGAAAAGATCTTGTTTATCGCCCATTCGGGATAACCGTACCTTATCGAAAGCGCATATGTGCCGTCGCCGTCGGGCAGACTTATTTTTTCGGTTGCCGCGCGTTTCAGCACGGCGTTGACAAAGCCTTTGTACGCGCCCTTGTTTATGGTTTTTGCAAGGTCTACGCTGTTGTTGACAACGGCGTAATCTGGCAAAGAATCCATATAATCCAAACAATATATCCCCTGTTTCAAAACAATGCAAATTGCGCTTTTCGGGCGTTTATCCACAAGTTTTGACAACTTAAAGTCAAGTTCGTTGTTTTTTTCAAGCACGCCCATCACGATGCGATAAATAATATCGGCATTTTCGTCGCCTTCGATT
The DNA here is from genome assembly GCA_022009995.1 of Clostridiales bacterium. Taxonomy (GTDB): domain Bacteria; phylum Bacillota; class Clostridia; order Christensenellales; family CAG-917; genus CAG-349. The sequence goes on from CP091734.1 coordinate 48,280, forward strand.
TCTTTATATACGGCGTCGGACACGTACGCACCTTCTTTGAAAATTTTTGAAAGCGCGTTGTAGCTTGAAAAAAGGTAATTTGCCATAATTACAGTTCTTCCCCGACGGCGATACGATGACCGAGAAGATAATCTTTCGCGCTCATTTTCCTGCCGTTTTCGGGTTGCAGAATTTGAATGTTCAAGGCGTCTTTACCGCACGCGACGATAAGCCCGTCCTTGTCGGCTTTCAGCACCTGTTTGGGACTTCCCTGCATATTTTCGACCGTCGCTTTGATGATTTTCATCTTCTTTCCGCCGCACGTGGTATATGCCGACGGCCACGGCGTCAGACCCTGAATCCTGTGTTTGATATCGGTTGCCGACATCGAAAAATCTATTTCGCCGTCTTCCTTTTTAAGCATGGGGAAATAAGTCATTTCGTCTTCGTTTTGCGGCGTGAAAGTCGCTTTTCCGCTTTCGATAAGGTCAAGCGCCTCGATAAGTGCGGGCGCGCCGAGCGCAGATAATTTCTCAAAAAGTTCCCCCGCCGTTTCGTCAACGCCTACGGCAACGCGTTTTTGCAGAATAATATCGCCGCTGTCCATTTTATAAGCGGTCTGCATAATTGTCACGCCCGTTTCCTTTTCGCCGTTGATGACCGCCCACTGTATTGGCGAACTTCCGCGGTATTTCGGCAACAGCGACGCATGCACGTTGATGACGCCGCGCGGAGCAATCGCAAGAAAGTCGCGCGACAGCATTTGTCCGAACGCGGCGGTAACGATGACGTCGGGATTAAGCGCGCGTATATCGTCGATGCCTTCACGGCTCACCTTTTCGTACTGCAAAACTTTCAGCCCGTGTTTCGGCGCACACCTTGACGGGACACGCCGATACGACGCCGCGGTTTCTCGGGCGGTCGGGCTGCGTGACAACCGCGATTACCTCGTGGCGGCTGTTAATAAGTTGTTCAAGACACGGCACGGAAAAATCCGGCGTGCCCATAAAAATCACTCTCATATTATCTGTCGGCAGGTTCGTCTGTTTTTTTATCCTTGAAAAGGATACCGTCAAGATGGTCGATTTCGTGACAGAACGCGACCGCCGGGAAGCCCTGCACGTCGTACGTTTGTTCGTTGCCGAAGCGGTCGAACGCCGTCACCTTGACGCGGTAAGGTCTTTTCACGTTGCAGTTGTAGCCGGGGATCGAAAGACAGCCTTCCTGCCCCACCTGACTGCCCTCGCTTTCGACGATGACGGGGTTGACAAGTTCGTACTTATTGCCGTCCTCGACGTCAACGACCGCGATACGTCTTAAAACGCTGACCTGCGGCGCGGCAAGCCCAACGCCGTCCGCTTTATACATAGTATCCCACATATCGTCGATAAGCACGCCGAGTCTTTCGTTGAATTCCGTCACGGGGCGGCACTTTTTTCGCAGTGCGGGATCGCCCTCTTTCGTAATTTGTCTTATTGCCATAATATGCCTCTTTTTTATAATCTCTTAAACAAGCGACTGCGGATTGATTTCCACAAAAACCCACAGCCCGTCTTTGCCGCGATAGGCGTCGGCGATTTCGAAAATACGCTGTTTGACGGTTTCGAAATTCTGCGGTTTTATACGCATCAGAAGTTGGTATCTGTACCTGTTCTGAATGCGGGTTACGGGTGCTTTCGAGCCTTTGTAATATATAAAGTCGGGCTTGAATTCTTCAAGCAGGACTTTCATTTTCTCGTTTATGTTTTTTGCGGCGTCCATCGCCTTCCGGTCGGACGTCGACGTAATAAGGATACGAACTATGTTCGTAAACGGCGGGAATTTGGTGACTTCCCTTGTGTTTTTTTCTTTCAGATAAAAGTTTTTGTAATCGTACGAGGCGGCGTATCTGAAAACGTAATGGCGCGGCGTATAGGTCTGAATAATGACCTTTCCGCTTTTACCCGCGCGCCCCGCGCGCCCCGCAACCTGCGTGATAAGTTGGAACGTGCGCTCGTTACTTCTGTAATCGGAAAGATACAAACTGAAATCGGCGTCCAGAATCCCGACAAGAGTTACGTTCTGGAAATCGTGTCCTTTTGCAATCATCTGCGTGCCGACAAGCACGTCCGCTTCGCCCTTTGAAAACGCCGAAAGTATGCGCTGATGCGCCCCTTTCTCGCTTGTCGTGTCGTTGTCCATGCGTAAAACGCGCGCTTCGGGCAAAACTTTTTTGACTTCTTCCACGACGCGTTCCGTCCCGATCCTGCCCTGACGGATGTTCGTCCCGTGGCATATCGGACAGCGGTCGATCATTTCGTATCGTTTCCCGCAGTAGTGGCATTTCAGTTGATTGTCTTCCTTGTGATAAGTCAACGAAACGTCACAGTCCTTGCACTTTAATATAAAGCCGCAGTCTTTGCACATTACGAAACTTGCAAAACCGCGCCTGTTCAGAAAGATTATCGCCTGCTCTTTGCCGCAATCGTTTTTCTGAGCGCGTCTTTCAGCGACGTCGAAAACACGTCGCGATTGCCCGCGCGAAGTTCACGGCTCATATCGACGACTTCCATTTCCGGAAGCAGCAGATTGTTTATGCGGTGCGGAAGTTCCAGAAGTTTATATTCGCCCTTTTCCGCCTTGTAATACGACTCCACCGACGGCGTCGCGCTGCCGAGAACAAGCGGACACGAGTTGTATCCCGCGCGGAACCCCGCAATTTCCACGGTGTCGTAACGGGGATTTCCTTCCGAAACGTAACTTCCGTCGTGCTCCTCGTCGATGATGATGACTCCGAGGTTTTCAAGGGGTGCGAATATCGCCGACCTTGCGCCGACGGCAACCGTCGCTTCGCCGCTTCTGAGCCTTCGCCATTCGTCAAACCTTTCGCCCTGCGACAACCCGCTGTGCAGTATCGCCACTTTGTCGCCGAATCTTTCCTTAAACTGCAAAAAGACCTGCGGCGTCAGCGAGATTTCGGGCACGAGCATTATCGCGGTTTTGTTTTTCGATAAAGCGTCCTCGATGCAGTGCATATACACTTCGGTCTTTCCGCTCCCGGTGACGCCGTGCAACAAAAAAACGTGCCGGTGCCTTTCGTGATTTCGTCAACGGCTTTTTTTGCTGATCGGGGTTTAACGTCGGGCGGGATTTTTTTGCTTGTTGATAAGACTTCGGGCGTCCTTAATTTTTTTCAACCGAATAAACTTCGATATATCCGCAGTTTATGAGCGAATTTACCGCCGAGTTTCCGAATGTTTTCGTAAGATACGCTTTTTTTGACGTCGGAATTATCTTTCAGATATTCCACGCAGGCGCGTTGCTGTTTCGCGCGCGACGATATCGTGTCCAGAAAAGTATCCGCGTCACCCGAAAGTTTTGCGTACTCGACGTGAACGGGTTTTATCACTCCGCCGCGAAGTCCTGCCGGCAAAAACAGCCTTAACAGGTCGATATATCTTAAATTCAGGCTTTTTGAAAAGTTGCGCATAAGCGCAATCATTTCGGGCGTGACCGCAACGAAGTCGTCAAGCGGCTTTATTATTTCTTTGATTTTGTCGGGATAATCGGTTTTGTCCTTCACGCCGATGACGAATCCTTCCAGAGTGTTCTTCCCGAAAGGCACAAGGACGCGCTCGCCGACTTTCACGTCGTCGGGCATGATATAATCAAAAATCTTATCCGTTTCGGACAAGGCTATGTCAACGATTACCTCCGCTATCATTTATCAAAGCTCGTGCATGTGGTCAAGAATGATTTCGGCAAGGCGGGATTTGGGCATGATGTCGTAGTCGTAAACCTTGCCCGCTTTGGTAATAATCGTGGCGATGTTGGTATCGACGTTAAAGCCCGCGCCCTCTTTCGTGACGTCGTTGGCAACGACCATATCGGCGTTTCGCGGCAAGTTTTTTCCTTGCGTTTTCGATAAGGTCATCGGTTTCCGCGCTGAAAATAATCAGTTTCCTGTCGCCTTTGACCGCGCCGACCGCTTTTGCGATATCCGGCGTTTTTTCAAGTTCCAGCGACAATTCTTTTGCCTTGATTTTGTGGATTGAAAAGTTTTTCACGCGGTAGTCGGCGGGAGCGGCGGCTTTTACGATGAATTCGTTTTCTTCGTAATTGTTCATTACCGCTTCCAGCATATCGCCGGTGGACTTTACCCTTATCACCTTTTCGAAAATATCGGGGATATCGACGCTCATTCTGCCGGCAATCAGCGTGACGAGTGCGCCGCGTTGTACCGCGGCTTCCGCGATTGCCATACCCATTTTGCCGCTACTGTGGTTGGTGATATAGCGCACGCCGTCGATTTTTTCTTCGGTGCTGCCGGCGGTGATAAGCATTCTTACGCCTTCAAAATCCTGATTCGGCGTGAGAATGTCCTCGATTGCTTTCACGATTGTTTCGGGTTCAGCCATTTTACCTTTGCCGACGTCGCCGCACGCAAGTCGTCCGGAGATAGGCTCGATAATCTTATAGCCCTGCTTTAAGCCGCGCGATATTTTCCGTCGTATTTTCGTTTTCGTACATATTCGTATTCATCGCGGGACAGATAATTTTGGGTGCTTTGCACGCCATAATCGTCGTCGTGAGCATATCGTCCGCAATGCCGTTTGCGATTTTTCCGATGGTGTTTGCGGTTGCGGGCGCAACGACGAAAACGTCGGCGCGTTTCGCAAGAGCGACGTGTTCCACCTCGAAATCGAAATCACGGTCGAACAAATCGGTGATAACGCGATTGCCCGACAGCGTTTCAAACGACAGCGGTTGTACGAATTCGGTCGAGTGCGGCGTCATGATAACGATGACGGTCGCGCCTTTCTTTTTGAGCGAACTGACTATTTCGCACGCCTTATACGCCGCGATACAGCCCGTCACTCCCAAAACTACGGTCTTACCCTTTAACATTTTGTTCCCTTACGATTTTTTGTTTGCCTTCGTAAATCTCACGGCAGGCAATGGAAATTGGTTTCTCGCCGGTTGCCTCGACGATGCCGGGCTCCTGTGCGACGATAGTGCGCGCGCGTTTTGCGACGGCGCAGGTCAATGCATATCTGCATTCTGCCTTTTTGATAAGTTTATCGATGGGGGGATATACCATCATAACTTGTTACCTCCTTTTATTCTGGATAAAATTTCAATGCTGTTTTTTGTTCTTAAATTCTCGGCGCGGATAATCGCCAGAATATCGTCCGCCGCCCTTTCGACAAAGTCGTTGACGACGACGTAATCGTACAACGTTGCGTTTTCCATTTCGGACAGCGCGGCGTCGTGTCTTATCTTAAACGTTTCGGCACTCTCGCTGCCGCGTCCCGAAAGACGACTGCTGAGAACTTCAAGGTCGGGCGCGACAAGGAACATCAATACCGCGTCGGGATAATGCGCCCTGACGTTTCTTGCGCCGACGGGATCGATTTCAAGAATGATATTCTTGCCGTTTTCAATCGCCTTTTCGACCTCCGATTTCAGCGTGCCGTAATAGTTGCCGTAAGTTTCGGTGTATTCGATGAAAGCGTCGGCTTTTATAAGCGTCTCGAACTCTTCGCGAGATTTGAAGTAATAATTGATACCGTCGACCTCACCCGCGCGCGGACTCCTGGACGTTGCCGACACGGAATACACGATTCTGTCGCTTTTCCTCAATACTTCTTGCAACACCGTGCCTTTGCCCGAGCCCGACGGACCCGACAACACGAAAAACGTGCCTCTTTTCATTCGTTTTCCTCCTTGCCTTTTGCCCTGTCGGTTATCGTTTCCGGCGTGAGTGCCGACAAAAACACAAAACCGTTGTCAAGTATTATGACCGTCCTGACCTTGCGCCCCGTCGATACGTCCAGAAGTTTTCGTTCTTCTTTTGCGGCGGCATAATGCTTTTTTGCCTGCGGATCGCCTGCCGCCAGCACCGCGATAACTCTGTCGAAGTTGACGTAGTTGTCGAAACCTATGCTTATCATGTTTGCGTTATTCGACATTTTGCACCTGCTCTCTGATTTTTTCGATTTCGTTTTTAAGGACAATGACGCGTTCCGTAATGCGGATATCGTTGCATTTGCTGCCGATCGTGTTGGCTTCGCGGTTGAATTCCTGCACCAGAAAGTCCATATTCTTGCCCATCGGCAAGTCGGCGTCAAGCATCTTCCTTAAATGGCCGCAGTGCGAGTTGAGCCTTGTGATTTCTTCGTCGATCGACACCTTGTCCGAATAAAAAGCGACTTCGTTCAGAAGCCTTGCTTCGTCGATTTGCACGCCGTTCAACGCTTCCGTGATTCTTTCTTTCAGTTTCTCGCGGTACGCGACGACCGTTTCGGGGGCAATCGACCTGATCTCGCCCACGGTGCTTTCGATGACGGACACCTTTTTCAGAATATCGTTTCTGAGTTTTTCGCCCTCGAACGCGCGCATCTTTTTCATTTGTTCGGACGCGCCAGACGCTGCCGACACGATAAGCGATTTCAACGCGTCTTCGTCTTCTTCGACGGTCTTCGTTTCGATTACGTCGGCGGTACGCATAAGCGCGGTAACCGTAAAGTCGTCCTGAACGCCGTACTTGTCGCAAAGAACGTCTTTGATTTTAAGATATTCCTTTGCGACTTCTTCGTTCACCGAAAGTTCGACGCCGTCGTTTTTCGTGTTTTCGTACGTAACGTATACGTCGAAGTGTCCGCGCTTGAAATTGTCGATAATAACGCGCCTTACCGCGTCTTCCGCAAACGACAAAACTTTGGGAAGTTTCACCGTGACGTCCAAAAACCTATGGTTGACGCTTTTCATCTCAACGGTGATTTTCCTTCCGTCGGACTCCGCCACGGACTTGCCGTAGCCGGTCATACTGTTCATTTTGCACTCCTTTTCCGCATTTTGCGGGGATTTTATTTTATCAGGAGCAATTCGTCGGGGGCGGATTTCAGTCTTTCGGACTTGCCCACGCCGATTGCCGTAACCTCTTTTTTTACTGCGCATCGTGCCGATTACCGTCGCGTCCACGCCGTTATTTCTCAGCGCCTTCACAACTTTTTCGGGATCGGGTGTAACGATTAAAATGCTGCCGCTGCCGATAAGGCGCATCGGCGACACGTCCAGGATTTTGCATATTTTTGCCGTAAGATGCGTCACGGGAATCTGGTCGGCGTAAATCATCGCGCCCAGCCCCGACGCTTCCGCAAGTTCGGTAACCGCGCCGAAAACGCCGCCTTCCGTAACGTCGTGCATGCAACTGACGTTATGCTTCCAGACGATTTTCGCGTCATCGACCACCGACACTTTTGCGATATATTCGCGCGCTTCGACAAGTTCTTCCGTCGTGAGTCCGTTTTTCAGAAGTTTGTCGGCGTGATCGTTTGCCATTATCGCCGTCGCTTCGATTGCGGCGGATTTCGTCATGACGATGCTGTCGCCCGCTTTTGCGCCCGAGGATTTGACAATCCTTCTTGTCGTGCCGAGCATCGTGCAGGAAACGACCATACGATTGACCGCTTCCGAAAACTCCGTATGTCCGCCGACAATATCGACGCCGAGAGCCTCCGCCGTTTCGTGCGCTTCCTTCATAAATTTTCCGACGTCTTCGGCAGATGCAGTCGTCGGCGCGATTATCGTCAGAAGGCAACACAAAGGCGTGCCGCCCGACACCGCGACGTCGTTTGCCGACACCGTTATCGCAAGACGACCGGCATTGTTGCCCGTCGCCGTGATGGGATCTGTCGTAAGAAGTAAAATTTTGGGGGTTCTGAGTGCCGCGCAATCTTCCGCAAGCCCCGCCGATTGCAGGATTTCCGGATTTTTCGCCACGGTTTTGTCGAATACGTATTTTTGAAGTTCCTGCGAAGTAAGTTTTCCTATTCTCATAACAAAGCCCTCTCTTTTTACGAATTATTAATATTTTAGCACAAGCGCGCTTTATTTACAATAAAATAAGTTATCTTTTGTTATAAAATTTACGTGAATTGCAAAGGTTTTTTTAAAAAAACGCGACGATTTTCGCTTTGGAAAAAGAAAAAAACGCCGTTGTTTCGGCGTTTTCATAAATATGTCAATATTTTTTTCGATTATTCTTCAAGCATCCTTTCAAATTCGCTCTCGTCGATGATTTTCACGCCGAGTTTTTTCGCTTTTTCGAGCTTACTGCCGGCTTCTTCTCCCGCGATAACCAGATTGACCGCTTTCGACACCGACGACGACACTTCGCCGCCACGCTCCACAATAAGTCTTTCCGCCTCGCTTCGCTTATACTTTTGTAAACTTCCGGTAAGCACGGCGTTGATACCCTTGAAATTTCCGTCGTTCGTTTCGCGCGCGGACACTTTCACGCCAAGGCTTAAAAGAGCGTCTATTTCTCCAAGATTTTTCTTGTCGTCGAAGTACGCGCGGACGCCTTCCGCCATAATATCGCCAAAATCGTCGATGGCTTTCAAGTCGTCAATCCCGGCGTTTATCACGTTATTCAGCGTCTTAAACCTTTGTTCCAGCTGTTTCGCCGCTTTCTTCCCGATATTCTTCACTCCAAGCGCGTACAAGAAATCCGACAGCGCGACGTCCTTGCTTTTTTCAATCGCGTTTATGAGATTCTGCGCTTTCAGTTCCCCGAATCCGTCAAGCGTCATAAGGTCTTCTTTTTTGAGTTTATATAAATCCGAAAACTCCCTTACGTTCAGTTCGTTCAACAAAAGTTCTGCCGTTTTTTCGGAAAATCCGTCAATGTCCATCGCTCCTTTTTCTGCAAAATGCGTGAGCCTTTGCACGATTTGCGGGGCGCAGTTTTCGGTGTTCGTGCAGTACAAAAACACTCCCCTTTCCTCAACGGGCGCGCCGCAGTACGGACACACCGTCGGCTTTTCGATGTCGCGGCTTTCGCTCGTATGTTCGGCAATCCCCAGAATTTCGGGAATGACGTCGTTACTGCGACGAATGAACACGCGGCTTCCGATTTTCAAGCCTTTCTTTTCATAGTCGGCAAAGTTGTTGAGCGTCGCCCTTTTCACGGTAACGCCCGCAAGTTCGACGGGATCGAGTATCGCAAGCGGACACAGTTTTCCCGTGCGGGACACCTGCCATACGACGTCCCTTAAAACGGTTGTGGCTTCGTCCGCCTTGAATTTATATGCGATTGCCCACCTTGGGAATTTTTCGGTTTCTCCGAGAGCGTCGCGCTGATTTAAGTCGTTGACCTTGAAAACGATTCCGTCAATTAAAAAATCGAGCGCCGGGCGGATTCTCGACAACTCTTCGATCGCGTCACCGACGTCGTTTTCGTTTTTGCAGATTTTGAAATAATCGCCGACCTCGAAACCTTGTTTTATCAAAAAGTCCTGCATGTCTTTCTGCGTTCTGAAATCGCCGCCGTAAACGTTGTAGCACATGACGTCCAACCGTCTTTCGGCAGTAACTTTCGGGTTAAGATTCCTTATTGCGCCGGCTGCGCCGTTTCGGGCGTTTTTCAAAGGCTCGTCGTGCGTTTTGTTGTACTTTTCAAGCACGGAAAGGCGCATTATTCCTTCGCCCTGAATTTCGACGTGATTTTTATATTCGATAGTTAAAGGTACGTTTTTGATGGTTTTAACCTGCAAAGTTACGTCTTCGCCGACAAGTCCGTTGCCGCGCGTCGCCGCCGACACGAGCACTCCGTCCTCGTACGTCAGGTTTATCGTAAGCCCGTCGAATTTGTATTCCGCAGTGAGTTCGAACGGGGCGTTCAACGATTTTTCGGTGCGCGCGTACCAGCCCTGAAACTCCTCAAAACTCTGGCACTTGTCAAGGCTAAAAAGTTTGTGGGTGTGTTTGTATTCCTTAAACTCTTTCAATACGGCGTCGCCGACTCTGTGCGTGGGGCTGTCGGGCAAAACGAATCCCGTTTCCTTTTCAAGCGCGACGAGCCTGTCGTACAGCCTGTCGTATTCGCCGTCCGAGATGACGGGACTGTCGAACTTATAATACCTTTCCGCGTGATAGTTGAGTTCTTTCACGAGATTTTGCATTTCTTCGAGAACGCTCATAACAACCTCATATTCTTTGCGGCAAGCGCAACGACGAATTTCTTTATTCCCAGATTTTCAAATTCTATACCGGCGATGGTTTCGTTTCCGCTGCCCGACACCGACACGATTACGCCCGTGCCGAACTTGCTGTGTTCCACCTTGCGACCGACCGTGTACTCCGAAACGTCCACGGCGTTTGCCGCGGGACTTGCGGGTTTTGCGGCAGCCGCGCCCGTGTATGCGGGTTTGAACGTTGATTTGCTCGGACTGCGGCGTTTGCGGCGTTTTTGCGGGAACGTTTCCGATAAGTTCCTGCACGAAACGACTGCGCAGATTGTTCTGTCGCTGGTTGAATCTGAACCTGCACCTTGACGACGACACGTACAACCGTTCCTTCGCGCGGGTTATCGCGACGTACATAAGACGGCGTTCTTCTTCGATATTATCGTCGCTTTCGATGACGGCGTGCGACGACGGGAAAATGTTTTCTTCCAGCGCAACGATAAACACGACGGGGAATTCAAGCCCTTTTACGGCGTGTATCGTCGCAAGCGTAACGCTGTTGCTGTCGTCGATTTCGTCGGCGTCCGAGATAAGCGCGACCATTCTCAAAAAGTCTTCAATGGTTTTCCCGGGGTTGTCCTTTCTGAAAAGGTTGACGGCGGACACGAATTCTTTCAGGTTTTCCACCCTGTCGGGTTCCGCCTCGTCCGCCTTATACATATCGAAAAGCCCCGACGCTTTCAGAACGTATTCCGAAAAAGCGACGGCGTCCGATTTCCCCGCGGCGTCGATAAGACCAAGCCACAGATTTCTGAATCCGGCGATTTTTTGTTTGGTGCCGGCGTTGAGCCCGTCGACGTTTTCGATATTTTTCACGACGTCGAAAAGATGTGTGCCGTTTGCGCCCGCGCACTCGATAAGTTTTTGCACCGTCGTGTCGCCGATGCCGCGACGGGGTACGTTGATTATCCTTGCCGCGCTTTCGTTGTCAAACGGGTTTATCGCAATGCGAAGATAACACAAAAGTTCCTTGATTTCTTTCCTTTCGTAAAACCTTATGCCGCCGTAAACGCGGTATGGCATATTGTAAAGCGTCAAGGCTTCTTCAAATTGACGGGAGAGCGAGTTCGCGCGCATTAAAATGGCGATGTCGCCGTAGTTGTATCCCGCAAGCGTAACAAGGTCGTTTATGTTGCGCATGACGTAGTCGACTTCTTCGCGGTCGTTGTAGGCATTGAACACTTCAACGCGTTTACCGCCTTCTTTCGTCGTTTTAAGTACCTTATCGAAACGTTTCTTATTGTTTGCGATAACGCGGTTGGCGGCGTTCAAGATGTGCGCCGTACTGCGGTAATTCTGTTCAAGTTTATAAACTTTGGCGTCGGGGAAATCCTTTTTGAAATCAAGGATATTGCTGATTTCCGCACCGCGCCAGCCGTAAATACTCTGGTCCTCGTCGCCGACGACGAATATGTTGCCGTAGCCTTTCGCAAGTTGTCGGACAAGGCGATATTGAATTTTGTTGGTGTCCTGAAACTCGTCGACGTGGATATATCTGAAACGGCGTTGATAGCGTTCCAGAACGTCGGGATTTTCATCGAAAAGTTTCACCGTGTTGATAAGCAAATCGTCAAAATCCATTGCGTTGTTGTTTTTGAGTTCCGCCTGATAAAGGTCAAAAAGGCGCAAGGTTTCTTTTTTTATTTTGCTTTCCCCTATGCACGCTTCTGCGTACTCCTTTGGATCGCGATTAAAACTTTTTATGCGTTTTATATGACCGTAATAGGTGTCGAAAAGTTTTGCGTTTTTCTCGTTATCGGCGTCCGACGGCGACTTCATAATGCGCTTTAATACGCGCGCGCATTCCGCCTCGGCATAGATACTGAAATTCTTGCCATAGCCGATTCTTTCGCATTCTCTGAACAGTATCTGGGCGCACATGCTGTGGAAGGTGCTTATCCATACTTCGCAACTTTCGCCCAGCATATTCGCGACGCGTTGTTTCATTTCGCCCGCGGCTTTGTTCGTGAAAGTAATTGCAAGTATGTTGTAAGGATCGACGTTCATATTTGACAAGGTAAGCGACGCGCGTCGTAAGTACGCGCGTTTTTCCGCTGCCCGCTCCCGCAAGCACCAAAAGCGCGCCTTCCGTATCGACAACGGCACGCCTTTGTTCTTCGTTCAGATTTTCAAGAATGGATAAATCGGTCATAGGAACGATTATATCATAATTCCCGTCTTAAAACAAATGTTTTAAGGTATGCCGACAGATAATAATACAAACGTTGCCAAAACGTCGAATTATCCGCTTTCAAAACAAAAACGCCGTCGCTTTCGCGGCGGACGTCTTCTTCCATTTCCCCAATAATTCTTATCCGTAAACTTTCTTATCGGCATTCATTTCACGATAAAGTTGTTTCACACATTTATAGGCTTCCGCAAGACGGAATATGTAACGCTGTCGCTCGACCGACGTCATCTTTTCAAATCTGTCCTGATCGATAAGGCACGTTATGGGATTTCTGTCGTTGCCGCTTTCGATAATCGAACACATTTTGCAAAGCGTATCGTTGTTTCCGACAAGTTTAAGAAGAACGTCGTACTTTCTCAAAGGAATAACGCCGACAAACGTCGGAAAATTGCCGTTTTTAAGCATTCTCGATTTTGCCTCGCGTGCGTACTGCCTGAATGTTGAATTTGCCATAAATCTAATTTCCTCCAAAATCATAATATGTTTATATTTTACTACTTTGTACGAAAAAGTGAAAACGAAATAAATCAATTTATTGACAAATATTTTGACATACGGCGTGTTATTTAATAATTTTTGGCATATGTGCAAAAATGCGGATTTTAACGTTTTTTTCACACTTTTTTTATATACAAAAAGTAAATAAACGTCAAAAAAATTATCGAAAACGACGCGTAATTTTCGCACAATTCTTCTTTTTTTAAGAAAATCATTGCGTTTATACCGCTTCCGTTAAGTTTGTTTCGGGTTTTGTCGAATTTGAAAAATCCATAAAAAAAACGCCGACTTTCGTCGGCGCGGAAGCCTAAATATCAGTAGTTTTCTTTCGATTTGTCGTATTGCGAAAGGCTCAGTTCCATAAGGTCGTTTTCGGCGGCAAGCATATCGACAATGCGTTTTACGATGCGCATAAGTTCGGAATCTTTTGTATAATCGGCTTTCGCCATAAAGTTGATGCGCCCCGCTTTCATCATTTTGCGCGCGTTTTCCTGCTCGTCTGCGTAAACGCCGATGCTGTGCCCGCCGTTGAGCTTTGTTACCTTCATACTCGGGACGTCGGTCAACCCGTCGCCGATATAAATCATATTGCAAAACGGAATGCGACGGTTTCTTTCTTCCATCGAATCGTTCAGGTTTTTGTCGTCCGACACGTCGAAAATGCCCTTGTTTATGCGGTACAAAAACTGGATTTTACTTGTATAATTCAGCGCGACCGCAGGCCAGTACGGCACGCCGTATTCGTCGTAAACGAACTCGCTTGCGAAAATTTCACAGAAATTCTTTGCGATTTCCGTGCCCTCGATGATTTTTTTCAGACCGCTGCTGATGATGTAATGCTCGATAACGACGCCTTTGCTCTTGCCGTATTCGTTGACGGCGTCGAACCACTCCGTCACGCCGGGATAGTAATTGACGTCTTTGCCGAGTTCTTTCAGGGTGTCCGCGGTCAGCACCGACTTTCCCCTTGCCCGCTCGATCATAAAATACATCATTGCAAGGATACCGTCCATTTTCTTTTCGTGCGCCATGTTGTTGCAATCGCGCCAAAAGTCTTCGGGCGTCATACCAAGGCTCGGAATAAAGCCGTAGTCCTGCATATCCTTGTCCGTGAGCGTTTTGTCAAAATCGTAAATCAATGCGACAATATTTCTTTTCATACCTTATATTATACCACGCGCGAAAAAGATATTCAAGGGATTTTTTGTGCAATAAAAAACCCCGAAATACCGGGGTATTTTATTTGATAAAGACTTTTTATTCGGGCTTATTCTCGTCGATGGTTTGGATCCTCTTTTCGGCGCGCGCCCCTTTTTTCGCCTCGTATTTTTCTTTCAGCTTGTCTTTAAGGGGTTTGTAGCCTTCCTTTTCCTTGTTTTTCGCAATTCTTTTTTCGATATACTGCATAAGTTTGACAAGGATAATAAGGATTGCGATCACGATAAACACCGCAAGCACGCCGTATCCCATAATTTCCAGGGATTTCATTACGTTTTCTTTGACTGCCGATACTGCGTATAACATAGTTTCGCCTCCTTATAAAACAAGACCGATGATAAGGCCGCCGACGATTGCGGACGCGATTTGTCCCGAAACGTTTGCGCCGACAGCGTGCATCAGAAGGTGATTTGTAGGATCTTCCTTAATTCCCATTTTCTGCACTATTCGCGCGCTCATGGGGAATGCGGAAATACCAGCCGCGCCGATCATGGGATTGATTTTTTCTTTCAGGAACAAGTTCATGACTTTTGCAAGCATCACGCCCGAGAACGTGTCGAAAATGAATGCACAAAGTCCCAGCCCCATAATCATAAGAGTCTGGACGGTTATGAAGTTTTCGGCTTTCATCGTAAACGCGATGGTGATGCCCAAAAACAGCGTAACAAGGTTTGTCAGCACGTCTTTTGCGGTGTCGGTAAGGTAATTCAGCACGCCGCACTCTCTTATGAGGTTGCCGAACATAAGCATGCCGACAAGCGACAACGACGCGGGCGCGATAAGCCCCGACACAATCGTTACGAGAATGGGGAACAGAATTTTCGTGCGTTTCGAAACCGAAGCGGGCTTGTATTCCATACGGATCAGACGCTCTTTTTGGTTGTCGTGAGTTTGATGACCGCGGGCTGAATAATCGGCACGAGCGCCATATACGAATACGCGACGACCATAATTGGTCCGACGTAATTACTTTTTAAGGTTTGCGCGACGACAATCGACGTAGGTCCGTCCGCCGCCCCGATAATACCGATCGACGCAGCGTCTTCGATGCTGAATCCGCAAGCTGCGGCAAGCAAAATCGTCAAAAATATGCCGAATTGCGCCGCCCCGCCGAACAAGAACAACTTCGGGTTTGAAAGCAGCGGCCCGAAATCGATCATCGCGCCGATACCGATAAAGAGTACAAGCGGCATAATCTCGTTCATTTCGATTCCGATTGCGAAAAGACTGCTCATTACGCCCTCCGCGCCCGAAAACGGAATGTTGATAAGAATCGCACCGAATCCCATCGGCAACAACAGCGCGGGTTCCATATCCTTTTTGATTGCAAGGAAAATCAACAGCGCGCCGAGACACCACATTATTACCTGTTGCCAGGTAACGGCTGCTATGGTTTCGTACAAAAATTCCATAAATCCTCCGAAAAAATATGGCAAGACTGTTGAACAGTCTTGCCAATTGTGATTAAACCAGAATAAAAATTCGTGTTAGTGACTTAATCTCGCCTTATAAAGACGACGGCTACTCCCTATTACGAAATAATAATATTAAATCGCAAAAATTTTGTCAACGGTTTTCAGTTAAGTCTTACTACCCAGCCGAATTCGTCCTTGATTCTGCCGTACTGAATCCCGGTGAGAGTGTCGTAAAGCCAGCCGGTGATTTTGCCCATTTTGCCGTCGTTTATGGTCATCACGTCGTCCTTGTAGCCGATTGTGCCGACGGGAGAAATAACAGCCGCCGTACCCGTGCCGAACGCCTCGTTAAGTTTCCCTTCCTTATAATCATTTTCAAGTTCGTCAATGGAAACCGCGCGTTCTTCGACGGTGTATCCCGCGTGTTTCAGGACTTTGATTGCGCTGTCGCGGGTGATGCCGGGGAGAATCGTGCCGTCAAGCCACGGCGTAACGACTTTTCCGTCCAGAACAAAGAACATATTCATGCTGCCGACTTCGCCGACGTACTTTTTCTCTTTCGCGTCCATCCACAAAACCTGCTCGTACCCTTTCTGTTTCGCAACTTCCGCCGCAAGCAGACTTGCCGCATAGTTGCCGCCGCATTTGCACTCGCCCGTGCCGCCGAGAGCCGCGCGGTTGAACACGTCTTCAACGTAAATACGCGTGGGTTCGAGCCCGTGAGCGTAATAACTGCCGACAGGACTTAAAATGACAAAGAAAATGTATTTCTTGCTGGGGTGCACGCCAAGGAAGTTTCGTTTGCGATCATCGTCGGACGGATATAAAGGCTGGTGCCGGGATCTGTCGGAATCCAATCCTTTTCGATGCGGACAAGTTCAAAAATACCTTCCAGCACTTCATCCACGGGAAGTTCCGCCATGCACAGACGTTTCGCGCTTCTGTTCATACGAAGGATGTTGTCGCGCGGACGGAACATCGTGATTTTTCCGTCGGTGTTTTTATAGGCTTTCATACCCTCGAAAATTTCCTGACCGTAATGGAAAACGACGCTTGCTGGGTTCACCGCGATGTCAGAAAAAGGTCTGATCTCGACCTCTCCCCATTTGCCGTCGACGTACTCCATATAAAGCATGTGGTCGGTGAAGTATTTTCCGAACCCGAGGTTTTTGAAATCGGGTTTTTGCTTCAAGTTTTCAGTCAAAGTGATTTTCATATCTATACCTCAAATTTTATTCAAAAACGTAATAAGCGGTTGCGCCTTTTAAGACCGAAACCTGCCCCAAAAGCGCGCACGTAATATCCTTTTCGATATTGTCCGCGTCTTCCTTCGGCACCGCAATCGTCATTTTGACGTTGTCGGCAAAATCGGTGCTTAAAGTTGCAAAAACCTTGTCTTTAAGTGCCTGTAACAGCGCGTTGTACATTTCGTACCCGCACTTGATTTCCAGCGAAACGCCGACGACGTTCTTAACTATTTTTGCATTTTCGACGGTTTCTGCAACGGCGCGCGTATATGCGGAAACAAGCCCGCCCGCGCCAAGTTTTACGCCGCCGAAATATCTCGTGACGACCGCAGCCGTCATGAAAATTCCTTTCTTTTTCAACACTTCCAGCATGGGTTGTCCCGCCGTGCCCTGCGGCTCTCCGTCGTCGGAAAAGCGTTGTTCCGTGCCCGCCGCGTTACTTATGAAAGCATAGCAGTTGTGGGTTGCGTCGGAATACTTTTTCTTCACGCTTTTCACAAACGACAAAGCGTCGTCGAAACCGTCGATTCTTTTCAAAGTGCAGATAAACCTGCTTCTTTGAATGACGATTTCGCGCGTCGTTTCGCCCGTTGCCGAAAGATAAAAATCCATTATTTCACGCTCACCTTAAAGTGAACTTTTTTGCCCTTGTGAATGATGAATTCGCGGCTTGTAACTTCCGCGTTGACGTCCGTTACCTTGTCGTCGTTCACGCGGATACCGCCGCCTTCGATAAGACGACGAGCCTCGCTTTTGCTCGGAGCGACGCCGATTGCGACAAGGATATCGATGACTTTCGTCGTGCCTTCTTCAATTGTTTTTTCGGGCATTTCCGCACCGTCGCCGAACGCGCCTTTCGACTGTTTCAAGGAAAGATCCGCGTCGTCTTTGCCGTGGACGAGTTTGGTGAGTTCATAGGCAAGCACTTCTTTCGCGCGGTTCATACGTTCGTCTTTGTATCTGCAAAGTTCCGCGATTTCGTCAAGGTCGATTTCGGTGAGGAGTTTCAGGCATTTCGACGTCCGCGTCGTCGATATTACGCCAGTACTGGAAGAATTCGTAAGGCGAGGTTTTTTCGCGGTCGAGCCATACCGCGCCTTTTTGGGTTTTGCCCATTTTCTTGCCTTCGGAAGTCGTGAGAAGCGCGGACGTCATCGCAAACGCGTCCTTGCCCTCTTTGCGCCTTATAAGGTCGACTCCCGCAAGCATATTCGACCACTGATCGTCGCCGCCGCATTCGAGCTCGCACCCGTATTTCTGTTGAGAACAAGAAAGTCGTACGCCTGCATCAGCATATAGTTGAATTCCAAAAAGGTAAGACCTTTTTCAAGGCGTTGTTTATAACATTCCGCCGTAAGCATTTTGTTGACGGAAAACACGCTGCCGATTTCACGCAAAAAGTCGATGTAGTTCAGGTCTTTCAGCCAGTCGGCGTTGTTGACCATAATCGCGGCGTTTTCGCCCTCAAACGACAAAAATTTACTCATTTGTTCCTTAAAGCAATCGCAGTTATGTTGCACGGTTTCGGCGGTCATGACCTTTCTCAAATCGCTTCTCCCCGACGGATCGCCGATCATACCCGTGCCTCCGCCGATAAGGATAATGGGACGATGTCCCGCTTTCTGCATCCATCTCATGACGATAAGCTGAATGAAGTGTCCGACGTGCAGGCTGTCCGCCGTCGGATCGAAGCCGATATAAAACGACATGTGCTCCGAGCCGAGCTTTTTATATAAATCTTCTTCGTAAACGGTTTGCTTAATAAAACCGCGCGCTTTAAGAGTATCGAATACGTTTTCCATTTATCTTAGTCCTCCAATAATTTCGTAAAGTATTCCGCAAGGGATTTTATCCCTTTTTCGATTTGTTCTTCCGTTGCGTTGGAATAGTTAAGGCGGAAAGTGTTGAATGTTTTGCCGTCCGCAAAGAACGAACTTCCGGGCACGTAGGCGCAGCCCGTTTTTTCGACGACGTCCTTAAAGATATCGTCGGTGTTTATGCCCTTTCTTGCAAATTCCGCAAATATGAACAGCCCGCCGTCGGGATTCGTGAACCTTATTCCCTTTGGCATATATTTTTGAATCGCCGCGTACATCGCGTCCTTTTTCGCCTTATAAACGGGAATGATTTCGTCGATATGGGTGTCGAGCCGACCTTCCCTTATATATCTGTCGATTATCGCCTGCGACAGCGACGAAGTGTGCACGTCGGACGCCTGCTTCCCGATTGTCAGTTTCCTTATGATTTCGGGTGCCGCAACGACAACTCCCGTACGAAGCCCCGGCGAGATCACCTTTGAGAAACTCGTCTGATAAATCACGATGCCGTCCGTATCGTACGACTTAATCGACGGCACTCTTTCGCCCGAAAACCTTATTTCGCCATAAGGGTTGTCTTCAAGGATTATCACGCCGTGTTTTTTGCAGATTGCGTAAATCGCTTCTCGTTTTTCCTTTGACAGCGTTTTGCCCGAAGGATTGCTGAAATTCGGCACGAGATACAAAATTTTCGGCGCGTAAAACACGATCTTTTTCGCAAGGTCAAGGATATTTATCCCGTCCTCGTCGCTGTCGACGCCGATTGCCTCGCCCTCGTACGTTTTAAGGATATGGAGCGCTGCAAGATAAGTCGGATTTTCGACAAGCACCCTGTCGCCTTTGTTGATAAACGCCTTGAACGTAAGGTCGATACCCTGTTGTCCGCCCGACACGATAAGCGTCGATTCTGGCGTGGCGGTAACGCCGTCGCGACGGACGTATTCCCCTGCCGATTCGATAAGCGGACGATACCCTTCCGTGCCGCCGTATTGCAGAATTTCCGCGCCGTTTTCCGACAACACCTTGTCGGCGATTTCCCTGATTTCGTCAACGGGCAAAGTTTCCTTTGCGGGAAAGCCGCCTGCGAAACTTATTATCCCCGGGGTTGACAAAAGTTTGAAAATCTCACGGATTGCGTTGCCCTTCAAATTTTTTAATCTGTCTGAAAACTGATATTCCATTATTTTACCGATATTTCATAAACATTTCGGATATTATACCACACAAGTCGCGTAAACTGCAAAGGATATTCGCCACAAAAAACGACATTGCTTATTTTTTTTGTCAATTTGGCGATAACGCTTTTATTTTTCCGACGTTTATGATATACTGTTGAAAGTTAAAATAATAACAAACTCTTTCGGAGGTATATGACAAATGCAATACTCAAATGAAGTTGTTGAAATGTGCTGTGTCAAAAAAGGTCCCAACCACGGTCCCTCCCCCATTCCCGAGGAAGGCAAATGGATTCAGGCAAAAGAAATTAAGGACATCAGCGGTTTCACTCACGGCGTAGGCTGGTGCGCTCCCCAACAAGGCGCGTGCAAACTTTCCCTTAACGTCAAAAACGGCGTTATCGAAGAAGCCCTTGTCGAAACGATCGGTTGCAGCGGTATGACTCACTCTGCGGCTATGGCTGCCGAAATTCTTACCGGCAAAACCATTCTCGAAGCGCTCAATACCGACCTTGTATGCGACGCAATCAACACCGCAATGCGCGAACTGTTCCTGCAAATCGTTTACGGTCGTTCCCAGTCCGCTTTCTCGGACGACGGTCTTGTTATCGGCGCGTCCCTCGAAGACCTCGGAAAAGGTCTGAGAAGCCAGGTCGGCACGATGTTCTCCACAAAGGCAAAAGGCGTACGCTACCTTGAAATGGCAGAAGGCTACGTCACCCGCGTCGGTCTTGACGAAGAAGGCGAAGTCATCGGTTACGAATTCGTCCACCTCGGAAAAATGATGGAAATGATCAAAAAAGGCGTTTCCGCCGACGAAGCGCTCAAAAAATGTACGGGAAGTTACGGCCGTTTCGCAACCGCCGCAAAATACATCGACCCCCGCAAAGAGTAATAGGAGGATACTGCAATGATCAAATTCGAAGGTTATGAAAGACGTATTGATAAAATCATGGGTGTCCTTAAAGAATACGGCATCGCTTCCCTTGAAGACGCGCAGAAAATCTGCCTGGACAAAGGCGTTGACTGCGACGCAATCGTAAAAGGTATCCAACCCATCGCGTTCGACAACGCCGTCTGGGCTTATACCGTAGGCTGTGCAATCGCAATCAAGAAACTGCAAAAAAGCCGCGGACGCCGCCGAAGCAATCGGTATCGGTCTGCAATCGTTCTGCATTCCGGGCTCGGTCGCGGAAAACCGCAAAGTCGGTCTCGGTCACGGCAACCTCGCCGCAATGCTCCTTCGCGACGAAACCAATGCTTCGCTTTCCTTGCAGGTCACGAAAGTTTCGCGGCAGCAGAAGGCGCAATCGGTATCGCGCGCTCGGCAAACAAGGTTCGTAAAGAGCCCTTGCAAGTCATTCTGAACGGGCTTGGAAAAGACGCCGCTTTCATCATCAGCCGCATAAACGGCTTCACCTACGTACAAACCGATTACGACCAGTACACCGATACCCTTAAAGTCGTCAAAACCACCGCTTACAGCGACGGCGAACGCGCAAAGGTTCGTTGCTACGGCGCAAACGACGTGAACGAAGGCGTTGCTATCATGCGCCACGAAAGCGTCGACGTTTCCATCACCGGCAACAGCACCAACCCCACCCGTTTCCAACATCCCGTTGCAGGCACTTACAAGAAATGGTGCTGGGATAACGGCAAAAAATACTTCTCCGTTGCGTCGGGCGGCGGCACGGGACGTACCCTGCACCCCGATAACATGGCGGCAGGCCCCGCGTCTTACGGCATGACCGATACGATGGGACGTATGCACAGCGACGCACAGTTCGCAGGAAGCAGCTCCGTTCCCGCTCACGTCGAAATGATGGGACTTATCGGTATGGGTAACAATCCTATGGTTGGCGCAACCGTTGCTTGTGCTGTTGCAGTACAAGAAGGTATGAACAAATAATAAAAAGCAACGGGGGTTTTGAATAAACCCGCCTCTTGCACAAACATCAAACGGCACTCGTAAGGGTGCCGTTTTTGGTTTATTTAAAACCGTTGCTTGTGCTGTTGCAGTACAAGAAGGAATGAGCAAATAATAATAATTACATTTTTCAAGCAAAAACGGCACTCACGTGAGTGCCGTTTACTTTTGTTTTTTTTGAAAAATCCATAACTTGGCAACGCCAAATATCACTGCGTAAACAATATCACTTTTTAGTCTGCGACAAGCGTGATTCTGTCGCACACCACAAGACTGAAAAAGTCGGCTGCCCAGCCAAGCAAAAACAGCGGTATCAGCAATATTCCCGCAATAAGCGTCGCCCTGTGACGCGTTTCGTAAAACTTCTGGAAACGATATAAACTGCAAAGTATCCCGCCG
This sequence comes from Clostridiales bacterium, assembly GCA_022009995.1. Classification (GTDB taxonomy): domain Bacteria; phylum Bacillota; class Clostridia; order Christensenellales; family CAG-917; genus CAG-349. The sequence goes on from CP091734.1 coordinate 70,156, forward strand.
AAGAAAAGATATAAAAACGTCTTCACGTTGTGCGGCAGCGCGTCGAACGCTTCGGTAATGGTGCGGCGGATTTTGCCTTCTTCGATGGGGATACGCACGACGAAACGGCTGCCCTTTTCTTTCTTGCTTTTGACCTCGATAACGCCGCTTAAATCGTCGACGATTTCTTTCGTGATATAAAGTCCCAGTCCGTTGCTTCCCGAAACCGTTCTGGACTTATCTTCCATATAAAATTTATCAAAGATAAACGGCAGACTTTCGCCCGAAATGCCCGAGCCGTTGTCGCGGACGATAACGCGGACTTCCTTACCGACTTTTTTGGCTTTTACGACGATTTTGCCGCCGCTTGGCGTATATTTTATGGCGTTGCTGATGAGGTTCTGTAAAACGCGTGCAAGTTGCTGGCGGTTTGCGTAAACGGTAACGTACGGCGCGCCCTTAACGATGAACGTGAGTTTTTTGGATTGCGCGAGTTTTTCGTATTTCAACGCTTCCGTTTTGAAAAATTCGCCGAAAAGCACGCTCTCTTTTATGCTGCCGATTGACTGGATTTCGTTTCTTGACGATTCGACCAGCGTCAGCACCTGACTGTTCATTTCCTCGGTTTTTTGAAGAATAAGCGCGGTATAATCCTTATCGTCCATACCGTCCGACAGACTTTCGGCGTAACCGGAAATAACGGCAAGGGGCGTTTCAGGTCGTGCGCGACCGAGGCAATCATCACCTTGCGTTTTTCGTCGTCGGCTTTATTTTTGTCGCGCGCGTCGCGCATGCTTCGGCGCAGGGTTTCAAGTTGTTTGAAAATACGGCGCTCGAAAACGTCGCCCTCAATCGAAATCGGGGTGTCGATGTCCAATCGATTAAGTTGTGCGATGGCGTCGTAAACGCTTCTTCTCGTTTTTCTTTTCAATTAGGTCAATCCTGCCACTTATAGCCAAGCCCCCAGATCGTAACGATATTGTTTACCCCGGCTTTTTCAAGTTTTTCGCGAAGTCGCGCGATTGTTACGACCACGGTGTTTTCGTCGATGTATTCGTCAATGCCCCACACCGCGTCGATAAGTTTTTGCTTGCTGAAAATCTGATTCTGATTGAGCGTCAGAAAGTCCAGAATTTTGAACTCTTTTGCGGTGAGATTGAGCGGCTCGCCGTTGACTTTCGCCTCAAACCTTTCGGACGAGATCATAAGCGCGCCGAAGTGTCTGTCCGCGTTTGCCGCGGGACGGTTAAGGTCGTAATAACGCCTTATCTGAGCGTTTACCCTGCACACCATTTCCTTGAACGAGAACGGCTTTGTGATATAGTCGTCCGCGCCGAGTTCAAAAAGGCGTATCTTGTCTTCTTCCGCAACCTTCGCCGAAACGACGATGATGGGTATGTTCATGTCGCGCCTGATACTTTCGCAAACCTCGTATCCGTCGGCGACGGGCATCATTATGTCCAGTAAAATAAGATCGGGCGAGAGCCTGCGCGCTTGCTCGATTGCGTCCCCGCCGTCAAATGCCTGCGACACGACGTAGCCGGCGCGGATAAGATAATTCCGCATAGTGTCCGAAATTTCCAGGTTATCTTCTGCAATCAAAATACGTCTTTGCATTATATTGTCCTTTTTTGTGCCTTTATTATCTTATTATACTTTGAAATTCTTATATTTTCAAGTCTTTATTTACAAAGATAAAGCGGCATTTGCGATTTTTTCGTCGGCGCTAATGAAATATTTTTCGTAAGATTTCCTGCAATATCTTTCGTGCCTGCCGGATGGCATTGCACCCGCGTTTTCGAAATTATATTTTCCGTTGACGCGCCACCCGTTCAGAAGAGCGATGTCGAACGCGTCTTTCGGACAGTTGAAACTGCACCTGACGCAGCACGCGCAATCGCCGCCGAACACGAATTTTCCGTCCACGATTTTTACGTTTTCTTCGGGACAGTTTTTTATGCAAAGTCCGCAATTCACGCACTTTTCCATGTCGACTTTGAAAAATCTTCCGTTGACTTTCATTGCGGGATGTTCGATTCGAAACAGTAATGCGATAAGGTGTCCAAACGGTATTTTTTTGAGTTTATGCGGCGTAAGGCTTAAAATTTCACGCGCTTCGACGGGGGCGAGATTTTTTGCGGTATGCCACATTTTGTATGCCGCCGCGTCGTCGTGTCGGAATATCATATTGTACGGCATAACGTAGTGGTATTCCGCAAAATAATCGTATCCTTTTTCCTTCAAAATACTCACGAGTTTGTACGACGAAACGTTATTAAGCGCCAGCGGTTCTCCCGACGATTTCAGCACAAACAATGGTTTATCGTGCGTTTTTGGCATATCATATGCAAATTCCAGCACATTGTACGGCGCGTTGAAACCGTGTATCGGATAACACACGCCCACCGCGTCAAAGTCTTCGACGCACTTAATGCGCGCGCCTTTTTTTATGTCGACGATCGTCGTTTCAACGTCGTTTTTTATGAACTCGTCCGAAAACAGGTTTGCGATTTTTCTTGTGTTGCCCGTGCCCGAAAACACGCATATCAATATCTTTTTCATCATAATCTTTTGTATTTTGCATGACCTTCCGCGTCAAAGAAATATACTGCGTCCTCGCCCTTTGCGTGCGAATCGTACCATATCGTCTGATAAAACGGAGTAAACTTTGCCTGCCTGTCGAAGTCCCACGGTTCGGGCGCGTTGTCGATGCACCAGTGCCCCGCTTTCAGTATCGTGTAAGGTCTTGCGTAAAACTCCTGTCCGTCGTGAGTGCGCCACAAAAGTTTCGTATATAAATCGCCCTTTCATTGACTCGCTTAAAACTGCGCCGCCTCTGAATTCCGCGGCGTCCTTCATATCGTTTATATCGAGTTCGTTTTCGGGTTTCGTTTCGTCATAGCCGTGCGACAGGACGTAGCCGTTCCGCTTTAAGTGATTTATGTTTTTCATTTCCAGGTAATCGACGTCGCCGTCGGGCAATTCGCCCTTTGCAAGCACGGCGTAATCGTCCCAACTTTTTGGCATACATTCCAGATTTTCGCGGCTGCCGAAATACGCGCGGACTTTCCCTTCGTCCTTGTTTCTTATCCAGTGCGTCGGGCTGTTTTCGTCTTTCAAAAGCCTTTCGATTGCAAATTTCCTTATCACCCTTGACGGGAAGAATTTTGCAAGTTTGTAATACGGATGCCGTTTCAAAATTTCCTGCCAGTAGTCCTTGACGGTTTCGCGCTGGAAATCGAACATATTTTGCAGTTCGTCGCTGTCCGAAAACCACAGCCCGTGGAAGTTCCGGATGCTGTTCCACCCCGGTTTCATAAACTTTTCGGTGCTACCGCCGATAATTTCAAACCCTTCGTTGAAAGTGTCGTAGCCGGTCACGCGGTTTCTTGCGCCGCCGCCGATGTTGAAGCAGCGTTTCCAGAAATTTTTGACGCCGTTTTCTTCATAGTCGCGCTTAATAATGTTTTTGATCAGAAGTCCGCTGTCGCGCGCCGTCACCCATTCAAGCGGCACGTTGAAACAGGTGTGAAACATCAGTCCGTCCTTCATATTGTTGGTGAGCATACGGTAATGAAGTATCGCGGTTTGTCTTAAAATTACAAAGTTTTCGATTTCGCTTTCAAGCACGATCCACTCGCCTTTTACCTTCGTTTCGGCATAGACGTCGTAAACGCTTGGCAAAAGCGGATCGCCTACCCTTCCCCACGGGTGCAGATAATTCCTGTTTCCGTAAACCGCGACAGTCGAAGTATGGATAAATTTCGGCTGTTTGTGCATGGATTCCACGGCTTTCACAAGGTTCTGAACGCCCGTAACGTTGCAGGCGCGCGTAAGTTCGGGCGCGTGGTCGGAATCGGGCGGAATGACCGCGGCAAGATTGACGACGTAGTCGGCGTCTTTCACAAGGCTTTCGCAATCGGAATAGTTTGCGATATCGCCAAAGATTTGCTCGACTCTGTCGCCGTACTTTTTCTTGATTTTCCGCGCGAATTTTCTTTCGTTATTGTTGTTTAGGTATAAAAGTTTGATTTTATCGACAAAAGGAAGCGACAAAAGCGCAGGCAGAGTTTCTCTGCCCATGTTTCCGCTTGATCCTGTGAGCGCAACGGTAATTCCCATAAATCCCTTCTTATTTTGCTTATGTAAATATGATAAATCTGTCATATTACCGTGCGGTGACAAAAATATTACAATTTAATTACAATTTTAATAAAAAACGCCCTGATTTCGGGCGCAAAAAATTCTTATATAAATGCAAAGCGCCCGAATTTCGGGCGCCTTACATAAAGAGGAATTTTATTACAAGTTTATAGGTTTGTTGCTGATTTGTAATTATAATATACGATAAAATAATTACATCTGCGTGACAAATTCATTACAAAATTATTACAAAGTCGATTTGTGTCGATTTTTACGACTTCGCTGTCAAAATACCACTGTTGCAAATTGCCTGTTTTTATTAAAAATCATATTCTTCGATAAAACCGACGAATTGCAATTCCTTTTCGTTCAGATATTTGATTTTCACGCCCAACGTCCTATCGTTGGGGATTTCGGGATAAGTTCTTAACGACGTAACGCTTAATACGTTATCGCTGATTTCCGTTTTATATCCGCGTTGCTTATAATATTCTTTCAGTTCTTCAATCGTGAGCGAACACATGTAAGTAACGTCGGCTATATCCTTGGAACTGTCAATCCTGCTGCTTAACAAGTGCTCGGGGAAAAACACTTCTTTTGACGTTTCTCCGCTTTTAAGCCGACAGCCCATTGAATCGATAACGTATCGGGTGTAATTTTTGGGCACTTTTGCGGTTTCGTCGTTTTCCTTATATATAACGAAACTGAAAGTCAATGACAACGGCAACTTTTTTACGTCAATAACGATTCTGTCGTTTACGATGACAGACTGCATATGGTTTCTGTCGTTAATATCGTCGCAAAGCGTTTGCAAATCGCCCTTGTAACAAAAGGCTTGTTTACCATCCGTCGGAGCAAATCTTGTGCGGTTTTTAACGTTCAACATCAAATTTACCTTATACGTCGTTGTAAAATCGTCACAATAAATCATGTTGCTTTTTGAGGAGCAGCCGGAAAAAACAAACGGGAAAATAATCAGCAACGCCAAAAAACAAACAATAAGATATTTTCTCTTTTTCATTGTTGTTATCTCCTTTGTTTAATATCTATAAATATATTTTACTATACTTTTTAACAAAAATCAATATGCGCTTTTCGCAATGAAAAACCGCCGAAATTCGGCGGTTGGTGGCTTTTAATTTATTCCCACTCGATTGTTGACGGGGGCTTACTTGTGATGTCGTAACATACGCGGTTGATACCTTTCACTTCGTTGACGATCCTTGACGAAATTTTTGCAAGGAGCCTGTGCGGTATCGGCGTATATTGCGCCGTCATAAAGTCGCTTGTATTGACCGCGCGCAGTGCGACAAGATAATCGTACGTCCTGTAATCGCCCATAACGCCTACGGTTTTGACGCCCGTGAGCACCGCAAAATATTGCGAGGTTTTGACTTTCGATTTTTCGATTTCTTCACGATAAATTTTGTCGGCTTTTCTCAAAATATCGCATTTTTCTTTCGTAACTTCGCCCATTACCCTGACGGCAAGTCCGGGACCGGGGAACGGCTGACGGTTGATAAGGAAGTCGGGAAGCCCCAATTTCTTGCCAACGATACGGACTTCGTTTTTGAAAAGCCCGTTAAGCGGCTCGACAACGCCCTTGAAATTGAGTTTTTCGGGAAGTCCGCCGACGTTGTGGTGCGATTTTATGACCGCATTGTGCTTTCCGCCCGACTCGATAATGTCGGGATATATCGTACCTTGCGCAAGATAACGCGCGTTTTCAAACTTCCTCGCTTCTTCTTCAAACACGTGAGCGAATTCCGCGCCGATGATTTTACGCTTGCGTTCGGGATCGGTAACTCCTTCCAGCTTTTTCAAAAATCTTGCTTCCGCGTCGACGCGTACGAAATGCAAATCCATCTTTGAGAAAATGCTCTCGATTTCGTCGCCTTCGTCCTGACGCATAAATCCGTGATCGACGAAAATGCAAATGAGTTGCTTGCCGATTGCGCGGCTTAAAAGGGTTGCGGCAACACTGCTGTCAACGCCGCCCGAAAGCCCCAGAATCACGGTGTCAGTGCCGACCGTTTCGCGCACTTCCTTGATTTTTCTTTCGATATAATCGCCAAGGTCGTAGTCAGCATTCGCTTTGCAGATTTTGAAAAGGAAATTTTGCAACACCTTTTGTCCCTCGACCGAAAGCTCGACCTCGGGATGGAATTGCACGCCGTACAATTTCTTTTCGGAATTTTCAAAGGCGCAAATCGGGCATTTTGCCGTGTGTCCAATGACTTTGAACCCTTCCGGCACGGTTTCCACGCGGTCGCTGTGGCTCATCAATACTTTGGTGGTCGCGCTCACGCCGTCGAAAATTTCCGCTTTCACGTCAAGGTTTGCTTTCGTCACGCCGAATTCGCTTGTCTTGCAACTGACGACCTTGCCCTTTAAGGTATGGCACATAAGTTGCATACCGTAGCAAATGCCAAGGACAGGCACGCCGAGCGACAAAATTTCCGCGTCGAATTCCTGCGCGCTTTCGCCGTAAACGCTGTTCGGCCCGCCGGTCAGAATAATGCCGATGGGGTTGATTTTTCTGACTTCTTCCGCGCTGATGCTGCCCGATTTCACAAGAGAATACACTTTTGCGTCCCTGATACTGCGGGCAATCAATTCCTTATATTGTCCCCCGAAATCGAGGACGAGAACCGTTTGATTATTCAATTTAAGCACCTCGTAAATTTTAACAAATGTAAGTATATAATATTTTTAATTTTTCCGCAAGTTTTAAGGGGCTGTTTTGAAAGCGACGTTAAAAAAAGACGCAAATTTTTGCGTCAATGACGATATTGCGGTTTTTCGTCGGGCGCAATGAACGAAGCGTCGGCGTATCCGTAAACGTTCGCAACCGACAAAAACGCCGAAACGATGCTGTTTTCGGGTATCGTGATTTTTTCAGGTGGTTTTCGTAAAGCCCGTTGAGTTTCGCCGCGTTTTTCCCGCCGCTTTTTGAGCAAATCACGAAAATCGACGACGAAAAGTAATATTTTCCGTTGCATTCGACAAGATTTTTCTTGGCATTGCCGTTATTTATTACCGCCTGAAAACCGAGTTTACGGTTTTGTAAAAGTCGCCGTTGCCGTCTTCCAGCATAACGCGCGCGCTGTCGGACGATTTCCAGCAATAAAACTTTGTGTTGAGAATATTTATCGTGCAATATGACGATTCTTCCACGATTTCGTCGCACCAGTTCATAATGCCGGCAACGTTGGAGTTTGCGATGACGGAATCTTTGAACGTCAGCGTCGAATTGTTGCCCGTCGTGGTTTTGAGCGACACGTTCGCTTCGGCGGCGTTGTTGAAAACGCATCTCACGAATTCGACGTCGGAGCGACTGATCGCCACGTTGCGATAAGAATTTTCAAACACGCAATTCGTGAAAGTCGCTTTTGTTTTTTCGACAAATTTCGCGTCGCTTTTTTTGCCGTTGCCGATCTCGACGGGTATGCCGCAGTACAAAAAATCGTCAAGTACGACTTCTTCGCCGGCACTTACCGTTTTTCCCGAAAAGCGCGTGTCGACAACGTTCTGCCCGTATCCGATAAACCTTATGCTTACGCCGAAGTACCGGCTTTCACCCGTCCGTTTTGCCGAAATTATGCTTTTGCCGTTGCCGAAAATATCGCGCTTCATTTTGAAAGTGACGTCCCTCGATTCTTCGGGAAGCAAATTCAGGTCAATATCGTTTTGCAGCACAAGGTTGTTCGACAAATAAGAATACTTGCTTTTGTCATACAAAAAATCCGCCGCGCTTCTCACGTTGACACCATCGACGAGCCGCACGTTTCTTCCGTTCACGCTTATCGTGACTTTCGTCACGTCCACGTCCGCAAAATCGACAAAATCACCGTTTGAAACGCCGTTTATCGACACTTTAAGGTCGTCTTCTGCCGACAGCGACAAAATCTTCCTTACGTCGAAATCAGATTTCAACACGCCGTCTTCGTCGTATATCTTGTTGCCGAGATACTCGTTTTCCGCCTTATATTCAAAGTTCGCGTGCGCGACGGTCGGCGGCTCGATTTTGGTCGTGGCGACGTATCCGTAAAGCACGTCCGCGCCGACGGATAGCAAAAGCGCGACGATTACCGTCACGATTATAAACAGTGCGCCCTTCCATTTAACCATACTTTCCTAAGCCTAAAAAGCGACAGCAAAAACGCTGTCGCTTTCGGCATATTAAATTATTACCACTTATTGTAAACTTTTTCGCAGAATGCGTACATATCCTTGATTTCAAGCACCGTGCCGTCGTCAAGCGTAACCGTGCCGTTCCAAAGCCCGTGCACCTGATGAGTAAGCATGCCGACGTTGGGAAGCATTACGCCGTTGTGATTGTCGTAAAACGGCGTCATGGTCAACTCGAACCTGCCGTTTTCTTCGTGGAATTTCCACGGATCCATCCAGCGTTTGTCGGGCTGATATTCAAGATATACTTCGCCGAGTTTATGGCACTTGCCGTCGTACATGAGCGCGGTTTCGCGTCCTTTTTCGGGCGCGCCGATGCCCCAGGTGATTTCAAAGCCGAACAACTTGCCGTCGATATACGTCGTGCCGTTGCCCCAGAACCAGTAGTTTTTATGATCCCATACGCCGCGTCCCCAGTCAAGCACCGTGAACAAATCGTCGCGGTTGCCGTCGATGACTTCGCTGCCGATTTTCACAAATCCGCGCGTGGGCATGCAGTTGATTTTTTCGGTAAAGAAGAAGTGATTTGCGTGCTTTTCAAACGGATTCATAATGACTATGCTCTCGCCCGTGTAGTTGTCCGCCCAGAAGTCGCACTCGATTTTCGGGCTCTTCCAGTAAAGGTGACGTTTTCCCTTGGTAACCTCGAACCTTAAAACCTTTTTGCCCTTTTTGCGTTCAAACGTATAAGGCTCTTCGCCATTCCTGTTGACGGGGAATTTGTTTGCCGTCGCAAGGTCCAGAATCATGTCGTTGACGACTTCGCCGGTTTTCAGGTTGACGTAACCGATTGTCGCGGCAGACGCCAGCGAAATATTGAAAAAGTTAAGCTGCACGATGAAATCTTTGCAACCGACCTGATAAAAGTCCCACTCTTTCACCGTCCATTTCGACGCTCTGATGTCTTCGCGGTTGTACTCGATAATATTGCGTCTTGCCCAGCCGGGCTGAGTCAGCGAGCCGTCTTTATTTAAAAGTTTAATCGGCTCTTTTACTTCGATTTGCGTACTCATAATTCACCTCTTATAATTTATACTAAACACTAATTGTTTAGAAACAATGTAATGTATTCCGTCTTGCGCCTTATGTCAATAAGTCGTTAAGCTGCAAGCGCGTACTTCCCGTACGAAACTGACGACACTCACTCCCCTTAATATGGTTTTGCCGATAACGCAGATGGACATTTGTAAGGCGTACGGTGCGTAGATTTTCGGCAACTGGGTTGATTTGAGGAAGGCGCGTACTTTTAGCGTACGTAACTGACATTACTCACGCCCTTTTTATTGTTTGCCGGGGTCCCCAAAGCAAGGAACGCAGGTTTGGGGTGTGCATTACAGACCTGAATCAAAGTTTTCCAATGCTTTCACCGCCACCTCAAAACACGTCGCAAGACTTTCTTCGTCAAGATTGTCAAAGGTGTCCTTGCGGGTGTGATAATAATCTTCAAGGTTATGGTTCATTGCGGTGATGCCGACGGCTTTCATACCGCCCTGATTGAACGCCGCGCTGTCGGTCGCTCCGAACGGTACGCCGATTTTCTGCACGGGAATTCCAAGTTCCGCACCGGCGTTGAAGAACAAGTCGATTGCGTGCTGATCGGACGGCACGGTATTGTTAAGGTCGTTGACGTTGACGCCCAAAAACTTTGCGTCGCGGATAGTGTCGATTGCAAAAATCAGCGTTTCGACGTCGTCAAATTCCTTTGCGTGCGCTTTTGTGAACGCCTTTGCGCCGCGAAGCCCCGCTTCTTCACTGCCCGTGATAAGCACGCCGACTTCGGTATTTTCAAGGTTTACGTTCTGGTCTTTCAACGCCTTTAAGACGGCAATGCTCATAAAACAACCGGTAAGGTCGTCGTTTGCGCCGTCGACGACGATTTTCTCGTTCCACATAAAGTACATTGCAATCCAAAGCGGAACGAACGCAAGACAAACGTATCCCAGAATATTTGCGACGTTTGCCGCGAGAAACGGCGTCTGCGAATATTTGTTCGCAATGCAAAGAATAATCGCGATGAAGAAATAAAACACGCCGATAAAACTCGTAATGACGTGGGCGATATAGCCCTTTCCGCCAAGGTGATAGTTGAAAGTCCACTCGTGCGCGGCGTCAACGTGTCCGCTGAAAATAATGCGGCGATGGACTTCGCCCGTCGGGTGTTTGACGGCATAAAGATTGTGCGAAGTCTTTTTGACGAAAAGTTTGTCAACAACCTGCTTGTACATTACGAATTCGCCAACCATAAGCGCGGTCGCGACGACGAAAAGCACCAGCGACGCGACGGGTTGGAAAAAGTACGCCGCAAGCGCGATAAGATACAGCGACACGCTGATGTATATCCAGCCCATGAATGCGGCGGGATACACGGGAAACGGTTCAAGCCTGATGTCGTCGGCATAAGGTTTCAAAAGTTCGCCCATATATTCGGCGGCTTTTTTCTCGCCTTCGCTTCCCGCCGAGCGTTTTCCGAAAGTTTTAATGACTTTCTCGATATGCTCTGCCATAAAGGTTGCGCTTTCGCGTTTGTTTTCTCTTATTGAATCAAATCCCATAATTTATCCTTATTTATCCTTTTTAAGGGCGACGCCCTGTATTATCTGACGTTGGTTGCCGCGCTTGCGGGGGTATAAAGTTGATAATTTTCCGCGCTGATGATACCCTGACGGTACATTGCTTCAAGGCACTGTTCCATACTGTACATACCGGCGTTGCGGCTTGTCATCATTGTGTTTTGAAGTTGGTAGTTTTTCCCTTCGCGGATAATATTTTTGATTGCGCCGTTGCAAATCATAACCTCGGTTGCAAGCGACCTTCCGCCCTTCACGTTGGGGACAAGCTGTTGCGACACTACGCCGAGAAGCACCATTGAAAGCTGCACGCGGATTTGTTGTTGCTGATCCGCGGGGAACACGTCGATGATACGGTCAATCGAGTTGCACGCGCCCGTCGTATGCAGGGTTGACAAAACAAGGTGTCCCGTTTCTGCGGCGGTGAGCGCGGTGCGGATACTTTCAAGGTCGCGCATTTCGCCCAGCATAATTACGTCGGGGTCCTGACGAAGCGAGGCGCGGAGTGCGCGCGGATAATCGCTTGCGTCGCGCCCGATTTCCCTTTGCGTAATCACGCAACGGTTGGACGTATAAGTATATTCGATAGGGTCTTCGATTGTGATGATGTGCGCCGTAATGACGCGGTTAAGATAATTGACGATGCTTGCGAGCGTTGTCGTTTTACCGCTGCCCGTAGGTCCCGTAACAAGAATGAGTCCGCTTTTTTTGACCGCAAGATTTTTCAGAACTTCGGGAATGCCCAGCGAGCGGAAATCGCCGATTTCATTGATTATGCGACGAATGGATATCGAAAATCCGTTGAAGTCGCGATATACGTTGCACCTGAACCTTCTGTCGCCGACGGAAAAAGAACTGTCCACGTCGGAATACAGGTCGAATTCGGTCATTTGTTTTTCGGTAAGAATGTCCTGAATAAAAGAAAAAACTTGCTCTTTTGTGAGAACCGTGTCGTCGATTTGTTTCAGCGTCCCGGCAACCCTTGCGATTGCACATTTGCCGGACTTGATGTGAATGTCGGAAGCGTCGATTCTTTCAGCAAGTTTGAGGTATTTGATAAGCGTGTTATCTCTCATAAATAGTCCACCTAAAAAGATTTTTCGCGACTTAACGCTACTGAGTAAATTTTATCATACTAATATATAAAAATCAACATATATGCAAAATTTTACTTTACTTTAATTAAAATAATAAATAACTCACAGTCCGAAATTCGGGTTAAAAAAACCGTCCCTGAAAAAGGACGGTTATTTTTTGTTTCTTATTTGTCCGACGGCTTGTCCGACTTGGCGTCGGGTTGCTCCGCATTGTTTTCATCGGTATTTCCGGTATCGACAATGCTTTCGGGTTGCTCGTTGTCATCCGTCGCTTCGTCGTGCTTTTTAACGAACATCGGCTCGTTGAGTCTTTCGATGAAACCTTGCACCGCGTACATTCTTTTAAGGATTGCGTACAGCATGTACGCGACGACAATCGACACGCCCCCCTGAATGCAGTTGCCGGGCAAACTTTCAAGCGAGCCCGCCCAACCGTACAAAATCGCGCCGGCGAAATAGTAGCCGACAACCATCCATACGCCTGCCGCGACAAGCCCGAGAATGTCGATATAGAACTTGTCTTTTTTGTTGAGCTTTTTCACGATAAGTCCGCAAATCAGACCTTCAAGTCCCTTTATGAGCAGCGTAAACCCCGCCCAGTGCATATATCCGCCGATGACGTCCGCAAGCATACTGCCGATGCCGCCGACAACCATCGCAGGCACGGGGCCGGCAAAAAGCGCGGTCAGAAAGATAACGGCGTCGCCGAAGTTGATATACCCTTCCGTTGCGGGCATGGGGATGGGAAGCACCCACGTAACAACCGTCGTGAGCGCGCACATGATACCGATAAATGCAAGTTTAAGCGTTTTGTTTCTGTTGGCTTTCTTCATAATAATTCCCATTATACCCCTTATATTATTTTAAGTCAAATATATATATTGATATACTCGCCATATCTGGACAAAAGACGTCATAATGTCGCAATTACGGCGCAATAAACGCGACATTTTGCCCTTGTTTGTATTGTTATTGCCGAAATTTAGAACAATTTTTATGTTTTTTACGGCATGCCAACGGATAGTAATACGAACTTAGGTTTCCCGCCGTGTTTTTGACTAATACTGCGTTACGCTCACGGCTTATACGATAAAGTATTAAGCCGCTCGCGTGCCTTGTCTTATTCTAAAAACACGACGGAAAACTTGTTCACAACCGAAAACGCCAAGATTTCAGATGATTTTTGGAAAAGGCGAACGCGGTTGTACTCTTCGTACTACAAGCGAGCATTTTTCATAAAAGCGTTGAAATATCGGCGTTTTGGCAACGTTCGTATTATTATCTGTTGGCATAAAAAATCCCCCGCGGTTTTTCGGGGGGACTTTTAATAAATAACCTTATTTGATAATAGGTGCGTCCCAATGCGGATCGGGAGCGAATCCCATAAGTTTCGCAACGGTTGCCGCAACGTTGGACAATCCGAATTTGCCGTCTGCGATTTCGACGTCGGCGTTGAAAATTATGAACGGAACGGGATTCAGGCTGTGCGCCGTACGAACGGACACGACGCCCTTTTTGTTCTTTTCAAGCATTTCGTCGGCGTTGCCGTGGTCTGCCGTTACGACAAGAATCGCGTTTTCCTTTTCGACGACGGGGATAAGTCTTGCAAGCGCAAGGTCAACAGCCTCCACGCCGATTATCGTCGCGTCCATATTGCCGGTGTGTCCGACCATATCGCCGTTGGGATAATTGCAACGAATGAAACCGTACTTTTTGCTTTCGATCGCCTCGATGACCTTATCGGTGACTTCCGCCGATTTCATCCAGGGACGCTGGTCGAAAGGCACGATATCGGAAGGTACTTCTTCCCACGTTTCAAGCGTTTCGCTGAATTTTTCGCTGCGGTTGCCGTTCCAGAAATACGTGACGTGACCATACTTTTGCGTTTCGGACACGGCGTATTCGTTGACGCCCTTGTTCACGAGATATTCGGACAAAGTATACTTAATTTTGGGCGGCTCGACAAGGAAGCGTTTGGGAAGGTGCATATCGCCGTCGTACTGTAACATACCGGCATACATCACCTTTGGCATATTGCCGCGGTCGAATCCCGAAAATTCCTTATCGTCGAAAGCCATCGAAATTTCGATTGCGCGGTCGCCGCGGAAGTTGAACAGAATCACGCTGTCGTTGTCGTGCATCGCGCCGACGGGTTTTCCGTCTTTGACGACGACGAACGCGGGTAAATCCTGATCAATGATACCGGGGGTTTCGGCGCGGAACGTTTCGATTGCGGCGGTTGCCGACTCAAATCCGCGACCTTCGCCGTAAACGTGGGTATAAAAGCCGCGTTTTACCATATCCCAGTTTGCGAAATATCTGTCCATCGTAATCGTCATACGTCCGCCGCCCGACGCGATTTTTGCCGTGAACTTTCGTCGTTCATTTCCGCCATCGCGTTTTCAAGCATATCGACGTATTGAAGCGCGCTCGTTGCGGGAACGTCGCGCCCGTCAAGCAGGACGTGTACGAATACTTTTTTGATGCCATCCCTTTTCGCGCCCTTGATAAGCGCGATAAGGTGGTTTATGTTGCTGTGTACGTTGCCGTCGGACAAAAGCCCCAGAAAATGCATTGCGCTGTCGTGTGTCACGCAGTTGTTTTTGAGTTCCTGCCACGCGGACGAATTGAAAATTTCGCCGCTTTCGATGGCTTCTTCCACAAGTTTTGCGCCCTGCGAATAGACCTGTCCGCAACCGAGTGCGTTGTGCCCTACTTCGCTGTTGCCCATATCTTCGTCGGAAGGAAGACCGACTGCCGTGCCGTGCGCTTTGATATAAACGTTTTTGCAGGTTGCAAGGAGTTTATCGAGAGTCGGGGTATGCGCCGCGGTAACGGCGTCGCCGAGTCCCGTCGTGGATTTGCCCACGCCGTCCATTACGACCAATACGACTTGTCTTGACATTATTTTTCCTCAAAATTTACGACGCGTGCAAAGTCTTGCGCTTTGAGCGACGCACCGCCGATAAGACCGCCGTCGATTTCGGGCATTGCCATAAGTTCGTCGACGTTTTTGGTGTTCATGCTGCCGCCGTACTGAATGCGTACTTTGTTGTCGGCGCAGTTTCTGCAATAAAGGTTCGCCATCGTGTCGCGGATAACCTTGATGGTTGCGTTCGCGTCGTCGGCGGTTGCGGTTTTGCCGGTGCCGATTGCCCATACGGGTTCGTATGCGATGACGATGTTTTCAAGTTCGGATTTGTCGATATCTTTGAAAGCCTCGGTGGTCTGACGGACAACGACTTCTT
This sequence comes from Clostridiales bacterium, assembly GCA_022009995.1. Taxonomy (GTDB): domain Bacteria; phylum Bacillota; class Clostridia; order Christensenellales; family CAG-917; genus CAG-349. The sequence goes on from CP091734.1 coordinate 85,381, forward strand.
CGGTTTTGCCCGCTTCGCGCTCTTCCAGAAGTTCGCCGACGCAGATAATGGGTTTCAGCCCCTTGGAAAGTGCCGCCTTAACGCGTGCGTTGACGGTCTGATCGGTCTCGCCGAAATACTGACGGCGTTCGCTGTGTCCGATGATGACGTATTCCACGCCGAGTTCGACAAGCATATTCGCCGAAACTTCGCCCGTGAACGCGCCTTTCTCTGCCCAGTGTACGTTTTCCGCACCGACGTGAATGTTCGTGCCTTTCGTCATTTCGACCGCCGTGGCGAGGTCGGTGTAAGGCGTGCAGATTACGACGTCGGCTTTCGCGTCTTTGACCAAAGGAATAAGTTCGGTCACGAGAGCCTTCGTCTCGGCGATAGTATTGTTCATTTTCCAGTTACCTGCGATAATAGGTTTACGCATAATAAATTCTCCTTTATAAGATTAAGTCGTTGTGATTTCAGTCTTTGTCGTTAAGGCAGGCGATGCCGGGAAGCACTTTGCCTTCAAACAGTTCAAGCGACGCGCCGCCGCCCGTTGAAATGTGCGTCATTTTGTCCGCAAAGCCAAGTTGTTGTACAGCTGCCGCGCTGTCGCCGCCGCCGATGATGGTGGTTGCGCCGGTGCCGTGAAGGGACGCAAGCGCTTCCGCAACCGCGTACGTGCCTTTTGCAAGAGTCGGGTTTTCAAAAACGCCCATAGGTCCGTTCCAGATGACCGTCTTTGCGCCTTTGATGACGTTTGCGAAAAGTTCCTGCGTTTTAACGCCGATATCGAGCCCCATTTTGTCGTCGGGAATGCTCTTGCTGTCAACGTATTCGACCGTTACGGGTGCGTCGATGGGATCGGGGAACGCCGAAACGATTGCGCTGTCGACGGGAAGATAAATTTCCTTGCCGAGGATTTCCGCTTTGTCAAGCATGTTTTCGCAATATTCGAGTTTTTCGTCGTCGACCAAAGACAAACCTTCTTTGCCGCCCTGCGCTTTCAGGAAGGTATAGGCCATGCCGCCGCCGATGATAAGAGCGTCGCATTTGTCAAGCAGGTTGTTGATTACGTTAAGTTTGTCGGCGATTTCGCGCCGCCGAGTATTGCGATGAACGGGTGTACGGGATGTTCAAGGCTGTCCGCCATGACAGACAGTTCTTTTTCGATAAGGAAACCGCAAACAGCCGTCTTTACAAAGCCGTATTCGACGATAGCGGCGGTCGACGCGTGCGAACGGTGCGCCGTACCGAAAGCGTCGTTGACGTAAACGTCCGCATATTCGGCAAGAGCCTTGCAGAAGTTTTCGTCCCTGCCTTCTTCGCCGGCGTGGAAACGCAGGTTTTCAAGAAGTACGCATTCTCCGTCCTTCAACGCCGCGACTTTTTCTTTCGCGTCCGGGCCGATGACGTCGGTTGCAAACGTTACCTTGTTGTCAAGAAGTTCGTTCAGGCGCGCCGCAACGGGAGCAAGACTGAATTTTTTGACGTCTTTTTTCGCCTTTTCGATTGCTTCGGCGGTTGCCGCAGCGCGTTCTTCTTCGGGTAAAGCCTCGATTTTCGCCTTTTCCTTTTTATTGAGTTTGATTTTGTCGTCAAACACGTTGTGGGGTTTGCCCATGTGCGAGCAAAGCACGACTTTCGCGCCGTGTTCCATCAGATATTTAATGGTGGGAAGCGCGCCGATGATGCGGTTTTCGTCGGTGATAACGCCGTCTTTCATAGGAACGTTGAAGTCAACGCGAACGAGACATTTTTTGCCTTTTACGTCAATATCGGTGATTGTCTTTTTGTTCATAGAATATCTCCTGATTTTATTTTCGTTTTATGCCCCGGATTTTTAAGGCAGTAATATGATAACACAATAAAAGTTTTATTGCAATTACTTATAAATACTTTGTTTGATTTTCGCCGCGCGTCGCCGCGCGCCCGCCTTATTTGTCGTCGTATTTCGTAAGGTGTCCTTGTTCTTGCAGCCCTTTGAAGTCGTGCTGACGGAGCGCCTCGTACAACACGATAGCAACGCTGTTCGACAGGTTCAGACTTCTTATGTTCTGCCCCATCGGGATTCGTATCGCGCGGTCGTAATTGTCGTGCAGAAGTTCTTCGGGAAGACCTTTCGTTTCCTTTCCGAAAAAGATGTATGCGTCGTCCTCGAAATTCACCTCGTCATAGCGGTGTTTCGCCTTTGTCGACGCGAAATAATACTTGCCGGGATTTGTCGAAAAACTCCCCAAGGTTTTTGTATACGTGCAATTCGCAGTCGCTCCAATAGTCAAGCCCCGCGCGTTTTAAGTACTTGTCCGAAAGTTCGAATCCGAGCGGCTCGATAAGATGCAAAACGGTGTGCGTCGCGGCGCACGTCCTTACTATGTTGCCCGTATTTTGCGGGATTTCCGGTTCAACCAAAACAATGTTCATAATGTATTTTCCTTAAAAAAATTCGTCGATAATTCTCATTAAATCGTCGCGGGTTCTGAGTTCGGAAATAGCGCGGCGGACGTCCTTTGCGTGGCGGGTGTTTTTGGCGTAAAAACACAGTTGCGCCTTCATCTGATTTATCACCGTGCGTTCGGGCAGATACTCGCCCAGAATTTCGATATGTTGCATAATCGCGGCTTTAGCATCAAATTCGTATTCTTTATCTTGCAGTTTTGCAAATATAAACGGCATTCCAAGCGCGGCGCGACCAACCATTACGCCGTCGCAACCCGTCGTTTCTTTCATTCTTAAATAATCGTCGCGCTTTTCCACGTCGCCGTTTCCGACAACGGGAATACCAACGTTTTCTTTCACCTTTTTTATGACGTTCCAGTCGGCGTTTCCGGAATAAAACTGTTCCCTGGTCCTTGCGTGTACGGCAACCGCCGCGCCGCCCGCTTCCTCGATGACCTTCGCGATTTCGGGCGCGGTGATTTCGTCCTTTTCAAAGCCCGCTCTGATTTTCACGGTTACGGGACGATTTGTTGCGGATACCGCCGCTTTCACCACTTTGTAAACAAGGTCGGGATTTCTTAAAAGCGCGCTGCCTTCGCCGTTTTTCACAACTTTCGCGACGGGACAACCCATATTTATGTCGATTATGTCAAAGTCTTTGAGAAGGGGGTGTTCCACCGCTTTTTTTATGTATTCGGGATCTGCGCCGAAAAGCTGCACGGCGACGGGACAATTTCCCCTTTCGCGGGTTTCCAGAAGCGCGGCGGTGTTGGGATTATTGAAGCAAAGCCCCTTTGCCGACACCATTTCCGTTACCGTAAGCCCTACGCCGTAAACCGAGGCAAGATAACGCATTCCGGCGTCGGTATAATTCGCCATCGGCGCGAGAATCAAATCGTTTAAGTTGTACGTTTCCGATTTTCATTTGTAGATTTTCTTTGCCTTGTTCCAATATTCGTCCAGGATTTCGGCGTTCCCCAAATCCTTTCCGTCTTTCAATATTTCGCTTTCCATATACTTAAAACGTTTCACGAACTTGTCGCACGCCTCTTTAAGGGCGGTTTCCGGCTCGATATGTCGCCAGCGCATCGGGTTTATCGCAGAAAACAGCAGATCGCCCGCTTCCATTACGGCGTCGTCGCCGTCCGCTTCTTTAAATTCGCGGATTTCCTCGTTGAGCTTGTCGTAAGTGCCGTCGATGTCGGGCCAGTCGAACCCGCATTTCACCGCGACTTTCTGGATTTTGTAAGCGTACAAAAGCGCAGGCAGATTTTTGGGGATTTTGTCCATCTTGTCGCCGAAACTCGTATATTCCTTTTCGACGGCTTTCGCCGCGTTCCAGTAATCCAGCGCGTCTTCGGCGTTCGTCGCTTTGTTCTGCCCGAAAATATGAGTGTGTCGGGTGATAAGTTTATGGCAAAGTCCGCTTACGACGTCGTTGAAATTATATTCGCCGTCGGCGTTTCCGATCATTGCGTGGAAAACTGCCTGCAACAATACGTCGCCCGTTTCTTCAACCATGCCGTCAAGGTCGTTTCTGTCGATTGCGTCGATAAGCTCGTACGCTTCCTCGATGAGATTTATCCTTATGCTTTCGTGCGTTTGCGCCCTATCCCACGGACAGCCGTTTTCGGACAACAGCGTTGCCATAATTTCGATAAGGTCGTGAGAATCGTGTCGTTTTGCCGACAACAAATCATCGGGCGGAATCACCAAAGTCGTTATATACGAAAAATTCTTGCCGTGGTCGATTTCGGCAAGAGGTATGTATGTCAAATTATCTGTCTTTTTGACACTATTTATCAGATAAACGAGTTTTTCGTCGCCGTATACGTCGGACAGTTTGATTTTTACGTCGCCCGCAAGAAGTCGGTTGTCAATTTCTCTGACGACGATGGTATGCCGCTTGTCCGGCATGAACGAAACGTCGGACACGACGTCGTACGCGCTGTAACTCATCACCGACGTGTCGGGACAAACGCCGGCAAAATCCGCCGCAAAACTCACGCCCGCGATAATTTCAATATCGTTCGTTTGTTTTTTCAGTTTTTGCACCGTGCCGTCGTCGAAACCGCCGCCGTTCACGCAAAACGCAACGTCGCCTTTTTCGTTTTCCGACAAAAGCGTTTTTATGATTTTTTCGTCAAGTTCGGAAAAATCTTCCGCCGCGTCGTATGCGTCGTCGAAAGATTTTGCGGATATTCCGTTTTTTTCAAAAAAATCGTACGTCGGCGTTTTTGCCGTTTTGACGTAAATGTTTTTTGCCTTTTTCAGAAACTTTTCGGCGCGGAAACTCAAATCGTCCTTATAAAGCCCGAGTCCAATTACGGTAATCATTCAACTCTCCCAGAATCGTAGTTTTTGCGATAATTTGTAATACGCCTTTGAAAACGGCACGCCCGAAAGTTCGTCCCCGTCAAAGACGCCTGAAAACGCCGCCGCGACAACGTACACAAACGACGCGACGACAAAACCTGTCGCAAGCGACAAAATCGGATTTTTGATATAAATATCAAAAGCCCACGCAAGTAAAAACATTATAACATTTATTGCCGCGATTGTACTAACGTTTTTCACGAGTTTAAGATTTTTTCCCGAGAGAATATAAAAATCGCGCGCGTTTAAGATTACTCCGACCGCCGAAAACGCAATCATACCGTATCCCGCGCCGTACACGTTGAAGTATTGAAGACATATCGCCGTAACCGCAATTTTCAGCGCGACCGAAAAGGAATTGTTGACGATGATTTTTCCGGTCTTGTCAATCGCCATTATCATACTTGCATAAATTTCACGAAGCGCGCCCATCGGCACGGTGAACGAAATAATCCTTAAAAGCCGCACCGCCGTTTGTGTTTCCGCGCGATTAAGACGCGGATATAAAACCGCAATAATTTTGTCGGAAAACGCAAACATCATAACCGCGGCAAACGTCGAAATAACAAAAGCGAGTTTCACGGCGGTCGCTCCTTTTTTCCTGATTTCGTCGATGTCCCGTTTTGCCGTCGCCGACGCGATAACCGGCACGATCGCAACCGACAACGAAACGCTTAAAACGACGGGCATATTCACGACGCTCATTACCGTGCCCGAATACAAACCGTACTTCGCCGTCGCAAGAGAAATCGACTCTCCCGACGCTTTTAATATGTTTACGATTAAAATTCCGTCGATAAACTGCGAAAACGGTATGATAAAGCCGGCAATCGCAAAAACGACAGACGTTTCAGAATGGCGCTTTGCACGTCTTTGTCGCAACTTTCCACCGCGTTGATTTTGTAAATCTTCCCGCGCGAAAAATAGGTTATCACAATATAAATAAGCGCGACAAATTCGCTTATCATCACTCCTGTCAGTGCGCCGATTACGCCGTAAATCACGCCGTACTTTGACAGAATTTTTGCAAGAGTCAGCCCGAACGCAAGTTTGAAAACCTGTTCAAAAAGCCCCGATACCGCCGTCGGAATCACGTCGTTGTTCCCCTGAAACCAGCCGCGGAACATCGACAACGCACCGACGAAAACAACCGCCGGCGCAATGACGTAATATCCGCTTTTCACGCCTTCGTTTCCTTGAATTCTTGCCACGAATCCCGACAAAACACACAAGAGAGCGGCAAGCACGACCGACGTCCCGACAACGCTTAAAAGCGCGTTTTTAAGGACTATCCTGCTGTCCTTTTTCAACGCGTTATTCTCGCTCGTGAGCCTTGACACAGCAACGGGTATTCCGCCCGTAGTCAGCGCAAGTATCAGCGCGTAAATGGAAAACACAAGCTGATACATTCCCATTCCTTCCGCTCCGAGCACAGACGTGAGTGGCACGCGATACAGCGCGCTTATTACCTTTGCAATTATGGAAAACACCGAAAGCAGCGCGGCGTTTCCCGCCATAGTACGCCTTTTCATTGCAGTGAATTTGCTAAGATTTTTGCCGAAAACTCGGCAAGTTTGGTTTTTTCGGCGACGTTTTTTTCGGATTTTGACAGCAAAATAACGCCGCCCGTAACGTCGCCCGCGACGACGACAGGCGCGAATATCTGCATTTTGTATTCGTTTGTATCGTCGCCCGTTATCGCATATCCGTCAGGCAAAAACACCGTGCGCGTCGTCCTTTTCTGAAAAATATCCGCGACTTTTTGCAATAAGAGTTTGTCCGAATAAAAGGTCTTGTCAAAGCCCGCCGCCGCGACGATTTTGTCAAGGTCGGTCACAAGCGACGTGTCCCCCGTCGACGAAAACAAACTTTCCGCAATCTCTTCCGAAAACTTTTGTATTCCCTTTACGCACGAGTATTTTTTCAGGATAAGGCTGTTTTCGTCAACGAAAATTTCCATTTCTTCGCCCTCGCGAAGGCGCATCGTACGGCGGATTTCTTTCGGGATAACCACGCGTCCCAACTCGTCGATTCTTCTTGTGATTCCTGTGTATTGCATAAAAAAACCTCCCGCAGTAGTATCCGCAGGAGGAAAGTAATTATGCAACGATTATTGTTGTTCGTTAATCTTGTAAGACAGCACGAACAGACTGTCGCTCATATTGATGTTTTCGCACACGACGCCTTCCGCGACGTTCGACAAATCGACGGGGGCGAAATTCCAGAATTTATTCACGCCGAGCCGCACAAGATTTTCGGCAACTTCGCGCGCGTATTCCTTTTGTACGCAAATCGCCGCGATGTCGACGGGGTGCGTGTTTATGTATTCCGCAAGTTTATTGACGTTCAGGACTTCGACGCCGGCGGGCACTTTCTGAATGACCGTCGGATCGACGTCGAACATTGCGCGGACGTAAAAGCCGTCGTCTGAAAACCCGACGTATCTCGCAAGCGCTTTTCCGATGTTGCCGCACCCGATAATAATTATGTTGTGCTGCTGATCGAGCCCCAAAATCGACGCGATTTCACTGCGGAGTTTCCCCACGCTGTACCCGTAGCCCTGCTGACCGAATTCGCCGAAATTTGAAAAATCCTGTCTGACCTGCGACGCCGTAACGCACAGGTTTTTCGCAAGTTCCGAACTGGAAACGCGCTTTACGCCGTCGTGTTCAAGCTGTTTAACGTATCTGTAATATCGCGGAAGACGTTTAATGACCGCTTCCGATATGCCTTGTTTTTTTGCCATAATATTATTCCTTTACGGATAATTTTAATTACTAAGTTTTGATATGTCAAGAAAAATTTGATTTCTTGCGTCGTATCTTTCGCCCTGTTTTTTCACCCGATTTTCACGCGGATTGAAAAAACTTTGCGATTTTATCTGAGCATTCCTTTCAGCAGTTCTTGTGCCGCGGGAACGTCGCCTATCGTTTTTGAGTAATGCGCGTATTTTACAACCGAGTTTTTGTCGACGGTAAAGAACGCAAGCAACTGTCCGCCACGTCTTTCGGGGTGTTCGTTTTCGCCGCCGATAAGGCTTTTTGCAAGCGTCTTGAACATGTCGGAAGACACCATTTTTTTAATATCGTCGCCGACCATATTTTCAAAGTACTTGTCCCCCGCGACCATGCTGAACATACTGTTTGCTTCAAATACGGAAAATCTGTCGTAAAGTTTTCCGTTTACGTCGGGGATAAGCTCGAAATCGTATTCCGCCTGCAACTTGCCAACGGTTTTCTCATCTGATTGAATAACCGCCTTAATCTCACGACCGCACAATTTTGCAACTTTATTGAGCGTTTTCAAGCCTTTAAGCGCGGTTTTCGTAATGTCGCACTCCGCAAATCTTAAAAATGCGATGAACGTCGACTTGCGTTTGTTTTCGGACAAATCAACCGTCTTGCCGCCGACCGCGGTATAAACGAAATGCATTTTGTCGCCGACTTTCAGCGTCACGGGACGAGGTTCGCCGCTGTTTGAAATTTCGTCGAGTTTCTCGTTGACGGCAAATTTAATGCGTTCAAGCGCGCTTACGAGAGTGTCTTTCGGGCATGCGAGATTGATCCTTTCAAACCCTCTGCCCGCGTCGCCGAACATTTCGCCGTAATCGAGATAAACCTTATGCTTGATAAGCGCGGCTTTCAACTCGGCATGAGTGAGCCCGAGCGCGCGGAAATCTATCCATTGCAAATACGTGCCTTCGAGTTTCGACACGACGACGGAAGGAAAGTTTTCTTTGAAACTCTTCCGACGTTTTTGCGTTTTCGTTTATGACCTGAATCAATTCGTCAAGCCAGCCTTCGCATTCGTTATACGCCGCAACGCACGCGGGATACGCAAACACGTTAAGGTCCTTGATAATATCGACAAGCGCAATAGCTTTCGCTTTTGCGCGCGCTTCGTCGTTGGGAATGAAAATGTTGGAACACTGAACGCCTGCAAGGTTGAAAGTCTTGCTGGGCGCGGTGCAGACGGCGATATTTTGTTTCACGCTTTCCAGATTTGCAAACAACGTATGTTTTACGCCGGGCATGATAAGGTCGTTGTGGATTTCGTCGTCGATGATGAACACGCCGTTATCGACGCAGATTTTGCCGACCTTTTCAAGCTCTTCTTTCGTCCATACTCTGCCGACGGGGTTGTGCGGATTGCAAAACAGAATCGCCGTATTGTTTATCTTTCGCCTTTCTTTCAAGGTCTTCGAAGTCGATTTCGTAGCGACCGTTCACGTTTTTCAAAACGCTGTAAACGACGTGCCTCGTTTTGGCAATCGTTACCATATCGAACGGATAATAAACGGGCGTGAGAAGTATCACTCCTTCGCAAGGTTTCGTAACCGCCTGAATAAGAATCGACAATGAGGGAACCACGCCGGGCGTCGTCAGTATCCATTCTTTTTTCGCGGCGAAACCGTGCTTGCGCTTCATCCAGTTCAGCACCGCTTCATAGTATTCGTCGTAAGCTTCGGTATATCCCAAAACTCTTTCGTTTGCGGTTTTCGCAATCGCTTCGGAAATTTCTTTCGGCGTCACGAACTCCATATCCGCAACGGAGAGCGGCGCAAAGTCGGGCGAAGTTACGCCGTATTCGTTCCACTTTACGGATCCGGTGCCTGTGCGATTGACTTTCGTTACAAAATCGTATTTCATTTCTTTCTCCGATATAATTTGAAAAAGTCCGTTGCTTAAAGCAAAAGACCTTTCCTTAAAATCATTATAACTCCACGCGGGTGCGAAGCGCGGTGGATAAGGTCATTTCGTCGGCGTACTCGATAACGCTGCCTTCGGGAAGACCGCGGGCGATGCGCGTAACCTTTATTCCCAGCGGCTTTATAAGTCGCGCGATATACAATGCGGTTGCCTCGCCTCGACGTCGGGATTGGTCGCAACGATGACTTCTTTCACGCCGTCAAGCCTTTTCAGCAGCCCTTTTATGTCGATATCGTCGGGGCCGACGTGTTCGATGGGCTGATTACGCCGTGCAAAACGTGATAAACGCCCTTAAAAGACTTTACCTTTTCAAAAGCCTGAATATCTTTCGGCTCTTTCACGACGCAGATAACCGACTTGTCGCGCGTACGACAAATTTCGCAAACGTCGTCAGCGTCGTCGGTATAGTTGCCGCAAATTTTACAGAATTTCACCTTTTGTTTGACGTCGCGCAAGGCGTTGATAAGGTCGTCGACTTCGCTGTCGCTGCGCTTTAATATGGAATAAGCGTACCTTGCCGCCGTCTTTTCGCCCACGCCCTCGAACTTCGTGAATTCCGCAATAAGTTTTGCAAGAGGCTCGATATAAGGCATCAGAACAAACCGCCCATACCGCCTGCAAGCGGTCCCATAAGTTCTTCCTGCAACTCGTCAACCTTTTTGACGGCGTCGTTGAATGACGCGACGATAAGATCTTCCAGCATTTCGATGTCGCTGGGGTCAACCGCTTCGGGCTTGATTTTGACGGCGGTGACTTCCTTGTCGCCCGTCATCGTGATTTCAACCATGCCGCCCGCCGCCGAGCCGGTTACTTCGGAATTTTTAAGTTCTTCCTGAGCGCGCTGCATATCGGCTTGCATTTTTTGCGCCTGTTTCAAAATTTGTTGCATATTTCCGCCGCCGAATCCGCCGCCGGGAAAACCGCCTTTGCCCATAAAAAATACCTCCGGTTATTTCGTGATTTTGAAATCGTCCCCGAAAAGCGTTTTCAGCCTTTTCAGGACGTCTTCCGACGTGTCGTCGTCGGTGACCTTTACGGTCAGTTTATACGGCTTGCCCGAAAGCGCGCCGAGTTTTGATTCAATAAGTTTAAGGTTGTCGGGGATACTCACGACGGACGCGTCCGCCTTCGTTTTGAAAGACACATTGAAAAAGTTCCCGTTTTCTTCCACCCCGACGTATTTATTCATCGCAATCCCCAGCGCCATGCACCTTTCCTTCCCCACGATTTCCGTGCGGCAGGCGTCCCAAAGCGCGTCGGGATTATCTGTTTTCAGCTCATTTTTTTTTTGAAACGCGGTGTTTACCGCGCCTTGCGAAACTGCCGATTCCAGTTTTTTCAAGCGTTTTTCGATTTCCGCCTCGCCGTTTTCAAGCGCAGCCCTTACGACCGTCGCCTCAAACATAATGCGGGGCTGGGTGCTGTATCTTAACTCGCCGGAAAGACCGTTGAACAAATCGAGCGCGTTCAGAAGGTCGACGTTGCCGGACGATTCCGAAATCGCCACAGTTTTTCGTAAATATCTTTCGGGAGTTTCAAGGCGGACTCGGCATTTTTGCAGTTTTTCACGTAAATGACGTTCCTTATCGTCGTTGCGACGTCCTTATTGAGAACGGCGATGTTTTTGCCGAAATTCGACAAATTATCGACGATAGACAATGCACTCGCGACTTCGTGCGAAAGCACCGCCTGCACAAGGTCCAGAACAATGTGAGGATCGGACGCGCCGAGAACTTCCAGAACGTCATCGTAAGTTATCGTATCGCCCGAATACGACGCGCACATATCCGCAATCGAAAGACTGTCGCGCACGCTGCCCTCGGCAGAAGTTGCGATAAGGTTTATCGCTTCTTCCGAATACTTTGCCGATGTCGTCGAAAATGCGTTTCAGATTGTCCGAAATATCTTTCACCGAAAGCAATTTGAAGTCAAAGCGCATGCACCTTGACAAAATCGTCTGCGGCAGTTTGTGGACGTCGGTCGTCGCAAGAATGAACACGGCGTGTGACGGCGGCTCTTCCAGCGTTTTCAGAAGTGCGTTGAACGCGCTTGTCGAAAGCATGTGAACTTCGTCGATGATATAAACTTTGTACTTTCCGATGACGGGCGGATACTTGACCTTTTCGCGAAGGTCGCGGATTTCGTCCACCGTGCTGTTGGACGCGGCGTCGATTTCCAGAATATCCATATTGCCGGGCTTTTGAAGTTCGACACAAGCCGAGCATTTCCCGCACGGATTGCCGTTTACGGGGTTTTCGCAGTTAATCGCGCGCGCAAAAATTCTCGCGACGGTGGTTTTTCCCGTGCCGCGAGTCCCCGTGAAAAGGTATGCGTGCGAAATGTTGTCCGTTTTAATCTGATTGACAAGCGTCCTTACGATATGTCCCTGCCCGATAACCTCGTCGAAAGAAGTCGGACGGTATCTTCTGTACAAAGAAATGTGTGCCATTCGTTCACCTTTACATTAGTGTAATATAGTATATACTAAAACATAGGATTTTGCAACCGTTTACAACTCCGTCGCCAAATTTTTGTAGCCGCATACGACGCTCATTGTCGCAAACCTTAACGCCGCGGAAAGCGTCGCGCCCGAAAAATCCGACTTCGCGACGTTTCCGACGACAGCCGCGGCAGCCTTGATTTCCGCCTTGATTTTAATGTATTCGGGCATATTTTCGGATTTTGTAATTTTGTCAAAATCGGCATTTAATTTATTGATTTCATTCAATAAACCTTTTAATCTGTTTTTTACTTCACTTTCGCCGATACTGCCTTTGTCAAACGAAGTCGTGATTTCGTAAAGGCGGGAAAACGCCGTATCCGAGTATTTCAATGCGTTTTTTACAGCGTCTTTTTTTCCGTTGTCGCACCAGGAAAGCGCGGGTGCCTTGACACAGATTTCATAGATGCAGGAACTGCTCCCCGCCATTCTTTTTCGGACTTTTTCCGCATCGTCGCGGCTTTTATAACACGCAAGCGCGAGATAGTATTTTTCATCGTAAATTATATATCCCGCCCCGCCCGACGTGCGCGCTTCGTCGGCGGAAATTCTTGCAAGGCTTTCGTCCGAAAACACGTCGGAGCACACGACGTAATACATTTCGCAGTCGGTGTTTGTTTTTGAAAGAAATTCATCACGCTTCCTTTCCGGAAAGGGTTGCGAGAGCGAACGTAAGCGAGAAGCACAAAAGTATCGTACAAACGACGAAAACCGCCTGTTTGTCGGCTTTTACGACGCGCCTTTTTTCGGGTTTTTGCGGTTTTGTTTTCTTTCTTTTTTCGGGTTTTTTGTGCCGCCCGTCTTCCTTCCAGATATACGATTTATACTTATAATCGTCATAATTTACGTTGTCGATTTTTTCCATAAAAAAACACCCTTATAATTAAGGGTATTCTTTATATCCTGAAAATTGACTTATTATTCTTCGTATCTTTCGACAAGAATGTCGGCTTCGCTCAGGATTTTCATTGCGAATTCGTCCGGGTATCCTTCGCGATAAACGATACGTTTTATGCCGCTGTTGACGATGATTTTGGCGCAGATACTGCACGGCTGATGCGTACAATAAAGGGTTGCGCCTTCCAGTGAAATACCGAGTTTCGCCGCCTGACAGATGGCGTTCTGCTCCGCATGAACGGCGTAGCAAAGTTCCGCGCGGGTGCCCGACGGGATTTTCATAATATCCCTCATACATTCGCCCTTTTCGACGCAACTTCTGATGCCTTCCGGCGCGCCGTTGTAGCCGGTTGTGAGGATTCTTTTGTTTTTTGTGATGACCGCGCCGACCTGACGCCCGTTCTATAACAACTTGACCACGTCGAAACGACGTTTGCCATTTCCATAAATCTCTTATCCCATTTGTCCATCATAGCGACCTCGAAAGAAATAAATATATGATAATAATAACACTTTTTCAGCCCGTTGTAAACAAATTCGCGCGCATACGTGCGCGCCCGTATTTTAATGTATGCCAACAGATAATAATGCGAACGTTGCCAAAACGCCGATATTTTTGCGCTTTTATGTAAAATGCTCGCTTGTAGTACAAGAGCACAACCGCGTTCGCCTTTTCCAAAAATTATCTGAAATCTCGGCGTTTTCGGTTGTGAACAAGTTTTCCGTTGTGTTTTTAGAATAAGACAAGGCACGCGAGCGGCTTAATACTTTATCGTATAAGCCGTGAGCGTAACGCAGTATTAGTCAAAAACACGGCGTAAAACCTAAGTTTGTATTATTATCTGTTGGCATAACGCGCGACTTTACAACGTTTTTGAAAATGCGCGTTTTTTAGCGGTATTTTTTAATTTTTTCTGTCATAATACTATTGACATCGCGATATATTGCGTGTATAATTACCATTGAATTAGCAATCAAGGCGTTTGAGTGCTAACTTCAAAATCAATTTTCAACAATTATTTTCGGAGGTAAATATGACAATAAAACCTTTGTTTGACAAAGTTGTCGTTAAATCAATCGAAGCGGAAGAAAAGACCGCAAGCGGCATCCTTCTTCCCGGCACAGCACAAGAAAAACCCCAGATGGCAGAAGTCGTGGCGGTCGGTCCCGGCGGACTTATCGACGGCAAAGAAGTCACGATGCAAGTCAAGGTAGGCGATAAAGTTTTGTACAGTAAATACGCAGGAAGCGAGTTCAAGCTTGACGGCAAAGAAGTTATCATCCTTCGCCAAAGCGACATTCTCGCAATCGTGAACGAATAAGGAGGCTTTTATATGAGCAAACAATTCAAATACGGCGAAGAAGCGCGCCGCTCCCTTGAAAAGGGCGTGGACACTCTTGCCGACGCAGTTAAAATCACTTTGGGGCCGAAAGGCAGAAACGTCGTTCTTGACAAAAAGTTCGGCGCACCCCTCATCACAAACGACGGCGTAACCATCGCCAAGGAAATCGAACTCGAAGACGCTTTTGAAAATATGGGCGCGCAACTTGTGAAAGAAGTGTCCGTAAAAACCAACGACGTAGCGGGCGACGGAACCACAACGGCTGCCCTTCTCGCACAGACAATCATCCGCGAAGGTATGAAAAACATCGCCGCCGGCGCAAACCCGATGGTGCTGAAAAAAGGTATCGCGAAAGCAACCGAATATACCGTCGAAGAACTCAAAAAAATCAGCAAACCCATTGAAAGCAAAACCGCTATCGCGCAGGTTGCGAGCGTGTCGGCAGGCGACGAAGAAATCGGCACTCTGCTTTCTGACGCTTTTGAAAAGGTCGGCAAAGACGGCGTTATCACCATCGACGAAAGCAAAACCATGAAGACGGAACTCAGCGTCGTCGAAGGCATGCAGTTCGACCGCGGTTACGCTTCCCCCTATATGATGACCAACCCCGACAAAATGGACGCCGTCCTTGAAGATCCGCTTATCCTTATCACCGATAAGAAAATCAGCGTGTTCCAGGATTTGCTGCCCGTTCTCGAACAGGTTGTAAAATCAGGCCGCGGCTTGTTCATAATCGCAGAAGAAGTCGAAGGCGAGGCTCTTACCGCCCTTGTCCTGAACAAACTCAAAGGCGCAATCAAATGCGTTGCGGTCAAAGCCCCCGGTTACGGCGACAGACGCAAAGCAATGCTTGAAGATATCGCAATCCTGACAGGCGCAACCGTCATTTCGTCCGATCTCGGCTACGAAATCAAGGACGCAACCCTCGATATGCTGGGCAGCGCGAAAATGGTTCAGGTCGACAAAGACAACACCACTATCGTTGACGGCGCAGGCGATCCCGCTCTCATCAAACAACGCGTTGCGGCAATCCAGCACCAGATTGCGGAAAGCACCAGCGACTACGACAAAGAAAAACTTCAAGAACGCCTTGCAAAACTTTCGGGCGGCGTAGCAGTCGTCAGAGTCGGCGCGGCAACCGAAGTCGAAATGAAAGAAAGAAAACTCCGCATCGAAGACGCTCTTGCGGCAACCCGCGCGGCTGTCGAAGAAGGTATCGTCCCCGGCGGCGGCATTGCCCTTCTGTCCATCAGCGACAAAGTTACCGCATACGCAAATACTTTCAGCGGCGACGAAAAAACGGGCGCGCTCATCATCGCGAAAGCCCTTACCGCCCCCATTAAACAAATCGCGGAAACGCGGGCGTTGACGGCGGCGTTATCGTAGATAACGTGTTGCGCGCAAAGAAAGCGAACTTCGGTTACGACGCTCTTAAAAACGAGTTCTGCGATATGGTCGAAAAAGGTATTCTCGATCCGACCAAAGTCACGCGCTCGGCACTTCAAAACGCGGCAAGCGTATCGTCTACGTTGCTCACCACCGAGGTCATCGTTGCCGACAAGCCCGAACCGGCTCCGGCGATGCCGCAAGCTCCGATGGGCGGCGATATGTACTAAGTCGCTTCGCTCTCAAAACGGCAAATGAAAAGATTGCCGTTTTGGAAAACGGGACAAACAACAGTCAAAGGCATCTTGAAGAAGATGCCTTTTTTGTGCCGTTTTTCCCATAAGGAAACCTGCGCTCCGCTAATCCTTATTCCCTTTTCGCTTGTTTTGAAAAACGCGGTTTCCAAAACAAGAATAGCGGATAAATAATAAAATCCTCGATTAAAAAAACCGGTTGCGTTTGCAATCGGTAATTTTTTTCAAGATAAGGACGATAACAGAATAGACAGTTATTTTGTATCGCCCTTACCCTATTGTCTATCCTGAATTTGTCGGCTTACAATGTCCTGATTGCGCGCAGATACCAATCGTGAATAAAACGAACTTAGGTTTTACGCCGTGTTTTTGACTAATACTGCGTTACGCTCACGGCTTATACGGTAAAGTATTAAGCCGCTCGCGTGCCTTGTCTTATCCTAAAAACACGACGGAAAACTTGTTCACAACCGAAAACGCCGAGATTTCAGATGATTTTTGGAAAAGGCGAACGCGGTTGTACTTTTCGTACTACAAGCGAGCATTTTTCATAAAAGCGCTGAAATCTCGGCGTTTTGGCAACGTTCGCTTTGTTCACGATTGGTATTCGTTCACACCACCCTCGCCGGACAAATTATACTAATATTATGTGCGGTTATTACCCACACGTCAAGTAAAATGTCGGTAAAAGCCACATAATATTTTTATGAACAAATTTTCGGAACGAATTAAAGAATTGCGAATTGAAAAGGGTATGCGCCAATGCGACCTTGCAAATTTGGTCGGGATTTCACGCGCGTCCGTTGCCGACTGGGAAACAGGCAGGCACGAACCGCCGCTTGATACCATCATTGCGCTATGCAAAATTTTTGACGTTTCAGCGGATTATCTTTTAGGTATTACAGATTAAAAAACCGATTGCGTTTGCAATCGGTTTTTTGGTTTCGTTTGGTTTTTCAATTTTGTTTTAAGCGGTTTGTTGTTCGGAGTCCGCGTCGATATGCGGCTGGCGTTTCGATTTGACGTGGCGCACCAGGAAGCACAGCCCGAACGCCCCTGCGACAATCGCGACGCAAGCAACGATTGCGACGATAAGTTTCCACGGGAATTCGTCGCCGCCTTTTACCCTTTCCCACATACTGACGACCGCGTCGTTTTGCGCGCCGAAGTCCTGCATTACGCCGAGAGTGCCTTCCGATTTCTTAAAGTCGGGGTATCTTCTATTGTCGCCGAAGAACTCGGTAAGATCGTACTTAACGCCGTTGATTTCCTTAATAATTCCGTCGACAACAATTCCGTCGACGACGGTGTACAGTTCTTTGATTTCGTCGTCGGTGATTTCCCACACATACTCGTTTTCGATAAGGCAGTTGATGGCTTCGATTGAAAACTCGTCTTTGCCATCAATATATTTATCGGGATCGAAGGAGCAGGTATAGCCGATTTCCATCATATTACGCATCGCGACGTCGGGACGGCACATAAGTTGATGAATTCCTTTGCCGCCGGGACGTTTTGCGCGGTTTTCGGGATTGCCCAGCCGTCGAACCAGACGTTGCCGAACTCTTTTTCTTCGCCGTCGATTTCAATTGTCGGGACGAAGTAGTCCAGAAGGTAATTCGTTTCTTCGCCGGTTGCAAGGTTTTTGAAAGTTTTGTCGGGGTTGTAACTTTCCTCGATTGCGTACATTGCGTCGCCCGACCAGGCAAGGTCGACGTATGCGATTTTGTTGATCATATCGTCCTTGCCGAAGTCGACTTCGTAGCCTTTGATATGCTTTCTTTGTTCCAGAAGCACGGTTTCACACATTTTCAAAAGCGTGTTGTCGACGGTGTTGATAAGCTGTTCGATTGAAAGCGCGGCATACGGAGTCCCGTCGAGTTTTCCTTCTTCTTTGAGGTAACAAACGGTTGCGGCGTACACGTCGCGGACGCTGTCTTTCACAAGGATTTTCCCTTCAAGTTCCGGGTTGTTCGCCTTATTCCAAAGGATACCCCAGCCGGCTTCGAGGTCTTCTTTCCTTACCTTTTCGACGTTGTACATTATGCCGAGCGTACCCCACATATACGGCACGAAATATCCGTTCATTTCCGCGCCGAAAATCGACTCTACCCTGTCGCGGATTGCGGGATACACGTTACTTATGAATTCGTAGTCGCCGTCCGACATATCGAGCGGTTGCAAAAGGTTTCTCTTTCAGTTTCTGAATGGAGTATTCGCTGGGGCAAACGAGGTCAATCTGGCTGTCGCCCTTGGTGACTTCGGTCATCATTGTTTCGTTTGTGTCGAAAGTGCTGTAAACGACCTCGATTTCCTTGCCGGTTTTTTGCTTGTAATACTCTTCAAAAAGCGTGATATTGGCGGGATCGATATAGTCCGCCCAGTTATATACGACAAGTTTCTCTTTTTTCCTGTCAAGGTTCACGACGACGATGCCTGCAATCGTACCGCCGACGATAACCGCGATAATAACCGACACGATAAGGATTTTAATTGCTTTCTTGTTCATGCTTTAACCTCCTTTTTCTTGTCGGCTTTGGCTTTTTTGACCTTAACGACGTTGACGACGAGAATGGTCGTAAGCACCACGATGAAGATAATGCTGAATATCGCAAACCAGAACGGCGAAAGCCCTTGTACCCTTGCGTCGGCGTAGATATACGTCGAAAGAGTGTTGATGCCCGTTGCCGCGCCTTTGTTGATTTGCGTGATGATGAAGTCGTCCATCGACAGCGTGAACGCCATCATAAATCCCGACATAATGCTGGGCGCAAGTATGGGCAGAATGACTTTTACCATCGCTTTGAACGGGTTTGCGCCAAGGTCGAGAGCGGCTTCGTAAACGTTGTTGTCCATCGTTTGGAGTTTCGGCAAAACCGAAAGAATGACGTACGGCGTGCAGAAACTGATGTGTCCGATGATAAGGCGGAAATATCCCGCGGGGAACGAGAACGTTACGAAGAATATCATAAGCGACACCGCCATAACGATTTCGCTGTTGATGATGGGCAGTTGGTTGACGTTTTCCACAACCTTTCTCGCACGCGGTTTCAAACAATAAATACCGATTGCCGAAAACGTGCCGATAAGCGTCGATACAACGCTCGATACGACGGCGATAATCAGCGTGTTTTTAAGCGCGGCAAGCAGTTCGGGCGTTTTGTCGGATGCGAATATCGACTTGTACGACTCGAAACTGAACCCGTTGTCAAAAGAGAAAATCGACGTGTTGAAAAACGAAAACACGATAATCAGCACTATCGGCGCGTACAGCAGCGCGAGAAGTAAATAAAGATATGCTTTTGCAAAAAATTTCTTTACCATAAGTTTCTTCCTCCCGTCGCAGATGTTTTTGAAAACCTGTTCATTAAAAAGTTGGAAACAAGCACGAGAATTATCATTACAAGGCTCATGACGCTGCCGACGCCGTACAAGCCCTGATCAAACTTCATCTGAATGCTGTCGCCGAACAAGAATACCGTGCTGTCCGACAAAAGCTGGCTTATCGCGAACGTCGAAATCGTGGGAATGAACACCATCGTGATTCCGCTTAAAATCCCCGGCACCGACAACGGCAATATCGTTTTTGCGAAAACCTGGAACTTGTCTGCCCCGAGGTCTTCCGCCGCCTCGATATAGTTTTTATCAATGCTCGAAAGCACCGTATGCAAAGGAAGTATCATAAACGGCAGGTAGTTGTAAACCATGCCGAACACGACCGTCCCCATTCCGAGCGGAATGTTCATCGACACGAAAATCGCTTTCGTCGCAAGCGTCCTTATCAGGAAGTTTACCCACATGGGCAGGATAAACAGCAATACGAAAATCTTGCTTGCGCTGTATTTCGCAAGGAAGTACGCCGCGGGATATCCCAGAACTATGCAGATAATCGTCGTCAGAAGTCCGACGAGAATGGAGTTTCCAAGCACCACCAGACTTGACTTTTCGGTGAAGAAAATCGCAAAGTTTTTGAAACTGAATTTCCCGTCGTAAATAAACGCGTTGGCAAGAATCAGCACAAGCGGCGTAACGACGAAAACCAGCAAAAACAGCATATACGGATAAGCAAAGGCTTTTCGCGTAAATCTGAAATTTTTAATTTTCTCTTTCATTAAATTGCCTCCACCTTAATGTCTTCGGGTTTAATATTGATACCTACGCGGTCGCCTTTGAGCCATTCGTCCTGAGTGTCGACAAAGAAGTCATAGTCGAAATCGGTGCGTAAAATGACCTGATAGTAACTTCCCTTGTAAATGCTCGACACGACGTCCGCGCTGACCGTTCCGTCGGCTTCGTCGTCGGTAACGTCGACTTTATCAAACGGAATCGACACTTTAACTTTCGTTCCTGCGGGCAAGTCGCTTTTCGTTTCAAAGTCGGCTTCGCAAATTTTCACAATGCCGTTGTCGCCCATTTCGGTTTCGTACTCGTTGATAATGCGCGCTTTGTGCATGATGTGTATTTCTTCTTTCGGAATGAAGATACCGATTTCTTCGCCGACGGCGCACTCGGTATTTTCAACAATCTGCAATTCGTTTCCGTCGCTTTCGCAAAGGATTTCGTAGTGGTCGCCCTTGAACACGCAGGACGTTACTTTTGCGGTGAGTTGTCCCTTTTCGACGTTTTTGCCCTTCGTGATGTAAATGTCTTCGGGGCGCACGATGATATCGACGGGTTCGTTGGGTTTGAAGCCTTTGTCGACGCACTCGAACTCGGTGCCGAAGAAACTGCATTTATAGTCGTCGATCATAATGCCCGACATGATGTTGCTTTCGCCGATAAAGTCGGCGACGAATGCGTTTGCGGGCTCGTCGTAAATCTTTTTCGGGGTGCCGATTTGCTGCACTTCGCCGTCGCGCATAACGATGATTTTGTCGCTCATGGTGAGCGCTTCTTCCTGATCGTGCGTGACGTAAACGAACGTGATTCCAAGGCGCTTATGCATATCCATCAGTTCAATCTGCATATCCTTTCTCATTTTAAGGTCAAGCGCGCCCAGCGGCTCGTCAAGAAGCAGCAACTTCGGCTCGTTGACGATTGCCCTTGCGATTGCGACGCGCTGTTGCTGTCCGCCCGAAAGGCTGTTCACGTCGCGGTGACCGTAGTCTTCAAGGTCAACCATTTTAAGCGCGTGATTGACTTTCGGCGATTTCGGCTTTCGTATATTTTCTCATATTGTCGAAAGTCCTGCCCTTTCTGTCAGTGTACGTCGTGCCGTCGGGAATGGTTTTGAGTTTCAGACCGAACGCGATGTTGTTGAACACGTTAAGGTGCGGGAACAACGCGTATTTCTGGAAACAGTGTTCACGGCGCGCTTATGCGGCGGCAGATTGGAAATATCTTCGCCGTCGAACAAGATTTGTCCGCTGGTCGGTTTTTCAAAGCCGGCAATCATACGAAGCGTCGTCGTCTTGCCACAGCCCGAAGGTCCTAAAATTGTCACGAATTCGCCGCGTTTTATCGCGATGCTTTCGTTTTTGACGACTGCTTTGCCGTCGTATTCCTTGGATACGTTTTTGATTTCGATAATGTTTGCAGATGACATATACTCTCCTTAAAACGTGGGCGGGCTTGACACCCAGATGATTTTAGCCGTTGTATTTTTTGTATTTTTAATATAATGTACTTTGTTGCTTACAAAATAAAAGCTGTTGCGTTTTTTGCACTTATAGACGTTGTTACCGATGACGATTTCGATTTCGCCGTCAAGGACGTATCCGAATTCTTCGCCCTCGTGCGGCATATCTTTCTGAAGCGTCGTATTCGGCTCGATTTCGATATAAACAGGCTCCATCTCGTTCTTCTGACTGTTTGGCACAAGCCATACGATTTTTTGCCCGTCGCCCTCCTTTTCAAAAAAGTCGTCGCTCGTAAACACGACTTGCTCGGGTTCGTCTTCGCTGAAAAAGGTTTTCAGATCGCTTCCGAGTGCCACCATAAGGTCGTTCAGGGTGGAAATTGTCGGCATGGTCAGGTCGTTTTCGAGTTGGCTTATGTAGCCTTTCGTGAGTTCGCACCTGTCGGCAAGTTCCTCCTGCGTCAATCCGCAACGAAGCCGCAGATTTTTCAGTTTGGTTCCGATTTCCATATAACCTCCTGTTTCCGCGCCGCTTGTTTAGTATTTCTAAACCTAAAAATTAGAGAGTTTTGTAATTTTAAGAAAAAAGTTTACAATTACTAAACCATACGACTGAATATGATTATATGAAAATAGCGTATATTTGTCAACGAAATATACGCATTTTGTCGCAATTTGTAAAAAGATATTTTTGACGATCGTATCCCGCACAAAAAATCGCAAAAAAAGAATATATCAACGATATATTCTTCCGCCTCAAATTTCGTATAAAAAAAACGCACGGTTTTCACCGTGCGTAATTTCGTTTTTTCTTATTCGATGACCTGCGATACGACTGCAAAGCGTTTCACCGATTCCGCGCTGCTTTCGGCTTGTTTCTTATTGTCGTAAGTTTCGCCGACGTAAATGCTGTTGCGGTTTTTGATAATGAACTTATATCTGTTGTTTTTGTCCTTATCCACACGTACGGTCGTTGCTGCGTCCTGCATATTTTTCTTGAAGGTTTCGATGCCTTCCAGGCACGATTTCTTCGACGCATATTCGCGGCTTTCGTAAAGGAGCTGACCGTTGTTTGCATAAAGATAGAATTGATAAAGATCGCCGTAAACGCAATCTACGCGATATTTTCCGACAACGCCTTTTGCTGCGGTTTCTGCGGGGGCGACTTCCTTAACTGCCGGTTTCTTTGCGGGCTCTTTCGTCGCAACTTTTTTTGCAGGTTCTTTCGCCGCGGCTTTCTTGGGTGCGGGCTCTTTTGTTGCTGCTTTTTTTACTTCTTTTGCCATATTGATATAACCCCTTTTATTATTTTATATTAAAAATCTATTCGCTGATTTCGGAAACCTGTGCAAAGCGTTTCACGGATTCCGCGCTGCGTTCCGCCGCTTTTGCGGTCGAGTACGTTTCGCCGATGTAAATGCTGTTGCCCTTCTTGAAGATGTACTTGTAGCCGCCGTTCTTATCGACGTCGATGCGGTACTCGCAATCTGCGACGTTCTTCTTAAAGGTCGCGATGCCGCCCTTGCAGGAGTTCAGACTTGCGTATTCACGGCTTTCGTACAAAAGTTGCCCGTTGTTTGCGTAAAGGTGGAACTGATACGCATAGCCGGTATCTTCGATCGTATATTTGCCGACGACCTTGGGTTTATCGGCTTCGTCGTTTTCCTCGACGGGTTCTTCAACCTTTGCCTCCGCCTTTTTCTTTGCGGGGGCTTTCTTTGCGGGTGCGGCTTCTTCCGTTACTTCCGCCTTCTTCTTCGTCGCTTTTTTCTTTGCGGGAGCGGGTTCTTCCGCGGCGACTTCGGGTTCTTCCGTCGTTTCTTCTTTCTGCGCTTTTTTGGGTTTCAGATTTATTTTTGCCTTGCCCCAACTGTCGTCAACGAAGTTGTCGTTGTTTTCCGGCTCGATATAGTGCTTTTCCTCGACGGGCGCGGGTTCTTCCGGCTGAACGTATGCGGGAACGGGCGCGGGCGCGACGGGTTTTTCTTCTTCCACGGGAGCATAAACTTTGTCTTCCGCGATAAACTTCGACATATCGATTTGTTCCTGCGGAGCGGGTTTTTTGTCTTCAAACGGAGGCAGTTCGTCATCGAAAGCGTCGGCGTCGAACTTCTTCTCGTCCTCGATATAAGGCGCGGGCGCGACGGGTGCCGCTGCCGCAACTGGCGCGGGTGCGGGTGTCGCGGGTACGACGGGCGTTTCTTTCACAGCGGGTTTTTCTTCGGCTGCGACTTTGCCACTCTTACTTGCTTTCTTTGCGTCTTTGACGCTTTGTCTTGCCGCCTTCTTTGCCGCTTTCTTCGCCTTGTTCTTCTTTGCACAAACCGCAATAATAACGATTAAGCCGATGAGTACGAGCGCTGCGCCCGCAACAAGCAAAATGAACTTAATCGGGGGATTTTCTGCCAATAATTCAACGAAAAAGTCTTTCACCGTGATGGTAAAGAAATCGACGATTTTCTGCCATACTTCATTGGATGAAACTGCTGCTAACATTTTTCAAACTCCTCTTTAATAATATAACCCTGAAAATAAATTAGATAAAATACCTATACTGTGTATATTATAACACAATAAATTTACGTTATCAAGGTTTTGAAAATATCAATTTGACGAAATTCGTGTTTTTTTGCTAATTTTTTTATTGCGATATGCCTTAAAAAATATGTCGAACAATGCGTATTTTGCTTGCAAAAAAAACGCCGAAATGTTACTATGTTAAAAGTAAATATTGTGAGGTGTTTTATGAACAACGTAACCATTTTCAATCACCCTCTTATCACACACAAAATTGCAATTATGCGTGATGAACGTACCGGCAGCAAAGAGTTTCGCGAACTTGTGGAAGAAGTCGCAATGCTTATGGCATTTGAGGCTCTCCGTGATATCAATACGCAAGAAATTGAGGTTAAAACCCCGATTGCGGTCACTAAAACCCGCGTTATTGCAAATGACATCGCAATCGTTCCTATTCTCCGCGCAGGTCTCGGCATGGTAAACGGTATCCTTGCTCTTGTCCCCACCGCAAAAGTCGGACACGTCGGTCTTTATCGCGACCACGAAACGCTTGAACCCAAGGAGTACTACTGCAAACTTCCCGACGATATCGCAAACCGCGAAGTCATCATTCTCGATCCGATGCTTGCAACCGGCGGCAGCGCAATCGCGGCAATCGACTTCATTAAGGCGAAAGGATGCAAGAATATTAAGTTTATGAGCATCATCGGCGCGCCCGAAGGAATTGAAAAGGTCCACGCAAAACATCCCGACGTACACATCTTCGTCGGCTGCAAAGACTCTCACCTT
Source organism: Clostridiales bacterium (assembly GCA_022009995.1). Lineage (GTDB taxonomy): Bacteria > Bacillota > Clostridia > Christensenellales > CAG-917 > CAG-349. The sequence continues at coordinate 110,142 of CP091734.1, forward strand.
AACGAAAACGGCTACATCGTCCCCGGCCTCGGCGACGCCGGCGACAGAATTTTCGGTACGAAATAATCCGCAATAATTGAACGAATAATTGCATTGCCCTGACTTTTGTCAGGGCTTTTTTATATCGCAAATTATTTTGAGCATATCGTGCCGAAGGCACACATCGCGCCGCAAGACGCATCGCTGCGTATGCAACATCGCGCCAAAGGCAACAAGGTGCCCACGCAAAAAGTTGCATTTCAAACATAAAAAAGTCCTCATAAAACTATGAGGACTTTTTGATATTTCGTTGATTATTACTTGTCGGACGATTCGTCCTTTACTTCTTCAACCGCCCGGAATTCCACCGTCGCGGTTTTGTCTTCGTCTTCGAGTCCGAGTTCTTCGACTGCTTCGTCGACTGCTTCGCTGTCAGCCACGACTTCGTCTTTTCTGACGCCGGGGAGTTTGTCGTCCGTGTCATACGTTACGCCTTCGCCCACGACCGCGATGCTTTCACCGTCTTTGACTTCACCCTGTTTTTCTTTCTTGGTTTTGATGGAAAGAATGACGTTGGTAAGGATACCTACGATAAGAGCGGTTGCGATGTTGGTGATGGTGACGATTGCTTTGCCCTTCGTTGCAAGACCGAATTTAAGAGCGAGTCCGCCGATACCCGTGACAAGGATTGCCGATACGACGAAGAGGTTTTTGCTTTCGCCGAGGTCGACGTTTTGCAGCATTTTAAGACCGCTGACTGCGATAAATCCGTAGAGCGCCAGGCATACGCCGCCCAGAACGCAGGTGGGGATTGTTTCGATAAGCGCGATGAACGGGCTGAAACGCGATTACAATCGAGATAACAGCCGCGCCGACTATGGTGTAAATCGAGGCGTTTTTGGTGATTGCCACACAGCCGATGCTTTCGCCGTAAGTGGTGTTGGGGCAGCAGCCGAAGATCGTGCCGACGGTCGTTCCGAAGCCGTCACCGATGAGCGTGCGATGGAGACCGGGGTCTTTAAGAAGGTCTTTTTCGATGATGGTGCTCATGTTTTTGTGGTCCGCGATATGTTCCGCGAAAACGACCAGCGATACGGGGATGAACAGAAGCGCGATTGCGCCGACGCCCGCGCCGGTAAGTCTTGCGGTGCCGTTAACGGATTCTTTAATTGCTTCGATAATCGCAAGGTGCGGATAATCGAGGAATGCGGTGATGCCCGTGAATTTGCCGTCTTTTACGAAGTTTTCGACAAGCGGAGTCCAGTTGACGATTTTGAGATATTCGACGTCGCATGCGTATCCGAAGATGGAGAAGAACGATGCGAGAAGGTAACCTGCACCGATACCGATGATGAAAGGCATAAGTTGCATTTTTTTGCTGCCCTTGCAGGATACGAAGACCGTTACGAAGAAGGCAAACAATCCGCAAAGGATTGCGACAAGGTTGTAAGATTGTCCGCTGCCGCTTGCAGTGGTAAGGTTGCTGATTGCGCTGCCCGAAAGACCTAAGCCGATAAGAGCGACCGTGGGCCCGATGATGACCGCGGGCATAAGTTTGTTGATCCATTCAGTGCCTTTCTTCCAGACGATAAAGGCAAGTATGCAGTACACAGCGCCTGCGAATACGCCGCCGAGAATAATTCCCCACCAGCCGTATTGAGTTGCGCCGATCAACGCCGAGATAAACGCGAACGAGCTTCCGATGAAGATCGGGCTCTTTTTCTTGGTAACCCATACGTAGAACAGGGTTGCGATACCTGCGCCGAAAAGCGCGGCAGCGGGGCTCATGTTGACGCCGTTTCCCGAGCAAAGAATAGGCACGAGAATCGTCGCGCAAACGACCGCCAAGAATTGTTGAAGCGAGTACACAAGCGTTTGTTTGAAGGACAACTTGTCTTCAACGTTGTAAATCATCTTCATAAGTAACAATCTCCTTTAAATTTATTTATATTTTGATATATCAGAGTGACAACAGGTCGACGGCGATTTTCTCGTCATAGGGCGGTATCATTACCCTTACGACCTCCTGCTTGGACGTTGGCAGGTTTTTGCCGACGTAGTCCGCGCGTATCGGAAGTTCGCGATGGCCGCGGTCGATAAGCACGGCAAGTTGTATCGTGCGCGGACGTCCCAGCGTGAACACGGCGTCGATTGCGGCGCGCGCCGTCCTTCCGGTAAACAAAACGTCGTCAACAAGGACGACGTCTCGTCCCCTTACTTCAAAGGGAACGTTGATTTTTTCGATAACGGGAGTTTCGCTTTTTTCCGCAAGGTCGTCACGATAAAGACTTATATCGAGTTCACCCACGTCAAGCGCCACGCCTTCGTATTTTTTCACGTTTTCGGCAATTATTCCGGCAAGGGGGATACCACGGCTTTTAATGCCGATAAGCACGACGTTTTCCAGGGAGTCGTTTCTTTCGATAATCTCGTGCGATACCCTTTTAAGCGCGCGTGCGACAGCCGTATCATCCATAATGTTTGCCTTAATTTCCATAAAACCTCAAAAAAAATCTTGCGCCGAGACACGCAAGATATGATACACCTGTTTATTGTATGATAACCTTGTATGTCTCTCTGGACATAATTAAAGATTTCTGTTAGGGTTATAATAACACAAGCGGCGTTTTTTGTAAACCGTTTTTAAGAAGGAAAAGAAAATTTTTTTATTATTATTTTTTTTGAAAATATCGCGCTTCTTCTCGCCTTCGAATTTTCCCCGCCGCCCTTTATTTTTACTATATAAACTATATAATATATAATATTAAACATTAAAAAACGTCGGGGTGTCCCGACGCTTTGAAAATGATTGTCCTTTGGTTTTGCGACAATCAATAGTTGTCCGCGGATATCTCAAAATAACTTTGTGGATGATTGCACGTCGGGCAAACCTCGGGCGCGCACTCTCCGACGACGATATGGCCGCAGTTTCTGCATTCCCACACTTTCACCGTGGATTTTTTGAAAACTTCCGCCGTTTCGATATTTTTCAACAGCGCGCGATATCTTTCTTCGTGGTGTTTCTCGATCGCCGCGACAAGTCGGAATTTCGCCGCAAGTTCAGGGAAGCCTTCTTCTTCGGCTGTTTTTGCAAAGCCCGCATACATATCCGTCCATTCGTAGTTTTCGCCCGCCGCCGCGGCAACAAGGTTTTCCGTTGTGTTTCCGATGCCGTTAAGTTCCTTGAACCAAAGTTTGGCGTGTTCTTTTTCGTTGTCGGCGGTTTTCAGAAACAGCGACGCGATTTGTTCAAAGCCCTCTTTTTTCGCAACCGACGCAAAGTAAGTATACTTGTTTCTTGCCTGTGATTCGCCCGAAAAAGCCGTTTCGAGGTTCTTTTCGGTTTTTGTACCTGCGTATTTATTCATTTTCCTTCTCCTTTATAAATGTTTTATATTATGGAAACGGCACGCCGTCGCGTGCCGTTTGTTTAACGATTATGCGCGTTTTTTCTTAATGACGACCACCGTAACCACTATGATTGCCATAAGCACTGCCGCGCCGCCAACGCCTGCGCCGATGCCGATTGCCAGCGTGTTTGTTTTCGCTTTGGGCGCGACGTAGTCTTCCGCAAAGATGAAGTAGCCGAGCTTATCGGTTTCAAACGTTACGGTGCCGTCGCCGTTATCGACGTAGTTTACTTCCGTCCATTCGCCGTTGTTGTATCTGATGAGTTTCGCGCCGTTTGCGCTGACCTGCATCGTTACGGTTGCGGGGCTCATAAGTTTGGGCTGTTTGTCGGCGTTCATAAGGACGCTTTTGTTCTTATATTCGCTGAGCGACAGGAAATAGACCTTGCCGGCGGCGTACTCTTTGCCAAAGATTTCCTTATTTTGTCTTAAACCGTTGGTGAAGTTATCGCGGCTTGCGGCGTTGTTTCTGTCGAGTATGCAGAAGTAAACTTTGTATCCGCTGTCCGCCTGCGTCCAACTGCCCGAGATCGTGCCGATGCCGTTATCTTCCAGAACTTTATCGTCGGGAACGTTGACGTCGCCGCCCCATACCGAGTTAAGTTCGTTTTCGATGATGGAAATCGTCGCTTCGATTATGCCGTCCGCCGACACGGCACGGGTATATCTTTCGGATTCCGCGCTGCTGTCGACCGTTTCTGACCAGGCGCCGTTCTTGATAAGTTTTTTATGAACGACTCTGTAAGGATATCTGCCTTCGCCCACAAGTCCCGCAGAGCTCGTCACGACCTTGTAATTGGCGTCGCCGACGCGATAAACGATGACAAAGTCTTTTGCGATTTCTTTGTAGTTGCCGCCGACGGAGTCTTTGTCGATAAGATTTTCAACCGTGGGCAGATTGAACGATTCGCCTACGTTTGCCGTGATATCGACAAGGTTGAATTTCGCGCCGTTGACGTTGATTTTGCGAGCGAGCGAGACCGAGCCGATGAAGTTTTCGTTGCCCTTATATCTCACGCGGACGTAGCATACGCCGCCACCCTGACGGACGGGAGCACTGCCGAGAATCGTCTTGAAATCTTCGTCAAAGGAATATTCGTAAACGATGTCGTTTGCGCCGACGACCATGCCGTAAGTCGTCTTGTAGTAATTGAACGCGTCGTCGACCTTTGCACTTTTTCAGCGAAGTCTTCGCCGTATTTTGCGTCGTACGTAACGGACGCGTCTTTAATCTTAATTTCGGTGCCGATTTTTTCAATCGTGAAAGTTTGTTCAATAATGTATTCGTTATTCAAGCGCGATACCGTGAACTTACCGTAGTATTCCCCTGCGTCGATTGCCTTGTCAACGGGCATCCATACGCCGTCTGCGCCCTTCTTGAAGTATTCCGCGAGTTCAATATTCAACTGTGACGGGCTTATGACGTTAAGCGTGTATGCCAACGCGTTGTACGGAGCGCTGAACTTATCGACGTTGCCTTTGTCATTGAACATTTTATTTTCAAACTTGACGTCCGAGAAGTCAAGCACGGACACGACTTTGGTTTCCGTGTCGTTGAAGCCCGTTATTTTCTGGAAGTTGCTTTTCTCGCCGAAGTTTTTGATTTTCAACGTATATTTATACGCGCCCGAAGTGGTGTCGTAAACGCCGTCCGAAATTTTGACGTTGATAACGAATGGGTTGCCGTTCTGATCGACGACGACGGGCTGATACTGACGCTCTGTGAAGTCGATTTCACCGATGTCGAGTTTGTTGTTGAGTGCGGTATCCTCATAGTATTCGATTGCGTAAACGATGTCCGGTGACAGCTCGAAGCGGTGACCGTTGATGATGCAAACGCCGCCCGTGACGAACGTATCGAGCACCCATACGGTTGCGCCTGCTGGCAAAACGTCAACGTTTTCGGCCTTTGCTTTGCCGTTTTCGTCCTTGCTGTACGCGATAAAACCTGCGCCGTCTTTCTGATAAATCACAACGTTTCCGCCGGTTTCATTGATGTAGTAATAGTTGCCGTTCGTATCGACAGCGTAAATACCGGTGATTTCGCGCCGCCGATTTCGCGCGGAGAAATGGTGACCGTAACGACCGCCTCGGTATCTTTCAGGACGTAGTTTTTGCTGTCAATGCCGGTAATACCCAGCGTGACTTTGCAATCGGGATAAGTGCCGACGTTGATATTTGCCGTATTACCCGTGCTTGTGAGCAACTTCACGTCGTCGCCCGATACAACGCCGCCAAACGTATAGCTGCTGATTTGGAACGCCGTTTTGTTGTCGAAAGGTTTTTCGACGTTATGCACCGTAACCGTGATGGTTTTGGGCGTTACGGTAACCGTCGCTTCGACGGTAACGTCTGTCAGGTCATAGAATTTTTGTCTTTCGCCGACGAGTTTGAAATCGTTGACGTTAAAGGTATATGTGCCGACGTCCTTGCCGGGCAGGATAATCGTGCCGTATTCGAGCGTGATATTGTCCGTGCCTTGCAGTCCAGCGATTTGGAACGTGCAGTTGACCGAGTTCGTCAGAATCGTATTTTCGCCGTTATAGACCTTTGAGGCGATAAGCGTGATTTTGCCGAGTTTGGCTTTTTGGATATCGATATACGCTTTGGGTGCGCTTGCGGAGCCGCCCGCGTTTGTGATCTGGTAATTGTTGTTCAGTTCGCCCGCGATTTCGATATTTATAAGCGACGCGCGAAGATTGTTGTTGACGTCAATGCTGTCAAGCTGGAACGTGCCTTTCCATTGGATATTTCCATTCGTCCGCTTTGTCGCCCAAAACCTTATCGAGCACCAATAAAGAGCCGTCGCCCGAAACGTAGTCGGTCATTGCGTAGTTGATGGTGCCGTTATAAACAAACGGCGCGTGTCTGTAATTCTCGTCGATCGTAAGACGCGCTTTTTTGATTTCGTGCGTGCCGATGACGTAACTGCCGTCTGCTTCGGGCGTGATGACGTTGCCGTCTGCATTGACATACACCTTTTCATATTGTTCGATGAGCGCAGCCGTATAAGCCGAGCCTTCGACGTAGGAAGCCTGCACGTTGCTGACAATCACCTGTCTTTTACCTGCATTAACGCCGTCGTACGCCGCGTCGAAAGTAATGCCGATTTTCCCCGACGGGATAGTGCCTGCAAACTTGTTCGACAACGTGTACGAAACAAGCGACGTACTTACGTCGGTCGTATTGTTGAAGTATCTTCGGGCGTTCGTATCGATGTTGAAGTTGACGTTGATCTTTGCCCTGTCAAGGTTGACGTTGTAGGTGGTTTCATTGTTTGTATTGCCCGCTTCATCTTTAAGCCAGAATCTGACCTGAATTTGCGTAAGTCCCGCGACGTTTCTGCCCTCGAACAAATCCATATAAACGTTGTTTGTATCAAGCGAAAGTTCCTTTGTCGCGCCGGGGACGCCGTCACGGGTGATTGCGTAATAAAGAGTCATCGGGCTGCCCAAAAATTCGCTGACGTAGCCGTCTTTCCCGTCTTGTTTGTAGTTAAGGTTCACAAGAAGGGGCAGTAAGTCGGCATACGCGTCTGTCGAGAAGTCAAGAAGCCTTGCGATTTCGGGCTTGTATCCGTTATAGTTGTCGTATTTCACGGGAACGTTAACGGTATACGTGATATTTGACGAATTATAAATCGCTTGGAGATAATAGATGCGTTCGTATCCTTCGGGCGAAGTTTCGTCATAGCCTATGACATATTTGTTATCGATGATTTGGTCTTTGATGTTTACCCATTCGGTTTGTGTACCTACGAAAACGCCGTTTTTACGGGTGCGATAACTGATTTGATAGGTTATTTCCATAATGGAAGAGAGCGTGTTGAACTCGATAACGACGTTCTGATTCGTCCATTCGCCGTTATACGCGCCGCCGTTTTCAAGGTAAATTGCGGTTTCCCATTTTTCGGGCGGGTTCTTGATGTCGTCGATTGTGAAACGGTGATAATCGCTGTAAACGGCGTGGTTTGCCCAGTTTTTTTGTACGTCGTTAAGGTTCAGCCCTGCGATTTGTTCGGGAGTTTTATCTTTGACAAGATTTTCGTAGAAAAGCCCAACCGTATCAATCGCTTTGAACTTGATTGCGTATTCGCCCTTTTCAAGTCCCGAAAGGGTGAAGATGTCGGAGCCGGGGTTGTTGATTGCAATGCCTGTCTGCCCTTCGATTTCGACGTAATTGCCGTCAACCTTTGGTAAAGGGTATAGAAATACTTGACGTCGCCGCGGTTGTCGGTGTCTTCAAGAACAGGTTTGAATTTTATGGTGCCGGTATAAAAATACGTGACACCGTCGTTTTCGTTAAAAACGCTTTCGGTAAGGAGAGCAACTTCGTCCAATGCCGTGGGCGGGGTGTAGTCGATACCGTCGCAGTCGACGCTCAACGTCTTACCCGAAAGATTGATTGAGTTTTTATAATTTACACGATATATCGTGTCGGTTTCGATAGGCAATGCATTGTTGTCTTTTCCGTCGTACTTTACCGTGACGTAAAGCCCGCGGAAAGAACCCGTCGCGGGGTCGTTATTGTCAAACGCAAACGGCTGCACCGTTATGCTTTCCAAGCCCGTCGGATAACGCAACGTTTTCAACTGTTCTGCGGTATAATCGCTTCTTTGTATGTTTTTGCGGAGCCGTCCGTTATTGCGCCTTCGCCAATATATGCTTGAAGAAGATTAAAACCTTTGATATCCGCTTCTTTAAGCCCGAAGAATTTGTCAAAAAGCAGGAAGGAGAACTGCTTTGTTTGCATTCCGTCGGTGCGGATTGACGTCAACTTGTTGAACGTAGGATCAAGAACGTCTTCGCCGTTCAATGCCCAGTCAAGGTTGCCGACAATATTGTTGTTGGTGGTATAAAGATTCGATATGTTTGCAATGGTGTCCAAAACCGCAATGTCCGGTTTGGTTTTTCCGTCCCATGCTGCGGTAACGGGTGTGAAAAAGCTCGGGTTATCGACAGACTTGATCTTAATCGTGATTTCAAGCCCGCTGATTTCGATTTTCTCCTTGTATCCGTCTTCTTGACCGCCGGCATATACAAGGATGTATTGTTTATTCGCCGTGACTTTCCAGGACGTGCTTATGTTATACGTTTCTTCAACGACTTGTTCGGCGGTTACGCCGTCTTTATCTTCGTTTTCTTCGATTTGAAATATTACCCGCTACGGAAATAAACTTGTGCGTCTTTTTCATTTTAGTGAATTTATACGCGCTGTCAAGGTTTGCACTGATTTCAATCGTCGCGCCAAGTGAAACAAGTTCATCGGGCAGTTTATAGTAAGCATACAGTCTTTCTCTTACGCTACTAATAATTTCTTGGTTGGGTGATGTATACGCACTAGTGTCTGAACTCTTGACAGAAATATTATAAGTTGCATTTCCGCCAACATAACCAAAATAGTTGGAATATGTATTTGGTCTATAAGTGTAAACGGCAATATTACCGTCCGCATCCGCTTTAAGCGGCACGTTCCAATTCCAACTTGGCGAACCGATGGCAAGCTCTTGCGTGCCGGGCGTGTACGTACCTGCCGCAAAAGCTATCTGGTTATCACCCGCACCCACGCGCGTAAAAGAAATTGCGCTGACAAGCAGTGCGACTGCAAGCATAAACACTAATGCAAGTCCGCTGATACGAAGTAAGTTTTTGCTTGATTTTTTTGCTCTCATATCTCTCCTCCGATACGCCGGAAAACCCGGCGGTATAGCCATAGTATGTGCAATTTTGGGCATAATGCGCCCAAAAGATATTGCTATAAATATAATATACAAGATATTACAACCGAATGTCAAGTTATTTTACGTTATGACGCGCCATTTTGCACGTCCCGTTTCGCCGTTTCTCACTAATTTCCAAACGAAAACATAAAATGACTTATGGAACTTTCGCGGCTCAACGTCATTGAACTCACAAATCTTGCCCTATCCGTTGCGACGATACTGACGCGCGACCTTACCGTGTCCGAGACGGAATGTCTTTTGAAATTCCTTTGCATCGTGCGCGACGATATATCGCTCATACTTTGCGACAAACGCAACGACAAGTCCTGATACGTTACCACTTCCGTACGAAGTACTCTGTCATTGCGAGGCATTGACCATTGTTCCATTCCGTACGAAGTACTCTGTCATTGCGAGCGAAAATACGGGGACCCCGCGGGATACTGTGTACCCGTGGGGAAAAGGAGTATGCAAGCATAAGACAGGCGATTGTCGCTTGCGACGATTGACTGGTCAAAAACGAAGCATACGACGTGTGGCAATCGCCCGGAAGGGAATCCTTTTCATAAAACCCGCGCAAGATACTTTTGTGCTTGCGTAGATAAAGGCGCAGTGTGCGCCGCTGTCAAATTGACATTCATCACTGTCAATTATTACGACTTGCAAAAAAAATTGATTTTCAAAAAAATCTTAAAAAAATTTGAACTCAACAAAACGAAAAACGGCGGGTTTCCAAAATCGGATTTTCCGTTTCGCCCTGAAAACACGTCGGTTTTGACAAAACGTCGGCGGTTTTGTATAATAAAATTATGAAATCCGATAAAAAAGGTTTCACTCTTGTGGAGCTTATCGTCGTAATTGCGATTATGGCGGTGCTTGCCGGCGTCGTTTCGGGCGCAACCGTGGGCATTCTCAACAAGAAAACCGACGAAGTCAACTACATATACAACGGAAAGCAAATTTCTGCACAAATCGTTTCGTGGGCGCAGGAAGTCGTTGAACGCCCTGCGTTCTTCACCGAACTTACGGGGATCGAAATCGACGTGACAGATCTTTGTTGTATGGCAGTATCGACGCAATATGGACGGACGCGTACTCGGAAGCCGCTTACAATACCCTGAAAAACAGGTTTTCGTCCTTAAAATGGGCTGATTCGTACGGCGTTCCCGAAAAAAAGGGGACTTTTTCCGCCGATTTTAACACGGAGCAAAAAGCGATTTATCTTTATTACAAGGGAAAATCGCAAGAATATCGTGAAGTATATTACAAAATTTACCTGAGCGGTGAAAACGTCGTCACCGAAAAAGGCACAGGATTTTAACGATAAAGCGATAAATGTTATCGCTTTATCCGAGTTATATTTGCCTTTCGTCAACGCACTCTGTCATTACAATGCGGTTGCCCTTCCGGGAGATTGCCACGCTACGCTCGCAATGACACAGTACTTCGTACGGAATGGAACAATTTTTGTTTACTGAAAAGTAATAGCACATTTAACATACGCTCTTTATATTGTTCCGTGCAACGCACTCTATGTCATTGCGAGGAGCGTAGCGACGTGGCAATCTCCCGGAAGGGAATCCTTTTCATAAAACCCAAAACTATAAACTCCATTTTTATCCGCTTTCACCAACTTCCGCACCTGTTCAACACCACTGTTTATCAATACGTCATTATTCAATCCGTCGTTATATATGAGAGCAAGAGTGTCATTTTGACAGCATAATGAAAAACACCGAAATTCGGTGTTTTCGTTTTTTGTAATATCCCTTATTTATTCTTTGCTCGGCTATTTGAACATCTGTTTTTAACGTACTTTCTTATGCGGTTTTTCACCTTTGCGTAATTTTTCGGCAGGACGTATTTCCAATTCCCGTCGTTCGTCCCCGGGGTATTCATTCTCGCCTCCGAGCCCTGCAACAGATAGTCCTGCATAGGCACGATGACGAATTTCGCGCGGGAGCGCATTACCTTTTTGAAAGCTTTATCAAAGACGTTCTCGTCGGTTGCGCCGAGGGTTTTTTTGACGTACTCTTTTGTGCCGTCACCCTGCGCGTCGTACCAACCTTTCAGCGTATCGTTGTCGTGCGTGCCGGTGTAATAGACGGTGTTATACTTCACGTTTTCCGGCAGATGCTCGTTATCGCTCTTGCCGTCGAAAGCGAACTGAAAGACTTTCATTCCGGGGAAGCCGGTACGTTTCACAAGGCGGCGCACCTTGTCGGTGATAATTCCGAGGTCCTCGGCGATGATTCTGCCGTCGAGGTCAAGCCCGTCGAAGATTTTCGTGCCGACGCCCTTCACCCACCTGCCGATTTTTGCGGTTTTCGCGCCTGACGGCACGGCGTAGTAGCTTTCAAACGCGCGGAAGTGGTCGATGCGGATTTTGTCGAAGAATTGCAACTGATGCAGCAAGCGGTGATGCCACCACAAAAAGCCGTCCGCCTGCTGTTTTTTCCAGTCGTACAGCGGATTGCCCCACAGTTGCCCGTCGGCGGAGAAATAATCGGGCGGCACGCCGGCGACCTCTTTCGGGCGCATATTTTTGTCAAGCCTGAATATTTCGGGGTGCGCCCAGACGTCCGCGCTGTCGTACGCGACGTAGATGGGAATATCGCCGATAAGCGCGACGTTTTTGGATTTTGCGTAGTCTTTAAGCGCGGTCAATTCGCGAAAGAACTCGAACTGTAAAAACCGCCAGAAATCGCACTCGTCCTGAAACGCGGCGATTTTTTCGTCGGACAGCGTATCGCGCCGTCTTTCGTCCTTTTCCCACGTATCGAACGACGAAAACCCGTTTTTGACTTTGAGCGCCATAAACAGCGCGAAGTCGTCCAGCCAATATTCGTTATTTTCAAGAAACTTTGAATAATCGGAATTTTTTTGAAATCTTTTGAACGCGCAGCGCAGCACGTCGTATCGCGAGTTAAAAATTTCGGCGTAGTCAAGCGATTTTGTTTTGGCGCGTTTTGCCTCGTTTTCCGTCAAAAGCCCGTGTTTAACAAGCGTATTTATATCAATAAAGTACGGATTCCCCGCAAATGCCGACGGCGACTGATACGGGCTGTCGCCGAAAGACGTTGGCGATAACGGCAGCGTTTGCCAGAAATCGACCTTCGCGTCCGCCAAAAAATCGACAAAAGAAAACGCGCCCTCGGACAGCGCGCCGACGCCGTATTCAGACGGCAGACTTCCTATATGCAAAAGCACCCCGTTGAACTTTTCTTTCACTTGTGCGGGGCCTCCTCGTGCGTGACCGCCTCGCCGAGCCTGTTCGCCCAGCTTTCGCAATACAGGTCGTAATAGGATTTATTATTATCCTGTCTATAAGCAATGCACTTCTTGTTGTTGCACCATATAAACGACGGAATCCCGACGACAAACAGATACAGCGGCCCCAGAATCAGCGACTGAATGGTATGGCCGTACTCATGCACGGACACGGTTTTTTTGTACTCATCGCCGCGCTTGCCGTTGATGAAGATAAACGCGCCCAACGACACGCCGCCCCAATCGCCCTCGTGGAAGGTCAGGATTGCGCCGTGGTAATAGGCGTGCTCGCACCTGATATTTTTCAGGAAAAGCAAAAAGCCCAGGACGTTCTGAATCGCGCCCCAGGTGAACTGTAAAACCAGGTAAAAAAACTGCAAGATATATTTCATAATAGCATTACTTTGTTCTTATTTTGAACGTATAGCGGATGGGAGTGCCCTTGTTGGTCTGATAGGCGCGGTTAAGTTGCGGATTTGTCGTCGGATCTTTCGTGACGTAGTCAAGCGTCGCCGTTGGAACCTCTTTCCGCCGTCCCAAGCCGCGAACTTATTCTTGTCGTTGTGGTAACTGACGATGAGATAATATTCGATATCGGCGTTACTATTCGCCGGATCCGTGACGCCCACAACCTGAATGACGATATAAGGATTTTTGTTGTCCGCGCTGACAAAGGAACTGCGTTCCACCGCGTTGCAGCCGTCCGGCACAAGGACCTTATCCTGCCCCGACGCATCGGGATCGTAGTATTTGACGGGAATGTCCAGCCCTATGACGGTCTGATAAATGCGCTTGCACACCATTGCGGAATACGTGACGTACCACCCGTTCGTGCCGTTGTTCACGTCTTCTTTGCGCGGATCCGGCTTGTTGGGATAAATATGCTGCCCCGAAAGGTACGTAACCGCCGCGATCGAGTTCCTGTACATAGTCTGCGTGTCGGTTTCGGCGGCGCTCTTCTGACGGCGTTTGTCGTGACGTAAACGGCAGGCGTAACCGCCGCGGCAAGAATCGCCATAATGGCAATGGTCACGATAAGTTCAACGAGCGTAAAGCCTTTTTTATTTTTGAAAACACGCCTTTTCATACTTATATAATTATACTACTTCGCGCGTACAGTGTCAATATATTATTTTTTCATTATCATTCTACTATTTCTCACAAAATAAGGATTTGTCGCAGTGTGATAGCGACAGCACGCTGTCGCAACGCGCCCGTCGGGCGCACATCACTGCAACGCAACATCGCGTGTCGAAGACACACATCGCTTATTCCACTGCGTGCGAAGCACTTAATGTCATTGCGAGAAGTTGCTTGCAACGCCGTGGCAATCTCCCGGAAGGGAATCCTTGTTATAAAACCCACGCAAGATACTTTTGTACTTGCGTGGAGAAAAAGGAGCACACAAGCAAAAGAGTGAGCATTATTGCTTGCAATAATGTGATTTCAAAGTGCAGTGTGCGACGAGTTGTCCAAATCAAACATTGAAATAATTATAGTGGAGGATTAACATAAATGTTAAAACTTAGAAAAAACAAAAAGGGCTTTACGCTCGTTGAACTTATCGTCGTAATCGCAATCATGGCAGTCCTTGCAGGCGTTGTGGCTGGTGTTACGGTATCACAACTTAATAAACAAACCGACAAAACAGGTCAATCACAGGCAAACACTATCGCACAATTCCTTTCTCAATGCGCATTAACAGGTGAAGGCGATGAGAAAATTACCACGGATACCGAAGGAACTGATGGAGCAATTACAACCGCATTTGATCAAGACGCATTAACTGCACTTTTGAGCAAACAGTATTCATCTGCAAGCATTAAAGTAGGTGAAGATGGTGGCAGAGGAACGGTCAAAGTGTCTATTGTAACGGCAGAAGGCGATAATAAAGGTAAAATTGAAATATATTATCAAGGCAAACAAAGCGGAACGACCGGCGATGTAACATATTATGTTGCAGTCGATGGAACAATTACGAAAGCTTAATAGTTTACCAAATTAGCAAATATAAACAAAGCGAGGCAAACGCCTCGCTTTAATTTTTTCTCGTTATGATATTTGCTTATTGAAATTTAATACGATGTGCGTTATAATATATGCAAGACGAAATAAGGGGTTTTAATATGGCAAAAAGTACTATAATTAAGCAACTTGTAAATAATGAAGTCTCGCTCACTGTTGTACTAAATCGCATATATGTTTTAGCTGATGATATAGGCAATCAGGAAGTCAAAGACTGGGTTTCACACGAACTAATGGGCTACTCTGATGAAAATCAACTTCCAGAATATAGAGTTTTTTCAAGTTGTATCTTACGATATTCAGGACAAAATGGAACTTATGTTGTAAATGATTATCCTCTTCCCCTTTCATATTTAAGTATTCAAACTATAAATAAAATTAGGCAACACAAAATAAATGCGCCTTTGTTCGAGATTGAAAATAATGCAAAAGATGTTGATGGATTATTAGCTCTTGATAGGACGGATTTAGCAGGCGAGGTTCAAAAAAACTCACGTGTCGGTCTATTATCCGTTGACTGTTTGGCAATACGACAGGTAATCCCCTCTACAATGTTCGCAAGAATTATAAACGCTATTTCAAGGATCGCACTAGATTTGCTTTTAGAATTAGAAAGTGTCTATGGAAAATTGGACGATTTGGATATTGGTTCTGAAATTATTAACAAAACCAAGAGAAAACAGCTGGACGAAAACTTGAATTGTATTATATCGTGCAAAAAAATTAATGTTACCAACTCAAACATAGGTAGCGGAAGTAATACAGCAACAAAGTCAACGGAACTCGATACAAATGTCAATGTTTCATTAAACGGCAACAAGAAAAAGTTTAGCTGGCTTTGCAAACTTTTTAAGAAAATAAAAGGTTGTTAAACCACAAATAGAAAACCTTTTTGCAAAACAAAAGCGAGGCGTTTGCCTCGCTTTTTTGTCGTTATTTATTTTTGTTTATTAGTCTGCTAAAACTTCTCCATAAGTGTAATCTGCAAACGGGAATTGATTTTTGCCATTACCTTTTTGTGAGCAGCAGAATCTTACCTTATAGTCGTCACCCGATTTATACACAACTGCGTAGAATTTATGGTCACCTGCTTTAAAGTTGTCATTACCATAAACTTCTGCTGTAATATCACTATTTTTCACAGGCGCTGTTCCATTATCGGCGAGTGCTATAACTTTAATTTTGCCATCTTGGTTATTTTCATCAATAAAATCCTTAACCGCGCGAGCAAGCTTAGGTATAGAGTCTATTTTATCGCCGGCTGCCCAAGTCCCCTCGTTAGTATCGGCGGGAGCACTAAGTTTGTAATCAATCATAAAACTATGTAAATCCGAAACAAGGGTTTGCGCTTCCGTTTTTGCGGTGTTGTTGGTTTGTTTATTAAGTTGTGACACGGTAACGCCTGCAATCGTGCCTGCAAGGACTGCCATGATTGCGATTACGACGATAAGTTCAACGAGCGTGAAGCCCTTTTTGTTTTTTCTAAGTTTTAACATTTATGTTAATCCTCCACTATAATTATTTCAATGTTTGGGTATATCGGACGTGCCTAACGGCAGTGATATTGCGTTGCAGTGATATTGCCCCTTGTGGTCTTCCGTGCAACGCACTTTATGTCATTGCGAGAAGTTGCTTGCAACGCCGTGGCAATCTCCCGGAAGGGACACCTTGTAAAAGCGATGGTGCGATGTTTTTGCCTGTCGGCAAAAGCGATGTGCGCTAACGCGGCGATGTGTGTCTTCGACACGTTGTGATATTGCGAAATCGCAATATCACACTGCGACAAATCCTTATTTTGCGACGTTTTGTCCGATATTTTTTTGTTCAGGGAAAAATGCATAAAAAAATGTCATAGTTTCCCTTTACATCTATCATTATACTTTATAAAATATGCCCCGTCAATACTTTTTTTGAAAATACTTAAATACTATAATAGTACTATATTGTATAATAGTCCAAAAAAGTCCCATTTTTGTGCAACTTTCGCCCATTCAATGCACATATTCAAATATTTTCATACGTTTTTTTAAATTTTTCCCAGCAAATACTAACATTTACCAAAATTCATACAGGGTACCCGTCGCAAACTGCGCTGTTGAAATCGCATTGTCGGGGCGGCAATGCTCACTCTTATGCTTGTTTGCGCCTTTTCCCCACGGGTACACAGTATCCCGCGGGGTCCCCGATAACTGCACTTTTGAAATCACATTATTGCAAGCGATAACGCTCACTCTTATGCTTGTTTGCGCCTTTTTCTCCACGTCGTATGCTTCATTCTTGACCAGACAATCGTCGCAAGCGACAACTGTCTGTCTTACGCTCGCATACTCCTTTTCCCAACGGGTACATAGTATCCCGTTGGGGCCCATTATACAGTATCTTGCGTGGGTTTTATAATATGGTTCCCTTCCGCACGTCGTATGCTTCGTTTTTGACCAGTCAATCGTCGCAAGCGACAATCGCCTGTCTTATGCTTGCATACTCCTTTTCCCCAAAAGTACAAAGTATCTTTTGGGGACCCCATAATGGGCAATGCCTCGCAATGACATAAAGTGCGTTGCACGGAATAGCACAAAAAAAGCTGCTATCGCATTCAACAATAACAGCAAAATTTACTAATTGAATGATTTTTACGTTGTCCGCCAACGTCCGAGTATAACTGCGGAAATAATCACGAGTTTTTCCGTTGCTCGCCAACTATCGGCGCATTCGTCCGATAACGCTTCGGATTATTGTGGTGTCATTCCACCAAAGAGTCAATACAAAAGGATATACCACTTGATTTTCTCTTCACTTATATTATATGCGATATAATTTCATTGTAAATAGTTTTTGACAAGTACTTACATTTTTTAAATAGTTTTTCAACAGTTTTTCTTTAATTTGTCACTATTTTTTCGCTCATTCACCTTTCCTTCATACATTTATTTTTTATAATCGCACTTGTTATAATGTGGCAAGAGTGTCCTTTTGACAGTTTGATAAAAAACACCATTTCAAGCGCGGTTTTTGACTTACTAATCGCAAAATAAGGATTTTTTGCCCTGTATGCTCAAATTTTGAAATAATTATATGGAGGATTAACATAAATGTTAAAACTTAGAAAAAACAAAAAGGGCTTCACGCTCGTTGAACTTATCGTCGTAATCGCAATCATGGCAGTCCTTGCAGGTACGGTCGCCGGTGTTACGGTTTCGCAATTGAACAAACAAACAGATAATGCAAACAAAACCCAAGCAAAGAAAGTTGCAGACCATATTGCATCCTTAATTATAGAAGGAGATATTTATACACCTACTAGTGGAGATAATTCCGGCAAATTTGTGTTAAAGGGCGAGACCGACGCACTGTTAACCGCTGCAAATTTAAAAACGACGGTTGATACCGAGTTTCCTAATGTAATCGCAGCAAGCGCAGGAAAAGGTAATATTTCTTTAACAGTCGCAGACGCAGGCAATAGCATAACAGTAACTTATACTCACAAGGCTGGCAATAAAACTACTACTTATACCATCAATGGCGAAGGTATTGTGTCTGAAACTTAATCAATAAATATCAAAGCGAGGTAAACGCCTCGCTTTTTTTATGTTCATAAGGTTTCCGTTCCCGGCGATTGCCACGCTACGCTCGCAATGACAAAGTACTTCGTACGGCATTTACACAGTACGCGCCGTGTGCACCAACACCGCTTGTATTAAAAACTCTGCAAGTTCTTGCAGAGTTTTTGTTTTGGTTTGTTCCCTTTTATTAAATGCTGTAAATAAGGCGGTAAAACTCGGACATGGACGTCGTGCCGTTGCCGATGAGCGTGCGGATGCTGTCTTCCAAAAACGTTGCGCCGTGCTCTTTGGCGAAGTCGCGGATTTCCTCGGTTGTCCTGCCCTCGGATATCATGCGGCGAAGGTCGCTGTCGATTTCGATAATTTCGTAAATTGCGGTACGTCCCTTGTAGCCGGTGTTGCCGCAGCGGGGGCAGCCGACAGGCTCATAAATATGAGTGATTGACGGATCTTTCAAAAGTGCGGCTTCTTCCGCCTTGATTTCGCGTTTTCTCTTGCATTCCGGGCAAAGTTTTTTGACAAGCCTTTGCGCGACAACGCAGTTCACGGACGACGCGACCATGTATGACGCAACGCCCATGTCGATAAGACGGACGATACTTGACGCGGCGTCGTTGGTGTGCAGCGTCGACAAAACCAAGTGGCCTGTGATAGCGGCGCGGATTGCGATTTCGGCGGTTTCCGTATCACGAATTTCACCGATCATGACGATGTCCGGGTCCTGACGCAGGATTGCGCGAAGTCCACTTGCGAACGTTAAGCCCGCCTTTGCGTTGGTTTGCACCTGATTGACGCCGAAGATTTGCTTTTCGACAGGGTCTTCAACCGTCGTTATATTGACGTTCGGTTTGTTGAGTTCGCTAAGGACGGCGTACAACGTCGTCGATTTACCTGAACCCGTAGGCCCCGTGACAAGAATGATCCCGTTCGGCGCTTTGATGATGCGGGAGAACTGCTCAAACAGTTTGTCGGGCATGCCAAGGTCGGGAAGCGTGATAAGCGCGGCGTCCTCGGTTGCAAGAAGACGCATGTTGACCTTTTCACCGTAAATCGTGGGCAGCGTGTTGACACGAAGGTCGATGTTGATGTCGCCGTTGTTGAAGTCGATACGGCCGTCCTGCGGGATTCGCTTTTCAGCAATGTTGATGCCCGCAAGGATTTTACAACGCGAAACGATACTGTTAAGCGTGGAAATGTCCAAGCGCATACATTCGACAAGCTCGCCGTCGATACGCATGCGGACAAGGATTTGCTCCTCAAACGGCTCAATATGAATATCAGACGCGCGGCGCATGTACGCCTGCGTGATAAGGCTGTTGATAAGTTTGACGACAGGAGTGTTGTCAACGCGGCTTTCGATCTCGGACAACTTTTGCTGGGTTGCCGCCGAAGTCTGCTGGACAACCTTTTGCGTCGCTTCGTCCGACACGAAGAAGTTGCCGGCGTTGGTGTAGTACTTTTCAATCGCGCTTTCGATGATACGCTGCGGCGCAAGGACAAAACCGACGTCCATACGCGTGACCATCTTTACGTCCTCGAACGCGCCGATGTCGTGCGGATCGTGCGTGGCAATGATGATCTGCCCCGCCTTCAAGTCAAGCGGCATTATGCAGTGCTTTTTGACGATTTGCTCCGGTACGTTTTTCAGAATTTCGGGACGACGGACGACAAGTTCCGTATTTATATAGGTCGTGTTGAAACGCTCCGCCATTGCAGAGAGCATCGCGTCCTCGGTGATAATGCCGCGCGACAACAATATCGCGCTGATTTTTCGTTGGGATGGGTTTTTTGCCAACGTTTTGCGTCATCCAGTTGCGCCTGCTTGACAAAGCCTTTCTCTATCAGGATGTCGCCTAAACTTGCTCCTCTTTGCATCTCTTCTCCTTATGATATATAAATATTATATTCCGAATAAGTTTTTTATGCCGTCGATTATGGGCGTGCCCGCAAATACCGTGACCACCGCACCAAGCGCGATAAACGGACCAAGCGGAAGTTCGTACCCCTTTCTGACCTTTTTCGTCAGCAATAACGCGCCGCCGATAAGCCCCGCCGACACTATCGCGATAAACGCCGACACAAGCGTCGGGTAAAGCCCCAACACAAGCCCCAGCGCAAAATAAAGCTTTATGTCGCCGCCGCCGATGCCGCCCGTCACGAGCGCGATTACGTAAAGCGGCACGCTGATAACCACCGCGCCCACAAGACGGTGCCACCACACGACGTCCTTCGCCGTGAAAAACAGCGGAATCGACAAAATTATGATGAACACGACGATGCCGTTCGGGATCTCTTTCGTGTCGATGTCTATGAACGTCATCACGATGAGCGCCGAAAACAGCGCGTCGTATATGAACGCGTTGGCGTTAAGCCCGATAAAATATGCCGACAACGTCCACAATACGGCGTTGAGCGACTCCACAATCGGGTACCTTGCGGAGATTTTTCCTTGCAATTCCTGCACTTTCCGCCAAGAAAAATCCAACTGAAAACCGGCACCATGTCGTACCATTTCAGCGGCTGCCCGCACTTCGGACAATAACTGTGTTTTTCGGTGAAAAACGTGCCTTTGGGAATGCGGTAAATGCAAACGTTCAGAAAACTGCCGACCGCAAGCCCGAAAAATGCGGAAAATATCGTGAATAACAGATGGCCAAGTTCCATTTATCAACCGCCTGTCACGGTTCGGAAATAAAAATTCTTGAACCCTTTCTCGTTTTTATTGTACGGCTTGTAGTTAGCGTCCAGCAGCATGTTTTTGTAGGCGTCTTTACTGTCCGTGATTGCGTAGCTATCGCCCTGCTTAAAACTGAAAATCCCTATGAATTTTCTATTTTCCGACTGGCTGTAATCCGCCTCGATAAAGTCGATTTCAAGCCCCGGGGAGTCGAATTTTTTTTGCCCTTTGGCGTTATAGACGTCGCAGAACACCTTGACGGACGTAATCTCCTTAAAGGTGTTGACAATCGCCCGGAAGTAAACTTCTATCTTGAAACTGCCGTAAAACGCGCGCTTTCGGCGTCGCTTGACGTGAAGTAGTCCTTAGTGTTTTCAGGGTTTTTGCCGCTGTCCGTCGAATACACAAGCCTGCCGTCGTCGGACGACGAGAACACCTTGTACTCGCCCGTCGGCGCGTTTTTCATTGTATAAGGGGTCTGATTATCGTCGATTGTAATCATGTTGTCGGCGGTCGGAAGCGCGCCGTCCTGCAAATATACCTCAACCGACGACCTTGCCGCCCGCTTGATCTCGTTCTGGACGATTGTGCCAAGGTCTTTTGCGGCGGCGTTTTCTTTCTGTCGCATATAAGCCGTCGTGCCCGCCGTGACAAGCCCGCCGATAACCGTTGCGAGAATACCCATAATGGCGACGACCGCGATCGCCTCGACCAAGGTGAAGCCTTTTTTATTTTTTAAGATTTTTGCGAGTTTTCTCATGTCAGTTCTTATAGTGGGTTGTTACCCATTCTTTGGATAGCGAGTAGTATGCAAGTCGTTCCGTGTTTTTAAGGTCGTAAGTCACGGTATCGTCGTTGAAAATGAAAATCCAACGTTTCGTACCCTTGTCCGACGTCACCTGATACCTTGTGAACGCATAGCCCCAAGGGGTGTCCGTCGTCTGCTCTTTGGTGCGTTCGATTGAAATCGCAAACGGTACCGCGCCGTAATCGGTGTCGTAATTAAGCACCGCCGCGTACTGCGGCACGTTTTGCTCCACGTTGTTTTGCGTCGTCCTGATGTACGATACCTGCAAAATACTGTGCGGATACACGATATACTGGTCGTTGTACTTGAACGTGTTCAAAAGAGCCTGCTCCTGCGCCTGCGACCTTTTGGCTTCTTCCTTTTTCGCCTTGGACATATAGCGCGTCGCCGTGTTGAACATGGTGAACGCCAGCGTGCCGACGATCGCAAACAACGCGATTGCAACGATACATTCGGCAAAGGTAAAGCCTTTTTTATTCAGTTTTAAGCGTTTCAAAACCTTTTTCATCTTAGCCGTAATAGTACCCGCCGAAATTCCATTTGGTATAAGTTTTCTTTTCGCTTGATTCGATATAGTCGATATCGATATCGCTGCCAGCGCCGCCCGCGCTTGACGATACGTCAAACGCCTGGAAGACCAGGTTTCCGATATTACTGCCTTTGACCGAAATATCTTTTGCGACAATTGTTGCCTGGTTGTTGTTTGAGTATGCGTTGGGCAGAATTCCCAAAAAGCCCGTGGAGTTGTTGACGTATTTACCGTTGGGAAGATACACAAACCCGTTGATATAACCGCCACGTCCCAGAAGCAACTGGTTGCCCATCGTCCCGATAATGCACAGATTGCCGCTTTCAACGGTGTTGACTTCTTTTGCCGCAAGTTTAAGGCTGCTTTCGTTTTCACCGTTCATCGTATAAGAACCCGAATAGGTGGTGTAGAAGCCCGAGTAGAAATGCGTGCCGAGCATCGAGTCACTTCTGTCCGCCGAGTCGTCGTTGATACCGCCGCCCATGTTGACGCTGAGCTTATATGCGTTTGCATTGATGGAAGTGTCGCCGACAAGCATAATATAGGCGTTGTGTGTGCCCTTAACGCGCCAGCTGCATTTTCTGAACTCAATGCCCGCTTGAAGTTCGTAATCGCCCTTGCCTTCGCCGACCAGCGTGTACTCGTCGCCGTTTCACGTATGAACCTTTCTCCCCTTTTTCGACATTGACTTTGATATATTTCGAAGGCGCGTTGATATAAACGTAGACGTCTTTTTTGGTTGCGTCGATTGTGATATTCATACGTTTTGAATTGTTCAGTTGGTTAATCGAGGCGATTACGCCGTCATCTTTACTCGCGCCAAAGACAACGGCGGATTGACCTTCTAACCCGGTATTTATACCGCCGCCAGAACGACCAAAGTTGAAATACGTGTCTTCGGATATGGTATAGTCCACTTGCGTACGTATTCCGCTCATCGCGTTTTTGATATTGGTAAATACACCGCCTTGATCTCCGCCAATGGGATTTCCTTTGTCGTCATAAGTACAATACAGCGGATCCAAGCCGAAAGTATTGTCGCAAGTCAACGGCGTGACGTTGTTGTCGATGCTGTTTGTGAACCGTAAAACGCGCACGCTATTGTCGACGCTATCGCTGTTGTAAATCGCATAAAACTTATTGTCGGAGCCAATACTAGTAAGCTTGTGTCTGATGTACGTCCATACATTATTGATATTTTTCTCTTTCCAACTAATTTCTATCCCGAGAAATTCAACAAGACCATTTATGTTCGCAAGATTATTAATGTCATAGAAGTTAGTTCTACCCCTAGGATCGATTGGCTTTTTTTCTAACATTTTATTAAGCTCGTCGATAGAAATTTTTTTACTTCCTTCATACAGTTCTTTCAATATTAAATAATCCTGTTTAAGCTCCATTAACGGGTTCAGTGATGTATCCTGTACTTCACTTACCTGGTTGTATTCGTTGACCTTGATTTTTTTGTCGTCGATTAGTTTGCGCATATCATCTTCGGTGAGCTTATTTGTTTTAAGTATCGCGATTTTTGCAAACCCTTCGTCGATAATTTCCCTGAAAACCGCTGAAACGCTTGAATTTTTGTCCGCGTTCGCATACCGCGCGTTGGATGAGCGCAGATACATTCCGTGGTCTTCGCCGCTGAACGCGCGCACGGATAAGAATGCGCTTTCGCCGACTGTGGTTTCACTATCAGCAAAAATCATTTTATCAACTTTGACGTCTTTGCCCGTAATCGCCTTGAAACTGTTCTTGGCGCTAGTGCTTAAAAGTGCCAGCTGTTTGACGTTGGCATAATTTTCAACCACGTCTTTTATGTCATCATACGTTAAGACTATTTTCGGGTTATTATACTCAGCCTTGTTTTTATTCGTCGCAATGATGCCTGTGGTTCCTAAGTTGTCGGCAAAGCTATACGTCCCTACATTAAGTGCACGTTTTCTGATTTCACCCTTTCTTCCGCCACCAACGGTAAAGTTAAAACCGAACGTACCATCACCGAAAACCTGAGCGATTGTATACCTTTCTTTAATTACTGTTCGTTTGTCCACATAATTCTTCACGACTGTTTTCAATGTATTTTCATCGATTCCGTATAATCCGTCGCTGAATTTGAATTTGAATTTATTGTCTTTATTGTCTTCATTGTCTTTATTTTCCATTACCCGCTGAATTACTGCCTTTTCGTCATCAGTAAACCCGGCATCTTTCATAAATTTATCCAGTTCGTCGAGGTTGTAAGCTGTATATGGTTTCAGACTGTCTGAGTATTGATCAACAATATAAAACTTTTTGTCCAAAAACTTATACAACACTCTGGGTACTAAAAGATATTCTGCTTGTTTTCCGTTCTCTTTTGTCCATTCAATTGTCCTGTCTGTATCCCCATGCCTTTCATAATCCGTGCATTTATAGTAGGCTAATGCGATAAGATCATATTTCAGGAAGACGCAGTCATTGCCTTTCTCGTCATCCTTAATGCTGTACGTTAAGTCGGCATATCCCGTATATATGTTGTCGTTGTCGTCAAACTTCAAATATTTTTCTTTCAGTTCTTTAAGTGCCTTATCTTCGTCACAACCATTGACTTTCATAATAAGATCAAGAAGACTATGCTCCTGATATTCGCTTGAAATCATCTCGCCAATGGTGTCGATTTTTTTCGCGCTCACGCCAGCTTCGCTTTTATAACCGAACGCGTTGATACCGACAGCCTCGATATTGCCGCTGCCTAAGTAAATCTCGTTTACTTTGAGAGTCCGATATTTTACAGTGAGCGCGGCTTTGTAAGATACGTCGTTTACCGTGCTGACCGAGGTCTCATCGATGTCCACGCGCGACTCCCGCACCAGTGAAGTGCTGTTAAGTTGGCGCTGTACCTTTACTTTTTCTTCCGAGCCTTCTTTCTTTTCCGTATTTTCAATAAGCGACTTGTAAGCCCAGTTATAGATATAAAGATTGGAAGTTTCGCTGAATTCTACGGGGCGATACTCTTTATGCACGCCGCCGTCTATTCCCTCCGCGGACAAGTAGCCGTCCCCTTTTAAGATATATCCGCTGTCGTTTATTGTTTTATCGAATGCTCCTACCAAGGCGTTTTTCAAATTGCTTTGTCCGAAGTCTTTTAGCGCGGTTAAAAAGCTTTCGACTTTACTATTATCCGTAAAACTGTGCACAAAATTATAAGTTAATAAATTTTTTCTATTGTATTCAAATCTGTAAGAACCGGTTGCATCGTAATTAAAGCTGCCTGCGTTTTTGTTCCAATTTTCACCGTCAAAACCAAGCAATGTTTTCAGACGCGAGAAGAAATTGGTGCTTTGGAAAGTTTCATTGTCAAAATAACGGTTGAAATTTGAACCGTTCATTCTTGTGAACATGTCTTTATTGCCTGTGCTTTCGGACGTGAGAACAAGATTTTCGGGCGCAATAATCATGCGTCCCATGCAGAATATGTCGCCCCTCATCTTGGTTTTGTTGTAAGACACAGTGGCGTCTTCAACTTTATCACAATCTTCTTTCTTTGAAGCATCTATTTTACCTTTGCCGGTGCTGTCATAAATAGCCAGGTCATGATATATGTATTCGGTGCTGTGGCCTAATGCTTTCGGCGCATAAACCCAGTTATATCCATAGTTCACCCTGTCAAAGATAATATCGCCGCTGCAATATACGTTGCCGCCCTTCGGATACTGCATTATCATGTCTTCGGGTTTGCATTCGGACGTGGAATACATCGTCGCGCCGAGATATTGTTTGTTTCTGCTGTCTGTTGCATCCACCGGGCGTAATTCGCCGTTAACTCTTTCCCTGAGCGTTATCGTGACTTCTTCAACCGCGCCGTTCTCCGCCCAGTTTCTTGTCCAGAAATTGCATGTTTCGGCATTTCAGGCGCACGATCCATAAGGGTATAGTGCGAGACTTCGTCATAAACCTGCAACGGCAAAAAGTCGTCGTCGTCGCCGTTTTTGTATTTCAGATACATCGCCTCGTTCACTTTGCCCTCTTGTTCGCGCTCTATGTATTCGCCGGTGCCAAGGATATCGAAGCCTGCAAAAGTCTTGTTGCCGATCGTGCTGTATTTGATATAGTTTTTGTTGTACGTTTTTTTGAAAAGCGCGGGAAGATTTACGCCAAGGTCAAGCCCGCGTATTGTAAGATTGCCGTCGCAATAGATATTGCCCTGAACTTTTATAACGTTGTCGGCAGCGCCGATAATAAGGTCGCCGTTGGCAAAGATACTTCCCGTAAGACCTTCAAGAATAATCGGGTTAAAGTATCGGGTGGTCATCTTCTTCACGGTTTCCCCGTTTACGACTTCTTCATCCCAACAGTTTATTGAAATATCGCCCTCGATTCTCTTGAAAACAAGGTCGTCGCGCTTTTTTTCACCGCCCAAGTCGTTGTTCGTTACCAAGGCGTTGCCGAACGTGTCTTTGAGTGTAACGTTTAACTGTCGTTTCTTTGTTATAAGTGAAGCTCACCGTTCTTTCTTGCGAGCCTTTTACGCCCCTTACGTCGACAAGCACGCTGTCAAGCGACGTCTTTACCTTTGAAGCGTTGGTAAGCGTGATGTAAACTTTCACACCGTTGATTATTGTGAAATCGTCAAGTTTATCATCAAGATCGCCGTTGTTGAATTGGAGTTTGACGGGCTTATCTTGTTCAAGCTCAAAGGAATTGCTTTCGATAAGTTTGCCGAGATATGTGGAGCTTTTCAGCGTTTCGGTCATTACGAGTGCTGCGTTGTACGCGCGTTCCTGCTGGGTGTCCGCAATGCTGTTCGAGAAGGAGGAAAGCGTCACAAAGAGCATAGAAGTGCCTACGACGATAATAATCGCCATAGTCATAAGTACCATAAGCATCGCGCTGCCGCGTTTTTTATTGTACCGCTTGTTAAACCTTTCTATATTTTTTAATAACGTCAGCATAATTGACCTCCTTCCGTCAATCGTACTTTTTTATTTTTCCCGTCTTATCTTTGCGACTGCGCTTTCGCGCGTTTTCGTAACTTGTTGTTATATTATAATATAATATCCTTTATTTTAAGGTGCCGCTTCCGCACAAGTAATGTCGTGCTATTCGTTCAGAATGTACGTGATCGTCATCGAGAACGTGCCCGAAACGTTGTTTCCGTCCGGCGTCATCGAAAGATACGTCAGATTGAACGACTTCACTCGCGCGATCGCGTCCGTCACCTTGTAAAGCGTCTGCATGTTCGTCTTGTATGCGCTCGATATGGTGTAAACCTTTTTGGTGGACGTCGTGACGGGCCTGCCAAGGCTTATCTCAACGTTGAAACCAAGGTCGCCAAAGAACTTGTACAGCGTTTCCGCAATCGCCACAGAGTCCTGATGTCCGGGCATATTGCTGGGCAGAAGCTCCTCGTTAAGGTTGTTTGGTGCTGGTGAGTTGCTTGTACGCCGCCTCGTTTTGTCTGATTTCTTCAACGAGCTTGTTGTACCTTGCCGGGCTCACCGCGTCGGTTTGCTTTTTGACCTTCGCGATGTCGCCTTCGACCGTCTGCAACTCTTCCTGAGCGGTTTTTTTGTCGTTGTTTTTCGGCATGATGCCAAGTGTGTACGTGCCGCCTACAAGCAGGAACAGGATAAGTATGAAAATCAATACTTTTTCTTTTCTGTTAATCGTCATTTTCCCGTCCTCCTTATTTGTCGCTGCCGCCGAAAAGTTTATCGTTCACGACGTCGAAACTTACCGAAAAATCGGTGGCGGTGTCCATCGACGGCTCGACGCCCTGAATATAGCCGATGCCGTTTTCCTTAATCGCCGAAACATAGTTTCGCATCGACTGGGAACCCTTGCCAGTAAGTTTTAACGTGATCCTGCCGTTGGTGAAAGTGAACTGCGTCACCTTGCACTCCGTCTTTTGCGCGCTTGTGAAGATAATGTCGAAAATCGTGCCGGTAAGGTTTATCGCGGCGTCTGCTTCTTTCGACGTTGCCTGCGCGCCCGCAAGTGCGTTTGCAACGCGCGTTGCGACTTCCGTCAACGACTCGTATTGGTAAATCGTGTTGCCGTATTTGTCGGTGCCTTTCGTCACGGGGTTGCCGTTTGTCAAGCATCACCGTGAAGTTTTTGAACTTGTCTTCGTTCTTGGCAAGCGTGTTTTTCTGATTGGTGAGTTCCGTCTTGGCGGATTCAAGTTCGGACACGGCAGTGTTGTACTGCGAACGCGCCACAAGATACCACCCGACCATCGCGCATGCCACCACGACGACCGTAACGACAAGAATAAACTCAAACGAGGTGCTTTGCCCCGATTTTCCCATCGCCTTTTGCGCGGCGATAAAATCTATGTTTCTCTTTCTCTTTGCCATAATCCACCTCGTTATTTGAGCATTGTGCCGATAAGCGGTGCAAGCGCGTTGAAATCAAGCTGCTCGACGCCCGATACGCTTTCGGGTACGGGAAGCATCTTGACGTTAAGCCCCATGAAACCGTAAAGGTCGCTTTCAACCGACTGGAACCTGTCAAGGTCGCCCGTGATAAACACGTCGTCGAATTTGTAATCGGTATATTTCGAGCGGAAGAACTGAATCGCCTCGCTCACGATGCCGGAAAGTCGTTGATGAAAAACGCCATTTCGTTCGCATAGTTTTCGTTGGGCATCGAATAAATGGGTTTCGACAGAGAGAAGACGTGCTTGTAATCCGCGAAAAGATACGACGTAATCGTCGTCATGCGATAGTCGACAAGCACGAAATATTGCGGCAGGTCTTCTTTCATAAAATCGACGAGTTTCGACAGCGCGCTTTGCGAAATATCGATTGCCGTAAGTTTCATGCCGACTTCGCGGCAGCACTTTTTCAGGTTTCGATGACAAGGTTGTCTATGTACGTGATCATAAGACGCGCTTTTTTCGCTTTCTTTTTCTTTTCGCTCTTCTCTTCCTGTTCTTCCTCGCCCTCTTCGGGGGAGTTCAAAGCGGCTTCCTGCATCTCTTCGTCGGGATCTTCGATATTTCTGTCGATCTCGACAAAGTCGACGGTGTGGCTTTCCGCAAGTTTTTTATCCGTGAAAAGTTCCGCCGAAATTATCGGATACAGAATCGACGGCTTTGCGTAAGGCAAAATCATCTCGCGGAACGGTATCTTGTTGTTTTCAAGGACGAATTTCGCCGCTTTCGACTTGATATCGTTTTTGCGGATCATATCGAGCATCGCTTCGGTAAGTTGAAGGTCGATATTGGTTGCGCTCGGGTCGTTCAGAAATTCACTGGGGAAATCCATATCGTAAAATTCTTTCACGGTGATTCTCTTTCCGCCCGCCGTCGCAAACATCGCTTTGAGTTTGTCGTTGTTCAAGTAGTAGTAAATCATAATTTTGCTCCAAATCTACCCTTTATTCGGTATCCGTGCCTATCGAGTCGTACATCGAGAACATAGGCATAAGTATTGCGATAAGTATTACGCCGATGACAACCGCCATTACAACCATAAGGGCGGGGTTTATCATTGCGGTAAGACTCTTGATTGCAGTGTCCGCTTCGTCTTCGAAATAAGCGGCGGTCTGCCCGAGAACCTCGTCCAGAGAACCGGATTCTTCACCGACGAATATCATTGTCGTAAGCAGCGGATCGAATGCGTCGACCGTCTGCAACGCGGCGGATATCGACTCGCCCCTGCGGATTGCTTCGACAGCGTCGTCGATCTGCCTTGATACGTAAGTGTTGTCCATCATCTCCGACACCATCGTCAGCGCGTCGAGAAGATGTACGCCCGAACTCGTCAGCGTGCAAAGCGAGCTTGCAAAACGCGACGTATAAATCATTTTTTGCAATTTTCCGATGCCCGGCATTTTGACTTTCATTTTGGAAACGAAAAGGTCAACCGCCTCGATTCGTTTAACGATCGGGATGAAAATAATAAGCGAGGCGACGATGCCGATAATCAGTATGTAGTCCTTCATAATGAAGTCCTTGATTTTCAGCAGGATTTTCGTGACCAGCGGCAACTTATCTTCGGACACCATCGAAATCATCTTCGGCATAATCCAGACAAGCAAAACCACAACGACGACAAGACAAATCGCCATAACGATTTTCGGATACGACGTTGCCGATTTGATTTGCCCTCTTCTCTTTTTTTCCTTTTCGTAATAGTCCGCCATTCGGATAAGAGTCTCTTCCAGTTTACCGCTCATTTCGCCCGCCTTGACCATGCTCACGAGAAGGTTGGGGAATACGCCCGGAAGCGCACCCATCGACTCCGCAAGAGAGTTACCTTTCTGAACCTCTTCAAACAATGCGGCAAGCACGTTTTTGAGTTTCGGTTTCTCGGTGCGTTCGTAAAGCATTTCCAGCGACTTAATAAGAGGCAAGCCGGCGTTCAGCATCGACGCGAGCTGTCGGCAAAACTGCAACACCAGCGCGGTGTCGAGTTTTGAAAGTTTGCTTGCGTCGCCCTTTCCCGTGGCATGGACGTAATAGCATTTCAGACCGCGCGACGAAATGACCTGATTGAAGTCGTCTTCGCTCGTGGCGGTGATCGTGCCGCTTACGCGTTTTCCTTCCGGCGAAAGTGCCTTGTAAGAATACTTGTACATATTACCTCGCAATTATTTTTGTCAAAACAAAAAAATATTCTTTTGTTAATTTATTATAACATACGACTTGTTAAAATTCAACATTAAAAAAAATTTCGGCGCAAAATATCGCAAAAACATAAAAAAATCAGGCGGAATTACGGCGGTTTAAGGTATTTTTCAAATTTTTTGGAAAATTATTTTGATTTTTTCGGCACGGGTTTTCAACACTTTCGTACGAAATTATACAGTCGTACAATAAAATTCCGCCGTGCGTTTGCTTTCCGGATTTTTCAAAAAACCGACGTTTTTTCGTAAAAATTCGTCAAAAATACGCAATTTTTTATGTGCAAAATAATATACTTTATCGTTCGTTTTTGCATTATAAAGTCGCTTTTGTGTCGGTCAAAAAAAATTCCGCCGTGCAAATTCATTATTTTTTCCGACGCGACCGAAAAAAGCATTGACAATATTTTTTTCCTTTATTATAATTTATGATACAAAACACATATTTTCGCTCAAAATTTTAAGGAGATATATTATGGCAACAAAAAAGAAAGTCAATGTCGACGACGCTTTGGAAACGGCCGAAAACGTGACGGAAACCGTTACCGAAAACGTGGCGGAAAGCACGACGGAAAATGCTGAAATCGCCGCGGACGAAACGCCTTCCGTAAATCACGAAACCGTTGACGAAACCGAAAAAGCAAAGCAGCCTCTGAGTCTCGAAGACGCCCTTGCCGCGGCTGAATTTGCGGCAGGTCAGTATGAGTCTTTCGCCGCCGAAGAAAAGGCGGAAAAAGAAAGCGACACCCCGTCCGAACCGGAACCTGCGGCGGACGAATTGCCCGAAATCGGCGCGGCAACTTTCGATCCTTCGATGTTCGACGAAGGCGAAATCACGATGTCGGAAACCCCTGCGGAACCCACCGAGGAACCCGCTGTCGAAGCAGCCGAAACTCCTGTCGAAACAGCCGAAATCCCCGTTGAAGAAAGTGTGCCCGAAGCGGTCCCGGAAGTGACTGAAAACGTTGAATCCGAGGCAGTCCCCCTGCCCGATTTGTCGGAAGAACGCCCTGTTATGGGCGGCGAAACGCCTGTTGAAAAGGTTGAAAAAACCGAAAAACAAGCCGCGAAAAAACCGTCAAAACCGCGCGAGAAAAAAGCCGCTACGGCAAAAAAAGCGGCGGAAGAATCCGCACCTGCAACCGAAGAAAAACAGGAAGAAACGCCCGCGGAAGAAACGCCCGCAGCCGTTACCGAAAATGAAGAACAGCCGGTGACGGAAGACAAAAAAGTCGTTGCGAAAAAAGGCAAACCCGACAAAAAATCGAAGGATAAAGCCGCCGACGCGGAAGCGGAAAAACCCAAAAAGGAAGAACTTACGCTCGCGCAGCGTTCCGAAAGGTTGAGAGCGAAACTTTCGCCCGAAAAGAACTTCCGTCTGCTGAAAATTCTCATCATCGTTTTGTCGGTAATTTGCGCCGCCATCTCCGCATACGTTTATATTTTCGTGATTTACGACAAGACGACACCCTTGTCGATTGCGAAATTCGTGCCGATAATCCCGTTCATCGCGCAACTTCTGTTGCTTCTCATCACGTTACTCACGGCAGGCACGTCAAAGAGAAGACCTATCGGCGCCGCGCTGAAAGAAAATATACAGATTAAGCAGGAAGTCAAAGAAAAGGAAAAGGACGAAAAGATTTCCAAGGAAATCAGCGATCACCTTCTTGAACCCGAAGTCGCGCTCAATACTACCAAAAGAACGGTGGAACTTTCCAGTTTCCAGATTGACAACTTCTATAAGAAGAATATCGAAGAAATCAACGGAAAATACTACATGCAGGTCGCGAAATTCGACGACAGCGTCAAAGTTTTCAACGCCTTGGGCGCAACCGATATGGAATTGTGCGCGGTGAATATGGTCGGCAGTGCGAAATTCGACGAGATTCTCAATCAACCCCGTACGAAAACCCTGTCTTCGCAGGAACTTGCGACGTATTTATGAGCAAACCCAACGTTTTCACCATCAAAAAACGCGGCGCGCTTGACTGGACGTTCAAATACAGCAGCAAATCTTTCGGTATTATCCGTGAAAACGACGACAGTTACAAGGTTTCCATCAAGTGCTATCCCGACGCCGCGCAACGCATCAACGACGTCTATAAAGCCCTTGAAGACAGCAACTTCCCCAGCGGTCCGTTGTGGTATTGCTTCAACGAATTGAGAAACCTGCCCCCGCGCGTATGCAAATGGCTTGTCGATACGTCCTGCCAGATTTCGCAATTCCAGCAAATCAAGACGGATAAACTCAAAGACACCATCAAAACGGCGAAAGATTACGATATCGATATCGAGGATATCCGCACGAAGTTCCAGGCGGGCGAAAGTGCTGAAATTCCCGAAGTTCACGATGATTTTCTCAAAGGGTAACGACGCGGATATGACGACCTATCTCACGCGCGAATGCGAAGGCGTCGACGCTTCCGCCTATACGAAGGAATACTACTACAAGTTCGCGGACGGCGTAAATTCGGTCAGCATTCTCTGCCCGACGAAAGGTCTTTCCGAAGACGTCATCATCGCAATTTTCGACGAAATCGAAAAATCGCGAAATAGTTTTTCACAACGAAAAGCGGGTTAAGTCTGACTTAACCCGCTTATTTTTTTGTCGTTTTTTTGTTTGTAATTGCCCGGAACCCTTTCGGGCGCGACGGCGTAAGAACCCTTAAACGTACTTATTATCGACGTTTATTATGTAATAATAAGTTTTGTCGGACTTTATTTTTTCGTTCAATTCTCGCCTTATTTCGCGCGCGCCGAGTTTCACCCCGTACGGCACGACGACGTCAACAAAACGTTTGTGTGCGTGTTGCCCTTCACAAGCCTGAAATCGTGAATGGTGATATCTTCGTTCATCGAGCGGACGACGTCCTGTACTTCCTTTTTCAAAAGATCGGTTTCGGGATCGCCCACCGCAATCGGGTCCATATGTATGACGAGATGCACGTTCATATCCCGCATAAAATCCCTTTCGATATTGTCGATCTGGTCGTGAGTTTCGATAAAGTTTTTGCTGCCGTCAACCTCGACGTGAACCGACGCATAAGTTATCGCCGGGCCGTAACTGTGAATCATAAGGTCGTGGAAACCCAGAACCTCGTCGTACTGCCTGAGTTTTTCGGAGATTTTCGCGACAAGCTCCTTGTCGGGCACGGTGCCGAGAAGCGGATTTATCGTTTCTTTCAGAAGTTTTATGCTGAAAATAATAATGACAACCGACACGACAAGCCCCGCGTATCCATCGATATTTACGCCCGTAACGTCGATGACAATCGTCGAAATCAGGACGGCAATCGTCGTAAACACGTCGTTTCTGCTGTCTGCGGCAGACGCCTTCAACGCCTCGGAATTGATTGTTTGCCGAAGTTTCTGTAAATCAGCCCCTGCAAAATCTTCAAGACTATCGAAACGGCAAGCACGACGTAGGTGTACGCCGAAATATTGACGCTTTCGGGCGTGATGATTTTTTCAATGCTCTGCTTCAACAGCAACACGCCGATAAGCACGACCGCAAACGCAATGATAAACGCCGCGATGTATTCGTACCTTGCGTGTCCGAACGGGTGTTCCCTGTCGGCAGGTCTGTTGGAAAGTTTGAACCCGAAAACGGTAACGACGGATGACGCCGCGTCGGACAGGTTGTTGATTGCGTCGGCAACGATTGCGACGGAACCAGAAAATACGCCGACGAGAATTTTGAAAACGCATAATATAACGTTGGAAATAATCCCAAAAATCCCCGCGACGATCCCGTAACGAAAACGCACTTCCTGATCGGAAGTGTTTTCATAATCTTTGATAAAAAGTTTTTTGAATAATTTCATTTTCAGATGCTGAAATCGCCGCTGTCGTCGGACTTCTCCGCGGCGGACGAAAGGTTATCGTCGTCCTTGATTTCAGCTTGCTCCGTAGTTTTTACGGACACGGATATATCTTCTTCTGTTTCTGTTTTTTCGTCGGAAACCTCAATGATTTCTTCCTTGACAATTTCGCCGTCCGTCTCAGGCGGGACAGGAGGAACAAAATCTGTGTTTTCGACAGAAATGGCGTTTACACTGTCGTTTTCGTCCTGTAAAGTGCGTTCTTTGATGGATTCCGTAATGCTGTCGATAAACTCGTGGTCGCGCGATTTTCTGTCGTAAACGCCCAGAAGATTGTCCTTTTCCTTTAAGGAATTGAACTCCTTTACGGCAAGGTACGCGACGTAAATCAGCACCAGTAGCATAAGCACGACGTACAATATCCAGCTTTTTGAAAAGTACGTCAGAAACGCAATTATCGCCGCAATTCCGAGTGCCAGCCCGAACACGAGCCACACCTGAACTTTGGGTTGCGCGCCGGGCATCATTTTGTCCATATTCGTATAAAAAACGTATCCGAGGCTCACGCCCGTGAACATCGCCGAAACGATGACGCCGACGATACGCCACGCTTTCGTACCGGCGTTTGCACAATACCCGCCGAACACAAGCGCAACGATGAACAAGAAAGCGATTATTATGTATTTCCTGACGAATTTATCGCGGGATTTTCTGTTTCTTCCACCATGCAGTCGCGGCATTTGTTTTCAAAAACAACCCTTTCAAGGCTCGACAAAGTCTTGCCGCAGCGTTTGCAACGGGTGTTGAGCGCAATGTTTGCCTGCGCTTTTTTGAAGTCGTACGATACGTTTGCGCGCTTTAATATTTCAGCGACTTTTTCTTCTTTCGTAAGTTCTCTCGGTTGTTCTTTCTTGTGTGCCATAACCCACCTTTTACTATATTTTATCATATAGGTTGCAAAAATACAATAAGTTTTTTAATTGCCTTGAAAATATAGTTTGAATATGGTATAATTCCGACAGAAAACATACGAGGTGTATTATGTCAAAAATTCAGATTCAGCTTTCGGACGGCAGAAACATAAACCTTGATCTTTACGAAGACGTCGCGCCGATTACGGTCAAAAACTTCAAAAAACTCATCAAAGAAAACTTCTTCGACGGGCTTTGTTTCCACCGCACGATAAAAGATTTTATGATTCAAGGCGGCGGTTTCATCGCGGACGGTCGCGCGATTAAGGAAAAAGGCGGCGCGGACACGATAAAAGGCGAATTCTTGTCAAACGGCGTGAAAAACGACCTGCACCACGGCGAAGGCGTGATTTCGATGGCGCGCACCAACGTCAAAGACAGCGCGTCCAGTCAGTTTTTCATCTGCTCTGCCGATTGCGCGTTTCTGGACGGACAATATGCGGCTTTCGGGAAAACTTCGGACGAGGAAAGTCTTGCGGTCGTGAAAAGCATTTCAAAAGTCCCGACTCACAGTTTCTCGTGGTTTGACGATATTCCGAACGAGCCTGTTGTCATAAAAACTGTTATTTTGACACAAGAATAATTTTTCCGACAATTTTTGCAAACAAAAAACCCGACGCGGCGCGTCGGGTTTTAATTTGTATTTTTTATTCTTTACGCATTTTTTGCACCGCGGCGTCAACCGCGCCCTGCATCATACGTCCGATTCGTTTTATGAAACTGTCGATTTCTTCGGTCATGCCGTGCTGCAACCATTGCACCATCAGCGCGACGTAAGTAATCGTGAAGTAATTTGCGATAAATTCAATATCCTCATTGTCGATGATGACGTACACGGATTTCTGGATAACCTGATCGTGCACGGCGTCGTAAATCGACTCGTAAATAAACTTTTCGATATATTCGCGCCCAAGACTGTTGAATGCCGAAAGCGTCATCGCGCGGTTGTCGTAAAGATAACGCATGATAACGTCGATTGCGTTGGACGTCGAAAGTTTTCTTATGTCGCCGACGACTTGTTGCGTTTCAAACTTATACAGCCACTCGAACAGTTCCTTGATATCCTTGAAGTGATAATAAAAGGTCTGACGGTTATAGCCGCAGTTTGTGACGATTTTGTCGATTGTGATTTTTGAGAAAGGCATTTCCTGAATAAGTTCTTTCAGGGAGTTTGCCATCATTTTTTTCGTGTTCAACGAGTTGCCCATAATTAAGTATTTCTCCTGTTTTTCGACGCTTCGCAGCCGCAGTAGTCCTGTCTGTAAAGCCCGAATTCTTTTGATATATTCACGGATTCCTGAAATCCGTTTTCTTTTTTGAAGTCGTTGACGAGATATTTCACACCGTACGTTTTCGCAAGTTCCTCGCCGATGTCGTTGATGACGACGGCATTTTTCATCGGACTTACGGAAAGCGTGGACGCAAAGTATTCAAAGCCGTGTTCTTTTGCGTATTCGGCGGTTTTCGTCAACCTTGTTCTTATGCAGACGGCGCAGCGCGGGCCGCCTTCCGTCGTGTCGGAAAAGCCCGAGACCGCCGCAAGGTAATCCTCGTCGCGATAACCGATTTCAACGATATTAAGCCCGAGTTCCGCCTTATCGACGTACTCTTTCAGCGTTTCAAGACGTTTCTGATATTCGCTTTCCGGAAACGTGTTGGGATTGTAATAAAACAAAGTAACGTCAAAATCTTTCAGACGATTTATGACGGCGGTCGCGCACGGCGCGCAACAGCACTGCAACAGCATCGACGGTTTCCGACAGCCTATCGACGAAATCTCGTCCTGCATTTCTTTGTTGTAATTACGTTTATTCATAATTCAACAACAATTTTAATAAGTTAAAAAAAATTTGTCAAACGTATAAACTGTTTTTTTACAATAAAAAAATTCAATGTAATAAAATTTCGTTACAAAAATTGCTTTTTTGTATAATTTAATCGTTAATTTTACTAAACAAATGTAAAAAACGATAAAAAACAAAAAGTTTCCTTGGAAAAACCGCGGAAACCTTGAAAATTCGTTACTATTTTTCTTTTTTCTTTTTGTTGCAAGCCTCGCAATCGCCGTTGCAATAAATTTTTGAGCCGCACGACGTCTTTCCTTTTTTACGGTTTACGACGACGTACGCAATCGAAAACACAACCCACAACGAAAGCGCGACTATTAAAATTATATCAATCGTTTTCATATCAGCAAGCCGCCGCGATCTGATAAACTATGCACGAGCAAACCCACGCAAGCGCGCACTGATAAACGACGACAACGGCGGTTTTCCATACGGAGCCCAACTCTTTTCGCATCGTTGCGACGGTCGCGACGCACGGCGTATACAACAGAACGAACGTCAAAAATGACAAAAACGCCGGTACCGAAGTGAACAACGCCGTCATTCCGCCGCTTCCCGCAAGCATCTCGATCGTGCTTACGACCGCTTCTTTTGCCGTAAATCCCGCAATGAGCGCGGAAACGATTTTACCGTCGTTCATACCAAGCGGCTTAAACACCGGCGCAAGGAAATTGCCGATATGTTCAAGCAGACTCACGTTGTCCTCAACGCCGTCGGTAATGAAATAATGCGGCTGTTGTACGCCTGCAAAAACCATACGACAAGCGTGGCAAGGAAGATGACCGTAAACGCGCGCGTCAGAAAGTCTTTCGACTTCTCCCACATAAGAAGAAGCACGCTTTTTGCGGACGGCAGACGATAATTCGGAAGTTCCATTACGAACGGTACGGGCTTTCCCTTGAAAATAAGTTTCCCGGACACAAACGCCGTCAGAATCCCCAAAACGATGCCGAGAACGTACAGCCCGACGATAATCAGCGACTGCTGCCACCACTTGAACACGCCGCAATTTACGACCGCGTAATACACGACCGCCTTTGCCGAACAACTGATGAACGGAATAAGTCCGATCGTCATTTTTCTGTCGCGCTCGGACGCAAGGGTACGGGTGCTCATAATCGCGGGGACGGAACAGCCGAATCCGACGATGATAGGCACGAAACTGCGCCCCGATAAGCCCAGTTTTCTGAGCGGTTTATCCATAATAAACGCAACGCGCGCCATATATCCGCTGTCTTCAAGGAGCGACAGGAACATAAACATAACGACTATGTACGGCAAAAGCGATACGACCGCGCCAAGCCCGCCGAACAAACCTTTGTCCAGAAAGTCGATAATTGCAGGATTCGTGCCGAATTTCGTGAGCCCTTTTACGACCACTTTGTCCAGCGCGTCGATGCCCATCTCGATGCCGAGCCCGATATATTTGCCGATAACCTGAAACGTGAGCAGGTAAATCGCCGCCATAATAAGGATAAACAGCGGTATCGCACCGTATTTATTCGTCAGTACTTTGTCGATTTTTTCGCTTTTCAGGCGTTCTTTCGACTCGTGCGGTTTCACGACGCATTCACGCGAGACCTTTTCGATGAAGTCGTACGTCATCGACGCCATCGCCGCGTCGCGGTCAAGCCCGGTGTCGTTTTCCATCTCGACGACGCTGTGTTCCAGAAGTTCCTTTTCGTTTTCGTCAAGGTTCAGACGTTTGTCGAAGTCGCCACCCGTCGTGATAAGGTTCATCGCGGCAAATCTTCCCGAAATGCCCGCGCTTTTCGCGTGGTCTTCGATAAGGTGGATTGCCGAGTGCAGGCATCTGTGCACGGGACTGTCGCTTTCGCAAATATCTTTACTTTGGGTTTAATTTGTTCTTTGGCGGTTTTGATAACGACGTCGATAAGTTCGTCAACGCCCTCGTTTTTCGCGGCGGATATCGGCACGACGGGACAGCCCATCATATCCGACATTTTCTGAATATCGACGGTGCCGCCGTTTCCGCGCACTTCGTCCATCATATTCAACGCAATGACCATAGGAATATCCATTGTCATAAGTTGCGTCGTGAGATAAAGATTTCGCTCGATCGTGGTGGCGTCGACAATGTTTATTATGCCGTCGGGTTTTTCGTTCAGAATAAAGTCGCGCGTGACGATTTCTTCCGTCGTGTACGGGCGCAACGAATAAATGCCCGGAAGATCGACGATAACGCAGTCGTCGTGCTTTTTCACAACGCCCGACTTTGAATCGACCGTAACCCCCGGGAAATTGCCGACGTGCTGATTCGACCCCGTCAGTTGATTGAACAACGTGGTTTTTCCGCAATTCTGATTGCCGACAAGCGCGAATTTCATAAGGCGTTTACCTCAATCATTTTCGCGTCGTCTTTGCGGATTGTCAGTTCGTATCCGCGCAGGCGAATCTCGATAGGATCGCCCATCGGCGCATATTTTATCACCGTAACGGCGGTTTTCGGGATAAGCCCCATGTCAAGAAGACGACCGCGCAAAACGCCTTCGCCCCCGACTTTCGTTATTACCGCGCTTTGATTAACGTGTACTTCGTCAAGCGTCATTGTACAAATATCTCCCTGGAATATGAAAATAATATCACTTTCGCCTTTACGTGTCAATTTTATTTGTTTTTATTTGCATATCTTATTACAAAAACGACCTTAACTTTGACGAAGTCAAAATATAACTACTAAAACGCCCAGTTCCCTTTTTCAAAGATTTTTACGGTTTTTCCGTCGCGGGTGACCGCCTCGATTTCCAGATCTTCGCTGCCGATCATAAAGTCGACGTGAATGAGCGAGTCGTTTATGCCCTTTTCCTTGCATTCGTCAAACGAAAGATTTGCGTATCCTTCCAGACATTCGTTAAAGCCTCTGCCGAGCGCAAGATGGCAGCATGCGTTTTCGTCGAACAGCGTGTTGTAAAAAGTGATGCCCGAGTTTCTGATGGGAGAGTCGTAAGGCACGAGCGCGCATTCGCCGAGATATGCCGCGCCTTCGTCCATCGAAATCATGGAGCGCAACAATTCTTCGTTCTTTTCCGCACTGACGTCAACGACTTTTCCGTCCTTGAAAGTCACGCTGAAATTCTCGATAAGCTCCCCGCGATAAGACAGCGGTCTTGTTGCGACGACTTTTCCGTCGGCGTTGCCGCGCATGGGCGACGTGAACACTTCCTCGCTTGGAATATTCGGGTTGTATTCGATTCCTTCAAGCGTGTCTTCTTTGCCGCCAAGGAAATTGCAGCCGTCGATAAGCCCCACTCTGAAATCGGTGCCGTTTGACGATTTATATTTCAGTTCTTTTATTTTCAGGGAGTTTAAGTAGTTGCAGCGTTCCTTAATGTCCTTGTTGTGCTCATTCCACGCTTCCACGGGATTTCTCCGTCGGCGCGGGACGTGAACAAAATCGCCTGCCACAACTTTTCGACAGCCTTGTTTTTCGTGTCACCGGGGAACACCTTTTTTGCCCATTCGACGCCCGGCACCGCCGCTATGCACCACTGATAATGGTTGTCAAGTTGGTCGCGGTACGGTTTGAACGCCATTGCCCTTGCCTGCTGCGCTTTCGCGACTTTTTCCTGATTTACGCCCTTCAACGCGTCGGGATCGTCGGACTCTATAAATATCCGTGCGGGACGGGTTTCGACAAAGTGTTTATACTTCTCTTCTTCCCATTTTTCGGTGCGGGACAACACGTCGAGTTTGCAGTATTTATAGGTCGCTTTCGTCACGGGATTGTATTCCCATTCGACGGTGACCTTGCCCGCGCCCGCCTTATAACATTCTTCCACAACCATTCTCACAAAGTCAAGTTGGTCGGGACACGCTCTCACGCGGACGTCTTGTCCTTTTTGCACGTTGACGCCCTTTCTTGCGATAAGTTTCGCATATTTTTGCAGTTGACTTTTTTTCATAAATCACCTCAGCTGTTTCTTTGTATGTAATTTTACCAAATTATCTTCTAAATGTAAATTTTTATTCGCGTACTTATTTGGCAAATTATACTTTAAAATAAAAAGGCGATTCAACTTAATCTCTTTTAATTCAACCAAACAAGACAAACAGAATAGGAAAATATGCGGCTGCATATTACGTGGCAGAAAGTGACAAACAAAAACAGCAACGAACTATTGCAATAGTTTTTCCAAAAAGGACAAAACCTCTTTGATGTTTTACCTTCCCTCTCTCTTTCGACAATCGCACCCTGTTCCTGAAATAAAACAAAAAAAGAACCCGACAGTGATCGGGTTCGTTTTTTTTCAGCTGTGGTGGAGATGAGGGGGTGCGTAGCAAACAACGTTTGCGTAATAGCGAAGTGAGCGAGTTTACTCGCATAAACGCAGCGCCAGCCCGCAGGGGTTCACACCGCAGGTGGCACGGCATCGCCGCGCAGAGCCCCCGAAAAGAAAGAACCCGACAGTGATCGGGTTCGTTTTTGTTGTAAGTGGTGGAGATGAGGGGGGTCGAACCCCTTACCTCTTGAATGCCATTCAAGCGCTCTACCAGTTGAGCTACACCCCCAAGGCGGATAACAAACGTAAATATACTATTTTTACGTCGTTTTGTCAACTGCATTTGAACAAGTGAATGAAAATGTTTTGTGCAGACGGCGCAGTGCCGAGAAAACTCAAAAAACTTATCACTTCAAATCACAAGATGACTATGTCAACGAACAGCGCAAATAATTGCGTTTACAATAAAACAGCCTATATCAAACAAGCAATAATTTTGCCATTGATATAGGCTTTTCTCTGTGCTGAATCGTCACGCCGAAAGACAAAAAAACTCGAAGTGCAAGCACGATTAAATGATTATCCAACTTGTGTCACGGGCTTCTGACCAACGAAAAAGTCCGATGAACACCGGGTTACAGGCTCATCGGACTTCTTCTTTTGTCACCCAAAATCACCTTCGACACAACTTTTGACACAAATATTATTTTTTCCGGAACGACTTTGGATATTATTCTGTTTTTGGCTGTCGATTACGCGGCAAGGACAATCCCTTTCTTTTTGCGGACGGCGCGTGCGATTGCCTTAACCAACTCTACCATCGGAATAATGGAAAATGCGAGCGCGATGGCAATGGCGTATTCCGTCCCGTCGAGTTTTGCAAGGTCGAAGGCGTCCGCAAGCGGTCTGACCTCAACGACGAGGGTTGTGAGCAGCAACGAGAGTATGCCCGCTCCCCAGAGCCACCAGTTGCGCTTTTTGATTTTGAAAACCGAGCCGTGCAAAGAGCGCATATTAAACGCATGGAAGATTTCCGCCATCGAAAGCGTCAGAAACGCCATTGAAGAGCCGAGCATTTCCGCGCTGTACGCGCCGTTTGCGATTGCTTCCGCGTGGTGCATTTTCGCAAGGGCCTCCGCGCCGATGAAATAGGACGCGATTGTAATCAGGGTGATAAGTATGCCCTGATATCCGATTGCAAAGCCCATACCGTTTGCGAAGACGCCGTCTTTGCTGTTTCTGGGCGGACGGCTCATAACGTCGCTTTCTGCGGATTCCATACCGAGCGAAAGAGCCGGAAGCAATCCGTAATGAGATTTATCCAAAGCAAATGCGCGGGCTTAAATATGGTGAACCCGGCAAGCGTCGCGATGAAAATGGACAGCACTTCCGAAAGATTGGACGCCAGCAAGAACTGAATGGATTTGCGGATATTGTCATAAATACGTCTTCCCTCGCCCACTGCCGAAACGATTGTCGCGAATTGTCGTCGGTGAGTATCATATCCGCGACGTTCTTTGTGACGTCGGTGCCTGTGATGCCCATACCCACACCGATGTCGGCGTTTTTGATTGACGGAGCGTCGTTGACGCCGTCGCCGGTCATTGCGGTTATGTATCCTTTTGCGCGCCAGGCGTTGACGATTCTTGTTTTGTGTTCGGGTTGCACGCGGGCGTAAACCGAATATTTTTCCACGTCGTTTGCGAAATCTTCGTCGCTGATTTTGTCAAGGTCCGCGCCCGTGATTGCCTGCGACGGATCGGAGATAATCCCAAGTTGCATTGCAATGGCAACCGCGGTATCCCTATGGTCGCCCGTGATCATAACGGGACGAATACCCGCTTTTTTACACTCGTCGATTGCAGGCTTGACCTCGGGACGAACGGGATCTATCATACCCACAAGCCCCACGAAACACATATCTTTTTCGTCGTTTTCGGTGGTATATTCGCTTT
This sequence comes from Clostridiales bacterium, assembly GCA_022009995.1. Taxonomy (GTDB): domain Bacteria; phylum Bacillota; class Clostridia; order Christensenellales; family CAG-917; genus CAG-349. The sequence goes on from CP091734.1 coordinate 153,567, forward strand.
TTTCAAAATCAAGACGTTTTTGAGCGACTGCAAGCACGCGAAGCGCCCTGTCCGCCATCTCTTTGTTTGCGGCAAGAATTTCATTGCGTTTCCCTTCGTCCATTTTAACCGCTTTCCCGTCTTTGAGATAAAACGAACAGCGTTTGACAATTTCGTCGGGTGCGCCTTTCGTGAATTGCAAAATATTGCCGTTTTCGTCCTTATGTACGGTGGTCATCATCTTACGCATGGAATCGAACGGTATTTCGCCTATGCGGGGATAAATCTCTTTTTGATTGTTTTTATCGAGTCCGAGCATCGCCGCGTAATTGACAAGCGCGCACTCGGTAGGTTCTCCGACTGCCTCTCCTTTGTCCTTATCGAACTCGGCGTCAGAACAAAGCGACATTGCGTTTGCAAGCAGATTTTCGTCGCTGCCGTAATGGTCGACAACCGTCATTTTGTTTTGAGTAAGCGTGCCCGTTTTGTCCGTGCAGATGATTTGCGTGCAGCCGAGCGTTTCGACGGCAGTGAGTTTTCTTATTATCGCGTTGCGCTTTGACATGTTGGTCACGCCGATTGAAAGCACGATCGTTACAACCGTCGCAAGACCTTCCGGAATTGCCGCAACGGCAAGCGATACCGCAACCATAAACGTGTCGAGTATCGTCGCGGCAGTGTTCGCTTTAAGCGTTCCTGTGGCGGCGGCGCGAATCATACTGACCGCAAATCACCGCGCAAATGCCGATTACGAGATACGTAAGCACCTTGCTGAGTTGCGAAAGTTTTTGTTGAAGGGGCGTTTTGCTTTCCTTTGCCTGAGTGAGCGCGGTCGCGATTTTGCCCATTTCGGTGTTTATACCCGTTGCGACGACAACCGCCTTGCCTCTGCCGTAAACGACGGTGCTACCCATAAATACCATATTTTTTCTGTCGCCGAGAGGTACTTCCCCGCTTTGTGCGCTTATGGCGTCCGACGTTTTAAGCACGGGAACGGACTCGCCGGTGAGCGCGGCTTCTTCGGCTTTCATACTCGCGCACTCGATAATTCGCGCGTCTGCCGGAACCGCGTCGCCCGCTTCAAGGACGATAACGTCGCCCACGACCAGATCTTCGCTTTTTACGACGACGAGTTTTCCGTCCCTTATGACCTTTGACGTGGCGGCGGCTATTTTTTGCAACGCGTCGATGGCTTTTTCCGCCTTGCTCTCCTGCACGACGCCGAGAACCGCGTTGATGATGACGACCGCCATTATTATGATGACGTCGGACGGAACTCTTTTTTGCCGCCGGAAGAATTGTTGACCGCAGTCAGAATACCCGAAATTATCGCGGCGACGATGAGTATCAGCGTCATCGGCTCGATAAACTGCTTCAACAAACGCAGAATAATCGGCTCTTTTTACCCTCTGCAAGTTTGTTTTTGCCGTTTGATTCAAGGCGAGATTCCGCCTCTTGCGAAGTTATGCCGTCGACGCCCGTTTTCACGTCCCGACAAACTTCGTCGATGTTTTCAAGATAGTGTTTCATAAAAACTCCTGTATCTATCGTTAAAAATTTTGTTTGTAACGTTTTGTTCGTAAGGTCGGTATCGTTTTGTTCCGGCTTTCGGAAAATAAAAAAAAAGACCTATCCTTACGGATAAGTCTCATCATTTCAAATAAAACCGGAGTTTGCGCTCGTGTTAGCGGTTTTATTACACCCGGGTGAAGGGTGCCGATTACTCCCTTATTTGCCTGCATTTTATCATAATCGCGCGGTATCGTCAAACATTTTTAATATCGCGTACTCGAAAATCACAAAATTATTTTTACTTCTTTTCCGTGCGCGCAAACTTTGCCGTGAGCGCAAAACACGGGCGTTTTCTCACGTATCCCGCCATGGTAAGTTCGTCCCCGTTTATCGTGTATTCCAAACGAACGTGCGCGCCGTATTTTATCTCGGACTTGAACTCGATTTCAAGCGACTTCATTTCGTGAGTTTCAAGGTATTCCGCGCCAAGCAGGTCTTCGGCTTCGTCGACGTATTTGCTGTTGTTCATATGCCCGTTGATGTCAACCCTGCTGTATGACGCCACGAAATTTCTTGTTTTTCTGAGTACCCGGCGAAACGCCGCACGGAAGAGCAATCCCGATATCTTTTTCAAGGGACGGGATCTCCACGCCGTACTCTTCGGGGAACGCCATATGCCTTGTTTTTTCGTCCATCAGGAGCCATACCGCGCTTGCCTTGACAAGCGAATTTCCGCTTTCGTCCAGCATCTCGTAATACCGCGGGAAAAGCACGCGCAAGGTTTTGCCCGCAAAGCTTTCAAGGGTAACGGTTTCGTCGTAAGAAGGTAGTCTGTTTATTTCGATTTTCATTCTTGCGACAACCCACAAAACGCCTTTGTCAAGCGTTTTCGCCCTGCCTGCGCCAAGTGCTTCGGTGTGTGCGATGGATATTTCCTGAATGAGCCGTAAAAGCACCGACGGGCGCAATTTCCGAAACATCGTAACGTCGTCGGCAAGCATCTTCTTATGGACTGTATATATTAAATCATTAACTTTATCCATATTTTTGATATGATTAAGCGGCTGTTTTGCGAAAAATCGCAAAATTATTTTTTCGTTGCCATATCGTAAACTACGTCCACGACTTCGCCGACGCTGCGTAGTTTCATCCACACCTTATCGGGAATTTTAACGTTGTAGTCGCTTTCAAGCGTGCATACGATATATATGTAATTGAGCGATTCGTACCCCTTTGAATTGATGGGGGTTTCGCGCGTGATTTCTTCGTTTTGAAGAGAAGGAACGTATTGTTTCACCAGTTTCGTAAGGTTGTCCTGAATTTCTTGTTTTGTTACTTGCATTTTTATACTCCTTTGCGCAGAATAGTCGTTATAAAGCCCAGCGTTTTATTTTGCCCGTCGCCGTCCTTTCAAGGGCGTGCGGCATAATCCTGACGTCCCCGATTTGTCGGTCGAAAGATTTTGTTTTGTTGAATTCGTTTACTTTGTTTTTCACGTCGTCCTTGTCGATATTGCCGTCCTTGTCGCCGACGAACAACGTCACGACGCCGTCTTTTTGCGCGAGCGCGATATCGTCGATATTCAAGGCTTTTTGAAGTTCCGTCTCCCACTCGGCAAGATAAATTTTCGTGCCGTTTTCAAGGACGAGGATATCTTTTTTCCTGCCCGTGATATAAAGGTTGCCGTCTTTGTCGAATTTGCCGAGATCGCCCGTATGGAACACGCCGTTTATCAGCACTTCGTCGGTTGCGGTTTTGTTTTTGTAATACCCTTTCATAATACATTCGGGGCATTTTATCAATATTTCGCCGTCGCCCGAAAGCGTGATTTCGTCGTCGGGACACGGCGTCATCGCAAACGGATTTTCACCCGTGCTTATGGCAACGCCGCTTGACGTTTCGGTCAGCCCGTAGCCAAAGCGGATTTCGACGCCCTTTGCTTTCACGGCGTCCAGCACCTGCTCGCTTGCGGGGCCCGCGCCGACAAGAACCATACGCAAATTATCGTTAAGAGCATTGAAGTTCAAAAGGAATTTCAACGCGGACGGCACGACGGATATAATCGTCGGATTGAAATATTTCGCGTCGAACGGGAGATAACGAAGCCCCCTTGTCAACGACACGCACGCGCCCTGCGACAACGGCCACAGCATCGAACATACGAACCCGAACACGTGAGTGAGCGGAAGGATGCAAAGCAGATTGTCGTTTTCGTTGCACGGGCATCTTTCCTGTCCGTTCCAGGCGCTGGCGCAAAGGGATTTCGAGGTCAGCACCACCGCTTTTGAAGACTCGGTCGTGCCCGACGTGAAAAACAATATATTGCCTTCTCCGTCCGTCCTGTTCAGCGTATGCGGGCAAAACGTCAACGCGGTCGCATACGGCGCGGTCAGGTTGTCGGTGAGAATAGTTTCGACGTCGGTTGCAAGAACGCATTTTTGGAGCGTCGCGGCGTCCGACATCGCGTCGAGTAGCACCGTTTGCTTTCCGGCAATCACGCACGCGAACATATCGACAATCCATTTTTCCGACGGCGCTTCGAGAATACCCACGCAGGTTTCTTTCATACTTTCAAGCGCACGGACGCGATCTTTGACGTCGGCGTATAACTGCGCGTACGTTTTTTTGACCGTCGTTCCGCCCTCGTCGTACAAGAGCGCAACGTTGTCGGGATAATTCGTCGCGCCGCTGTGCAAAGTTGAACAAAAGACGTAAATTTCATTTTTTCACCTCTTAAATCAATCTCATTATACCACGCCGAAATTACGTTGTGAATACTTAAACGCAAATTTTTGATTTTTTTCGTCAAAATTTTCACAAAAGTATTTACAATGAAAAAATAGATGATATAATTATTTTGTAATAAAAATAATTTGTAGGTCGCAAGACCTACTCAGTTCAAGGAGATTATTATGGCAAAGAATGAAAAGATTTGTATCATCGGCGCCGGTCCCGCGGGATTAAGCGCGGCAGTCCATCTTGAAAAGAACGGCTATACCGATTATTCGATTCTTGAAAAAGAAGACCACGTCGGCGGAAAATGCCACTCTCCGTATCATGACGGAAAGCGATTTGAAATGGGTGCGATTATGGGTTGCCCGACGTATTACGCCGTGCATGAGCTTGAATTATTCGGCGGCGTCGATCACAACGGACCGAAACTCGAACGTGCGTATCGCAAAATGAACGGCAAACCGTACGATCCGTTCAATCCGAAGAAAAACCCCCTGCTTATCCCGCATCTTTTGAAGATGAAATCACAGGTCAAAAAACTCGGCACGCTTCTTGCGACCAAATACAAGGGATATCAATACACCGGTCACAAGGGAATTTCCGAGGGTAAATACGACGGGTACGATCCGGTCACCGGCGAACACGTTGTCGGCGAAAACCCCAACCTCAAAGATTTGTGCATGAATTTCAAGGATTTCTGCAAACTCAACAAGGTTGAACTTGCACAGGAAATCTGGATCGGGCCTTACACCGCGTTCGGATACGGCTTCTTTGACGAAATCCCCGCGGCATACGTCTTGAAATACCTTGACTTCGCAACCGCAATGTACTTCGTAAACAAAGATTTGTGGACGTGGCAAGACGGCACGCAAAGCATTTACGAAGCGGTCAACGAGAAACTTCAACACCCTGCCCGCCTCAACGTCAACATCACGAAAGTTACGCGTGAAAACGGCAAAGTTCAGGTTTATATCGGCGACAAAATGGAAGAATACGACAAAATCATCGTTACCTCTCCCCTGCAACATCTGCCTTCCTACTTCGACGCGACCGAACAGGAAAAAGCGCTCTTCTCGAAAATCGATTACGAACGCTACGACGTCACCGCAATCACCTGCAAGAAAGGCACTTATTATCCCGATATGTCGGGCTATCTCTTCGACAACATGGTTCCCGAAAGACTCGGCCACCTTATGGTGTTCTATCACAGATGGAAGAATGAACCCAATCAGGTTCTTACAACTTACGTCCTGCGCAACTACAAGGGTAAGGAACTCAAAACCTACGAAGAAGCGAAAGATGGCTTGGGACGATATGAAACTTTGCGGCATCGACATCGACAAATGCGTCTATGAGAGAAAGTGGTATTACTTCCCCCACGTGTTTGAGAAAGACTACGCCGACGGCTGGTACGAAAAAGTCGAAAGTATGCAAGGTCAGCTCAATACATATTACGCCGGCGAAATCATGAGCTTCGGCGATATGGAAGAAACGGTGCAATACTCCAAAGACCTTGTCGCAAGATTCTTTTAATACGGTTGTATAATACAAAGCGCGGACGTTTTGTCCGCGCTTTTATTTTTCGTTTTTTTTAAAGAATAATGACTTTATAGTTACTTTTTTTATCTTAAATCCGCAATATCGTAAATGAGCCTTTCGGTTTTATCCCACCCGAGGCATGCGTCGGTGATGGATTTCCCGTAAATTTTGCCGTCCGACGGTTGCGAGCCGTCCTCGATATACGATTCGATCATCAGCCCTTTCACCATTTCCCCGATACCTTTGGAATAACGCGTGCTGTGCAACACTTCTTTTGCGATGCGCGGTTGCTCGTCGAATTTTTTTGCCGAATTCGAGTGGTTGGTATCGACGATGACGGCGGGGTTTTCAAGTCCGCTTTTCGCATACAGATCGCAAAGTTTGATAAGATCTTCGTAATGGTAATTCGGGATTGCCTGTCCGTTTTTATCCACCGAACCGCGCAGAATCGCGTGCGCGAGCGCATTTCCCGCGCTGTTCACTTCCCACCCCGAATACACGAATGTATGCGGGTGCTGCGCCGCGCGTATCGAATTCATCATGACGGACAAATCACCGCTTGTCGGGTTTTTCATACCGACGGGAATATCGAGCCCGCTTGCCGTGAGCCTGTGGAATTGGTTTTCAACCGACCTTGCGCCGACCGCAACGTACGACAATACGTCGGACAGATACAGATGGTTTTCGGGATAAAGCATTTCGTCCGCACAGGAAAATCCCGTTTCGTTAAGCGCTTTTATGTGCAATTTCCTTATGGCGATCAGCCCTTTCAGCATATTTTCGTCGGCGTTGGGATCGGGCTGGTGCAGCATTCCCTTGTAGCCGTCGCCGGTCGTGCGCGGTTTGTTGGTATAAATGCGCGGCACGATGACGATTTTGTCGGCGACCTTTTCCTGCACGCGCCTGAGCCTTGAAATATAGTCGAGAACGGCGTCCTCTCTGTCGGCGGAACACGGCCCGATTACCAAAAGCAGGCGGTTATCCTTCCCCGAAAAAATGTTTTTGAGTGTAGCGTCGGTATCTTTTTTGTGTGCCGCAAGCGCGTCGTTAAGCGGATACATCGCCTTGATTTCCTGCAACGTCGGCAGTTTTCTTTTGAATTCGAGATTCATTTATCTTGTCTCCTTTGCGTCTTTGTCAAACACTTTGCGGCGCGCCGTGGATTCGCGCAGCGTTTCTCTTATTTTTTCACGATTATCGTTTTTAATATCTTCTTTCAGTTGGTTGAATTTTTCTTCAAACAGGTCCATTTGTTTTAAGAGTTCGTCCTTGTTTGCAAGGAAAAGTTCGCTCCACATTTCGTCGTTGATTTTTGCGATGCGGGTAAGGTCGCGGAAGGAATCGCCCGTGTATTCGGCAAGATGGTGCGACTTTTTGGATACCATCAGCGATACGGCGATGCAATGCGTCAGATGCGACAAAAACCCCACCGTTTCGTCGTGCTCTTCGGGCGAAAGCGACGATATCCTTTCAAAACCGAGCGCGCGGCCGAGGTCTTTCACCGCCTGCACGTTTTCGTCGGTATTCTTTTTCGTGGGCGTCACGATGTAATTTGCCCCGACGAAGATTTTCGGATCGGCGTTTTCGACGCCGCTGACTTCTTTGCCTGCCATCGGATGCGCCCCCACGAATTCCAAGTCGCCACGAAGAATTTTCTGCACGTTTTCGACGACGAACGACTTCACACCGGTAACGTCGGTGATAAGCGCGCCCGACTTTATCGATGATTGATATTCCTTAATCCAGTTTATGAAATCATGCGGATACAGCGCAAAAACGATAAGGTCAAAGTCCTTTACGAAATCGTTTCACGCTTGTCTCGCCAACCTGTATAAGCCCGTTTTTCAACGCGTACTCGACCGAACTTTTCTTTTTGTCGATTGCGCCGACAAAGTATCCTTCGTCCGACAACGCCTTTGCGTAACTGCCGCCGATAAGTCCAAGCCCTACGATCAGGATTTTTGTGTTTTTATCGAATTTCATATACGTTTACTCCTGCTTTTTTTATGACGCGGAAGAAATCGGGATAACTTTTGTTTACTGCCTCCGCCCCGTCGATTTCCGCGCCAAACACTGCCGCAAGCACCGAAAGCGCCATTACGATGCGGTGGTCGTTGTGTCCGCAAAGCGGCACAATCGGCGGTTTAAGTTGCGTTTTTTCAATTTCAACGCTGTTTTCGTACACTTTAACATTTGCGCCGAATTTTTCAGTTCTTCCGCCATAACGTTTGCGCGGTCGCTTTCTTTTACCCTTAACCGCCTTGTGTTTATGAACCTTCCGCCGTTTTTATATGCGGCGTACGCAAAAAGTATCGGCGCAAGGTCGGGACAGTCTTTAAGGTCGATTTCGGCGTTTTCGCCGTCCAGCGCGTCAAATGCGACGCTTGAAAATCTGTCGCCCTGCACGCTGTTTTCGTTGAGCCCCGAAACGCTTATTGTCCCCAAAAGGCGGGAAAGCGCAATTAAAAACGCGGCGTTCGACCAGTCGCCCTCAACTGTAAATTCGCCGGGCGAAAGCCGTCCTTTTCCGTTTATTTCAAAAAAGTTTTTTTCGGTTTCCGTAATATCCGCGCCAAAGTCTTTCAAAACTTTTATCGTCATATCGACGTAAGCGCGGCTTTCGGCATTTCCCGTGATTTTAAGCGTGCTTTTGCCTGAAAGCCTCGACAATGCAAACAACATTCCGGTTGTATATTGACTGCTGACCTCGCCGCTTATTTCGTAATTCCCCGCCGAGAGTGTCCCGCTTATTTCGATTGATTTTTCGTCGGAATTTATTTTTACGTCGCTGTTTTCAAAAAGTTTTTCGTATTCCTTTATCCCGCGCGCAAGCAGTCTTTCGCTCCCTAAAAACGTGCAGTTTTTCACGCCTGTCGCAAGCACGACGGGGATAAAAAACCTCAGCGTGCTGCCGCTTTCTTTGCAGTCGAAAACCGCGTTTTCGATTTGCTTTTCGTTTGTCGGAATAACGGTCACGATATTTCCGTCTTTCGTTACGCTTCCGCCAAGTTGTTCGATGCACGAAAGCGTTGCCGAAATATCGTCGCTGTCCGCAACGTTTTTTATCACGCACTTTCCGCGCGACAAAACGCTGCCGATAAGATATCGGTGAGCAAAACTTTTTGACGGCGGCGCCGAAACTTCGCCCGACGTTTTTGACGGCAGAATTTTAACCTTCATTATTTATAAGATGATTTTTGAGCGCGTCCATCGCGATAAGGTATCCGTTAAGCCCTTGCCCTTCGACGGTGTCGATTGCGACCGCGCGGACGAAACTTATCTGTCTGTACGTTTCCCTTTCGCTGACGTACGAAATATGCACCTCGACGGTGGGTATCGACACGGCTTTCACGGCGTCGGCAAGCGCAATGCTCGTATGCGTATATCCCGCGGGATTGAACACGATGCCGTCAACGTGCGAAAAGTACGCGCGCTGGATTGCGTCGATGAGCGCGCCTTCGTGGTTCGACTGGAAAAACTCGACCTCCACGCCGATTTCTTCCGCGTGCTCTTTGACCTTTTCGACAAGAGCATCGTACGTTTCTTCTCCGTAAATTTCAGGCTCTCTTATGCCCAGCATATTGATATTCGGTCCGTTCAGAATAAGAAATTTCATAATAAAACTCCTTTTATTTTTTCGACGACGTCGGCGATTTCGCCGTCTGCGGGGATTACCGCGTCCGCGCACGACTTATAAACGTCGTATCTTTTTTCAAAAAGATTTTTGAGTTTTTCGGTGTCTGACGACAATGGTCTGTCGGCAGTTGCGACAAGGTTTTCAAGGCTTCTGTCCAGAAACAGAATTACGCCGTTTCGTCTGAGCGCGCGAACGTTGTTTTCGTCCAGCACCGCGCCGCCGCCCGTTGCGATGACAAGCCCGTTCTCTTTTGACAATTCCTCGATTGCAAGCCGTTCTTCCTTCCGAAATTCCCCTTCGCCGTACTTTTCAAAAATATCGCTTATGGATTCATTCCGTTTTTCAACCACGACGTCGTCGGTGTCAATAAACTTTTTGCCAAAAACTTTTGCAATTTCTTTACCGACGGTCGTTTTCCCAGAAGACGGCATACCGCAAAGCACGATATTGCGCTTTTCTTTCAGTATGCGGGCGTACGTTTTGTCGATGACGCTCTCATCTGCGGGTTTATCCAAAAACAACGCCGACGCATAAACCGCCTGCGCCACAAGCATATACAGTCCGCCGCGCCCTTTCGCGCCGATACTTTCGGCGTTAAGCACGAAATTTGTGCGAAGGGGGTTGTAAACCGCGTCGATAACACCCTGCAAATTTTTGAATTTTTTAACGTCGACGGGCGTTTTGTCGGCATTTGGAAACATTCCGACAGGCGTCGTATTTATGATGACGTCCGCACCCGAATACTTTTCGTACGCTTCGTCGTATGTCACCGTGTCCGAAGACTTTTTTCTTGACACTTTCACGATTTTTTTCGCGCCAAGGCTTTTTGAAACCTCAACGGCGGTTTTCGACGTGCCGCCCGTGCCGAGTATCAGAACGGTTTTGTTTTCAAGGTCAAGCCCCGCGCTTTTGATGAGCGCGCGCATACCGAAAAAGTCGGTGTTGAATCCGAAAAGTTTCCCTTCCTTTTTGACAATCGTGTTCACCGCGCCGATTTTTTTCGCCTCGTCGGATATTTCGTCCAGAAACGGAATCACCGCCTGCTTGTAAGGAATCGTAACGTTTATGCCCGAAAAGTCGCGTTCTTGAAAAAAGCGCGGCAACTCGTCCTCGTCGATTTCAAAAAGACGATAATCGTAGTCCGCAATGAGTGCGTGTATTTCGCGCGAGAAACTGTGCCCGAGCGGTTTTCCGATAAGCCCGTATTTCATTTCCCGATACCTTTTGTCATGACGTCCACGCCGTATTTTTGTTGCAGAAGATCGGCGACGGCAAGCGCGGCGACCGCGTCGATAACGGGACAAATCCTTCTTATTATCGCGGGATCGTGTCTGCCGCGAATATTGATTTCGGTTTCTTCGTTTTTCAAAAAATTGACCGTCTTTTGCGTTTTGTAAATGGACGGCGTGGGCTTTACGGCACACTTGAAAATCACGGGCATGCCGTTGGTGATGCCGCCGTTTACGCCGCCGTTGTTGTTTGTAATCGTTACGACTTTTCCGTTTTTCAAAGCGAACGCGTCGTTTGCGGCGCTTCCTCTCATTTTTGTCATTTCAAAGCCGTTGCCGAATTCCACACCCTTAATCCCGCCGATTGAAAACAGCGCGTGCGAGAGTATGCTTTCAACGCTGTCGAACCACGGCTCGCCGACGCCTTCGGGCAGTCCGATTATTGCGGTTTCGGTGACGCCGCCGACGCTGTCGCCGTCGGCTTTCGCTTTTTCGATTTCTTCCTGCATCTTCTTCCCTTGTGCCTTGTCGATAACGGGGAATGTTGCGGATTTAATGGTTAATATCTCGTTTGATGTCGTTAAACGGCTTATCCTGCACATTCGCACATTCAATGATGTGCGTCGCAATGTTAATTCCGATGCTTTCCAGCGCGCTTTTTACAATCGAAGCGGCAGCAACTATCCCTGCCGTTACGCGCCCCGAAAAGTGTCCGCCGCCGCGGTAATCTTCATATCCGTGATATTTGCAAAACGCCGTGTAATCGGCGTGCGACGGCCGCGCGATACCGTAATCGTAGTCACCGCTTTTCGTATTTTCGTTTGGGACAATCACGCAAATCGGAGCGCCCGTCGTCCTGCCGTCCTTTACGCCGCTCATTATTTTGAAATTGTCGTTTTCGCGGCGCGCGGTGTCCGTGCTCGTCGATGGAGCGCGCCTTTTAAGGTCTTCCCTTATCAGGTTTTCGTCAACGACGATTCCCGCCGCGAGTCCGTCGATAACCGCGCCGACGCATTCGCCGTGACTTTCGCCGAATACGGTAAGCGAAATGCTGTTTCCGAACGTGTTTTTCATTTCTTTTTCTCCGATACTAAAAGTATTTCTTCCGCGGTGCGGTCGATAAACCTGAAACTTCCGATTTCGTCGACGTACACCGTCGAGATTTTTCCGCCGCTCGCTTTTTTGTCGTGCGTGATGTACGGCAGAAGTTGCGCCGCCGTTTTTTCGGTTCTGACGGGAAGACCAAACTTTGTCATAAGGTTTTCAAGGCGTGTTTTTACGCCGTCGGAACATGCGTACAGCATACCCGTCGCAACGCATTCGCCGTGCAAAAGTCTACCCTGCTCCGCGCTTTCGATTGCGTGTCCGACGGTATGGCCGAAGTTCAGAACCTTTCTTAATCCCTCTTCTTTTTCGTCCTTTTCCACGACGGTTTTTTTGATGAGTATCGACCTTTCGATGATTTCTTTCACGTCGCGTTTCACGTCGGCGTTTTCGATAAATTCAAAAAGCGATGCGTCCGACGTCGCCGCCATTTTTATCGACTCAGCAAGCCCTGCGTAAAATTGTCTGTCGTCAAGCGTGCTTAAAACGCGAGGGTCGACCACGACCGCTTTCGGCTGATAAAATGAGCCGACGACGTTTTTCACGCCCATAAAGTCGATTGCGGTTTTCCCGCCGATTGACGAGTCCACCATCGACAAAAGGGTTGTCGGCACGTTGTAAAAATCGACGCCGCGCATATAACACGACGCGGCGAATCCGCCGATATCCCCGACAACGCCGCCGCCGACAGCCACAACGCAATCTTTCCTTGAAAACGAGTTTTCAAGCATAACGGAAAGGATATGTTTGAAGTTGTCAAAATTTTTGCTTTCTTCGCCGTGTTTAAGAGTCACGACAACGGGGGTTTCGCATTTTTTCGCGACTTTTTCGGCGTACTTTTCGGGCACTCCGTCGTCGGTCAGAACCAGAACCTTTTTGTTAAGGTTAAGGTATTTTTCCGCGTCGTCAAGCGCGCCGTTTTCGACGATGACGTCGTATTTTTCGTCAAGATTTACGGGTATAATCATTTTTCGTATTCCTCGTCCGAGAAGTAGCTGCCGACAAGTTTCAGCTTGGCGCAAAGCGCGGACAGCTCTTGCATAAGTTCTTTTCCGTTTTGCGTATTGACGTTTCCTTCCGCCTCGATGTAAAAATAGTAATTCCATTTCAGGTTTTTCATCGGACGGGAACGAAGCGCGCGCATATTGAAGTTGTGTGCGCCGATTATGTTCAACGCGCTTGCGAGCGCGCCCGATTCGTTCTGCACCGTGAACACCAGAATAAAGTTTTCGTTTTCTCTTTTCGTGAGGCAAAACGGCGTATTTTCAACTCTTGAAAACGCGGCGAATCTCGTCGTGTTGGTTTTCACGTCGTTGACGCTTTTTTCAATGATATCGAGCCCGAAAACGTTTGCGGTTTCGTCGGAGGCAATCGCGGCAATCGTTTTGTCGCCGCTGTCTTTGACGAACTTTGCGGCAAGCGCGGTGTTGGAATACGCTTTGACCTCAAAATTGTTTTTCTTTATGAAATCCGCGCACTGCATAAGCGCCTGCGGATGGCTCACGACGGTTTTTATCGTGTCGACGCTTGCGCCGGGCAATGCCAGAAGATTGTGCGTGATCGGCACTTCGATAACCTGATTTATATGCAGATCGCCCGAAAACGTCAAATCCATAACCTCGCCGACTTCCCCGGCATAACTGTTTTCAAGCGGAAGCACGGCGCAGTCGTAGTCACCCTTTTCGACGCCCTCGTACGCCTCCGAAAAAGTCGCGCAGGGCTTGTACGTCGCGGTCGGAAACATTTTCTTCGCGGCGATGTGTGCAAACGCCCCCTCGACGCCGCAGTACGCGACGGTCATATTCCGAAGCAGCGATTCCTGATACTTACAGGACACGTCGATCGTGTTTCTGATGAAGTCGACGTAATACGGTTTCAGGCTTTCGTCCGTGACGAATTTTGAATTGCGTTTTGCGACTTCCGCCTCGCGGGAAAGGTCGCGGACGGACAGACCGTTGTCCTTTTTATACACGGCAACGTCTTTCACGGCTTCCATTCTTTTCTGGAACAGTTGCGCCATTTGTTTGTCGATTTCGTTGATTTCGTTCCTTGCGTCCAAAATATCTTTCATATAAACCTCTGTCTTTTCCATTATAATCAATTTTGATTATAAAACCATCGTTTTTTCACATATTTCGCGCTGTTTTCCGTATATATTGCAAATCGGCGCGGTTTTTCGTATAAAAAAAGCGATTCCGCAAAGGAATCGCTAACTTACCTGAAAAAAAAGTGCGTCGACTTTCAGCGTCCCTTGCAGAATGAAACGTTGTTTTGAAAGTAATAGTAATAAAACTTGTTTTCGACGAAGTTTTTCATAATACGCCCTTTGAATTTTCGATATAACTATGATAATGCCCTTTTCACGATTTGTCAACTTCATTTCGGCAAAAGAATAATTTCAAAAGGTTTTTAATAAAAAGAAAAAGAAGGACGCGCCTTTCGACGCGTCCGCATTGCATTATCAAAACTCCGTGACTTCTTTATATTCCTCTTTGGGATAAGTATATCCGCAAACCGGTGGCATCGAGTTGTAAACCCTGTCGATGTCGACGTAACCAATTCCGTTTGAATCCCGAGAACGTTCCTTTCACGAGCACGCTTTCCATCTCAAGGCTTATCGCCATGACGGCAACACGGGCTCCTTTTTTTAAACCGCCAAAAAGTGTTTTATACGGGCTTGCGGTGAACACTATACGGTCACGCCCGACGGCTTGAGCCTGTACGGCGGGAACGATTGCCGGATATCCCTCGTCATTGATAAACGAGACGAATTTCGGGTTGCCCAACGCATTGAATAGTTTAGTCGCAAACGGGCTGATAATATCCTCGCCGTTTTTATTCTTCATAAACCCTTTTAACATAAGCACTCTGACCGCGTTGACGCCGACGCCAAAAAGATTGAGCTTCTTCTTTTCTGTTATACCTTTTAAATGCGCATAATGCACCTTCCCTATTCCGAAATAGGTATTGAACCGCCACATCTGCATATTGTTGTATTTGATGTATTCCTCGCCTTCGGTTTTCATATCGTACCAGTCGCAAAAGCCCGTCCAAAGATTCATATCGAGCGTCAATATCGCAAAGCCCGACTTGTGCCTTTCGATCATATTGACCTTACTAAGTCCCTGCGAAAACTGCCCCGCAACCATCGTATTTTCGTCCTTTGCCATAAGCGTTGTGATAAGTGAAATATGCGGATCGCGATCGGCACCGATAGTTGCGATTACAGCCAACTTTTCGCTTTTTTCAAATGTATTAAAATCATTTGGATTTATTTTTTCGTTCATTGTTTTTCCTCCTTTTCAAGTTGCGTCGCGCCTGTGACAAAGACATTGTCCAAGCCTTCATTAAGTGCAATATCCAATAGTTCATTCATACGTTTTTTGGTCATTAACTGCGTGTTTTTGAAAAACCAGTCTTGATACAGCCTTTCGTACTTATCGCGACAAAGATTGTTGAAAGCACACATTTCCCACCTGTCGAAACGACCTTTTATAAACCGCGCGATGTTTTTTATGTTATCGTCGTCATCAGTCGCACCGGGGATTATCGGCGTCCTTATCCAAATTTTTGTGCCCGTGTTTTTGACCGCGTCGGACAGGTAATTGAAGTTTGAAAGTATCACCGAATTATCTGCTCCCGTAAACTCTTTGTGTTTTGCCCCGTCAAAAATTTTTATATCGTACAGAAAAACATCGACATACGGCAAAACTTTTTCAAAGTCTTCCTTTTTGCAAAGCCCCGAGGTATCGACGGCTGTGTTTATGCCCGCTTCTTTCAACTTTTTCAAAAGTAGTTGCGCCTCGTCCGCCTGCGACATAATTTCCCCGCCCGAAAGTGTTACGCCTCCTTCGCGACCGAAATACGCGCGGTCTTTAATGAGTTCGGAAAAAATCTCATCAACTGTCTTTTCTTCGCCTTTCGTTTCTATTGCACCGGTGGGACATTCCTCGACGCACGCACCGCACACTACGCATTTGTCGCGGTCAAAAACAATGCCGTTTTCCGTCGCTTGCACCGCACTTTTTTTGCACGCCGATACGCATGAACCGCACCCGATACACCTGACTGCAATCCACTCGTTTTGTCGCTTGAACGATATGCTTTCGGGATTGTGGCACCACCTGCAACGAAGGGGACAGCCTTTTACAAAAAGTGTTGTGCGAAGTCCCGGTCCGTCTTCTGTGGACATTCTTTGGAAATTAAGTATCAGCATATCAAAATCCTTTGTGGCTTTCACGGGCGATTATTTCGTCCTGAAGTTCACGTCCAATGCTTGTGAAGTACGCGTTGTAACCCGTCACGCGCACCAAAAGGTGACGATACTCCGACGGGTGCGCCTGTGCATCTTTTAGCACCTCGGGATCAAGAATATTAATTTGTAGCGCGGTACCGCCGTTTCGACATAGCCCCTCAAAAACGACTTGAGCTTTTCTTTGTGTTGCGGATCTTTCACCATCGACGTATTGAAAGTTATCGTATGACTGGCTCCGTTGGGCAGACAATTGCGGTAATTCTCAAAGTCACCTTTCTCACTCTTTCCGCCAAGTGCCTCACCTACCGAGTTGCTGTTTGCCGTCGGACCGTTGATATCGGCTCCGTTACTGGGACAAATCGCGTTGGACAGAAACTGATTTTCCGTCCTCCCGTTTGCGCTGGCTTTCATGATATATCCCGAGCCAACCCAATAGTTCCAACTGAGCATACCGGGGCGATAAAACCTATTGGTTGCGGTGGTTTTATAGTTCCAAGTTTCGTTTGCCCAAAACTCCATGACGTCTTTTGCGAGCTCGTCCGCCGCCCTATCGTTTCTGCCGTATTTGGGCGCTTTGTTAATAGCTTTTGCCTGCAAGACTTCGTGTCCTTTCCAATTGGCTTTCAGTGCTTTGACAAGTTCCTCAAGCGTGCATTCCTTTGTCATAAACAAGGTATTTCACGGCAAGCAGACTATCGACGGTCGTTGCAAAAGTAACGCCTTCTACCGTGACAAAATTCAGTTCCGCCCCGCCCTCGGTGATATCCATACATTTATCGATACAACCGTTGACAAGCAGAGAAAGGTACGGCGTAGGATTATATTTTGCGCGCACGCTTTCCGTGTCGTTGTGGTGCTCGATAATAACTTTCAACACATACTTCAATTGCTTTTTGAACGCCGAATAAAACTTTTCAAATGTATCCAAATCTTTGAGTTCGCCCGTTTGTTCGCTCACTCTTTCGATTTTGCTCCACTTGTCCGTCATTGCGTCATAAAACGGCAAAAAGTCGCACCCGTTGCCATAGACGAGTTCCATCGCCTTCAACAAGTTTACGTTGACGTCAACCGTACCCGATCGGTCGTTGCCTACCATCGTGTTTTCCAGACACCCCACCGACGCATAGTCGAAAACGTTGTCCTCGTTGATGTATTTTTCGGTGTGCGACATTTTGGCTTCTCTTAAAAGCCCCGCCATACTTCTTTCGTCAAAATTCAACAAAAACGGTGCACCCTGACTTTCCGACACCATATCGACGATGCGGTCAAGTAGTTTATCCGGAGTATTTCTGTGCAGTCGGACATTGGGCTTCGGTTCAAGAATAGGTGAATAATCTTCGATAACGTCAAGGAAAAGATACGTAAGGTCGTTGGTCATATCTTTGCCGTTCTTTCCCATTCCCGAAAGGTTGAAAAGTTGTCCGAATCCCGCCGTTATGCCCTGATTGCACCCGATTCTTATCTGCGCGTCGTATACGGTGTTGCAATGGAACCAGAAACAACCGAGGATTTCTTTCATAAAATCCTTGCTCATACCGTCCTTTACCGACTGCTCATAGTATGGATAAAGATATTGGTCGATTCTGCCAAACGACACGCCGGGTCCCGGATATCTTTCGTCGAACATTACGAGCATGTGCGTGAACCACAGCGACTGCATCGCTTGCCAAAATCCGTTGGCGGGCTCCCATGGCACGCGCATATTTTCCGCCATTTGCAAAAGTTCCGCCTTTCGTTTTTCGTCCTTTTCGACGCTCGCTTTTTCAAGGCATTTTTCCTTATACTTTTCGGCAAGTTCTTTGGGCATTGTCGCGACGATTTTCATTGCGCGAATATTTGCACCCTTTTTACCTTTTTTGTCTTCTTCGCTCAAGGTCGCGTATTTCGTTTCCAGTTGCTCGTATATCCCCTTGAAACCGTATTTAAGTATTTTGGCGTAGTCTGGGATAAGGTGTCCGCTTGTCGCCCCGCTGTTTCCATACCCGTGCGAAATTAGATATACGATATCTTTCCTCAGTTCCATAATGCGTTTTTCGCGGGCAACGCCTTCTTCTTTTGTCAAGCACATGCTGTACATTGCGTTAAATCGCGCGCCACACAATAAGTCCCCGGGCAAAATTTCCTTGGGAATATGATTGACGATAAGGTCTTTTTCATAACTTGCCTTTCTTTCGGGAATGCTCTGATTGAAAAACTCGTCCTTCACGGGCACAACCTTTGCGGTCTCGACAAAACCCGACGTGAAAGGCTGATAAAATGCCACCGTTTCGGGGACAATATGATAGGTTAGTTCGTCAAAACATCTGTCCCACTCTCTGCCGTTTGAAAGCAACTGTATTCGTTGTTCCATTTTCTGTCCGTTCCTAAAAAGAAATAATCCCTAAGCCACTGCACGCGTGGCGTAAGATTTTTCGGTTTTTTGACAGCATCCTCGTATTTTGCCATATTCAACCCTCCTTATTCATAGTCGTTTTTACGATATATTCGCCTTGCGACAGTAGTTCCGCAAGATATTTTTCGGCATCGTCGGCGTTTTTGTTTTTGATTGCTTCAAAAATTTGTTCGTGCGTGTCATAGACGTATTCGCGGTCGTAGTTATTTTCGTAAAAATGAGTGACGAGCGCGACATAAATGTTTTCAAAAGACTTCAACAATATCGAATACACAAAGTTGTGCGACGCTTTCGCAAGCGTATGGTGAAACGCAACGTCAAATTTCACGCGTTGCGGTATGGTGCAATCCTTTTTTTCTTCGGCAATAATCTTCGCGATTTCCAGAAGGTCGTCGTCCGTGCGATGAATTGCCGCGGCTCGTACAGCCGCAAGTTCGACAGTGCGCCTGCCGTCTAACATATCCGCAACGTATCCGCCCGTCATAAGTCCGTTTTCAAAAAGACCTTGAAGCACTGCAAGCGTTCCTTCTTTTTTCCAGTCGGTCACTTCGATATGACGGCGCGGCACGGTCACGAGATAGCCCTTGTTTTGAAGTTCCACGATACCTGCGTTGACCACGCTTCTGCTGACGTTGAATTCCTCGGCAAGAACACGAAGCGCGGGAAATTTTTCACCGCATTTCCACTCGCCTTTCAGAATCCTTCTTTCCATTTCGTTCACAAAATCGGACGTAAGGCTCATACTTTCCCCTTTTTTGTGGTATTACCACGATATATTTCAATTATTAGACAAATATGGTGTTTTGTCAATTTTATTATTGAAAATCGCGTTGTCTCTTTATTTTATGACCACAAAAAAGACCGCATTGCTGCGGTCCGTAATAAGGTTGCATTTTGTTAATTCTTTTCGGAAGTCGTTTTTTCGTCTTCGGAAGGCTCCGTGGAATCGGGGCTTAGCGCAACTTCTTCGACGGCGGCTTTTTGTTTTCTTCTGAACAGTTTTGAAAAGTCGGTTTTATCGACGACTTTCTCTGTCACCAGAAGAAGCGACGGCAGGACGAACAACACGATGATTATCGACGTCAGCGTGCCTACGCCCAGCAACAGCCCGAGTTGCGCCACCACACCCGACGACAGCATACTCATAACGAAGCCGGTTGCCGTAAGAATGACGCCCGACGTCAGAATTGTCGGGAACACGGCGTTTGTTGCGGCAGCCATTGCGTCGTAGCGGTCGGTAAAATCTTTCCTTATGCCGCGGTATCTGTTGGTAAGTACGATTGCATAGTCGATTGTCGCGCCCATCTGTATCGCGCTTATTATAAGGTAGCCGATGAACGAAATCGACGTCTTGGACAAGAACGGAATCGCAAAGTTGATGAAAATTCCGCCCTGAATCGCAAGAATAAGGATTATCGGAAGCGAAATATTCCTGAACGTTATAAGCAATATAACCAGAATGAACAAGTCGGTGAACAGACACACCATAAGGTTGTCTTTCATAAAATATTCGCTCATCTCATAGCACACGACGCTTTCGCCGGTGATATATCTTTCCTCGTAAAAGTCGGACACACCCGATTTCAAGGTTTTGACAAGTTCAAACACGTCGTCGTCTTCCACCCCGCCGTTGATGTTGAACGTGATGCGGGAATAGTTTTCGGATTCGAGATTTGCCTTTGCAAAGGAAATTTGCTTGACCTGTTCAAGATACGCAAGCTTTTCGGGATCGTCCCCTATAAACCTGGAAATCGCGTCGAACTTTTCGCGGACGGCAAAATCCAACAAATCAATAAGTCTGACTTTGGCTTTGCTTGGTTTGGTACCTTCGGGCAGATATTTTTTGACGTAATCGTCAAACCAACCCTCGATTATAGGTTTGATAATCAACGGACTTACGCCCGCGTCGGACGGGATTTTGTCGATTAAGTCCCCGATATCCTTTTTCGACACCTCGTCGGTAAGATACAGCGTTTCCGAAGAATCCGCGTCGATGAAAGAATACACGTTGATTGTCGCAAGAGCAGTCGTCTGCGATTTGTCGATAAGGTCGAAAGACTCCACGTATTTCACAAGTTGGCGTTCTTTCGGCGTCGCCTTTCGGCACAACCACGACAAGCGAGTTAAGCGTGCCGAAGCCCGTTTCTTCGATGACCTTTTTCGGCGCGACGATAAGCGAGCCGCTGTTGTAGTTGAACGAATATTTGTTGAACCCCTGCGCGACTCCCGCAAGGATTGCGATAAGCAAAAACGCCGGCACGATAACTTTCCTTGCTTTGACGATTGCACGCGCGGGCTTCGTAACGTTCGGCACGAAAGATTTATGACGGGTTTTTTGAATGGGTTTGTCGAAAATCACGAGAAGCGCGGGCATAAAGAATATGACCGTCGCCATCGAGATGACGATACCTTTTGCAAGCGACAATCCGATTTCCGCGCCGATTGACAGCGTCATCAGCATAAGCGCGGCAAGCCCCGCCACCGTCGTAAGGGAACTTGACAGAATTTCGGGCAGTCCTTTCGTAAGTGCGGTAACCGTTGCGGTTTTTGCGTCTTCGCCGTTATCCCTTTCTTCCATATAGCGGTGCAAAAGGATAATCGAGTAGTCAAGCGACAGCGCGAGTTGCAGCACGAGCGCGACCAGATTCGCAATGTAAGAAATACCGTTGACGAACAAGAAATTCGTCCCCATGTTTATCGCCATCGCCGCACCGAAAACGAGAATGAGCACAATCAGTTCAAAATAAGTTTTCGACGTAAACAGCATAACCAGAAGAATAATCACGACGATTGCGATTCCAAGCTTCATTATGCTTTGTTCGGTTTCAAGTTTTGTGTAGTATGAAAATGCAGATTGACCGGATAAATATGCTTTTTCGTCGGATAAAGCGTCGATTACGCCCTTTACCGCGTCAAACGCACCTTTCGTCGAGTCATAGTCTTTCAGCGTTACGGTATAGAGTGCCGAGTTGTTTTTGTAGTTCATACTCTCAACGTAAGTAACCGTTGCGACGCCCTCGACTTGTTCAAGTCTCGTCTTGATTTCGCCTGCTTTTTCGGGCGTAACGTCCTTTACCATAACGTATGCCATGCCCTTGTCGTCAAACTCTTTTTTCAGAAGTTCGAGAGCGGTTGACGAATCGCAATTCGCGGGCAGATAACCCGTCAGGTCATAGTTGATTTTCGTACGCGGAATCATCACCGCGCCGAATATCGACAGCGCGACGAACAGCACGAGAAACACCCATTTGAGTTTTACGATACCTTCGGGAATTTTTTTCAGACCGTGTGAAATCTTTGATAACTTCTTTTGCATCCTCTTTACCTACATAGAAATTACTTAATGTTATTTTATATAAGATATGATAAAAAGGCAACAAAAAACAGCCTTGCAAAGGCTGCTTTTTCAAAATTATTTTCGGGATTTTCAGAATTTGACGCGCGGATTTACGTAGCGGCCGTTTTTCAAAGACTTCTTAATCGAGATTGCGTTTTGTGGGCATCTTGACAAACAACCCAAACACATATCGCACTTTTCTTTTGTCCATACGGGCTTTCCGTTTTCGATTTTTATTGCGGAAACCGGGCAAATGCTTTCGCAAAGTCCGCAATTTACGCAGTCGTCGGACACCGAAAATTTTGTTTTTCTTCCGCCGAATTTTTCGTAAAGCGGATACAAAAGCGCGGTGTTGAGTTTATAAAAACCACCTTTTACGTCGTTGAAGTCGCCCTTTTCCTCGTTCCTGATTTTGTCCGCGATAACGGCGATTTTTGCGTTTTGCGCGTCAAGTCGTTTTTCCGTTTCCTCGGCGGATTCGATTTTGAACATCGGGCAGAAATTATCGACCGCGACAACGCCGAACACCGCGTCGGGACGCACGTATCTTTCGCACACGCCCTGCGCGTTCCCGGTGCTTCCGCCACATTCGAGAACTATCGCGAAATATCTTCCCGCGGTTTTCAGGGTTTTCAGAAATCCTTTCACCGATTCGGGAATACCCCAGTAGTACACGGGACTGACAAGGACAAGTCGTTCCCCGTCCGACAGCAAAAATTTCTCGTTATCGCGGGTATACGCCACGATATTTTTCGTTTCGTCGCCCGTTACGTTTGCGATTTTTTCGGCAATATATTTCGCATTGCCCGTACCCGTAAAATATAAAATCATTTTTCTCACCTTCCGTTTGGAAATATTATATCCCGCTTTTTGCGATAAATCAATACCGCACGCGCATTTTTTGTTGTATAATCCAAGTATGATTTACAAGGGATTTCTGCCGTTCTTCGACGAAAACAGCGAAATATTGATTCTCGGAAGTTTTCCGAGCGTTATCTCGCGCGAAACGAACTTTTATTACGGCAACAAACAAAACAGATTCTGGAAAATTCTATCGGAAGCCTTTGGCGAACCCGCGCCCGAAACGATAGGCGAAAGCAAGCCCTGCTTAAAAACCACAAAATCGCCCTTTGGGACGTCGTTGCCGAGTGCGAAATAACGGGCAGCCTTGACAGCACGATTAAAAATTATAAGGTAGCGGACTTACTACAAGTCCTTGATAAGGCAAACGTCAAAAAAATTATCTTAAACGGCGGAAAGGCAAAGGAAATATTCCTGAAAAATTACAAATATCTTTCGGATTCCGCCCTGTTTTTGCCGTCCACAAGCCCCTTAAACACCCGCTTTGACAAAACAATCTGGCTGAACGCATTAAAAACCGAAAAGGATTAAAACTATGAAACTGAACGAAGCGGTCGCCGCGCGTATTCTTGAATACTGCAACAACCGAAACATCACCGTCAATAAACTTTGCACGATGTCCGGCGTGATTCAGTCCACCGTCAACAGCATTTTCTCGGGAAGAAGTCAAAATCCGAAACTGCAAACCATCGCGTATCTTTGCGAAGGATTGTCAATTTCTCTTTCAGAGTTTTTTGACAGCCCCTTGTTTTCAAATCTCGACGATTAATTGCATTTTATTGACTTTCCCGCCGCCTTGGGACTATAATTTTCCCGAGGTGATTTTATGAATATCGACGATTTCAAAAAAGCAAAAATCGAAGCAATGAAGGCGCACGACAAAGATACCGTCACGGCTTTTAACGCGCTCATAAACAAACTTATGCTCTTCAATATCGAAAAACGTAGCAAAGGCGAGGAAATGTCCGACGCCGACTACGTCCAGATCCTGAAAAAAACGCAAAAGGAACTCTTTGAAGAAAAGGACGCCTTTGAAAAGGCTGGCAGAGCCGACACCGTGCTGTCTTTGAACAACCAGATCGCGGCAATCGAAAAGTATCTGCCCAAAATGATGAGCGAGGACGAAATCAGAGCCGTCATTATGACCTTGCCCGACAAATCGGTGCCAAGCGTAATGCGCCACTTCAAGACGGAATACGCCGGCAAATGCGATATGGCGGAAGTCAACAAAGTCCTGAGAAGTTTATAATTTCACGCGCCCACAAAAAACGACCGTTCCCACGGTCGTTTTTTAATGTAAATTCGTGCCCTTCCGGGAGATTCTCACGTCGCTTTGCTCCTCAGAATGACAGAGTACTTCGTACGGAATAGAATAAAAGAATGTTTGTTAAGAAAAATAGCAAAATTACGAAATAGCCTTTTTTCTTCCGTGCAACGCACTTTATGTCATTGCGAGCGCAGCGTGGCAATCTCCCGGAAGGGACACCTTATAAAAGCGATGATGCGATGTTGTTGCCCTTTGACAAACCTGATATTGATTGAAAAAGCCAAATTATATGCTATAATATACGTACAACGACCACAAACTTATATCGTTCATACCGTTTGCAACTTTACAATCGGGAGTCAATATTGAAGTAAAGATGAAAAGCAAAAGACAGCAAAAACTATACGACCATTATAAAACCGTTTTCGGGGAAGAGCCGATTTTCAGTCTGAAACTTAAAAAGAACGTCCTGCCGACGGATATGAAGCCGATAACGACGCTTGTTTTCAAACCGACGGACGAAATGCCGTTTTGGAAACTGTGTACAATCGGCGCAAGCGATTATCTGATGCCCGAGCGTGATATAGGCTTTGGAAGGAAGGCGAATCGCCGCAATGAGTATATGATGTTTATTTCGCCCGACGTCGATATTCGTAATCCTTCGGACGACGAAGACGCGCCGACGGACTGGCTATCGTTAAACTCGCTTCTTTGGGCAACTGCGGAATATGCGTTCAACGAAAAAGATAACATAACCGTTTCGGACACGCTCGATATGGGAATCGACGGGAAATACTGCGGCACGGTACTTTTATTGCCAGAAATATTAAAATCGCCGAGTACAGTTAAGTGCTATGTTTCCGAGCATAAATACATCAGTATATTTCAGGTAATGCCGATAACGAGAGAGTTGCTTACAAAGAAACTCCGGAAGAAAGTGGGCGGCATTTATTGGCTTATGGAACAGTTTTACACGCACGACGACGATTACAAACTTATATCGTCCAAACCGTTTGCAACGTTATAAAACTCAATGGAGCGCGAGGGCGTAATATGTCAAACACTATTTCAATAGATGAACTGATAGAACAAGAATATGAGCAACAATATTTTGAAGAGTGCAAATTTATATGGCAAA
Organism: Clostridiales bacterium; assembly: GCA_022009995.1. Taxonomy (GTDB): domain Bacteria; phylum Bacillota; class Clostridia; order Christensenellales; family CAG-917; genus CAG-349. Next base: position 178,550 of record CP091734.1, read on the forward strand.
ACTTTGTTCCCAAAAGTGGACAAGCCCGAAATTTGCAAGGAGAATTGTTGCGAGAAATCGAGAATATTCGTTGTGAGGCACAAGATAACGGAAATGTTAATTGGGACGACGATCTTACTTATTTTTGTGAATTTATAAAGCAATCATTGATTGAACAACCGATTTTTTCTGAACCCGAAAAAGAAAAAATATGTGTCATAATGAATTATCTCAAAGAATGCGGAGTATACGCTCAAAGATTCAACGATGGTAAAATTTCTGATAACGATGTTCTTCCTGAAAAACTTGCGTATACAAAAGACAACCTTTACGATATTATTTGCGATTTTATAGGTAGATTACAAAATAAGCACCCTGAACCTATTAAATACAGCATAAATAATTCAATAAAGAGATAATACAGTTTTACACGCACGACGACGATTACAAACTTATATCGTCCAAACTGTTTGCAACGTTATAGACGTAGGAGTATAATATGGAAAAACCGACCGAAGAATATTTACAGGAACTGATATCAAACGCACGAAAAAAATTCGATGAGTTTTCATATTGTTTTGCGGATATTCCAAACGCAAAAATAACATATGTGAACACACAAAAGAGAAACCTGACGGGGATGACAAAAGGGCTTCGCGGGCTTGCAGAAATGAAAGCGCATAATACAAAAGAATCATTGAAAATCAGTCCGAACTCCAAAAATTACAATAAGTTTTATAGGTCGGGCGAAAAAGTGATAAAAGTCGAGTGTTTCGTAGGCGGGCATAACGATTTGGACGTGATATACGTCGCGCAATACGACGGTGAACGACGCTATCTTTTCCCTTTTTTTGAGGATAAGAGCAAACCGTCGGATATCCGATTCTCGTGACGAATTTTGAAAACGGCAAAGTCACCGAAGAATACAGAGTGGACGGAAATAAGATTCTTTATGAAAAGTATGATTATTCCTTAAAAGACACGGTCGGATATTATTGCATAAACTTTGTTCCGACGGGAATTTGTCCGGTTTTGGGCGAAGAAGAAGGATATTTTAACATAAATTCGCTTGAATACAGACAGACGAAAAACGAAGTCTGGTGTCAAAAACAATAAAGGTGAAACTATGGAAAATGTTTACGAGAAAATTCAAAAGTATAAGAAACTGGCGGTGAAAAAACCGAAGTATTATGTTTCTATCGGTAATATTTATATCGAAGAGGGCGCTTTCAAGGCCGCAACGATTTACTATCAAAAAGCCGTCGACAACGGCGTTTTGGCATATACTGTTCTTGGCGACACTTGGGGCTACCGCTCTCAATACAAAAAAGCGTTCGACGTTTATACGGAGGGCGCAAACAAAGGCGAAGCGGAGTGTTTTGCCCGTCTTGGATTTTGCTATGAAAACGGTTATGTAAAAAAAATCGATATTCAAAAAGCAATCGAGTGTTACGCCAAAGCCTCCGATTTGGGTGTGGCGGCAGCGGCAAGATCTCTCGGCGATTTGTATTATTTCAATACGCCGATTGAAGATTCCGAGATCGAAAACGTTAAAAATGCGTTGAAATATTACGAGCGTGCTTTTTACCTCGGAGATATAGAGGTTGCAAAAAAGATAGGCTTTATCTACTTAAACAATGAAGAACTGAAAGACGTTCCCAAAGCCATAGAGTGGTACGAAAAGGGATTGAGTCTTGGCGATCACTCTCTCAACTTTGATTTGGCTTACGTTTATCTCAACGACAGGTTTGTTCCGCACGACTATGAAAAAGGTTTGAAATATCTTTTGGACGGCGTTCACCACAACGATCCCGAAAGCCTTTATATGTACGCAAGAGTTCGCGAAACGGGTATGTATAAGGTAGAACCCGACAAAAAGGCATATATTCATTATCTCAAAAAGGCGGCGAACCTTTGTCAGGACGACGCATTGCTTGATTTGGGGTATTACTATTACAAAAAAGGCAAGTATGACGACACGCTCGATTGTTTTGCACTGTGCGATTTGGATTATGTCGGCGTTTATTGGTGTATGGCGACGATTTACGAAACCAAAAAAGCCGATTACAAAAATGCGCTGTTTTATTATCAGATGGCAATGGAAATGGACTTTCCGGACGCAATCGAACGAATGGCGGAAGCGTATCTCGGCGACGAACTTGGACTTGAAAAGGACGAGAAAACCGCCCTTAAACTTTTCAAACGAGCCGCGAAACTCGGCAACGCCGCCGCACAATATAATCTCGGTATGGCGTATGCTTGCGGATATTACGGCGTAACACCCGATAAAGATAAGGCACTTCATTGGCTGAAACAGAGCGTTAAAGGCGAAAATCCGTCGGCGTGCCTGCAAGTGGGGCTTTATTACTACTACACCGTCAAAACCGAAGCGGCTTATAAAAAAGCCTTTGAATTATTTACCGACGCATACAATCTCGGCGAGAACGAAGCGATTATCAATATCGGACTTTGCTATCTTCAAGGCAACGGCGTGAAAGAAGACAAAAAAGAAGCGGTAAAATGCTTTAAGACAGCCGCCGAAAAGTACAGTTCGGGCGTTGCGTATCACAATCTCGGAATCTGCTATGAAAACGGATTTGGTGTGAGAAAAGACTATAAGAAAGCAATTGAAATGTACGGCAAAGCGGTAGAGAACGGCGAAAAAGCAGGACTTGAAGGAATTAAAAACGTTTATTTGAAAATGGGTAAAGATAAAAATTAAGCTATGTCGAGGTGTCCCTTCCTCAGTGATATGCCAGCGGCGTGGTATTGTCTTTGACAGTGATATGCCTACGGCGTGATATTTGCCCTGCGGACAAGTTATGGATAAGTATTTGTCATTGCGAGCGGAAAACCGGGGACCCCACGGGTACACAGTATCCCGCGGGGTCCCCATTTTCCACGAATTTTCAGGTTCCGCCGAAAAGGCGCAAACATACAAGCGTTAAAAACCGAGAATGCGTCGCACACTGCACTTTTGAAATCACATTATTGCAAGCAATAATGCTCACTCTTATGCTTGTGTGCTCCTTTTCCCCACGGGTACACAGTATCCCGTGGGGTCCCCATTTTCCACGGATTTTCAGGTTCTCGGAAAAACTCAAAAAGGCGCAAATTATCGGTTTTTAATCGCGTCGACGGGTTTCTTTCGGGCAATCCTAAGTACAGGTATAAAGCTTGCGAAAAGTGCCGTGGCGATGCAGCCCAGAAGGATAATTCCGATCTCGCGAATTCCGTAACTTAAAAGGGTTATCGGCAGTCCGTAGGTTGCGCGCAGGGACGAGTTTACAACGGAAACCACAACGCCACTTCCTATCGTCGCAAGCACGAATACGATAAGCGAAATCACAAGCGCCTCGTTGAAGAATATGCCAAAAACGTCACTTGAACGCGCGCCGACGGCTCGTAAAATGCCGATTTCGCGTTTTTTGTAGGATATCGACGCCGAAATGTAAGTCATAAACAGTATGACGGCGAATACGAAAACACCAATACCGACGTACAACAGAATTTTGGCAATGTTTTCAATGATCGAACCCACCATATTTTCCGCCGAAACGACGTAGTTGACCAGTGAATACTTAACGCCGTCTTCGCTTTTCATCGAAAACTCGACAACTTTTTCAAGGTCGGATTTTGAAAGTTTTCCACCGGAAATCGCCCTTGCGTATTTACCGACGGGCGCGTTTTTGATTTCGGCGGCAAGGCTGTCGGACACGCCGATGAAACTTTTGTCGACAGTGCCGTCGCCGTTATCGAAGAAGTAACCTTTTATCGTTAAGATTTTCGTGATATACGGGTTATAAGTCCCGCCGCACTGCATTTTGATTTTCGCGTCTTTCACAAGCGGCGAAAGCGTCGCTTTGATTTCTTCATTGTCGGAAGAATTTTCTATGCCGTCAAGCCTGTCGCATATTCCCGTGTTGTCGTAATAAACGTTTTTCAAAGCGTTTATAAGTTGTTTTATTTCCAGCACGATTTCGTCGTCCGAAAGCGTGGTTTTGCCGCTGTCAAAAAACACGGTGCCCGCGTAATCGGCGGTTGTGAAGTAGTGGCGATAATCTCCGCCCATATACATTCTGCGCGTTTTTCCGTTAATTTCTTCGCTTTGCAGAATCGCCCTGTCGTAAATTTCCCCGCCGAATCCCTTGTAGGAGAGGTAGTTTTTAATAAAATCCTTTCCGCAAAAGAGCAAGCCCGAAAACGCGCTGTTATGTTCGCTTGAAAACTGGCTTTGCAACATGAAGTAATCAAGCGCGTCGTCGTCGCTGCCGACGGTCTTGTCAAGAGCGGCGTATCTGGAATAATCGTAGCCCGTTTTCACGACGCCGACGATTTTGAACGTGCCGTTCATCGCACTGCCCGCGATTTTCAGGTTCGGTTGTGCATTGACAAAGTCCGCGGCGTTTTTAATCCCCGCCGCTTCGATATTTTTGCTTTCGTCGGGAACGCCGTTTTCGTCAACGTAGGCGTATCCCCATTTTTTGAAGCAATCGAAGACAAAGTCGCTTATCGCGATTTCGTCGTTACTCTTTGGCAGCCGCCCCGCCATAAGCGAAAGATTGTGCTTTTTCAGGGTGGCTTCGTCCCCGATTTCGACGATGCCAGAAACGCTGCCGTCATAAACCCTGCTTGTCGCGTCTTTCAGGAAATTCCCGGAAACGCTCGCGCTGCCTCCGCTGTAATATCCGCTGCCGCTTTCGGACAGCACGGGCAAAAAATCCATGCCCGTCTTGTTTTTCAGATTTTCGACGTCGGCGTCAGACATTCGTTTTTCGGTGAAGAACTGATCGCCGAACTCGTCAACCTGCACCGTTTTTCTGAACGTGGTATATTTTATGCCGCTGTCGATAATCGAGTTGACGATGGCGGTCTTGCTGTCGTACGCGGCAAAACTGTCCACGATTCCGAACATTGCAAAGCATACGAAACACAAGAAAATCGTAATTATCAGCCTGAACGGCTTGGTTTTCATTCCGCTGACGCCCATTTTGAAACTTTCTTTCACGGGCATACGCGATTTAATAAGTCTGAACGGTTTGTCGTCGGAAATTTTTATCGCGTTTTCGTCGGTGGGGGCAAACGACTCCATTTTCCCATCTTCATCGATGTGCGACGCGGTTTTTACGTCGGCGTTGACCTTCTCGTCAAGCGACAAATACGCTTCGTCCCGTTCAAGATATTCGTTGATACGCTTTACGTCGTCGGCGGTCAGCCTGTACCCTTTCGGGAAGCGCAAAAGTTTCCCCTTGTAGTTTTCCGCGCCGCCCTCTTCCACTTCGGCGTCGATGCGGTGTTTTTCGATGTCGGAAATTACTTTGCCGTCTTTAAGTTCGATCACCCTGTCGCCGTAGGACTCGGCAAATTCGCGGTCGTGCGAAACGACGATGACGAGTTTGTCCTTTGACAACTTTTTAAGGGTGTCGAAAACTTGTATTCCCGTGCCGCTGTCAAGTGCGCCGGTGGGCTCGTCCGCCATGATGATTTCGGGGTTTTTGACAAGCGCCCTTGCGATTGCGACGCGCTGTTTCTGCCCACCGGACAACTCGTTGGGCTTCCTTTTTCCATAGCCCGAAAGCCCGACTTCGTCCAAAATTTCGTTGATTTTTTCGTCGGTCGCTTTTGCCCCTTGAAGTTTCAGCGCAAGCGCGATATTCGCACCCACGTTGAAGTCTTCCAGAATGTTGTATTCCTGAAAAATAAAGCCGAGATACGTGTTGCGGTAACTGTCGAAATCGCCCGTGGAGAACTCCTTGGACGACTTGCCTTTGATGATGATTTCGCCGCTGTCCGCCGTGTCGAGCCCGCCCATAACGTTCAGTAGGGTGGACTTTCCGCTGCCCGATTTTCCGAGTATGAACACAAGTCCTTTTTCGGGAAATTTCAGACTTACGTCGTCAAGGGCTTTCACCTCGTCGCCTTTTTTCGGGCGATAAGTTTTTACGATATTTTTAATCTCAATCATAAAACCTCCGTGGCCGATGTTTTTACCGACCATAGATATATTATACTTTATACAACGATATACTGTAAAACGAAAATATACCTTAATTTTCGCACACCGTCGCGCACGACTTTCAATTTTTCAAAAGCGCAGATTTTTCGCATTAAAAAAGCATCTCGATTTGAGATGCTTCTTCGTTTTATTTTTCGGGTTTTTCGGGTGCGATTTTAAGCGCGCCGTTTTCCGCGTCGACGACTATTACGTCGCCTTCGTCAAGGTTGCCCGAAAGTATGATTCTTGCAACCGGCGTTTCGATGTGGCTTTCGATGAAACGCTTCAAAGGTCTTGCGCCGAACGTTACGTCGTAGCCGCCGTCGATAATGACGTCTTTGCCGCATCTGTAACTTTAAGGTGCAGATTTTGCCTTTCAAGCCTTGAATTGAGTTTTTCAAGCAACAAGTCGATTATCTTCTTCACACTGTCGCGAGTAAGCGGAGTGAACGTTACGATGTCGTCCAGACGGTTCAGGAATTCGGGACGGAACGTCGATTTCAACAATGCTGAAACCTGCTCTTTTGCCTCTGCCGAGATGTTGCCGTCTTTGTCGATGCCGTCCAGAATATACTGACTGCCCAGGTTACTGGTCATAATGATAATCGTGTTTGAAGTTGACCGTTCTGCCCTGACTGTCGGTAATTCTGCCGTCGTCAAGCACTTGCAAAAGCACGTTGAATACGTCGGGATGCGCCTTTTCGATTTCGTCGAACAGCACGACGGAATAAGGTTTGCGCCTTACCGCTTCGGTAAGTTGTCCGCCTTCGTCGTAGCCCACGTATCCCGGAGGCGCGCCGATAAGACGCGACACGCTGAACTTTTCCATATACTCGGTCATATCGATTCTCACGATATTTCTCTCGTCGTCGAAAAGATAATTCGCAAGGGTTTTCGCAAGCTCGGTTTTACCGACGCCCGTCGGACCTAAGAACATGAAACTGCCGATAGGACGGTTTTCATCGGATATGCCCGCACGCGAACGCAGGATTGCGTCGGCGACTTTCGTGACCGCCTCGTCTTGACCGATAACTCTCTTATGCAACTCGTTGCCGAGATTCAAGAGTTTGGTTTTCTCGCTTTCCATAAGTTTCGTCACGGGGATACCCGTCCATTTTGCGACGATTTGCGATTTCGTCCGCCGTAACTTCGTCGCGGAGCAGGCTTGAATTTTCGTGTTTGCCCGCCTTGCTTTCGGCTTCTTCCAGACGTTTTTGAAGTTCGGGAAGTTTTCCGTATTGCAGTTCCGCCGCGCGCGTGAAGTCGTAAGACCTTTTCGCTTCTTCGATTTCAAGGTTCACTTTATCGATTTCGGCTTTGGTTTCCTGCACGCCGACAATCTTTTTCTTTTCGTTTTCAAGCTGGGCTTTCATCTCGTTGAACTTCGCGTTAAGTTCCGCAAGTTCCTTTTCGATGCTCGCCTTGCGCTCCATCGACAGTTTGTCGCTTTCTTTTTTTAATGCGGATTCTTCGATTTCAAGTTGCATTATCTTGTGCGAAATGTCGTCCATTTCGGCAGGCATGCTGTCGATTTCGGTACGAATCATGGCGCACGCTTCGTCGACAAGGTCGATTGCCTTATCGGGCAGGAATCTGTCGGTAATGTAACGGTCGGACAAGGTCGCCGCCGCAACGAGTGCCTGGTCGTGAATTCTCACGCCGTGATAGATTTCGTATCTTTCTTTCAGTCCCCTTAAAATCGCAATCGTATCTTCGACGTCGGGCTGATCGACGGTCACCGGTTGGAAACGACGTTCAAGCGCGGGATCTTTTTCGATATACTTGCGGTATTCGTCCAAAGTCGTCGCGCCTATGCAGTGCAACTCGCCACGGGCAAGCATAGGTTTCAGGAGATTGCCTGCGTCCATGCTGCCTTCGGTCTTGCCTGCGCCGACGATCGTGTGCAATTCGTCGATGAACAAAAGCGTCCTGCCTTCCTGTTTTTTGATTTCGTTAAGGACGGCTTTCAGCCTTTCTTCAAATTCGCCGCGGTACTTCGCGCCCGCAATCAACGCACCCATATCCAGCGCGAAAACCTTTTTGTCTTTCAATCCTTCGGGGACGTCGCCGCGTACGATACGCTGTGCAAGCCCTTCAACGATTGCGGTCTTGCCGACGCCGGGATCACCGATAAGCACGGGGTTGTTTCGTCTTTCTGGAAAGAATCCTTATGACGTTTCTTATTTCCTCGTCACGGCCGATTACGGGGTCGAGTTTTCCGTTTCTTGCCCTTTCGACAAGGTCGTATCCGTATTTATTGAGCGCTTCGTAAGTGTCTTCCGGATTGTCCGTGGTGTTGGGCGCGGTTTTGATTTTTTTCAAAGCGTCCAGAAACGCCGCCTTGTCCACGCCGTACGCCGAAAACAATTTTTTGAGATTCGCCGTCTGGTTGTCGAGAATACCTTCAAAAAGATGCTCGACCCCGACGTATGCGTCGCCGTCTTTTTTGGCGTACTTTTCGGCAGCGGCAACGACTTTCGCCGCTTCGTTACCGAGATACATGCTCGCGCCTTCGCCCGAAACCCTCGGGAAAGATTTAATCACGTTTTCGACAGCGCCTTTAAGACTGTCGGCGCTTACTTGCAGTCCTGTTAAAATTTTATAAATGAGTCCGTTTTCGTCGTCAAGTAAAGCGTATAAAAAATGCTCGGGCTTAATTTCCTGATTGTCGTGTTCGAGAGCGACGTTTTGCGCGCCCTGCACGGCCTCAACGGCTTTTGCGGTATATTTATTAGTATCCATATATTATTTATCCTCCTTTTTACGATAATACATACGCGAGCGTTGGCAGTCAGCGTTACAAACCGTTAGCACTCGCAACCTTTGATTGCTAATTATTGTAACACTTATTTACGATTTGTCAATACCTTTATGAAAAAAAGTTAAAGAAAAATACAACAAAAAAAGCACGCAAAGCGTGCTAACGGCGCACACTTCGCTTTTGAAATCACGTTATCGCAAGCGATAACGCTCACTCTTTTGCTTGTGTGCGCCTTTTCCCCGCGAGTACACAGTATCCCGCGGGGTCCCCAAGATTAAAATCGTCAGAATTTTGATTAAAAACTATCCCAAAAACGGCATAAATTAGATGGATTTTTGGGGTTCTTGACGGGTTCGTGCGAAGGCGCGTACTTTGTCGTACGTAACTGAGCAGGGTTCCGTCAAAACGCCGAAAAGGCGCTAATTTTTGCCGTTTTTTAAGGCGAGGGCGGCAGCACCTAAGATACCAGCCTCATTTTTAAGCGTCGCCTTAACAACCTTAATATACGGGTTTCTTTTGCCGCCGTAACTGTAACGGGTGACGTACGCTTGCAGGCGTTTTATGAACCAGTCGCCCTGATTGCTTATACCGCCGCCCATAAAGATTATTTCGGGACGGATATAGTTGCCGATATTCACAAGCCCTTCGCCGACGTATCTGATATATCTTGAAACAAGGGCTTTTGCGGTTTTGTCGCCCGCGTTCATCGCGTCGAATGCCGTACGCCCCGTGACCTTCCCTTCTTTTTTGGCGATTTCGTTCATCAGACTTTCGGGATGTTTTTCCATCGCGCGTTTGGTATCACGGATAAGAGCAGTTGCCGACGCATACGCTTCCCAGCAACCGCGCCTGCCGCAACCGCATTTTTCGCCGCCCATACGAATGACAGTGTGTCCGCCCTCGCCGCCTGCGCCTTTGAAGCCGGAAATCAAATTACCTTTAACAAGCGTGCCTGTCCCTACACCTGTGCCGAGTGTCACCATGACAGCATTTTGCACGCCTTTCATATCGCCGAACACCGATTCGCCGATGACAGCGCAGTCCGCGTCGTTGCCGATATACACGGGAAAATCGAAATATTTTTTGAATTCCGCACGGAAATCGTAATCGCGGAAGAAAATATTGCAGGTATAAAAAATCTTTGCGGTGTCGGGATCGACCGTGCCGGGGACGCCCATGCCCATTCCCGCGATCTCGTCCGTCGAAATGCCGGCGTCTTCCAAAAGTTTTCCGACAAGCCCCGCGATATCTTTTGTGTTGTCGTCGGACGGTTGCGTCGGTTTTGTAACAACGCTGTCTTTCACGATTATGTTGCCGTTTTCGTCGACGATGCCGCCTTTAATGCTCATACCGCCCACGTCGATACCTATATAATACATATTCAAATCCTTATTTTTTTTCTTAATTTTATCACAAATACACGGCGCGCGCAACGGTTGCGCCGGGACATTTTCAGGTGTAGCGCAAAATTCTTCTTGATTTATCACGTTATCGTGTGATACAATACTTCTAAGAATAATGATTATTGGGGATTTATATTATGTTGAAACCGGAAGAAATTATTGCGGCAAGGATTCTTATGAACACCAACGAGGTTTTTTTGTCCTCGGTCGGCGCAGGAGGCGGTCCACGTTCCAGTATTATCACGAAACTTCGCTCGGAAGGACACAACGTCATTTATTTCGGCGCGCCGATTAACAGCCAGAAAGTCCAGAATATCCGACAAAATCAGAACGCAAGTATTTGCTATTACAGCGGCTCGGACAGCATCACTCTTTTGGGCAAGGTTGAGTTTGTCACCGACAACACTTTAAGGAAGCAACTCTGGCACGAATGGTGCAAAAAAACCAACGCGATCGCGCTTAACGAGTACGACTTCTGCCCGATGAAGTTCACGACGACGGAAGCCACTTTCTGGATACGAAACAAGCTTTCGACCTTCACTTACGAATAATCGCGATTAAAGAATAATCAAAGTTCGTCCCGAATATAAATACCGTATGAAATATACGGTAATTCGGGTTGGCTTTGGCGAGAACGCCTCATCTTTGGCAAGAAAATACAAAACGACCGAAAGGTCGCTTTTTTTATTGAACGATAATCCGCTTTTCTTTGAGGGGGAACGTCTTATCGCGGCGGAATTCCACGGGAAAACCTGCGTCGCGAAGCCTTTCGACACGGCGGAAACCGTCGCAAAAAGGACGGGAACAAGAAAAGAAGAAGTGATCCGTCTGAACGGCACCGACAAATTCTTCCCCGGTCAGAACGTGATTCTTTCGGATTATGACGAATAAGAAAAGTATTTTTAAATCGGTCGCGGTCGTAACGGCGTTTTCGGTCGCGACAAGACTTTTTGCGTTTTTGTTCAAAGTTTTCGTGTCGCGGCAGTTCGGCGCGAGCGTTGTCGGCGTATATCAGATGGCGTTGAGTTTTTATTTTTTCGCGTCGGCGGTTGCGCTCAGCGGACTTCCGACGGTGATAAGCCGAAAGATTGCCGAGGACGAAAAAACGGGCGGCGAAAACGTTCCGTCGCTTATTTCGACCGCGCTTGTTTTGTCGCTGTCGTCGGTACTTCCGATACTTTCGGTAATATATCCCGTCGCTTTCCTTTTGCCGTCGGTTTTTGCGGACGAGCGGGTTTTGCCGCTTGTCGTGATTATGCTGCCCGCACTTCTGAGCACAAGTATTTACAACGTTATCCGCAGTTGGTTCTGGGGAAAAAGGTCTTTTCTTGCGTTCAGTTTCACCGAGATGCTGGAAGAAGTCCTTCGCATTACTTTCACGCTGATATTTTCGCTGGGACTTATCGCCGCCGTAACGCCGCTTAAAGGGCTTGCGGTAGGTTTTTTGGTGTCGGATATTGCGTGCGCCGTCGTACTTTTCATACTGTTTTTGATAAAAAAAGGTAAATTCGGCCGTATTAAAGACGTTCCGGCGGTGTTAAAACCCTCGCTTCCGATAACGGCGATGCGCGTTTTCGGCGGAGTCATCGGCGCGTTTACGGCAATCGTGATTCCCGTCCTGCTCATAAAATACGGTATGGAAAAAAGCGACGCGTCGGCAACTTTCGGACGCGTTACCGGAATGGCGATGCCTCTTCTTATGGCACCGACCACTCTCACGGGCGCGCTGTCCGTCGTGCTTATCCCTGAAATCGCGACGATTAAACACGACGATAAATCCGCGATGTCCGCACGCATTGACGGCAGCATAAATTTTGCGATAATAATCGCAGCCCTTTTCACGATTTTGTATATCCCGCTTGGAAAAGAAATCACGTCTTTCGTGTTCAAAGACGAGTTTTCGGGCGTGTATCTTTCAAACGTCGCGCTTATGCTGTACCCGCTGGGGCTCAACCAGATTTCGACGTCGATATTAAACTCGATGGGGCTTGAAAAGAAATCTTTTTTCAATTACGCCGTCGGCGCGGCGATACTTATGATTCTGACGCTCGCGCTGCCGAAGTACGTCGGAATTTACGCTGTCGCGATCGGGGGCGCGGCGGGAAGCGTCGTCACGTCTTTTCTGAACCTTAACGCGCTCAATAAAAAAGCGCGGATTCTGGACAATCCCAAAAAGACCGCGCTTGCAATATTGTTGTCGTTTCCGCTTGTCGCACTGACCTGTCTTCTGAAAAATCTGCTGTTTTTCAAAATTCCGCCGTTTTTCGCGATTGCGATTTCGGGCGGAATACCGATGATTTTATACCTTGCGGCGTGCGTCGCTTTCAGAATCTTCGACGTCACTCGCTTTTACAAAACGACGCGGAAAAAATCTTTGAAAAAACGGGATAAATCAAAAAAGTAAGCCCGACGTTTATCGCGGTAACGGGCGTTTGCGTAACCGCGCGCACCCCCATATAGGCAAAAAACGTCTGCCCTTTGCTGAGCCCCATAAGATACAATGCGTACGTGTTTATGAAAAGCGTGCAGACGACGTAAACCAAAATATACGATATTGCGATATTCACGTACGGCATCGCGCCGCCGAGTTTTTTGATTTTAATATACGACGTGAGCCCCGGGATAACGCCGATAAGTACCGACGCGCAAGAATTACCGGGTTTGGCGCATACCCGCCGCCGACGAAACAGCCGATTACGTCGCCGAGTCCGCCGACAAGTCCGCCGGCAATCGGCCCGAAAAAGTACCCCGCAAGAAAACATACCGTATAAGTCAGCGTGATTTTGAGCGTGCCTAAGCGCGGCGAGAATATGCCGACAACGACGTTCAACGCCACGAATACCGCAAGGTACGCAATCTTTTGCGCCGTGAAATAACGTTTTTTTTCGGAAGACTCCCCGACGGAAACGTCGGGTTCTTGTGCAACGATTTTGTTTTTGAGCATAAAAAAACCTCCTTTAAGAGGTTCGCGTTAAAAGCCGCGCGAAAACGCGGTACTTCGCAGCGAACGCGACAAGCCACCGCAGGTTTCCCTTTCGTTTGCGGGCGACATTCCATCCCGCAACACTTAACGCGACTTATCTACTCTGCAACGCTAATAATAAACTATCCGCGCCGAAAAATCAAGCGGCGGCGCATAAATCGCGAAAACTTAAAAATAATAGCGATATGCTCAACGTTTTAATTCGCGCAATAATATTATACTTTTTCCTGCTGGCGGCGATGCGGCTTATGGGAAAGCGGCAGTTGTCCGAGTTCCAGCCCTTCGAGTTTGCGATAACTCTCGTCGCGGCAGACCTTGCGTGCATTCCGATGTCGGACAATACCATTCCGATAATTTACGGCATAATCCCGATATTCACGCTTGTGATACTGCATAATTTCTTGACGTTTTTCGCAATCAAAAGTCACCGCTTCCGAAAACTCATCAACGGCAAGCCAGTTATCCTCATCGGCGACGGCAAAATCGACTGCGACGTGCTTAAAAAATGCGGAATGACCGCAAACGATCTTCTGGAAAGCCTGCGCGAACAAGGATATTTCAAAATCGGCGAGATAAACTACGCCGTGCTGGAAACAAACGGGAAAGTGTCCGTGCTACAAAAGTTTGCAAACGCGCCGGTAACGAACGCCGACCTTAATATCGAAGGCGGCAGCAACAACCTTCCTTACAACGTCGTCGTCGAGGGCAGGTTTATGGGGGATACGTTCAAAAGCATTACCCCTCCCCTTGAAAAGGACGTCGTCGTAAAAACGCTTGAAAAAGAGAATATGACAATCCGCGACGTGTTCTTGTTTTCCATTGACAAAGACGCGGCGTTTATACAAAGTTACGACGGGCGCGTCGTGAACACGATAATCGAAAAATGAAAAAAGCAGTTATCCTTTTTATAATATTTCTTATGATTCTGGGCGCGGGAATTGCCGAACATTTTTTCGTGCATAAAACCTTTGACGACTTCAACGAGCGCATTGGAAAAATCGAAGCCGCGCTTCAAAACGACGACGTAGAGAACGCACTCGCATACGCCGAAGACCTGCAAAACTTCTGGGCGAAAAACGAAAACTCGTGGAGGCGATTTCCTATTGTCAGGACGCACGACAGGTCAACGTAATACTTGGGGAACTCACGGGAAGTTTAAGATGCGAAGACTCCGACAACGCTTTCAGCAAAATCGAAAGCCTGTATCAACTCATACAAAACATACGGGATATGCTGGACTTCAACGCCATTGATATAATTTAATTATTTCGACAAAAAAGCGGCTTTACAAATGTAAAACCGCTTTTTAACATTGTTTTTTGCAATTTTTGCATTACTTCAAAATTCTTTTAAGGAATTGTCCGGTATACGACTTTTCGTTTTCCGCGATATGTTCGGGAGTGCCGACGTCAACGATCGTTCCGCCTCTGTCGCCGCCGTCGGGACCAAGGTCAACGATGTTGTCCGCAACTTTTATCACGTCAAGATTATGCTCGATAACGACGACGGTGTTGCCGCTCGACACAAGCCTTTGCAAGATTGCGATAAGTTTTGCAACGTCGTGGGTATGCAGTCCCGTCGTGGGCTCGTCCAGAATATACAGCGTCTTGCCGGTGCTGCGTTTGCTGAGTTCGGTTGCGAGTTTCACGCGCTGCGCCTCGCCGCCCGAAAGCGTGGTTGCGGATTGACCGAGTTTGATGTACCCGAGTCCCACGTCGTAAAGCGTCTTGATTTTATTGTAAATCTTCGGAATGTTTTTGAAATATTCGCACGCTTCTTCGACGGTCATTTCAAGGACGTCGTTGATGTTTTTGCCCTTATATTTCACTTCCAGCGTTTCTCTGTTATACCGCTTCCCGTGGCACACGTCGCAGGGGACGTAAATGTCGGGCAGGAAGTGCATTTCGATTTGTATTATGCCGTCGCCGCCGCAATTTTCGCACCTGCCGCCCGAAATGTTGAACGAAAATCTGCCCGCCGTATATCCCCTTGCCTTTGCGTCGGGAGTCGAGGCGAACAGTTCCCTTATCGGGGTGAAAACGCCCGTGTACGTCGCGGGATTGCTGCGCGGAGTGCGACCGATCGGCGACTGATCGATATTGATGATTTTATCAAAGTTATCGATGCCTACGATTTCGTCGTACTTCCCTTCCGTAAGGTTGCTTTGTTCAGTTTGTTATAAACCGCGGGATAAATAATTTCGTTGACAAGGCTGCTTTTTCCGCTGCCCGAAACGCCCGTAACCGCGGTTAAAAGTCCGACGGGAATATCGACGTCGATGTTTTTCAGATTGTTTTGTCTTGCGCCGCGAACCGACAAATATCTGCCGTCGGGGCGTTTTCTTTCTTCGGGCACATCGATTTTGAGTTCGCCCGACAAATACTTGCCCGTTATCGACTCCTTGCAGGCGATAATGTCGTCCACGCTGCCTGCCGCAACGAGTTTTCCGCCGTGTATGCCCGCGCCGGGACCGATATCCACGATGTAATCCGCCGCGCGCATCGTGTCCTCGTCGTGTTCGACAACGATAAGAGTGTTGCCGAGGTCGCGCAGTCCTTTCAGACTGCTTAATAATCTTTCGTTATCCTTCTGGTGAAGCCCGATCGACGGCTCGTCAAGGATATACAACACTCCCGTAAGTCCGCTGCCGATTTGCGTGGCAAGCCTTATCCTTTGCGATTCGCCGCCCGAAAGCGTCGAGGCGGAGCGGGAAAGCGTAAGATAATCGAGCCCGACGTTTACCAAAAATTTCAGCCTTGCGCGGATTTCTTTGATTATCCTTTCGGCAATGAGCGTTTTTTGTTTGACAAGAACGAGCGCGCCGAAAAATTCGTCGATTTTTTTCACCGACATATCCGAAAGTTCCGCAATGTTAAGCCCGCCGACAGTAACCGCGAGCGCTTCCTTTTTCAGGCGTTTTCCGCCGCACGTTTTGCACGGCACGGACACCATATATCTTTCGATTTCGTACTTAACGCCGTCGCTTGTCGTTTCGCGATAGCGGCGCATAAGGTTGTTGACGATACCTTCGTATTTCGTCATAAACTGCCCGCGGAAACTGCGTGAGTTATAATCCATCGGGATTCTTTCGTCGACGCCGTACAAAATCGCGTCAAGTTTCCACTTCGGCAAGTCTTTAATCGGAGTCGTGAGCGAAATCCAGCACCTTCGCCAACGCTTTCAGTTGCGAGCGCACTATGTCGCCACTGCCGAGATTCCACCCCGACGGCGCGGCAAGTCCGCCGTTTCCGACGCCCAGATTTTCGTCGACGATAATCTTTTTCAGGTCGATTTCGTTGCGGAAGCCCAACCCGCCGCATTCGGGACAAGCCCCGTACGGATTATTGAAAGAAAACAATCTGGGTTCCAGTTCTTCGATGCTGACGTCGCAATCCGGGCAACTGTATTTCGTGCTGTAAATCGTCGTCTTTTTTGCGTTTTCGACGACGACAAGTCCGTTTGCGAGTTTGAGCGCGGCTTCGACGCTGTCCGTCAGACGTCTTTCCGAGCCTTCTTTTACGGCGATACGGTCGATTGTCACCGAAATATCGTGTTTTACGTTTTTGTCAAGGACGATTTCTTCGTCAAGGGTATAGTCGATGCCGTCCACACGCACGCGGACGTAGCCCGACTTTTTGAAGTCTTCAAGTTCCTTTCTGTATTCGCCCTTTCTGCCTCTGACGACGGGTGCCATAATTATGACCTTATTGTCGCCCGACTGCACGGTGCTTTCGATGATTTTGTCGGTAATCTGGTCAACCGTCTGATGTTCGATTTCCCTGCCGCACTTCGGACAATGCGGAGTGCCGACGCGGGCGTATAAAAGCCTTAAATAATCGTAAATTTCGGTAACGGTACCCACCGTCGAGCGCGGGTTTTTGGACGTCGTTTTCTGGTCGATGGAAACGGCGGGGAGAAAGCCCTTCGATATATTCGACGTCGGGTTTTTCCATTTGTCCCAAAAACATACGGGCGTAGCTTGACAGACTTTCGATATACCGTCTTTGCCCTTCGGCGAAAATCGTGTCGAAAGCAAGCGACGACTTACCGCTGCCGGAAAGCCCCGTGAACACGACAAGTTTGTCGCGCGGGATTTCGACATCGATGTTTTTAAGGTTATTCTCTTTTGCTCCTTTTACAAAAATTTTGTCCGTCATTTACGTTATCTTCCAAGTTCTTTTTTAAGTTCGGATATTCTGTCACGAAGTTTGATTGCCGCCTCGAAATCCAGCCCTTCTGCCGCGACTTGCATAAGTCCTTTCAGACGTTCAAGTTCCGAAGCGATATCTTTACGGTCGCGTTTTGCGTCTTTATCCAGTTTTTTGGTGATTTCGATTGTATTTACGATTTCTTTCACGACGGTGTGCGGCACGATGCCGTGCGCCGCGTTATAGTCGGATTGTATCTTTCTTCTGCGGTTTGTTTCGTCGATTGCGCGCTGCATACTTCCCGTTACCGTATCGGCGTACATAATAACCCTTGCGTCGACGTTTCTTGCGGCGCGGCCGACGGTCTGGATAAGCGCGGTTTCGCTTCTTAAAAACCCTTCCTTATCGGCGTCGAGAATCGCGACGAGCATTACTTCGGGAAGATCGAGCCCTTCTCTTAAAAGGTTGATTCCGACAACCACGTCGACGTCGCCTTTTCTCAAAGAATTGATGATTTCGATTCGTTCCAGAGTGTCGATGTCACTGTGCATATACTTGACCTTGATCCCCTTTTCCTTCAAAAACGAAGTAAGGTTTTCCGCCATTTTTTTGGTGAGCGTCGTAACAAGCGTTCTGCCGCCCTTTTCGACGGTCAGATTGATTTCGGAAATAAGGTCGTCGATTTGTCCTTCGACGGGGCGTATAAAAATTTCGGGTCGATAATGCCCGTAGGACGTATGAGTTGTTCCGCCACCTGGTCGGCTTCCTGCAACTCGAACGGGGCGGGAGTCGCCGACACGCACACAAGCTGATAAATCCTTTTTCAAACTCGTCAAAGCGGAGCGGACGGTTGTCGAAAGCGGCGGGCAGACGGAAACCGTATTCCACAAGGTTTCCTTCCTGCTTCTGTCGCCGTTGTACATACCGCGGATTTGCGGAATCGTCATATGGCTTTCGTCGATAAAACAGACAAAATTTTTCGGGAAGAAGTCCAACAAAGTGTACGGCGGTTCGCCGGGTTTCCTTCCGTCAAAGTATCTGCTGTAATTTTCGATGCCGCTGCAATAGCCCATTTCGCGCATCATTTCGACGTCGTACGCGACGCGCTCGCCGATTCGTTGCGCCTCGATAAGTTTATTGCGGTCGGTGAAATATTTCACCCTTTCTTCCCTGTCTTTCGTGATGAGCGTCAGGGCGTTTTCCATACGGCTTTCGCCGACGACATAATGGGTTGCGGGGAAAATGACTGCGTGTTCGAGCCGCGACAACGGCTTTCCCGTAAGGGCGTCGATTTCATAAAGTTTTTCGATTTCGTCGCCGAAAAATTCAACCCGTATCGCGACTTCCGAATTTGACGACGGGAATATATCCACAACGTCGCCGCGCATTCTGAACGTGCTGCGCTGAAAGTCGATGTCGGCGCGCTTATATTGTATATTCACGAGTTTACGCGCCAAATCGTCACGGTCAAGCGTCATTTCGGGGCGCAAAGAGATGGAAAGGTTGAAGTATTCTTCGGGCGCGCCCAGCCCGTATATGCACGATACGGAACTGACGACGATGACGTCGTTTCTCTCGCAAAGACTACTTGTCGCGCTGTTTCTGAGTTTGTCGATTTCGTCGTTGACTTCCAGCTCCTTTCGATGTAAGTGTCGCTTCTCGGGATATACGCTTCGGGCTGATAGTAGTCGTAATACGATACGAAAAACTCCACGCGATTATCGGGGAAAAACTCACGAAACTCGTTGCAAAGCTGCGCCGCAAGCGTTTTGTTGTGCGCGATAACGAGCGCGGGACGTTGCACCCTTTCGATGACGTTTGCCATCGTAAAGGTTTTGCCGCTTCCCGTAACGCCCAGAAGCACCTGCGTACGAAACCCGTCGTTCAGTCCCTCGACAAGTTTTTCGATTGCCTGTTCCTGATCGCCGTTCGGTCTGAATTTCGATTTTAACTGAAAAAGATGATTTTCCATCAACGAAACTTGCCCATGATAAGCGGGGCGATGATATATCTTATGATGATTGCGATCGTGCCGGAAACGATTGCCGTGCATACCGTAATCAGCAGTTTGTTGTAAACGCTTTTGCGCCACGCCCTTTCGACGCGCGCGAACGAAAGCCCTTTCTGATGCATCGTGATGCAATACGTCAATTCGCCGTGGTTGTCGGCGGAAATGTATTCCAGATAATCGTCGAGCGCAAGCCCTTTGAGCATAGGTTCGAGTTCTTCGGGGGTGTAGGCGTAATCGTACGGCAATGCCTCAAATTTCAAGCGGTTTCACCAGACAAACGCCCTCGTCGTTTTTTTCGGCAAGGTTAAGAAGGACGTGCATAAGCGCCCTTTCTTTTTTATTCAGTGCGTGTTTTTCAACTGCCATAGTCCGCCTCTTATTTCATTTTCAGGAAAACGCCGATAAGAAGAGCGATCGCGCTTGCGATGAGCCCGCCGAGGAGTGCACCCCAGAACGCCGCTTTTCTTATCATTTTCCTTAAAGAGATGCTGTCAAGTTTGATTTCTTTCGACTTGCCTTTTTCGCCTGCGACGGGAACGTCGACGGACGCGGTGGGGTGTGAGTCGTGCGGTTCCACCTTTTCGATGGCGCGCGCTTTTGCAAGCGTGGCAAGGCAATACTCGTCCACCGTCGAATATTTGACTTTGATATAATCGTTGTCGGACAACGTGCGGATTATCCCCGAAAGTTCCACTTTGTGCAACGGTCGGAATCGGACAATTTCGCGATAATTTCGTCCGCGTCGATGATTTTATAGGCGCCGTCCGAAAAGTCGTTAAGGACAGTCAGCACGGCGTTTAATTGCCTGTCAAGCATATACTACCTCATTTTAGTTACCCTATTATACCACCTGCAAGGTCAAATTGCAAGTCCTGACAAAAGTCTTTCAAAAAGTCGATCGAAAATTAGTATTTCAATTTGCTTTTATTTTATAATAAAGTGTGCTATCATTGACTAAATTATAAATTTTCGAGTGAATATGAATCTTTTAAGCAAGTTTTTGAATAGAACGGATTTTTCGGACTACGACGATTTCAGAAGAAACGCGAAACTTTGCGTTCCGTCCGATTTCAACTTCGGATTTGACGTCGTGGACGAATACGCAAGGCTTTGTCCCGAAAAACGCGCCCTTGTATGGTGCAATCAGAAAGGCGAAGAAAAAGTCATCACCTTTGGCGAAATGAAGGAATTGTCGCTGAAAATGTGCAACGTCATTTCGTCGTACGGCGTGAAAAAAGGCGACTTCGTAATGAGTATGCTCAACCGTCGCTGGGAATACTGGGTGCTTGTCGTGGCGTGCTGCAAAATGGGCGTCGTACTTATCCCCGCAACTCATATGCTCACCCCGAAAGACGTCGCGTACCGCGTGAACGAAGCGGGCGTGAAACTGCTGTTTGCGACGGAAGAAGAAGACGTTGCGGAACATATCTCGCTTGCTCTTCCCGATTGCAAAAACCTGAAAGGCGTATTGTCGGTAAACGGCGCGCACTTCGACAACCTTGACGAAAAACTTGAAAACGCTCCCGCGGAATTTTCCTTCGACGCGCGCCCGAACCCCCGCGATCTGATGCTCGTATATTTCACTTCGGGCACGACGGGTATGCCCAAAATGGTCATGCACGACTTTTTGTATCCTTTGGGACACGTCTTCACCGCAAAATATTGGCAGGACGTCGTCGACGACGGCTTGCACTTCACTATGGCGGAAACGGGCTGGGCAAAATGCAGCTGGGGCAAAATCTACGGTCAGTGGATATCGGGCACGGCGGTTTTCGCCTACGACTACCACGGCAGATTTACCCCCACGGACGTCTTGCCGCTTGTGAAAAAATACGGGATAACGACTTTTTGCGCCCCGCCCACGATTTACAGGTTTTTGGTGAAAGAAGACTTGTCGAGTTTCGATTTATCCTCGATAAAACATTGCTCCACCGCCGGCGAAAGTTTGAATCCCGAGGTGTTCAAACAGTTTGAAAAAGCGACCGGGCTCAAAATTTACGAAGGTTTCGGTCAGACCGAAGGCACGGTAATGCTGGGCACGTTCAAATATTTGTCCCCCGTTACGGGCAGTCTCGGAAAGCCCAGTCCCTTTATGACGTGCGCCTTATCGACGACGACGAAAACGAGGTTAAACCCGGCGAAGAAGGCGAAATCGCCATACTGAAATCGGAAAATCAATGCGGACTCGTCGCGGGCTACTTCAAGGACGAGGCGCGCACCGCCGCCCTTAAAAACGACGTTTACTTCCACACCGGCGACCTTGCCTATCAGGACAAAGACGGCTGGTTCTGGTACGTCGGAAGAAAGGACGATATCATCAAATCGTCGGGCTACCGCATCGGACCTTTCGAGGTCGAAAGCGCGCTTATGGAACACCCCGCGGTGCTGGAATGTGCAATCACCGCCGTCCCCGACGACCTGCGCGGACAAATCGTGAAAGCGACAATCGTCCTGACCAAAAACTATCAGCCGTCGGACGCACTTGTCAAGGAACTGCAAAACCACGTGAAAAAGGTAACCGCGCCGTATAAATACCCGCGCATCGTGGAGTTTGTGAAAGAACTTCCGAAAACGACGTCGGGCAAAATCCGCCGTGTGGAAATCCGCGAAAACGACAAAAAATAACTTTCTCGTCCGATTTCCGAAAACGCCGTAAAATTTATATCGCAATACGCAAAAAACCATACAAAAAACTCCGCCGTGGCGGAGTTTTTTAATGCGGTTTCAAATTATATTTGCTTCATTTACCCTTTATAGTTCCACGTAATTTTAATTTTACTACTAAACATTCCAAGACCTTCATCCGTAGTATATGCCCATTCATTATGCCACCCAGCAGGTTTTGTCGCAACTTCGCAATTTACATAACAATAATTAGTCCATCCCCAAAAAACTCTCTTGCCCATTCGTTCAACGCTTTTAGGAATTACAATATGGATTGTTCCGCCGCTACTCATATCTTTTGCAAATGCGAAACTTCCTATTGATTTTACGTTCGACGGAATAATAACCCCATTAAAATTTATTTTGGAATCCTTAAATGCATTATCGCCTATAATCAACAACGACTTAGGAAGCACTATGTTTTTAACCTTAGCGTTTTTATTAAAAAGATTCTCTTGAATTACTTTTGTTCCATCTTTAATAATTATATTAATTTCTTCGTCGCTAGTATCTTTGAATTTATACGCTATTGCCCCTGCATAAACAACTCCCGCCGGTTGATTTTCATACCATTTTGTGTTTATCAACGCATTGCTATGAATGTTTAAAACATTACTTGATATTTCAATATCAGCCAACTTGCTACAATTCAAAAACGCATTGGCGGAAACAATTTCAATATTTTCCGGAATGTTGATATATTCAAGATTGTTGCAACTTTCAAAAGCGTTCTCTCCTATGCTTTTTACGGAACTAGGAAGAATAATATCGTTCAGTTTTTCGCAAAATGCAAAAGCACTTGCACCAATTGATTCGACATTTTTCATTACAACTTTTTGCAGACTAACATTATGCGAAAACGCACCATTGCCTATTGTTTTAATACTTTCGCCGATAATTATCTCTTTTAAATAAGGCGCATCCTTAAATCCGTCGACTTTAATCTGTGATACAACTCGATTATTATATTGCATGGGAATTGTAATAGACTCTGCTATCACATTTCCTCTCCCTATCGCATATGTTCCGTCATCTAATAATTGGTATTCAAATTTATCAATATTATCAGCCAGTCTTCCATTTACTAAATCTTCAATCCACTCTTCTTCGGTTTTAGAATATTCTGGATGATACTTTAAATAAATTTGGTATGCCGATAAACCATTTTCGCCGTGCTCGCCTTGAATTCCTTGTTCGCCTTGAATTCCTTGTTCACCTTGAATTCCTTGTTTACCTTGGACTCCTTGTTCTCCCTGTGCCCCGCGCTCGCCTTGAATTCCTTGTTGCCCTTGTTTTCCCTGTTCGCCTTTTTCGCCACGCTCACCTTGAACACCTTGCTCTCCTTGTATCCCCTGTTCGCCTTGCTTTCCTTGTTCACCTTGGACTCCTTGTTCGCCCTGTGCTCCGCGCTCGCCTTTATCACCTTTTAATGATAATAACCACTCTTTTTCCGAACCTACAAATCCATTGTCAACGGCAATTTCATAAGCACTCTTTCCATTTTGAATATTATCTGTACCAGCTGCTTTTGTACATGCAAATAAAGAAACGCTCATTATTAACAATAAAACAACAATATAACTTTTTTTCATAACCTTTTCTCCTTGTTGTTATAAATTTTAACCGTAATTTTTACGGTTGTCAATGCATTTGTCGTAATTTCTACGGCATAATAGCATTATGGACTTCAAATCACGATTGAAAGAATTAAGAACAGAGGACGGCATTTCTCAAAAGCAACTTGCCCTTGCCATCGGTACAAGCGACGATTGCATATACTTTTGGGAAAAAGGCAGAAGTGAACCGTCCATTGCCGATATTATCGCCTTGGCAAAGTATTTCGACGTTACAACCGATTACTTGTTAGGTGTAAAATCCGATGTATAATTTTCAAATATTTTACAAAAATTCATACAAAAACTCCGCCGTGGCGGAGTTTTTTAATGCGGTTTTTAATGCGGTTTTTGTGCGCTTTTGTGCGGTTTTGCGCGTTTTTGCGCTGTTATTTTTTGTTGTCGCGGTCGTCTTTGCGCTTTTTCGCTTCCATTATGTTGACAAAAAAGATTATGCCCACAAGCACGACAAGCCCGACCAGAATCCACACTTTGTAGGTGTCGAAAAAGATCTGCACCTTTTCCCAAAGCGTTTGTGCCTGAGCGATTTTTTCCTCAAAATTTTTGATTGTGTCGCCGATTGCGGACAGTGTGATTTCTTTCATTATTCTTCAACGCGGATAAGCGCGGCGACGTTTTTCACGCCGTCAAGAGCGGTGATTTCTTTCAACGCTTTTTCAATGATTTTCTCGTGGCTCAGGTGTGTGACGAAGATAATGTCCGTCTTTGAATTGACGTTTTCTTCGTTCTGAAAAACCTTTTCGATGCCGATTTTGTTTTTGCCGAAAACGGTTGAAATTCTGCCCAGAATTCCTTCGCGGTCGGTAGCACATATACGGACGTAATACTTGCTCTTAAAATCGGTGATAAAGTCCGAATCGCGACTTGAACCGTCGTTTTTGAACGGTAAATAGCGTGGTTTGCGCTGATGCGCCGCATAAATAATATCGCTGACGATTGCGCTGCCGGTGGGCAGATCGCCCGCGCCCCTGCCGTAAAGCATAATATCGCCGACGCTGTCGCCGACAAGATACACGGCGTTGAAACTGCCCGACACCGCCGCAAGCGGATGGCTGCTTTTAATGAAAGCGGGATGCACGCGCGCCTCGATTTTTCCGTTGTTGTTTTTGCTGATTGCAAGGAGTTTCAGCGTGTAGCCGAGTTTCTTCCCGGTGTTTATGTCGTCCACGGAAATCTTCGTGATGCCCTCGCGATACACCCTTTGTACGGGCACTTTTTTGTGATAGGACAGCGTGGACAGAATCGACAGTTTGTACGACGCGTCAAAGCCTTCGACGTCGGCTGTCGGATCGAATTCGGCATATCCGAGTTCCTGCGCGGATTTCAGCGCGTCTTCGTACGACGTGCCGTTTTCGCTCATCGCCGACAAAATATAGTTCGTCGTGCCGTTTATTATGCCCTTGATCGACAAAATCGTATTTGCCTGCATGCCTTCGGTAATCGTGCGGATTATGGGCACGCCGCCGACGCAACTCGCCTCGAAATACAGCCCCGCCTTGCCGCGTTTTGCCGCCGCTTCGAGTTCGTGCCAGTGTTTTGAAACAATTCCTTATTTGCGGTGACGATGCTTTTGCCCGCTTCCAGAGCCTTGATAAGGAACGTCCTTGCGGGTTCGATACCGCCGAAAAACTCGCACACTATCGAGATATCTTTGTTGTTTACGACGTTGTCGATGTCGGTTGAAACGATGTCGGGATTTACGCCCAACTCTTCAACCCTTTTCATGTTGCGTTCAAGCACGTGCAGAACTTCGATATCGAGCCCTTCGTACTTTTTGAAAGCGTCGTGGTTTTTTTCCAGAATCTTATAAGTGCCGCCCCCGACCGTACCCAGTCCGAGCAGCGCGATGCCGACTTTTTTCATTCGTTATTACCTTCTTTATTCATATCGTACAAAATTTTAAGCCCTTTGAGAGAAAGCGAGCGGTCAACGACGTCGATAATCGACTTGTCCGCGTTGACGACAAGTTCCGACAAACCGCCCGTCGCGATGACTTTCGCGTCTTTCATAAGCGGATTTTCGCGGAATTTTCTGACAATGTAGTCAACCTGCCCCGCATATCCGTAAACCGCGCCCGACTGCATACCCTCGATTGTGGAACGGGCAATCGCGTCTTTCGGCGGAACAAGTTCGAAACGGGGAAGTTTCGCGGCGGTGTTCACAAGGCTTTCCGACGCGGTTTTGACGCCGGCGCAAATCGCGCCGCCCAAAAACGTGCCGTCTGCCGTCACCGCGTTGAACGTCGTCGCGCTGCCGAAATCCACAACGATAAGCGGCCCGCCGTATATAAAGTGCGCCCCGACCGCGTCGACAATCCTGTCCGCGCCGAGTTCGATGGGGTTGTTATATTTGATTTTCAAACCCGTTTTAAGCGTGGCGTCCACGAAGACGGGCTTTTTCTTCATATAGTACGTGCACATATGCTCCACCGTGTAGTTGAGCATGGGCGCGACGGACGACATGATAATGCCGTCGATATCCTGAAATTCAACGCCGACGTTTTTGAACAAGTCGTACAAAATCATTCCGAGTTCGTCCGCGGTGCGCTTTGCCTCGGTTGAAAGACGCCAGCTTTTTTTCAGGGCGTCGCCGTCGTACACGCCGAGTTTCATATTCGTATTTCCTACGTCGATAACAAGTAACATTTTTTAATCCTTATCGTGATTTTACGTTATTATACCAAAAGCGCGCGCATTTTACAACTATTATTTTTCAAACATATATGATACGCGTTATAAATATAATTTTTATATGCAAAAAGTAAAATGGCTTTACGCCGCGTTTTTCGCGCTTTCGTTTGCGCTTATCGTGGAATGGACGGGAAGTTTCACCGTGCAAAGAAACCTTTCGTGGTTTTCAGGTCTTACTTTACCGGTGTTTTGGTTGGACACGACGACGTTCACGGCGTTGTACTCGGCAGCGACGGCACTTGAAGCGTTCGTCGTGTCCGACGCGCTCGTCAAAGGCGCGGTAAATCCGACATTCGGATTGTATGCGTCGGTCAAGTTTTCGTCCGCATTGTTCCTTGCGCTGTTTTTCGCGGCAAAAAATCCTCTTTTGGGACTTGTCACAATGACTGTCACTTTGGCGTTAACGTGGATTTTTTGTATTTTTATTCTGCGATCCCGCGTGGGGAAACTTGCAAAAGCCGTCGTTCCCGTACTGCTTTTATGGTATTCGTATCTGTGGTCGCTGTCCTACGCCGTCGCGATTATAAATTAAAAAAAGGACGGCGCCGCCCGCCGTCCCGAAAAAATGGTGCTTTTATGTATTATTTGCACCCGCCGCCACCGCCGCATCCGCAGCAGCAACACAAAATCACAAGCCACGGCCAGAAGCCGTACGCTCCGCCGCCGCATCCGCAACCGTCGTTGCAACCGCCACCGCATCCGCCACAGCAGCAAAGAAGGATAAGAATCCATAACATACAGTCACAGCCCGAACCGCCGCCGAAAAAGTTTCCGTTCATAGCACAACCTCCCTTTCATACTCGATAACCGCAAGGATTATCTATACTTCACAATACGCAAACTTCATTTTTTTTGTTACATAAAAACCTTGCCCGTCGGCGTTTCGCTTGACTTTTTCTTAATATGTAAATAGAATATAAATAAACTTTTTTATGAGGTATGCGTTTATGGCAAATCTGACAATGGATAAACTCGTCGCGCTTGCGAAAAACCGCGGCTTCGTCTTCCCGGGAAGCGAAATTTACGGCGGTCTTGCAAACACCTGGGACTACGGTCCTTTGGGCGTCGAACTTAAAAACAATATCAAAAAAGCGTGGTGGAAAAAATTCATCACCGAAAGCGAATATAACGTAGGTCTTGACTGCGCGATTCTTATGAATCCGAAAGTCTGGGAAGCAAGCGGACATATCGGCGGTTTTTCCGACCCTCTTATGGACTGCAAAGCGTGCAAATCCCGTCATCGCGCCGACGACCTTATCGACAACTGGAACGCCAAAAAAGGTATCACCCTTAACATCGCCGGCTGGACGAACGAACAGATGGAAGAATATATCAGGGAAAACAAAATCCCGTGCCCGATCTGCGGCAACTCCGACTTCACCGGCGTGAGAAAATTCAACCTTATGTTCAAGACTTTCCAGGGCGTCACGGAAGACACGACAAACACCGTGTACCTTCGTCCCGAAACCGCGCAAGGTATCTTCGTAAACTTCAAAAACGTGCAGCGCACCACAAGAGCGAAAGTGCCTTTCGGCATCGGACAAATCGGCAAGTCTTTCAGAAACGAAATTACCCCCGGCAACTTCATCTTCCGCGTCCGCGAGTTTGAACAGATGGAACTTGAATTCTTCTGCAAACCCGGCACCGACCTTGAATGGTTCAATTACTGGAAGGAACACTGCAAAAATTGGCTTTACGGCCTCGGAATCAAGGAAGAAAACCTGCGCCTGCGCGACCACGATAAGGAAGAACTTTGCTTTTACAGCCGCGCCACGACCGACTTCGAGTTCAAATTCCCGTTCGGCTGGGGCGAACTTTGGGGCGTTGCCGACCGCACCGACTACGACCTTAACTGCCATCAGCGCGTCAGCGGCGAAAATATGGACTATGTCGATCCCGTCACGAACGAAAGATATATTCCTTACGTTGTGGAGCCGTCGCTGGGCGTCGAGCGTATGTTCCTTGCCGTGCTTTCAAACGCCTATGACGAGGAAGAAGTCGACGGCGATACCCGCGTTGTTTTGCATTTGCATCACGCTCTCGCGCCGTATAAGGTTGCGGTGCTTCCTTTGCAAAAGAAACAACTCGGAGACAAAGCGACGGAAATTTACCGTACGCTTCAAAAGCACTTTTCCTGCACGTACGACGAAAGCGCAAGCATCGGCAAACGTTACCGCCGTCAGGACGAAATCGGCACTCCTTTCTGCGTGACGGTTGACTTCGACACCATTGACGACGACACCGTAACCGTGCGTGAACGCGACAGCATGGCGCAAATCAGAATGCCTGTCGATAAACTTGTCGAATATCTGGAAAGAACTCGCTTACTAAGATAAAATGATAAAAGGCTCGGTTTACCGAGCCTTTTTGTATGATTAAAGATGTTATTCGGTCGTTTACTTAAACAAATCAGAAAAAGAAAAGGCTATACCAGCCAACAACTTGCCGACGCTTTGCACGTCTCCCGCAGCACTTACAGCCGCTACGAAAACGACTTAAAGGACGTGGAGCCCGACATACTTTTGGGCCTTGCGAATTTTTACGACACCACCGTTGACGACTTCCTTCTCTGGAACGCGCTTATCAAGTCGCCCGATTATCCGATGAACGTCAACAAATTAAGGAAACTTGGAAAATTAAAATAATTTTTCGACGATCATTTCTTTCAGTTTATTCACGCTGTCCCCGGTTTTTGCCGAAATCACGACGGCGTTTTTTTCGTCTGTGGAAAAGCCTGCGTTTTCGTCGGCTTTGTTATAAACCGTTATAATCGGCGTGTCGGTAACGCCCAGCGACGCGAGGACGTCTTTCACGACTTTTTCCTGTCTTTCAAGGTCCTTTGAACTGCAATCCGCAACGTGCAGAATAAGGTCGGCGTACGTTGCTTCTTCCAGCGTGCTTCTGAAAGCGTCGACGAACTCGTGCGGGAGATTGTCGATGAAACCTACGGTGTCGGTCAGAAGATATTCCTTTCCGATATCGACGAAAATCTTGCGCGTCACGGGATCGAGCGTTGCGAAAAGTTTGTCTTCCGCCTTGACTCCCGCTTTCGTCAGAAGGTTCATCAGCGTGGACTTTCCGGCGTTTGTATACCCGACGATAGCAACGGTTTATGCCCGATTTTTTGCGGCGTTCACGGCGCAAATCCCTTTCTTTTTTTCAGAATTTCGATGCGTTCCGACAGTTCGTAAATGCTGCGGCGGATGCGCCGTCTGTCGGTTTCGAGTTTGGTTTCGCCGCTTCCTTTCGTCGCTGCGCCGCCGGAGCCCCCGCCACCGATTCTCGACAATTCTTTGCCTTGTCCCAAAAGTTTCGGCAAAGTATATTTCATCATCGCGAGTTGCACTTGAAGTTTGCCCTCGTTCGAGGTTGCGTGCCGCGCGAAAATTTCAAGAATGAGCATCGGACGGTCGATGACCTTCGCGCCGACGTATTCTTCAATATTGTTCAGTTGACTTCCCGTGAGCATATTGTTGAAAATGACGAATTCCGCATTTCGACTTGCACAAGGCGTTTGATTTCTTCAAGTTTGCCAAGCCCCGCGCAATAGCCCTTGTCGGGATTTTGTTTTTGGACAACCGCGCCTTTGACGTCAAGTCCCATCGTGTCGGCGAGTCGTTTCAGCTCCTCGATTTCGACGTCGAGGTCGCTGCCCGTGCCGACGTTTACAAGGATTGCCCCGCGCGTTTCGGGCGTATTGTCGACAACGTCGGGGATCACCGATTTTCTTTCGTATTCGGTGATTTTCGAAATCATTTCGGCGTCGTCGATTTTTGCCGCGGACTTAAAATAAAACCTGTCGATTTTTTTGCCGTTGATAAAAGCGACTTCGACGTCGTTTACTCTTCCGTGCAACACGCCGACGGCAATCATTGCATCAAGGCGCATCGACGTGAGCGCGGACGTGTCCATATCCGACAGTTTCCGCTTCCTTTCGGGTGAGTATGCACGCATCTCACGCCCTGAAAACGTTTGTCGCTGCGCTTCAACGAAAAATCTTCAAGCGATACCGTGCCGCTGTCGCCCACTCCCACCGCGACGACCTGTCCGTTTCTTGCGACGAACACGCAAATCTCGCGGTTGATTTTTTCGGTAATTTCGGCAATAGTCGAAAGAACCGTCCTGTCGATAAGAAGGTTTTTGTCGTACGCCCCGATAAGAGCGTCAAGCCGCGCAATCACGGTTTGTTTTATTCCTTTCGTATTGCCGTAAACCATAATAAAATCCGTTAAGCCCTGGTGGAGTAGTTGGGGCTTTCTTTCGTAATCGTGATGTCGTGCGGATGGCTTTCGATAAGCGACGCGTTGGAAATTCTGACGAATTCCGCCGTGGTACGCAGTTCTTCGATGTTATGTTTTCCGCAGTAGCCCATACCGGAGCGGATACCGCCGACCATCTGATAAACGACGTCGGCAAGGCTTCCCCTGTAAGGTACGCGACCTTCGACGCCTTCGGGCACGAGTTTTCTCGCGTCTTCGCTGTCCTGGAAGTATCTGTCTTTGCTGCCCGCCGCCATTGCGGAGATACTGCCCATTCCGCGATACACTTTGAAACTTCTTCCCTGGAACATTTCGATGTCGCCGGGGCTTTCCATAGTTCCCGCAAACAGACTTCCGATCATGACCGCCGCCGCGCCCGCGCCGATTGCTTTCACGATGTCGCCGCTGAATTTGATACCGCCGTCGGCGATGACTTTCTTGCCGTATTTGTCGGCAGTTTCGGCGCAGTCCATAACCGCCGTGATTTGCGGCACGCCGATACCGGCGATAACGCGCGTCGTACAGATACTGCCGGGGCCCATACCGACTTTATGATGTCCGCGCCCGCTTCGATGAGATCGCGCGTGGCTTCCGCCGTTGCGACGTTACCCGCGATGACGGGAAGACAAGGGAATTTCTTTTTGATTTTTTTGACCGTTTCGATAACGATCGCGTTGTGTCCGTGCGCCGTATCGACGGCGATTACGTCGACTTTGTTTCTGACGAGTTCTTCAACCCTTTCCATCGTGTTGTTCGCGATGCCGACCGCCGCTCCCGCAAGCAGTCTGCCGCCTGCGTCCTTTGCGGAGTTGGGATACTGAATGGCTTTTTCGATGTCCTTGATGGTGATAAGCCCTTTCAGATTGAAATCGGCGTCGACGATGGGCAGTTTTTCGATGCGGTGCTCCCCGAGAATTTCTTTCGCCTCTTCAAGCGTGGTGCCGACGGGCGCGGTCACAAGGTTTTTCCACGTCATTATATTGCCGATGGGCTGGTTGTAATTTGTCTCGAATTTAAGATCGCGGTTGGTAAGAATACCCACGAGTTTCCCTTCTTTCGCGATAGGAACGCCGCTGATTCTGTACTTTGCCATAAGTGCGACCGCTTCGGTAACGAGGTTGTCCGGTCCAAGGTAAAACGGATCGGTAATGACGCCGTGTTCGCTGCGCTTCACGCGGTCTACGTGCGCCGCCTGTTCTTCGATCGTCAGGTTTTTGTGAATGATACCGACGCCGCCTTCCCTTGCCATCGCGATTGCCATCTGGGATTCGGTAACGGTATCCATTCCCGCGCTCAGAAGCGGAATGTTAAGTTTAAGCCCTTTTGCAAGTTCCACCG
This sequence comes from Clostridiales bacterium, assembly GCA_022009995.1. GTDB lineage: Bacteria > Bacillota > Clostridia > Christensenellales > CAG-917 > CAG-349. The sequence goes on from CP091734.1 coordinate 210,415, forward strand.
ACAAATCGACGTCTTTGGGAAGCACGTCGCTGCGCTTGGGGATAAGCAAAACGTCGTCAAAAGTTAAACCTTCCTTCAAAATCTTTGCCATTTGTACACCTCGTTAAAAATTATTTGCGGAAAAATTGTAAATTTTTCTTATGTTATAATATTTGGGATTAAAAGTCAACGGATTTTTTGATTTTGCCGTCCCGTTTTTTGAAAATTACGAAAACCGATAAAACGATTACGATAAGTATGCCCATTCCCGACACGACGGGATAATAATAATCGACGATATCCTCAAAAGAGAACAACCCTACAAACGGCAACGACAAAAGCGTGACGAAAACGACGCCCGCGGTTTTCTTTTTTTCGTCCGACGCGATTATTTCCGCCGCCGTTTCAAGCGCGGATACCATCGTCGTAAATACCGAAAGAAGTATCACCGCGCCCGCCGCGTATTTAAGCCCGACCTTGTCCGCCGCGGCATACACGGGCATTTCGCCGCCGCTCTTTTTCACGACAAGCGTGATAAGCGCAAGCATCGTCGCCATAACGACCGCAGTCACGCACCCCGACGCCCAAATTGACTTTTTCGTCGCGGTTTTTCCAAGCCTTATCATCACGCCCATCGACAACATAACGTTCATCGCGGCGTACGTTATCCCGTTGAAAAAGTTGTATGCGCCGCTTGCTTTTTCTTTGTCGGAATATACGAAAATCACCACCGTGAGAAGAAGTATCACGGGCACCGCAACAGAGTTCAGCCCCTTCATGAACCTTAACCCGTTTGCAGCGATGAATCCCGCCGCGACAACCCACGCCACACTTGTGTATTTAATATCGAATATTTTCACAAAAAGGGTTTCAACACCCGAAAACATTGCTATAAAAGTGATATATGCACAAATGAACATACATACATCATAAAGTACTTTTGCCTTATTCTGCAACATATGTTCATTGATTCTATCGTTGAATTTTGCGCCGATTGCCAAAAAATACGCGTTAAAAAGTCCCAGTAAAATCCCCGAAAAAATCGGCACGGCAATGCTTGATCTTCCGAAATACAACAATACTTCCTGCCCCGTTGCAAACCCCGCGCCGATGACCGTCCCGATAAACACGGCGGCGCACTTCAATCCTTCTTTCATAAAATAACCCTATGCCTTGCGACACAGGGTTATGAATAAATAACATTATGAATATTCAGTTTTTCGTTTCGGCGGTTTCGGGATTTTCGCCGTTTTCCCCGATATGATTTATGTACTTGTAATACGGATCGTCCGAAAAATCTTTTTCTTCCGTCATCTCCCCGCCGAGTTCTTCGACGGCGTTTCTTATCTCGACAAATTCCACGTAATTTATATCGACCTCGCTTGCGAAACTTTTGAGAATGTCGATTGCGGCAGGATCGCCGTATCTTCCGAGAAGCCCCGCGTACGTCGGCACGTCTTCGGCGCGCTGCAACATGGTAACGAGCCAGTAAAACACATCCTTTCTCCCCTTGAAGTTTGAAAGCACCTCAACGAGAATTCCCTGATTTTTTTCGGGCACGGAGTTTATGATTTCCAATATTTTTTCGGGCACGCAGTCGTCGCCGTCGGACAGATATTCGAAAGCGACCGTTTTCACTTCGTCGGGCATTTCGTCGTTTGTAAGGACGGAAATGAAAATATCTTCGACTTCTTCGTCGTCGATTTCTTTAAGTAAAAGCGCGGCAAGAAGTTTTGCGTCCTTGTTGTTTTCGTACAAAAGACCGTTCAGGTATTCGGTTGCGCCTTCCGCGCGCACGACCTCGTCGCAAATGGTGTCGGTAACTTCGATATTGTTTCAAGGCATTTCGAAACGTAGTCGAAAATTTCGCCGTCTTCGCGAAGTTCCGCCGCGTACTCTTTCGGTGTTTTGCCGTCAAGGGTTTTTATTCTTACGTTTTCAAACCTGTTGAAAAGCATGCCGAGATCGTCTTCCAGCGCCTCGTGCGAGGAATACTTTTCCTTATTTTTCCTTACGGCTTCCTGCACGTAAAGTTCAAACAATTTGTCAAGATTTTCAAATTTCATATTTTTCGTCAACCTCTTTCAATAATTCGACGTATCTTAAATACTTTTCGTCAATGACGGTCATGGGCGTCGAACGTCTGACGCGGTGCGTGGACAAGTCGCACAAGGCGTCTTTCATCGCAACCATACTGTCAACCGAATTCAACTCTTTCACAAGGTCTTTCGGGCTTAAGTCGCTCATTAAAAACCCCGAGATTCTTTTCAGCCTTTCGCTCAGCGCGTCCACGGCGGATTTCGGCTTTTTCTCCCGCATAATCACCTGCGAAAAGGCAAAATACGCGGCGGCTTTCACGACGTCGTTAATTCCTTTTTCCCAGCCGTAATCGCCCATTTTCACGATTTTCAGTTTTTCGTCGATATTCGCGACGGCAACCTCGCCCGGCATTGCGTCCGAAAGATAAACCGTCAGCGCAAGGGTTTTGAGATACGGCGACGCGTACGGCGAAATAAGCAGTTTTTCGTACATATCGAACATTTGCTTGGAAACGTACGTGGTAAGCCCCGTCATCAGGACGTACACGTTCTGCTCGTTCTCGTTAAGTAACACGTATTCGATATTTCTGTAAGCATCCTTGTCGTATTTCAGGTAATTCATAAACCCGATGTTGTCCTGCATCTTCATTTTGAGATCGGACAAAATCCGCACGCGTTTAAGCATCACTTCCATATCGCCGTACGGTATAAGACCGTCTTCGCCGTCGTTGATTTTGTCAAGCAACAGACGGGCTTCGAAATTGTCGGGATACAGTCGGACGATTTCCAGAAAAGTCGCGCGGGCGGGCTTGATATATCCGCAGTTGTACTGCGCTTTCCGTACAGAATCAAAAACTGCGGCTGATACGGAAAGTCGGGCAAAACGTTTTCGACGGCGTCAAGCACTCCTTCGTGGTCGAGCGCAAGACGGCACGCGTCAAGTTTCACCATATATTCCATCGTGTTTTTGGGTTTTTCGGTTTTGATTTCCGAAAACACTTTTTCGGCGTCCGTCTTTTCGTCAAGGAGTTTTAAGGCAATGTAATAATAACACTTCAACGAAAAGTCGTCGGGCAAGCCTTTAAGCGCGGTTTCGGCGGCGATTTTCATCGACTGCAACCGGTCAAGCGCAAGATAACACATCGCCTTGTTTTTCTCGGCAATGTAATAATATTTCCCGTTTTTCTCGTTTATGTTTTTGAGAAGGTCAAGTGACTCCTGCGGTTTTCCCGTCGAAAACAGTTTGAATGCGTCGGAAATAATCTGCTCGCACTCCGCCGACGGACGGGGATAAACCTGCTTGAATCCGATTTCGGTACGGCGCTTTTCGGGTTTGTCGTCTTCTTCGCCGTCGTCGAAGTTCAGAAGTTTTTCCATAAGCTCCGAAAACTTCATAAAGTCGGGATTTCCGCCAAGTCCTTCCAGATCGTTTATCGTAAGGTTTTTCAGATTTTTCAGGTCTTTTTCTTTGACAAGGTTTTCGCCGCCCTTTTCTTTTCTCGATACGACAAGCCTTAAGTGCCGTTCAAACTCCCGCTCTTCTTCGTCGTCGGGGAAAAGGGTTTCGCCGTCTTCGGTCTGCACCGTCAGAAACTCCGAAAAGTCGTAATCGACGCCGTAAGTATCCTTGTAATATTTCGCAAGGCGGAACTTGCCGTTAACGAGCGCGTTCGAGATAATGCCCTTAATCGCGTCCTTCGACTTTGTTTTTGCATAGGCGGTCATATATGCGACGTTGCTTTCGTTGAAGGCGTTCATATCGGCGTAAATCCGTCCGATGAGAATGAGCGCGTCCTTGTTTTTTTCGTCGCGTTTCACGACTTCGAACAATAAGGTAAGTGCGTCGGCGAAGTTCTCGTCGGCGTAAAGATCGTTTGCGCGGTCTATCTTATATTCGATTGTGTCGTCAAACTTAATAACTTTGCCATAGTACAAAATAACGGTTTTATGCCTTTGAAAACAATGCATCAACGTCGTTTTTGGTGAAAACGTACTTTTTGTTGCAGAATTGACAAGTAAGTTCCAACTTCCCGTTTTCACGCAGAATATCGTACGCCTCGTCGCGCCCCAAAGACACGACGACTTGTTCAAGCCGCGCCCTATTGCACGTGCATTCGTACGTCGGATACACGTCGGGAAGATAAAAAATATCGAAATGCGAAAAGTACCTGTCGATAATATCTTCGGGCGTCATTTCCTTGAACAGGTCGCTGACGCGCGTGAAATTCGTCAATATATCTTCCATCACCGTGATTGCGTTGTCGTCCGCCCCGGGAAGCGCGCTTACGAATATTCCGCCCGCCGACACGCACTCGTTATCCGCCGCAAGCACGCCGAGCGCCACCGCCGACGGCTGTTGTTCGGACACCGTGAAATAATACGCAAAATCGTTTGCGATTTCCCCGTCGACAATCGGGCATCTTCCCGAATACGGCTCTTTCAGTCCAAGGTCTTTTATGACGCTGATATAGCCGTTTTTGCCGACGCCGCCGCCCACGTCGAGTTTCCCTTTTCCGTTCAGCGGAAGTTCGACCGCGGGGTTTTCGACGTAGCCCCTGACCTTTGCGCCGTAATCGGACAGCACGACGATTCTTCCAAGCGGACCGCCGCCGTTAATCGTAATCGACAATTTTTGTTTGTCGTCTTTAAGTTCCGTCCCCATATACGCGCCGACGATAAGCGTCCTGCCGAGCGCAGCCGCCGCGGTACGGGAAAGAGAGTGAATTTTTATCGCTTTGTCGACAAGTTCCTTTGCGGAAATCACGCTGACGAGAATCGTCTTGTCGAACAGCATAAATCTTTTTATAACGTCCATTATTTTTTCGCAACGACGATAAGTCTGTTGCAACGCTCCGTAAATTTTTTGAATTTTTCGTTAAAAAACCGATAAGAAAAGCCCGCCGCCGTCAATGCGGATTCGACGTCTTTCGTTTTGTGTATATATTGCGATTCGCTTTCGTCAAAGCGGCGATACACGTCGCCGTCCCGCTCGAAAAAGGTCAGATCCATTTTTATTTTTTCGCCCTTTTTCGTGTTTTGCCAAAGGTACGTCAGGTTTTCGTCGTCCTCGTAAAAAAGGTTGTTTCCGAGCACGTTTTCAAGTTTATTGGCGGAACTCACGTCAAAAATAAAAATACCGCCGTCGTTCAACGCGGAGTAAATTTCATTAAACGCCGCCGCCAGGTTTTTCCCCTTGACGTAATTGAATCCGTCGCAGACAGCCGTCACGAAATCGCACTTTTTTTCAAGGTGTAAATCGTTCAGGTCGGAAAAAACAAACGGCACGTCAAGGCGTGCTTTTCTTGCTTTTTCGGTCGCTTTTTCAAGCATTTCGGGCGAAACGTCGCCGCCGACGACCTTGAACCCGTTGCGTTTAAGGCGGATTGCCATTTCGCCGCTGCCGGACGCCAGATCGTATCCGAACCCGCCCCAAACGTCTTTCAGATTTTCAAGGGCGAACTTTTCGTACGCGTCGTAGTCAAAGTCGCCCATCAGATCGTCATAATACTTTGCAAGTATCTCGTACAATTATTTTTTTCCGCCTTTTGCCTTTTTTCCGTTTTGGTTTTTCGCGGGGGTGCCGTTTTCGTTTGCGACGGGTTTTTCGGTTTCCGTCGTGACGGGTGCGGTTTCCGCCGTTACAGGTGCCGTGACCGCGTTTTGTTTTGCCTTTTTATCTTTCTTCGACGACGGTTTTTGCTGCGTCATCATATAAAGCGGGGTAAGCACGTTATCGAGCGCCCATTGCGAAAACGCCGTAAACGTAAGCCCGTACAAAGTCGTGCCGAACATCATCATCACGACAAGCCAGATTATCGAGAAGAAGCTGCTCTTGACAAAGAACAACGCAATCGGCACAAGGCATACAAGGAACAACGGCAGACCTATCGGCGCAAGTTTCACGCTGAAAAGGATTGAGTTTGACCTGTTTTAGGAAAGGCAAGTCGACTTCCGCAATCATCGGCAGAAGTTGCATGTTGACATAAAGCAGCAAAAACTCAACAAGACACACGACGATTATCATCACCCAGTGTCCGGCGTTGAGCGCACCCATCACCTTCAATTTCAGGAAAAATACGAACGCGCTGCCGAGCGCAAGCACGAGAAGCGAATCGACAAGCATAACGATAAGGTATTTCCACCAATATTTTTTGACGCCTTTGAAGAAGGTTTTCGTGATTTTTTCAACCTTTTCGCCCCACATAAAGGCTTTCAGACAGTTGAACGCGCCCGCCATACCGATAAACGTAATCGTGATTGCGGGGACAAGCAGATAAAACACGATCTGCCACGCGTCGTATACGGCAATCTGCGCCTGTTGCAGGGTGTCCGCCCCGCCCGGGAACGCCATACCGACGTTGCCCATAAAATCGAACTTCGACGTCGCAAGGCTCGTGAAATAATTACTGCACCAATAAAGCACGAAAAAGAGCGGGATCGCAAACAGCAAAAACCACGCGTTCACTCTCATAAGCGAGTTCATCTCGCCGCTCATCACCGCAAAAACCTGCTTCACGCGGCCCTTAGGATATACCCCCTTCGGTTCTTCCGCGCGGATTTCGGGCCCGAGCGAAAGTTTTTTATACAAAGGGCTTAATTCTTCCTTTTTGTTTTTATTGTTCGTTTTATTAGTTTTGTTCATTTTTTGCTCCGACATTTGTTGTCTTTCCATTTTACACTATAAAAAGAAATATATCAAGAATTTATCGCGGAGTTTTGTCGGCTTTTGACACGAATCGACGAAAAATAATACTATGTATATATCAGCATTTGACAAAGTCTCTTTCGTGTGTTACCATATTAAACTATTAAAGAGGTTATTCGAACCTTTCCGATTTTGGAGGTATCTATGAAAAAATATAACGTGGCGGTTGTCGGCGCAACGGGTATGGTCGGCAATAAATTCCTGGAAGTTTTAGCGGAAAGAAACCTTCCCGTCGAAAACTATTATCTTTACGCAAGCGCGAAAAGCGCCGGTAAGGTGATTGATTTTATGGGAAAACCGCACACCGTCATCGAACTCACGAAAGAAAACGTCGTCGATAAAAAAATCGACATCGCGTTGTTTTCCGCGGGCGCAAGCGTTTCAAGGGAATTCGCCCCGATTTTTGCAAGTATCGGCGCAACCGTCGTCGACAACAGCAGCTGCTGGCGTATGGACGAGAACGTTCCCCTTGTCGTGCCCGAGGTCAACCCCGAAGACGTCAGATGGAACAAAGGCATCATCGCCAACCCGAATTGCAGCACGATTCAGGCTATGGTGGCATTAAAACCCCTGCACGACAAATATACTATTAAAGAGTGGTTTACAGCACTTATCAGGCGGTTTCCGGCGCGGGCGTTCAGGGCTACAACGACCTTAAAGACGGCATAAACGGCGTCCCGCCCAAAAAGTTCAATCACCAAATCTTTGCCAACTGCCTGCCGCAAATCGACGTGTTCTGCGACAACCACTACACCAAAGAAGAAATGAAAATGGTCAATGAAACGCGCAAAATTCTGCACGCGCCCGATATGCGAATCACCGCAACCACCGTCCGCGTCCCCGTTTTCCACGGCCATTCCGAAAGCATAAATATCGAGTTTGAGAAACCTTGCGACCTTAAAGGCGTGTTCGAATGCCTTGAAAACGCCCCGGGACTCGTCGTCATCGACGATATCGAAAACTGCAAGTACCCGATGCCCGTCGATATCGAAAATACCGACCCCGTTTACGTCGGTCGTATCCGCATCGACGACAGCGTCGACAGCGGCGTCAATATCTGGTGCGTCGCCGATAACATAAGAAAAGGCGCCGCAACCAACACGGTTCAGATTGCCGAATTGCTTATAAAGGATAATCTCGTTTAATTCACGATTTCACAAAAGTTTAATAACCCGAATCGGTAATAATCTTTTAAGAAGGTCAAGGCGAAAATGTCAATTTTCAAAGGCTGCGCTACCGCGCTTGTTACCCCGTTTTCCGATTCGGGCGTCGATTACGATTCTCTCGGGCGCCTCATCGATTTTCAGATTGAAAACGACGTGGGCGCTCTTGTTATACTCGGCACCACGGGCGAAGCCGCAACGATGTCGGAAGACGAAAAAATCGACGTCGTGAAGTTTTCGGTAAAAGCCGCGGACGGGCGCGTCCCCGTCATCGTCGGCAGCGGCTCGAACGACACGAAATCGGCTGTAAGACTTAGCCGACTTTTCTCGTCGCTCGGAGCGGACGCCCTGCTTGTCGTTACGCCGTTTTACAACAAATGCACGCAAAACGGACTCGTCGCGCATTACTCGGAAATCGCAAATTCCGTCGATAAACCCGTTATCGTTTACAACGTGCCGGCGCGCACCGGCGTCAACGTTCTGCCGGAAACTTTCCGAAAACTTGCAAAAATTAAAAACGTCGTCGCCATCAAAGAAGCGGCGGGGGATCTTTCGCAAATGTCCGACACGATAATGCTGTCGGGCGACGCGGATGTCTTTTCGGGCGACGACAACCTTACCGTCCCGGCAATGTGCATGGGGGCATCGGGCGTTATCTCCGTCGCGGCGAATCTGTTCCCAAAATTCGTGTCAGATATGACAAAAGCCGCCCTTCTCGGCAACTATGACAAAGCGGCGAAAATGCAGTTGAAAATCAACCCGTTGATACACGGATTATTTTCGGAAGTCAACCCCATTCCCATAAAATACGCGCTCAATAGGTTCGGGCTTTGCAAGAATATTCTGCGCTTGCCGCTCACAAAAATGTCAAAAGCGAATTCCGACAAATTAGACGTTTTAATTGACGATTTTTTAAGTTAAAGTATGATAAACATCATATTAAACGGCGCGTGCGGCAGGCTCGGCACAACGTTTCAAAAGGTTGCAAAAGAAACGACGGACGTAAATATCGTTGCCGGCGTCGACGTAAACCGCACGGGAATTTCAACGGGTTTTCCGCTGTATAAAAACATTAAAAACGTTGCCGTTCCCGCGGACGCAGTGGTCGATTTTTCAACGCCGACAGCACTTTCCGACGTGCTCGAATATTGCGTCGGAAATAACCTGAACCTTCTTGTCGCAACGACGGGACACTCCGAAATCCAAAACGAAAAAATCGCGGCTGCCGCCAAAAAAATAGCCGTTTTCAAGACGGCGAATTTAAGCCACGGCGTGTACGTTTTGTCGCGCCTCGTCGCGCTCGCGGCGTCACTACTCGACGGCTTCGACGTCAACGTCACGGAAATCCACCACAAGAAAAAACTCGACGCCCCGTCCGGCACAGCCAAAATGCTCGCGGACGTTATAAAGTCGTCTTGCGTTGACGAAAACACGCCGGAAGTTTCGATAAATTCGATTCGCGGCGGCACGGCAGTCGGTAAACACGAAATCTCGTTTTTCGGCAATTACGAAACCCTGACTCTCACCCACGAAGCCTGTTGCAAGGACGTTTACGCCGTCGGCGCTCTCCGCGCCCTTCGCTTCCTTATGACAAAAAAAGTCGGACTTTTTTCATCGTCCGACCTGTAAAAACTTTCTCAATTATACATAATATTCTTCAAATAATTGTATGTTCCATTATAAAACTTGCGTAATCTTGTTTCGTCGCTATCATCTCCATTTGGAATGAAAATAGCCATACCTTGTCTTGCCCTTGTTAGTAAAACACGATAAGCGTTTTTAAGGTAGTTTTTGTTATCATCTGAGTTTATATTTTGCCATTTTGTGCCGCTAAATTTGTTGTATGTCCAGCCATTTATATACCTAAAATCGGCATCCCAGGCAACTATTGTATAATCAAGCTCCAACCCCTGAATTTGAAATTCTGTTACAACATCTTCCAGATAGTAGCTTGACCTAACGTCATCTTTGTCATTCAAAAACCAGTTTTCAACATCAATATCATTTTTAACATATATACCTTCTGGTTTTAATCTCAATGCACCGCTACTTGCCACTAAACCATATCTCGTTGTTCCTCTGCACTGATCTTTTACCCATGTTTTTGCCTCTTCTAAATCTCTTGTTAAAAGAATGGGATATTTGTTTTTTATTTTCTGATATAATAATTGCGCTGTTTGCAAATCATTGTCAAGAATAGCTTTTACAAATGCGGATACATCTGGCGTCCTAAATGACCGTATTGATGACGCTAAATGCAAATTTACATCCTGATTGATGTTTAAGTCTTCGATCATCTCCGCCCATTTTCTTCCTCTTGTGTATTCCGTATCGTTTAATTGTGGCGAAACAAAAACATCCCATTCTGAAAAAGACTTTCTCAATGAGTCAAACCATTCAGGAAGACCTGCTTCTCCTGTGTTTATCTCTTGTCCGCCACCGACCAAACAAATAACAACCGCCCAATCATTATGCCTGTCTAATGTACTTATTAAAAATTCTGGCTCGCTATAATCAAAATCCAAGACACCCTTTTTGGTTTTCATGAATTTTGAAATCATTTCTTTTGTCCACGCCCGTTGCGCCTCGTCAAAAATAGCAATCCTTTCGGGCGGAACATCATCATTTCCAACAAAACTATCCCTATATTTATGTATGATTTGAATAAAGGCACTTGTTTCTCGTAATGCTTCTCTTTTTGAGATTTTTTCTCCTTCCTCGCTTGCTTGTTTTACCTTATCACGCGCCAACGCTTCTTGCAAAACACTGACCAGGGGTTGGTTACCTGATAAAAACACCGCATGTTCCCCTTGTCGTGCATTTGCATGTTCAATGGCAAGATTAAGCCCTACCAATGTTTTCCCTGCACCGGGTACACCCGTCACAAAACATATGGATTTTCTTTTGTTATTCTTGCTATATGCGATTATTTCATCAATTGCACGCGTTGTTTCGCTCAGATTTTTTGCATCTGCGTCACTTCTGGTTATTTCTTCAACTTTATGCCCATTATATAACGCCTGCGCTGCCTCGATTATTGTAGGTGTAGGAAGATATTCCGAGTTTTCCCACTGCTCGTAATTGAAACTGTTGCAACAAATTTTTTCATCTATTAACGCTATAATTTCCCCGATATTGCCTCTATTACAAAAGAGCGGCTCTGCTATATTACCTTTTACTATGAAAGAGTTTTCAATTGTTTTTGCTTCTGTTGCAACAACAATAGGGATAATTGTTTTGTCATGGCTTTCTTTTTGAAAATTTTGCAAATCAAGTGCATAGTCCAACACCTGTTCATTTGCGCCTTTTTTATACTCGGTCTCTCCGCACTTAAATTCAAGCAAATATACAACATTTTTATGCAAAAAAACAACATCCACTCTTTTGCAAATCCTCGGTATAGTATATTCAAATATAATACGCCCTTCATCAAAACGCGCAAATTCTTTCTGTAAAATATTTATCTCTTCTGACCATGTATTCTTCTGCAAAAGCGTTGTTTCAGAAAAACTATCGTTTTCGCAAATTATACCAAGTATCGTTTGTGGATTTTCGTGTAAAAATTGAAAAAGATCTGCCGAATAATAGCAACGTGAGTTCCTCATATTCCCTCCTCTTAATATAATAATGTTAGCACAAAACAAGTTTTATTACAATATAATAATTGTTCTACACCTTATTATTTTTGCCTTTGCTTTAATTAAAGGATTTTTGCAAAATTGCCGCAATATGGTTGCCAAATCCGGCAAAATGTTGTATATTACACACGTTGGGCATTTCCCCGACGTAATCAGATTGGAGAGATATCGAAGAGGTCATAACGAGCCGCACTCGAAATGCGGTCGTCAGGAAACTGGCGCAAGGGTTCGAATCCCTTTCTCTCCGCCAATCAAAACCTAAATCGAATACGAGAGTGTTTGATTTGGGTTTTTCTTTTGCAAAAATGCAGTATTTATTAGCGTTTTTCGGTTGTCTATGTGCCGTCGTTTCGGTCTTTTCGGGGTTCGTATGGGGGTGTTCGTATCGCTTTATCCGTAGCAGTTGCAGACGGTTTTATGCCGCGAAAGGTTCTTGACGTGAGAAAGGAGTGTGTCAGGCTATCTTGCCAAAGGCAAACGAAAAGCCCCTCGGGGCTGTCGGTTGGCGGTTTATTTGCCTACCGACACGCTCCTAAGAGGCTCACGTCCAGAACACCGTGGAATAAATCGTCTGCGTATGTATCAGATACGCATTACAAGTCTGAAATCTTTAAGTCCGTAATACTGCCTGTTTTGTATCACATACGGCATTTTAACGTTTTTGTCGTAAAAAGAAAAACCCTGACTTTCGTCAAGGTTTATCGTCTTTGGGGTGTTGTAGATAATTATCATTTTATCGTCATACAACTGAATTTCCTTTATGAAATGATTTATGAGTTGTAGCGGCTCTTTTTCAAGTGCGGATTTGTAATAATCGATTATTTGCTCTTTGGAAAGTCTGAACGCCGTTTGAGATTTTTCAATCGTCAATCGCTTTTCGATGTCGGTCAGTTTTTCTTCGAGTTCTCGCATACGTTTCATAACCGTTGCGCTTTGTCCGCCCAATTCTATGGCTTGCATAATGTTGTTGATTGTATTCTCGGTTTGACGTTTTTCTTTTATGAGATTAGTCAGAACCGAGTTTTGTTTTATGCGATTTTCCTGCACTTGCAGTAAATACGTTGCCATTTTGTCTAATATTTCGGGGCGTTGTATTTGTTCGCATACGTTGTCAAGTACATATTTTTCTAGTATTTCTTTTCTGACTTGCGACTTTTTGCAACCGCTTTGGTGTTTTCGTCCCAAGCATTTGTAATAGCGTATTTTCTGTCCGTTTTTAGCCGTTCCGCATTCCGCAGAGATAGGACTGCCGCAATATCCGCATTTAATTTTGTTGCGAAGAAGATACACGACTTCAACGCTACGAGTTCCGTATTTGTTGGTTTCGGTCTTTCTTCTTACGTTTTCGTAAATTTCCGTGGGCACGATTTGCGGATACATATTTGTAAAAACTTCGTTGCCGTGTCTGTATATACCCGAATACTTTTCGTTTTTGAGTATATTGTATACGGTATTTCTCGCAAACTTTTTACCGCGATTGAAATGCCTCTTTCGGTAAGCGTTTTTATTATGTCTTTAACGTAAACGCCTTGCGCGTATTGGTCGTAAATAAATCTTACTACTTCGGCTTTTTCTTCGTCAATCACGACTTTATGATTTTCTACTTTATAGCCGTAAATGATAGTTCCGCCCGTAAAGTTGCCTTTTTGCCTTGTTTCGTTCATTCCGCGCTTTACCTTTTGCGAAAGTTCGGCAGAGTAATATTCGGCGTAGCCCTCAATCATACTTTCGAGTATAATTGCCTCGGGGCTGTCGGGAATATATTCGGTAGCGGAAACGACTTTAACGCCGTTGTCTTTAAGTGTTTTCTTGTGTTTCGTGGTTTCGTATTTATTACGCGAAAACCTGTCGAATTTGTAAACGAGTACGACATTGAAATCGTGTTTTTTGCTATCTTCTATCATCTGACGGAAGTCGGGACGATTGTCGTTAGTACCCGTCATAGCACGGTCTATATAGGTTCTTAAAATGAGTATGTCGTTGTTTCGCATACTCGTTACATACACGGAGTTGTCCCTCTATGGACTGTTCCGTTTGGGTATCGCTCGAATAACGAGCATAAATAACTGCTGTTTTCAAAATTTGTTACTCCTTTAATTTTATTTTTTAGATTTGTCTTTCGACGGGAACGGAAAAAACGGAAACGTATGCAAAATTTGCTTACATTTTTGTCTTAATTCTTTCTCGTCAAGGGTTGCGAAAGCAATGCACTTTACCCTTGACGAAAAAGTCGTTTTCGTTTAACCTTTCCCGATCCGAAAGACTAATTAGTTGCAATGCGGCAACTGCGCTATAATTTCTTTGCTTACCTTTCCGAGAATTTCGCCCTCGTTGATACAGGTGAAGTTATCGAAAAGCAACACTTTGCGGTCGTCAATTCCGAACGTGCATATTACATCTTCGTCCAAAACGTCCGAGCGGAAGTAAGTAGGTAATTTTCCGCCGTAGACTAAACGCTCGCCGGACTTTTCCATATACTTCGTTATGTATTTTGCCGCCTCGGAAATATCGTCCTGCGTGGCAATATCCTTGAAGTCGTTACGCCCGAATTGTTTCAGAAAGTGCGTGTTTTGGTATGTCGTTTGCATACGGTGGTTTCGCGTGTCGTAGTCTTTTACTTCTTCGAGTTTTCCTATCATTTTGCCGTCGGGAATATGGAAAATGCCGTGAAAATGTAGTCTGTTCGTATCTTCGCCGCGCTCCCATACTCCGACGTATTTCCAACCATTACGGGCAACAAGATGTTTCAGGGTGTTAGACATCTTTTTACGGAACGTTTCCTCGGTGTGAAGTTCGTTCGAGTAGGTAAAAGTTACGAAAAAATTCCAGTCCTGCAAACGCAACTTTCGCATAAGCCTTACTTTGCGCTTTATGGCGTTGGTGTTCATTCGCTCGGTGTGTTTTTCGACGAAAGCGTTTAATTCGGCTTTGTCGGCAAAGTCATCTTTCAAAGCGGATTTTATATGCGCCTTGCGTTCTCTCTTGGGCAGAGATTGGCTCTCTTTATATGCCGTTTCAAAGCGTTCTTTCGGGGTGTTGGGCGGCGTTACGTCTGCCGTCGATTGTTGTTTCATAGGTTTAACGGCGCGCCTTTTACAGCCTTTTCCGCTCGGAAACGCTCCTTGCGGTATTCCGACGTAATGACCGCCGTCAAAGTAGATTTTCATATTTGCGTAGTTCATAGTTTTTACTCCTTGTGATTTAGATTTTTTGTATGGCGAAAGAAAATAAAAAACGGCAGAATACGAAACACCATACAATTTCATACTCTGCCGTTTACAGTTCGGTTTAATTACAATTCAATTCAGTTCAATTCGGTTAGTTTAAGTCATAAATAGATTTCCGTTCAGTTCCTTTCATTTCGTTTATGTTATCGCTTTTTAGCGTTATTTTCTAATTTAATATTTTTCTATTTACTCGGTTTAGTTTATTTAATTTTTTGTGTAATTTTTCGGCTTTTAAGTCAGGTTTCGTTTTTGTTTTCGGTTTGCGTTTGTTGGTGCAGTTCGACTATCCTTGAAAAGATACTTTCAAAGAAAGTGCGTTTTTCGCCGTCAGTCAACGCCTCTAAATCAGGCTCGCCGACGGCTACGACTTTTAGGTTTGTTTGCAGCATTTTTTCGTCCTCCTTTTTTTGAAATAGATTTTATTACCCGAACTCGCAAGATTTTTGCGACTTCGAGAAAATAATAATGTTTCAATATGCAAATTCTTTGCACGTTGAAAATAATATCCTACGAACACGACAGAATTTGTCGTATTTGCAGAAAAAAGGAATAGAAAAAGGACGTAATACGACCGTAAAATTTCGTACTTCGCCCTTAAAATGCCGCCTCCGACCCTGTTATTCACGGGTGTAATGCTTTTCGCTATCTGTCCTAACGCCGTTTGATAGTTAGTTCGCTCCTGACTTAAAAACTCGGCTTGCTATTTTTGCTATACGCCTTTGACTATTCGATTGCGTTACAACTATACCACGGGAGATTGGCAAATACAAGGACATCGATGTGACCGAAATGTACCAAAATGTGATGCCGTTGTAACATCTACGATTATATCATACGCCGTTAAAAAGCGTGAATGGGTTGAAGAAGGTTTTGCGTGGATTTTTGATGTTTTCAGGTAGTAAAGTCATACTCGAATAGGGGTGAAAAATGGTTTTTGCGGTAGTAAAAATAGACGGCGTAGGAAAACGCCGCCCGAAACAAAACGCAACCGAAAACACTCGGAAGAAAGAAAAGGCACAGAAACTCAAAATATAGCCGACGAGCGAAGAATTACGGGGCGATTCGCCAAGCGGTTTAGCGGCGAACGCCCCGTTTCGCTCGGCTTTGAGTTGTCTTTTTATCCGAGTTTAAGTGAGTTGTTTGGCGGGTGCTTGACCGCGACGCGAAGCGTCGCGCTTGTATAGTCAAGCACCCGCCAAAGTGCCATTTTCTCAAAATAATTATTTTAAGGTGTCGTAATGGATTGAATTTTTTGAGAAATTATGCTATACTACCATGTAGATAAATTGCTAAATGCAGATAGATTTCGTGCGAGGTATATATGTCGATAGTTCCTAAAAATCAAAAATTATCACCGCTTTTGAAATACCCCGGCGGAAAAGATAAAGAACTTTGTCATGTTTTGCCAAATCTTCCGCCTAATGCAGAAAACTACTACGAACCATTTGTTGGTGGTGGGGCTGTATATTTTGCGGTAACGGCCAATAAGTATTTTATTAACGATAAATCTTTTGAGTTAATGGAACTTTATGATATGGTTAAAACGCAGAATGCTGAATTTCTATGTACATTGGAACAAATAGAGCATAACTGGCAGATTATTTCCGATGTAGTTATCAATCACTCTGAAGAAATATCAAATATCTACTCTTCTTATAAAAATGGTATAATAGAAAAGCAAAAGTTATATGATGAAATCTCTGCATTTGTTTTACATAATGCTGACGAATTTAATGGCTTGCTCTCTACTGATTTTAATGTTGGCATACAAAATTTTGTAAACGAACTAATTAAGAGTTTCAAAAACAAAATTGTTCGAATGGCAGAAATAGAAATCCAGAAGGGCGACTTATCTAAAGAGGATTTTATTCAGAACGTCGAATGTGCTTTTAAGTCGGCATTTTATATGCACTTTCGCTATTTGTATAACAATGCAACTGAATTAAAAATAAGCAAGCCATTCTTGACCGCGATATATTTCTATATTAGGGAATATTGCTATTCTTCTATGTTTAGGTATAATGCTATTGGCCACTTTAATGTTCCTTATGGGGGTATATCTTATAATAGAAAATCTTTAGCAAAAAAAATTGAGTATTTTACAAGCAAGGAATTGATATCGCATTTGCAAAACACTCAAATGGGTTGTTTAGATTTTGAGGCGTTTTTGCAAGAACATACGCCGAGTCTAAATGATTTTATGTTCCTTGACCCACCATATGATACTGAATTCAGCACATATGCAAATAATGCTTTTGGTAAACAAGACCAAGATAGGCTTGCAGAATACTTAAAAACAAAATGTGATTGCTATTTTATGCTTATCATAAAAAAATCTAATTACATATTAGGTTTGTATAAAGACGGTGAGTTTGATAAGAATGGCAGACCTATACGAATTGGTAAATTTGACAAAAAATATTTTGTAAGTTTCCAAAACAGAAACAATAAAGATGCAGAACATTTAGTCATCACGAATTATTAAAAACTGGAGGAATTTGTTATGGCAATTTCAGAAAGCACGCTACACCCTTATATAAAAGGTTTGGTTGAAGAGAACGGAAAATTAACCGTAACCGAACTGAATAAAATGTTGCGAGAAATCCTTACGTTAGATTCAGATGATTTGACACTTTTATCAGGTAGACGAGATGACAAGTTTTCTCAAATCGTTAGAAATGTAGTTGCTCACGCTCCTGAGGGCATTTCTACTCGGTATGGGTATATTATTGATAAGACTAAAAACCTGCTGTTTTTTATGCAAAAGAAACGGGCACCAAAAGTGTAACCATTGATATTATTTCCTCTGAAAAGATTAAGGAGCGCAAAGAAAAACGCAAAAAATTTACTGCAAGAAAAGTCGATTTTCGTACATTAAATAATGAGCATTCTGCATTAGGCGATGCAGGTGAGGTATTTGCATTAGAATGGGAGCGTAATAGATTAAGAGACCTTTCAGTTGCATTTGACGTTTTTGAAGAAGTAATCCACTTCTCTCGGAAATATGGTGATGGTGCCGGATATGATATTTTGTCTCGAAATGACGGCGATTTTGCTCTGCGCTATATTGAAGTAAAAACTACTAAAGGTGACCTCAATACTCCATTTTATATGTCTGAAAATGAGCGGGCATTTATAGAAATCTATCAAGATAATGCTTTTATTTATAGAGTCTATAACTATGACCAAGATACCAATATAGGTGAAATAGAAATAATAAATTATGATGAACTTATTGCTAACTATATCTTTAACCCAGTTACTTATAAAGTAACAAAAAAATCATAGTAGGATTGATAGATTTATTTGGAGACTAACATGAGTAGAAAAACATTGCGAATGAATAGATTTGGTGAAAGTATTTTAAGCGAATTTGATTTGTTTTACTATTCTATTAAATCTATCCATCAAAAATATCCAAACAATCCAAATAACGATTCAGATGTATATCAAGTCATTTTTTATTGGACTTGGAATGGATACGAAGGCTGCGGGAAAATTGATTTCTACAAAAGCACTTCAAGTCTTTGTAATAAATTTGGAGAAAATGAATCGGAGATGTCCCTTTCCTCAAATTCAAAAAGAAAACAACCTAATGGTCGAAATACTTGTTCATTATATAATGATAAGTCATTAAGTCAATTATTTGAATTAATCTTATCGAAAACAAATTTGTTAAATACAATGAGTTATGATGAATGGATAAATAGCATCAAATAAAAAAGTATTTTTAGTTTCTATTCTGAAAAATTCGATTTACGTTACTAACGCTCCGCCAAGTGAAACTCGTTTGAACCCTTGAGGTTCAAGCGAGTTTTCCTTTTGTACGATGGGGCTGTTGTTTCCCGTTGTGTTCGGGCAGTCATCTGTTGCGATTTTGCCGTTGCTCGCTATGTCGTTAAGGTGCGAAATAAATTCTTCCGTGTCTTTCCTCTTAATTACCGTCGGGTGATTATCGTCGGTGTTGTAAAAGATTAAAATTTTGTCGTCATACAAAATAACGCGGTTTATGAACGAGTTGAAAAACTCGTTTTTTTCTTGCCCGTTTTCATACTTTTTACGGGCAAAATAGGTTAAAAACGCTTTTACTTTATCCACTTCGAGCGGTTTTATCTGCCAAGCCTTTTCAAGTAAAATTTTGTTCTCTAATTCCTCTTTTTGCGTTTCGAGAGAAATCAGTCGTTCTTTGGTGGATTTAGTCACTATGCCTTGTTCTATGGCGGCAAGTAGTGCGTTTATCGCTTTTTCTTTGGCTTTCAACTCGTTTTCGAGATTTTCAAGCGTTGCGGTCTTCATTATCTCTGAATTGAATTTTGAAACGACCTGTTCGGCAACGGCTTGAATTACGTCGGGTTGCAGAACGTATTTAACCGTCGTGCCGAATACCAGATCTTCAAGGTCTTGCTGTCTGTAATTTGCCTTTTTACAACTGTGTTTGTTGCGTTTTCTTCCGAAACACTTGTAATAGTGATGAAGTTTACCGGTATGGCTTGTTCCCGTTTCGGCGGTCATCAGACTACCGCAAAATCCGCAAAACAATTTTCCGCTTAAAATATATGGCTGCTCGCTCTTGCTGTCGCGCGGTTTATGTTTATGCTTGTCCATAATGACGTTGCATTCATAAAAAATTTCTTCGTCCACGATAGGCGGTATGACGTTAGTGTAAACCGTGCCGTGTGAAGTTACTTTCCCGATGTATTTTTCGTTGCGGATTATCCTTGCAAGACTGTTCATATTGAACGACGAACCGGCTTTCGTCTTAATGCCTTGTCCGTTCAGCCTTGCAATAATTTCTTTCGCCTTTTCGCCGTTTTTGTATCTTGTAAAAATATCTCTGACAATATCCGCTTCGTAACTGTTTATCGTCCATTTTTTGTCCACGATGTCATAGCCGAATAATCCGTATCCGCCGATGAAGTAACCTTTTTCGTAACTTTCCCGTATTCCGCGTTTTACCTTTTGCGAAAGTTCGGCGGAATAATATTCCGCCATACTTTCCAGCACGCCCTCGATTAAAATTCCGCTTGCGTCTTCCGTTATGTTTTCCTTTGCAGATAGAACACGCACGCCGTTTTTCTTTAACTTTGCTTTGTAATTCGCACTATCGTAACGGTTACGGGCAAAGCGATCAAGTTGGTAAACAAGAACATAGTCGAAAGTCTTTTTCTTACTGTCGTCGATCATTCTTAAAAATTCTGGTCGTTTGTCCGTAGTCCCCGTGAGCGCACGGTCTATGTATTCGGCTACAACGAGAAGGTCTTGTCTTTTTGCATACTCGTAGCATTCCCGAAGTTGTCCTTCGATAGACTGTTCCGTCTGACTGTGCGAACTGAATCTTGCATATATCACTACTCGCTTTTTCATTGCTTCCTCCTGCCGAATACGCTCTTGGGCGTTAAATCGTCCATATTACCGCCGTTTCTCGCATAATCGAGTAAAATATCGGCTAAAATTCTTGCGCTTGTCTGTATTCTTTCTTTCGGCAGATTTAATCTGCCTTTTTCTTTGTGCCCCGTTGACAGATTGACCTCAACGGTGTTTTCTTGTATCCGCTTCAACGTTCATACTTATTGCGCGGATACTATGTTCTCTTTCCTGATGGCTGTAATGTTCTCTCACCATTACCGCAAAATCCTCCTTATCTCAGATTTCCGCAAGGCGAGAGTATCTCGTCTTACGGATTATGTTTTGTTTTTGTTTCTTTCTTCTGCGAATTTCGTAAGTTCGCTCTCGAAAAAGTCGTCGTAGCCGTCCTTTAATTTTCCAAAGGCGGTATCGTGTCGGGCTAACAGTTCTTCGTAGCCAGCCTGTATAAGTTCGACCTTCGTATAGCCGTGCTTTTTCAGAAACTCGTTTATTTCTTCCGCCGTCTTTCTCGGAACGCTCGTTCCCCATATAACGTTTTTGGCTTTGCGTTCTTCCTTGTGCCTTTCTTCGTATCTTTTGTCTTTTTCCTTTCTTGACTTTGCCATCTTTTCATTCCTCCGTAAATATATAATCGTATCTATACGACGATTATATTTTACACGCTTTGTGTGCGTAAGTCAAGTGCTTTTGCGTTAGTCCGCCGATATTTTTACTAAGAGTAGGGCGACTTCTTCTTGTGGATACGAGCAAATGTTGCCCTTTCCGAAAAGTCGGTTTCCGACTTGTTCAGCGTATCGTTTTTGAAATAGATTGTAAAAACCTTATCCTGCTTGTTTCCCGACACCTTTTTCAAATTTATTTTCAAGGTTTTGCTTTTCGTTTTCTATCTGCTAAGGCGGGTACACTTGTTTGTAACTCATGATCCGTTATCTCCTTTACCGTTCACTATATATGGACATTTGCTTGCCTGTTTGTGGGGGTGTTTTTCGTAAGTTCTTGAAAATATCCTCTACTTATATTGGAAAGTTTTCATCTCTTTGTTAGGGTATTTAACTGAACTTTTTCAAAAAATCCTCCTACTATAATTGGACACTTACCATACCCTTTGGCGGGGTATTTTAAGAAATTCGCAGTAATTTATTATCTCTCTACTACTATTGGACACTTCCGGTACGAGACTTAAATGGTTTACGGGAAACTTTTTTATTAAGACAAAGAGCCCCTCACTAAATACGGACAACAGAGAGTAAGAACTTCGTACTTTTCTGAAAAATATCCCTCTACTATAATTGGAAACTTCCGGCACGAAAGTAAATGGTTTGCACGAAACTTTTTTTATTTTGAAAAAGATTTTCTCACTACATATGGACAGTAGAGGGCAAAAGCTTCGTATTTTTCTCAAAAGAAAAATGCCCCTCACTTATAAAGGACATTTGAATATGAGTTTTACAAGGTTTTTAATAAAAAAATGATAATTAAACTTTCTCGTAAATAACAATAGAAAAGCCGAGAGAAAAAAACCTCGGCTTAATTGATTATAAATAGAAAGCAAAAATTCGCTTTATGATTAAAACTTTTTGAGAGTGTAGCTGCACTTCTTGTTTTATTAAATGATATTGTTTTATTAAATGATACTAGTACAGGTATTTGCCCGATGTTTCGGCAGACATTTTCTTTTTGTTTTAGTGATGCGCTAACATTATTCATTACACCTTAATGTACCCGGCATTTTCAGCCATATTTATAATGATTTTTTCGACTTGTTATTTTGCTCCGTTTTTTTTGGCTATTTCCGACGGCCTAAGCGGGTTATGGAAATAGTAAGAAGTTGCTACTTTGAAGCCTCCACATCCATTGTGCTAAACAATCGGGAAACCCGATTTTTCATAACGAATTACTGATTGTTTAAGTCAATATGCAAATACTCCGAACTTGGCAGACCCAAGTTTTCGTTTTCAAACACAATTATCTGTATGCCACATTGTGCAACGTCTTGTAAAAAAGCTGAAACAACTTCATTTATATTTTCCGTTTCAAATAAGGCGACTTTCCATACCGTATCAATTAAAATAAAATTAAAACATGGAACGCCAACAGCTTGCATGTGCTTAATAAGTTCTATTATCATTGCAACGGTGCAAAAACCGCGATACCCTTTCGCAACATGACCTCTAATAGTACCATTGAATTTAAAGTCAAATTTATCGAAGTCGAAGTCCACATCTTTTTTTGTTAAAACTTTCCATTTTTCAAGCCTATTTGAAATAGAATCACACATCACTTTTATTTGTGTGGAAAACTCATCTTCGATTTCTTTTGTCGTTTCTACCAATTGTTGAATAGCCGATTCACTGCTACTTTTTTTGGTTTTAATAATTGATTTTAGCTTTTCATATGCAAGATAATCTTCAATCTGTGCATTGATTCCTAAAATAGCATCATTCGTTTGAGTAATATGCTCTTTTATCGTATCTTTTTGTTTGATTAATGACTCTAAATTGTCATTCAAACTTTGAACTTGTTCATCAATAGAATGAAGAGTATTTTGAATATCGCCGATTAAACCGTGAAGATTCTTTATTTCATCCTGCATGTCATCTATTGGCTGCCATAAGATAGATTGCCCACAGCTTTGGCATTTAATTTCGGATTCTTTCATAAAATCATCCAATAATAGAGCAGTTTCTATTTCGGATAATTGATTCTTGTATAAATCAGATAACGCACAAAGTTTGTTTTTATTAATTAAATGGCATTCGATTTGTTTTTTCCTATCGTTTATTTGATCCGAAACATGCTGTAGTTTTTCATTGTATGATTTCAGTTGTTCTTCGTATTTCTTCTTTTTTTTTGCAATTTCAGTAAGTGGTTTTGTCACCTGTTTCCCAAGATAGGAAACGACTTTTTTCTCAATGACTGCTTCTTTTTGTTCTTCTTTTGCATCACTAATTACATTGTTATCAATTATTTTGCCAGTAATAAAATATTTATAGTAGTTTTTGAGTTTTGTGATTCCGGAATAACCTTCTTCTTCAATAAACGATTTTTCTTCCGTAATTCTCGATTCGTCAAAAAACAATGTATTTAAGTATTCCGATACTGTAAAAAGTAGTTTCTTGCAATTTTGTCTTACCATTTTTTAAAACTTTTATATCTTCATGCCCAAATAACGCGCCCACTGCTTTCTTGTAAGTTTTTTCGTCTTTGCTGATAAAATCTGTTTGCAAAGATTCCTTAATTTTGCCATCAAATGTTTTATTGAGGGCTCTGTAAAACACTTGTCCATTGGAAAACGTTAGCTGAACAGCATTTAATCCGCTAAAATGACGCTTCGCTTCTTCGATGTCTATTTTTTTATTCTCACCTAAAGCATATTCGATAAGCTTAAACATTAAAGTTTTTCCTTTACCCGAAAAACCTGTAATCAGTGTAGCCTTATTGCTTGGTTCAAAACAAATAGGTTGTTCTGCTATTATTTCGATTTTAGTAATTGTGTTATTCATCTGTTTTCACTCCCACCTTTCCGTTGAGATATTTATCATAAAGGTTTGAATATGTTATTTTTATGTCTCTAGATTTGAGACACAATTCATGCGCTATTTTCATTATTTTTTTTAGTCTTATTATTGTTAATTCATTGCAATACTCTGATGTAAAATGTTCACAAATGGTTGAACACCTGATTGTATCACCTTCGACTATTGCCAAATTAAAAACTTGCATTTTGAGCAGAACATCGTTAATATACTTTGAATAATACAATATGGAGTTTATATTACGAATGCTACGGCTACACAAGCTCCCGTCTTCTTCGCAAAAATCCGAAATTGCCAAATGGTATAACAGATCGGACTTTAAGTAATTATACGCAGTATCGATTGAGAGCAATACTGTTAATTTTGCGCAAATCGAATTAACAGCTAATAATTCATTCGTCGTCATCTTCTTTCTCCCATGATAATTTATCTTCATTTACAAATTTATGGCAAATTCCCGCCTTATCATCTGCACAAACGATATGTAAACTGTAATCTAATGAAACATTATTGGCAGTTGCCGACATTGCTCTATCTATAATTGCATTATAGCGTTCAAACATATCATCGAAATGTTTGTTGGTCACAGTGGAAATGTTGGATGATACTTCTTTTTCAAGTTTACTAAATTCATCATTATTCCCATAAAGATATTTATCCGTTTCCTCTAAACATAATGCTGAATAATACTGCTCTTTAGCGCTTAAAAGAACCCTTTTCTTGTTATGTGTAGCTATGGATTTAATCTGCTTATAAAATGCTTTTTCCTCATAATCTTCTTTCGGAATATACTGTCGCTGGATTCTTGATGGGCTCGAAGAAATAAATCTAAATAACACATATGGACTCATACAGTACTCTTTTATAATATCGTCCAATGCAATTTTGTGTATAAATCGATAGTCATTTATTTCATTAAGGTATTGTGCAAATCCGATGCTATCCTCTTGAATTCTAAGTCGTTTCAATGCGTTTTTCGCATCTTCGATAAGATGTTGTTTTAAATCTTGTTCTTTATCAACTCCTAATAATGGCGCAACTTTCCCGTTAACGCCTTTAAATGCAATTATATAAAGATTGTTTGGTCTCGCAATCTTTGATGTAAACGAATGCCAAAGAACTTTTATAATGATATCTGTGAATTGCGATAACGTCAATGCGGTGTTGTACCTTTTACATTGATAATAGGAAATTTCACCTTTTGTATTTTCAAAAATATCAATCCCATCATCTCCTGTTCCACCTACTCGACTTAGTGTAGTATCTTCTGTGAGTTTCTTTTTACAATATTTGAGCCATTCAAGAATAAATTGCTCAAACTCTTCACCGCTATACGCACTAACTATATTGGTTGCTTGCATAATAGACCCTTTTTGCGAATCATCCAAAGCGGGAAGTGCTATCTCTCTATATTGTTTTATCTCTTTCATGTTTGTATCCATTTTTCGCAGTCCTATCACTTTAGATTCTATCACTAAATGGAAGAGACTTTATATAAGTCTCCATCCATTCCCAATCCGGCAAGTAGCCTTCATCGGAAAAAGTATGGCTATCATCAATAATAGGTTTGCCATCCTGCTTTTTTACAGGAAGATGTAATTTTGTATTCTTGATAGAATCCATTAAAAATGCTCTACCATATGAATAACGATAACGCTCTTTTCTTAATAAACTTACAATAAACATACCAGTATACTTGTTTAGCCAGTCTGCACGAATGACAATGATGTGATCTCCGTTTACAAAGAGTTCGCTTTGATATGCTATAGTGGATGTGGTATCTCCAATAGTAATCGCATTCCCTTCTTCAATATCAGAAAAATCGCTTTTCATCACATAACAGTCGATACTATTATTCTCTTCCGTGCGAGAAACAAAATGAATATACCCTTTTTCAGCAATATTTTTCGTTTCTAGTTCTATTTTGCTATAAGCTTTTGCTTTATAGATATTATTATTTTCTATAAGTTTGCCGAACTGAAACTCTTTCCAATCTTTTGTATTAAAAGAGCATACAGGTGATTTATTATTAGTAGAAACAGGATTAACAGACAAGTTCATCATGTATTTTTCCATAAATGCCCAATCCGGCAAATAGCCATCATCTGAATACTTTTTACTCCCGTCTATTAAAGGGTTTCCATCTTCATCTTGCACTATCGGGAGTTTTATCTTAGATTTGACCATTCTTTCAGGCCTCCATTTTCTACCATATCCCCAACGATATTTATCATGCATGATTACAGTTGCGACAAAAAGGCCTGTATACTTATTAAACTCCCCGTCTTTCAAGTATAATGGATTTACATCGTGACTACATGTAAAAGATTCTTCTTGATAATAGGCGTAACCTACGGAGCCATTGTTTGTTACGCATACCGCATGAGCCGGAAAAACTTTTCTGCTTAATGATTCGTTTGGCAAATCACCTGTTCTAGAAGCGTTTTCTATCTCATCTAGGGTATACCTTTCTGTAACGCCATTATTATGATCAGTCGCGCCTATAAAATTAATTTTTCCAGAACCAGATGGATCAGGCTTTTTGTTATAAAACCCTTTCTTGATATCAAAAATTCTTATGTAATCAAAATATTGCCAACTACTTAATTTTAGATTCATAGATTCCACCTTCTTTAACTAAATACGACAAATACTCATTGATGGTATTTTGGAAATCTTGCTGGCTTAGGGTGGAATAATCCGTTTCCATATAAGCTTCAGCGAGCCATTCGTCTTTCCAAGACACCTTGTGCATAACGGACAGTCCCGGCACTTCCTTTTTATTTCGATACAAATTCAACCACAGGTCTTCCGTTTTTACCCACAGGCTGTTCCCATCTGCATCTGTTTTTTCAACACGCCCAAGCCCCTTGCGCTTTATAAATTTATCATCTTTATAATATCCAAAAAACGTTTCTCTGTTCGCTTTTTCATGCTTCTGTGATAAATCGAATATCATGCAGCATGCAATTGCCGAAGCACCAGGATAGAACATATCATTAGGCAACGAGAAAACAGCTTCTAGCGTATAATTGTCTAACATTTTCTTTTTAAAATCTGCTGTTTCTCCACTATTCCCGATAGCAGCTTGCATAGGGAGAAGGACTGCAATCTTACAAGGTTTCGAAACATGTTTTGCAACGAATTCAACAAAATGCAAACCCTTTGACGGATCTTCTTTTTGGTTTGTACTCCAATTCTTTGTATATTCGGGATTACAACATTTTTTAGTCGCATTGTAAGGCGGATTCATCAAAACAACATTAATGTTATTATCCGAAATCCACTTTGCCTTATCGAACATAGATGCTTGTATGACGTTTGAGTTTCCATCACCGTGAATCAACATATTTGTAGAGGACAGTCCAAAGGCGCCGTCTTCATATTCAATGCCAAAAATCTGTCCTTTCTTTACATCTTCTCTTTCGTCTTCTGTATCACAATCATCCATTGCATCGGTCATTGCTCTAACCAAGAAAGCTCCACTCCCGCAACAAGGATCTAAAACACGAGAATTCTTGTTTACGCCAACGGCTTTGCTCATAAAGTCGCAAATATGGTCAGGAGTAAAAGCCTGATTTTTATCAGATTTACCAACATATTTGTTGAACGTTGTAAAGAAGAGGTTTAATAAATCTTGCCCTGCAGTACTTTTATCGTTAATATATGGAACGACATTTGTATCGATATATTCTAAAATCTCTTTTAATTCTTCATAAGTAAGACTTTCAACGTCTTGGTCGCCGAGAACTTTATTATTAAGTATCGTCAATTTACTCGCTTTGTTTATATTGACCGTCCCACTCTTTGTTAGCAGACCTTCGAGAATATCTTTAATGTTTCTTAAGACAACTTTTTCAGGAGAAAGTTCTTTTCCTGTTTTAGGATCCAATGTCGCTTTTACATCTTTGTAAACCAAGCCGTTTTTTAAGGCAAGAAGACACGTCCCGACAAATTGACTACGCAATTTCTCATTAATACCATCCGAATGTAATTTTTCGTTTAATTGCTTGATAGAATCGACGATTTTTATCTTATCGTTTACCTTGCCAAAACACAAGTTTTCATACTCTCCAAACGTGCGAATAACGGTTTCTGTTGACACTTTATGCTCGTCGTCAATAATAACCGATTGACCATACCAAACCCAAACATCGGTGCCTTCGGTTTCTGCCAAAATAGCAACAATTTTTTTATCGGAGTAAGCTTTTTCAAATCTTACATAGTCTTGGAGTTGTCCTTGTATCTTTGCCTTATCCCAACGGCTGAATTTGCTCTTGCATTCAACCAAGATTACCAAGCGATCATTGGTAAATCGGATATCCAAACTGGTGCTTCGTTCCAGTCGCCGCTTTTTGATAATCTTTTATGTCTTTACCTACAGACTTTAATGCCTGAACATAACTAAATTCACCATTCTCGGTGTTCCCAACATGATATTTAGCTCCAATGCTATCTATAATATCGTGTCTATTCATCTTTTTTCTCCTAATACTTTATTCGCTTTGGTTTTCAATATTATTAAACCAATCTCATTCTTTACAATATTCATTGTTCTGTGCCAACAATTTCAACAATGTCATTTAGTTCACATTGAAGTGCCGCACAAATCTTTACGAGTATTTCGGTATTAACGTTCTCGTTCCTGCCGAGTTTAGCCATTGCCGTTGTAGTAATACCGGTTGCCTTGCGCAGATCCTCTTTTTTCATATCTTTGTCGATAAGCAACTTCCAAAGTTTCTTATAACTAACTGCCATAATTATCTCCAATCATCAAGGGTATAAGATTTTAATTCATTGTACCATATCTCCTATTGATTTTCAAGGTATTCTCTAAAATTTGGAGATTATTTTTTTGAGAAAAATGACGTACAATCTTGAAATAAAAACAGAATTAGTGTTATAATAGTTTTAAAACTGCTGACAAGGATTTATGAAAAAATATGATTAATAAAGAATTAGATTTCGAAAAATTTGTTTTATCCGTAATTAGGCAAAAATGTGCCGTTCAAGGGAAGCCGTTTTTTAGTGAATTCAAAGACACAAATATATTTAAGTATGTTAATCAAAAAAATGAAATTCGTAATGCTATTGCACATGGCATACGTATATTTGATGGATTCGCACCGGAAGGATTTGACGATTTTAAAATGCCTGTAATTATTGAAGTAAAATACAATGCCAGGAATATGAAATTCTATCCACTGTTGGATTCGAAAAAATATATCAGCTTGTTCATAGTAAATGGATATTTAAAAGAAGGCAGTCGTTCAAGCAATAATAGATTTGCCGAAGAAAACATAGTCGTTTGGGATCAAAATACAATAGCAACATGGGCAAAGGAATATTCTATTGATTACTACAGCTTTTATAACGAAAAAATCGATAAAATAGAAAAGAATGCCTCATTAAATGAAGTTTTTAAACTTTGATATTAAAATTAAAAAAATAATAAATTGCTTTTTACAAGAATTAGTTCATGATTTCTTTATCTCTAGGTGCTGGAGTATCACTTGATTATGGTTCTAAAGGATGGGATGTCCTTATCTCTGATTTTTTTAAAGAAATAGAATCGGCTGGAGTAATTGACAATTCAATATCAGTACAAAAGAAAATAGGTGGAACGAGTATTATAAATGGACAATTTACTCAAGAAAATTTAAAAGACTTTATTAAAAGTTTATACAAAGGATTATATGATAAGTATACTCCGCCAATAAGTAATTATCCTGACTCCACTTTGAAATATGTTGCCAAACTGGTTGTTAAATTGCACAACGAGAAAAAGTTTAATATTATTACATATAATTATGATAATTTTTTAGAGCAAGAATTAGACGCCTGTGGCGTGAAACATAATATTATGTTCAATGAAAGTATGCTTTCCAACAATGAATTAAGTATCTATCACACACATGGTTACTTACCATTTAATATTTTACCAAAAGATTATTGCCAGTATAAAGATTATATTGTTTTTAGTGAATCTGAGTATCATAAGCTTTATAATAATCCTTATCATTGGTCGGTAGTTCTCCAAAACTATCTTTATAGGGATAATACGTATCTATTCGTTGGCTGTAGTTTAACAGATCCTAATTTGCGAAGAATACTGGAAACAACTCAAATTAAAGGAAAAACTCATATTGCGCTAATGTTGACAGATGGTCTCTCGACAAAAGATCAATTCATTGTTCATAGACATTTTATGAGAATTGGAGTAGAGTGTATTTGGTTCCCGACTGTAATTGATCTAAAACATTTCCTTGATTATTTAGCAATTTAGTTTAAAACAATGCAGATGAAATATGTCACACAAATAATTGTCGAGGAATTAAACACTTTTTGGGGAAGATTATTCACTTATAATCACGCCCTTATGAAGCGTTCCGAAGATGAAGAACTGTTTGGGACAGAATCTTTTACCGATATTATAGATTTTTATTTGACCTCCCAAGCATTAACCTTCGTAAAAGATGTTTTGTTGCAACATTTTGGTAGTCCTGGTATGTTGCTTACTGCACGCTGTTTTCTCGAAGGATTAGCGTTAAAACGTCTATATCAAAAAGGGGAAATTTCTGACTTACAAATAGAACTATTAAGAAAGCAAGTTCACCTAATTGAATACAATTATTATAAGAATTTTCACGATATTGCCGACATAATTCTTATTCCCGAAAAGCTGTCGAAAGACAAGGACGATGTGGTTGTTTTTTTTCGTGAAAAACTATCTGACAATTACACCGATGAAGATATAACCAATATATTAAAAAGCAATTTACCTTTTTTATGTCAAGGACATGTTGTCCATCGTAAAATGGTGGCAGAAACCTTGGGTGAGGATTATGCAAAACTTTATGGACTGTATAGCCAAGCAATTCATCCGTCTG
Organism: Clostridiales bacterium; assembly: GCA_022009995.1. Classification (GTDB taxonomy): domain Bacteria; phylum Bacillota; class Clostridia; order Christensenellales; family CAG-917; genus CAG-349. The sequence goes on from CP091734.1 coordinate 240,959, forward strand.
TAAATGATTTCTATTCAAACGAAGGAATTTGGTCCACTATTCCTGACATTCTGCTCCTCATCACACAAGAGTACTCAACCCTTCCTCTAACACGGTTGACTTTCGAGGTGTATTATACCGCAATATATACCGCGGTTTTATCACGAAAATACAATGATTTAGTTGCCCAAGAGTGTAATTTGTTAAATCAAATAAGTAATGAATTTCAAAGACTTTTGGAAAGAATTATACGTCAGATACATTAACAAGTCTCTCTCTTATACTCTCAGAAATCTGCTCCGATAAACTCCTTGGATTGTCCGAACAAGTAAAATCTAAATGGAAAATCATATTAGATATGCTAGCATCGTTTCAAAAATGCTATTTGAGTGCCTTCCCCCGAGAGGAGCGTTTTAAGCTACTTGAAGAACATGAACGAATGCAGATCAAACGAAACATAGGTGAAGAATACCCGTTAGATAAAGCGTACAACTATTATAAATCATTATACCCTAATGGAATCGAACAAAGCATATTTGAGAAAAACTTCCGTACAACAACAGGGTATTCCATTGATGATAAAGGTTTCACGGAAAGCCTTACCCGAATAGTAAAAGATTTTGTATCAAAGTTTTTTGTCAAGAATCCAAAATCTTCTACCTCTTGGGATCGAGTAATGCTTTTAGATTATGTTGAGAGTCAAATGATATCTCATGCAAATGGTTACTTATGGTATGCAAACAGTGGTTCATGGGGTGACATAGTGAATATTATTATGGCAACAGATCATTGCTTGGTTTTTATCTTAAAAGAGATTTTGTTGCTATTTGAAACGCACAGAATAATAGATAAATCAAGCAAATACAAGAGTATAATTACAGCTATCAAAACTGGAATTAACACGATTAAAAAACTATCTGCGGAAAAAGCGACCATCTTAGAAACACCTGGCATCAAGGTATAACTACGCAATGGTTTTTGAAACCACTAATAATCGAGAAGCGCAGAATAGTTCAAACTGACATTCGGTTTCGCCGCCAAATAATCAGCCGGATTCCGGTTTTCCGGGTTCGGCTGATTCATATCATGTCACCGGAGGTAGAGCGTCGTAACGCTCGGGGATCGTAAGGCGCAAGTCTTGCAGGCCGCATACCGGATTAGGTGTCGAGTGCGCTCGGTTATTACTTAGTAATGACCGGGTATTTTTTATTTTTTTGGAGGTACATATGAACAACCCAAAAGTAACCCTTGCCCCGCTGGAAGCGGGCGACCGCGAGCAGTTCATCCTTGATAATCAGGCGTCTTTCAAGTATGGCGCAGTGGAAGAGTTCGGGCTGCGGGACGATCATTTTGAGGAGGACGGAGAGATCATCTCCCGCGCAACAATTGAGCAAAGTATTGACGCACCCGACAGCGAGACATACCGGATTCTGTATGAAGGCAGAAAAGTTGGCGGTGTGGTGCTGAAAATCGACAAAGAGACACATCACAACGAGCTGGAACTTCTTTTCGTTTCGCCGAAGGAACACAGCAAAGGCATCGGCTATGGCGCTTGGCTTGCCGTGGAAGCTCTGCACCCCGAAACCAAGGTCTGGGAGACCTGCACGCCATATTTTGAAAAGCGCAATATCCATTTATATCAACAAATGCGGTTTTCACGCCGTTGAGTTTTTCTCCGCCATGCACCCGGATTCGAATCCGCCGGAGAAAGACGAACAATCATTCCCCAGCGAGGGGCCGGATGAAATGTTCCGCTTTGAAAAAGTTATGAAGTGAGTTACTGAAAAGTGGTTTGTATTATGCTTGTAACGCAAACCACTTTTCGACTTTTTATTTGGAGACATAACCTAAAAGAGCAAAGGAAGAGCCTCAAGCACACTTGAGACCATTCCTTTGCTCTTTATTGCTTCTCTGCCTCTTGAAGACTTTTCAACAATATCCTATTATAAATTAAATCGCTGCTCTTCCGATTCAATATAAGGTTTCTATCTTTATTCGCAAATAAATCTAATCTGCCAACTTATACTTCTTTAATCTTGACCTTATTCCGCCTGCCGTTCTGTTATGTTTTTCTGCGATTTCCGAAACAGAAAGTCCTTGATTAAACTCCTCAATAAGCGTTAAATCTTCCTGCGTTGTCCATTTTTTCCAAACCGTGAAACCATCTTCCTTGCGTTGTGTTTCGGATTTATCCGCCTTTTTAAAACGCGTCGTGAAATACACGTTATCGGTCAGTTGTAAATTATGGGAAATGTCTTCCAATCTCGATTTCAACAAATCATCAATCCCGGTAATGACCTCCCCCGTATATGGATTAATTGAATTTGCAACATAACTTAGAATATCCGAGTCTTTGAAATCCGGGATGTTTGTCGGGTTTATTGCCGCGTCTGAACCTTTATTTGCTTTTGCCTCGTCAGTTTCGGCAAAGACTGAGTGCGGTTTGGTATCCGCATTATCGGCGAGTAATGACGTTTTTTTGAGCGAATCGCTGAATTCCGCAACCCTATCCATTGATAAAGTCTGGTAATAGTGCGCCAATATACCGGCTTTGTTGTCGTTTTGGCTTGACAAAATATGGTTTATATCTTTTGCGGCATTGTCCAACTTTTCAGAAACCGCAGTCTTCCAGCTTGTTCCGGAACATGACGTATTAAGCCATTTTTCATCAAAAAAAGCCGGGCTTCTGAATATGTCTTCCATGTGTTCCTGCAATCCTTTTGCCGCGGCGACTTCTTTTGCAAAGCAATATATTTCATATTTCTTTGAATTCTTTTCGTTTTGTTTAATAAACGTATCGACTTTTTTGTACGGAATCTTTATTAAATCAATCAGTTCATCAATTCGTTTTTCCACTATTTCAAGCGGAGCATTGTAGTTTTTTACAATTTCTCTTTTTGTTTTTTCCAACACGCTTTTCACGTGTTTCAATTCGTTATGATGTTTAAGCGCAATTTGATAATTTTCCAATGAGTATTCAAATTGGGAATAATACGAAACTCCGTTTCCGATACTTGCTTTTAACTGTTCGTAATTATTGAATAATACAACGCCGGGAGTTTGTTGCGCCTGAACAACTAAATCGAATTTTACAAAAGGCGACCTTGTATCCGCGTGTATTACGTTTGACGAACCTTGAATTATTCCCTCGTTATTCATATTCTCTCCTTATCAATCATCTCTTATAAATACAATACCTCGTTGATTTTTGGAAAAGCGTTACGTTTCGGCGTCAAGGTTGTATGTCGCGTTCGGCAATATCAACCCTGTTATCCATTGTTTCACCTTTTCAAAAAAACCATCAAAAACAGTATAACATAAAATTCCAAAAATCCATAGGTTTCACGATTTCTTTTTATACGTTTTGTCTTAATAATAAAGAAAATGCTTCCGGAAATAAAACAAGGGTGCGACGGCTGCGCCACACCCTGAACAAATTTAAGTTAATAAACATTAAACGTCACTTCCCGAAAAGCACCGCTTTCGGTAATTGAAAATAAAATCGGAATTATCACGCGATAATCGTTGCGAATTTTTCAAAATGGGAATATAATGCTTTTTCGTTTGAGGAACTGATGATGACGGCGGCAATCGTATTATCCGTAATAGCGGCGGCGGGAACGATACTTTCAATCGTATTTCTGCCCGAAGTAAAAATCAAAGGAAAGCGCATTCCCGTATTTTTTGTGGTGCCGGTTATTTCGGCGATACTTATCGTCGCGCTTAACGTGTTGACTTTCAGGGAAGCCTGGGACGGATTGACGGGCGATATGGCGTCGATGTTCCACGGGCGAAACTCCGTCAACCCCGTAAAAATACTATTGCTGTTTTTCGGAATGACGACGGTGTCGGTATTTCTGGACGAGGCGGGGGTGTTCAGGTTTCTTGCGACAAAGTCGATGAAACTTGCGGGACACAGCCGGACGAAGCTGTTTTTCATTCTTTACGGCGTGGTGTCGATTTTGACCGTGTTTACGTCAAACGACATCATTATCCTTACGTTTACGCCGTTTATCTGTTACTTTTGCAAAAACGCCGACATAGATCCCGTGCCGTATCTTGTGACGGAATTTGTTGCGGCAAACACGTTTTCAATGTTTTTCATAATCGGCAATCCGACGAACATATACCTTGCGGAATCCTTTCACATAACCTTTTCCGGTTATCTGAAAGTAATGGCGTTGCCGACGATATTCGGCGGGCTTTGCGCCCTTCTCGTGCTGTACTTATTGTTCAAAAAACAGTTTAAGGAAGAGATCCCCGTGAGCGAAGTCGAGACCGCAAAAATCGAAAAACCGTACCTTGCGATATTCGGCGCGGTGCTTTTAATAATTTGTCTTGTATTCCTTATTATCGCGGATTACGTCGGAATCGAAATGTGGGCGGTTGCGACGTGCGCGTTTCTTCTCCTTGTTGTCGGCGCGCTTGTTATCGCCGCCGTGAAAAAGGAAAAACCGACGGAACTCACAAACGTTTTCAAACGTCTGCCCTACGAACTAATCCCCTTTGTCATATCTATGTTTATCGTCGTTTTGTCGCTGAAAAAAACGGGCGTATCGCAAAAAATCGCCGACGTTTTCGGCGCGGCGGGAGAAAGGTACGACATATTGACTTACGGCGTGTCGTCGACGCTCGTCGCAAACCTTATCAACAATATTCCGATGAGCGTTTTGTACTCGGCAATCACCGAAACCGCGTCGCCTTTTGCGGTGTATGCGTCGGTAATCGGCAGCAACATCGGCGCGTTCCTGACGCCCGTCGGCGCGCTTGCGGGAATAATGTTCACGGGGCTTTTGAAAAACCTTGACGTAAAGTTTTCGTTCCTTGACTTTTTGAAGTACGGCGTTGTCGTCGCAATTCCTACGCTTTTCGCAACCCTTGCGGGGCTGTACGTCGTGTACTTTTTATAATTCACCCGCCGTATAAAAAAAAGAACCGAATATTCGGTTCTTTTGAAACTTTAATAAGAGATTGCTATTTCTCCGTTTCGAATATATTTTTAATAATTGCGCCGAGTTCCAAGTCAGAGATTGCAACGGAGATTTCAATAGGTTTTTGAGAATCGTCCTTGATGTATCCTTTTTGCGGCGTTGAAACCCATTTTTTGATTTTCAACATGTCTTCGCACAAATTGACGTTTATCGATTGAAAATGGTTTGAAAAACCGCGAAAACCTTTGTACTTCGTCTTTTTCCAAAATTCGTTTACGTTTTTTTCAATATCCGTTTCGGGAGCGTTTGTTGCGATTTTTATTGTTTCTTTGACGGCACTGCCCAACTCGTCAAAGGAAGTTTTCGGCGGAAGGATTATTGTCGGCTCGATTGCGATATGACACCGCATATTTCGTTCGACCGCGTAAGGCACAACCATAAACCCGAACGAACGATTATAAAATACCGCCGTCAGGCTCGTGCGTTTTTTAATATTATCGGAAATGTCCATAAATTTTAATAAAAAAGTTGATTTTTCGCAAGTCCGAACAATAAGACTTTCAGAATTTGACGCAACTCAAAACGTCCATGACGAATGCGACGGTGCCGCCCGTTTCGACCTTTACCGGCGTTTTTACGGCAACGCCCGTGACGTCGGGAGAAGTCACGAAAGACGCCTCGATATGCTTTTTCGCGTGCTTTTCCAGAATTTCCAGGACGGTATCGACCTGCGCCCTTTCGACGCCGATAAGAAGCGTCACGCTTTTCTTTTTCAAAAATCCGCCCGTTGACGAAAGCATCGTCGTATAAAAGCCACGGGCGGTAAGGTCGCGTACGGTTTCCGTGGCGTTTCCGCCGGACAACACAGCCATAATCATTTTGTCGCAAAGTATATTCATATCGCGTCTCCTTTTTTTTATTATCGCACCGGAAAGCGTCATTGTCAATAGCCAAAACAACCGCTTTTGCCGTGGGATTCCGATAAAACGTCCAAAAAACGGCGAATTTAATAAAATATATTTACAATTTATATATTCAATGATATAATTAAATAACATTATTATTTTTTTTAAGGAGAAGTATGTTAACAGAACAACCTGACCCTGACCCTGACAGTATTATATTGTCGGTCATTTTCATCATAATACTCGTGCTGTTTTCGGGCTATTTTTCGGCAACTGAAACTGCTTTTACCTCGGTAAACCGCACGAAACTCAAACTTAAAGCGCAGGACGGCAACAAAGCCGCCAAAAACGCGCTGTATCTTTTGGACAGATATGACAAAGTGATTTCGGCGATCCTCGTCGGCAACAACCTTGTCAATATCACGCTTTCGGTATTATTCAACAATCTTTTTGAAACAGTCATTCCAAACGCCGCGGTAAGCGGTATCGTTTCGGTCGCAGTATCAACTGTGATTGTTCTGACGTTCGGCGAAATTTCGCCCAAAATGATTGCGAAAGAAAATTCCGAAAAAATATCGATGGCGTTCGGCTACCCGATGCGCGCGATAATGGTCATACTGTACCCCATCACGATTTTGTTTGCGGGGCTGAAATTCATTCTTCGCAAGATATTCAAATCGAGAAACGACGACAAAATCACCGAGGAAGAACTCTTATCCATGGTCGAAGAAGCGCAGGAAGACGGCTCTCTTGACATGCAGGAGCGCGAACTTATTTCCAGCGCGATTGAGTTTGACGACGCGGAAGTCGAGGATATTTTCGTGCCGCGCGTGAACGTTATTGCGGTGCCCATCGACATGCCGATGGAAAAAATCAAGGCGCTGTTTTTGGAACATAATTTCTCGCGTATGCCCGTGTACAAAAACACAATCGACAGCATCGTGGGTATGATCCATAATATCGACTTCTTCACCGCCCTTGAAAAAGGCGAAAAATCGATAAAAAACTACATCACCCCCGTTACCATCGCGACGGAACATATGAAAATTTCGACGCTTCTGAAAAGCATGCAGCGCCAGAAAGTGCATATGGCTGTCGTCGTTGACGAATACGGCGGAACGCTGGGCATTGTTACCCTTGAAGATATTTTGGAAGAACTTGTCGGCGAAATTTGGGACGAACACGACGAGGTCGTGAACTACTTCACGAAAATCGACGACACGACTTATATCGTCGACGGCCGTGCGGAACTCGATAAATTCTTTGAAACTTTCGGGCTTGATAAGGACGAGGCGGCAGACTTCGACTCCCAGACCGTCAGCGGCTGGATTATCGCGGAAATCGGCGAAATCCCCAAAAAGGCGCAAACCTTCAATTACAAAAACCTGACGATCATCGTAAACAGGCTCACGCAGCGCAAAATTCTGGACGTCAAAGTCATCGTAAACCCCGTTGAAGAAAACGAGGATGACATAGAAAAACCCTCGCTATTTGAAAAGGTGAGCGAAAGAATCGCCGAGAAACAGGAAAACAAACAGGACGACAACGAATAACCGCGTCAAAATCAAAAGGCTGACAATCCCGTCAGCCTTTTATTTTTTGCGTATTTAGCGCGGAACAAAAAAACACGCGCCGCTTCGGGCGCGTATTTTTTATATAAAACAAATCGGAAGGAGAGCAAATTAAAATTTCAAAAACAAGCCGTGCTTTTCAAAATCCGAAACTTTCACTTCTTTCACGTCGTAGCCGTCGTTTTTGATTGCGGATACGATTTTGTCGACGTCGGTGTTGTCGTCGCAGATTATTTCGGTCAAACCCGATACGTGCGACGAGCGTACTTTTTTCACGTCAGCCGCTTTTCTTACGGCGTCGTTCACGTGCGACTCGCACATACCGCATTTCATACCGTCAACGTGCAAAGATATTTTTTTCATATTAAGCCTGCTTTCTTTTTTCTGCCCTTATTGTAAACTAAATTTTCCCGCTTGTCAACAGAATATGAATAAAATTTCACATTTTGTTTATTTGTGTCGTTCAGACAGTCTTTTTGACAGTATATATATTTTGCTTTTTTACCATATAAAAATAATAACGTCTTCCGCCCTTTTTTTCGTTTTACAGAAATGCGGTTTTTATTGTATAATGGTGAAAAGCATCAGGAGATTCTATTATGAAAATTTCAAACGATATAAAATACGTCGGCGTGAACGATAAAAACCTTGACTTGTTTGAGGGGCAGTACGTCGTGGAAAACGGCATGGCATACAACTCTTACGTCATTATCGACGAAAAAGTTGCCGTGATGGATTCCGTCGACAGAAACTTCGGCACCGAGTGGCTTGAAAACATCGCGGTCGCTTTGAACGGTCGCACGCCCGATTACCTTGTCGTGCAACACATGGAGCCCGACCATTCGTCAAATATAATGGCGTTTCGGAAAAATACAAGGACGCGAAAATCGTGTCGTCCCTTCGCGCGTTCCAGATGATGAAAAACTATTTCGGCACGGATTTTCAGGACAGACAAGTCGTGGTAAAAGAAGGCGACGTTTTGCCGCTCGGAAAACACAACCTGTCGTTTATCGCCGCTCCCATGGTACATTGGCCCGAAGTCATCATGACTTACGACGACTTTGACAAAGTTTTGTTCTCGGCAGACGCTTTTGGAAAGTTCGGCGCACTCGACACCGACGAAGACTGGGCGTGCGAGGCAAGAAGATATTATTTCGGCATTGTCGGAAAATACGGCGCGCAGGTGCAATCGGTTCTGAAAAAAGCGGCGGCGCTCGATATCAAAATCATTTGTCCGCTGCACGGTCCGTGGCTTTTTGAAAACATTCCGTATTATCTCAATCTTTACGATATTTGGTCGTCGTACAGCGTGGAAAGCGACGGCGTCGTCATCGCGTATACGTCGGTTTACGGTCACACCGAAAAAGCGGTGAATCTGCTCAAAGCGGAACTTGAAAACAAGGGCGTGAAAGTGCCCGTTTTCGACCTTGCGAGATGCGATATGGCGGAAGCGGTCGAGGACGCGTTCAGATATGGAAAGCTCGTGCTTGCGACAACGACATACAACGGCGATATCTTCCCGTTTATGAAAACGTTTATCGAACACCTTGTCGAAAGGAATTTCCAGAACCGCACCGTCGGATTTATCGAAAACGGCTCGTGGGCGCCGCAGGCTTCGCGTATTATGCGCGGCATGCTGGAACAGCAAAAAAACCTAACGCTTCTTGACGCCGACGTCAAAATTTATTCGGCGGTAAGCGACAAAAACGTCGCTGAAATTCAGGCTCTTGCAAGCGCATTGTTGCAATAATACACGGCGGAAATCATGGAAAAGGTAATAATTGCGTCCAACAATATGAACAAAATCCGCGAATTTTCGGAGATGCTCGGGAAAGACGTTCAGGTGCTGTCGCTTCACGACGTCGGCTTCGATTCGGAAATCGACGAAAACGGCGAAACCTTTTTCGACAACGCGCTTATCAAGGCAAAAACGATAAGCCTGTTCCTTCGCGAAAAAGGAATATCCGCGCCCGTTTACGCCGACGACAGCGGACTGTCGGTAAACGCCCTTAACGGCGCGCCCGGCGTGCACAGCGCAAGGTATGCAGGCATTCACGGTGACGATAAGAAAAACCGCGATTTACTTTTGAAAAACCTTGAAAATATTACCGACCGAAGCGCGTATTTTATCTCGGTCATCGTCTGCTATTACCCCGACGACACTTACGTTTTCGGCGTCGGCAAAACCTATGGCAGAATCTTGCGGCGAGAAGAAGGAAGCGGCGGATTCGGCTATGACTGCATCTTTTATTCGGACGATCTGAAAAAGTCTTTCGGACTTGCGACGGCGGAAGAAAAAAACGCGGTGTCGCACCGCTACCGCGCGCTGAAGGACGTAATGACAAAAATCAAATAGTCAAAAACATATTAAATCGCCGTGGCGTCTGCCACGGCGTTATTTTTGCAAAAATTAGGTTTTATTGAACGAAAATCACCGCTTAAAGTATGTTTTTTATCTCGTCAAGACTTTCAACGTAATAATCCCAAATTTTATTTTCGGGAATATCCGTGCGGTCGTGATTGAACCATACGGTCTTTATCCCCGCGTTCCGTCCGCCCGCAATATCGGCGGTAAGCGAATCGCCGATAAGCACGATTTCGTCCTTTCTCGCATTCGCGTTTTCAATGCAATAATCGAAGTATTCTTTCGACGGTTTCATCGCCCCGACCGCCTCGGAAATAAACAATCCCGAAAAATACTTTTTCATATCGGCTTTTTCAAGGCGGAAATCCTGTTGTTTGAACGGGCCGTTGCTCGTTGCAAAAAGTTTATACTTTCCGCAAAGATATGTTAAAAGTTCGTGCGCGCCCGACACGGGTTCTGCCGACACCGCAAGGAAGTCGTGAAAGACTTCTTCAAACTCGGGCCCGTCGATGCCCTTTATCCCGAACGCGTCGAAAACCAGATTCCACCTGATTTTTTTCAAGCCGTCTTTCGTAAGCGTACCGTCCTCGATTCTTCGCCAAAGATTGTCGTTGATTTTTTTGAAGCACTCAAACAATCCGTTTTCGTAGTGTTTCCCGTATTTTTCAAGCCCTTTCGACATGGCGTACGTCGCGCACACGTCGAAGTCCAGAAGGGTGTTGTCGATGTCGATAAAAACCGTAGTTATCATATTTACCTCAATAAAATATTATCAAATTTCCGCACGATATGCAATCGTAAAACCGCATAAAAAGTTGTAGATTTTTGATATACCCGTATGATATAATATAAGTAATTAAGATTCGGAGGCAATTATGAAAACTTTACTCAAAAACGGTACTATCGTTGACGGCAGCGGCGGCAAGCCGTACGTGTCGGACGTTCTTATCGAAAACGACAAAATCACGAAAATCGCAAAAGACATCGATGCCGCGGACGCCGAAGTTATCGACTGCACGGGCTTGACTGTTGCCCCGGGCTTCATCGACGCGCACAGCCACAACGATTTCTTTTACGACTACGACGACGCGGAAAGGTTTTACGAGCCGTTTATCCGTCAGGGAATCACCACCCAGATCACGGGCAACTGCGGATTTTCGCCGTTCGGCGTCGACAAAAACACAAAATATAAGGACAAAGTCGGCGGCGGTTTATTCCACGCCAAAAACCCCGGCAGTTTCAAAGACTTTATTAAAAATGCCGAAGGCAAACTTTACGTCAATATCGTCCCCCTTATCGGACACGGCACGACGCGCATAAGCATTTCGGGCTTTGACGCGAAACCGCTCACGAAAGAACAAATCGACGAAGAAATGAAACTCGTCGACGAGGCAATGGAAAACGGCGCGTTCGGCGGAAGTTTCGGCTTTATGTACGAGCCTGGCATGTACAGCAAAACGGACGAACTCGTCGCGTTCGCAAAGGAACTGCAAAAGTACGACGGTATCCTGACCATTCACCCGCGCGCGGAGTCGAAAGTCGCGATGGGTTATCCCCTCATCTCGAAACCTCATATCGAAATCGCGCTGGACGAAATCATAGACATTATGGAAAAGTCGAAAGTCAGGACGGAATATAGCCATCTTATTCGTCGGTCGTTCGTCGTGGCCGAGCGTTGAACCTATGCTCAAAAAACTGCACGACTACAACGAAAAAGGATATAAAATCGCCTACGACAACTACGCTTTCACTTACGGCGCGTCGGTCATCACAATCGTTATGCCCGCCTGGTATCTCGCAATGAGCAAGGAAGACCGAAAGAAACCTTTCAACCGTTTCAAACTGCGCGTACTCGTGGAAATGTCCAAAAAACTTCTGGGGCTGGATTTCAGCGACTTCACGGTTGCGTACATTTCGGACGACCATAAGGAATACGAAAACCGCACGATTGCGGAAATTGCTGAATCGGAAGGAATATCCGACTTTGACTGCTACTTGAAACTCGTCGATTTGTCGAACGCGCAAGGCAGACTTTACATCGACAAATACTACAACGACGCTATCATCGACAGGCTGATGAAAGACGACCTGTCCATCTTTATGACGGACGCGTGGGTTGAAGAAGCCGGCACGCAAACGGCGCGACGTATCAGTGCTTCCCGTACTTTTTGGTGCGCGCGAAGAAGAACGATATCCCCGTTGAAAACGTCGTAAGAAAGATGACGGGCGCGACTGCGGAACGCTTCAAAATCAAAGACCGCGGGTTTTTGAAAGAAGGTTATTTCGCCGACGTTACCGTTTTCGATTTCGACAACGTGGAAGTAAATCCGAAAGTCCCCGACTTCACCCCCAAAGGCATAAATTACGTCTTCGTCGGTGGCGAAAAGGTTGTGTCAAACGGCGAATATATCTCGAAAACCGCCGGCAAAGTCATACTCAAAAAATAAGGTAGGATAACTATGTGCATCGCAAAAATCGCGTTTAACGCCCTTTTCAGACCAAGTAAACATTTGTTTACGCCAAAAACGCCGTTTGCTGAAAAGGTAATGGGACCCAATTTCAAGCATTTGTACGACACCAGCTCAGCTGCAAGCAGGCTTGTCAAAACGTGGGACAAGGAAATTATCCCCGTTAACACTTTCGACTCTCTTACGCTTGAAGGCTGGTTTTATACCGCGGGCGAAAACGCGCGCGACACCGCCATTCTCGTGCACGGCTACAACAGCAGCCCCCTGGGCGATATGGCGGCAATAATGCAGTTTTATTTAAGACGCGGCATCAACGTTCTTCTGACAAACAACCGCGGCGGCAAAACGAGCGTCGGCAACAACATCACTTTCGGACTTTACGAAAGGCTCGACACCGCCTTGTGGGTTGACAAACTCAACGAGCGTTTCGATGGCGGCAGCATTATTTTGCACGGCATTTCTTTGGGCGGCGCAACCGTTTGTCTTATGTCCGAAATGGAACTTAAAAACGTGAAATGCGTCGTGTCCGATTGCGCCTACACCTCGATTCGCGCGGAATTTACACACAGTTCGAAACTCACCATGGGTTTCACGCCGAAAGCCACGCTGGAACGCGTTTATAAACTTTTTGCAAAAGAATTCGGCAATACCGTCGACGACTTCACGCCTCTCAAAGCGGTGCAACACGCAAAATATCCGATACTGTTTATTCACGGCAAGGAAGACCGTTTTATCCCGGTCGGCATGGCGCACGAACTTTACAACGCCTGCTCCTCGGACAAACGCCTGTTCCTTGTGGACGGCGCGGGACACGGCGCGTCGTATGCAAACGCCCCGAAAGAGTACGAATCCGCCGTGATGGACTTTGTAAACGCCAACAGATAAAACTCAACCGAATAACAAAAAGCCACGGGATTCCGTGGCTTTCTTTTTGTAGTTTTTATAATCGTTATTCGAGTTCGGTTGCGCCGGTGTAAAGCTGATAATACGTGCCGTGCATTGCGATAAGTTCGTCGTGGGTGCCACGCTCGATAATTCTGCCGTGATCGAGGACGATGACGCTGTCGGCGTTTCTGATTGTCGAAAGCCTGTGCGCGATGACGAAAACCGTCCTGCCTTTCATAAGGTTATCCATACCGGCTTGCACGATCGCTTCGGTGCGGGTATCGATTGACGACGTCGCTTCGTCCAGAATCATGACGGGCGGATCTGCGACGGCGGCGCGCGCGATACTTAAAAGCTGGCGTTGTCCCTGCGACAGATTTGCGCCGTTTCCCGTGATTACGGTATTATACCCTTCGGGAAGTCGTGTAATGAAGTCGTCGGCGTTTGCAAGTTTTGCTGCGGCGATACATTCTTCGTCGGTGGCGTCGAGGCGGCCGTAGCGGATATTATCCATGACGCTTCCCGTGAACAGGTTGGTGTCCTGCAGAACCATACCCAAAGACCTTCTCAGATCCTTTTTGTTGATTTTATTGATATTTATCCCGTCGTAGCGGACTTTGCCGTCCTGAATGTCGTAAAACCTGTTGATAAGGTTGGTGATTGTCGTTTTGCCCGCGCCCGTTGCGCCGACGAAAGCGAATTTCTGACCGGGTTTTGCGCGAAGGGATACGCCGTGCAGCACGAGTTTGTCGGGGACGTAACCGAAATCGACGTCGTCAAGTTCGATATCCCCTTTGAGTTCCACGTAAGTGGTGGTATCGGTTTCCTTGTGGTAATGTTTCCACGCCCAGAGCCCCGTGCGTTTCGCTTTCGGCGATATTGCCGTTTTCGTCCTTCGTGGCGTTGACAAGCATGACGTAGCCGTTGTCGGTTTCTTGTTGTTCGTCAATCATATCGAACACGCGCGACGCGCCCGCAAGCCCCATGGTAACCATCGAGATTTGTCCCGCGATGTTGCCGATATTGTTGGAAAGCTGGCGCGAAAGCGACAGGAAGGAAACGAGAACGCCGACCGTCAGCGGATTGAACCCGGTAAGACCGACGTTTTTGAACCCGGTATTGAGTTCCGAAATGACCAGAAGTCCGCCGATGAACGCCAGCAATACGTACAGGAGATTGCCCATGTTGCCGAGAATCGGCATAAGGATATTGCCGTAAGTATGCGCCTTCCTGCTGTCGTCGTTGAGTTTATCGTTGAGTTTGTCAAAGCCTTGTTTTGCGGCGTCTTCGTGATTGAACACTTTCACGACTTTCTGACCGTTTATCATTTCTTCGATATAACCTTCTTCGTCGGCGACGGCGACCTGTTGCGCGACCATATATTTGCCGCTTGCTCCGCCGATTTTCACGACGACGAAAAGCATAAGCAGTATCACCGCAACGACGATAAGCGTCAGATATACGCTGTACGTCAGCATTACGATGAACACCGCGACCAGCGTGAACGCCGACTGGAACAATACGGGCAGACTATTGCCGATAAGCTGGCGCACGGCGTCGGTATCGTTGGTATAGGTACTCATTATCGTACCGTGCTTGTGCGTATCGAAATATTTAATGGGCAGGGATTCCATATTGTTGAACATATCTTTCTGAAATGATACAACGTTCCCTGCGTAATGATTGCGTTAAGCTGGTTGTTTACGACAGAGCCGATAACGCCCAATACGAAAAACAAAACCATCGTCGCGCCCATTCTGACAAGCAGGACGGAAGCCTCGCTCCACGGCATATTCTGCGAAAGCGCGGGCGTGATGACGTCGTCGATGAGTTTCTGCATATAGACGTTGCCGACAAGCATGCCTGCCGACACCATCAGAAGGGTGATGCACATTATGATAATCTGCCAGCCGTAATATTTGAAAAGGTATTTCAAAAGACGGGCAAACGTACCCTTTTTGGCGGATTGCATATTGCGTTGATTTTTCATTGCGGAAGCCTTTTTCATTGTACGTCGCCTCCTTCTTCGTTGTCGGAGTGGCGGGTTTGCGACTCGTAAACGCTCCTGTATTCTTCACTCGTTTGCATAAGTTCCTCGTGCGTGCCGATTGCGGCGATACGTCCGCCTTCCATCACGATGATTTTGTCTGCGTCCTCAACGGATGCCACGCGCTGAGCGATGATGATTTTGGTCGTATCGGGGATTTCTTCCCTGAACGCTTTCTGATAAGCGCGTCTGTCTTTGTATCGACTGCCGACGTACTGTCGTCAAGAATAAGGATTTTCGGTTTTTTAATGAGTGCGCGCGCGATACAAAGTCTTTGTTTCTGTCCGCCCGAAACGTTCGTGCCGCCCTGCTCGATATGCGTGTCGTAGCCGTCGGGGAACGACTCGATAAATTCGTCGGCGCAGGCAAGACGACATACGCGTTTGATTTCTTCGTCTGACGCTGCGTCGTTGCCCCAGCGGATGTTTTCTTTTATTGTGCCGGAAAACAACACGTTCTTTTGCAGCACCATGGATACCGAATCGCGAAGCGCGACCAGGTCGTAATCCCTGACGTCTTTGTCGCCGACAAGAAGCCTGCCTTCGCTCACGTCGTACAAGCGCGGGATAAGTTGCACAAGGCTGCTTTTGCTGGAACCCGTGCCGCCGAGAATACCCACCGTTTCGCCTGATTTGATTGAAAGATTTATGTTTTCAAGCGCGTATTTCAGCCTTTTCGCTGTATTTGAACGAAACGTTTTCAAAGGTTATATCGCCGTTTTCAACAGTTGTAATGCCGTTTTCGGGGCTTTTAAGCGACGATTCCGTCACAAGAACCTCTTTGATACGGTTTGCGCTTTCAATCGACATCGTCAGCATGACGATCACCATCGAAAGCATCATCATCGACATCAACGCCATTATCGCATAGTTGATAAGCGCAGACAAATTGCCGACCGTGAGTTTCTCTCCGTGCGACGTGATTATCGTCTTGGAACCCAAACATAATTACCGCGATGATCGTAAAAATGCACAGCATCATTATAGGCCAGGCAAGCGCCATGATACGCTCCGCCTTTGTGAAGTCGTTTCTGACCTCGGACGATACCTTTTCAAACTTTCCTTTTTCATAGTCTTCCCTGACGAAAGATTTCACGACGCGGATCGCCTGCACGTTTTCCTGCACCGACTCGTTCATATCGTCGTATTTTCTGAAAATCTTTCTGAAAAACGGCATTACGAACTTCATCATAAGCGCAAGAGCAAGCATAAGCACGGGCATCGCCGCAAGGAAAACAAGAGCGATTCTCCAATTTATACGGAAGCTG
This sequence comes from Clostridiales bacterium, assembly GCA_022009995.1. Classification (GTDB taxonomy): domain Bacteria; phylum Bacillota; class Clostridia; order Christensenellales; family CAG-917; genus CAG-349. The sequence goes on from CP091734.1 coordinate 257,377, forward strand.
AAAACGAATGCGAAAATCAGCATCAGCGGCGTTCTTATCGCAATGCGGATAATCATCTGATATGCGTTCTGAACGTTCGTAACGTCGGTCGTAAGCCTTGTGACAAGGCTCGACGTCGAAAACCTGTCGATTTCCGCAAACGAGAAGTCCTGAATCTTATAATACATATCGTGGCGCAGATTCCTTGCGTATCCGCACGACGCCGTCGCCGCAAACTTGCCCGCGATAAAACCGCAAACAAGCGACGCAAGCGCCATCGCAAGCAGTATCAGTCCGTATTTGATAATGGGATCCATTGATATCGACTTGCTGATTTCGTCGATAAGCACCGCCATTACCGTGGGAATAAGCGTTTCCAGCACGACCTCGCCGATGATGAAATCGGCGTGAGAATCGAGGGAAGTTTATAATCCCTTATACTCTTTTTCAATACTTTTATTGTGTCCATCTATGCTCCTAAAAATTTTAATCGTTGTTGAGATTTCCTTTCAGTTTTTCAAGGATCGCGATAAGCGTTTCGATTTCTTCGTCCGAAATATCTTTCCAGAATTCTTTCCCGACGTCGATAGCGTCCCTGCGCGACGATTTCAGAAGCGCGCTGCCCTCGTCGGTAAGATATACGCTTTTCATACGCTTGTCGCCGCTGTCGAACACGCAGGAAACAAGTCCCCTGCTTTCAAGCCCGGAAAGAAGCCCGACGACTGTCGGGTGCGAAACTTCCAGATACGTTTCGACGTCTTTTTGCGTCGATTTCCCGCCCGACTTGTCCAAAAACACCAACAGTCTGTGTTGCGAACAGGTCACGCCGTACTTCTTGAACGTCCTGATTATTTTTTTGTCGGTTTTCTCGCTGATTTGCTTGATAAGAAAGCCGGCGTCTTGTCTTTTATCCATGAAAACTCCGTCGTAAAATGTAGTATGCTACATATATACAACAAAGAAAAAAAATTGTCAATAATTTTTAACTAAAATTCCGTAGGAAGTTACACTTTTTTTTATAAATATCGGTTGCAACTTTTTATAGTGATTATTTTTATAATAATTATAGTATCCGTTTGATACTTATTTTTCTTTTTTCGACAAGCCTTTTCTTATTACCTTTTCAAAAGGTTTCTTGTTTTTCCCGTCGAAAAAACAAATCAATACGTACACTGCCGACAACACGACGACCGCGCCGATAAGTACGCCGTACATTGCGCCGACGCTTACTTTGTCGCCAAAAAAATATAAGTTGCAATCAACGCCGTCCTTAACTCCGTTTATTACTTCTTTCGGGAAGCCTTGCTTTGCCATCTCGCCGTAAACGCCGTTTAACGAATGATTTCTTAAAAGTGAAGTGCCGTATGTGCCGGGAAGCAACATAATAAAGTTTTGCAGACCTTTCCCGAAACTCGAAATCGGCATATACGCGCCGCAAATAAAACCGTAGCCCGCCGATACTATCGTACCGATGCCCGCAGCCTGCCCCTGCGTCCTTAAAAGCGCATTCACGACGCTTGACAACGCCGTGCCAAAAGCCGTCAGCAGGAACACGTCGACGATAATCAAAACGACGTCCGAAAAACTCATATACCAGCCGCTCGCCGCAACGTAAATAAGCCCGGCGGCAGTCGCCGCATACGTTACGATAAGCGTCGTGAAAAAGGTTCCCGAAAAGTACGACGCCGCGATTACCGATCGCTTTGCGGGCGACACAAGCAAGTCTTTTCTCGCCCCAGTGATGCGGTCGTTTACCATAAGCGTATTGCTGCAAAACGCAACGGTCACGCAACACACCGCAAGAAGCGACGATACGAGTTCCCCCGCAACCATTCCGCTTATCAGTTTTTCGGGGACGGAAACGCCGTCCGGCAACGCCGCAACAAACGTGTTCCTGTAAACCTTTGCCAGAAACGTGACGTACAAGACAAGAAGTATCACGGGCGTGATAAGCGACGTAAAAACATTCCCTTGTCCTTAAAAAACACCTTTATATTTCGTTTCGTCAACGCAAGAAAAGTCTTCATAATGCGCCTCCTTCGGGCTTTTTGCCCGTGACGGACAAAAACACGTCGTCCATTTTGCCCTTTGTTATTTCAAAATCGGTGAACAGCGCAGGGTTTTTAATAATTAAATCCCGTGCCTCTGCCGTGTCTTTCACGGACACTCTGAACGCGTCCCTGATTTTTTCGTACGGAAGCCCCAAAGCCTTGACTTTTTCTTCTTCGGCGTTATAAATCGTAACGAAGTCGCCGGTGTACTCGTTTTTGAGCGAAAGCGGCGTTCCTTCCGCCGCGATTTTCCCTTTGTCGAGTATCACGACGTAGTCGGCGTCCGCCGCCTCTTCCATATAATGCGTCGTGAGAAACACCGTCATATTCCGACTTTTACGAAGGTTTGTTACGACGTTCCAAAGGAGTTTGCGCGCTTCGGGGTCGAGCCCCGTCGTCGGTTCGTCCAGAATTAAGATTTCGGATTGTGAATAAGTGCGCGCGCCACGTCGACTCTTCTTTTCTGTCCGCCCGAAAGTTTTTCAAACGTTCTCGGCAACAGTTCTTTGAAGTCCAGCATTTCGGAAAGCGCGGCGATTCTTTCTTTTGCCGCTTTCCCAGTGATACCGTATAAACTCGCGCGGGACATAAGGTTGTCTTTGACCGAAAGTTTCGCGTCAAGCGCGGACGTCTGATATACGACGCCGATTTCTTTCGTGATGCTTTTCATATCGTTATCGACGTTCATACCGTCGATTATCACCTCGCCGCCGTCTTTTGAAAGGGTACCGCACATTATGGATATCGTCGTTGATTTTCCCGCGCCGTTCACGCCGAGAAACGCAAACAACTCCCCTTCCTTCACGACAAGCGACAAGTCGTCGACGGCGTGCACGTCCTGAAACGATTTGTCAAGGTTTTTAATTTCGATAATATTTTTCATTCTTTTTATACAACCTGCCCTACGTTTTTACGGTAAGTCTTGTAAAAGGGGAAACCCTTTGCGGACTTCCCCAAACTATCTTTTAACGGCGGAATTTACTTTTGATCGCGGTCGAAAGCCTCGATTGCGGCAAGCGCGATGTCAAGTCCCAGCGCAAACGTTTCGGGTATCATCTGGTCGGGCGTGTCGCGACGATTGTGATAATACGGCGCGTATTTCGGATTTTGTCCGGCAACCGCCGCCGCCTTAAATCCGCCCCTTGAAAACGCCGCCGCGTCGGACGCGCCGAAAGGCACTACGCCGTGAGGCAACGGGTGATTTACGTCGGGATCGTTGCACGCTTCGTCCAGAAGCGCAACGACTTCGGGGCTGTTTTTCACCATGCCCGTCATGTCGCGGTGATAAATCGTCATATAGTCATAGTCGCGCATCGTGTCGAAAGCGATAATGTATGTTTCGACGTCCTTGTTTTCGCCTTTATGGCGTTTCGTGAATGCGGTTGCGCCGCGAAGCCCCGCTTCTTCACTGCCCGTAAGCAATGCACAGACTTCGGTGTTTTCATATCTGATTCCGCTTTCTTTCAGACATTTGAGCGCGGACACTGCGACGAATACGCCAGTAAGGTTGTCGTTTGCGCCGGGGGACAGCACCTTAAAGTTGCAAACGAAGAAAAGTCCGATGTACGCAACGACGGTGCATGCGGCGAAAATCACACTCCAAAGCGGGGTAACGCCTTTTGCGATATTGATTGAAAAAATGACGATCGACGCGAGCGCGCACAGCAAATCGACCGCAAGTACGCCGACCATAACTTCCTGTCTTATCTTCATAAGCGTCCATTCGTACGCGCTGTCGGTGTGGCCGTTGATGATGATACGGCGTTTTACGTCGCCCGTCGGTTTATACTTCGCATATACGTTGCACGACGTCGTTTCCGGCAAAAATTTGTCGATGAACGGCACGTAGAACAAGAATTCCAGCACGACGATGACAATGGATAAAACCGCAAGTACCAGCGAAATTATCCTTACCGCAAGCGTCAGCGCGGGATTGCCGACAAGCGTCAGCAACTGCAAAAGCGCGCCGATAATCAAAAATACGCCGATGATTTTCGTGAATCCGACAAGCGCGTGCCGCGACACTTTGAAATCTTCGATTGCGCTTTCGTCCGCCCAGCCGTTGGTGTCGATCTGGTTTTTGATCCATTCCTGGGCTTCCCGTTCTTTCGGCATGCCCGATTCGCGCGGGCCGATGTTGGTGCAGATGTCCGTGATTGCGTTCATGCTGTAATCGACGGCGTTTTTCCGTATCTCTTTTGATACTTTCATGACAATTCTCCTTTTTTCGGACAGTTTTGTCCGTTATCCCTTTTTATTCGTTAATAAGCGACAGCACGTCGCTTGCAACCTGATTTAATCCCGTGTTTTCTTTCAGGACGTTCAGCCCTTTGAGTGCGCGAATGGCCGCGTCGATATCGTCGGGGAAAATGCTGTCCGAAAACACTTTTATGTCCTTGATTACGCCGCCCGACAACGTGAAACTCACGTCGACGTATCCCCAGGAAAACCTTTTGTACTTATGACTTTGAAGTTTCACGTCCTTTCCGTACAGCCATAAATCGTCGGAATATTTTTTGTAAAATTCGTCGGTTTTCTTTTCGTCCACGGCGGAATTCTCCAAAATCCGCCCGTATTTCTCGGTTAAAACGTCTTTCATCGCCTGCTTTACGGCTTCGACGTCGATACTTTCGTCAAGGTCGTGAAGATTTACAACGCGCGACTTTACGCTCGCAACGCCCTTGCCTTCCAGCTTGTCGGGTTTCACGTTCAGAAAGTCGCTCATTTTCGACGTGTCGGCGGATATTAAAATCGTACCGTGATGCAACGCCGCCGTCTGTGTTTTGAGATATGCGTTGCCCGAAAACTTTCGCCCGTCGATGACGATGTCGTTTCGTCCGTTGACTTCCGCAAAAAGCCCCAGCTTTTTCACCGCGCGGATAATAATATCGTTGTTCTCGTTCACGTCGTAATCCGAAAGACTTGTTATGAACGAGAAATTGAGATTGCCTTTGTCGTGGAAAACCGCGCCGCCGCCCGTCGGACGCCGTGCAAGGAAACCGCCTGCGTCGTGGAGTTTTTTAATATTCACGTCAAGGTATGCGTTCTGGTGTCTTCCGATGACGACCGTGTTGTCGTTGCGCCAAAGATATACGATAAGTTCGCCGTCTTTCGCCGCGTCCATAAGCGCGCTCTCGAGAGCAAGATTGTAATGCGGATTAAACCCGCTTGTTTCAATATATCTTACTTTATCGTACGTTTTTGCCATATAAACAAGTTATTTTGCGGTATTATTTAATTTCAAACAAACCTTCGCGCACTACTTCGCAAACGGTCGGATGCGGGAAAACGAGTTTTTTCGCGCGGTCGATATCCACCTTCATATCAATAAGATTCGACACCGCGACGATATACTCGGACGCATAATTTCCGACGACGCTCGCGCCGATAAGCACGTTGTTATCTTTGTCGTAAACAAGTTTCAGAATACCGGTATAATCGGTGTTTTCCGCGATATATCTGCCCGAATACATTAAGGACAGCTGCACCTCGTCGGCGTTTATTCCCTTTTCGATCGCCGCCGAAAGCGTGTATCCCGCCGAAGCGACTTCGGGAGTCGTGTATATAACCGACGGTATGGAGTCGTAATTCATTTCGTCGGAAACGTTAAGCATATTGTTTACGGCGACTTCGCCTTCTCTGTACGCCGTGTGTGCAAGCATCGACTTTCCGTTGACGTCGCCCGCGGCATAGACGTTTTCGACGTTGGTTTTAAGACGACTGTCTGTAACGATTGCGCCGCGCTCGGTTTCAACGCCGATGTTTTCAAGCCCGAATCCCGTTAAGTTTGCGCGACGACCGACCGACAACAAAATTTTGTCGGCAAGTATTTCTTCTTCGCCGTTTTCAGTCTCGACGACCGCGCCGTTTTCGGTAATTTCTTTGACCTTTGAAGAAAGACGGAATTTTACGCCCTTCTTTTCAAGCGCTTTTTGCAAAACCGCGCTTACTTTTTCGTCGGTTGCGCCCGCGATCTTCCCGAGCATTTCGACAACGACGACGTCGCTCCCGACCGACGAATAATAATCCGCCATTTCAAGTCCGATTACGCCGCCGCCCATAATAAGCAGTGTTTTCGGGATTTCGACAAGGTTCAGCGCCTCGCGGTTGGTTATCGCAAGCCCGCTTTCAATCGCTTTGTCGACGCCCGGGATTTCGGGATAAACGCGCTGCTTCCCGTTGCGATAAGCAAAAACTTTGAGTTGTATTCGACGTTTTCGGATTGTACGACGACGCCGTTCTCGTCGCGGCAAAGTATCTTCGCCTCCGCCTTTACGACGGTAACTCCCGCGCCTTTCAATTTCGCGCGCACACCCGTTACAAGACGTTTCACGACCTTGTTTTTTCTGTCGACGACGGCTTCTTGCGATACTTCGCCGTCGCCCGAAAACTTCACGCCGTAATTTTCGCCGTGCTTAAAATAATTCAGTATTTTCGCGCTGTTCAATAATGTTTTACTGGGAACACAGCCTTCGTTCAGGCAAACCCCGCCGAGTTCGTTTTTCTCAAACAATACGACGGACAATCCTTTTGACGCGGCGTATGCCGCGGCGTTGTATCCGGCAGGACCGCCGCCGAGTACCGTCAAATCAAAATTTTCCATAAACCCTCATATTTTTCGTAATATATCCATTGTACGGGATAAGCGACGAAAAGTCAATTTATTGACTTTACGAAAAAAATTACTTTGCTGTCATATTGACTGTCATTTTGACTTTTGTTGAAAATTTTGCGCTTGACAACCGACTTTTTTGGATATATCCTTATATTTATGAAAACAGCAGCGATAATACTGAACACTCCCGACGAAATCGGGGAAATTACAGAGTCCGACGTTATTTGCGCCGATAACGGATTAAGCCGTATTCACGTTACCCCCGTTGCGGTCGTCGGCGACCTGGACAGTCTTGAAAACCGCAAGGACGGTTTGAACTACGTCGTCTTCCCGAAGGAAAAGGACGAGACCGACGGGCAACTTGCCCTTCTTTACGCAAAAAGCGCGGGTTACGACGCCGTTACCATTTACGGCGCAACAGGCGGCGACATAGGTCAGATTCTCGGCAATATCGGCCTACTGAAATATGCAAAGGACATAAAAATCGACGCCCGTATTTCGGGCGTCGGATTCGATATTAAAATTCTTGAAGGAAAGGTTTCCGACACGGCTTTTATTAACCAGAAAATTTCGCTGTTTCCGTTTTTCGGGGATGCGCTGGTTACAAACAGTCGCGGGCTTTATTATCCGCTTGAAAACCTTCTTCTTTCCGCAGGCACAAACCGCGGGCTTTCCAACGTTGCGACGGCAAACGAAATCTCGTTCACCGTCGAACGCGGAATTTTGCTTATGATTAAATATTATTAAGCGGCTTTGCCGTCCGCGTTTTCGTCGGACGCGTCGCTACTGCGGGCTTTCCGGCATTGCGACGGCAAACGAAATCTCGTTCACCGTCGAAAGCGGAATTTTACTTATGATTAAATATTATTAAGCGGCTTTGCCGTCCGCGTTTTCGTCGGACGCGTCGCCACTTTCGATTTCGTCGGCGGATTCTTCCGTCGATTTTTCGTTTACAAGGCGCACGAAACTCTTACTGCTGAACAGCAACAGCGCAACGACGATAACGATTGCGACGTCTGCGAACGTGAACGTGTTGTACAAGAAACCCCACGCTGCCGCAGAATATCCCGAGGGAGCGTAAGACGCGAATGCGAAAATGCCCGAGAACACGTGCGAGAAATATCTCAGCGTACCCGCAAGAATTGCGCCGACCGTAAATGCGACAGCGGGCTTTTTGATGATGTTGAGTTCCTTGAAAATTCCAGCAAGTCCCGTCATTGCAAAAGCGATCGGGTAATCCAGGAAGAACTGCGCGGGGTGGATAATCCACGGATCCTGTATTGCCTGCAACACGCCGTAAATCGCACCAACGATAATACCTTTTCTTATGCCGAACATATACGAAAACAGCATAAGCGGAAGCATCGACGCAAGGGTTACCGAGCCGCCCTGCGGCAACGCAAAAAACTTTACGTAAGAAAGCGCGAAAGAAAGCGCGACGGAAATTGCGGCATAAGCCATCTCACGCGTGGTGAACGGACCGTTGCGTTTCGAGAAAACGGTTGCGGCGACGACAAGGATAAGAACAAGCACGATTGCGCTGATATAAAGCCCTGCCTGCGACACGCCTTCGTAATCTCCGCCGACTTTTTTGAAGTGCACCGCCAAAAACGCAATACTCACAATCACGGGGATTAAAATCAAAAACAGCGCGATAAACTTAAACTTACGCATAAACTCGGGTTTTACCGTGTTTATTACGTAGCCCGCCGCAACTAGCGCGAACGCCACGATAACAATGCTCATTATCGGCCAGAAAACTTCTTTTACAAAGCTTCCGCCCTGAACGTCGTCGCTGATTTTTAAGGTAAGCATCGTAACTACGAAAGTCGTCGCTACGCCGAAAACGAAATACTTCACGCTTTTCATAAACGGTTGAAGTTTTTCGGGCTTCGCTTTCTTCAAAAAGATTGCGGCGATTACAACAAGCGCGACAAGCACGATTGCAAAGTAAAAAGCCGTAACACTGAGTTTCGACACGGTGTCGAGAGTGCTGAACGGCTCTTTCAGAATTGATGTGAATTTCATATTCGCTCCTTTGCCGGGAGGAACTTTTCTCGTTAGAATAAAAAATCCCAAAGCGATTACTTTGAGAACGAGTGGACTGGCTTCCTTTCGTGAGTTCTAACTCAATCAAGTTCAGAGGGTGTAATCTCAGGCGCGACGCGCCACCCCTAGCAATTAAATGTGATACCTAAATCTTACAATTAAATGAAAATACTGTCAAGGGTTTTGAAAACGATTTGCAAATATTCAAACATTATTGTATAATCGTTCAGAGGTGGATTATGAAAGTTGCAGTTATTACGGGCGCATCCCAAGGAATCGGGAATGCCATTGCAAAAAAATTCTCGGAAAACGGATACCGCGTATTCAATTTGTCCAGAACGCCGGCAGAAGGCATCGAAAGCATAAAAACCGACGTGTCCGACCGTGAAAACGTGTTTGACTCGATCGGCGAAGTCGTAAAACGCGCGGGGCGTATCGACGTCCTTGTCAACAACGCGGGATTCGGCATTTCGGGCGCGGTCGAAGATACCGACGAAAGCGCGGTGCGAAAGATTTTTGACGTCAATTACTTCGGCACGCTGTTCGCGACGCAGGCGGTTATCCCCGTTATGCGCGAAAACGGCGGCGGCACGATAATCAATATGTCCAGCGCGGGCGCGCCTTTGTCGCTGCCTTTCCAGTCGTTTTATTCCTGCACGAAATCGGCGGTGTCATCGCTTTCCGAGGCGCTTCGTATCGAACTTAAACCGTTCAACATAAAAGTTTCGACAATCCTTCCCGGCGACGTCAAGACGGAATTCACCGCCCGCCGCGAAAAGAACAAAAGCAACAGCGTTTATTACGGTGAAAGAATCGACAAATCGGTTGAAAAGATGGAGCGCGACGAACAAAACGGAATGTCGCCGTCGGTCATCGCGAAAATCGCCCTGAAAATCGCAAAATCGAAAAATCCGCCCGTGTACGTCGTGGGCGGCGCGTCGTACAAACTGCTTGTGGGGCTTTCAAAAATCTTGCCGAAACGTCTTGTCGTATGGACAATCGGAAAACTTTACGGATAATGCCAACAAAAAAACTGCAACGGCGTTGCAGTTTTTTATTTGCTTTTTTCAAAATTTATTTTTCGCTTAGTCCTTCTTTTTCTTTTTGGCGTAGCTTCTCACCGCGTACGCGATGTTGGTCATATGGTCGGCGACACGCTCCGCATTGGACGAAAGACTCAGATAAATCGCGCCGACTTCGGGCGTACATTCGCCCTTGTTCATACGCTCGATATGATGTTCGCCCATTTCTTCTTTTTGTCTGTCGACGCTTTCCTCGTACTCGTTCACCTTGTCGATATAATCAAGAGTGTCTTCCTTATACGTCTTCATTACCTCGTCGTAAAGGTTTGTAATCGTCGCTTTAAGCGTCTGAATTTCGGAAATTGCCTTCGGCGAGAACGTGAGTTTATCCGCCTCCATCTTTTCGGCGTATTCCGAGATATTTTCGGCGTAGTCGCCGATACGCTCGATATCGCTTACGGTGTGATACGACGTACTGATTAAGAGTTTGTCGTCTTCCGAAAGGTCGACCTGCGACAATTTCACAAGATATTTCGTGATTTCACGGTTAAGGAAGTTCAGACATTTCGTTTTTGGCGATTTCGTCGATGACGTCGGACACTTTGCCGACCATAACCGCGTCCATACATTTGTCGAAGTTTGATTTTGCGATTTCCGCCATATTCACGATTTCGTTTTTAAGCTGCGCGACCGCAACCGGGGGCGTTCTCAACAAGCGTTCTTCCAAAAAGTACAGGTGCGGCTCGTCGTTTTTGTCGTCCGTTTTTCTCTCGGGAACGATTTTTGAAACGAACTTCACAAGCAGGTTCATAAACGGCAACAGTACTATGGTGGTGGTTACGTTGAAGAAAGTGTGCAAAAGCGCAATTCTCATCGCGGGACTTTTAATCGGCATAAACATCTTCGTAAACACGCCGGAAATGCTCACAAGCCCGAATATCGTCACGCCGATCACGTTAAACATAAGGTGGATTACGGCGGTGCGACGCGCGTTCGTACTTGTGCCGACCGACGCGATAAGCGACGTAATACACGTTCCGATATTGCTTCCCAAAATTATGTACAGCCCTTGCTCAAACGACAAAAGCCCTGCAACCGACATCGTAACGACGATACCGCTGACCGCCGACGACGACTGGATAAGCGCGGTGAACAAAATACCGAACAACAACAGCAACGCAGGGTTTGAAACCTTTGTAAGGAACGCGCTGATTTTGTCCGACTTCGAGAAAATATCCATTGAACTTGTCATGACCGAAAGCCCGACGAATATCATACCAAGCCCGGTGATAATGCCGCCGATTTTTTTGACCTTGTCCTTTTTGGTCAGCATTATTATCAATGCGCCGACGCCCGCAAGAGCCGCAAATTACCGTAAGGTTGACGTTTGCAAACCCGCCCGCGCCAAGCGCAACGATAAGCGCGGTCGACGTCGTTCCGATATTCGCACCGAAAACAATCGACGCGGCTTGCGTCAGAGTCATCAGCCCGCTATTGACGAAACCTATCGCCATAACCGTGACCGCCGCGGAACTTTGTACGACCGCCGTCGTCACCGTTCCTATGCCCACTCCGATAAGCTTCTTATTCGATATTTTGGCAAACATTCGCTTGATTTCGTTGCCGGCAACCATTTCAAGGCTGTCGCCCATCAACTTCATTCCGTAAAGGAAGACGCCGATACCGCCAAGCAGGGACAAAAACGCATAAAATATGTCAAGCCAATTCATTTCAATTTCGGTTGGACAAAATTTGCCCGATTCTCTCCATTATAATAAGTTACTTTCTATATTATATATAATATGTTGATTTATGTAAAACAGATTAGGTTGTTTTCAACCATAAAATTTTGCGATTCAAAAAAATTTTTTGCGGTTTTCATTCACGTTATGCGACAGTTTTATCATTCATGACAAAATGTTTCTATCGTACGGCTTTCATTAAAAATTTTATTATAAACGCCGCAATAAATTATTTTTTCGACTTTTTGTTTTGTTGCTCATTTCGTTTGACATATTTCGCCTTATTCAATATAATAATTGAGCATTGACAAAAACGCTGCTGTGGCTCAGGCGGTAGAGCACATCCTTGGTAAGGATGAGGTCACCAGTTCAAGTCTGGTCAGCAGCTCCACTAAAAAACACACCATTTCGGGTGTGTTTTTTTAATGCGTTTTTAACGCATTTGCGCGATTTCTTTCTTAATCGCGCGTGGAGCCTGTCGTCTGCGCTCGATGCCTTTCTTGCAAGCAATCCCTCATCTTCGCTTGCCGTCAGCAGCTCTATAACAACAAACGAATTTCGTTCACGGATTTTTCATTTCATTGTACAATGAAATGAAATGCACGGCTTACAGCCGTGCGGAGCGCTCGTCGCCTGCGGACGGCGTCTCTTCTTGCAAGCAATCTCCCAGCCTTTCCTTGTCGTCAGCAGCTCGGTTTATTTTGTCATAGGTGCCTATCGGCGGCGGTATTGTTTATTTGGTTTTTCAACTTTATAATATCGTGGATTTTCTTTTAATACATCGTCCTTATGGCTTTATCGTTCAGTTCTTGATGATAAACACCGGGAACGGCGGATCGTTCGTCCAATTATAAAAATCGAGTTTCAAGACCTGATATTTCGACGAATCGAGCGTTTTAAGATACGGCAGCAGCGCGTCTCTTTCCTCGTAGCCCGAGTCGCCGCCGTAATAAACGCTCACGCACATTAAGCCGCCCTTCTTCAAAAGTCCGAGCCCGCCCTCGATTGCTTTTATCGTGGACTCTGCGTGCGTGAAAACGCTGTGATCGCCCGACGGCAGATATCCGAGGTTGAAAACGATGCACGATACGCTGTCTCTATCCGCGTACTTTGTCATATTTTCGTGCGATTCAAGGTGGACGTCCGCCGTTTGTCCGCGGCTTTTCAGAAGGTTTTCGGTGCTGTCCACGGCGTCTTTCTGCACGTCGAAAGAAATAACTTTCCCGCTGTCCCCGACAAGCGAGCATAAAAACGACGTATCGTATCCGCGCCCTGCGGTTGCGTCGATAACGACGTCGCCCGCGCCGACGAATTTCCTTATTGTTTCGTGTACAATGGTCAAAGCATTCATATTTTTATTATATCACATCGTGGCGTTTTGACAATAAATAAGGCCGTCCGAAGACGACCTTTTTAACGTTTTTGAATTATCTTTCTTCCCTGAAATAGGAAAGCCCCAGCGATGCAGGCGGCTGCGTCTCGCGCTTATTAAAGAACGAAATAATAATAAGGACGAGAGCGGTTGCAACGTAAGGAATGATTTTTACAAGTTCTTTTTCGGCAAGGCTTACGCCCGTAATGTAGTTGGGCATAATGTACAAAAGACCGAAAATGAACGAACCGATAATGCAAAGTCCCGGGCGCCACAATGAGAAGATAACAAGCGCGACCGCAAGCCAGCCAAGCCCTTCGATAACGTATTCAAGCGATCCGCGCGTGCAGTCAAGAAGGTAAAACGCGCCGCCGATACCGGAAATTGCCGAGCCGATTATACAGGCAAGGTATTTATATCTGATGACGTTGATACCCGCCGCGTCCGCCGCCGCGGGGTTTTCGCCGACCGCTTTTAAGTTAAGTCCCGTTTTGGTGCGGTTCATAAAAATTGCGACAAGCACTGTGATAATTATACCGACGTACACCAAAACGCCGTGCGACAAGAACATTTGTGAAAACCAGTTGTTTTCGACCTCACCGAAGAACGGCGCGGTGAACACTTTGCTTACTTCGTAAAACGTCGTGCCCTCGTTGCTCATCATCGAGCCCCAGAACCCAAGTACACCCGCACCAAACGTTGTAATGGTAAGTCCCGTGACGTTTTGGTTGCATCGAAGGGTAATCGTAAACAATCCGTAAACGACGCCCATCATTGCGCCGAACAGCATTGCCATAAGAATTGCGACAAAGACGATTCCGCCGGCTGCAAGCCTGCGTTTTTTGCAAGGTTTGCGCCAAGACAGCCGCCGATTGCGCCAAAGCACATAACGCCGGGGATTCCCAGATTAAGGTGTCCGGATTTTTCGATGATAATTTCGCCGGTCGAGCCGAAAAGGAAAACAATACCGAATTTTATTGCCTGAGTTATTAACGTAACAAACATATTACTTATCCTCCTCTGCGACAACTTCCGCTTGTTTTTTCTTTTTGAAGCATGCGGGAATTTTGAAATATTTTTTGTTGAACATTATCTTATAGTTGATAAAGAACTCGCTTGCGATGATAAAGAAGAAAAACACGCCCGCAAGCATCGAGGGGAACGACGCACCGAGACGCGCATACGTTGAAACTTCTGCCGCGCCCTTTTGTACGAACACAACCAAAAACGACGTCAACACCATCGCAAACGGATTGAACTTTGCAAGCCAGGAAATAAGAACGCCCGTAAAGCCTCTGCCGTTGACGGTATATTTGCTGTTCAAGTCAAGGTTTGTCGCGCTGACAAGAAGGAATCCCGTGATACCTGCGATAATACCGCAAAGAATCAACGTGCGAATGATAACTTTTTTGCTGTTGATACCGATATAACGCGCCGTATTTTCGCTTTCGCCGACAACGGTAAGTTCATAGCCGTGCTTGCTGAAACGAAGATAAATGTACATCAGAATCGTAATAACCGCCGCGATGATGATTTTAAGAATGAATTCGTTATCTCCGATTGAGCCGACAACGCCCTTCGTAAACGTCAGCGTACCGGTGCCCGTCGACGCAACGCTTTTAATAAAGTATTCCGTAAGACATACCGCAATATAGTTCATCATAAGCGTCAAAAGCGTTTCGTTGGTGTTCCATCTCGCTTTGAAAATTGCAGGAATCATCGACCATAACGCGCCGAATACCATCGCAACGACAAGCGACAGAACAATCGTACCCGCGTCGCTTGATTTGCCGCCCATAAAGTTTATGACGACAGCGCAACCGAGCGCGCCCATAAGGATTTGTCCTTCGCCGCCGATGTTCCAGAATCTCATTTTGAAACAAGGAGTGACCGCAAGCGCGACCAGCAAAAGCAGTGCCGTTTCATGGAAAAGTCCCCAGACACGTCTTGGGGTGCTGAATGCGCCGCCGAAAAAGTTTTTGAAGAAGAAACTCATGTCTTTTTTCGTGATTGCCGTAGTGATGATCGCGCAGGCAAGGATTGACAATGCAAAAGCGATAAGGCGGATAAGCCACGCTTTTTTCCTGTCCATATCCACGCGTTTTACAAGGTGCGCGACGGGTTCGTGAACTGTTTTACGCATTGTGTCCCTCCTTTACTTCATCGTCAAATATTTCGACTTTTTCGGGCATACTTGTCATAAGAAGCCCGACTTGCTCTTTCGTGCAGTTTCTTGCGTCGACAATGCCGCTGACTTTGCCGCCGCACAAAACCATGATTCTGTCCGAAAGCGCAAGCAGTACGTCCAGATCTTCGCCGACGAAAATAACCGCAACTCCGTTTTCTTTTTGTTTGTTGAGCAAATTATAAATAACGTAGGACGAGTTAATGTCCAGCCCCCTTACGGGATAAGCCGCCATAAGGACGGTAGGCGCGGACGCGATTTCACGCCCGACCAATACTTTCTGAACGTTTCCGCCCGAAAGTTTTCTGACGGGAGTTTTTACGGAAGGCGTCACAACTTCAAGTTCTTCCACGATATTTTCCGCAAGGTCATGCGGGGTTTTTCTGTCCAGAAACATCGAGTGACCTTTGCCGTAGGAACGAAGCATCATGTTGTCCGTCAAGTCCATATTCCCGACAAGTCCCATGCCCAGACGGTCCTCGGGGACGAACGAAAGTCTTACGCCCAATTCCCTGATTTGCGTGGGGGATTTCTGCCTCAAATCGACTTCTTTATTGTTGTCTTTGGGATCGAAGTAAGTGACCGTTCCGCCTTCCAGACGTTGAAGTCCCGCGATTGATTCCAGAAGTTCGCGCTGACCGCTGCCCGCGATACCTGCGATACCCAGAATTTCGCCCGAACGCGCCGTGAACGACACGTTGTCAAGCGCAAGTATTCCTTCGCGGTTTTTGCAAGTGAGTCCGGAAATCGTGAGCCTTTCTTCTGCGTTGACGGGGATTGTTCTGTCGATATTAAGTTCGACCTTTTCGCCGACCATCATTTCCGTCAACGAACTTTCGGTTGCGTCTTTCGTATCGACAGTGCCGATATATTCGCCTTTTCTTAAAACGGCGACTCTGTCCGAGATTTCCAGAACTTCGTTGAGTTTGTGCGTAATAATGATAATGGACTTTCCGTCGTCGCGCATTTTCCTTAAAACGTCAAAAAGTTTTTTGGTTTCCTGCGGCGTCAAAACGGCGGTAGGCTCGTCCAGAATAAGGATATCCGCGCCGCGATACAACGTCTTAATAATTTCGACGGTTTGTTTTTCGGAAACGGACATATCGTAAATTTTCTTTTTGACGTTGATATCGAAACCGTACTTATCGACGATTTTTTGTACGATTCCAACGCGATTTCTCGACAAATGGTTGAATTTGATTTTCTTGCCGAGTTTTACAAAAGGAAGCGCCGCGCATTTTAAGGCGCATTTTATTTTTTCGGCAGGTTTGTCGCCAAGCCTGATTTCTTTGACGGGCGAACGCTCGTCATCGGCGTCAACGACAATGCCGTAGTCGTCAAGTTTATCTTTGTATTCTTTCGATTTTTCACGGATACTGAACGGGGGCATCTTTTCGCCAAGAATAACGTTGTCCGCCGCCGTAAAGATGTCAATCAGCTTAAAATGCTGATGGATCATTCCGATGTGGTATTTATAAGCGTCCTGCGGAGAACGAATCACGACTTCCTTCCCGTCGATGAAAATTTCACCGCTGTCGGGGAAGTATATGCCCGCAATCATATTCATAAGGGTGGTTTTACCGCTTCCGTTTTCGCCAAGAAGCGACAAAATTTCACCGCGCCTGACGTCCATGCTGACGTCATTGTTCGCAACGACCGCGCCGAACCGTTTAGTAACGTTTCTGAGTTCGATAGCGTTGTTTTGTCCCATATAACTCTCCAAATTCTGGCGTTTTCACGCCGAAATAAAAGGGTTATGGCGGGACGATTGTCCCGCCAAAATCCTATTCTGTTGTTGTAAATTAGTACTTCTCGTTAAGAAGCGTGATGCCGTCGATACGAACGTCAAAGTAAGGTGCCGAACGATGTTTGGATTCAAAGAAAACGCCGTTTTCAATGACTTGCGTGTCAGCTTTGTTGTTATCTTTGCCGGTGCCGTCGTCTTCAAAGTTTACGTTTGCCATATATGTTGCAAGTTTCGTGCCGTTAACGGTGAAGGTGGCGGTGTCGAAAACGTTAAGGGTGCCGTTCATAAGTTTTGCCTTAATGTCAGCAACTTTTGCCGCAGTGTCAGCGGTTGCTGCCGTACCGAAAGCGGTAAGTTCTACGGAACCGGTTGCGATAGTGCCTGTCCAGTCCTTAGCAACGTTTGCTTTATTAACGTCGCCTTTGGCGTTTACGATTTGTTCAGCAAGGTATTTGTAGTAAGGTGCCCAGTTGATTCTGGAAGAAACGATGAACGTTTCGGGGCATGCTTCGAAAGTGCTGCCGTTGTAAGATACGTTGGGAACTTTTGCTGTTTCACAAGCGTTAGGTGCGCCCATGGAGTCAGCGTGTTGGCTGATAAGTTTGCAACCTTTATCAATGAGCAAGTTTGCTGCTTCCTTTTCGCCGGTTTCATCATACCAGCTACCGGTAAATTGAACGTCCATCTTGACGGTCGGGCAGACGGATTTTGCGCCAAGGTAGAAGGAGGTGTAGCCGGAGATAACTTCCGCATAGGTGTATGCGCCGACGTAACCCATTTTGGCTTCTTCTGCGGTGAATTTGCCTGCTGCGATCATTTCGTTGAGTTTCAAACCTGCGGCAACGCCTGCAAGGAAACGACCTTCGTAAATGGAAGCGAATGCGTTGACAAAGTTAGGAAGATTTTCGGTGTGAGCTCTCGTTCCGGTTGCGTGTGCAAACAAAACTTTGGGAGCTTTTTTTGCAGCTTTCAACATATATGCTTCGTGACCGAAAGAGTCAGCGAAAATGATGTTGCAACCTGCGTCGACAAGGTTCATGGCTTCCTGATAGCAAGTATCGTCCTCAGGGATACCGGTTTTGATGATGACTTGGTCGTCGCGAAGACCGAGTTCGCGTTGAACTTCTTCCATCGCCGTGATGAAGTTTTTGTCGTACGTGCTGTTTTTGTCATGCAAGCAAAGCATACCGATTTTGATGTTCGAATAATCGACTTCTCCGCCGTCGTCTTTCTTACATGCGGTAAGACCGACTGCAAGTGCTGCAACTATCGCTACAACAAGGAAAATTGCAAGAATTTTTTTCTTCATTATGAAACCCTCCATATATTTTGCCGTATGGCATTTTTTAACTTAGTTTTTTCTGAAAGTGACGCCGTCGTCCGACATACTTTCGATAATCGCAAGGCTTTCGATGCGGACGCCCTGCTCTCTCAACTCGTCCCCGCCTTTCTGGAAGCCCTTTTCGATGGCAATCGCGCACCCGACAAGAGTCGCACCCGCCTGCTCGATCAATGCGATAAGCCCGCGCAACGCCTCGCCGTGAGCAAGAAAATCGTCGACGATAAGCACGCGGTCGGAAGAATTCAGAAATTCCTTTTCAACCATTATCGTGTTTACGTTGCCGTGGGTATAACTTTTGACTTCCGCAGAATAAACGTCCTTTGAAATGTTGGCGGTTTTACTTTTCTTAGCAAAAAGCACCGGGACGTGCAAGTACATAGCTGCGTAGCATGCAATTGCGATTCCCGATGCTTCTAAGGTCAGAATTTTGGTAACTTGGTCGCACTTATAGAGTGAGTAGATTTCCTTGCCGATTTCCTCCATCAAAGTATCATCTATAAGATGATTGAGAAAACCTCCAACTTTTAACACCTCTCCGGGGAAGACTTTACCGTCCCTGAGGATGCGTTCCTCCAAAAGTTTCACTCTGTACCCCAATATAATGTGGTTGGCGTCGGTCAGAAACACTTTATTTTGTGTTTTTTGGCTTTCCGCCACCTGTAAGATAGTGCCATTATAACCAAAACGACAAAATGTGTCAAACGAAAATCGCCACTTTTGAACATTATTTTCAACTTCTTTCAAATTAAAAAATAATAACCATACAAAGGCGACGAAATATAAGGGTTTTTCTGAACTTTTATTCACGTTTCAACCATTTCCCCGCCAACCTTCCATATGTTTGTCTGTCCAATCGTTCCGTTTGCTCTCCCGCGCGCCACCCGCATACTCACCCGACCTGTTGCCCGCATACTCGCCACTCTCGTTTTTCCGCATTTCTCCTTTCCGCTTACTTAATAAATACGCGCGCCCTGCGCGCCGCCCGCGTACATATTTCGCCCGCGCGCTCGCGCGCGCTACGCACGTTTATATAGCAATATTTTCGCACGCCCTTTGAAAACAACACGGGCGTTTTGCCGTTCAATTATTAAAAAACCCCGAACCGTCGTCGGGGTTTTCGTTATTTTGATTTTTTGCGGTCAGATGCGGCAGAAGCCGTCGGGAGTGACGATTATTTCGCCGGTCTGAACGGCGGCGCTCAAAGCGGCGTCAACCCATTCCACGGCGGATTTCGTGCGTTTCGCGACGTTGAACAGTTTGAAAACTTCCTTATTAAGGTCGTCCTTTTCGATATAGACGGTCGCTTCGATCGCGCATTTTGCGGCGGCGACGATCTCGTCGGGATGAACCTTTGTCAAATCGCGGGTAACGCGCGCGTCGCTCGGGCGGAAAGTCGAAACGGGCTTATCGACGTAAAAGACTTTGCCAGAATATTCCTGCCGTTGCGCCTCGTATGACGAAACGTATCTTGAAATTTGCGCGATGGCTTTTTTGGCGGTTTTCGGCACGCAGAACGCCGCGGCGATTTTATCGATAAGACAGTTTTCTTCAATCGGCGACTCGACCTCGATAACGGTGCGGATTTTATTCATAATCGCTTCTTCGTTGACGAAATTCAGGACGTATTCCGCCCCTGCACGCGCCAGCGGTTTGATATAAGCCGTCTTATAAGTTTTTCTGTATTTTTGCAGCGCGTCGCGGACGGTTTTTTTGGAAACGACCTTCTTTTCGGTGAGCGTCGCGACGACTTCCTTGATTTTGTTGATTTCGCGTTTCTGGTTGTTGAAGTAGTTTATCGTCCAAAGGTTATAGACGTTCCAGCCGAGTTTTTTCAGGATTCTCGTCTGCATTGTCATGCGGTCTTTCGCGGACGGGATTTTTGCCGAGTGCTCGCTGTCCGCGATGATTGCGAGAATATACTTGTTCTTGTCGCGGGGATCGACGACGGCAACGTCGATTTTGAAGTCGGACACGCCGACGTTCGCGTCGCACAACAGCCCGCGGTCTTTCAGGTCTTTCGCAACGTTTTCGCCGATACCCTTCGACTCCACTCTGACGTCCTTTGCCGCAATCGAAAGCATCTCGGGACCGCGTTCGGCGTATTCGAGGAAGGCTTTCAACGCTTTGACGCCCACGCTGTCGGTGCGGTTAAGGTCAATCATGTTGCCCGTTACGGAACTGAAAACAATCATCTCGCTCCTTGCGCGGGTAACTGCAACGTTAAGTCGTTTATAGCCGCCCTGCTGGTTTATAGGACCGAAATTTAACGATAATCTGCCCGTTGCGTCGGGACCGTATCCGACGCTGAACAAAATCAGATCGCGCTCGTCGCCCTGAACGTTTTCAAGGTTTTTCACGAAAACAGGCTCGTCCACGTCGTACGCCACGTCGTCGAGACCTTCTTTGTGAATCTCGTGTTGCAGCTTATCTTCGATGTAATTCTGTTGCGCCGTATTGAACGTAACTATGCCGATCGAGCGGTTTCGTTCCTGCGGATTTTTAAGCCTTGCCACGACTTCTTTCACAAGCGCGTCGCCTTCTTTTTTGTTGCATTTGCTGCCGCCTCTTTCGTAAACGCCGTCGACGTAGGCAAGTTTTACTTTGCCTTTCAGCTCGTTCGGAGACGGGAAAGTGAGCAACTTATTGTCGTAAAACATACTGTTGGAAAACGCGATAAGGCTTTCGTGATTGCTGCGGTAATGCCACAAAAGATGACGTTCGGGCATGCCGATTGCAAGGCAGTCGTCAAGGACGCTTTCAAGGTCTTCGACTTCGAAGTGCTGTTCGTCGCGATAATCGGTGCGGAAGAACATCGTGGGCGGAAGCTGCTTCGGATCGCCGACGACGATGACGTTTTTACCGCGCGCGATTGCGCCTACCGCCTCGCACGTGGGCATCTGCGACGCCTCGTCAAAGACGACAAGGTCGAATTTTTCCTTTTCGATATCGAGATATTGTGCAACCGACACCGGACTCATCAGCAGACACGGGCAAGTCGCGCGAAGTATTTCGGGAATTTGCGAAAACAGCGCGCGTATGGTCGTGCCCTGCATATTCGTTTTTTCGGCGCGGTACAGCAAAACTCTTTCCAGGTTATGTTCGCCCGAAGTATCGGTGCGCGGAAGTTTCGACACGAGCCTTAAATACAACTCCGACCTTGTGAGTTTTTCGTATTCGTCGGACAGCGCGCGGAAACGTTGCATCGTTTCTTCAAGCGACAGCCCCGAGAACCTGCAAAGCACGTCGTCAAGGTAAAGTTCGCTCCTGACAAAATTGAAATACACGCATTTTTTGAAACTTCTCAGCACGTCTTCGGCGGTAATTTCGCCGTTAAACAGCGGTTCCAGCACGAAATCGAAGCCTTCTTGTCCGCAACGTTCCACGACGCTCTGGTATCTGCACCAACTCGGGATATAGTCCATATTCTTTTCGATACTCGAAATGCGGTCGATAGTGCTGTTGATTTCTTCGCGCGGGTCTTTTTTGACGATGCAAAAGAGATTTTCGAATGCGGTTTTCGCCTTTTGTTCGGTTTCGTAAGCGCGCATATAGTATTCCATAAGGACGTGCGGCTTATTTTTCGTCAACCGACGGCAGGTTTCGTTGAAAAGATTGAAGTCGCAATCGGCGTACAGTGCGCGTGCGGCGTCGTAAAGCGCGGACACCGTCGCGATTTTGTCGTCAAGACCCATATCGTTTTCGGTTGTGGCGAAAAGCGATGCGACTTCCGCGCGGCGTTTTTTGACGGTTTCTTTGGTTTCCGCAATGATAAGCAGGAATTCCAGAAATTCGCGGCGGTCGTTTTTGTCGACGGAAGAGAGCGCCTTTTTCACCGATTTTGGCAAAAACGAGCTTTTTTGCATTGCTTCTTTGACCTCGGCGGGCGCGACGTTTTCGGGATACTTTCCGTACTTATTCTCGTATTCTTTCGTGATAAGCCCGTCGCGACGAGCCGCTTCGAGATACGATTCCACAAGACCTTTCGCGTTTTCGACGGCGCAGGCGTTTTCAAAATATTTTGCGATTTTTTCGTCGGACGTGAGTTTGTCCGACAGGAAATACAACGCCTTCAACTTTTCGCCGGTGAGCGAAATCGTGCGCATATTTATTAAGGTTTGAAGTTCGCGCGCGTAAGTTTTCAGATGCCTGAGTTCCATCTGGTAAATATCGAGCACGCTTTCGGCTTCTTCGCGCCATGCGTCGGTGTAATCGAATTTTCCGATGTACCGAAACGGCGACTTTTCGATATCGCCGCATTCTTTCGCGCGGATTGCAAGTTCCGTCAGAATATCAAGGTATCTGTTGAATGACGACGCCGTCAGTTTTTCGTAAAACAACCCGTCGATTCTTAAACAATCGGGAGCGTCCGAATTGTCAAGATAAGCCATCATTGCCTCGTACAGCGAGAAACCGAGATAACGCTTTCTGTGCATTGCGTCGATTTCGCCCTGCAACTTGTCGATGCACTCCTTGATTTCATTCGCTTTTTCTTCAAAGTCGATGTCGGAAGCGGCAGAACCAAGGTTTAACGTGTTGATTATTTTCGATAAAATATCGGTTTTGTGCGTTTTGTCGGAATGAAGTTCCAGACAGAAATCGCCCGCGCCGCAGTCGACAAGGCGTTTATAAACCACGTTCAACGCCGCCATTTTTTCAGCGACGAACAGCACGCGCCTGCCGCGCACGATGTTGTTGACGATGATATTCGTTATCGTTTGCGACTTACCTGTGCCGGGCGGTCCGTGCAGCACGAACGAGCCGTTCAGACTTGCTTTTATCGCTTGATATTGCGAGCTGTCCGCGCTTATCGGCAGCAACATTCTGTCCGTCCCGAAGTACGCTTCGTCCGAGTTTGCGGTGTCGGTCGGGGTTTCGTTTTTCAGCCCGGCGTCCACCGAGTTCGAAATCATGGAACGGATAAGCGGCGACTCCTTGAACTTGTCGATATTATAGCGCACGTCGTGCCACATGAGATAATTCGTGAACGACAAAACGTTCAGATAAACGTTGTCGATAATTTCCCATCCGGGTTTATCGGCGATTTCTTTTTTGACGCGCGCGATGACTGCGAGTATGCTTTTCGCGTCGGACAGTTCGACCGCCGAAAGCCCGCGCATATCGAGGCGGAATTCCTGATACAAAAATTCCAGCAAAGTATTGTTTATCTGCGCCCCGTCAACGTCGAAAGTTATCGAAAATACGGGCAGAGATATGCCCTTTTTGTCAATCGACACCGGATAAAGAATAAGCGGCGCGTATTTGAATTTTTCGTTTTCAGACTCTCTCCACTTCAAAAAGCCGCACGCCACGTACAAACTTGCGGTGCCGGACTCTTCTTCGATGGTTTTTTCCTTGCGATAAAGATTGAGCAGCGTTTTGTTTTGCTCTTTTTCCGAAAACACGGTTGAAAGTCTTTTGTTTTTGTATTCGTACAAAAGGTATTCCGACAGCGGTTTCAGCGGCGCGGGGTTGTCGAAAGACGGATTCAGCCTTGCGTCGCCGTCGGGCACGTCTTTGGGGTGCGCCGTGAGCGTATAAGGTTTATCGTGTGTAACGTTTTCGACAAAAGTTTCGATTGACGCAGTGAGAATTTTCACGGCGGTATTCGACACCCTGAAATTCAAAAGCGAATTGCGAAGATCGAGTTCCAGCAAGCGGCGTTCCCACTGTTTTTCGCGGGTGAACAGACTTTCGCCGCCGATATTTTCGCCGTATTCTTTGATTTTCGGCGGAGCGGCTTGTTTATAATCGTCGCTTTCGACAAGGTCGTATCCGCCCTCCGTTTTCACGCGGACAGACTGCGGCAGTATGCCCATTATACGCGCGCGTTTTATATCGACCGCAAAATCGACGGTCGGCGATTTTTTAAGGAACGATACGGCGTTTTTCTCGCACTTTTCAAAACTTTCGCCCTTGAAAATGCCCGAAATATCGATAAGCGTCGCTTCACCGACGCCCGCCGCCGCTTTTTTCGCGACGTAAGACATATCGTCGAACACGTCTTCCGCCATACATTCTTCGGTAAGGAAGCACGCGACGTACCAGCTGTTGTCCGATTTCGCAACGACGGGATTGTATCCCGCGCTTTCGATCACCGACGCGAAATCAGCGCAAGTTCCATCGGCGTTGCGACCTTGTCCGAAAGTATTTCCGAAAAATCGGACACGATGACGCTGTCCGCCGTCGTTTTCTTGCCCATAAGGAATCCATAGTCGCAAAGTACCGCATACGTCGCGGCGCAGAGATTTCGCACTTTGTTTTTCGACGCGTTCGCATAGCCCGTGCCGGTAACGTCCTTAAAACCCCATTCCGCAATCTTTTTGTGCGCGAGGTTCAGAAGTCTGTTGACGTCGGGCGTGCGGCGGACGAAAGTCGCGATACTTTCGGGTTTATCGACGTTGCACTCGTCAAAAGCAAGCACCGTTACCCTTTCCGTCGCTTCTTCCAGGACGACGCCGTCCTTCAATACCTGCACCGTTATTTCGCCGTCGTGCTTTCTGTTTTGTGCCACCATATAAAGGGGCGACAGTTTCGCGATGCCGTCGAATCTGAGATTTGCGCGGGCGGGAAACACCGCCTGAATTTCGGAAACGGGCAGCAAAAAATCGGGCTTTGACGACACGCTGATTTCGATATTTTCGCAGTCGAAGTCGGACGCGTTTCTGACGTAAAGCCTTTTGACGGGGGATATCCCGTTTTGCACCTGATAATAACTTATCACGGACGAACATAATAAGCTGATTTCGAATTCGCTCATAGACACCTCTTTATTTATCGATATTTTACCATACCGCGCGAAATATTTCAACTAAAAATAAATGCGGATTTACTTTAATACACAAGCGGCAGTTTGTAAAAATAGTCTAAATCGTCATTTAACGTGTCTTTTTTGAACAATTAACGCCTTGTTTTGCAATGTGCCGAAATGCACCTTATCCGCGCCGTTTTGCAGAACGAGGTTATTTCGTTGCAAAAACGCACGCTTATCGCAGGGTTTTAATATGTTTTTGTGAAATTGAGATATTTTGGAAAATATTACAATTTTTTTTGCGCGCTCGTTAAAAATTTATCGCAGCGGTTGATTTTTGACGCTAATTATTGTAATATAGTTTTGTTACTATTAAATTATTATGTGCTAGGAGGCATATTATGGATTCAAAATACGAAAGCCTGTTTACGCCGTGGAAAATCAAGAATTGCGAAATCAAAAACCGCATTGTAATGACTTCTATGGGCGGTACGTCAATCTTCGGCTGGATGGAGCCCAACCACTTTGACAAGGAAGCCGCAAACTTCTTGCTTGAACGCGCAAAGAACAACGTCGGTCTTATCCTTCCCGGCATCGCGCCCATCAGGGATATCCTTCTCGGGAAATGGCTTTATCAAGGCAAAGGAAAGTTTAATAAGCTCAAAGAATTTATGGACGAGTTCCATAAAACGGGCGCAAAAATGTTCGTACAACTTACGGCAGGCTTCGGCAGGTCGCTGGCAATCAACGACATTATGGTAAAGGCGTTACACAACAAAGCCCTTGCAACCGTCTTGAAACCCGCCCTTGACGTAAGTTACCTTACCGCAAGCGCAAGCGCAACCCCCAACAGATGGCAAGAATCTGCATCTCTCGCCCCCTTACGCAAAAAGAAATCCACAAAATGGTCGAGGCTTTCGCAAAAACCGCGAAACTCTGCATGGACGCGGGCGTCGACGGCGTTGAAATCCACGCCGTTCACGAAGGCTACCTTCTCGATCAATTCACGATGAAATACACCAACCAAAGGACGGACGAATACGGCGGATCGTTTGAAAACAGATACCGCTTCCCCGTCGAAATCGTCAAAGCCATCAAAAAGGCGTGCGGCGACGACTTCCCCGTTTCTTTGAGATATTCCGTCGTTTCCAAAACCAAAGGATTCGGCAAAGGCGCGCTTCCCGGCGAAGACTACGTTGAGGTCGGCCGCGATATGGAAGAAAGCGAAAGAGCCGCAAAATATCTCCAAGACGCCGGCTACGATATGCTCAACTGCGACAACGGCACCTACGACGCCTGGTACTGGGCTCACCCCGGTCCCTATATGCCGCAAAACTGCAACCTCGAAGACGTCGCTCACATCAAAAAATTCGTTGACATCCCCGTCGTGTGCGCCGGCCGTATGGAACCCGACGTTGGCGCGGAAGCAATCGCCGAAGGCAAAATCGACGGTTTGGGCGTTGCTCGTCAGTTCCTTACCGATCCCGCATGGGTAACCAAACTTATGAACGACGATATCGCGTCGATTCACCCCTGCATCTGCTGCCACAACGCCTGCTTCAATATGGCGTCCTATAAAGGCGACGACGGACAACTCGTCGGCAACGACCAAACCCTTGCGGACAACGCCGGTATGGCTCGCTGCGCCCTTAACCCGCAGACGATGCAAAGCAAAAAATACAAAATCGTCAAAGCCGCTCATCCCAAGAAAATCGCAGTTATCGGCGGCGGTATCGGCGGTATGGAAGTCGCGCGCGTCGCAACTCTGCGCGGACATAAGGTTACGA
This sequence comes from Clostridiales bacterium, assembly GCA_022009995.1. Lineage (GTDB taxonomy): Bacteria > Bacillota > Clostridia > Christensenellales > CAG-917 > CAG-349. The sequence goes on from CP091734.1 coordinate 284,016, forward strand.
TTTACGAAAAGTCGAATGTTCTCGGTGGCGTATTCATCGCTGCCGCTGCGCCTTCGTTCAAGGAGAAAGACCGCGACCTTATCAAATGGTACGAAAAGGAAATCAAAGACCTTAATATCGAAGTAAAATTCAACACCGAGGTCAAACCCGAAGACATCGCGAAGCTCGGCGCGGACGAAGTCGTCGTTGCAACTGGCAGCAAGGCAAGAAAACTTCGCGTTCCCGGTGCGGAAAAAGGCATCGAAGCGTGCGAATATCTGCTTGGCACCAAAGAAGTCGGCAACAAAGTCATCGTCATCGGCGGCGGCTTGTCCGGTTGCGAAATCGCCCTTGACCTTTACAACAAAGGCAAGACTCCCGTCATCGTCGAAATGAAAAACGACCTTGTCGCAATGAGAGGCGTCTGCCTTGCGAACACTTCGTATCTCCGCGACTTCTTCGCGCTTAACAAAGTCGACGTACGTCTGAACACCGGTCTTGTCGAGATCACCGACAAAGGCGTCAAGGTCAAAGACCTTAAAACCGGCAAGGAGTCGGAAATCGCAGGCGACAGCGTGATTATGTCTGTCGGCTATATTCCCACCCCCGTCGCAAAAGACGGCGTGAAACTTGTCGGCGACTGCAACGGCATCGGCAACCTGCGTACGGTTATCTGGCGCGCGTGGGACGTCGCGATGAAACTGTAATCGAAAATCTTCCAAAAAGGACGCTGTCGTCTGACAGCGTCCTTTCTTTTTGTTTTATTAACCTTATAAATACGAAAGCCGTTTATTCACATTGCTTTTGCAGTGCGGCTTCGATAAATCCTTTGAACAATGGATGCACGCGGTTGGGGCGCGACTTGAATTCGGGATGGAATTGCACGCCGACGTAGAAAGGACGGTCGGTAAGTTCCACCGTTTCGACAAGACGTCCGTCGGGAGAAAGCCCCGAAAGCGTAAGCCCGTTTTTCGTCAGGATTTCACGATAATCGTTGTTGAACTCATAGCGATGACGATGGCGTTCGGAAATTTCAAGCGTGCCGTAGCAGCGTTGCATCGTCGTATTTTCTTTTATCACGCAAGGATACGCGCCGAGTCTTAACGTGCCGCCCTTGTCGATATCGTCGCTTTGTCCGGGCATAAAGTTGATGACTTTGTTTTTGCACAGCTCGTCGAACTCGCCGGAGTGCGCGTCCCTGATTCCTGCGACGTTTCTTGCGTACTCGATAACGGCGATTTGCATACCGAGGCAGATTCCGAAGTACGGCACGTTGTTTTCGCGCGCGTATTTCGCCGCAAGGATCATGCCTTCGATGCCGCGACTTCCAAAACCGCCCGGCACGATAATCCCGTCAAGACCGCTTAAAATTTCGTCCGCAGAGTCAGGCGTTATCGTTTCGGAATCGATCCATTTTATGTCGACTTTCGCACCGAGGAAATACCCCGCGTGTCTTAACGCTTCCGCAACGGAAAGGTATGCGTCGTGAAGTTGCACGTACTTTCCGACAAGTCCGATAGTAACGTGTTTTTTCGCCGTTTTGATATCTTTAACCATCTGTTTCCAATCGTTAAGGTCGGGTTCTGCAACGTTGTCGATATGCAACTCTCTTAAAACGACCGACGAAAAGTTGGATTTTTCAAGCATAAGCGGCGCTTCGTACAAGCACGGCAGCGTGATGTTTTCAATGACGCAATCGGGCTTTACGTTGCAGAACAAAGCAATCTTTTTGAATATGGATTCTTCCAGCGGTTCGTCCGCGCGAAGCACGATGACGTCGGGGCGGATTCCCATACCTTGCAGTTCTTTTACGGAGTGTTGCGTGGGTTTCGATTTATGCTCGTCCGAGCCTCTCAGAAACGGCACGAGAGTCACGTGAATGTACAGGCTGTTTTCGGGCCCGACTTCGATACCGACCTGACGAATCGCCTCGATGAAAGGCTGTGACTCGATATCGCCGATCGTGCCGCCGATTTCGGTGATGACGACGTCGGCGTCGATTTCTTTGCCGACGTGATAAATAAACTCTTTTATTTCGTTCGTGACGTGAGGAATAATTTGTACGGTCGAGCCGAGATATTCGCCCCTTCTTTCTTTGTTGAGGACGTTCCAGAAAACCTTGCCCGTCGTGAGATTTGAATATTTATTAAGGTTTTCATCGATAAATCTTTCGTAGTGTCCAAGGTCGAGGTCGGTTTCGCAGCCGTCTTCGGTGACGTAAACTTCGCCGTGCTGATACGGGCTCATCGTGCCGGGATCGACGTTGATATACGGGTCGAGTTTCTGCGCGATGACTTTGAGTCCTCTTGCTTTCAAAGTCTGCCGAGCGACGCTGCCGTGATGCCCTTTCCGAGCCCCGATACGACGCCCCCGGTTACAAAAATGTACTTTGTCATAAAATCATTCCTCCGCTTTTTATTTATAGGTAGATAAAATATTTTCCGCAATGACGCGTTTCGTGACGCACCTGTCCATTGCCTGTTTTTCGATATAGCGGTGCGCTTCTTGTTCGGTCATTTTAAGCTGTTCGATCAAAAACCATTTCGCCTTGTTCACGACGCGGATATCTTCCATTCTTTCCTCGGCAAATGATTTCTTGATTTCAATCCGACGAAGCCGCTCCCGCGTGGCGCACATCAGTTCGACGACCTCTTCGGTGAGTTCGGGCGACGTGGGTTTCGGCAACGTCAACACCCCGTGCGGCGCAAGAACGGACGATAATTCCGAAAAATTCTCCGCGCGGGTAAACAATAATACGCAAACGCCGTCCGTTTCCGAAACGTCCAGCGCAAGGCTTGTGCCGAAGTCGTCGGGAAGCGGCGTGTTGATAATCACGATATCAGGTTTTTCTTTGGAAATCATCCGCCGCGCGCTTTTGGCGTCGCGATAAACGCTTATGGGGCTGAAACGATTTTTCGGGAGAAGCGGCAACATCGCGCCGTTAAACTTTTCCGACGACGATACGAGTGCAACTTTGTATACTCGTTCCGAAGAACTTTGTTTCTCGCCTTTTGTCTCCATACGTTACCCGCGGGTAAAACTTTTATTTTCGCTTAACCGCGAAAATGCTTTTTCAATAAAAAAAGCGTCCATTCGACATGGGTTTTTCCCCTTGTGAATGAACGTCTTTGCTCAACGATTTTGAATTATAGCACCCGAAATATTTATTTGTCAATAAAAATAAAAGCGGAAAATCAATAAAAAAATCACTTGACAAAAAAAATTTGCGGTCTTATAATCCTGCAATATAAAGGCAACGGCGTCTTACGGTTTTTGCAACCGTTCGACGCTCTTTTTTTTGATTTTTCGGGCAACGACGTCCAACGCGGGCGTCGCTGTCTTTTTTTAAGGAGTATAGTATATGAATACCGTTACGAATGAATTCGCAAGCCTTGTATTCGACGACAAGGTGATGAAGGAAACTTTGTCCGACGACGTTTACGCCGCCCTCAAAAAAACCATCGACGAAGGCGAAAATCTCTCCTTCGACGTCGCAAACGCGGTCGCTGTCGCCATGAAAGACTGGGCAGTCGAAAGGTGCGACGCATTTCACGCACTGGTTCCAGCCGCTTACCGGCGTTACCGCCGAAAAACACGACGGATTTATCGCCCCGTCGCCCGACGGCAGAGTCATCATGGAGTTTTCGGGCAAGGAACTTATTAAAGGCGAACCCGACGCGTCGTCGTTCCCGTCCGGCGGACTTCGCGCGACTTTCGAGGCGCGCGGCTACACCGCGTGGGATCCGACGTCCTATGCATTCATTAAGGACAAAACCCTTTGCATTCCGACGGCGTTCTGCTCCTACGGCGGCGAGGCTCTGGACAAAAAGACGCCGCTCCTTCGCTCAATGGAAGCGCTTGACAAACAGGCTCTTCGTGTTTTGAAACTTTTCGGAAACGACGCGAAATACGTCCGTACGTCCGTCGGCCCCGAGCAGGAATACTTCCTTGTCGATAAGGATTTGTATGCAAAACGCAAGGATCTGATTTTCACGGGACGTACCCTTTTCGGCGCGAAACCCCCAAAAGGTCAGGAACTCGATGACCATTATTTCGGCGCGATCAAACCGCGCGTCAAGGAGTTTATGGCGGATCTCGATGACGAACTTTGGAAACTCGGCGTTCTTGCGAAAACCGAGCATAACGAAGTCGCCCCCGCCCAGCACGAACTTGCGCCGATTTATTCCACAACCAACGTCGCAACCGACCACAACCAACTCACGATGGAGATAATGCAAAAGATTGCATTGAAACACGGTCTTGTGTGCTTGTTACACGAAAAGCCGTTTAACGGTGTGAACGGAAGCGGTAAACACAATAACTGGTCATTATCCACCGACAAAGGAGTCAATCTTCTCACGCCCGGCGACACGCCTTACGAGAACGCGCAGTTTTTATTGTTCCTGTCCGCAGTAATTAAAGCGGTGGACGATTATCAGGATTTGTTGCGCCTGTCCGTCGCGTCCGCAGGCAACGATCACCGCCTCGGCGCAAACGAAGCGCCGCCCGCCGTCGTATCTATTTTTCTGGGCGACGAACTCACGGCGATTCTTGACGCAATCGAAAACGATTCCCCTTATTCCGGCTCGCAAAAAACCACGATGAAAACCGGCGTGCACGCGCTGCCGAAATTCCCGCGCGACACCACCGACAGAAACCGTACGTCGCCGTTTGCGTTCACAGGAAATAAGTTTGAATTCCGTATGCCCGGCTCGCAACAAAGCATCGCCGACTGCAACGTTATGCTCAACACCGCGGTCGCGGAATCGCTGAAACAATTTGCGGACGTCCTTGAATCCGCCGACGACTTTGAAACCGCGTTGCACGAACTCGTCAAAAGTACGGTGCGCGACCATAAACGCATCATCTTCAACGGCAACGGATACGATGAAATGGATAAAAGAAGCCACCGAAAAGCGCGGACTTCTGAACCTTCGCACTACCCCCGACGCGCTGCCCGCCGTACTTAATAAGAAAAACGTCGACCTTCTGACGTCGCACGACGTAATGTCGCTTGCCGAGATTAAATCGCGCTACGAAATCACGCTTGAAAACTACTGCAAAACCGTCAATATCGAAGGGCTTACGATGATCGATATGGCGAGGAAAGAGATTTTGCCCGCCGTCGAAAGTTACGTCAAAGATTTATCGGAAACACTGGTCGCGAAAACCGCCGTGCTGCCCACGGTATCTGCAAAGTACGAGCGCACGCTCATTGAAAAACTTTCGGTCATCGTTGAAGAAATCGACGATGCGGCAAACAGCCTCGAATCGTCGCTTATCGAGTACAAAACAATCACCGACGTGACGAAATCGGCTGCTCTTATCCGCGACGTTATCCTTCAAAAAATGGCGGAACTCCGCATTGTCGCAGACGAGGCGGAGACGCTCACCGCAGAAAAATACTGGCCGTTCCCGACGTACGACAAACTTTTGTTCGGCGTATAATTCAAAACCGCAAACAGTCAATACTCACCGCATAAAAAAGCGTCCGCACGGACGCTTTTTGTTTATTCTTCCAAAGAAGCAAGGTATTCTTTCGCCGCCTCGTTGTATTTTTCAAATTTATTTTATTGTAAGAACGCTCAGTACTTCGACGTGTTTCGAGGCGGGGAACATATCGTACGGAATGACGGAAGAAATTTCGTAGCCCGCCTTTTTCAAAATTTTCAGGTCTTCGACAAGCGTTTTCAGGGAACACGACAGATAAACGATTTTTTGCGGTTTTGCCGCGGCAAGCGACCTTGCGACGTCTTGAAGTCCCATGCGCGGCGGATCGACGAAAACCGAACAATCCGTTAAGTTCAGGCTTTTTATAATCTTGTTCGCGTCGCCAAGGCGCACCGTGATTTTGTCCGAAACCCCGTTTTTTGCGGCGATGGTTTTTGCGTTTTCAACCGCCGATTTTACAATCTCGACGCTGTCGACATCAAAGCCGTTTTTCGCAAAAAGCGCGCTTGTTATGCCTATGCCCGAAAACAAATCGACAACTCGGTTTCCTCCTCCCGATTTAATCTCGGACAACACTTTTTCATATATCGTTTTCGCAATTTCGTCGTTGACCTGATAAAACGAATTCGGGCTTAATTCAAACTTTATGCCCAACATTTCGCCAGATAAAGTGCGTTTCCCCGCAACATGTATAAATTCGTCGGAAAAGACCGCGTTCGTTTTTTCGTTGTTGACGTTGACATAAACCGCCGTCTCGCCAAAACTCTTTTCAAGCGATTTTAAGAGCCACGAAAAGTCGTAGTCGACGCGTTTTGTCATAACCAGTGTAAGCATAATCGCGCCGCCGATTTTCCTTGCGACGGCAAATCTTAAAACCCCCGCCCGCGTTCTCGGATTGTAAATCGACACGGATTCTTTTTTGATGAAATCAATGAGAATTCGCCTTAGCGTTTCGTACCACTCGCCGTGCAGCAGACACTTTTCGACGTCAACGACTTCGTGCGTGTCGGCATTGAAAAATCCCGCGGTAATCTGCCCTTTTGAGTTTCCGAAAACGATGTGCGTTTTGTTGCGCGAGCCGTCTTCCGAAAAGCCGACCGCGTCCGACACGGCAGAAAACCCAAGCGCCGCAAACTTTCGTCCGACAAGCGCGGTTTTTATTTCCAGCTGGTTTCTGTGCGACGTGTGCAGAAGGTTGCAGCCGCCGCATTTATCGTAATATTTGCAACGCGGTTCAACCCTTTTCCCGCTTTTTTCAAGGATTTCTTTTACGTCGCAAATTACGGCGTTTCCGCTTTTTCTTTTCACCTCGCACAAGACTTCTTCGTCGGGAAGAGTTTTCGCGACGACGTATTTTTTCCCGCCGCGAAAAGCAACGCCGCATAGGTCGTCGTCAAGTTTTTCGATTTTGATTTTTACAATTTCGGCGGTTTTCATTTTAATCTCCATCGGATTTCAGCGCGTTGAAGTCGATTTTCCCCATTTTTGTCAGCGGCAGCGTTTCGACGAATTTCACGTTCTTTACGCGCGCGTACTTAATAAGACTCGGGTTTACAACGTCGAAAATTTCCTTTTCAACAGCGGAACGCTTTCCGTTTTCCGCGACGACGTATGCCGAAAACTCGATTTTTCCGTTCCTTTCAAAGTCGACGACGGCGCAATCTTTTACCCCGCACAACTTCCGTATTTTTTCTTCGGTTTCAAACGGGAAAACGTTGATGGCATTGATTTTCACCGTGCGTTTTTTGCGCCCCGACACGAACAAATACCCGTCGTCGTCAACGTATCCAAGGTCACCCGTTTTGACGAAAGGCTTCCCGTCAAGGATTATTTTGCAGTCGCCATCGTTTACGTAGCCCGAAAATTCGGCGGCGGTACTCACAAGAATTTCGCCGATTTCGCCGTTATTCAACACCTGTCCGTCGTCGCCGATTATTTATCGTCGTGTTTTCAAAAGGTTTCCCGACGCTGCCGTCCTTATAGCAGGCGTAACTGTTCGCCGCGCACGCACCGCACACTTCGGACAGCCCGTATCCGCGCATAAGCCGCGCCGTGCCGCCCGCGTTTCTGACTTTTTCGTCAAAAGTTTTCAGCGTGTTTTCGGGCAGAACGTCGCCGCCGCACCACACCTGTTTCAGTTTTTTAAGTCGGCGTCCCGAAAAATTCTTTTCGGCAATCATTTTTTTGAACATCACGGGAACGCCGGCAACGAACGTGACGTTGAAGCGTTTTATATATTCGTTTGCACGACGCGCGTTAAATCGCGAGGCAAGACACAGATTATATCCGTCGGTCAGCGCGTAATGCACCGAAATCCCTAGCCCGAAAGCGTGGAAAACGGGGAGCATCACAAGGCTGTATTCGCCTTTCGTTTCGTGATCTTTCAAACAGCAGGTTATCGACAAGCGCATTAAGCGCGCGGTTGGAAATTTTCAGGATTTTGGGAGTGCCGTCCGTGCCGCCGCTGTGCATGGTAACGACGATATCTTCCGCCCCGCCGTACTGCGAAAAATCGCCATTCTTCCCGCTTTTCAGAAACGCGCGGTAGCTTGTGTTTTTTGCGTTGCCCCTGCACTTATAAAGCCCGTAAATCTTATAAAACGGCGAAAGCGCGCCCATGTAATCGGCAACCGAACACTCGATAAGAATCCCGTTGAAATCTTTGAAAACGTCGCGCGACGAAAGCGTTGCGTCGTAATACATCAGCCCCTTTGCGCCGACGGCTTTCATGTTTTCTTTCAGCGCGGCAAGCGGCATAAGCGGATGCACGATATTTGCGGTAACGCCGATTTTGCTGCACGCGTAAAACGCGACGATTGCCTGCAACGACGTCGGCAAATAAACGCTCAGGACGTCGCCCTTTTCAAAGCCGCGTTTTTTAAGCGCGGCTGCGAATAAATCCACGTCCCTTAAAAACGCGCGCATCGGATTTTTCTTTCCGTAAAACACAATCGTGCCGTTTTCATTGACGCCGTTTATTAACTTGTCGTAACAGGTGTTTTCTTTCATTTTGCGGTTTAAGTAACTATTTTTGCTGATTAAACGCTGATTTTGTCAGATTATTTATAAAATCTTTTGATTGCTTCGCGATAAAAACGCACTGCGTCGGCAACGGAATCAACCGAAATATTTTCATCCTTATTGTGGAAACTCGAAAACTGCTGATTGTTCATATAAATCGGCGCAAACCTTATTACGCTTTGCGATTTTCCGATGAAATGTCGCGCGTCGGTGCCGCCGAGAACGCAGAACGGCGCAACCGTAACGCCCGGGAAAACGCACTCCGCAACCCCTTTCACAAACCTGAATCCGTCGCTGTCAAGCGGTTCGGGAGCGGGGGTTTCGCGCTTTGACACGACTTTCGTTTCCGCCCCGAATTCTTTTGCAAACGCGGTAAATTCGTCCACAAGATCGTCGATTTTGTTGTAATAGTTTCCCGAAATTCTTGCAACAATCCTTATTGCGTTTGACGGTAAATCAAGGTTTTCCTTGTCGGACGGCGTTACAAACGCCACCGTCGCGCCAAGGAGTGACGCCGCCGATTTATTCACTTTCGGCAACAGTTTGATAAGCAGCGGTTTGAAAAGAAAAAGATTTGAAAACACGAATTTCATCGCGCCGTTCATTTTTGGTTTCATCGCGTTGAACATTGCCGTGTTCACAGGGCCGAAATCACGCCGCCCAAAAACTTTCTTTTGCGTTTTTTCGATGAATTCCGCCATATTCGCGGCAGCGGTTTTGCCGTCTTTGTTCGTAAATTCGACAACGACGCGCGCGCTGCTTCTTTCAATCATACCGATCATCGCGCACTTCCCCGAAACGCCGGGCACGGGCGGATCGACAATGCCGCCGCCTTCGTCGATGACGAGTTTGGGTTTCACGCCGTTGTCGGCAAGATACTTCACCATGTCCGGGACGTCTGCGCCTGCAATCTCTTCGCGCGAAGACGAAATAATATATAAATCGTTTGAAAACGCGAACCCTTCGCTCAAAAGGCTTTCGACGCTTTCGAAAATCGCGGCAAGGCTGCCTTTCGTATCGACCGCGCCGCGTCCGTAGACGACGCCGTTTTCGACTTTGCCCGACCATGCGTCAAACGACCATTTCCCGTTTTCCTGAACGACGTCGTAATGCGACATCAGAACAAGCGGCTCGTCATGCGACTTTCCGTCGATTTTAATCATTATTCCGCCGTTAAAGTCCTTATATTCGCCCTTTTCGAAGACAAGCGGAAAACGCCCTTTAATAAAAGACAGAAATTTATCGAACTCGGTTTTGTCGAAAAACCTTTCGTCCGATATGGTTTTGCATTTGATAAACTCGCTTAAAGTTTCGGCGTACCTGTTTTTTTCGGGCACGAATTTTTCATCTGTATATTCACTCATCATGATCAAATTATTACGCGACGTAGACGCACAAAAGCGCAAGCGCCACAATGTCGATAACCGCAAGACACGGCATAAAAACTTTGAAGTACCAACGTCTGGTCTTATGTCTGAAAACGTACATGCCGGCAGTCGAGCCGACGCCGCCGAAAAGCACTGCGATCAGAAACAGCACCCACTCTGGCGTGCGCCATTTCCGCCGTTTTGCCTTTGTTTTGTCCACGTACATCGATAAAAATCCGACAATGCTCATCACTGCGAAAACGACGACGTAAACGATTTGCAAATCGGTCATAAAAAATTAAATCTCCTTATAAATCACTTCTTCTTCGGTTTCTTCGGGCGTTTCTTCGGGCGTTTCGGTTGCGGGCGCGACGGTATTTTCGTTTTCCGTCGCTTTTTGTTTTTTATCCCACACGAGCGCGGGGATTGCAAAGGTGTTCAAAATCAGCGCGACGCTAAGAAGAATAATGCCGAACGTCAGACTGTCCTTATCCGCAATGCTCCATATAATGCCCGCGACGATTGCGACGGAATAATAGGCGACCATAAACACGTCGATAATCCTTACTGCCATAAATCTCTTTTTCCTTGCCTGAGCGAACCTGAAAAAGAACGGTATGGCAAGCGCGAGAATTTCCACGCACATCACGAACGCAAGCACCCCGAGAACGTAGCCGATTCCGTTGTCAAGCCCGTTGATCACGCCGCCCGACGAAATATCCGACAGCGACGGAGCCATGAAAACTATGCCCGCAATCAGCAGTCCTGCCAGAGCGACAGAAAGAAGCGACAACAGAATAATTCCGTATATTTCAAAAATTTTTCCATATTATCTCCCTATGCTTTCGTCGTCCGTTGCCCAGAAGTTTTCACTTGCGGTAACGAGAGCGGTATATTTTTTCGCGACGACCGCATAAGCCACCATCACGGCAAAGGTCAGCGACAGTGTGATAAGCACGCCGTAAAAGGTTTTCGGGAAAATCACGGTCATCACGACGATGAACGCGGTCGCAATGCCGAAAGCCACCGCCCCGTACGCAATAAAGTCGACGCGGCATTTACCCTTGCTGTAAATCTGCGCGTAAAATGCGGCGTATGCGATAAGGTACAAAAGCAGCAGACACCCGACGATAATCGCAAACACGAAAATCACCATTCCCACGTACGACGTCGTAAGGAAAACCGCCTCCGAAATCGTGTCGGCAATGTCGCCGCTGGCGTTTTCGACGCCGTCCGCCGCCTTTATGTTGCCGGCAAAAACGAATACGGTGATTGCAAGCGCAAGAATCAGCACAAGCACGATCGCGCCAAGCACACAACAAGCAATTTTGTATTTTTTAATCATATTTCTTTCCTTTCGACGCACTTGTCGAAGAAGTTTGCGACGTCGTTCATGACTTCGTCGCGGTTAAGTTCGTTCAGAACTTCGTGGCGCGCGTCCTTGTAAAGGTGGAATTCCAGGTGTTTCACGCCGAGTTTTTCATATCTGTTTTTAAGGTCGACAATCGACTTCCCATAGCCGCCGATCGGATCCATACTTCCGCTGAACAGTCCTATCGGTGTATCGACGTTGACTTTTTTGAAGTTTTCGGGCTTTTCCGCCGTTCTGAGACCTTTCAGCATGTAGTAGCAGAAGGAAACGCTCATCGGCACGGAAGTGTACGGATCGTCGCGCGACACCTGTCGCATTGCGGGATCGCGCGTGAGCCAAAGTTTATCGCCCTTATCTTCGGGCCCTCTGTATTTCATTTTGTCGCGGAGATTGCCGAAGAAATCCAGAATTTCATTCTCGTCTTTTTGTTGAACAGCATTATGAACTTCGCCGCGCCCATTCCGAGCCCCGTGACAAAGTCCGGCATTGTGCCGGAACCCGAAAGCGCGACACCCGAAACGTCGGTGCCCTGCTCCAGAAACGACTGCCCCAAAAAACTGCCGTAACTGTGCCCGAAAAACAATACGGGCAATTTGTATCTGTCTTCAAGGTATTTCAGGAAGAAAACCTCGTCCTTGACGGTGTCCGAAAACATATCGCCGTCGTGATGACCGCGGTCGGCGTCGGTTTCCGAAAAGCCGTGTCCCCTGTGGTCGTCGCCGAAAACGATGTATCCGCGCGAGTTGAGATACTCCGCAAAGTGAATATAACGCCCCATATGCTCGCCCATTCCGTGAACGACCATAACGACGCCTTTCGGGTTTTCGACTTTGTCGAAAAGATAACAATAAAGTTCGGTGCCGTCAAAACTTCTGAGTTTGAAATTCTCCATTTTCCCGTGTCCGCAAAACGCTGCCGTCCGCCGCGGCGTCGCGAATCTCCTTAAAACTTTTTATTTATTGTACCACATATTAAAAGGTTTGAAAAGGCTAAACCGAAAATATTTGAATAAACGAGTTTATTCACCGAAAAAAATTGCGAAATCGCAAAACTTACGCTATACTGAAATTGTATGACGCCGTCGTCGGACGTACAACGGCGCCGCAGGTGAAAAATGAAAGACAAAATTATCGTGATAACCGGCGCAACGCGCGGGCTCGGGCTCAGACTCAAAGAAGACCTTTCAAAGGACAACGTCGTCGTTACTTTGTCAAGAAGCGAGGTCGAAAACGGCAAGACGGCGTTAAGGCGGACGTGTCCGACTTCGACGACGTCAAAAGAGTTTTTGATGAAATCGGGAAAATTTACGGCAAAATCGACGTCCTTATCAATAACGCCGGATACGGGCTTTCGGGCGCGACCGAAATAATGAGAAAGGAAGAAATCGAAAGGATCACGAACGTCAATTTTCTGGGCGCGATCTGGTGCACGAAGTGCGCCCTGCCATATATGACAAAAGGCGCGAAAATCGCCGTGATAAGCAGCGCAAGCGGGCTGACGCCGATGCCTTTCAGAACAATGTATAACAGCACAAAAGCCGCTTTAACTATGTTTTCTTACAGTATGAAGTTGGAACTCTGCAATTTGGGCATTGATTGCACCGCATTTATTCTGGGCCCGTCAACACAGGCTTTTCAAACAATCGCACCGTCGTTACGGCAGAAGACAGCAGGTATTTCAAGGACGTAAAAGAAGTCGACGACTTTGTAAAAAATCAGGACAATTCCAAAAAAACAAGCGTCAAAAAAGTATCTGCTTATATAATAAAAAACTTGGAAAACCCACCTTCGATATCACTATATCGTCGGATTCGGCTTCCGCCTTGCCTACGTATTTTACAAGTTTTTCCCGTTCACAACTTTCCGCCTTACCAACTTTTTCATGCGAAAACGCGAAAAATAAGAAACGGCAGGATAACCTGCCGTTTTTCACTCGTCGTAAAAGGCGACCATATGCCCCAAAAGTACAAGTATCTTTTGGGGGCCCCGAATATAATTCCTAACGCACTGTAAAACGGAAAGAACAAGAAATAAAAAACCGCAGGACGCGCGGTGTACTTGTCGTACATAAGCGGTCTGCGGTTTTTGTTTCTGCTTAAATTCGCGATTTGTCGCCGTTTTACTTGCTGACAAGACGACCGATATCGTACAGTTTCGTATCAAACTTCTTCTTCATTTTGAGCGCTTCAACAACGTCGACGTCGATAACTTCGTTGCCTTTCACGCCGAGAACCCTTGCGTTTTTGTCTTCAAGAGCAAGGTCGACGGCGCGGACTGCAAGACGGGAAGCAAGCACACGGTCAGCCATTGTGGGCGTACCGCCGCGTTGCAGGTAACTCAGAACAACCTGATTGGTCGTGCGACCGGTTGCTTCGGCGACTTTTTTGATAAGTTCGTCCTTGACTTCCTTTTTGCCTTCCGCAAGGACGATGATCGTCGATGATTTGTCGTGTTTATCGATGCCTTCTTTGGCGCTTCTTGCGATTTCGTCGATGTCAACGGGTGCTTCGGGAACGATGACGTATTCCGCACCGCCCGCGATTGCAGAATAAAGAGCGATGTCGCCGCAGTTTCTGCCCATGACTTCAAGCACCATAATACGGCCGTGCGAAGCCGCCGTGTCGCGAAGTTTCATAATCGCGTCGATGACGGTGTTGCAAGCGGTATCGAAGCCGATCGTGTAGTCGGTGTAAGCAAGGTCGTTGTCGATCGTGCCGGGGATACCGATGCAGTGTACGTCGGTGTAACGTTCGATATCGCACATACCGCGGAACGAGCCGTCGCCGCCGATGACGATAAGGTTGTTTATTCCCCTGTCGGTAAGGTTTTTGACGCCTTTTTTAAGGACTTCGGGGTCTTTGAATTCATCCGAGCGACCGGTGCGAAGCATTGTGCCGCCCTTCTGAATGATGTTCGAAACGCTTTTATAGTCAAGCTCGTAAATATCGTTTTCGATAAGACCGATATAGCCGTGTCTTACGCCATAGACTGTCACGCCTTTGCCAAGCGCATAACGAACAGCCGCTCTGATTGCGGCGTTCATGCCCATGCTATCGCCGCCACTCGTAAGAATGGCGATTTTGTCGATGTTTTTTACCATTGTTATTTCTCCGTAAAAATGTTATTTCTTATTGCTTCGGACAGCGCCGTGTTTCGTCAGTATTTCGGCGTCGCCCCTTATTTTGATTGCAGACGTTTTTGTCGTAAACTGTGCCACGAGAACTTCGCCCGCGTCAAGCATTTCGGTGTGGTGCGAGCGCGTTTCGCCGCCCCTTGTGAGCCCGATGACCTGAACGCCTTCGGACAATGCTTTCACGACGATGTAATCTTCTGTCGCGACGTCTTCGTATTCCTTATAATCCGTCATAATAAATGTTCTCCAAACATACTACACTATGGTAAAATATACAATATGTTTTGTCAACCGCTTTATAGAAAGCTTTGCCAAAACCTTACATTCGTCAATTTTTGTTTATTCGGTAACTTCGACGTTCGAGCGCCCCAAAACGGTTTTAAGGTCGGCAAGCAATGCGTCGCCGATTTCCGCCTTTTCGGGCGTTTCGGCAGTGCCCCAGTCGAACACGAAGAAAACCCTGCTGCGCCCTTTGTTGGACGATATGATGTTTCTTGCCTCTTTGACAAGCGACATTATCTCGTTTTTCGCGCCGTGTACGGTGAGCCTTAACGTTTTCCCTTCGTAAGTCGCGACGGGTTTGACCTCGACAACTTCCTGTTTTTCAAGCGGATGCACCGCAAACACGTTGATTTTCGGCATTTCGTCGTCGCGTACGACAAGCGTGCCTTCCATTACGACGATTGCGTTTTCTTTCAGCATATCGCGGTATTGTTCAAACGAGCGGCTGTACAAAACGTATTGAATTTGTCCGTACAAGTCTTCCACAACGCCGACGCCCATGCTGTCGCCACGCTTTGTAAACTTCCTTTCGACGCTGTTTATAATGCCGCCGAGTTTTATGCGTTTCCCGTCAAAGCTTTTGTCGTACGCCGCTTTCTGGTATCCCTGTTCGTCGTCATCGTCGCCCGTTTCGTCCGCTTCGACGACAAGCATCGACGTGTTGAAACCGAACTTTGAAAGTTCCTGCCTGTACGAGTTTAAGGGGTGTCCCGTGACGTACATTCCAAGGACTTCCTTTTCCAGCATAAGTTTGTTGATTTCGGTATATTCGGGGATATCGGGATACTTGAATTTACAAAGTCGTCGTCGATAAGCGCGTCGAACAAAGACATTTGTCCGCCTTCCGAGTTTTTCTTGTCGCGGGCGATGGTATCCATAATCTGTTCGTAACTTGCCATAAGCGTCGCGCGGGTTTTCCCAAAGCAATCGAACACGCCGCCTTTGATCATACTTTCAACCATACGTTTGTTGATGTTTACGCCGCTTACGCGGTTTAACAGGTCTTCAAGGTCGGTAAAGTCCCCGTTTGCGTTTCTTTCGGCAATAATCGCGTCAACCGCCGCCTCGCCCACGTTCTTGATTGCCATAAGCCCGAAGCGCAGGTTTTCGCCCTCGATACTGAACTAGTTTTGGACTTATTGATGTCGGGTTGCAGGACTTTTATGTTGATCGTGTTAAGGTAATTTACGTAGTTTTTGACCTCGTCCGCGTTCGTGATACGGTTGTTCAGAACGGCGGCAAGGAAGCACAGCGGATAATATCTTTTCAGCCACGCCGTCTGATAAGTAATGACCGAATACGCCGTTGCGTGCGACTTGTTGAAAGCGTACGCGGCAAACTTCGTGATTTGTTCAAAAAGTTCCGACGCGATCTCTTTCGGCATACCGCGCGCCACCGCGCCTTCGATAATAACGTTGCCTTCTTCGTCCTTTTTGCCGTTGATGAAAATGTCTTTGTTCGCCGCCATTTTCGCGGCGTCCTTTTTGCCCATTGCGCGGCGAAGTTCGTCGGCTTTTCCGAACGAGTAGCCCGCAACTTCCCTTGCGATGTTCATAACCTGCTCCTGATACACGATACAGCCGTACGTAACTTTCAGGGAGTTTTCAAGCATCGGGTGCAGATAATGAATGTGTTCGGGATGGAATTTGCAATCGATATAGTTCGGGATAAACTGCATCGGACCCGGTCGATAAAGCGCCACGCCTGCGATAATTTCTTCCAGACAGTTGGGTTGAAGTTGCATCATAAACTTTTTCATACCTTCCTGTTCAAGCTGGAAAACCGCTTTCGTTTCGCCGTCGGAGATGAGTTTATAAACGTTCGGATCGTCAAAAGACAACTTGCCGAGATCCGGCCGTTCCCCCGTGGTTTCTTCCACAAAGTCAAGCGCGGCTTCGATATCGGTAAGGGTGTTGAGCCCCAGAAAGTCCATTTTCAGAAGCCCCATCGCCTCGACCTGCTTTGTCGAACTGAGTCGTGATATATTCGCCGCTCCTTTGCAAAGGTACGAAATCCCACACGGGACGCGGACAAATCAGAACGCCCGCCGCGTGCATACCCGTTTGTCTGGGCATATTTTCAAGGCGCAACGACATATCTATTATGGTTTTTGCGGTGACGTCTTCTTCGTAATATTTGATGAAATCGGGCGAAAGCATTTTCGCCTTTTCTTCGTCGTCCTTGTACGGACCGCGACCGAGAGCCTGCGACAGCGAAATATGTACGACGTCGTTTATCGCCTTTGCCCATTTGTCGGCGTCGGCGTAAGGAATGCTGTAAACGCGCGCGACGTCCTTAATAACCGCGCGTGCGGACAACGTGCCGTAAGTTATAATCTGCGCGACGTGGTCTTTGCCGTACTTTTCCTGAACGTACTGGATCGTGCGCTCCCTGTTGACCGTGCAGAAGTCGATATCGAAGTCGGGCATCGACACCCTTTCCGGGTTTAAGAACCTTTCAAAGAACAGGTCGTATTTCAAGGGATCGACGTTTGTGATGCCGATTGCGTACGCGACGATACTTCCGACGCCGCTTCCGCGCCCGGGGCCGACGGGGATACCGTGAGTTTTGCTGTAATTCACAAAATCCCAGACGATAAGGTAATATCCCGCAAAGCCCATCTTGATGATTACGCCAAGCTCGTATTCCAGCCTTTCCCTGACCTCATCCGTGACGACTTTATATCGTTTCGCAATGCCTTCTTCCGCAAGGTCGCGAAGATATGCCGCTTCCCTTTGGTTGTTTTCCTTGGGAAGATAATCGTATTTTGCGGGGGTTGCAAACTCAGGGATTTCGTAATGCCCGGCAGGCGCCGCCGTTGCCGGAACGAATTCGATTTTATTCGCGATTTCGACGGTGTTGTCAAGCGCTTCCTCGATCCACGAAAACTTGTCGTGCATTTCGTCGTACGATTTAAGGTAAAATTCCTCGGGTTCAAGCCTTATGCGGTCGGAGTCGGTCAGCTGCTTTTTCATACTGATGCACATCAGCACGTCCTGCATGTCGGCGTCGTTTTTTTCAATGTAGTGGACGTCGTTCGTCGCGACGACTTTCACGCCGATTTCCCTTGCAAGCCTGACGAGTTCGGGCAACGCTTTCTTTTCTTCCGCAATGCCGTGGTCTTGAAGTTCGATATAATAATCGTCGCCGAAGATTTCTTGAATTCCAGCGCCGATCTTTTCGCGCCTTCGTAATTGTCCTCGATAATCAGACGGGGCACTTCGCCCTGCACGCAGGCGGACAAACAAATTATCCTTCGGAATACTGCCTTAAAACGTTCATGTCGATACGCGGACGATAATAAAAACCGTCCTTGAACGATATCGACGAAAGTTTCATAAGATTGTCGTATCCCGTTTTGTTTTTCGCAATCAGAATAAGGTGATGGCGTTTTTCGGTCGGATCGCAGTTTTTAATATCCCTGACCGTGTAAAACTCGCTGCCGATAATGGGCTTTATGCCCGCTTTTTTCATCGCCTCGATGAAGGAATAAACGCCGTACATATTGCCGTGATCGGTAATCGCGCAGGCGGTCATTCCTTTTGCTTTCAACGCTTCGGCAAGGGGGGATTTTTTCCTTCGCCCGAGATTCTCGCCGCGCCGTCAAGCAGGCTGTATTCGGTATGCAAATGAAGATGGACGAATTCTTTACTCATTTTCGTTCTCCGCGTCGTTTGCGGCAGAAAGTTCTTCCGCAATCGAGATTATTTTTCTGAATCTGTGGTTGATGCAACTTTTGCTCACGCCGAGTTTTTCGGCAAAGAAATCAAGCGTTGCCTCGGGGTATTCTTTTCGGAGCGCGATAAGGGATTGCAACTCTTCGCTGAGCCTTTTCACGCCGAAATTCTTTTCGATATTTTCAATCGCAAGAAGCTGTTTCGTGCTGGCGATTGCCGTCTTGTCCATATTCGCGACGGAGCAGTTGCTCTTTCTGTTGACGTTGTTGTTGACAAGCCTTTCAATCATTACGTCCTGCATATAAAGCACCGTTTCGGACGCGCCGAGCAGCGCAAAGAAGTTTGAAATGACTTCGCTTTCCTTGACGTACACGATAAACTTATTGCCTCGTTCCACCGTTTTTGCGACAATATCGAAACTTAACAGCAGTTTTTTGACTGATAAAGCATACGTTTCGTCCGAAAGCGCAAATTCAAGATAATACCCGCTTCCCGACGACTCGATATCAGCGTCTTCGCCGATAAGTTTTTCGGGCACGTTTGCAGAGCCCGTCGCCACGAACAACGATTTCAGATACGTCTTTGCACAGCACTCGTTCATCACGACCTTGTTGTCGATACCTTCGACAAAGTCATAGCCGTCTTTCGTTTTTCTGATAATGCCGGCGTCATACAACATATCGTGCGTGATTGCGGGCGGCACTTTCATAACGTACAGTTTGCCCTTTTGAAGCCCCGTGTTCACGTTCGTAACGTCAACGTCGATTTCCGCGTTGTACGTCGTTTTGACGGCGATTGCCGTCGATTTTATATATTCGTAGTCCTGCGACTCGAAAACGAGCTCGGTTTTATTTTTCAGTATTCTTAAACTGCCGATTGCTTTTATCGCGGCGGATAGCCATGCCGTCGCGCAACATTTGTTTTCAAATTCCGTCGTCAGTAATTCGTTTTTTGCGTATCTGTTAAAGTTCAGTTTTTCCATGTTTTTTCTTCCAGTCGGCAAGCCTTGTGAACTCGGGTTTTTTGTCAAGGTTTACGACGCGGGTATTTGGCACGTCGTATTTTTTTATTATTTCTTCCGCCCTGTTAAAATTGCCGATTGCGCTTAACTTGTGGGCGTCGCTGTTCACGATAAAATTGCAGTCGGTATCAAGCATTTCGGGCAACAGCCTTTCGACAAGCGGCAGATGTTTCATATTGATTTCGATAAGAGTGCCGCACCTTGCCGCGGTTTTGCACACTTCCTTTACGTCAACGATCGCGTGGTTCCCGACGTGCGACAAAATATCGACGGGATTGTTTTCGATTGCCGCGATAAACGCGTCGGTCGCCGCCGCTTTTTTCTTTGCGGTCGTGCCGAAAACGTCGGTGATGAACCCGTTGAAAAGGACGTATGAAAAATAATCCTTGACCGACGTGCTTCTGATGAACCGATGAAACCCCGCGACAAGAATATCCATATTCATAAGATGCTTGTCCGTCACGTCAAGGTTGCCCTTCGTATCGACGATATCCGCCTCCACGCCAAGCAACAAATTGACGTTTTCAAGGTTTTCCCTTACCTTTTTTACGTCGATTATTTCTTTTTCAAACTTCTTTTCCGTCAGCGACAGCGTTACGTTTGCAAACCCGTGGTCGGTGACCGCAAGTTCTTTCAGCCCGATTTTCCCGGCGTAAAGCGCGACGTCGGATATTTTCGCCCGTCCGTCGCTGTAAACCGAATGTGTGTGATAGTCGCCGTAAAATTTCATATGTTTCCTATTATTTCGATTTCTCTTTCAAGACTTATGCCAAACGCGCATCTTACCTTGTCCGAAATCGCGTCCGACAGTATTTGTAGTCGCGGCTTGTCGCCCCGCCCGAATTTATTATAAACCCGGCGTGTTTTTCGGACACCTTCGCGCCGCCTTCCGAAAACCCTTTAAGACTAAGTGCGTCGATATAATACGCCGCGCTCACAAGGTCGTGTTTTTTGAAAGTGCTTCCAAGCGACGGACTGTCGGGTTGCGCCGCCCGCCGTATTGTTTCGCAATCTTTCGCGCGCGCCGCGATAAGGTTTTTGTCTTTCCTTTTCAACCTTAGTGTTGCCGACAGAACGACGTAGCCTTTCTTTTTCACTACGCTGTCCCGATACGAAAACCACAGGTCGGATTTTTGGATTTTTTGCACGATTCCGCCGTGTAAAACGGTGATTTCGGTGACATAATCCCCGATTTCCGCGCCGAACGCCCCTGCGTTCATCGTTAACGCGCCGCCAAGCGTCCCCGGGATTCCCGAAAGTTCTTCAAGCCCCGAAAGCCCTTTGTCTAACGCCGCGCAATACAAACTTTTCATCGTTTCGCCGCAACGCCCGACAACTTCTTCGCCACGGACTTCGACGCCCTTCACACGTTTAAGACACATCACGTTTCCGACGCCGTCGTCGGATATCAGCGTGTTCGTGCCGTTGCCGAGAATAAAAACTTCTCGTTCTTTTCAGTCAGATATTCAACCGCCCTTACAACTTCGTTTTCGTTTTCGGGCAGATACAGTTTTTTGATTTTTCCGCCACTTAAAAATGACGAATATTTCTTCCCGTCGGCGTTTTCGATAACCTTGATCCCGTCCATTTTACCATTTTATGAAAACGGACGAAAAAGGTTAATCCCTGTTCATTCTTTCGATAAGTTCTTCGTTGGCGTCGTAGCCCATTTGCTTCAAGCGGAAATTCTTTGCCGCGACTTCGACGATAATCGCAAGGTTTCTGCCCATAATGACAGGGACGATAAGTTTCGGAATTTCGACGCCCAGCACGTTGTAAGTTCGCATCGGCGCGTCGCTTCTTTCGTAATCATGCGATTTCGTATTCGACAAGTTCGATAACAAGGTCGACGTTGGTTTTTCTTAAAATGCCCGCAACGCCGTACATGTTCCTGACGTTGATAAATCCGACGCCGCGAAGCTCGATAAAGTCCTGAATCTTGTCGGGCGAGGAGCCTTGTATCGTGTCCTTTATTACTTTCAGTTCGACAGCGTCGTCCGCGACGAGCATATGTCCCCTGTGAATGAGTTCGAGCGCGGTTTCGCTTTTACCGACGCCGCTGATGCCCGTAAGCAGCACCCCGATGCCGTCGATGTCCAAGAGAGTTCCGTGTATTCTGGTTTTCGGCGCAAGAAAATCGTTCAGGAAATTGATGATATCGTTGACGACTTCCGACGTTATCGCGTTCGATTGCAAAACCGGCGTGTCGTACTCTTTCGCAAGGTCAAGCATATCCTTGCACGGTTCGAGCCCCCTTGAAATTATGATGCACGGGACTTCCGTTTTGAACAGTTTTTTCAGCGCTGCACGGCGGTTTTCGTCGGTCATCTGATAAAGATAGTACATTTCGGCGTTGCCGAGCACTTGCACGCGGCTTCTTGCGAAATAGTCGTCAAAGCCCGAAAGAATAAGCCCCGGACGGTTGACGCTCACCGTTTGCAACGTGATTTGCCGCGCGGTATTCATATAAATGATTTTCAGTTTCAGAAGGTTTGCGAAATCGCGCAGAGCGATAATTTCGCCGCTTGTTTCTTCGATTCCGGTATTGACTTTGATTTTCATAATTATCTCCTAAAAGCAAAACTTCCTTATGGTTTTCGCGACGCCGTCGTCTTCGCAGTTTTCCGCGATATAATCAGCCGCGTTTTTCAGTGTGTCAACGGCGTTTCCGACCGCAACGCCCATCCCCGCGACTTCGATCATTTGCAAATCGTTAAGGTTGTCGCCGAAAGTCATCGTGTCTGAAAGGCTTATGCCGTATTTGTTTGCAAGAAATCGACCGCTTTCCCTTTGGACGCGTGCGCGTCGACCGCTTCGACGTTGTACGGCTTACTGCTGTTGATTAAAAGTCTGTCGCCGAATTCCTTGATCGCGGCGTTTCTGACCTGCTCCGTTATCGACGAATCCATACTGCAATACACCTTGTTCACGGGCGCGTCCGTCGTTTTGAAAAAATCTTTGAAATCCCCGACGACGTTAAGCGGCACCCCGCAAAACCGCGCGTAATCCACGCTGTACGGATTTTCCTTTTCGACGCAAAGATTGTCCCCGACGTACACTTGCGGAAACACGTTTTGTTTTTTCATAAATTCCACGTAATCGACTGCAAGGTCTTTGTCGATATCGTTGACGAGCAGGGTTTCTTCGGTGTCGATATTTTTGATTAAAGAGCCCTGATAACTGATGATTTCGCCGTGCAGACCGAATTCCCGCGCGATTTTTACGATACTTCTGAACATTCTTCCCGTGCAAATCGCGAACCTGCCGCCGCGGGCGATATATCCCTGAATCGTGTCTTTCGTGAAATCGCTTATCACGCCGCTTTTCGGAAGCAACGTGTCGTCGTAGTCGCAAGCGATAAACTTATATTTCATAAGCGTTACCTCAAATTAAGTAAATACTATTATATATTATCCTTACGATTTCAACAACGATTTTTAGGCTTAAAAATTATTTTTGATTTTTGCCGTCGAAGAATGCGCGGATTTTTTCCGCGTCGGCTCTCGAAATGCCCTTAACGGACGCAAGCGTATCAACGTCCGCGGCTTTGATTCTGTCAATGGTTTTGAAATGATTGTATAAAATATCCGTTTTTTTGTCGCCGATTCCTTCGATGTCTTTCAGGCTCGACACCTTTAAACGGTTTGTGTGCAGGCGAGTGGCGTAATCCACCGCAAAACGATGCGCCTCGTCGCGGAGTCTCATCAAAAGCGCAAGCGCGGGCGAACGGCGCGACAAATAAAGCCCTTCCGACTTATCGGGAAAATATATTATTTCGTCGCTTTCGGCAAGGGAAATCATATTGACGTAAACCCCCGCTTCCCGCATTGCGTCCTGCGCGCGTGAAAGTTGACCTTTTCCGCCGTCGATGACGATAAGATCCGGGTGCGCGTTGAAACTTTCGTCCTCGGAATTTCCGATTTTCGAAAGGCGGCGAAGCAACGTTTCGTGCATGCTTTCAAAATCGTTGTTCTGCTGGACTTTCACCTTGAAACGGCGATACGCGCTTTTTTTCGGTTCGCCATTCTGGAACACCGTCATGCTCGCGACGACGTCCGTCCCGCTGAAATGCGAAATGTCGAAACACTCCATACGAGCGGGCGGCGACGGAAGACGTAAAATCTCTTGCAATTTCTGCACCGCGCCTTCGGTAAGGTTATATTTTTTCAGTTGTTTTACGACAAAGGTGTCAAGATAGTTTTGCGTTGTTTTCCGCCATTTCGACAAGTTGTTTTCTTATGCCGCGCTGCGGAACAATAATATTAAGTTTTTTGTCGAATTTATCGGATAACACGCTTAACAATGCGTTTTCCGACGGTAAAGTCGCGTTTACGACGATTTCGTCGGGCGCGTCCGGCATATTGTCATAGTATTGCAGGACAAATTGTTCCAGCAGATTCCTGTTAAGTTCAAGTTCGTCTTTGGCTTTGTTTTCCGCATTTTCGACAGGTTTTACTAAGCCGAATTTATGCTTTCGACGGGATAATTGTCGCCGCCGACAAGCTTTCCGCCGCGCACCATAAGCACCGATACGGCGGTATATACGCCGTTGTCCAAAACCGAAACACGTCCATATTGTAGTCTTTCGGAAGTGCGGCGATTTGCTGTCGGATAAGTTTATCGAGCGTGTGCAGGCGGTTTTTGAAATACAGCGCGCTTTCAAAATCTTCCCTTGCCGACGCGTCGTACATCTTCTTTTCAATGACTTTTTTTATCTCTTCGTCGTTTCCCTTTAAGAACGAAATTACGTCGGAAATTACCTTGCCGTATTCTTCGCGGGTAACGTTTCCCGAACACGGCGCAAGACACCGCCCGATATGACTCATCAGACACGGTCTGTGCGACGAAGGAAGGTGCGACAAATCCTTATTGCAACTTCTCACGGGGAACGCGCTGCCGATAAGTTCCAGAATATCTTTCGTGTTCACGCCGACCATATAAGGTCCGAAGTATTTGCTGCCGTCGTCGACAAGTTTCCTTACGACCTGCACCGACGGAAATTTTTCTTTGACGTTAATCTTGATGAAAGGATATTGTTTGTCGTCTTTCAACAAAATATTGTACTTCGGCGCGTACTTTTTGATAAGATTGTTTTCCAGAACGAGCGCTTCTTCTTCGGTCGCGCACATAATGTAACGAAAATCGACGATGTTTTCGACAAGTTTCATCGTTTTTTCGGTTTTTACGGACGAATGGAAATACTGACTTACCCTGTTTTTAAGGTTGACCGCTTTCCCGACGTAAATGACCGTGCCGGAAGCGTCCGACATAATATATACGCCGGGGCTTTGCGGAAGGTCTTTCAGTTTTTGTCTGATTACGTCGTTCATAGTCGAATTTTTGAAAAATAATATTAAATGAAACCGCCGTCAACGGTAATTGCCTGTCCCGTGATAAAGGACGATTTGTCGGATAAAAGGAAAGAAACGACGTCCGCAACGTCTTTGGGCGTGCCGATTCTGCCTATCGCCGTTTCGTCGATAAGCCCTTGTATCTCGTCATCGGTATAGTTTTCTTTTCTCATCATATCGGTGTCGATGCAACCGGGACACACCGCGTTCACCCTGATTCCCGACAGCCCGAGTTCCTTTGCCATCGCCTCGGAAAACGCAATAATGCCCGCTTTCGACGCGGAATAAACCGCCTCGCACGACGCGCCCGTTTTTCCCCATATCGACGACACGTTAACAATGACGCCGCTTTTTCTTTTCACCATATCGGGGATTACTTCTTTCACGGTATAAATAACGCCTTTCAGGTTTGTGTCAATAACACTGTCACATTGACATAAATCCATATCTTCGAGCAGCCCCGTCACGCTTATTCCCGCATTGCACACAAGGTGCGTTATGCTTCCGAATTTGTTTCTGACCGCGTTTACCATACTTGCGACCTCGTCGTACTTCGACACGTCGGCTTTCACAAGCATTACGGACGTATATTTCAAGCTCGTTTTTGAGCGCGACCGCCGCGCTTTCGCTTTTGTTGAAATTTATCGCGACGTTGTAGCCTTCTTTTGCAAGCGTCCTTGCGATTTCCGCGCCGATACCTTTTGACGCGCCCGTTATCAATACCGTTTTCATAATTGTTTCCTTGATTTTTATATTTTATATTATATAATAACGTACATAATTTATCAATTATATTTTGCTTTACTTTTTTACCGCTTTATTGTACAATACGCCCATATCGCATTATTTTGAGGAAATATGAAAATACTCATCGTTTGTTCGTCAAATACCTGCCGCAGTCCTTATGCGGAATTTATATTCAAACGTCTGGTGTCGGAAAGCGACGTTCTGAAAAAGAATATCGAAAGCGTCACGTCGTCGGCGGTTTTCAATCAGTCGCGCGCGATGCACCCGAAAACTTACGCGCTCCTTCTGGAAGAAGGCTTCACAAAGGAGGAGCTCGACGCGTTCAAGCCCGACTTCATTCTTAAAGACAGGAAAAAGTTTGACGAAGCCGACGTCATTATCGGCATGGGTTATCTTCAATGGTTTTTGCTTCCTTTTAAGTACAAGAAAAAATACGTCAATCTTTCAAAAGCCGCCGTCGGAAAAAACATCAACATTCCCGATCCGTTTTACAGAAAGTCGATGGAATTTTACAAAAATACGATGGACGTCATCAAGACTTATCTCATCGTTTATGCCGAAAAACTTGAAAAGGAATTTTCAAAAAAAGATTAAGCGCGCCTTTTAAGCATTTTCACAATCACGATTATCAATACGGCAGCAACCGCCGAAAACGCAACCGCACTCGTAACGCCGCCCGACACCGCTCGGACGGTTTTTTCACTTGTTTTGACGTTCACTTTATATCCCTCAATCGTTTTGCCGCCGACGCTGCAAATTATCGTGTATTCGCCTTTTGCCTCGGGCGTAAAGGAAATTTCCGTGCCGATTTTCGTGTCGACGCGTCGCCCGTTTTCGTCGTAAATATCCCACACGATTACAAGTTCGGGATCGAGCATATACGCATTGTCAAGTTTATAAACGACGGTGCTTTCGGCGCGCACGACGGGATCGCCGACAACCGAAAGTTGCGCGTCTTCAACCGTTTGAACGTAGTTGACCTTAACGGTGATTATCTCGGACGTATCGTTGATATACGCGCTGTTCGCGGCGTAAATAAAATACGTTCCGGGCTCCGTCGGGGTAAATTCGATCCTTGCGCCGTTTACGCTGTAAATAACTTCGCCGCCCGAAAGCGTTCCGTTTGCCGGCTTTTACGACGTACATTTTTATGCTCTTGTACGCGACGTCGGTTTCGGGCGCAAAGCCTTCTTCGTCAAAATATCTGAGCTTTGCAAAAGCGACGACTTTTTTTCGGCGACGAAATGTTCTGGTTAAGCGCGTCAAGGCTTTCGTCTTCGGTAAAGACTTTGATTTCTTTAATATGCTTAAATTCAACAAAGGCACTTAAATTAAGTTTTTTTGCGGTATAAACACCGTTTCCGTACGATACTGTGCCTGTCGCAACGGCAGGAGTACTTGTCATCACGTCGTAAACGGTTGCCGATTTCCTGTTGAATCTTATTTCCAGCACCGCCGCCGCAAAGGATACGAAAGGCGTTGCCATGCTCGTGCCGCTTTATGCAGTACGGTTCGGTTTCGTCCGACTTTGCCGCGCTTATTATTTCTTGTCCCGGCGCCGCAATGTCGTACGCCGTGCCGTAGTTGGATTTCGGCGCGGGAATAAGACCTTCGCCGTAATTCATAACGCCGATGACGTTTTCAAGGCACGCCGGGCTTCCTAAACTATATCCACTTGACGCTGAATTTTTGCGGTCGTTTCCAGCCGCCGCGCAAACTATGACGCCTTCGCGCACCGCGCTTTGCACCGCATCGTCAACGTCGCTGTTTTTACCCCAATAATAACTTGTCAGCGACATATTTATCACAATCGTTTTGTCCTGCGTCGCAAGGTTTCCGACGTAACTTATTGCGTTCACGACTGCTACGTCTTTGAAACTTCCTTTGCTGTCGCCGGCTTTCACGGGCAAAATCTTAATGTAATCTTCAAGCCCGTATTTCTTGATTTCCTGCGCGACGATGCCCGCAACGTGCGTGCCGTGCCCGATAAGATTGCCGTTATAACAATTGTCGTTGATATAATCTCTTCCTCGCTTTTTTTCAATCGCATTATACCAAAGTCCTTCGTCGCACAATACGCCGTTGAACAACTCGTGCGAGGCGTTAATCCCCGTGTCGATCACCGCAACAAGGACGGGATTATTTGAAATCGGCTTTTTCCGCCGTGGAAAGTCCGTCTTTAATCTTATTTATCGCTTGAAGAGTACCGCCAAAATTATTATAATCTTCGCCGTCAAACCATTGATTTGAAACGGCGTCGGGGAGCACGGCGGCATACGCGACGTCGTTTGTGAAAAATCCGCACGAAAACGCGCCCGCAATCAGCGCAAGCAACACTATGAATATGGTAAGATTTTTCACGGCTTGTTTTTTCATATCAAATATTATAGCCCACTTTTCCTTAAAACACAATAAAAAACCGCCCCTATGGGCGGTTTAAGCGATTTTTTCGGTCAGGCGTTCAGAACTTTCCTTAAAAATTCTTTCGTCCTGTCGTTTTGCGGGTGCTCGAAAAAGTCTTTCGGGTTGTTTTCTTCGGTGATTTTTCCTTCGGACATAAACAAAATCCTTGTGCCGACTTCTTTCGCAAATCCCATTTCGTGCGTGACGATGACCATCGTCATACCTTCTTCCGCAAGCTCCTTGATAAGGTCCAGAACTTCGCCGACCATTTCGGGATCGAGCGCGGACGTCGGCTCGTCAAAAAGCATGACTTTGGGATTCATTGCAAGCGCCCTTGCGATGGCAATACGCTGCTTTTGTCCGCCCGACAAGGTAGAAGGATACGCGTCGGCTTTTTGTTCCAGCCCGATTCTTTTCAGAAGTCGCATCGCGTTTTCTTCCGCATGCGCCTTGATTTCCTTCTTCGACGAGAATTCCGGCGCGACGACCTGTTTTTCTGCGATATGGTTTTTATGTGAAACGGCGCGTTCTTTCTTTTCGATTTTCGCGGTGAGTTTCAGTTTCTTTTTCGTCAGTTCGGGATCGTACGTCGCATAGGTTTTCCCCTGCCTTTCCTCCGACTTTTTGGTTTTTTCCCATTCGGCGGAAACGTCTTTCAGCACGGCTTTCAGTTCTTCCGACTGCTTTATGAGTTGTTCCTTTTCGGCGTCGATTTTAGCATTGATTTTATCGCCGTATTTTTTATAAAACTTATTATAAATCGGCACAAAAGCATTCTTTATCTTTTGTTTTCGCATATTTGAAATGCCGATTCTGACAGGTGCAAGCGTAATATTCTTTTTTACGGTATAGTTGTTGAAAAGGTTGAACTGCTGGAATACCATACCGATATTCTGACGTTGGACGTTTATGTTGACTTTAAGGTCGGCAAGGTCGTTGCCCATAAAAAGTATTCGCCCCGCCGTCGGATCTTCAAGAACGTTCAAGCACCTTAAAAACGTCGATTTCCCGCCGCCGGACGGCCCGACGATAACCACTTTTTCGCCTTCGTAAATCTTTGTCGAAATGTCGTCCAGAACAAGCAGATCGCCAAATTTTTTGGTAAGGTTTTCGACTTCCAGCATCGCTTTCTTTTCGTCGGCTTGCGCGTGGCATTCCGCCGCGATTAAACTTTCGTTTTCGTTATTTATCACTTTTCGCAAACCTCCTTTCAATCATCTTGATAATCACCGTCAGAATTCCGACAATGACAAGATAGAACAGCGCGAGTACGAGATACGGTATCATAAATTCGTACGACGACGAGCCGATAAGTTTGAACGCCTGCGTGAGATCAAACACGGCGATAAACCCGGCGACCGACGTGTCTTTGACAAGCGCGATAAGTTCGTTGCCGAGCGCGGGCAGGCTGTTTGAGCGCCTGCGGCAAAACGATTCTGAGCATCGTCGACGGATAAGAAAGACCGAGCGCGCGCCCCGCTTCCCTTTGTCCCGCGTCGACGGACAAAATACCGCTGCGCATTATTTCCGAAACGTACGCGCCCGAATTTATGCCAAACGTAACGATTGCTACGACAAGTTTGTCGATATTGACGCCCGCAAGCGGAAAAATCACGTAATACAACAGCAAAAGTTGCACGACAATCGGCGTGCCCCTGAAAAACCCGACGTATATATCGCCGATTTTCGAAATCCACTTGAAAACTTTGCTTTGCTTCCCCGCAACCTTGACAATAGCAACGAAGGTACCTATACAGATACCTATCAGAAAGCCGAATACGGCAATGTACGCTGTGTTTTTGAAACCCAGCAGTACATTTTTGTATCCTTCGTTCTCAACGAACGACCTTATAAAGATTTGCCACTTTTTTTCAAACACGGTCTTATTTATTTACGTTTTTAAGAAGAGTTTGTGCAACCGCCTTATCGACGATGATAAACGATATGTTGCCGTCAAGCATCGATTGTACCGCAAGTGCGGGAGAATCGTATCCGTTGAAATCGAGGTTCTTAAAGCCGTCGAATCCGAGCGCTTCGTTACCTTTTGCGAATTGCTGACCTGTCGTGCCTGCTTGTCCGCCGCACTTTGCCGCCGCTCCCGACAGAGAAGCGAGTTTTTGAAGCATTGCCGCTTTATCGCTGCATGCGTCGAACGTGGTATCGTCCGCTTTGACAACGACGACTTGCGTGGTGTCGAAGTAAGGTTTCGTAAAGTTTACCATTTTTTCACGGTCCGCGCTTATGGTAAGAGCCGCCATACCGATGTCGTATTTGTCGATATTCTGAACAGACGTCACGACCGCGTCGAAGTCCATATGTTCCACGACAAGGGTTTTGCCCATTGCATCTGCGATAAGTTGTGCGATTTCGATGTCGATACCGGCGATTTTGTTGCCGTTGTAGTACTCAAACGGAGCAAAGTCAATATTCGTTGCGACTACAAATTCGTTTGCGCTGTCGGTCGAGCTGGTTTTAATGCTGTTGCTGCCAAACGTCGCAAGCTGGTCTTCCGTAGCGTTAAGGTACTTGTCCATAATCGCCTGGATTTCCGTGGCTTTTGCGTCAAGAATGCCGTTTACGGTGTTAAGAAGTTCCGTATTTTTCTTTTTGACGATGAAAGCGTATTGTTCGCTTGAAAGGTCGACGTCGACCATTTTGATTTTTTCTGTTGCTCCGCCGCCTTTTTTGTCGCATGCGGTGAATGCGAACGCACAGGTGATAACCGTTGCGACGGTCAGTAATGCCGCGAGTATTTTTTTCATTTTTATACCTCAAAAAATTTATTTCGTTTTCGATGATGCAATCATAGCATAACTATTCGCGCTTGGCAAGCAATTTTGCATAAATATTCACAAAAAATTAAATATTTTTGTATTTTGCCGTATATATGAATAAAATCCTGCATATTTTGCAAGATTTTATACATTTATTCGGTTTTATTGAATTTTACGAAAAGGATTTTTCAAAAACGACGTCGCCGTCAAGGGTTCTTACGACGAATCCGTCTTCGTCCAAAAGCATATAAGACGGCTTGCACCCGTTCTTCGGAAGGGACGCCGACGCCACGCATACGCACGTCGTTCCGTCGCGTTCCGTCAGTTCGTTTATGTGAAAATGCCCGTACACCAGAAGATCGCAACCTATCGGCAACACGTCCTTATTGAAATAATGCCCGTGCGTGAAAGTCACCCTTTCCCCGCCGACGTTTACGTGCACCGCGGGCGAAAACGGAAACGTTGAAATCATTTCGTCGATTTCGGCGTCGCAGTTCCCCTTGATTGCAATGATTTTGTCCGACAAGGAATTGAAAAGTTCCGCAACCTTCATCGGGGCGTGTTCTTCGGGCAAAGGGTTTCTGGGACCGTGGTAGTACAAGTCGCCAAGGAGCACGAGTTTGTCCGCGCCCGACTTTTCAAATTCTTCCACGACCTTTTTCGCAAAGAAGTACGAGCCGTGTATATCCGTCGCAATAAAGTATTTCATATTATTCAAGCCCGTTGGGGTTCATTTTTTGCCAACGCCAGCTGTCTTCCGCCATGCGGTGAAGATCGAACTTGCATTCCCAGCCGAGTTCTTTTTTGGCTTTCGAGCAATCGGCGTAGCATTCCGCGATGTCGCCTGCGCGGCGGCCGTCGATCTGATACGCGATGGGGTGTCCGACTACTTTTGAAAACTCGTTAATCATTTCCAGCACGCTGTATCCGTGTCCGGTGCCGAGGTTGTAGATGACGAGCCCGGAATTTTCGTGCAGTTTTTTAAGCGCGGCGATGTGACCTTTCGCAAGGTCGACGACGTGGATATAATCCCTGACGCCCGTGCCGTCTTTCGTGGGATAATCGTTGCCGAAAACGTGGACTTTTTCAAGTTTCCCGACGGCAACCTGCGTGATATAAGGCACAAGGTTGTTGGGGATACCGTTGGGATCTTCTCCGATAAGCCCGCTTTCGTGCGCGCCGATGGGGTTGAAGTATCTTAAAAGCGCGATATTGAACGAGTTGTCGCTGTGATAAAAGTCCTTTAAAATCTGCTCGATCATAAGTTTCGTCTGCCCGTACGGATTGGTTGCGGACAGCGGAAAATCTTCAAAAAT
The DNA here is from genome assembly GCA_022009995.1 of Clostridiales bacterium. GTDB lineage: Bacteria > Bacillota > Clostridia > Christensenellales > CAG-917 > CAG-349. The sequence continues at coordinate 315,909 of CP091734.1, forward strand.
AGGCACCGACTTCGGGCAGCCGTAAACGGTCGCGGACGAAGAAAACACAAGGTTTTTCACGCCGCACTCGCGCATGCAGTCGATGAGCACGAGCGTGGAATTAAGGTTGTTGTCGTAATACGCAAGCGGGATTTTCACGCTTTCGCCAACCGCTTTCAGCCCTGCGAAGTGGATTACGTCGGTGGGTTTTTCGTCCTTGAAGATTTTGAGTAATTTTGCTTTGTCGCGCACGTCCACGTTGTAAAACGCGGGACGTTTCCCCGTGATTTGTTCGATACGGTCGACAACGCCGATTTTCGAATTTGAAAGGTTATCGACAATTACGACGTCCTGATTATCGTTCAAAAGTTCGATAACGGTGTGGCTTCCGATATAACCGGTGCCGCCGGTGACCAAAACTTTGTTCATATATAACCTGCCTTTTGCGGATAATCCGCGAAATATTATTTTCGTATATAGTATATCACGAATTGAAAAAGTTGCAATAGGTAAAAAATAATCTGACAAAAAATTTACAATATAAATACCTTTTATATATAAAATACACAAATATACAAAAAAAATAAGGCCCGTCTTCCGACGAGCCTTTTCGTTAAGCAAAAATTACTTTTTGAGTGCAATGGTTTCTTTTGCCTTGTTGACGATATCTTCGACCGTAAGGTGGAATTTTTCGGCAAGGTATTCTTTCTTGCCGACCTCGCCAAAGGTGTTGTTGACGCCGATCATGCCGACGGGAGCCGGGCACTTGGACACGACGACTTCGGACACCGCGCTGCCGAGACCGCCCTGCAAGGTGTGGTTTTCGCACGTGACGAGCGCGCCGGTTTTCTTGACTGCGTTGACGATTGCTTCTTCGTCGATGGGTTTCCAGGTGTGGATATTCAGAACGCCCGCGTCGATGCCTTCTTCTTTCAGAATTTCGGCGGCTTTCAACGCTTTTTCAACCATAATACCGCTTGCGACAAGGGTAACGTCTTTGCCGACTTTCACGGTGATGGCTTTGCCGAGTTTGAAATCGGGAACGTCGTCGAAGATATGTTCGGGCTTTTTCCTGAACAGACGAATATAAACCGCGCCGGGATAGTCGATAATCTGAGGGATTGCGCGGGCGAGCATTGCACCGTCGGTAGGCTCGAAGCATACCATATTGGGGATTGCGCGCATAATCGCCATATCTTCAAACGGCATGTGGGTGCCGCCGTTGGCTTCCGCCATGATACCGGGGTCGGAGCCGACAATTTTCACGTGTTGTTTTGCGTACGCGACGGAGATGAAAATCGTGTCGTAGCAACGACGCGTCGCGAACGGAGCGAACGAATATGCAAACGGGATTTTGCCCATTGCGGACATACCCGCGGCGATACCGATCATATTTGCCTCGGCGATACCGACGTTTACGAACCTGTCGGGATGCGCTTCTTTGAACGCTTTCGTTGCGTGGCAGCCCATAAGGTCGGCTTCCAGAACGACGATGCGTTTATCGGTGTTTGCGATTTCAGCCAAAGTATTGGCAAGCACTTGCCTCATTTCTTTTTCGTCAGTCATTATTCATACCTCCCCGTTTCTTTTCTCCAAAGTTCCTCGGGAATCGACATGCTGTGGCAGTTTGCGACGCCTTCGGTGAAGGACGCGCCGAATCCTTTTATCGTATCGAGGATAATCATGCTGGGTTTGCCCTTTTGCTCTTTTGCGGCGTCGATTGCGTCGGAGATAGCGACAAGGTCATGCCCGTTGATTTCTTGGGTGAAGAAGTTGAAAGCCTTCCACTTGTCCGCTGCGGGTGCAAGCGAGTTGATTGTATCGGTGGGGCCGTCAAGTTGCATTTTGTTGTTGTCAAGGAACACGATGAGATTGTCAAGGCCGTGGTTGCCCGCAAACATCGACGCTTCCCAGATCTGACCTTCCTGCGATTCACCGTCGCCGATGAAGCAGTAAATCGTTGCGGGATTATCGTCCATTTTTGCAGTCAGAGCCATGCCGACCGCCGCCGACAAGCCTTGTCCCAAAGAACCCGCCGTAAAGTCGATACCGGGGGTTTTGTTCATATCGCAGTGCGAGGGAAGATTCGTCCCGTTTCTGTTCAAAGTGGATTCCCACTCGTGCGGGTAAAATCCGAGATCGCCAAGCACGGCGTACATTGCGGGGCCTGCGTGTCCTTTGGACATAATAACGCGGTCGCGGTCTTGTTTTTTGGGATTTTTAGGGTCGACGTTTGCTTTGTCGTAGTAAATGACGGTAAGCGCGTCCATGACAGACATCGTGCCGCCGATATGTCCGACACCGAAGTGTCCGATAATTTCGATTGCGTCGTCACGGAGTTTTCTGGCTTTTGCCGTCAGGAAATCGAGTTTTTGTTTTTCCATATACTCCTCCTTACCTGAGATTGATTTTATTATACATTGTAAAACCCGCCCGTGTCAAAGCGAGTTTAACAAAATGTTTTCCGTATAAACAATTGAAAATATTTGTTTATTTTTTCGTGAATTTTTTCACGGGTTTATGCGACTGGTCCTTTTTGGGCATTGCCGCCTGTTCCTGCGCCTTTCTTTCTTCGGCGCGGCGCTCCTTTTCCGCGGTGGCAGCCTCGATTTGTTTTTGTCTTTCTTCCGCTTTTTGCGCTTTTTCAAGGGCTTTTGCCTGCTGTTCTTTGCGCTTATCCGACGACTTTTTGAGTTTCAGCGACGTCTTTACGATATAATATACGGTGCTCAAAAAAGTGAACAGCAAAATAATGAGCGTGAAGTAATAACGGAAGTTATACCATTTAATATTGCCCGACGCGTATTCGTCGTAAGCAAGAAGAATCGCGACGATAACGCTCACGAGTTCCACGACGGCTTCCATAATCGACGCGACTTTTTTGGTCGTTTTGATCTGATATTTCGTGTCGCCGATACTTTCTTTGACGGCTTTCTGATCCTTTATGCTTGCGATGACCTGCACGAAGAAACAAATCGCAAATACGATAATGAGCGGCAGCACCGCAAACTTGATAATGCCCGACGCTCCGCCCGCTTTTGCGCCTTCCGAAAAGCTGTTGACGGTCTTTACGATGAAAAGAACCATCGAAATAAGCGAGAAAACCGTTGAAAGCGAAAGTCCCGTCGACTTTTTGTTTTTTGCCATAATCCTACCTCGAATGTCGTTGATAAAAACATATTAACACTTTATTTTGGGTTTTGCAATATTACGATTTTCTTTTGATAAATTTTTTATTGCCTATATCCGTTTTTGTTGATATAATCGAATATATAGGGAGATTATTATGGAAGAAACTATTTCGAAAAAACCAAACGTAATATCGCGCCTTAAAACCGAGCTGAAAAAACCTTTCACGAAAAACATGCTGATGTTTTCGCTCGGGACGATCGGACGCGATTTTTTGTACTTCTTGTTCAACAGTTTTTTGATGACGTTCATATTGTTCACAAAGACTATTGACAACAAAATGCTGACCGCGGTCGGCGCAATCATCGTCGTCGCGCGTATTTTCGACGCTCTGAACGATCCCATTATGGGCGGCATCGTCGAAAACACCCGTACGAAATGGGGCAAGTATAAGCCGTGGCAACTTCTGGGCGCAGTCCTTACGGGCGCGGTCATCATCTCGGTATTTTGCGTGAAACTTGACGGCTGGTCGTACATAGGATTTCTGGCGTTTGCCTACCTTATGTTCAGCATTACGTTCACGATGAACGATATTTCTTACTGGGGAATGTTGCCGTCACTGACGTCGGACGAACACGAACGCAACAAACTGACGTCGTGCGCTCAGCTTCTGGCGTCGGCGGGCGTCGGACTTGCCAGCCTTCTTATCCCCTTGTTCACGACGGGTTCGCTTGCAAAATGGGGCGCGCCCACGGGCTATAAGGTCATCGGTATCATCAGCGCGGTGCTTATGGTATTGTTCCAACTTTTTACAATCCTCGGCGTTAAGGAAACCCCTGCCCCCGATTAAGCCCGACAAGTCCGACAAACTTACCCTGAAAAAGATGTTCCAAACCATCGCCAAAAACGACCAACTTTTGTGGTGCGCGCTCATAATGCTCATTTTTTCAATCGGTACGGGTGTCGTCGGTGGCGGACTTCTGACGATGTACGTTTACTTCGAGTTCGGATACGAAGGCGGATACACCCTGCTTATCGGCTTAGGCTACGGCATAATTTCCACGCTGTTTACGGCGACTTATCCGTGGCTGTCCAAAAAGTTCGGGCGCAACAAAGTCTTGTATTCCGCCGGTATCGCGACAGTTTTCGGCTATGCCTTAATGCTGATTTTTGCCCTTGCAATCCCCACCGGCGCGCCGAAATCTTCGGAATGGTTTGCAAAATTTATCCTTATTGCGGTTGCATATGCCATCATCGGCTACGGCGCGGGTTTCTATATGATTATGGTAATCAATATGGCAAACACCGTGGAGTATAACGAGTGGAAGTACGGTCAGCGCAACGAAAGCCTTATCTTCTCCCTGCGCCCGTTCACCGCAAAACTCAGCAGCGCGCTTACGCAGGCTCTCGTTATCGGCGTTTACGCGGTCGCAAGTGTCACGACTTACACCAACGCCATCTCCAACATCGAAAACGAGGCGTCCAAAAACCTTATCACCAACAAGGTGAAAATGGAAAAAATCACGGATATTATCAACAAAGTTTCCCTGCAAGACAGACAAATCCTTGTGTCGTGCATGTGCATTATCCCCATCGTGTTTATGTTTGTCGCGCTTATCATTTACAAGAAAAAATGCACGCTGTCCGAAACGCGCCTTGCCGAAATGGTCAAGGAAACGGAAGCAAGAAAACTCGCGCTTGCCGGCGCAACCGAAAACACGGACGAGCCCGTCGTTTTTGAGGAACCCGTAGCGGAAGAATCCGCCCTTGCAAACGACGTCGTTTCTCCCCTGTCGGAAATCGCCGAAAACGTCGAAGACGCCGCCCTTAACACCCCCGACAACGAATAATCGATATTCACTCCAAAATAAATAAAAATATAGCCCGCCGGTTCAAACAGCGGGCTATTTTAGTTATATCGTTTGCGTTGCAAACGGTTATATTTTTTGCCAATGGCAAAAAGTTATATTTCGGCTTTCCGCCGAAGTTATATTTTGACTGTCGTCAAAGCTAAGGTGTTTTATCCGCAACTTGCCCAAAGGGCAAATATCACTGCGTAAGCAATATCACTGTCGAAGACAATATCACTTGCCGCAAGGTAAATAAAACTGCGGCGTAGCGAGATTTTCGCTACGCCGCAATACGAACGCTTTTTTTATTTGGTTTTTAACCGACGTTAGTTTCTTTCAACGATGACCGTGCCGTCTTCTTTGACCTCGATCATATCGCCGTCTTTGACGTAGTCCAGAAACTCTTTGCCGAGCCTATCGACGCCGACGATAAAGTTGTTTTCCCAGACTTTCGCAAGGATAAGTCCCGACGTCGCAAGGCTGTCCGCCGTTTCCGAAAACAGCATTGCCGCGGGCTGCGCTTTCATTGCACAAATGGTCTGCAAAATCATGCCGCCCGTCGTGCTACCGATCGTGATGGGCAAACAAAGTGCTTTCCCTGTGATAAGTTTACCGAAAAGGTCGGGGTTGTTCTGGTCGGAAACGAAGATTTTTGCGGTGCCCGCTTCCGTGTCCTTGGGCTTAATGCCCATTGCGCTTTTCTGGCAGGACGCAAGTGTATTGAATCCTTGATGCGAAACGACTGCTTCGGCTTTGATTGCGCCCCCTGCAAAAGGTCTGCCTTTGAATACTTTCTGTGACATATTACGCCTCCTGTCCGGTGATGAGTTTCAAAATATCCTCATCTTTCATGTACTTCGCTTTGGAATAAGTACGAAGTTTATTGCTGCTCGTTACGATGGGTTTTCCACCGCAAATCGGGTTATTGGTGTACATAAGCGGGCAAATGGACGAAAGTCTTGCGCCGGTTGCGACAAGTTTTTATAATCGTCTGTTTTTCTGAATTTTTCAGCGACTTGCGGGGCTGCCGTAAGGACGACTTGCGTCGTAACCTTGGTTTTACCGCTCTTTTTAAGACCTTCAACTATGTTATTCGTCCAGTTTACAAGTTGCGAATAAGTAAGATGCGGGCAACCGATGAACGCGACTTTCGCTTTTGCGTCCTTGTTTTTCCACATCACGGGATAGCCCTTGTAAACGCGTTCGAGTTCGGCGTCGTCGATGACGTAAGTCTTTGCGTTTTCGACAATAAGGCTTTCTCCCTGTTCTTTCGCTTCGGGCGTAAGTTTGTCGATGTGATACAAACCGACCGCACCGTTCGACGCGGTTGCCGCGCCCATATCTTTAAGGTACGCTTTCGCGTCGTCGTTCAGTTCCGTCCCGATGAATTTGTCAAGGCCTACGATGTAAGGCACGTCTTCCATAACCTTCATACCGATTGCGCTGCCGAGAATCTGCGCTTCGGGTTTTTTGGTGGTTTTGACTTCCACTCTCCACGTTGCGCGGCGTCCTTCGTCCGTCGTGAATCCATAGTTCAACGCCCTGCCGAGAATGCTCTGGAACAAATCGATCATACCGCTGTTTCTGTTGCAGCGCGCGCCGAGCACGGAGTTTGCGTAAACGACCGCCGACGATTCCGCCCAGCCGATAACCTCGCCCTTCTTTGGGACGTTTCCGACTTCGGGAAGGTAGCAGGTGCAGGTGAACGCGTTCTTTTTCAGCCCGACTTTTTCAAGCTGCGCCTCGTAATCGGCTTGTTTCGAATACATAAATTTCGTGAAAATAAGTTTTTCCAGGAAATTGCACTTCACGTTTTCAAAATCGTAAGGACGAGGGTCAACCGTAAAACCGTTGGGCGCTTTAAGTCCAGCGGCGATAATTTCGTCCATGATTTTGTAAACCGGGTCAATCATTTTAAGACCGAAAGACGTCACAAGATGGCCGCAGCAATCGATAGGAATAAAATTCGTTGCTCCGACGGCATCGCCGAACAGCACGAGCGTTTTCAAAATTTTGGCTTTGGTTTCGCCCTCGTTTCCGTTCAGGATTGCAACTTCTTCGGGTGTGAGCTGCATTTTGTAATCCATAATTTGCCTCCGATTAGTTTTATCATTTTTATTATAACGCAAAAGAGCGAAAATTGACAAGAATATTGTTAAAAATTATACAATGTTTATAAATATTCTTTGTTTTGGGGTTTTTGCGTTCACGCTTTTAATATTCGATTTTGAAATACCTTATCCATTCTTTGTACTTATCCTGACAGGACAGACACGTGTCTGTAAAATACCCTTGTTATCGGAAACTTTACAATAAATTTTTTAGCAAAAATTTCCGATAGCGGAAGTTTTTCCGATGTCCGCAACAGCCGCTTTGGAAAAATACCGCAAAAAATAACACAAGCGCAGGTGTTGCTTGTGTTACGGTTTGCAAAAATTAAATTTTCTTATTTTGCGTTTTCGACGTACTTTTTGTGAAGCTCCTCGACGGCAAGTACGAATTTTGCGGTGTGGAATCCGTTTTCAAAAACGAATTTGAAAATCTCGTTATCTTCGGCAATTTCGATATTCTGTGCAAGTTTATAGGCAACCGTCGGGTGGTTTTTCAGCCCGAAAGTACTTGAAACTTCCTGCCCGCATTTCGTGCCGACGTACGTAATTCCGTTTTTGTCAAGGATGATTTTCCCTTTTCCCGCTTCTTCGAAACGGTGCGTTTTATCGTCGGTGAGCAAAAGCGTGACGTTTTCTTCAAACGAATAATCGGGGTTTTCGACTTCCTTTTTAACTTCGTCGCGCTGGAATTTGTACCATTCGCTGACAAATTCGAAACACTTGTCGTTTTCGCCCGATGGACTGAGAGTGCCGTTTGAATTATACTTCACGGTATTGCCGCAGGCGGTGCATCTGAACGCCCTGTATTTCGACTCGTTTGAATTCCGCGCCGCATCTGGGGCATTTATACAAAAGTTTTTCAAGGGTTTCCGCCAGGCGCAAGCCGTAAACCTTTCTGTTCTGCTCCTTGAAAGCGACGTTGTCGTCGTATGAAAAGTTTTTCAGGATATATTCGTATATTTCTTCGTTCGACATATCGCCGATATCGTCGGTGCTTAAAAGGGGTTCCATTTTAAGCGTTACTTTCCCGGGGCGTTTCTTCCCCCACTTCGGGCGGGTAACGTAACTTCCGACGGTGATCCCCTTGATTACCGGGCAGTTCAGAAACTTAATAAGTTTCCCTATCGACGGCGCGATATACCCTGTCGAGCCGTCCACCGTAATGCGCCCTTCGGGGAACAATAATACGCTGTTTCCGTTGTCAAGATTGCGTTTTATATGCTTTATGCACGAAAAATCGCTTGTAAACTGCTTTTTCGGTATTGCGCCGAAATCGGTGAACACTTTCCCCAAAAACTTCATATAAAAAACGTTGCTGGTTACGACCACGTTCACAGGGTGCGGATACACGCAGTTTGAAAAATATAAAAAGTCAACCCACGACGTGTGATTTCCAAGCACCAGAAACGGACCTTTCAGCCCTTTGATTGCGGATTTGTCGACTTTAAATCCGTACCTTATTCTTCCGACGACTTTGAAAAGTCGCGCGCAAAAGCGGTACAACCGCATGTTTATCGTCGATTGTTCCAGCATCGTTTTTTTGTTTTTTTTCGTCGATTCTTGTTTCAAAATTTCCCCTTTCAGTCAAAGTATCGTTTGTGCAGTTCCTCGATTGCAAGCACGAATTTCGTACTGAACAATCCTTCGGTAAACGCAAATCTGTAAATATTCCTCTTCGGACACTTCCAGATTTTCGCCCATCTTAAAGGCGATCGTGCCGCGGTTTTCGATTTTGAATTCCAGCGATTTGTTTTCGCCCGTTTTCCCGACGTACTTTATGCCGTCTTTGGACACGGAAAGAGCGCCTTCCCCGTCTTTTACGAATTTATTGAGTTTTTCGTTGTTGACGTAAAGCGCGACTTTCCCTTCGAGCCTGAAATTTTCGTCCGTGACCTGTTCTTTCAGATCCTGCCTTTCAAAGTCGTACCAGTCGCTTATATAATCAAAAGTTTTGCCTTTAATCGCGTGGAGTATTCCGTCGCGCCCGTACTCGACGGTATTTCCGCACTGCGTGCATTCCATGACGTTGCCTTTGTGACGTTTTTGAATTCCGCGCCGCAACAGGGGCATTTATAAAGGATTTTTTCAAGTCCTTCCGCGCGCTTATTGCATCTTGAAATTTTCCTGTGTTCTTCCACAAGGTTTCTGTTGTCGTCAAAGCGCAGGCTGTTTGTGATTTTTGCGGCGATGTCCGCCGCCGACATATTTTTGATTTCTTCTTTTGTCAGAACCGGGGCGAGTTTCAGCGTGACTTTCGTGCGGCGAGGTTTCCCCCATTTCGGTCCGCCGGTGTATCCGCCGTGAGTAACGCCCGCAACTACGGTGCAGTCCAGAAACTTAATAAGTTTCCCGATCGACGGCGCGATATAGCCCGTCGTACCGTCAATCGAAACGCGACCTTCCGGAAAAAGCAAAACGTGCGTGCCCGCGTCGATATTCTTTTTGATTTGTTTGATGCACTGAAAATCCGCCGTGAATTGTTTCTTTTTAATCGTGCCGAACGACCTTATGAACGCGCCGTAGACCTTTCGATAAATCATATTTTCCGCAACGACGAAATTTATGGGCTTTGGATAAACGCCGGCTGTAAAATACAAAAAGTCAATGGGCGACGTGTGGTTGCCCACGATAAGATACGGCCCTTTCACGCCTTTCAGCGCGGATTTATCCGTCCTTACCCCGACGATGATTTTCGAAAGACCGATAAGCACGGGCATCAGCGTGCGGTAAAGAAACATATTTATTGTTTTTTTGTCGTTTTTCCTGCTATTGTCTGCCATTTCCTTATCCTACTTTATGTATTATAATATAGTATTTGAAAAAAATCAACGCGGATTTTTAATTTTTGTCGATTTGTTTCGGCGCATAAAAAAAAAACGTCGTACTTTCGTACGACGCCTTTGACTTGTTTTTTTCCTTATACGTTAAGAAGACGGAAGATTTTGCCCTTCATGATCATCGAGATAAGGTCAAGAACCCAGATGAGCCAGCCGCCGAAGATACGAATGATACCGGCAACGATTTTGCCTTCCGAAAACCTTGTAACGACGCCCAATACCCATGCGGTAACGGGAATGATTGCCAAAATAATGCTTACTATTCTTGAAAGACCAAAGTAGTCTTTTTTGCTTGCTGCCATACAATTCCTCCAAGTATTTTGTTGTTTATATTTTATCACCTTGCGCGGGTGTTGTCAATAACGTTTATAAATTCTTGAACACGGGTTCGGCTTGTTTTCCGTTCAGTGCAAGTTTCACCGCGTCGGGGACGATTGAAAAATCGGCGATGAGCGATTTCGTTTTTATGTCGGGCGCGTCCTGTCCCATCGGTACAAAGTATACGTTCTTCGTGTTCAGAAGATGACCGAGATTTTTTGCGTTCGCGCCCAGCGCGTCGTTGCTCGACAGCGCGATAAGCACGGGACGGCAGTTTCTGAGATGCGCCTTGACCGCAAGCGTTACGGGAGTGTCCGTTATGCCGTTTGCGAGTTTGAAAGAGTGTTCCCCGTGCAAGGACACACGACGATAAGATCGAGTTTTTCTTTCGTACCGAGCGGCTCGGCGTTCACAAGGTCGCATATCGGGTATTTCCCCGTGATCCGCACCGTTTCGGAATAAAAATCTTTCGCCTTATAAAAGCGTGTGTCGAGATTGCAGGTATTATACGAAAAAATCGGCACAAGTTCATATCCTTTGTCGACAAGCGCCTGCATTACCGCAAGCGTTTTAGAAAAGGTGCAAAAACTGCCCGTTACCGCATATCCGATTTTTGTCATAATTTCCCCTCCGTCACGATTTTTGCGATTATTTGCCCCGCCGATTCGCTTCTGTACTTCACCGGGAGCGCGGGATACACGCCGTATTTTATCGACAGTTCCGCCATCAGGTTTTTGTCAAAGCCGTATGGCGGCGACGCGATATCGACGATTTCGGCGTCGGGTTTCATTTTTGTCAGACGCGCTTCGTCAATGATCCGCGCCGGCGCGGTGTTCACGATAAAATCAAATTCTTCGATACTTTCGCCGTACGGCAGCGCGTTTGCGCCCTTTTTTACGCTGTCCGCGCGCGACGTCATCACCGATACTTTCACGTTAAGCCTTAAAAGTATATCGACGATTTCCTTGCCCGACGCGCCGTTGCCGACGACAAGCACTCTTTTGTCGGAGATTTTCGTCTTCGATTTTTCCAGAAGGATAATAAGCACGCCTTCCGCAGTCAGCACGGAGTTTTCCTTTCTGAATTCTTCGACGTCGCCGTATTTAATCATTTTTACGGACTTTTCGTCAAGAATCCGCCGTGCGTCCTCGTCAAAATCGAAAGCGTACGCCCGCGCGCCCCACGGTATGCGCTTCGTGTCTTCTTTTATGACCTTAACGTTCGGCTGAAACACGCACACGACGTCCTGCGTTTTTTCGACGGACAGAAGTTTCCTTGCCTCGTTCATTCTTTCGTCGTTTCCGAAAACCATATACATATCGACCACCCCATATTGTAGCCTATGAATACGGCTGTCGCGCGGTGAATGTGTCAAGGCGGGAATTTTCAAACTATGCCAGACAAGATTAAAACGAACCGTGGTCTGACGGCGAATTTTTGACTAATACATCGTTACGCTCACGGCTTATACATCAAAATATTAACCCGTTCGCGTGCCTTGTCTCAGCCTAAAATTTCGCCGTCGGACTTGCCCGCAACCAAAACGCCGATAATTCCGATGATTTTTGGTAAAGGCGAACGCAGACGTACTATACGTACTTCAAGCGAGAATTTGACAAAAAGCGCGGAAATTGCGGCATTTTGGCAAGGTTCATTTTAATCTTGTCTGGCATACTGTAAAAGGGGGGCGGTTATGAACAAGACTTATTTTTTAGGCAGCAATACGGCATACGGATTTTTCGGCGACTTTTCGCACCTTACGCGCGGCAAGACGGTGATATTGAAAGGCGGCGCGGGGACGGGGAAATCCACGTTAATGAAAAAGGTCAACGAGATCGCGCTCGACGCCGGGTTTATGACGGAAACTTATCGTTGCAGCAGCGACGTATCGTCTTTCGACGCGGTGTTCGTTCCGTCAAAGAATTTTGCGGTAATCGACGGGACTTCTCCGCACGTTGCGGAAGCGGAAATCCCGCTTGTGACGGGCTTTGTGTTCAATCTTCTCGACGCGGCGGACGAAAAGAAAATCGCCCCGTACAAAGACGATATAAAATATGCAGTATCCTGCAAGAAACAATACTTTAACGACGCGTATTGCAACCTTAACTGTGCAAACTTGATTTTTGAAAATAATAAAAGAAAACTTTCCGCCGCATTTAATAACGCCGTCGCAAGTGCCGCAAAAGATACTTTTGCCGCGCTCGAACTATCACACGGATTGCGCGAAACTCGCTTTGTCGCGGCCCTTTCCGACGAAGGTTTCGTCGACTTTTTAAGCAACGATTTCAAGGGTTTATATACGATCGGCGTGCGCGCGGAATATCCCGAAATTACTATGCTTTATATCACAAAACTTTTGTCGCTTTGGCGGCAAACGACGTGGAATATACGGCTTTCCGCTCGCCTTTTTCGCCTGACTTTTTTGACGCGGTTAAGGTCGGAAACGTCGTTATCGCGGATATTGACAGATTTGAAAAATGCGACGAAATAATAACTTTGGACGCGCCCGTGTCCTTGACGCTTCGTACCGACCTGGACGCCGCAGAAGACCTTCATCGCACGTTTGTTGACAAGGCAATCGCAAATATCCGCCTTGCCCGCCTTACCCATATCGGCATCGAGAAAATTTATTCGCCTGCAATGGACTGGACGGACGTCAATAATAAAACCGACAAGATATTGTGCCTGCTTTTCGATTGCTGATTTGTTAAAAAATGTAAATCCGCAACCTGTATATAATCTTCCTTTCTTGCAAATACTACAAGTACCAAATAAAAGGAGAGATTGTATGGCGAAAAACAGACAGAATGCCAAGGAAAAGGCATCTTCCAAGAAAGCCGCTACAAGCGCAAACCGCGCTACGTCAACCAAGTCCGAAAGCGACTGCTGCGGATGCGGCAAAGACAAATAATTAACTTTTTTTGGAAGACGGAAAAACCGAAGCGTTTGCCTCGGTTTTTTTGTTTATGTTTTTTTATTTCCGCCCTACGATATCGTCAAGCGACGCGTCGAAATAGTCCGCAATCTTCACAAGGTTTTCAAGCCCGATTTCACGCTGACAGTTGACGTAGCGGTGCAAAGTCTGCGTGGGTATGCCGATATCTTTCGCCACCTGATTTATGCTTCTGTCGCCGATATATTCTTTCAGTACTTTTGCGAATCTTTCCTTGTACATAAACACACTATATCACCGAATGGTGTCATATTCTTGACATTTCACCGTTTGGTGATATATAATATTTATATACACTTTGGGAGGAAATAAAATGACAAACGAAAAAATCGCCGCAATTACGGCACAGTTTACAAAAGATATCCCCGACGGAACTTCTCTTGCCTTGCAACAAGCTTTGAAAAACGTCCCCGACGAAGCGTATCCGAGCATTATCGCAATACAGACAAAATCCCCCGTTACGGTAATTCTTCTGTCTATTTTTCTCGGCGGACTCGGTGTTGACAGGTTTTATATCGGCGACATCGGGCTCGGAGTTGCAAAACTCTTGCTCGGTTGGTTGACTTTCGGGATATGGCCGCTTATCGACGTTTTCCTTTGTTATAAAAAAGCAAAAGAATATAATTATCAAAAATTGACGCAAGCTATCGTCGCGTCTTCAAATTAAAAATAAAGCACCGCGGTTGCGGTGCTTTCGTTTTATAAGGTAAGATTCATTTCTTTCAGTTTTTCGTCCAGGTTGAATTCTTCGATTTTCCCTTTTGTTACAAGGAAGTCGCGTTTACCGAGTGCGAAAATATATCTGTCCGATTTAATGCTGTCGCTGTAAACGTCCATGACTTCCGCGTCGGGCAACACTTCCCTGAACCTTCTGACCTTTTCGGCGTGGCGGCACACTTCGGAGCGCATAATTCCGTGCTTTCTGTCGTGCGTCGTGCAGATGACGTAATCGACATTCATTCGCCGTGCGATTTCTTCAATTAGGAAGTCCGGGCTTGCGCTGATAAGCACCGTCGTGCGTTTGCGGTTTTCGGGTTTGAACCAGTCGTAAACGTATTTCGTACTTATCCCAATACTTTTTCACGTTCTTTTCGTTGTTGATAAGGCGGATATACAAAAACGCCACCTTCTTGCACGTGCGGACGGATATGATATGCGTCAGCATCATCATGCCCCAGATAAATTGAAACGGCAGCAACAGTATGATCCACGGATTGTGCACCATGCAAAAGCCCCAGTATTTCAGCGCGCTGTCAAACGGCACAACCGTCTTATCAAAATCGTAAATGTCAACTTGCATAATTAAAGATTCTTTCCCCACTTTTTGAGTTTTCCGTCGCCGATAAGGTCAAAACCGCACCTTTCAAGGACTTTTTCGGATTTTACGTTATCTTTCTTGTTTCGGCAAAAACTCGGTTTACGCCCAACAGAGCCGCCAATTTCAGCAACCCTTTCACGCTTTCGGTCATGTAGCCTTTGCCTTCGTACTTTTTGTTAAGACCGAACCCAATTTCCGTTTCGTCGTCCTTCGGCACACCTTTGAAACCGATGCTCCCGATGACAACGCCTTTCAGCTCGATAAGCCACGTTGTCAGAAAGACTTTGTTATCCTTGTCTTCCCTTACTTCTTCCGCGCACCGCCCGAGTATGCTTTTCAATTCGTCGTTTATGCTTTCGCCGTCGTATTTCGCGTCGTACTCTCTTTCAAATTCTTTTACGTCGCGCGACAGCGTTTCCAGCATATCCGCGTCAAGCGGCACGATTCTGAGCCTTCCCGTTTCGATAACCATATTTAGATTTTACCATACTTTTAATTTGTTTCAAACAACTTTCGCACAAAAAAAACCGTGACTCCCGCCACAGTTTTCCCGTTTCTTATTTCCTCATTTATCCTAACGTTAATATTGATTGATAGTATTTATTTTCGATTAGCATATAATCATAAAAACTCAAACCTGACTTAGCTTCCTGAAAACGCCAAAATCTTTGATGGTTTTTCAAAAATACGAACAAAGTTGTACTGAGCGTACTACAAGCGAGCATTTTTGAAAATGGCGAAGATTTTGGCGTTTTTTACAAAGTAAAAAGCACTTACGAAATGTAAGTGCTTTTTTTGGAATTCGGCGGCTACATACTCTCCCGGGCCGTGTCCAGCCAAGTACCATCTGCGTAGAAAGGCTTAACTTCTGTGTTCGGTATGAGAACAGGTGGACCCCTTTCGCTATCGCCACCGAAATGGTTGAATGTTTCTAATGCACATTCACAACTGCATAAACTTGAGATTGGATTTCATAGTAACCTTAAATGCGTTTTAAACTTTGTTGTATAATGACTTCATCAATTTCTTGATTAAGCCCTCGACCTATTAGTATCGGTCAGCTGAACACGTTACCGTGCTTACACCTCCGACCTATCAACCTTGTAGTCTTCAAGGGGTCTTACTATCTTATGATATGGGATATCTAATCTTGAGGTGGGTTTCACGCTTAGATGCTTTCAGCGTTTATCCCATCCGCACATCGCTACCCTGCTGTGCCGCTGGCGCGACAACAGGTGCACCATAGGTGCGTCCACTCTGGTCCTCTCGTACTAGGAGCAGATCCTCTCAAATATCCTACGCCCACGATGGATAGGGACCGAACTGTCTCACGACGTTCTGAACCCAGCTCGCGTGCCACTTTAATCGGCGAACAGCCGAACCCTTGGGACCTACTACAGCCCCAGGATGTGACGAGCCGACATCGAGGTGCCAAACCTCCCCGTCGATGTGAACTCTTGGGGGAGATAAGCCTGTTATCCCCGAGGTAACTTTTATCCGTTAAGCGACGGCAATTCCATACTCTACCGCCGGATCACTAAGCCCTACTTTCGTATCTGCTCGACATGTCTGTCTCGCAGTTAAGCTCCCTTCTGCCTTTATACTCTTTGGATGATTTCCAACCATCCTGAGGGAACCTTTGGACGCCTCCGTTACATTTTAGGAGGCGACCGCCCCAGTCAAACTGCCCATCTGACACTGTTCTCTGCCCGGATTACGGCACAAAGTTAGAACCTCAATAATTTAAGGGTGGTATCCCAAGGTTGACTCCACATAAGCTGACGCCTATGCTTCAAAGTCTCCCACCTATCCTGTACATAAATCACCGAAATCCAATATCAGACTACAGTAAAGCTCTACGGGGTCTTTCCGTCCAGTCGCGGGTAATACGCATCTTCACGTATACTACAATTTCGCCGGGTCCCATGTTGAGACAGCGCCCAAATCGTTACGCCATTCGTGCGGGTCAGAACTTACCTGACAAGGAATTTCGCTACCTTAGGACCGTTATAGTTACGGCCGCCGTTCACTGGGGCTTAAGTTCCGTGCTTCGCTTGCGCTAACACATCCCCTTAACCTTCCAGCACTGGGCAGGCGTCAGCCCCTATACTTCATCTTACGATTTAGCAGAGACCTGTGTTTTTGGTAAACAGTCGCTTGGGCCTCTTCACTGCGACCACTTGCGTGGTACCCCTTCTCCCTAAGTTACGGGGTGATTTTGCAGAGTTCCTTAACATGGGTTATCCCGCTCGTCTTAGGATTTTCTCCTCACCTACCTGTGTCGGTTTGCGGTACGGGCACCTTCAGTCATATTTAGCAACTTTTCTCGCCAGCGTGGAATCATCAACTTCATTACTAGTTTTCACTCCCCATCATCACTCAGCCTTAACTATGTGCGTACTTCACTACACATAAGCCTAATGATTTGGCCGCATATATCCATCAACGCGGTTTGACTATCCTTCTGTGTCATTGCTTCATTTAAACGACTGTCGGTGGTACAGGAATATCTACCTGTTGTCCATCACCTACGCCTTTCGGCCTCGGCTTAGGTCCCGACTTACCCTGGGAGGACGAACCTTCCCCAGGAAACCTAAGGCTTTCGACGGCAAAGTTTCTCACTTTGCTCTCGCTACTTATGCCGGCATTCTCTCTTGTGTACAGTCCACTGCCCCTTTCGATACAGCTTCTGCCCGTACACATTGCTCCTCTACCGATATGCAATCGCATATCCCTAAACTTCGGTGACAAGTTTTAGCCCCGATAATCTTCGGCGCACCGATACTCGACCAGTGAGCTATTACGCACTCTTTAAATGAGTGGCTGCTTCTAAGCCAACATCCTGGTTGTTTTAGCGTCGACACATCCTTTACCACTTAACTTGTACTTTGGGACCTTAGTTGTAGGTCTGGGCTGTTTCCCTTTTGACAATGAGACTTATCTCACACTGTCTGACTCCCTCGCATCATGTATCCGTCATTCGAAGTTTGTTAGAGTTCAGTAAGCCGTGAAGCCCCCTAGCTCATACAGTGCTCTACCTTCGGTACACTAACGAGAGGCTAGCCCTAAAGCTATTTCGAGGAGAACCAGCTATCTCCAGATTCGTTTGGAATTTCTCCGCTATTCACAGCTCATCCCCGGTCTTTTCAACGAACGTGGGTTCGGTCCTCCACAGCGTCTTACCGCTGCTTCAACCTGTCCATGAATAGGTCATCTGGTTTCGGGTCTACGACATGCAACTATCGCTCATTTCAAACTCGCTTTCGCTTCGGCTCCGTGACTTAATCACTTAACCTCGCTACACATCGTAACTCGCCGGCCCGTTCTACAAAAAGTACGACATCACACTTTCAAGTAGTGCTATGTCTGCTTGTAAGCATAGGATTTCAGGTTCTCTTTCACTCCCCTCCCGGGGTTCTTTTCACCTTTCCCTCACGGTACTATACTCTATCGGTCACCAAGTCGTATTTAGCCTTAGGAGATGGTCCTCCTGTCTTCCCACCGGATTTCTCGTGTCCTGTGATACTCTGGATACCCCCGGTCTGATTTCGGTTTCGCCTACGAGGCTGTTACTCTGTTTCGCCCAGCTTTCCAACTGTGTTCAACTACAAATCAGTACGTTATGGGGTCCGTAACCCGTTTATATATCACTATATAAACGTTTAGGCTCTTTCCCTTTCGCTCACCACTACTCAGGAAATCGATTGTTTTCTTTCTTTTCCTCCGGGTACTTAGATGTTTCAGTTCCCCGGGTTCCCCACCATACACTATGTATTCATGTATGGTTACATATGCATTACCATATGTGAGTTTCCTCATTCGGAAATCCACGGATCAAAGTTCATTTGCAACTCCCCGTGGCTTATCGCAGCTTGTCACGTCCTTCATCGGCGCTTGGTGCCAAGGCATCCGTCCTACGCCCTTTATAGCTTAATCATATACGTTTAAACCTATTAAGGTTGTATCTTTCGATACTTTTGTTTTAATGTCCTCAGCAAAATATCTTCGTGAATTGTGTATTACTCTTCTTCTAGATATTTTTCAATCTCTCGTCAATCCAAAAAAATTAGATTGATTTTAGTTTATGCAGTTGTCAATGTACATTACTCTGTTGTGAGTGTGCAATTGAAATCGAAGTGGAAAAGGAATTATAATTGCAGGAATACAGTTATTTACATTAGGCCTGTGTGCCTTTTTTTATAGTCCGTAGACTCATCGATCCCGAAAGATCGAAGTTGACCAAAGCAGATAAATCTGCTCCTTAAAAGGAGGTGATCCAGCCGCACCTTCCGATACGGCTACCTTGTTACGACTTCACCCCAGTTACTGATCTTACCTTAGGCGGCTGCCTCCTTGCGGTTAGCTCACCGACTTTGGGTACTATCAACTCCCATGGCGTGACGGGCAGTGTGTACAAGACCCGGGAACGCATTCACCCCGACATTCTGATTCGGGATTACTAGCAACTCCGACTTCGTGTGGGCGGGTTGCAGCCCACAGTCCGAACTGAGACTATCTTTTTGAGATTCGCTTGCCCTTACGGGTTTGCAGCTCTTTGTAATAGCCATTGTAGCACGTGTGTAGCCCAAGACGTAAGAGGCATGATGATTTGACGTCATCCCCACCTTCCTCCGTGTTATCCACGGCAGTCTAAATAGAGTTCCTAACTTAATATTGGCAACTATTTATGAGGGTTGCGCTCGTTGCGGGACTTAACCCAACATCTCACGACACGAGCTGACGACAACCATGCACCATCTGTTTCATGTCCCCGAAGGGAGGGCCATATCTCTATGGCTTGCAATCAATGTCAAGTCTTGGTAAGGTTCTTCGCGTTGCTTCGAATTAAACCACATGCTCCGCTGCTTGTGCGGGTCCCCGTCAATTCCTTTGAGTTTCAACCTTGCGGCCGTACTCCCCAGGCGGGATACTTATTGCGTTAGCTGCGACGCAGAAGGAGTCAATACCTCCTACATCTAGTATCCATCGTTTACGGCGTGGACTACCAGGGTATCTAATCCTGTTTGCTCCCCACGCTTTCGTGCCTCAGCGTCAGTTATCGTCCAGTAAGTCGCCTTCGCCACTGATGTTCCTCCTAATATCTACGCATTCCACCGCTACACTAGGAATTCCACTTACCTCTCCGACACTCAAGACTCGTAGTTTCAGATGCAGCACCCGAGTTAAGCTCTGGGTATTACACATCCAACTTGCGAGCCCGCCTACACACCCTTTACGCCCAGTCATTCCGGACAACGCTTGCCCCCTACGTATTACCGCGGCTGCTGGCACGTAGTTAGCCGGGGCTTGTTCTTCAGGTACCGTCATTGTGTTCGTCCCTGATCAAAGAGCTTTACAATCCGAAGACCTTCTTCACTCACGCGGCATTGCTGGGTAAGGCTTTCGCCCATTGCCCAATATTCCCCACTGCTGCCTCCCGTAGGAGTCTGGGCCGTGTCTCAGTCCCAATGTGGCCGATCACCCTCTCAGGTCGGCTACCCATCGTCGCCTTGGTGGGCTGTTATCTCACCAACTAGCTAATGGGACATGAGCCCATCTCAAACCACTGAATCGTTTTTACCCCTGCGCGATGCCGCGCTGTGGTCTTATGCGGTATTAGCACCAGTTTCCCGGTGTTATCCCCCTGTTTGAGGCAGGTTGCTCATGTATTACTCACCCGTTCGCCACTAACCTATTGCTAGGTCCGTTCGACTTGCATGTGTAAGGCATGCCGCCAGCGTTCGTCCTGAGCCAGGATCAAACTCTCAAGTTCAATCTTGACTGTTCCGACTTTGTCTGACAAATTTACTTTGCGTAAATTGGAATTTGACGTCGAAATTTATTTCGTGTTTTAATTCACTACAATTTCTTAATTCGCTTTTCCATATCTTCAATTTTCAATGTGCTGCTGTTGCCTTTCACGGGCGACAGTGTTTACATACTACCATATCTAAATTCGCTTGTCAACGATTTTCGCAATATTTTTCAAAGTTTTTTTAACTTTTTTCAAAATGTTTTTGAATGCACAATCCCGCGTTGTTCCCGATAAATCCTGAGCCGCAGCGTTTGTCGCCGGCGACGGGTTGTAAGGGGATTTGCGATGTGCGGTTATCAAAACTTACCGCGATTTCGTCAACTGAATTTTCAATGTTCATTTGTAAACAACATTTGCGAATTATAGCCTTATCTTTTTATTCCGTCAAGCAAAAAACGGGTGTTTTTTACAAAAAAATTAAATTTTTTGTATATTTTGACATATCTTTTTATTTGTCAAAGTCAACGGGACAGACTTTGCCTTGAAACACTATATATAGAAACGTGCGCGCATACGCGCGTGCACGCGCTCGCGTATGTATGCGCGTCAATATAATAAGAATATTTCGTTTTCTATTTTTTCGACAAACGGTCTTTTTGGGATTTTTTGAAAAAGGCGATTTTGAAACAGGATTGCAATAATGCAATTTTCCGATTATTCTTAATCTTACGAAAGCGGTTTATTAAACTATCCATATACTGCGTAAGCAAGATTTCACCCGCCGAAGGCGGATTTCATCACCCCGTGATTTCACCACAACGTGATTTCATTAAAAAGCCCCCCTCGCGTTTTGCGAAGGGGGCGCGTTGTTTTTTATTATTTGTCAAGCCAGAGCGTTCCGCCCGGATTCATAATACCGTTGGGATCGAAATGGTGTTTCAAAGCTTTCAGCATATCCATCTGAACGTCGCCGAGTTGTTTTGCGTTGTACGGCGCGAAGAGTTTGCCGATGCCGTGGTGGTGGCTGATGCTTGCGCCCGATTCCTGAATCGCGTTAAGCACGCCGCTGTGGAACTCCTTGAACTTTTCGATGCCCTCGTCCTTCTGCATCCAGATGAAGTAAAGGTTTGCGCCGTTCTGATAGCAGTGCGAGATGTGGCAGGTGCAGATGACGTTGGGGTGCGATTTAATGAACTTTCTGACGTAGTCGTGAATGTGATCGACTTCGTCCCAGGGCATTGCACATTCAAGGGTGTCGATGATAACGCCAAAGTCCTGATAATTGTCGCGCATATAGGGATCGGAGAAACGTCCCGACGACCATTTCGGCACGACGATACCGGGCAGGAACGACGTCAGATGATGTTTTCTCGCGTTCTTTTTGACGTTTCTTATCGTCATTCGCTGATAATCGGGATCGCCGTCGCAGAAACCGACGATAAGACAGCATTTTCCGAGTTCGAGTCCGAACGTCTTCAAAAGTCCTTCGATTTTGCCAAGTCCGTACATTCTGAGACCAAGGTCGCTTTCTTCGCCGTCGGAAATTCTGAATACGGAAGGTACGCCGCGTTCAGCCTGCATAACGTCGCGCATAAACGCAACGCCGCTGTCCCAATCGCGCG
Source organism: Clostridiales bacterium (assembly GCA_022009995.1). Classification (GTDB taxonomy): domain Bacteria; phylum Bacillota; class Clostridia; order Christensenellales; family CAG-917; genus CAG-349. Next base: position 337,781 of record CP091734.1, read on the forward strand.
AAAGATAGCAGAAAGGTTTTTGCACGCGGGAACGTCTGTGGAGTTTCAGCGTAACTTCGGTAAGGATGCCGAACGCGCCTTCGCTGCCCATCATAATCTGGTTAATATCGGGGCCCGTCGCTTTTCTGGGAGCGCGTTCCGTACGGAAAGTACCGACGGGAGTAACGTATTGCTGAGTGAGAACAAGATCTTCGATCTTGCCGTAATAGCAACTGTTCTGCCCCGCGCCGCGCGTTACTACCCAGCCGCCGACCGTCGAATACTCGAACGACTGCGGGAAATGACCGACGGTGTAAGCGTTGCCCGACTTGAAATTATCGGGATTGTTGAGATACGCTTCAAGCGCCGTTCCGAAAATACCGGGCTGCACGGTAACGGTTTCGTTGATTTCGTTGACGGAAATGATTTTGTTGAAGTTTTTGCCGAGATCGAGCGTGATCGAGCGTTTTACCGTAGGTTCGACGCCGCGCGTTACGGACGAACCGCCGCTGTAAACGTAAATCGCGATTTTGTGCTCGTCGCAGTATTTTACGATGTTTTCGATTTGTTCGGTCGTCGAGGGATACAGTACGAGGTCGGGCACGTTTTCAACGATACCTTCGCGAAGGCGCATAAGGTCGATCATCGTCTGACCGTATGCAACGCGAAGCCTTGTGTAATCGTCGTCCGCGCCGTCGCCCGCCACAAATGCGAGAAGCGCCTTGTGTTCTTCAACAGAAAGTTGCGACTTTATCTCGTATTTCACGGGAGAATCGCCGAAATTCTTCTTGCTGTTCAAACTCGGGCGTGAAGTCCAATTTTTTCATCATATAATTGAACATTCCTTCGCTCGGAACTTTATATTCTTTCGGATTGCCCCACTTGAAAATGCTGCGATAACTGCCGGCAGGGGCTTCCGTCGTGTACCAATCGAGTTTTATGCCGTTTTCGTAGGTTCTGGGATGACCTGCAATGGGGTCTTTAACGGTTCTCCAAGGAACTTTCGGATAAGAGTTTTTTGACATAATTTCACCTCATATAATTTCTATGATTCAATTATAATAGCGCGCGCAAAATAAAGTCAAGGTTTTTTCCGCATTTTGTCGGTCAAATAGCCGACATAAAAAGAGCAAAAACAAAAGACTGTCGCAAGGACAGTCTTTTTGACATTTTATTGCGTTTTTATGTGTCATTTTGACAGTAAATCGGAAATTTCGATAATTTGGTCAAGAGTCAGCGTTTCGCCGCGCGCCTTTAAGTCGATATTCAGGCTTTCAAGGATTTTCGCCGCCTCGTCTTTTTGCACGGGATAAACCGCCGTCAGATTGTTCAAAAGCGTTTTTCTTCTCATCATAAACGCGCACTTGATTGTTTTGTTGACTTTTTTCTTGTCGACGCCCGCATACTTATCGTATACGTCGATTCGCACGATGCTGCTGTCAACTTTCGGCACAGGATAAAACATACTTTTGTCAACCTGCCCGACGATTTTCGCGTCGCCATACAAGGAAATTGCCATTGTAATCGCGCCGTAATCCTCGGTTGCGGGTTTCGCGACGAATCGGTCGGCAACTTCTTTTTGTACCATAACGGTTATCGCCGACGGATGTACGTCTTCTTCCAGAAAACGCATTACGAGCGCGGTCGTGATATAATAAGGAATATTCGCAACGACTTTGAATTTTTCGCCGACGATTTCAATAAGTTCCTTATCTTTCATTTTCAGAACGTCTTTGAAAATCACTTCGACGTTATCAAGCCCCGAAAGCGTTTCGTCCAGCACCGGCTTCAACGCGCGGTCAACCTCGAACGAATACACCTTTTTCACTTTTTCGGCAATCGCGCGGGTGAGCGTGCCTGCGCCCGTTCCTATTTCGACAACAACGTCGTTTTCGTCCACGCCCGAAAGCTCCACGATTTTATCGAGGAGATTTTTGTCCGTGATGAAATTTTGCCCGAGATTATGATTGAACCGAAAACCGTTGTCGATTAAAATATCCTTAATCTTTCTCATTGTTCGTAACTTTGGACGTACGTCCTGACTCTGAACTCGACGCCCGCCTGTTTTGCTACAGCGCGGCATTTTTCGATTTCTTCGTTTCCGATGACGTCAACGACGGACATAACGGTGCGGATACCTTCTTTTTTGCAGTTTACCGCAAAACGAAGCATTTCGTAAAACCCTTCTTCGTTGAATTTGCAATGGCAGATTTTATTGTACTTTTCGGCGTCGGACGCATTCAGACTTATCGACACGGTGTCAATAAGTCCTTTGAGTTTCATCGCCGTATCAGGCCCCGAAATAAGCCCTGCCTGACCGTTCGTGTTAAGACGGGTTTCATACCGTGTTCTTTGAGCCATTTTGCAACTTTCAGCAACACGTCGAAAGCGTACAGCGGCTCGCCGAAACCGCAAAACACGGCTTCTTTATACTTTGAAAGGTCGTACTTTTTCAGGTCTTCGATGACTTCGTCGGCGGTCGGCTCTTTGTCAAGCCACAGATAATAATCCAGCACTCCGTCGCCGGTATGCCTTATGCAAAATTCGCAGTTATTACTGCATTTATTGGTAAGGTTTAAGTATATTTTGTTGTCGTAAACGTAAGTTAATGTGTTCATTTTATCTTCTTAAACAATCTTTTTGCATTGTTCGTTGTGATTTCTTCAATGTCGTTTATTGATAAATTTTTAATCGTCGCAAGTTTTTCGGCAACAAGGCGGACGTTCTTCGGAAGGTTTATCGTGCCGCGAAGGGGCGTCGGCGCAAGGTACGGGCTGTCCGTCTCGACAAGCAGTCTGTCAACGGGTATTTCCGCCGCAGCCTCCACCGAGTGCCTTGCGTTTTTATAGGTAATCGGCCCGTCGAAACCGAAGTACAAGTCGTATTTCAAAAGGCTTTTTGCGTATTCCGCCGTGCCGCTGAAACAATGCACGGTTCCGCCGTATTCAAGGAGTTTTTTATTATCTTTTACGATATCGAAAAAATCGCCGTACGCGTCCCTGACGTGAAAAACAAGCGGAAGGCGCAAAAAATGTGCGAGTTCCATTTGTTCGACAAGCACGGTTTTCTGGATTTCCCGCGGGGAATTTTCGTAATAATAATCAAGCCCGACTTCGCCGATTGCGACGACTTTTTCGTTTTCCGCCATCTTGCAAAACTCGTCGTATTGCGCGGTTGTCCGCCCCGACGCTTCCTGCGGATGAATCCCGACGGTCGCATACACGTCGCGGTTGTTTGTCGCAAGCGCGAAATTGCACACGCTCGACGCGTAATCGCTGGACGAAGTAACGACGCAATACAGCCCGTCTTTTGCCATATCGCTTATGACGCTTTCGGCAAGCGGATGCAGCCTTTCGTCGTCAAGATGGCAGTGCGTGTCGATGAGCATTATCTGACGACCGCGCCGCTTTCCACGGCGGATTCGGGCGAAACGAGCGTAACTTTTCCGTCTTGTCCGCACGCGCAGAGTATCATACCCCGACTGTCGATGCCGCGAAGTTTCACGGGTTTAAGATTTGCGATTATGACCACTTCTTTGCCGACCATTTCTTCTGGCGTATAGAACTTTGCAATGCCGCTGACGATGCTTCGCTCGACGCCGCCGACGTCGACGGTAAGGTGCAGAAGTTTGTCCGCTTTTGGCACTTTTTCGCACGCAACGACTTTCGCGACTCTTAAATCGAGCCCCGCAAAATAGTCGATGTCTATTTCGGATTTTTCTTCTTCCTTCACTTCGGGAGCAGCGGGTTTTTTCCTTGCCTCGTACATTTCGTGCGCCTTATCGACGACTTCTTTCACGTCAAGGCGTCTGAACAAAATTTCGGGATTTTCAACGACTTTCGTGCCGTTTTCAATGCCGCCGAAACGGACAATTCGGCCGTAGTCGCGCACAGTTGTGCCGAAATACGACGTTACTTTTGCCGCGGTATCCGGCATAAACGGTTCCAACAGCGACGTGCCGATTACTATACTTTCGGCAAGGTTATACAAAACCGTTTTAAGCCTTGCGGTCTTGGACTCGTCCTTGGCGAGCGCCCACGGCATAGTTTCGTCGATATATTTGTTTGCGCGTTTGAAAATCACAAAGATTTCGGAAAGCGCGTCGGATATTTTGAATTCGTTGATTTTTGCGCGCACTTTTTCGTATGCGCCCGTAACGGTTGCGATAAGGTCGTCGTCGACGTCTTCCTTCGCCCCTGCGTTTTCAAGGACGCCGCCGAAATACTTGTTGCTCATCGCGACGGTGCGGCTGACGAGATTGCCGTAAATGTTGGCAAGGTCGTTGTTGATTTTGTCGGTGATCCACTCCCAGTTGATGATACCGTCGGTTTCATACGGCATTTCGGCAAGCAGGAAATATCTTACCGCGTCGACGCCGAAACCCGACAAGGTCGTCGGCGTAAATAACGTTGCCTTTCGACTTGCTCATCTTTCCGCCGTCCTGCAAAAGCCACGGATGACCGAACACCTGTTTCGGCAGCGGAAGCCCCAGACTCATCAGGAAAATCGGCCAGTAAATGGTGTGGAATCTGACGATATCCTTGCCGATGACGTGCACGTCGGCGGGCCAGTATTTTTTGAACTTTTCGTCGCTGTTGCCGTCAACGTCGTAGCCGAGCCCCGTGATATAGTTCGTCAGCGCGTCAAGCCATACGTACACGACGTGTTTCGGATCGAAATCGACGGGAATACCCCACTTGAACGAAGTGCGGCTCACGCACAGATCCTGCAATCCGGGCTTAATGAAGTTGTTGACCATTTCGGTTTTTCTTTGCGCGGGCAGGATAAACTCCGGATGTTCGTCGTAATATTTTTTAAGGGCGTCGGCGTATTTCCCCATTTTGAAGAAATAGGCTTCTTCTTCCGCCATTTTCACTTCGCCGCCGCAGTCGGGACATTTGCCGTCCACAAGCTGCGTTTCCGTCCAGAACGACTCGCAAGGGGTGCAGTACCAGCCCTTGTAAGAGCCTTTGTATATATCGCCGTTTCGTACATTTTTCTGAACATTTTCTGCACCTGACGTTCGTGATCCTTGTCGGTGGTGCGAATGAATTTGTCGTACGAAATGTTAAGCAGTTTATAGATGTCTTTGATTTCCCCCGCAACCATATCGACGAAGGCTTGCGGAGTCATACCCGCCTTTTCGGCTTTTTCTTCGATTTTTTGACCGTGTTCGTCGGTGCCGGTCTGGAAGAACACGTCAAAACCTTCGCGACGTTTGAAGCGCGCGATTGCGTCGGACAACACGATTTCGTAACTGTTGCCTATATGAGGCTTCCCCGACGTGTACGCGATTGCGGTTGTGATATAATATTTCTGTTTTTCGGACATATGAGCCCTCCTTATAATAAGTTCCGGTACATTATACAATTTATAATGCGTTTTGTAAAGTATAACTCCCCGTCTTCTTGCATACGATTAAACGTGAACATCGTCTTTACTTTGATTTTTATCGTCGCCGTCGTGATAATTTCCGTGACTTCGCCCGATGAAGTTACGGCGTCTATGCTTGCCGGCGCGACGAACGCGGTGTCGCTGTCGCTTAAAATGCTGGCGATTTACGCCGTGTGGACGTCGGTGCTGAAACTTATGGAAAAGACGGGCATTGACAAAAAACTCACGAAACTTTGCCGTCCGCTTACCCGTCGTCTTTTCAGAAACGAAAGCGAAAAAGCGGTCGATTTAATCACCCTGAACGTTGCGTCGAACGTGCTCGGGCTCGGAAACGCGGCAACGCCTGCCGGCATCGACGCGATATATCTTATGGACGACAAATCGGGCGTCGCGACAAAAAATATGGTAATGCTCACGGTGATTGCGGCAACTTCTTTGCAACTCCTGCCGCTTACCGTGTTAAGCCTTATGACGGAGTATGGAAGCTCCGCCCCGTCCGCGATAATTCTGCCGTCGATAATATCGACGTTTCGTCGACGATTATCGGCGTTCTGCTTGTTGCGGTATTTATCAAATGAATTACGTTATTCCCGTAATTTTGGTTTTATTGGTACTTTTTGCAGCGATAAAACGCGTAAACGTGTATGATGCCTTTGTCGAAGGCGGCAAAGAAAGTATGTCGCTTGTCAAGGACGTGTTCCCTTATCTTGCGGCGATTTTCATCCTTATCGAACTGTTTAAAACAAGCGGACTTACCGTATATCTCACAAAGATTTTTGAAAAACCTTTTGCCTTTTTCGGCATACCAAAAGAAGTGACGGAAGTCATGATTTTACGTCCTTTCAGCGGCGCGGGAAGCGTCGCCCTTCTTGAAAACATTTTCAAAGATTACGGCGCGGACAGTTACGTCGGGAAATGCGCCGCCGTCATCATCGGCAGCAGCGAAACGATATTTTACGTTTGCGCCGTTTACTTTTCAAAGGTAAAAGTCAAAAACCTGCGCTTCGCCATTCCCATTTCCCTTGTCGCGTCCTTTTTCGGTGCGGTCATCGGCTGCCTTTTCGTAAGGATATTATAAAATCCGCCCGAAAGGCGGATTTTCATATCGTCGGATTTTTTTAATCTTGTTTGCTCGGAAGACACTCGATAAACACGGCTTCGGTGTCGGTCGTGATTCTGAATTTCCCTTCCGCAATAAAAGGCAGATAAAAATAATCGCCGCGGCGCACGTCTTTTTCATAGTTTTCGCCGACAATTTTCGCGTTGCCTTCAAGGCAGATATAAACCGCGGGCGCAAATTCCGTAATGAAATTACCGCCGTTTTTTATCGTATGGCGGATTTCCTGAAAGCACGGCGTATCGTCATATCCGATAAGGATTTCCTTTTTATAATTTTCGGTATCGACGACGACTTTCGGCGATACTTTTGCAAACTCTTTTGCGGCGGCGCCGTAAATATCGTAGTTTATCGCGTCAAGCGCGACGTCCTTTTGAAGCCCGATAAATTCTTCGTCGTAACTTATGTGATAATCGCCGCACCACCGCTCGGGCTGAATTGTAAAATCCGTGGGCTCCTGCACTTCAATAATCGTGCAACCCGCGCCGATTGCGTGAATCAGCCCCGCGCGGATAAGCCACAAATCCCCGACCTGCACGTCCACGCCGGAAAGCAAATTGCCCATTATGTCTTTTTCGGTTTCGCTGCGTTCTTCGAGTGCGCTTAACTCTTCTTTCGTGATTTTGTCCTTAAAACCGAAATAAAGTTTTGCGCCGGGACGAGTCGCGATGACAAGCCACGCTTCGGTTTTGCCATATTCGGAATTAAAGTGTTTTTTTGAAAACTCTTTCGTGGGATGCACCTGAAAAGGCAGCCTTGTCGCGCTGTCCAGAAACTTCACAAGACAGTCGTATTTGCGGTGCCCGAGAAGTTCCGCACTATGCTCTTTCAACAGGTCGTCAAAGAAAACCCCCGTTCCTTTTACTTTGGACACGCCGTCGCGCGCGCCGAAGTATTTCGGATTGATCGCACGCACTTTGCTTGCTACCCATTCTTCGGGAAACATATTGTCGGTGCCGTCGTCGTATCCGTCGTCAAACAACGCTTTGAAAGGTTTACCGCCGTGATATATACGATAAACTCTGTTTCTTTCAAAAAATATCGGTTTTGTTACTATGTCTTTAATGTCGTTCATAACTTTATCGCACCAAAAAATTCTGTCGTTTTCGCGCCCTTTTCGTTGCCCTTTCGCATTGCCGAAACAATGTTTTCTTTTGTCGGTTTTTTGTTTTCGATTGCCGCAAGAAACGCCCCGAAAAACGCGTCGCCAGCACCCGTCGTGTCAACGCTCCTGCATTTATATTCGCTTGGTACAACGCCCTTTTCGCCGTTGAAATAATACGCGCTGCCGTTCTTTCCAAGCGTCACGAGAATCAGTTTGTCTTTGTCGCACAGCGACTCCGCCGCAGCGTCAATCCCGGAAATTCCCGTGAAGTCAAGTAGTTCGTCTTCCGAAAATTTGACGATATCCGCACGTTTTACAAACGGCTCGTACGCCCTTTTTGCGGCGTCGAAATCACGGAAAATATCTTTTCTGAAATTCACGTCAAAACTGAGTTTCGCGCCGATTTCTTTCGTTTTGTCGGCAACTCTTTTTGCAAACGCGCGCCCTTTTTCTTCCGACAGCATAAGCGAGCCCAAATGCACGATATTAAGGTTTTCGTACTTTGCAAAGTCGATTTTGTCAAAGTCGATATTAAAATCGGCGGTGTCGTGGCGATTGAACGCAAAATCCCTTTCGCCGTTCATAAGAGTCACGAAAGCAATCGTCGTGTTGCGTTTTTCGTCCGTCTGAATGTCAAGGCTGTCAAGGTTTGCTTTTTCTGCCTCCGCCGTGACAAAGCGACCGATTACGTCGCTTCCGACGCGCCCGACGAACCCGACTGTCGCGCCGCTTTGTTTTGTGTTAACGGCAAGGTTGAACGGCGCGCCTCCGCAAAACGCTCTGAACGTCAATGCGCCGTCGTTTTTTTCGCCGATTAAATCCGCAAGTATTTCTCCGATCGATAAAATCATAATTCACCTTAATTATTTCTGATTATAGTATCGCACTTTTTTCTTTCTTTGCCAACAGAAAATAATGAATTGTTACAAAACAATATTTTTATAAAAACAAACCGCCGTAAGGCGGTCAATTATTTTTTGTCGGATATGGTTTTCAAAAACTCGTAAAGAGCGTCGCGCGACTTGTCCGAAAGATTTATTCGGTCGTCCTTCGCGCTTGCGATAATGCCGTCTTCGCCCTCTCTCCCGACAAGATAGTCGATGCTAACGCCAAAGAAATCCGCAATCGTCACAAGTTGCTCAATCGACGGCTGAGTTTTGCCGTTTTCCCAGTTGTTGTACGTGCCCTGACTTACGTTGAAAATCTTTGCGATTTCTCTTTGCGTCAGCCCTTTTTCGTTTCTTAATTCAGATAACTTAATCATAAGCGTATTTCCTACTAATAATTATCAAGTTTTTTAATTTAATGTCTTGAATTATTAATATTTCTAATCTATAATGTTTAATATGATTAAGTTTTATAATCAAAAAAATCAAATAATTATCAATTTTTCCTTATGCGAAATAAGGCGGCAACTTTTACAAATGCTTGCAACCGGCGATTATTACGTTTGCTTTTGCGACGGAAAAATGTTTGAAGCGAGCAAAAATTTCAACGACTTTGTTATTCTGACAAACCTGAAAAGTGGTGTCTATGCCGAAATTCCAGTCGATTCGTTAGTACGCGGTATTCGGCTTGGGTTGTTTTCATTAAAACAAAAATAAACCGCCTTTTTGGCGGTTTACTTTTATTACAAGTCGTAATTTTTACTCGTTGATAACGGTGATAAATCTTGCGGGCTTGTCGCCCATTGCCATCTGCGCGTGCGGAAGCGACGGATCGAAATACAAACTGTCGCCCTTATGCAGGTAAAACTCCTCGTCGCCGACAACCACTCTCAAAAGCCCTTCGAGAACGTAATTGAATTCCTGCCCGGCGTGACACACGAGCTCGGGCTTGTCTGTGGGGGAAATATCGACAAGCATAGGTTTCATCTGCTTGTTCTGAAAATCGGCGGCAAGCGACGTGAAAGAATACCCGGGGTACCTTTCGACGCGTTCGCCCTTATTTTCGTAAACTGCCGCGGCGTACTTTTTCGTGGGTTGTTTCCCCGTGAAGATAAAGGACGGCTCGATATCGACGATCGACGCGAATTTGTAAACAAGCCATATCGGCGCTTCGTCCTCGCCGTTTTCAAACGCGATATATTCGTTTTCGGTCACGCCGAGTTTTTCCGCCATTTCCGCCGTGGAAATATCGGAAAACGTCCTGAGTTCATACAGCCTGTCTTTGATATCTTTCGATTCAGCCATTATTTTTTTGCCGCTTCGTTAAGGCGCGCGATGAGTTCGTTTACGTCGACGTTGTGGACTTCTGCCGCCTCGCCGACCGTTTCGCCGTGAGCGATTGCACAGCCCAGGCAATGCATACCAACGCTTGTGAGAACGTTTGCAACGGCTTCGATATTAACGTCGCCTTCGATGATGTCGCCAATTAAAGTATCGGGAGTAATAATCATTATATTCACCTCGTTAAAAAATTTTCAGATTATGCCGGCGCTTTTCAAGCCGAAATACGCGCCGACGATGACGGCGGCGATAATAACCACCGTGAGCGCAACCTTCCAGACGGAAATCGGCGTTTTGCCGCCCGCTCTTCCCGTCCTTCCGTTTACGAAATAGTTGTAAATCTTATCGCGGTATTTGAAACCGCTGCACCACAAAGGCACAAGGATATACTTGAAAGTGCTGTCGTTGAAACTCGTGTCGATGTGGAGGTAATCGACCACGTCGTAATGATACTGCGACAAAATCGCGCTTTTGATACGGGCGTTCATTTTTTCTTTTGCCGCGCCGTAAGCGTCGTTGACGCTCGTATCGTATCTTTCGGACGAATGTCCAGCGATATATTCCGACGTGTACTCGACCGCGTTATCGGTATCGAACCCGCCGACCTTTTCAAATTCCTTTTGCGAAAGTTTCGGGCTGACCTCGATAAGAATGTCGTTGAAGAATTGCGAATACGTGCCGCTGACGACGAAGTATCTCGTGCGGGTTTCGGTACGGCGGTCTTTGCCGCTGCCGACGGTCACGGTATAATATTCGCCAAGGCGCCCGTTGTAAGTGCTGAAAGTATCGCTGTCAAAGCTGAACGTCGGCGAATATACGCTGTTCAGATTTCGGGCTTGAAACTCTTTTTCAGCTTAATCGGCGCATAAAGTTTCTTTTTTATCCATTTAAGTGCGTTTTGTGACGCTACGTCGCGCGTAATCCTAAACGGAAGAATCGCGTCGGGAGCAAGTCCCGGGATATCGTCAACCTTTAAGACGTTGGTCGCGCCGCAGAACGGACATTTTGCCGACGTGTCGAAAACGCCGTGCATTTCGCACTTTGCGTGGCAGTTCGGGCATTGATAAGTAATGACTCCGTCTTCGTGGCGAAGTTTGCTTTCGTCAAAGCCGTCGACGTTGTGTTCGTTCTCGAAAACGTTGGCTTTCGCCTCGACGGTGTTATCGCAGTACGGGCATCTGAGTTTGCCCGACGCGATATCGAAGTACATATCCGCGCCGCAAGTTTGCACTTTACGACGTCGGTCGAATCAACTTTTTTGTCAGCCTTTTTGCCTTGCATCGTGTGTCAATCAGTTAAGTTTTTTGCCGCATTCCGGGCAGAATTTTGCGTTTGCGCCGACTTTTGCGCCGCATTCGGGGCAGAATCTGCTTTCCGCCATTTTGTTGCCGCATTCGGGGCAGAATTTACTGCCTGCTTTCACGTCCGCGCCGCATTTGGTGCATTTTACGGTGTTGGCTTTTGCTTCCGCAGGAGCGTCTTTTGCGCCCTTCAACGCTTCGCTGAAAACGCCTGCCATCGAAAGTCCCGCGCCGAGACCGATGCCTGCGCCTGCCAGCGAGCCGCCCGCGCCCTGATTGTTTGCCGCTTCACGCATAGCGTGCGCCGCCTGATACTGGGTGAACGTGCCCATCTTGTCGCCCAGAACGCCCATCGACGTGCGGGTATCCAAAGTCTTTTCGACTTCTTCGGGAAGCGAAAGATTTTCGATATAGAAATCAATAAGTTTGAAGCCGTATTCGGTGAATTTGTCGGCAAGTCTGTCTTTCGTGGAGCCGGACAGTTCGTCGTACTGCGTTGCAAGATCCAGCGCGGCAATGCCCGATTCGGCGATGACGTCGGTGACCGTCGACAAAATCATTTTCCTTAATTGGTCGGCGATGTTTTCGGTCAGGAATTGTTGGTTCGTGCCGGAAAGTTCGCGCATGAGTTTGACCGCGTCTTCAACCTTATAGCTGTAAATGCCGTAGCCTCTCAGACGGATAACGCCAAAGTCCTTATCTCTCATCATAATGGGATTGGAAGTGCCCCATTTCTGATTTGTGAATTGTTTGGTATTCACGAAATAGACTTCGCCGGTATACGGGGTTTCAAAGGCGTATTTCCAGCTGTACAACGCCGTAAGAACGGGCAGGTTTTCGGTGTCGAGTTTATATCTGCCGGGCGTGAAAACGTCGGCGATTTTGCCTTCCACGACGAAGATGCAAACCTGCGATTCTCTGACGGTCAGCTGCGAGCCGCGCATAATCGCGTATCTGTCGGGGACGTCAAAACGATACAAAATGGTATTTTGAGTATCGTCTGTCCATTCGATAACCTTCAAGAGTTGTCTTTTTATAAAATTGAATGCCATAATAAGACTCCTTATTTTCGTTTTAATATATTATATCACAACGTTTCAGACTTTTCAATAATTTTCTATGCAATAAGCAACAATACCGGCAGCGTTATCGCGACAAGCAGACTCCCGACAACGACGATATTCGCGGCGGTTTTCGGGGACGTATTTGAAAGCTCGGCAAAGTTTAAGGTGATTGCCGCGGGCGGCATGCACGACAGAATATACGTTGAGATTTCAACGTTTCGTCGACAGGCAGCGCGTACATTATCCCGAACGTTATAAGCGGCAACGCGATAAGTTTCAGAAAAATCGCGACGACTTGCCTGTAATCCAGCAAATCCCTGAACTTCACGAAAGCCAGCCGCATACCAAGCACGGTCATTGCCGTGGGCGTGGACATTTTTGAGAAGAACTCCACAAAGTTCATGACGGGCTTCGGGAACGACGTGTTTGTGAAAAACAGCGGCAACGCAATCAACAGACACAGCGTCGTCGGATTTATCAGGAAGTTTTTGACGGAAACGTGTTTTTTGTCGCCGCTCATCATAAACATACCGAGAGTCCAGCCGATAAGGTTCATCATGACGCTCATGACCGCGCTGTAAACGATGGCTTCGGGATGGTCGGGAAGCAACGCCTGCAATATGGGAACGCCGAAAAATCCGACGTTTCCGAACGCCGCCGCAACGGTCGCCACGCGCGACGCCCCGTCGATTTTATAAGTTTTTATGTTGATAAGGAAGCCTATGCCCATTATCAGCACCTGCATAAACGTCGTAACAAGCAAAAGTATGCCGATGTTTATCAGGATTTCCCTGTTGCACTCCGCCTGCTGGAAACTGTATATCGACAGCGCGGGGCTGCACACGTACAAAAGGAACACCGCAAAACCTTTGATGTGTTCTTCTTTCAGCACGTTTGCCTTTGTCAGGAAAAAACCGGGCAGGCACAGCGCGACGAGCATAAGCGCGTTTAATCCCGTGATTTCAAAATTCATAGCCTTATTCTATCACAATCGTAAGAAATATTAAAGCGTTTCGGACATAAAATCAGCTCCCTTTCGGGAGCCGATTTTAATTTTGATTTATTCAGTTTTTGCTGAACACTCTGATTTCGAACGTTACGCCGTTCTGGACGAATGTTTCGTCTTCAACGAACTTGTACGCGCCGTCCGTCGCTTCGACGAAGTTGCCGTCGACAAGGTTGAATCTTTGTCCGTCGTACGTTTCGCCCGCCGCGATAAGCTCGTATCTGCCCTTCTTGAACACGCTTGCCGTGCCGTAAGTTATGCCGAGATGATCTTTCGCGTTTGCAATCTTCTCGATTTCGCTGTCGGTCAGGCGGATAAGGTCTTTTGCAAGCCCTTGTTTTTCGGTGCCGTCCTTGTAGTAAACGGTGACTTCCGCGGTCGATTCAAGATATGTTCTGTCAATCACTTGGTCGTTATCGATAAGCAACACGACCTTGGTTGCGATCTTGGGCGTTACGACGACTTTGATGTCAAAGATTTGTTCGTACGCGCCGTTTACGTCGTACAACGCTTTCACGGTGATATTACGTTCCGTCTTGACGCCGAGCTCCGGCACGACGAACATCGTGAACGGAGTCTGCGCGGTGTCGATTGCCGCGAACGTGTCGGTATAGAACTTGAAGTCGTCGACGTGGAACTGTTGCGTCTCGGAAGTAATCCTTGAATGTTTTACTTTGACGTAAAGTTCTTCCGCGTCGAAGATATTGATCGCATACCTGTTGTCTGCGGTGCTTACGCCTTTCACGTACTTGTCGTAAACGTAGCCGGTAACTTTGCCTTCGACGTATCTTGCGGTGTTGTCCGCCGGAGCCTTTGACGCGTCAACGTACTTGCCTTCAACAAGCGCATATTGCTTCTTGTCTTTGTGCAAAGTCTCGTCGTACGGGATGAACGCGTCTCTTGTTTCGAGGACGTAGTCGCCCGTCGCGCTTAATACGAACGCGTCTTCGTACTGGTTGAATTTAAGGTCGCCGCCCGCAAGCGCGCTGAGCGATTCTTGCGTGATACCGACGTCGAGCCTGATTTTTTGTTTGCTGTTCACGACTTCCGTCTTTTCGACCAGGCCTGTCGTACGTTTGATTTCGTACTTGTTGATGACCGCAACGATTCTTCCGCTTGCGCCGTTTTGCGGTTTTCTCATATCGTACTTGAAGTCGTCGTAGTTCCACTCGATCACGTCGACGGTTGTCGTCTTACCCGTACCGAGTTTTACGGTGATTTCTTTAAGTCCGGTGTAACTCGTATCGGTTACCGTGAGAGCGTACTTGCCGTTATCCGTATTCGCGCCGCTTCCGCCGAAGAGTCCGCCAAGGCTGTCAAGCAAGCCTGCCGCCGCGCTTTCCGCAGCGACGTAGGTGTACGTGCCGTTTTGGAGTACGTTGCCGTTGAACGACCTTGTGAACGTTCCGTTGCCGCCAAGCGTATGCTTATTCCATTCCGCAAGTCCGGTTTCATCCGTAGGCGCGGTGCCCGGGGTGAACTCGTACGTGCTGCCGTCAAATCCGACGTATGAGAACTTGTCGCCGTTCTTCGTGAACGTTTCGCTTGCCTTAATGGACGGGAGTCCGATGTTGCCGACGATATCGAAGTTTGCGGGCGTGAAGTCAAATGCCGTGCCGCCGTTCAGAATTCCGAATTTGTCGTCGTTCGGCAAGCTTCCCGAAACGATATCGACGTTGTTGTACTTGACCTTTATGCTCTTCTGGATACGAGAGCTGTAACCGACCTGATACCAGAACAGTTTTTCAACCGTTGCACCTTCTTCGACGGTGTCTTCGTCAATCCAGTTGAACTTGCCGTCGACGGTGTAATCGGTGCCGTTGATATTGACGGTGCCGGGCTTATCCTTGTCGTAATCTCTGGACAGAACTTGCAATTCGCCGTCCCTTCTCATGATTACGATAATTCTGGGCAAGCCTGCCGAAATATTGTCTGTACCCGTCGGATCTTTGGTCGGATCAACCGTAATCTTGT
Organism: Clostridiales bacterium; assembly: GCA_022009995.1. Classification (GTDB taxonomy): domain Bacteria; phylum Bacillota; class Clostridia; order Christensenellales; family CAG-917; genus CAG-349. The sequence goes on from CP091734.1 coordinate 352,949, forward strand.
TGGTTTCGACAAACGTCGTGCCGTCCGCCTTGAAGTAACCGAACAGACGCAGGAAGCCCGTGCTGTTGCTTACTTTGACTTTGACTTTCTGCACTTTGTAGTTAAGCGCATAGCCCCAGATTTCGCTTTCTTCGCCCGGAATGAGTTTTGCTGTCGACGTATCCCAGACGATGGGCGTTCCGCCGAGTTCCGCGTAAGAGTCATTTTGACCTTTTTCGGATTTCGAATCGTATTCCGAAATACCATAGAAGTCTGCCGCGACTCTGTCAAGGAGACCAGCTGATTTCAATGCCGCCGTCGTGAGTTCGACAGGATCGAACGGGTTCGCGACGTTTATGGTCTTGCCGGAGTCTTCGTTGGGCCTCGTGCTGTTGGTGTTGTAGTCTCTTACCGCCGATACCGAGCGCAACGTCACGTTGCTGTCAAGGTTGATGACGATTTCCGCAGTGTCGTCGTTGTTGCCAACCTCCGTTATCGTGGTGCCGTTGTTTTCGGTGCGCTCCTTGTTAATCACCAGTGCGATTTGTTTAAGAACGCCCTTTCCGCTTGCAAGACGGTTCTTGTCGATTACGATTTCGACGTAACTCGGTCTTCCGTTTCGGCTTCGTCAAGTTTCGGAAGCGGCAGCAATCTGCCAAGGATTTCTCTCAGAACGTCGCCGAACGATCCGCCGGGTTTAAGCATGTTTTTAAGAATGCCTGCCATTTCGCCGATCATATTCGACGCAAACGTTTGCAGATAGAACACGCATTTTCCGTGAGCGTTCACGCTCTTCACAACCGTGCCGTCTTTCAGCGTTACGTCCTGACCTTCGGTGTAAACCATCTGATACAACGCTTCTTCGCTGAACAGTTCCGCGGCGGGAGCGTTCGTGTCGTACATACCGTAAAGCAGGTAGTAAAGATTTGCAAGAATGTTGTTAAGTCCTTTCCCGTTAAGGTCGACGCGGATTGTCGTAATCGCTTTGTCGCCGACAGGATTTCCTGCGACCGACTGGTTGTTCCACCAGTTGACCTGAACGCCTTTGACAAATCCGGATACCGTATCTTTCAGGCTCTTTTCGGTGGTTGCGCCGTCGCTTGCCATGGCGTTTGTTGCCGATGCCGAGCCAAGCCCGCCAAGGAGTCCCAGAATGTCAAGGTCCGCAACCTTCATCTTTCTCAATGCGCCGATTGCCAACGTGACGTCAAGCGTCTGCGTTATATCGATGTACAACTGGTTGTTGAACAGCCATGCGCCGATTTCACGGTTCTTATCATTGTTGATATAAGCCTGGAACTTACCTGCGTAAGTCTTGACGCCGCCGGTCATGTGCTCAGATTTTTTGTCTGTACGCGACAATTCGATTGTTGCGTATTGTTTAGAGTTGTAGCTTTCTCTACTGCTATTCGTATAGTAATGGTTTGTATTCTTTTTCCACGAGATGCTGATGTCGGGGTCGATACCCTTAATCACCGCGGTCAGGATATTCACAAGGCTGATGCCTTTCGCGTCGCTTAACACAAGTCCGGAGAACGCGTTTGCATTGGTGCCGTTGATTGCGTCAAGTACGCCGTTGCCTGTGCCGGCCTCGTTAATCTTGCCCTTTGTCGCGCCGAACCTGATGTACCTTGCCGACTTTTCTTCTCCGCTTGTAAGCACGAAGTTGTGGATTTTCAGGTTGACCGCGCTTTCGTCGCTCTTGTTGAAGCCGAGTCTAAGGTCGATTTCCAAGGATCTGTTGTACATTGCAGACGCATGGTTGATGGAAAGCGACAATGCTCTGTCGTTATTCATCTTCGGCAAAGGAATGACCGTTGCGGTTGCGCCTTCACCGATGGTGATGGTCTTGTAACCCGCAAGTTCGCCTGTGCCGTCCGCCACGTGCAACGTATCGCCAAGCAGGCTCGTCAGAAGTCCTTCGATGAAGCCCCAGCCGATTTCGACGGTGAAGCCCACTTTGCCCGGGATAATGGTAAGTTTTGCAATATCGCCCGATGCGGATGCAATCGCGACTTCGTTATCGCCGCTTGCAAGAGCGGTTGCCGACGCCGATACAAGTCCGCCGATAAGGCTCTGCAAACCGATGATCTTGACCTTGAACAAGGACAAGCCCGAAAGGTCTGCGTAAACGTCCGCGTCGCCTTTCTGTTTATACATCGTGAGCAACGAGCCGTAGCCCAAGGGTTTCAGGTCAAGGTACAACTCGATATCGCTCCACCAGTCAACGTTGCCGCCCTGCAATGCTTTGACAAGGTTTGCAAGGTTCAGGGATACTCTCAGGTCAATGTCGCAACCGATTTCGCCACTTGACGGCAGGTTCAACTCGAAGTTGTTGATGCCTAAAAGCGATTTAAGCAGTACGCCGAGGTATTTCTCGAAGTCGCTTTGTCCGTTGTCGACGCAGTTTTGTCTTATCTGTACGTTGAAGCCAAGCGCAACCGTTTCAAGACCGATTTCGCCTTTTTCAATGTCGTATACGGTGACGAATTCGTCTTTGTGGCTCGTTACGACTTCCGCATATCTTGTTTCGGCATGGCTTACTTTGGTGGAGTTGCCCGTGATTTCAAGATTCGTCGTGCGGAATCCGAAGTAGAGATTGTCGTTGACTTGCACCGCAAGGTCAAGTTGCGTGTCGGCGTAACCGTCGCCGTTCAAATCTTTTCTGGAATCGAACAGCAGGACTGCGTCGCCGAAATCGGGAAGTTGAATATCAAGGTTCAACGCGCCCAGAATGGTTTCAAGCAGGCTGTTGATAAGGTCTGCGTTGATGCCGAAACCGAAGCGGTTGTTTGCAAGAAGCAACGAAATGTACGGTTTGTTGCCAGAAACTTCATTATAACGCTTTGTCCTGCGTGTTCTCCTGCGTTGTACGGCACGTATTTGCCGTCGATAAGGACGTATCCGCCGTTTTCGTCTTCTTCGTACGCAACGGGGAACAATACCTTGCCCCAGCTTGTTCTGAACGCGCCCTTATTCACGTTGTAACGGGTTACGTTCTGATGCGCCTCGTTCGCTGCGTCGTATTCTTCAACGTTTCTTGCGTAGCGGGTTGCGCCTGCATGTTCTTTTGCGTTGTACTTCACGTATTTGCCGTCGACAAGTACGTATCCGCCGCTGCTGCTTTCCTTATAGACAAGCACATATTTGCCTTCTGCCGCTTCGACGAAGTCCGAATACTCGATATGGTTCTTGTCGTAGTCTCCGACGTAGCTGCTTGCAAGAGCAGCCGTCGCGCCGCCGCGTTTATTGTCGTCGCCGACAAGGTACTGATCAAGCAGCGGCAACAATGCGTCGTTGATAGTGTTGCCAAGGTTCAGACCGCCAAGTTTGATCTTGGGAAGTCCCCAACCCGACAAATCAACGTAAACGCTTTGTCCGTCAAGGTACACGCCGAGTTTAAGTTCTCTTTCGGGCTCTTCGCTGGTCGACTTGAAAATTTCAACAGAAAGTTTCATATTGTTGAAGTCCGCAAGGTCGATGTGCGCGCTTATCGCAGTGGCGTAAACGGCGTCAATCTTGTCGTCTTTTACGAGGACTTGCAACAATCTGTCGGGGAAGAGTTTCTTCTTCAATATGGTTTCAAGGATATCGACGACAGGACTGATATCGAAGCCATCCGTCTTATTGGTCGCTTCGTAATACCATTCCGATTCAAAGTTGATATCCAGTTTCAGTTGTTTAATGTTCTTGAAGTTCGCGCGTTCCGCCTTCTTGATGAAGGTGTATTCGGTCATATCGAATCCGTCGGGAGCAGTCAGGTTGATGCCGCCGATTCTGAGTCCGATATAGAAGTCGCGTTCTCCTTCCGAAACGTAGTTGTCGTCGCCGAGAATCATTTCGATGCCGACTTCCAGGTTTCTGAGGTCGATATAGATTTCGCCCTTTACAAGGGATTGTTGTTCCGTAATATCCGTGCCGACCAAAGTATTCAGAAGTGCGCCGATGAAGTTTTCTCTTAAAACGACCGAGATCTTGCCGCCGCCCAGACGTACTTCGCCAAGGAGCGCGTTCAGAACGCCGAAGATCTTTTCGGGGATAAGTCCCGTATTCTCGTTTGCGCTTGCGTATGCCGCGCTGGACGTCGCCGTTCCGAGGATTGCGTTCAGGTCAAGTCTTGCGACGTGTTTGCCCTTTCCGCGGTATCCGCTGTTGTCGATAAAGACCGACAAAATGCCGTCCGCCTCACCGATTGCGGTGATGACAATCTTGCTGCCGTCTTTGCGCGAATCTTCCGAGAACAACATCGTATCGGAATTGATCGTAATGCGAATTTCCGTGCCTTCAAGGTTCAGACCTGTGCCTGCGATAAGTCCGCCAAGCAGTTTCTTCACGTCGATTGCCGCCGCAATGTCGATGCTGAAATTGCCATTTCCGTCAAGTTCGGATTCGGGGAAGAGCACCTGATACAATACCCTTGCGCTGTTTTGGTTAAGTCCGAGAAGTGCCGCAAAGTATTTTTCCCACGGGACGAAGTTGTCGCCGGTGTCTTTTGCGAACGAATCCGCGTCAAGCGACAGGTTCAGATAAATCTTTCCGCTCTTACCGAAGTCAAGGCTGTCGACAAGGACGTCCATGATTTCCGATGCGGAGAGAATACGGTTAAGGTCGACGTCGGCAAATTGACGATAATTATTCGCGTTTGCGGGTCTGAACGAAATCGTGTTTTCGGCGTCGAGGAATTCAAGATAACTGCCGTCGGTGTTGCCCGCGCCTTCTCTCTTTTCAAAGTCAAACCCTAAAATGTTCAAGCCTACGTTGAGCGCAAGTTTGTGATCGTTGTAAACGTCAAGGATGCCGATATCCGCGCCGAAGATGAACGGATCTTTCGTTGCATGGACGCTTACGAGCAATGCGTCGAGAATGTCTTCAAGACCTGCTTTGTCCATAAGTCCGCCGATAAGACCGAGCATCGCTTTGCCCGTGATATTGACTTTTGCGTTGCTTGCCACGTCGTAACCCGCAACGTTGTCGGCGATACCGTAGTTTCTGAGATCAGCCCAGACCGCCGAAATGCTGTAAACGGGCACTTTGACGTACGACTTCGCGCCGCCTTCGCCTGCGCCTTCTGCGTACTTCTTCGCGGTTTCGTCGTAGTGATAAAGTTTGGGTGCGTTGTGGTTGGGGTTACCTGCGACGTATTCGTTATATTCGTACTTGCAGGTTTCCGAATTGTATTCTTCGATATACCACTTGCTGCCGCTTGCAACTTCCACGAATTTGTAAACCGCTTTGAAGGTGCCGTTTGCGTTCTGCGTGTACGTGCCGTCGGCGTTTTGTTCGTATCTGTCTTCTGCGTTAACGGCTTCTCCGTCCGTAATCTTTACGTAATTGCCAATGACTCTCTTGTAAAGCGCAGTCGCGGTTACGTCCGCATCGCCTGCCGCCAATACGTAATCTTCCCCGACCTTTACGTACAAGTCGGTAAGTTTCGTATAAGTCATCGCCTGTTCGTGCGTGTATTTCGCCTTGTGGCTGAACTTTTCTGCGTTTTCCGCGCTGAGCAGCGTGTAGCCATCCTTGTTGGTGCGGTCGCGTACGAACAATATGTCGCCGCTTTCCGTCTTATAGTCGACGATAGTGCCGGTGTAGTTTCTGTAAACCATTCTCGGCTCGTCTTTATCGTTCAACTGTGCGACTTTCACGAACTTTGCAGGCGCAGCGGAGTTAATGGCGTTTGCTTCGTAATATACGTAGGTGTACGGTTGTTGTTCGTCTTCAACCCACGCGTCGGACGAACCGAGCGCAACGGAAGTCGCCGAGCCTTCGCCCGTGAGAAGTCCGTTGATAAGGTCAAGCACGTTTACTCCCGTGATTTTGAGCATACCGAGGTTCTTGTTATTACCCGCGTTTTGTTTCTGGAAGAAGTGCGATACGTCAACGTAAAGCGTGCCTTCCGAACTGACGTAGGTAAGAACCGCAAGCGGTACGATGCCCAACGTCTTGTCGACTCTCGTAAGGGAAATTCTGAGATCGACCGCATTCAGCGCAAAGTTCTTGTCTTTCAGGCTGTATTTGATGCCGACCGCCGCTTCGATTGCGAAACGAATGTCGATATCTTCTTCGATGACGAGTTTGGTTTCAAGGTCACCGACAACGCCGCTCAGAATGTTTGCAAGAGCGATGCCCGGTTGCTTGTCAATCTTGACCTGACCTTTCAGACCAAGCGCGACGCCGGTGACTTCGTCTGCTTCCGTAAAGGCTACGCCTGCGACTTCCGGCGAAGAAACAATGTCTTTCTTCGCGCCGATTTTGGGCATATTGACGGCAAGTTTCAGGTGCGTCGAGTACGCGACGAGATCGAGTTCCACAAGACCGTTTCTGGTGCTTCGATAGAACATCGTCGTTTCGTCAACTGCGCCGAATTGTTTGACGTATTCTTTCTCACTGAACAGTTCGATATGATTTGTTACGGTGTTTTTGAAGAATACCATGCCGTAATATTGGCTTGTGCATCCTGCGTCGGTATAGTACTTGCCGTCCTTGCGGTAAATTTGTTCGTACGTGTTTTCGATACCGGCAAGGTTTATCGTAAGTCCGCTGAATGCGACATCGGTCGGCACTTCGGGCATTACTTTGTTGTAGTAGTCAATGTTTTTGTTCAGAACAATCGACAATACCGCGTCGATAAGATTTGCGAAGTAGTCGTTCTGGAACGCGACTTTCAAAGCCTTTCCGCCAACGCTGATACCTTCGACGATTTTTTGTACGATACCGATAATCTGACTTGTTTCGACAGATGCGGTTGCTTCGTCCGACGAAAGCGCGGTGCCCGAACCCGTTGCCGTCCTGATGATATCCATAAGGAATTCGCCGGTAACTTTGATGTTGGGCATTCCGAGTCCGTCAAGCATCAGGTATACGTTGCCGTCCGCGACGTAGATACCGATAAGTTCGTCGCCGTCGGATTGTGCGTAAATCGAGATTTGCGCTTTTACGAGCGGCAATGCCTGTTCGATCGCCGCGAAAATATCCGACGAATCGAAACCTTGTTGCAGTTTGTTGAGAAGCGCCGCAAAGGCGATTTCAAGTTTGACCGACGCGCGGATACCCATGTTGCCGTTTCCGATTGCGCCGACCGACGATACGTTGGTGAGAACAGTCTTGCCTTCGCTGTCGAGAATGGATCTGCCCATCGCCATACCGTTGGTGAACATTGCGCCAAGGTCAAGGTCAAGCGACAAGGTGAGTGCTTCCAGTTTCGGCTCGAACCCGACTATCTTCTTTTTGGGCTTGCCGTTTGCGTCGAGGATTTCGTTGCCGTTTTCGTCTTTTTCCGTTCCAAAGAGAATTTCGATGAATTCGACGTAGTCGTTGATATCGATTGCTTTGACTCGTTCTTCAACGCCCGTGTTGCCGATCTTGATATTTTCGACCGCAACGTTTATGCCCAGAAGTTCTGCGGCTTCCGCGTTGAGTTTAAGCGAAATGTTGCTTTCGCGCTTAAACGTGCCGTTTTCGTCGATATAATATTTCTTTGTTTCGTTATCGTATGCGTACTTCGTGCCGCTGAACGTCTCGCCCGCCGGAATTTCGACGAATTTCTCGCCGAAGTTGACTTCGACAAGCGCTTTCAGGTCAAGACCGCCCAGGAGTTTGCGTGTTTTCGTCAAGACCGAGCGCCGCGATTCCCAACAGTTTTTGGATGAACAGCGTGCCGACTTCAACCGCGATGCGGTTGCTGTCAAGGATAAGCGCAGCCGCCGGCGAAGCGTATGCGTCGTTTCCTACAACCGTGAAGTTGACTTCGGACGCAAGCGCGGACGAAGATCCGCTGCCGCCAAGCAGTTTTTTAAGGATTTCAACGCCGTTCGAGCCGCCCAGCAAATCGCTGAGTCTGAGCCCCGAAATGCGGATATTGTCAAATCCGAGTCCGTCGAGTTTCAGCAGGACGTTGCCGTCTTTGTAGTAAACGCCGATAAGGGTTTTTTCGCCTATCTTTTTGTTGCCTTCAAAGATCTGACCGACGATTTCGATTGCGGCAACCGAGTGGTCGACGTTCGTAAGGTTGAGCGCCAACGCAACACGAAGCGACAATCTGACTTCCGCGCCGCCTTCGGGCACCGTGAGTTTCAGCCAGTTTCGCCAAGCGTCACACCCGTAAGCACGCCGAGTTTATCGACGAATTTACCAAGGTCGAATCCTGTCGTCGCATTGGTGTTTTTATCCATGAATTCCAAGCCAAGATTTACTTCAAGGCTCAGGTCGATTACCGTTTCTTGTGCGATGGGCGCATTCTTAACTTCATCGGGCACGATGGACTGTGTTCCGTCAATCAATCCGATATCGATTTTGCCGATGTTAAGGTTGAACCCGACGTGGCCGATTTTAAGCCCGATGCCGATACCGAACGAGTTGAAGTCGAAGCCGAATTTCAGTTCTTCGAAAATTTCGGTGCCGTCAGTTTTTGTGACCTTCGTATATCTTGTGGTCAACGCTTCCGCGTATGCCGAATCATAGCCTTCGCAATCCGAAAGAATGCCGGCTTCCGAAAGTTTGACGTAACGTACGTCTGCTTCCGCCTTTGCAACGCGTTTATACAGCGTCTTGCCGGCAAATTGCGCTTCGCTGCCCTTTGCGATTTCGCCGTATTCGCCGTTTTCAAGTTTGATATACTTCTCTTCGCCGTAAACTTCGCCTTCCGTGAGTGCTACAAAGTCATACGCTTTCTTTACGTAAACTTCGCCGTCCGCGTTTTCGGGGAAGATGGGAGACGCCGTAACGATAGTGACTTCCACGCCGACCGCGCCGAACGCTTTAAGGCTTATCGTGCCTTTGTCAAAGCCGAGCAAGGTTTCAAGCAGCGTTTCGACAAGACTTGTCGTTGCCTGAACCGCGATACCCGTCGTGTACACGCCGTTGAGTTTGATAAATTCGCCAACCCACAGTTGCAGCATTGCCGCTTCGTAAGGCATGCGTTCATCCGCACTTGCAGACCCGATTGCGCCGAAGAGTTCGGACACGGGCATCGAGAAGATACCGCGACTTGTATTGATATATTTAATATATAACGTACTGTTATACAGATAGATACCGCCTTTGACGGTTCCTTTGGAATCAAGCGACTCGATTGCGAGTTCGACGTGTTTCAAAAGTTCCGCAATGTCGATGTTTGCGGTATTGGACAACGCCTTTACAAGTTCCGCAACGTTTGCGCCGACCGTAACTTTTACGCGCGCTTCCGCCTCGAATTCGCCGATGCTGACAAGGAGCTTCGCAAGAGCGTTAAGGTCTCTCAGGTCTTTGCCGGTGAACGCGGGGGTGAATTTGTAAATCACGTCTTCGATATAAATCGTATTATCCGCCTCGGACACACGATACAGTTTACCGGTGTAGCCGTCGTTTTCAAGCACGGGATAATACGCGCCTTCTTCCGCGACGAATTGATATTTGCCGTTCTCGTTGACGGTTGCGTCTTTGTTTACGGTGTCAAATTCGAATCTGACGCCCTTGAACGTTGCAAGTTCGTCTTTGTCGATTTCGTAGTAGTTGCCTTGTTTATAAAGGGTTATGCCGGTGGCTTCATAGACGAAGTATTTGCCCGTTTGCGTTAAGACGGAATTTTGCACCGTCTTTCGTTCTGTCGGTTACGGAGTATTCGCCCGCCTTGAAATCGCCGTTAGCGTCGGTCACAAAGCCATTTCCGTCTTCTCTGTACTTCTTGTCGGCAGGATAGGTTTCGGCTTCTTCCGGAAGGATCGGGAAGTAAGTCTTTGCCGAATCGTCCGCTACGAACTTATATGCGCCGTTGTCTGCAACTGTGAACGTGCCGTCCGTATTTCACGAATTTCGTGCCGACGTATTCTTTTTCCGCAAGGTAGTACGCGCCACGCTTGAACGTGCCGTTTACATCCTGTGCATAAGCCATTGCGCCGGTTTTGGAATATCTTTGACCTTCGTATGTTGCTTTATCTTCGCCTTCTGCAAACTCGACGTATTTCATCGTCGTGCTGGTGCGGTTGGAGACGTCGATAATGTCTGCGACAAATTCAAGAATACTGCCGTTTGTGCCTTTCGTTCCGGAAAGAGTCAGCCCGAGTTCCATCGAGAGATAAATCTTCATCGCCGACGGTTTCGGATACTTCCGGGAATGTATTGCCGATAAGGACAAGGTCGTGATCGGTTTCCGTTCCTTCAACAAGTTCTTTTCTGAACTTGCCGTTTTCGTCAACTTTTCCGTCTTTGTCGTATCTCGTGCCGGTGTAAACTTCCGAGGCGGGAATTTCGACAAGAGCCGTGCCTTCCTTGAAGTAGCCTTTGACTTCCTGATTGTTAAGGGGTTTCGCGCCCGCTTTCTTCACAAAGTACGGGATAACTTCAATCGCTTCGCCCTGCATAACAAGGGTTGCGTCAAGTCCCAGACCGATGCTGAAATCGGGGGCTTTGGTCGTGTTCGGGTTGTCGAACACAAGGTCGATGCTTATGCCGTTGTCTTTCGTCCAGCCGATGCCGCTGTGTTTGACTTTGACGAAAAGTTTATCTTCCGCGACAGCGTTGCCGTTCGCGTCGTAAACCGTCGTGCCCGCGACGAATCCTGCCGCTTGCACGACTTTTCTCGTCGCTTTGTCGGCGGAATCGTACACCGCAAGATAACTCTTGTGGCTGTACATCACGAATCTGGCTGCCGCTGCCTGTTCCGCGGTAAGCGCGACGTATTTGCCCGCGCCCAAAAGATAATACAACGTCTGGACTTCGCCGCCGGTGTAAACGACGTACTTCGTCGCGTCGGTTGCGTCCGCTTTATAAAGTTTTCTGTAAACTTTTGCTTCCGCGTCGAAGAAGTATTGTTCGTTGCCTTGTTGCGACTCGAACGCCGCATTGTAACGGACGTAACGTTCTTCGACTTTTTCAGTGTAAAGGACGTCGTCGACCGAAGTTTTTTTGTCCGAAAGTTTTGCATAAGGGCTGCTGAGCGTGAACATTGCTTTCACGTCGTCGTTGAACCCGAACGTGTCGCCGAGAAGTTTCGCAACAACGTTTTCAAGCAATACGTTCATCAGGTTGGGAGCAAGAGCAAGGTCAAGTCCCGTATCGCTGATGCTTGCGCTTGACAGAAGATTTTGCAAAATCTTGTTAACAAGCACGAAATCGGTTTCTTGTTATCTTTTTCGCCGTCGCCGTCGCCTTCGCCCGTCGCAAGTGCGCTTGAACCGCTGCCCGACGTCTTTTTGATTTGGTCGATAATGTTTTTAAGCGACGCTTTGAAGTTGTCGCCGCCGACCGCAGAAAGCGATACGTAAACGTAGCCGTCCTTCAAACTTACGAAAACGGGGTTGCCGTTAAGGTTGATCTTGATCAACGCTTCAACCATATTAAGGAGTTCGAGCGGATCATATTTTTCCTTGCCGGCAGTGTATTCCGCGCCGATTTTGCCCATTATGAGTTCGTAAAGAGCCTGACCTGCGGGCACAAGATACTCCGTCATTTTTTCGGATTTGACGTTAAGTACGACGTCGATACCGATTGAACCGTGCGTGTTTTTGATAATCGCGTCAGCCGTCAACGCTTTCAAAATACTGCCGACGGTTGCCATTGTTGCGTCTTTTTCGAAAGCCGCTGCCGACGCGACGTTGCTAAGAATTGCGTCAAGACTGTGCTTGCCGTTTGAGATATCGTAATTCAATTCGACGCCGAATTGTACGCCGAGCGCACTCTTCGTTGCGTCTTCTGTCTTTGTCCAGGTGTTGTCCTTAATGGTCGTGCCGAAGATATCTTGTTTTTGGGTGCTGAGATTTACCTTATTGACAAGAATACCAAGGTCAAGATACGAGCACGTCGCAACGACCGAAAGCAAAGGTTTGTTTTCGTCTTTCAGATTCACCGCGACTTCTGCGGAGAGTCCCAGACCGTTGATGATTTCGATAATGTCGTCGCCGACCTTGTCGCCGACAAGCGCTTCAAGCAGTCCTTTCACGGTTTCTTCCGCGATCTTCACCTGAATGCTCTTTGACGCAAGTTCCAGAAGGATTTCCGCTTCGTTCGGCGTGCTTCCGTCGTCGGACGCAAGAGCCGTGCCTGTGCCTTCGACTTTTCCGCCAAGGTATTCCACAACGCCGCTAACCGTCTTGCCAAGCAGACTTCCGAGCAGGTCAAAGTTTCAACCTTGCTTCTTACGGGTGCGCTCTGGCTGAATAATTGCGTTTCGACGTACAGGCAAGGAATTTCTTTCCCCGTTGCGTCTTTTTCGGTTGTGAAGTACAAGCCGAGTATGGTCTTTTCTTTGCCGGTGGCTGCGTTTCTCACCTGCAACATAATGTCGGATTTACCGAAATCTTTCAGGTTAAGGTTCCCCGCGAGCCTTACGCGAAGGTCAAGGTCAAGTTCGTTCTGAATATCGAGATTGAGCGGGAATTCAAGGTCGGTACCCGTTGCCTGCAAAATGCCGGAAACAAGTTTGCCGATGGGGAATTCGCCCTGTTTCAGACCAAGGTCAACGCCGATTTCGACGTCAAGTGCCATGGTTTCGATTTCGGAAAGTCCTTTGTAGTCGGCTTTATTAAGGTTTTTAAGTACGTCGTTGTTTGCTGCAAGACCGATCTTCAATCCGCCAAGAGCAATGCCGAGTACCAAGGGGTCGATACCGACGCTGAGTTTCAGAAGGTACGGTTTTTTATCCGTAACTTTCGTATTAAGTTCGATAAAGCTGTTCGTTTCGTTGAGCTTCAGGTCAACGCCGTCGATGTCCGCAACGAGTTTCAGAATCGCGCCCAGCATGTTCTTGCTGAGAGAAATCGTCATGCCCGACGCTTCGTCGTTTCTGTAAATGCTGATTTCTTTGACGATGTTGTTGACGATTGAAAGTATGCCTTCAACGCCGAGATCCGCCGATGCAAGTGCGCCCGTGGACGCGCCGCCCACCATACCCAGGACTTTATCTACGCCGATTTTGAGTTTGGTGTCTTTGATGGTCTTTTCGCCGTTGATGTTGATGTAAATCGTGCCTTCCGTGACGTAAAGTCCGACAACCGTCTTCTTCGCTTCCCACGGATAGCCGTCGGTGAGTTCAACCGCAAGGTCGCTCTTCATCAAAAGCGCCTTGACGATTTGCATCGTGTCTTTTGTGTTGCCGCTTAAAAGCGCGCCAAGGTTCACGTTGCCGGCGATTCTGAGACCGATTACGTCTTTGAATTCGTCCTGAACGTTGAACTTAATGAGCAACGATTTCAGGAAGTTTGCAAGCGCGCTGGGGACTTTTTCATTACCTTTGACGACGCCTGAAAGCAATCCGCCGATTTCCCACTTGGTTTCGCCCGTGGTCGGATCCGCGCCGATTTCGATGCCCGCTTCCACGTTGACGTGTACGGTAAGGTCCGCAATATTCGTTGCGTTTGCTTCAGGGAGATTTTCGTTTTTCAGACCGTCGATGAACTGTTCAAGGGTTACTCCGTAGCTTTCCTTGAACGTTTTTTCGGAAAGCTGAATGTTGCCGAGTTTGATTGCGACGTTTGCGGCGGTGTTTGCGACTTGCTTATATTCGCCGTCTGCCGCTTCCTGATACGTGCCGTCGACAAGATTGTATCTCTTGCCGGTGTAGGTTTCGTCTGCCGCGATCTTTACGTAATGGACGTTCATGATGAAGATACCGATGCCGATACCGCTGAATTTTGTGCCGCTTGCGACCACGGACACGTCGCCGTCTTCGATCTTACCGATGACGATGGATGCGCCGAGTTCGGGCAGTTTAAGTTCCATTCTCTTCTTGGGTTCGCTCGTGGGATTGCCGTTTTCGTCAAAGACGTCTTTCATCGTGTAGCCTTGCGTGAAGACTTCGTAAAGAGCGACTTCCTGTTTGGAAGCGTCCACTTTGACGTAGGTGGTAAGACCGCTTGTCTTGTTGTACGCGGGAATAAATCCTTTCGTAAATTCCATCACGTCCTTATCCATATCGAACATGAGAGTGTCCGCACGTTTGAATTCGGATTGATAGTACTTAGGCGCGCTCGCGTATATATCCTTATTAGTAGCGTCGATGAGCGTGAACTTTCTGCCGGAGTTTGCAAACTCTTTCAAAGTTCCGTCGGCGTTCTTTCAAAGTATTTTTCGTCGATACCCGTAGCATTGTCTTTCAATACGTAGAAGAAACTGCCTTCTTTCGCTTTTACGAAGAAGTCGTTACCGACGTAATCGTTGTTAAGCGTGAATTCGCCGTTCTCGTAAACGTATTTATCGACGTTTCTCTGATACAGGTCTTTTTGTCCGACGGGATTTGCCAAAGGATATGCGTTTTGCAAAATCGTATAATCGGTGTTCGCGTCGTAAGCGTAGTATTTATAGCTCGTTGCGCCCGCATTGTATTCGATATAATCGTTCATATCGCCGACAAGCACGCCGACAAGGAGTTTCATAACGCCCGTCATTACCTGAATCTGCAAGCCTTTGTTGCCAAGGAGAATTACGGGATTGAGTTCGGACAAGTCGATGTCCGCAGACGCCGTGCCGTCGCCCTTGTTGATAAGCCCTTCAAGAAGCCCGATAAGGTCGAATTTCAACGCGACGGGCTGAATAATCGTGCCGTCGTCCGTTTTGAGATACAGCGTCGTGGTTTTCTGGTCATAGTAAAGACCAAGGAAGACTTTACCGTTCGATTTTTTCCTGATTTCGATGAGAATACGGGAATCGTTCTGGTCGGGTTTGCTGGAAATGTCGATATCCGCAACGATGTTGAAGGTCAAACCGCCCTTGATTTCGTCCTTGATGTCGATTGTCGTGCCAAGCGCGAAGTTCGCGACAAGCGCGCCCAACAAATCTTCAAGAACGTAAGTTTCGTCGTCAAGCGCGACGTCGATTTCCGCGCCGAGTCCGAGATATACGTTGCCGCCGTTCAAAAGATCCTGATATTCGTCTTCCAGAATATTACGTTCGCCAAGTGCGGCAAGGTTGCGCTGACCGACCGTAAGCACGATGTGTCCGAGACCGAGTCCGAGACCGAGCGCCGCATTGTCGCCCTGTTGAATGCCTACGTTTGCTTTCAGCCAGAGTTTCGACAGGTTAAGTCCGTCGTATTCCAGAGAAATCGCGGTGCCACTGTTCGAGAAATTAAGCCCTTTCACGATTTCCGTATCGACGCCCAGACCGTTAAGAAGCGCGGTGATAAGCGTATCCGCAATCGCAACTTCCAGTCTGTCGCGGTTTACGGAAATGCAGTTAATGTTTGCAAGAAGCAATCCTACGATATCGAACTTCGCCTTTTCTTCGGTTGCGGGAGCGTCGCCGCCTTCACCTTCGGTTGTATCGCCTTCGCCCGTTGCGAGTGCGCTGCCGGTGCCTGAAACGTCTTTGCCGAAAAGTTTGAAGTTTCCGCCAAGGGCTTCCAAAATATTGATTTTATAATTTCTGAATTCGCCGTCGCTGCTGTTGAGATAAAGCATGCCGTCTTCAAGCAGCAATACGGCTGTTTTTGCGTTTTGTCCTTCGCCCGTCGTAATGTCGATGCGCGCGTCGACTGCGCCGAGGATCTTTGCAACGTCCGCGCCGTTCTTAATCGCGTTTACAAGCGCCATTACGTTGGCGTTGGCGTTGATTTTAAGGTTGAATTTCGCATTGACGCCGTCGGGAGACTGCACTTTCAACGCAAGATTGTACAAAAGCTTTCCGAGTGCGGAAAGGTCAAGTACGCTGTTTTCTCTGACGTTGAATTCAAGTTCGAGTTCCAACCCGATACTTACCCACAGGTCAAAGTCGAATTCGCCGTCTTTGTAGGTTAATTTACCGGCGTTGATATATTCGCCGCCTTGTTCGGCGCTCTTGAATTCCTTTCCTTTGAGATATCCGTCAAGCGAAGGATCGGGGTTGCCGTAGTTAAGGAACAAACCGACGTTCGCGCCGAGAATTTGTCCGCGTTCTTCGGTCGCCATATTGACGGCGACGTCGATTTTCCAGCCTTCTTCGCCTGCTTCGTAATCTTCGCGGGTTTGGTAAATTTTAAGGTCAAGTTGGTCAATGGGAAGTTTCATTCCGAGTGTGCCCATAAGACCTGCGATTACGTCTTTCGTAAGGCTTGCGGAAATGCTTTCCACCGTGAGCGGAGTCGAGTCGCCTTTGACGATATTCAAGCAGCCGATAAGCGCCATAATGTCAAGGCTTGCCGTTTCTTCGACAGCAGCCGAATCGTCGTCGCCCGCCGCAAGACCGTAGTGCGTCACGACAAGTTCGCCGTTATCCATTGCGGTTTGAACCGCTTCGATAAGCCCTGCGTTAATGACGTCGCCCGACGCCGCGCCCGAACCTTTGCCGCCGATAATTTCCATTATGCTGGGGATTTCGGGGATTTTCGCCGCGATAAGGTCTTTCAGAATCTGATTAAGGTTGATATCGGGGATCATCGCTTTGCCGCCGCCGAGTCCGGACATATCGGCATAAAGCGCGTTGTCCGCGCCGATGTAGTAAAGACCGAGATAGGTCCTGTCGTTGCCTTTCTTATCTTTTCCGTTCAGTTCGATGACTGCACGGGTTTTCTTGTTATCTTTAAGGTTGATTTCCGCACGCAATTTGAGGTGGAGGCTGATTTGGAGCGGTTCGAGAATCTGAATAGCATCGGATTTTTTATAAATTTCCGTGCCGGTAATGCCTTCAAGAGCTTTGGCAATCGCGCCGCCAACGGCGCCGTCGATGTTTTCGATGCTGTACTCTTGTTTTGCAATGTCGAGATTTACGTTAAGGTCGGCACTGAGCGTCGTGAAGCTGTAATTCTTCCTGTCCGCTTTGACAAGTTCGGGCATGGAATTTTTGACTTCGTTTGCGAAGTCCGCCGATTTGGAAAGCCCGCCTACGCCGAGTTCCATCGTCTTGTCGACGCCGCCTTTCGTGCTGACGACGTTCAAAGCAAGTTTCTGGAAACGGTTGTTGCTGATATTCGCGACAAACGCCGTGTTCAGCGTCTTTTTGCCCGACAAAATATCGCCGACAAGGAAGTTGACGACGCCTTTGATAATGTCGGATTGTTTACCCAGCAAGCCGTTGACGACGTTGCCGACTTGTTCAAGCAAGGTCTTATTCGTGAAAATCGCGTTGAGTTTCGTGGGCATCACGAGATCGACCGAACCGTCGGCGTTCGTTACGGAGTAACTGCCGCTTTCGGAAATAAGGGAAAGCATGATGTTGAACAGCGTGAGTTTATCGTCGCTTTTCGTGCCGAGAATGGTGGAAATAAGGTTTAACGCCTGCGTCGTTAATAAGGCTGCCAAGGTCGTAATCCGTCAACACTTCTTCGATTTTCAGCTGGTTGAGAATATCCTTGAAAAGCCCCACTACGTATGCGATATCCGAATCGGACACGTAGTAACGATGCACCGCCTTACCCGTTGCATAGTCGTTGAAGTCGATATACATATCGCCGCCCTTTGCGTAAATGCCAAGGACAACCGTCGTAAGGTCGGCGCTTTCTTTCAGCACTTCAAAGGTCATTACGCTTTCGTTGACGGGATATTGTTTGTCTTCGCGTCCGCCGAGCGTGTCGATGGAACCTTTGACTTTGACGGTGTATTTATCCGTCTTGCCTTCCTTTTCGACGTAAACGTACGGTGCGAACGAGAACGTTATGTACCTTGAATTCGGCTCGATCGTCTTTGCGTTGATGATCGAGGTCAGCAACAGTTGTCTGGCAGCGTTACCGGACAATGCCGTCTTTACCGTTTCGGTCTGCTGTTGCGAACCGGTGTCGGGCTTAACGAACTGATTGAGGTTGGAATCCCCACTCGTCGTTTGCCCACAACCTACGAGAAGAATCAGCGCAAGGGCGAGCACTGCCGCAAGCACTAACGCTTTCTTGTAAATCGAGTTGCGTTTCATAATAGCCTCCTTATGCGCATACATATGCGTGCGTGAAACGTGGCCTGCACAATTTCACATATATAGATAATTATATTCTACAAGAAAAAATGCCCGCCGTCAATACAATGTTGTTACTTTTTTCTACGAAAAATACCGAAAATCTTCCAAAATTTTTCCGACCACAATATGTTGTGTTTTCCGAGCGTTAAAAACCGCAAACGAAACCAAAATAATTTTCGACAGTTGTAAAAAACGCCAAATTTCGTCGCAAAACCCGACAAAACCAAACTTTTCCGCCACGAATTTCAGCCATTTTGTCACAAGGTTACCCTTCCGGGAGATTGCCACGCGCCATAAACTGCGCTTTTGACCAAACAATCGTCGAAGCGACAATGCTTGATCATAAGTGAAGCGTGCACCGTGTCAATTCATCTGTCCTGTTGACACGTTTACGGCAAAAATAAGCCCGATCCGTGTCAACGGGACACTTTTAGGGCATTTTTCAATTATTCGGCAATCAAACTCTTATTTGTAGCCGAGCGCCTTTCTTACTTCCGTATCGTCGAAAAAGTAGTTTGTGTACAGGTCTTTTTTGTAAAGCGTCTTTATATCGGTCTTTGCAGTCAACCCCTCCTTTTTGAGCGACGATTTTGCCCTTAACGCAAGCACCCACCACAATTCTTCGGGGAATTCGTACACCTTTACGTCGGGATACTTTTCGTTCAGCATCGCCTTGAACTTCGCGTTTTTGTCGCAAAGCGGATATATCACGCCGTTTTTGCCGTTCAATATCACGCTTAAAACGCTCTCAGCCGCGCTTTCGTCGCCGATTTCGGGATATCCCCCGTCAAAAGTCAGATAAAAATTCCTGAATTTCAGCGCAGGTACGCCGCCGATTGTAAATATTTCTTTCGGAAGCGGATACGCCAAAGGAATTTCCGCAACCGACACCGATATGTTGTCCGAAAAAGCAAGGATTGCGTTTTCGCAATCGGTCTGATTTTTCACAAACGGATGTTTTTCAAGATTTTGACCGGGATTGCGCCTGTTGAAGTAACAAATCGCGCTCGCAACGTAAACCGCGCGTTTCACGCCGCTTTCGACGGCTTTTTCGACAACGATTTTCAGATTATCCTTGTTTTCGCCGAAATACGCGACGGCGTCGATTTTGTCGAAATTAAGTTCGTCGCTTGGCGTTGCGACTTTCGGCGTTATTCCCGCTTTTTCGACGTTTTCCGAAAAGTTATCGGGCAGTTGATTTTCATAAACGAATAAGATATTTTCCATTTCAGCCTTTTTTGAATTTTTTGATTTTGTCGGGTTTCAGGTTTTTTTCGGCGGAGTCTTCGCGCATTACGTCGTGATAATCGTTTGCGGATATGACGTATTCATCGTACGGCAAAAACTCTTCCTTATAAAAGAAATCGTGATAATCGGATTTTTTCACGCTTTCAAAATACTTCCACGGGGCGGGCGTCATACATTCGCCGCACCAGTATCCGCCGCAAAGCACGCCGTACGGCGTCATTTTGAAGGTATGGCCGTTTGCACATTCCCACAGCGTTTTGCGCTTGAAATCCACGCCGCGGGTACTCACGTCAAAACATTTTCCGCCGCGCGCCGCCGCATAAGTTTTCAGGTCGTTTTCGGTAAGATACGGCGAGTTTTCGCTCTCGTAAAACCCGGGCGGATCGCCGCTTTCCGTTTGGGTTATCGAAACGTCCGAAATTTTCAAAGGAAGTTCCCTTATTTTGTCGTATCCGCCGTAAAAAACGTTAACTCTGTCGTTCATTCCGTTTTCCTGCCAATAGTACGGCGAATTTGTCATAATCGACAGTTTTGACACGATAAACTTCTTAATAAGCGGTGATAAAGTGCCGAATATGCGATTTGAGTTTTTACCAAGTTTTCGGTGATATATCTTTCGACGCTGACTTTTTCAATGCCGAATGCGTCTTGTAAAACTCTTCCGTCCTTTATCCACGCGCCGAATCCGCACCGTTTTACAAACCATCTCGGCTCGGCAATTTTGTCGACGTTGAGTTTAAGCTTTCCCGCAATATTTACAACGAAATCGCGATATATTTCGCGCTCGCCGCAGCCGACGTCGTAAATCGCGTTTTCTTTCACTTTCTTTTCGTTTTCGTCAATGCTTACGACAAGCCTGAATATCACTTCCGACAGTTCTTCCGCCGTGATAAACTCGGCGGGCGCGTCAAGCGGATTTGAAAATCATCGCGCCGTCAAGCATACGTTTTACAAAAGTTTCGTCCGCGACGGGGGCGGTACGGAGCACGTAAAAACCTTTTATTCCGCTTTCGACAAGGTATCTTTCGCCGCGAAGTTTCGACACGCTCGCAAGGTCGTAATAAGCGGGCATTGCGGGGTGTCCGACCGCCGCGTACGGCCGTTTCATCGTTCTTCCGCCGTATATGCCCGTTGTCGACAGCTCGATAATCTTTGCGTCCGAGCCCGTTTCGATAACGGCGTCGACAAGGTTTTTCGTATAAAAATAATTGACCTTTTCCGCAAAATCGGGAAAATGCTCGCTTTCGGGCATGCCGACGAAATCAAGGTTCAATATATAATCGGCTGCCGCGACAAGTTCCTTCGTTTCCTGAAAATCAAGCGGCGAGAAATCGCTGACAATGACGTTTTCGCCGTAATTTCGGATAAGTGCGTCGACGCGGTCGCTTTCACGCACGCGCACGGGCGCAATCACGCGCATATTTCCGTTTTTTATAAGTTTTTCGGCGACGAGATACGCAAGGCTCGTATGCATACCCGTCACAAGCGCAGTTTTTCTCATAGGGATATTTTACCACATCGCGCGATGCCTTTCAACCGTTGTCGCAAAATTCCGCAAAAAAGAAGAGCGGATTTTCC
Organism: Clostridiales bacterium; assembly: GCA_022009995.1. Classification (GTDB taxonomy): domain Bacteria; phylum Bacillota; class Clostridia; order Christensenellales; family CAG-917; genus CAG-349. Next base: position 373,583 of record CP091734.1, read on the forward strand.
AAACAAAAAACCCGTCCGAAGACGGGTTTCGATTTTGAAACGAAAATTAACGTTTGCTGAACTGCGGAGCCTTTCTTGCTTTTTTAAGGCCGTATTTCTTACGTTCTTTCGCACGCGGATCACGGGTAAGGTAACCTTCCTTTTTAAGCGCGCTGCGAAGTTCGGGTTCTGCAACGATAAGAGCGCGGGCGATGCCGTGACGGATTGCGCCTGCCTGACCGGTGTAGCCGCCGCCGCACACGTTTACGAAAACGTCGTATTTGTCAAGCGTGTTCGTGAGAACAAGGGGTTGACGGACGATAAGTTTCATCGTGTCCTGCGGGAAGTATTCGGTAATATCGCGTTTATTGATTACGATTGCGCCTTCTCCGCCGGGGATAAGACGAACGCGGGCGATGGCCTTTTTACGACGGCCGGTGCCCCAATATTGAACTTTTTTCTTTGCGGTTTTTTTAGTTGCCATAATTACACCTCATTAGAACTTCAACTCAACGGGCTGTTGTGCCTGATGATTATGCTCGTTGCCGGCATACACGTGGAGTTTTTTAATCATCGTACGGCCGATAGCGTTTTTGGGAAGCATACCCTTGACGGCTTTGTATACGACGAATTCGGGTTTTTCGGCCATAAGTTTCTTGTATTGAACTTCTTTGAGACCGCCGATGTAACCCGTATGATAACGGTAGTATTTCTTTTCAAGTTTTTTACCGGTGAGGCGAACCTTATCGGCATTGATGATAATGACGTAATCGCCCGTATCGACGTTGGGAGTGAACGTGGGTTTATTTTTACCGCGAAGAACCATCGCGACCTGACTTGCAAGACGACCGAGAACCATATCGGTAGCGTCGACCACATACCACTTTCTTTCGACTTCCGCGGGCTTTGCCATATAAGTTTTCATAATGGTAAAGACCTCCTAACAATTAAAATGTAAGCGTTTTGGGCGTACAATAATTACAAGGGGCTAACTTTATAACCAATGTACAATCCTAAATTTGACTTATATATAATATCCAAGAAAAAAATTGTTGTCAAGCATAAAACGTCATTTTCGACGTCAAAAGATTGTTTTTTCGGCAAATTTAACGTTTTCCGGCCGAAATTATTTGTATTTCACCGAATAAAGCGTGAGCCCTTTTGCGGGAAGAGTTTTGCCCGCGCGCACCCTGTCGCCGGATTTTATTATGTCTTCGACGTCGTTTGCGGCGATTTTTCCTTTGCCGACGTCAACGAGCGTGCCTGCGATAATCCGCACCATATTGTACAAAAATCCGTTGCCCGTAACTCTGATTTCGACGTCTTCGCCGTTTTTTATTATTTCGACTTTTTCAACCGTCCTTACGGTGTCCTTTACGCTGCTTCCCGACGCCTCGAAACACCTGAAATCGTGCGTGCCTTCGATAAACCGCGCGGCTTTTTCCATTTCCGCAAAATCAAGGGGGACGCATATATTTTCCGCCGTGGCGTTTTTCAGCGGATTGAGATGCGGCGACAGATAAAGTTTATAAACGTACGTTTTTTCTTTTGCCTGAAACCTTGCGTGAAAATCGGGCGATACTTCCTCGCAACTCAAAACCCTGACGTCTTCCGGGAGCATAGTGTTTATCGCAAAAGGAATTTTTTCGGCAGGGATCGACGTTTCCGCGTCGAAATGCGCGACTTGTCCGAGAGCATGCACCCCGGCGTCCGTCCTGCCGCTGCCCGTAACGGCGGTTTGCGCCGAACAGTTTTGAAAACGCGTTTTCCAGCACGCTTTGAACGCTCGTTCCGTTTTTCTGAGTCTGCCAGCCGCAGTAATTCGTGCCGAGATACGATACGGTGATTTTATAGCGTTTCATCAGAACAATCCCCCGAAAACGTACTTGTCGACAATGACCAGCGCAAGGTATCCGCCGACGACAAGTATGCCGACGATATCCGAGCCTTTGATTTTCTGCACCTTGTATTTCGTGCGGTTTTCGGTTGCGTTGTAACACCTTGCGTCCAGCGCGAACGCAAGCTCGTCGGCACGCCTGAACGCGTTGACGAAAAGCGGAATAAGCACGGGCAAAAGCGCCTTCGCGCGCTGATGCAGATGCCCCGTGTCGAACGTCGCGCCCCTTGCCTTCTGCGCGTTCATAATCTTTTGCGTTTCTTCCATAAGAGTCGGGATAAACCTTAACGCAATCGACATGATTACGGCGATATCGTGCACGGGAATTTTGACGTATTTCAGCGGAGTCATAAGGCTTTCAAGCCCGTCCGTAAGTTCCGTAGGAGTTGTCGTAAGAGTAAGGAAAGTTGTGCCGATAACCAAAAAAGTGAGCCTTAAAGCCATCATTATGGCATAATTAAGTCCGTAATCGGTAATTGTGAATATCCACCAGTGCGCGATGACTTTGCCCGTCTTCACAAAAAACAGGTTGAGCAGCGCGGTGATTACAAGTATCACCGTAATGCGCTTCACCGATTTCAGAATCTTCGTGATCGGCACTTTCGAAACAAGCGAAAACGCCAGAATAAATATGAGCGTTACGGCGTATCCGAAGTAACTCGAAATAAAGAAAATCGCCGCGATATATAAAATCATCAGAAGAATTTTGACGCGGGCGTCCATGCGGTGCACGACGGAATCGGAAGGATAATATTGTCCGAAAGTCAGATCTTTCATCTTTTCTCCCTCCACTTTACGACGGCTTCCACAAAGTCGTTTGCCGTAACGATGTCGTCCGGAAGTTCGACGCCGCGCGCTTTCAGTTCGTTTTTAAGTTTTATCGCGGTCGGAATATCCAGCCCGATTTCTTCAAGTTCTTCCGCGTGTTTGAAAAGTTCTTTCGGCGTGCCGTGAAAACGCAATTTTCCGTGTTCGAGCACGGCGATTTTGTTTGCGACCTCACTTATTTCGTCCATATTGTGCGACACCATTATTATGGTTTTTACGGTGGTTTCTTTCAATTTCGCGATAAGGTCGAACATTTCGATGCGGCCGACGGGATCGAGCCCTGCCGTAGGCTCGTCCAGAACAAGGATTTGCGGGCGCATTGCGATAACGCCGGCGATTGCGACGCGGCGTTTTTGTCCGCCCGACAGTTCAAACGGCGAACGTTCTTTGAATTGTTCGTAATCGAGCCCCACCGTTTCGACGGCTTCTTTCACCCTTTCAGCGATTTCGTCCTTTTTGAGCCCCAGATTTTTCGGGCCGAACGACACGTCTTTTTCCACCGTTTCGTCAAAAAGCTGATATTCGGGATACTGGAAAACCATGCCGACTTCCGCGCGGAGTTTTTTCAAATCGGGCTTGTTGTGCAACTCGATCCCGTCGACGGTAATTTTACCCGACGTGAGTTTTATAAGCCCGTTAAGGTGCTGAATGAAAGTGGATTTTCCGCTGCCCGTCGCGCCGATGATTCCCAAAAAATCGCCATCTTCGACCGTGAGCGAAATATTGTCAAGCGCCTTATGCTCGAACGGGGTTTTGGGGGAATATACGTATGACAGATTTTCAATTACTATCGACATATCGCGTCAATCAGATCAGCCGCGTGCAACACGTCGGCTTCTCCGACAGCCCCCCTTTCTTTCAATTTAACGTAAATTTGGTTTATCAACGGAAGAGTGAGTTTATATTGCGAAACGTCCTGCTTAAACAGTTCTTTTGGCGAATCTTCAAAAACTTTGCTGCCGTCTTTCATGACGATTACCCTGTCGCAATCCACTATTTCGTCCATGTGATGGGTGATATGCACGACGGTAATTCCTTCTTCCTTGTTGAGTTTTTTCACGACGTTCATGACGTCGCGACGACCTGCGGGATCCAGCATCGACGTGGATTCGTCAAGCACGATAACGCGCGGTTTCATTGCAAGAATCCCCGCAATCGCGATACGCTGTTTTTGTCCGCCGCTCATATTGTGCGGCGTCGCGCGGCGATATTCCAGCATGTTTACGGCGGTCAGCGCATCGGTGATGCGACGGCCGATTTCTTCACGCGGGACTCCCAGGTTTTCGGGACCGAAAGCCACGTCGTCTTCAACGATGCTCGCCACCATCTGGTTGTCGGGATTCTGAAACACGACGCCGACGTTTTTCCTGATTTCGTAAATATTTTTGTCGTCTTTCGTGTTATGACCGAAAACGAAAACGTTGCCCGAACGCGGCAGAAGAAGCCCGTTAAGATGCTTCGCAAGCGTGGATTTTCCGCTGCCGTTTGCGCCGACCAATGCCAAAAACTCCCCTTCGTTTACCGAAAAGGAGACGTTTTTCAAAGCGTCGACGGGCTTTGAGTCGTACGACTTATAGCGATAGCTTACGTTTTCGACCTTAATGATTTCCATAAAACCTCAATCGGAAATATTGTAGCATAACGCGGCGATTTTGGCAAAGATATTGACGGCAATAAAAAATATTGTATAAATACAATGGTTTGTGTAACGAATAAGGTTGACAATTTAAGAGCGAAATTTTATAATTACGCTTGCATAATTAATTTATTTATCTATATATCGTAAAATTTATACGTTATAAACAAACGGAGGTTCAAATGAGTACAAAAATGACCATTGACGGTAACACCGCGGCCGCTCATATCGCTTACGCTTTAAGCGAAGTTGCCGCAATCTACCCCATCACGCCGTCCTCGCCTATGGCAGAAAACGCCGACGAGTGGGCAACTGCGGGCAGAAAAAACATTTTCGGTCAGAAGGTTCGCATCGCCGAGATGCAATCCGAAGCGGGCGCAGCGGGCGCCGTACACGGCAGTCTTTCGGCAGGCGCGCTGACCACCACTTTCACGGCAAGCCAGGGCTTACTGTTGATGATTCCCAATATGTACAAAATCGCCGGCGAATTATTGCCCTCGGTTTTCCACGTAAGCGCACGTGCGCTTGCTTATCACGCGCTTAACATTTTCGGCGACCACAGCGACGTTATGGCGTGCCGTCAGACGGGCTTTGCAATGCTTGCAAGTTGCAGCGTTCAGGAAGTCATGGATCTGGCTCTCGTCGCACACCTTTCAACCCTTCGCGCAAGCGTACCTTTCCTTCACTTCTTCGACGGCTTCCGCACCTCGCACGAAGTTTCGAAAATCGAAATGATCGACTACGAAGACATCAAGAAAATCGTCGATATGAAGGATATCGAAAAGTTCAAAAAACGCGCTCTGAACCCCGAGCATCCGCAACTTAACGGCACCGCTCAGAACCCCGATATTTACTTCCAGGGACGCGAAGCCGGCAACAAATACTACGACGCCGTTCCCGAAATCGTGGAAGAAATGATGAAAAAGGTCGAGGGTATCACCGGCCGTAAATACAACCTGTTCGATTACTACGGCGCAAAAGACGCCGAAAAGGTTATCGTCATTATGGGCAGCGGCGCGGAAGCAGCCGAAGAAACCGTCGATTACCTTAACGCGAAAGGACAAAAAGTCGGTCTTATCAAAGTTCGTCTTTACCGCCCGTTCCGCGCGGACAAACTCGTTGCGGCACTTCCCAAAACCTGCAAATACATCTCCGTCATGGACAGGACGAAAGAAAGCGGCAGCCTTGGCGAGCCTTTGTATCTTGACGTCGTCGCGGCACTTGCGGAACAAGGCGTTACCGGCATGAAAGTTCTCGGCGGCCGTTACGGTTTGGGCAGCAAGGAATTCAATCCTTCGATGATCAACGCCATCTATGAAACATGGGCGGCGAAAACAAAAACCACTTCACGGTCGGTATCAACGACGACGTGACTCATTCTTCGCTGAAAGTCGTTGAAAAAATCGACGCTTCCCCGAAGGACGCAATCCGTTGCAAGTTCTACGGACTCGGCTCCGACGGCACGGTCGGCAGCAACAAAAACAGCATCAAGATTATCGGTAACTACACCGAAAAATACGCTCAGGCATACTTCGCATACGACAGCAAAAAGTCGGGCGGTCTGACCGTATCGCACCTGCGTTTCGGCGACACTCCCATCAAATCGTCCTATCTTATCGACACGGCGGATTTCGTGGCTTGCCACAATCCTTCCTACGTCACGAAGTACGATATGGTCAGCGACCTTAAAGACGGTGGCACCTTCCTTCTGAACAGCATCTGGAAGCCCGAAGAAATGGACGCTATGCTCCCCGCCGAAATGAAGCGCACCATCGCAAGAAAACACATTAAGTTCTATACCATCGACGCAATCGACATCGTCACCAAAATCGGTCTCGGCAACCGTATCAGCACCACAATGCAGTCGGCATTCTTCTATCTTGCAGGCGTAATGCCCTATGAAGAAGCCAACAAACATATGAAAGAATTCGTCGTCAAGTCTTTCAGCAAGAAAGGCGAAGCGGTCGTAAACATGAACTTTGCGGCAATCGACGACGCGGTTTCCGGACTTGTCGAGGTTAAATATCCCGAAAGCTGGAAAGACGCAACCACCGGCGCGGAAGTCAAACCCGTCACCGACGATCCTTACTACAAGGCTTTGTCGAACCTATGCTCGCACAAAAAGGCGACAGCCTTCCCGTTTCCGAAATCGAAGCCGACGGCCACGTTCCCACCGCAACCACTCGTTTTGAAAAACGCGGCGTTGCAGTTAACGTCCCCGCTTGGATCAGCGAAAACTGCATCCAGTGCAACCAGTGCGCGTTCGTTTGCCCGCATGCGGCAATCCGCCCCGTGCTTCAACCCGCGGAAGTTCTTGAAAACGCTCCCGAAACCTTCGTTACGAAGGACGCGACGGGCTTTAAGGGCTTCAAATACAGAATGCAGGTTTCCGCCCTTGACTGTACCGGTTGCGGAAGCTGCGCGAACGTTTGCCCCGCAAAGGTAAAAGCCCTTACCATGATTCCCTTGGAAGACGCTTTGAAGAACGGCGAAGAAAAGAACTGGGATTACTCGGTCGATCTTCCCGACACCCCCGCGGACTTCAACGTCAACACCGTCAAAGGCAGCCAGTTCAAACAACCTTTGTTTGAGTTCTCGGGCGCATGTGCAGGCTGCGGCGAAACTCCTTATATCAAGGTCATCACCCAACTCTTCGGCGACAGAATGGTCATCGCAAACGCAACGGGTTGCTCGTCAATCTACGGCGGAAGCGCGCCTACCTGCCCGTATTCGAAGAACAAGAAAGGTCACGGCCCCGCTTGGTCGAACAGCTTGTTTGAAGACAACGCGGAATTCGGCTACGGCATCAACCTTGCTTACAAATACAGACGTAACGAACTGAAAGACCTCGTTGCACAACTCGCCCTCGTCCTTAAAGACAACGCGGATTGCAAGGAAGCCTGCGACAACTGGATCAACAACATGAACGACGCCGAAGGCAGCAAACGCACCGCGGCGGAACTCGTGAAAGTCATCACCGCGCAAAAAGGCGCAAGCGCAGACGCGGACGTTCTTATCGAAGAAATCCTTAAACGCGAAGATTGCCTTATCAAGAAATCCGTATGGATCTTCGGCGGCGACGGCTGGGCATACGACATCGGCTACGGCGGACTCGACCACGTTATCGCGTCGGGCGAAGACGTAAATATCCTCGTCCTTGACACCGAAGTTTACAGCAACACCGGCGGACAGGCAAGTAAATCCACCCCGACGGGCTCGGTCGCAAAATTCGCGGCAGGCGGCAAACTCACAAAGAAGAAAGACCTTGGCAAAATCGCCATGACTTACGAATACGTTTACGTCGCAGAATGCTCCATGGGCGCGGACAAAGCGCAATTCGTCAAGGCAATTTCCGAGGCCGAAGCGTATCACGGACCTTCCCTTATCATTTGCTACGCGCCGTGCATCAACCACGGTATCAATATGAGCAAATCGCAGAACGAGGAAAAACTTGCGGTTGAAAGCGGATATTGGCAACTTTATCGCTACAACCCCTCGCTCATCGAAAAAGGACAAAATCCGTTCAGCCTCGACAGCAAGAAACCGACCGGCGATTATCAGGCGTTCCTTATGGGCGAAAACCGCTACGCACAGCTTGCAAAGGCGAAACCCGAAGTCGCGAAAGAACTCTTCGCAAGGAACGAAAAAGAAGCGCGTATCCGTTACGAAGAATACAGCGAAATGGCAAAACACGAATAATTTTACCAAACAAAAACCCTCGCTTGTGCGAGGGTTTTTTATTGCCGTTTTTCGGCATATATGATTTTGTTTTATGTGATTTTCCGCCCGTAATGCGGTTTATCTTAAAAGCGTGGCGGCGTTATCGAAATTACGTTGGATTGCGGCAAACGCGTCCGAAAGTCTTTTGCCGTCGACGAAACAGTGGCTCACGGTAATGTTCAGCGTCATAACGTACCGTCCGTTTCTTCGCGGTATTTATGCCAACAGATAATAATACGAACTTAGGTTTTACGCCGTGTTTTTGACTAATACTGCGTTACGCTCACTGCTTATACGGTAAAGTATTAAGCCGCTCGCGTGCCTTGTCTTATCCTAAAAACACGACGGGAAACTTGTTCACAACCGAAAACGCCGAGATTTCAGATGATTTTTGGAAAAGGCGAACGCAGTTGTACTGTATGTACAGCAAGCGAGCATTTTTCATAAAAGCGTTGAAATATCGGCGTTTTGGCAACGTTCGTATTATTATCTGTTGGCATCTCAACCGATTCTCGGGCACGACGACGACTCGATATTATTGTCGGGCAACGGGTGAATAAGACTTTCAACCGAAATCCACGGCAGACACGTCATATAATAATCGTCGTAATCCGAGGAGTCGTTGTATTCTGCCGTAAACGTCGTTTGTTTCTTTCTCATCGATAATGCGGCGGGTAGTGTCGTAAAACTCCTTATAATCGTTCGTCATCTTAAAGCCGGCATTGACAAACTTTCCGCTGTCGGTCATAACGGTGAAGGTCGGATTGATTACGTCGTAAAGGCGGATTTCGTTTTTGACTTCGCGCATACGCATTTCCGGCACGGAATTCAACGCCGTCGTCAGAAGAAACAGCGCGTTTGCAAAGAAACTCGTGCCGCTTTCCTTCGACGTTTTCACGACTTCCGTGACGTCGACTTTGACGTTCATTCCGTAACACGGATTTGAAAACTTTCTGAACCAATCGTATTGCGACGGATTGTCGAGTTCGTAACTTTTAAAAACTTTATACATATTCCTTAATTGCATAAACGCCGCTTTATCGCGGCGTTTTGTATTGTTATCTTACTCTTATGCGGGTTGCGGGGACGTTTCCTTCCAGAATATCGCGGATTGAAACTTGCTGTTGGCAATGATGACTTCCGTGCCTTTTTCGACGGGGGCTTTGATGTATTCCAGCTTCGCGCCCGCTCCGTTTGCGCCCTTTCTGGACGCGCCGTGGCAGAACTTTCTGTACTCTTCGATATTTTTCAAAAGCTCTTCCGTGTTCTTCCCGTTGATTTCTCTGACAAGAGAATTTTCGTCGGAAATATCGGTGTAAATGCCGTTGACGCTTGTCAGAATCAGCAAACGCTTGGCGTTGACAAGACACGCGATCTGACTTGCGGTTTCGTCGTTATCGACGCATTCCACCGCTCTTTTCTTTTCGTTCATAAGCGCGCGGATTTCCATTTTGCGGTTTCCTCATAGCATACGGCGTCGTTGTAATTTATGATGGGAATCGCGTCTTCTTCGGGACAACGCAAAAGCACCTTTTTAAGATATTCTCGTTTTTCGGCGTCGTTGAAGTGTTGGTGTTCCACAAGAATCTGGCGCAGGCTGAAACGGCTGTCAACGAACTGACGATACCACCCCATAAGCACGGATTGACCTTGCGCGGAATAGTCGGTTTTGTTGTCTTCGTCGCTGCCGGTAAGTTCCCGTCCGGTGCGCTTGATGAAGTCGAGCCTGCCGATTTCCGTCGCGCCCGACGTAACCCATATGATACCGGGGCGAAGTTCGCGTGAAATGCGCGCGATTGTCGAGTAATTTATGTCGCCGTACGCCTTATCGATAAGCGCAAGGCTTCCCACCTTGCCGACAAGGTCGATGTCGAATTTTGCCATTTTATCCTCCGTAATACGAGGTTATTTCTTTCAAAATAACTTCTGTCAAATCTTTCTTTCTGACGGCGTCGGCGTTCACGTACACGTCGTAGCCATATTTATATTTGTATCTGCTGTGATTTGCGACGTCTTTCAATATTTTTACGCCGTGCTTTTGAAGAGTCGTGAAACTTTCGCCCAAAAAAACGATAAGCGCGGTGTCTTCCAGCGCCTTTATATGCGTGAGTTTCAGGTCGGTGAAGTCCGCCGCCGCAACCATGCTTTCAAATTCCACGGCGTCCTTTACGGCAATGTTGACGTACTTTTCGTAAAGTTTGTTGCCGCCTTCCTTTAAGACGACTTCCTTCGACGCGCGGTTTGCGTAATATAAGGTAAGGTCGGGAATGGATAAATAATACAGCGAAAGACAGTCGGCAAGTTCTCTTGCGACGTTTTCGGTCAGTTTATTGTCAAATCCGGTGATTAAAATATTCCTTTTCATACCTTTATGATATTATAACCGCAATTTTACTTTTCGCAACTAAATCAAGCGGCGCATTGTTTTTCGCACGAAAATGCCATTTCGCCCGTGTGCGACACCGTGAGAACGACGTTTCCGCACTTGTCGGTGCGGTGGATTTTTTGTATGCCGTTTGCTTTCAGGCGGTCAAGCGCTTCCTGTTCGGGATGACCGTAAGAGTTCCCGTCGCCGACCGAAATCACGGCGTATTCGCACTTGACGTGTTGCAAAAACTCTTCGGACGACGAAGTACGACTTCCGTGGTGCGCGACTTTCAGTACGTCGCAGTCCACGTAGGGGTAAGTTTCGCAATAATACTTTTCGTTGCTGTTGTTGCTGTCGCCCGTAAACACAAGCCGTCTTCCCGCATATTCGAGGATACCTATCGGCGACACGGCGTTTATTTGCGTTGCGCTTTTCAGATTTCTGCTGTCCCACTCTTCCTGCGACAGACAATAAAAGTGAAGGTGTAATCCTGTCCTCTTATTTCGTATTTTCCGATATTGAGCGTGATATTGCAATTCGGCTCCGACAACGCCGCAATGAAAAACTCGGTATATATTCGTGTCAATCGTATCTTTATCGGTAAACTTTTTGAGTTTACTTGCGTCAAGGTCGCCGACTTTCACGTCGCGTCCGCCGATTTTCACGCTTTTGTCAAGGTTGTTCGACCTGATGTTGGGCATATAAACGTTGCCCACCTGAAATTCGGAGAGCACTTCGTCAAGATACGAAATGTGGTCGGTATCGCTGTGCGTCGCCATAACGCGGTCGATTTGCCGTCGGGGTTGAGTTCTTTCAAATCGCTTATCGCGGACGTTTCATACTCTTTGCGCCCTTTTTCGCTGCCGCAGTCGATAAGCATATCGGTGCCGTCGGGGAACGAAATGTAAATGCAGTCGCCTTGCCCGATGTCGATGTAATGCACGACAAGTTGTCCGCTTTCCGGCATCGGTCCTCTGAACCACTCGGGCTTCACGATGTAAAGCGCGCCGACGATAATCGCGGCGGTTACCACAATCGCGACGATTGCGATAAGCAGTTTCGGATTTTTCTTATGCAGTTTTTTCGCGGCGTTCACCGCGCCCTCTACCGCGATTTGCTCGTTCGTCTTTTTTGCGGTTTTCGCCTTGGTGTTTTTGGTGTTTTTCGGTTTCTTATTTGCCATTTTGTTGCAACAACCACACTTTATATGATAATTTTGTGATGATTAAAGTATGTTTTAAGTTATTTTTTGCAAAATGCCACCGCGGTTGCGGTGGCATTTGTATCGTCTTTTATCAGTCGGAGTCGACAAGGTCGCCGTATTGTTCCAGTTTATTCTTTTTGGGAATAGGTTTGCTGTCGCCGTGTTTGACAAACATCATCAAAACGATTGCGATGATAATGCAGACCGCGCTGTACAGGAACAACATTTCGTTTTTGCTGTTGTCCATAATAAGGCCCGCGATGAACGGGGTGATTGCCTGCGCGGACATCGTTGCGGTGTAATAGTATCCGGTGTATTGTCCGACGGTTTCAGCGGTGGAAAGTTCGGTAACCATCGGGAACGTGTTGACGTTTGCAATGATAAGACCGAAGCCCGCGATAAGATAAACAGCGCGAACAGTACTGCGGGGACAATCGCTTTTTCGCCGGCGTGGACAAAGAAGAAAATAAGGAAGAACGAAACGACCGCAAGAGCAAAGCCCAGCATTATTGATTTTCTTCTGCCGATTTTCGCCGCGAGCGCGCCGACGGGAATAAACGCGATTGCGGAAATGCCCATGCTCACGCCCGAGATAATGGACGCCACGCCTGCCGACAGGTTAAGCGTTTTGGTGGTGTAGACCGAAAGGTTTGACGAGATTGCATTGTATCCCATAAACCACATAAATATCGACGCGAGAATAAGCCAGAACGATTTGAGTTTGCCCTTTTCTTCGTCGGTTTTCTCGTTCCACCAGACTTTCGGTGATTTGTGTTGTTTTTGACGCGTTTTGCTTCCAGCTCTTTCGCTTCTTCTTCGTTGCCTTCGCCTTCTGCGATAAGTTCTTCCGCAAAGGTTGCTTTTGCGTCTTCTTCGCCCTCGTCAAAGTCGTCGATGCCGTATTCTTTGCAGATTTCCTGACATTTCGCGACAAGTTTCTTTTCCTTCACGAAAGCAAGGAAGCCGCCAAGGAGCAGCAGCATACCCGCCGCCACCGAAGCGAAAATAATCGTATAAGTATTGACCGTCAGCGGGAACATAAGCGCGACGGTGTAAATAATGAACGCAATCGCACCGCCTGCACCGCCGCAAAGATTGATAATCGCGTTTGCCTGCGAGCGCAAGGGTTTGGGCGTGACGTCGGGCATAAGCGCGACCGCCGGGCTTCTGAACGTTGCCATCGCGATAAGGACAAGCAGCAAAATCACCATATAAATCGCAAGGCTGGATTTACCTTCCGACGTTTTCGTAATATTTTCGTGAATTTCGTCGGAAATATAGTTGTTCATACCTGCCGCGACGTATTTATTGTAATGGTCGTTGTTTTCCTTTATGCTTTGATAAGATTTGCCGTTTGGCGCATTCCGACAAGAACGACTTTGCCGCCTTCCTTTTTGGTTTCGATTTCAACGCCGTCGTAAGTATACGTCGTGCCGCCGAGCCCTAAAAAGCCGGATTTTGCTTTGAGTTTGCTGTCGAAACGGATGCTAATGAACGCGTCGCGATCAATCGCTTTGCCGTCTATTTTGTTTTGTTTAAGATAATCGAGGTCGCAATAATTCGCCGAGCCTGTCTTTCCCGCAGCGGCGTCGTCATACCATCTGCCAAGTAGGTCGCTCATGAATGCGTCGTCGTTACGTAAAGCCTCGATTTCGGCTTTTTTCGCCATACCTTTTTCCTGCTGTTTCATCGTGGCGATGGGCACGAAAACCATCAATACGACGGAAGCAATCGTGCCGATGACGATAAACGGCGTGCGACGTCCCCATTTTTTGACAAGTTTTCCGTTGGCTTTGTCCGAAATTTTGCCGAAAAGCGGCAACATAAACAATGACAAAAGGTTGTCAAGCCCCATAATGAAGCCGCGCATTGCGTTGGACAACCCGTATGCGTGTTCCAAAAGAAGTGGCACGACAAAGTCGTAAGCCGTCCAGAACAGCATGATAATCGCAAATGCAAACCCTACTTTGAAAGTTTGCGGATAATCGAGTTTCAAAGTTTTTTGCCCGTCGGCTTCAACCGCTTCGGGTGATTTTTTCTTTCTCATAACTTCTCCCATATAAAAAAATATATACGTATTATAACATATCAAAATAAACTATGTAAATAAAATTGATTTATTTTGATTTATCTTTCAAAAAAATAATAATCCCCGTTTGAATAACCCTCGTGTTTTCGCCTTTTCGGACAAAAAAAGAAGTCGGAAAAATCCGACTTCCTTTTTTAGGGTGTTAGGTATTTTATTCCGCTTTCACGGTGTTATTTTTTGAAGTAACGGTTGTAAAGTCCCTGGAAGGCTTTGCCGTGACGGGCTTCGTCGCGCGCCATTTCGTGAACGGTGTCGTGGATTGCGTCAAGGTTTTGCTTTTTCGCCATGCCCGCAAGTTCGGTTTTGCCTGCGGTTGCGCCGTTTTCCGCCGCGATGCGAAGTTCCAGATTCTTTTTGGTGCTGTCGGTGACGACTTCGCCCAGAAGTTCCGCAAATTTTGCGGCGTGTTCCGCTTCTTCCCAAGCGGCTTTTTCGTAATACAGACCGATTTCGGGATAACCTTCGCGGTGAGCGACGCGCGCCATCGCAAGATACATACCTACTTCGCAGCATTCGCCGTTAAAGTTGTCGACAAGACCTTTTTTGATTTCGGGATCGACGTCTTTTGCGACGCCTACGACGTGTTCTGCCGCCCAGGTCATTTCCGCGTCGGCTTCTTCAACCTTGAATTTTGAGCCGGGAACGCCGCATACGGGGCATTTCTCGGGCGCAGTTTCCGCTATTACAGAATATCCGCAAACAGGACATACAAATTTTTTCATTTTAAGTTCCTCCGAATTGTTTTATTTTCAATTTGTTTTATTATTACATTCGTCGCAGGTACCCGTATATACGACGTAAAAGTCGTCGGCTTTCACGGGACACGCCGAAAGTATTTTAAGTTTAAGGTTTCCGTCGATATCCATATCGAGGATTTTTTTGCATTTCGTGCATACGAAGTGCGCGTGATTGTGTGCAAATCCGTCCCAACGCTCCTCGGGGAAGTCGCCCTGTATACGCATTATTTCGCCCGCCGCTTCAAGTTGTCTCAGATTTCTGTAAACCGTGGCGAGACCGACGTCGGGGATTTCCTTTTTCACGTTTTCGTAAATCCAGTTCACCGACGGATGCGAGCGCGTACTCCTTAAAACTTTTAATATTGTTTCGCGTTGTTTGGAATAGTTCATTTTTGCCTCAAAACGATAATCACTATCATTATTGTAACACATTTTTCGAATATGTCAACAAAAAATGATAGTGATTATCAATTTTTTTGAAAAATTTTTTATTTTTTCTTCAAGATAACGAACGCGCCTCCGGGAACGTCCACGACGTCTTTATATTCCTTATTATTATAAAGGCTTGTATATTCTTTATTTATAAAAAGAGTTTTGTCGTCCGCGCCCGCGTTTACGGCAATGAGAATTTCGTCGTCGCCGCCCGCACGCTCGTATGCGACAAGCCCGTTTTCGTCACGCATATTGAACCCGCCCGAAAAAACCGCGCGGTTTTCACGGCGGATACGTCCGAGTTTTTTGTAATGAGCAAGGATTTCTTTGTCTTCACTGCCCCACGGATAAGGACGGCGGTTTATCGGGTCGTCAAACCCTTGAAGCCCCGCTTCGTCGCCGTAGAATATCGACGGAATCCCTGGGAGCGTGAACTGCAACACCGACGCGAGATACAGTTTTTTCTTTGCATTTTCGTATTCGCTGTCGGGAAGTTTGTATCCGAGCTTGTGCGTTTTCGACCAACCGTGCGCGCGTACGTCCGACAACGCGTTGATAATCCTTACCGTGTCGTGCGTGCCCAAACTGTTCATCAGACAATATACCGTTTCTTTCGGATAATTTTCAAGAATGGATTGTACAGTGTCTTTGAAAAACTTTTCGTCACCGTCGCGGACGTATGCGATAATCGCGTTCATAAACGGATAATTCATCGTGCCGTCCAGCTGATCGCCGAGAAGATACGGCCGAAGTTCGCCGTAACTTACTTTCGTCGACGCGTCTTCCCAGACTTCGCCGATGACAAGAGCGTCCTTGTTCACCGATTTGATTTTTTTGATAAGCAGATTTACGAAATCAATCGGCAGTTCGTCCACGACGTCGAGTCGCCACCCGTCCGCGCCGAGTTTCTGCCACTTTTCGACGACGCCGTTTTTGCCGAACACGAGAGCGCGGTAATCCTTGTTGCTTTTGTTAAGGTCGGGCACGTTGTCGCAGCCCCACCAGCAAGCGTATTCGTCGGGGAATTTTTTGAAATAATACCAGTCGTAATAAGGCGACGATTTGCTTTGATACGCCCCGAGCGAGTCGTACGTGCCGAATTTGTTGAAGTATAAACTGTCCGCCCCGCTGTGGTTGAAAACGCCGTCAAGGATAATTTTCATACCTTTTTCGTGCGCTGCATCCAGAAGGCGTTTGAAGTCGTCTTCCGTCCCCAGAAGTTCGTCGACTTTCAAATAATCGCCGGTGTCGTAGCGGTGATTCGAGTACGCCTTGAAAATCGGCGAAAGATAAATTATGCCGACGCCAAGTTCTTCAAGGTAATCGAGTTTTTCGCGAATGCCGTTGAAGTTTCCGCCAAAAAAGTCGTCGGCGTAATATTTTCCGTCTGCGCTCACGACCTCGGGACTTTCCGAAAAACTTTCGTGCAGGCGGTATTTCCTTTTTGTTTTTACGCCTTCCGCGCGATTGAACCTATCTACGAAAACGTGATAAATAATATTGCCTTTTGCAAAATCGGGGTTTTATAAGTCGATTTATATACGGTCAACTGCCATTCCGGAAGATTTCGCCGCATACGCTTTCCCCGTTTTCACCACGACCGTAATACCATACGCCGTCGCGGTTTCTCATTTCAAAGCGATAATAATAAATCCCCGCCGCGTCGAAAACGTAGTCGGCGGTATAAACCGAAACCCGTTTTCGGATTTTTCAAAGCGCATTTCGACGGGCGTCGACACGTCGCCGAGCCTTATGAACACGTACATTTTATCGACGCTTACCCACGACGCAATCGGAAAATGCAGGGAAAGTTTTTCCCCGCATTTTACCGCGCCGTATGGCGATTTACATTCGATTTTCCTTGAATTGAAATTCATCTTACAGTTTATGAATGGGTTTTACCGTCCAGATTCTGTCGGCGTATTCTTTGACCGCGCGGTCAGCCGAGAAGAATCCCGCGTTCGCGATATTCATAAGCGACATCTTATTAAACGCCTTTTTGTTAAGGTAAGTGTCGTTGACGCGTTTTTGCGCTTTAACGTAACTGTCAAAGTCGGCAAGGCACATATACGGATCGGCGACACTGCCGTTTCCGAGAATAAGGTTGTCGGCAATCGCGTTGAACTGAACGTCGCCGACGCCGCGACGCATACCGTCGATAACGCGTTTGATGCGCGCGTCGTTCATATAATACGCCGTGCTGTCGTAGCCTTTGTTGTAAAGGTCCTGCACCTCGTCCGACGACATTCCGAAAATGAACATATTTTCGTCGCCGACCGCGTCGTGAATTTCAACGTTTGCGCCGTCCATCGTGCCGATTGTTACCGCGCCGTTAATCATAAACTTCATATTGCCCGTGCCCGACGCTTCTTTGCCGGCGATACTGATTTGTTCGGAAATTTCCGCAGCGGGCATCATAATTTCGGCAAGCGACACGCGATAGTTTTCCAGAAATACCACTTTGAGTTTATCGTTTATCGACTTATCGTTATTGATGACTTCGCCGAGTTGCCAGATAAATCTGATGATTTGCTTCGCCATATAATAACTGCTTGCCGCCTTTGCGCCGAAGACGAAAGTGCGCGGGCAGATATCCAGATTCGGATTATCCTTTAAGTCGTAATAGGTATTAAGGATATTCATCGCGTTCAGAAGCTGACGTTTATACTCGTGCAGACGTTTGGACTGAATGTCGAAAATCGAATCGGGATTGACGACGACGTTGTTGTTCGCCTTGATATAATCGGCAAGTCTTTCCTTGTTTTCGCGTTTGACTTTTTGCAATCTTTCAAGGACTGCCGTGTCCGACTTGTAATTTTCAAACTTTTTAAGGTTGGACGCGTCTTTTATCCAGCTTGTGCCGATAGTGTCGCACAAAAGCGACGAAAGCCCGGGGTTCGCCTGCTGCACCCAGCGACGATGCGTGATACCGTTCGTAACGTTGGTAAATTTCGACGGGTGCTGCTCGTAATAATCCTTGAAAATGTCGTGTTTCAGTATTTCGCTGTGCAACGCCGAAACGCCGTTTATCGTATGCGCCGCGACAAGACACAACGTCGCCATTTTAATCTGACCGTGTTCCAGAATCGCGTTTGCGGCAACCTTATTGTTGTCGCCGGGATATTCCGCCCAGAGTTCTTCGCAATAGCGGCGGTTGATTTCGCACACGATCTGGTAAATGCGCGGAAGCAATGACTGGAACAACTGTTGCGGCCATTTTTCAAGCGCTTCCGCCATGACGGTGTGGTTGGTGTAACTTATCGTATCCGTCGTGATTTGCCACGCCTTTTCCCAACTGTACCCGTAGTCGTCCAGAAGGATACGCATAAGTTCGGGTATGCAAAGCGTGGGGTGCGTGTCGTTGATATGAATCGCGGCGTGGTCGGCAAGGTTGTCAAGCGACGGGTTCGTCTGCAAATGTCGTTTGATAATGGATTGTATCGACGCCGAAACGAAGAAATATTGCTGTTTAAGCCTTAACGACTTGCCCTCGATATGGTCGTCCGCGGGGTACAAAACCTTGGAAATACTTTCCGCCATCATACGGCTTTCCATTGCCTTGACGTATTCGCCCTTGCTGAAAAGTGCCATATCGAAGTCGGCGGACGCCTTTGACGACCAAAGCCTCAGACGGTTGACGGTATCGCTTTGAATACCGCTGATGTTCATATCGTACGGCACGGCAAGCACGGTGTTGTAATCGCGATGATTGATTATGAGTTTGCCGTCGCGCCATTCCTGATCGACAACGCCGCCGAAACGCACCTCGAAAGTGTCTTCGACGCGGGGTTGCAGCCAGACCGAGCCGTTTGTCAGCCATTCGTCGGGAAGTTCGATTTGTTCCCCGTCGACGATGCGCTGTTTGAAAATGCCGTAATCGTACATTATCGAAAAGCCCGTCGCGATATAACCAAGCGACGTAAGGCTGTCGAGATACGCCGCGGCAAGTCTTCCGAGACCGCCGTTTCCAAGCCCTGCGTCGGGCTCGATTGCGTAAAGAGTGTCGATATCAAAGCCCAGATCTTTGACGGCTTTCACCATCTTTTTGTCAATACCCATATTGAAAAGATGGTTTCTCAAAGAGCGTCCGAGAAGGAACTCCATCGACATATAGTAAACGTGTTTTGCGTTGATTTCGCGCGCGGTGCGCTTGAAGTCCACCCTTGAATTCGTGAGCATATCGCGTACGACAATGCACACGGCTTTGTACATTTGGGTGTTGCTTGCCTCCTCGGGCTTTACTCCGAAAAACCTCTGGACAGCGTCCGTAATGCGGTTTTTCAAGTCCGCGGAAGTAATTTTTGAATAGTCCATAAAATTAAAGTCTCCTGATGTATGCCAATAAAATTTTTGATTATTTTGTTATTTCCTTGTAGATGTCAAGGTATTCTTTCGCGGAGCGTTTCCAACTGAAATCGCACTTCATCGCGTTACTTTGCACTTTCTTCCACAGGTTTTTGTCAAAATAGGTGCCGAGAGTACGCCATACCGCGTCAAGCATATCGTATGCCTGATACGCCTTGAAAGTGAAGCCGTTGCCCTTTTGCGTGACGGGATTGAACGCTTCCACCGTGTCTTTTAATCCGCCCGTTTCGCGGACGATGGGAACCGCGCCGTAACGCATTGCGATCATTTGTCCCAAACCGCACGGCTCGAACTTGCTGGGCATAAGGAACATATCCGCCGCCCCGTACAACTTGGACGCAAGCTCCTGGCTGAAATTGATAATGGCGCGCATTTTCGTGTTGTACGTTTTTTCGGCGTTTTTCAGAATCGTTTCGTATTTCCAGTCGCCTTTGCCGAGCACGACAAGCTGAATGTCGGCTTGCAGCATTTCGTCAAGGACGGTTGCGACAAGGTCGATACCCTTTTGTTCGGTCAGGCGCGAGATAAGCACCATAAGCGGACGGTCGGGGGAATAATTGAAGCCCATAAGTTCGCACAACGCTTTCTTGTTTTCGGTGCGTTTCGCAACGGTTTTCAAGGTGTAATTCGCGACAAGGTTTTTGTCGGTTGCGGGGTTGAAAACGTCGACGTCGATGCCGTTCACCACGCCGCGGATTTTGTAATCGCGCGCGTTAAGTATGCCCGCAAGCCCGTACGCATAATACGGATCCTTGATTTCTTCGGCATAAGTTTTCGACACCGTGGTAACGATATTCGCGCGTTCGATACCCGCTTTCATATAGTTGACGTCGTCGTCGCACTCCACTATGCTGCGCCAGTTTTCGGGAATGCCCAGAATGTCGCCGGCAAGGTATTTGTCGTATTTTCCCTGAAACTCGATATTATGAATGGTGAACACCGTTTTCGTGTTGCGAAGCCCTTCGACGTTTCTGTAAAAGATGTCCAGAAACACGGGAACGAGCGCGGTATGCCAGTCGTTTGCGTGAATGACGTCGGGATAGAACCCCGTTACCGAGCACGCTTCGAGAACCGCTTTGCTGAAAAACGCAAATCTTTCGCCGTCGTCGAAATGGCCGTAAAGCCCTTTCCTTTTGAAGTAGTATTCGTTGTCGATAAAGTAATAAACGACGTTGTCCACCGTATATTCGAACACGCCGAGATACTGTCTGCGCCAGCTGAGATCGACGTAGGTCGAGCCGACAAAGCGCATTGTCTGGCGGTATTCCTGCGGGATTTCCTCATAAAGGGGAATAATCACGCGGCAATCGTTTCATCGAAGCAACCGTTTTGGGCAGTGCGCCCATCACGTCGCCGAGACCGCCCGTCTTCACGAACGGACGCGCTTCGGAAGCAACATATAAAATTTTCATACTTCGTTCTCCTTATTGTCACTGCGCCGAAAGACGCAAAAATGTTAAACTATCTTGTTCTTGACGATTACGACGGGATACGTTTCATAGCCCGCAAGATGTCTTTCGGGTTGAACGATGACGTTTTTGTCGGTAATCGTATATTTAATGCTTGCTTTTTCGCCGATTACGCCCTTTTCCATGACGATGGAGTTTTCGACGACCGCGCCCTTTTCAACGTGAACTCCGCGGAAAAGGATGCTGTTTTTAACGGTGCCGTCGATGACGCAACCGTCCGCGATAAGGCTGTTTTCAACCTTTGCGTTGTCAAGATAACGGGTAGGAACGCTGTCCTTGACCTTCGTGAAAATCGTGCCTTCGCCATAGAAAACATCGTTTCTGGTTTCGGCATCCAGCAGTTCCATACTGTGCTTATAGTATCCCGGGATATCGTCGATAATCGCGGCGTAGCTTGTGATTTCGTGGCTATAAATTTTCAGCGTGTCGATTTGTTTCAAAAGAACGTCTTTTTCAAAGTCCTGCAATCCCCTTGCATAAGCGTTTTCGACAAGGTTAATAAGCAAGTCTTTTTTGATGACGTAAATCTGCGTGTTGACGAGTTCCGCCGATTTGCTGGCGATTACCGCAAAGCGGATATCGGTTACCCTGCCCGATTTGTCGGACGTGATGATTTGTTTTCTCGGGTTGATTTCGTCGGTTCTTTTCGTCAGCATTGTAACGTCCGCACCACGGGCGATATGTTCGTCGACGATTTCCTCGACGTCGATATTGCAGATAACGTTGGCGTTTCCGAGCACGACGTATTCCAGTTTCTTTTGCGACATCATGTAGCCTTTCAGCGTATAAATCGCTTCCACCTTTCCTTTGTAAACGTCGCGAAGGGTGTTGAACGCAAACGGCGGGAACAACGTAAGTCCGCTGTTTTTGCGGTTAAGGTCCCAGTCGCGTCCCATGCGAAGGTGGTCCATAAGGCTGTTGTAGTTGTTGCGCGTGACGATACCGATCGTGCTGATGCCGCTGTTGACAAGGTTTGACAACGCAAAGTCGATCATACGATACCTGCCGCCGTACGGAAGGCTCGCGCTAGTGCGCTTGATTGTAAGTTCGTTCATATGGATTTCGCTGTCGCTTGCGATTAAAATTCCCATTGCGTTATTAATCATTGTTTTCACCTCCGAACATTTCGCCGGCCTTGATGACCGCGCCGGCTTTTACGGTAACTTCGGGACCGACAACCGCGATTTCCCATTCGCCTGCCGCGTGCGGCGTATTGATTTCGCCGACGTGCGCGCCCTTGCCGACTTTTGCGTCCCAGCCGACGATTGCGTATTCGACGACTGCGTCGTCCTCGACAACCGCGCCGGGCATAAGGATACTGTCGACGATACGGCAGTTTTTACCGAGCGTGCAGCCGTACGATATGACCGAATTTTTGATTTCGCCCTGTACGAAAGTACCTTCCGACACGACGCTGTTTTTAATCACTGCGTCGGAAGACACGAACTGCGGGGGCTCTGCGCTGTTTCGCGCGAAAATGCGCCATTCCTTATCGTCAAGATTAAGCCCGCTTGCGGGATTCAGAATATCCATATTCGCTTCCCACAAACTTGAAATCGTACCGACGTCTTTCCAGTAATCGTTAAATTCGTAAGCGATCATTTTTTGTCCGTCTGAAAGCATCTTCGGGATAATGTTTTTGCCAAAGTCGTTCTGGCTTTCGCGGTCGGCTTCGTCTTCGACAAGGTATTTTCTCAGAACTTCCCAGGTGAAAACGTAAATACCCATCGACGCCTTGTTGGATTTGGGCTTTTTGGGTTTTTCTTCGAAGTCGATAATTTCGCCTTTTTTATTGGTCTGCATAATGCCGAAACGCGACGCTTCTTCCATCGGGACGGTGCGGACCGCGATCGTGCAGTCGGCGCCCGTTTTCTTATGATGGTCCATCATCTTGTGGTAATCCATCTTGTAAATGTGGTCGCCCGACAAAATAATCACGTATTCGGGATTAAATCTGTCGATAAACTCGATATTCTGATAAATCGCGTTTGCGGTTCCCTTGTACCACTCGCCCGCTTTCGCGCGCATGAACGGCGGAAGGACGTAAACGCCGCCAGTGATCCTGTCCAGATCCCACGGCTGTCCGTTTCCTATGTACTCGTGAAGTTCAAAGGGTTGATACTGCGTAAGCACACCGACCGTATCGATGCCGGAGTTCGCGCAATTCGACAAAGGAAAGTCGATAATTCTGTACTTCGCTCCGAAAGGTACGGCAGGTTTTGCAACCTCGCCGGTGAGAAGGCCGAGTCTTGTGCCCTGACCTCCTGCAAGCAGCATCGCGACACATTCTTTTCTTGTCTGACGCATATTATTTCCTCCTAATTGTTTTCGGGTTTATATATGGTAATCGAGTTACCGGGAATATTCACCGCGATTGCGAAAGGCAACCCGTGCATACTCTTCTTTTCGGCTTTGTATTCCGCCTTGTAACTGCTGTTTCCGCCGTACTTTTTCATCGTCGACGAAAAGACGCATTTGTACGACGTAAGTTCCGGCACGCCCATAAGATATCTCTTTCTCGGCACAGGCGAGAAGTTCAGTACGACCAGGACGTAATCGCCCGATTTGTCGTAACGAAGATACGATATCACGTTTTGAGTGTTGTCGTCGACGGATACCCACCTGAAACCTTCCCATCTGTTGTCCTGCGACCAGAGCGCGGGCGTCGATTTGTAAAAAGCGTTAAGGTCTTTCGTGTATTCAAGCATTCCTTTATGACGCGGATAAGCAAGAAGCAACCAATCGAGCCCCTGATCGAAACGCCATTCGATAAACTGTCCGAATTCGCCGCCCATGAACAAAAGTTTTTTGCCGGGGTGCGTCATCATAAAGCCCAGATACGTTTTCAGCCCTTCGAATTTGTCCTCGTAACTTACGGGGATTTTGTCGATAAGACTGTGCTTTCCGTGCACGACTTCGTCGTGAGAAAGCGGCAATATATAATTTTCGCTGTATGCGTACGTCAGCGCGAACGTCAGTTTGTTGTGCACTTCCTTCCTGAAAAACGGATCGGTCTCGATATAAGACAAGGTATCGTTCATCCAACCCATATTCCACTTGAAATTGAAGCCCAGCCCGCCGATGTCGGGCGGCATCGTTATCATCGGATACGCCGTGCTTTCTTCCGCAACCGTGAAAAATCCCTTGTGCGCGGAAAGTAACGCGACGTTCATCTTCTGCAAAAACTCTTTCGCTTCGAGATTGTAATTTCCGCCGAATTTGTTTGGCAACCATTCCCCGTCCTTTCTGCAATAATCGAGATAAAGCATGCTCGCGACGGCGTCCACGCGGATTCCGTCGATATGATAATTCGTTGCCCAGAAGTTGGCGGCGGATATCAGGAAACTTCTGACTTCGGGCTTGCCGTAGTCGTAAACCTTCGTGCCCCACTCGTAATGTTCGCCCTTTCTCGGGTCGGAATATTCGTAACAAGGCGTGCCGTCAAACAAAGCAAGCCCGTGCTCGTCCTTCGGGAAATGCGCGATAACCCAGTCCAGAATAACGCCGATGCCCGCCTTATGGAATTTGTCCACAAGATACATAAAGTCGTGCGGCGTGCCGTACCTTGACGTCGGCGCGAAAAGCCCCGTTACCTGATATCCCCAACTGCCGTCGAAAGGATATTCCGTCACGGGCATAAATTCGACGTGGGTGTAATTCATTTTTTTGACGTATTCGACAAGCTCGTCCGCAAGGTCGACGTAACTGTATACGTTGCCGTCGTCGTGGCGTTTCCAACTGCCAAGATGAACCTCGTAAATGTTCATCGGACTTTCGTAAATATTCTTTTCTTCGCGGGATTTCAACCACGCGGCGTCCTTCCATTTATAGCCGGACAAATCGTAAAGTTTCGACGCGGTTTGGGGCGTCGTTTCGAAATGCAGACCGTACGGATCGGCTTTTAAGACGGTTTTACCTTTTTTTGATGTAACGGCATATTTATAAGCGTCGTAAACTTTAAGTCCTTCGACAAAGACTTCCCATATTCCGCCGTCGTCTTTATTCATCGGAGTCGCGCCGACTTCCCAGCCGTTGAAATCGCCAACCAGGGATACGTCGCGGGCATTTGGCGCCCATACTCTGAAAATCCAGCCCTTTTTGCCGTCGATTACGGCTTTTTTCGGGCAAAACAACTTGTCGGCTTCGATATTCGTGCCTTCGTGAAACAGGTATTTCGGATACTCTTCAAAATTCTTTTGCATTTTGCATTAAGGTTTTCCTTTTAATCGTTCGTCTTATTATAACAAATATTAAAAATAAATACAATACCTACGCGCGCATTCCGGCAATATTTTTCAATAAAAAACCGCGATTTTTGGTCTTAATCGCGGTAAGAAAACTCGGTTTTGACAAGGAAATCCGGGACGTCGCCCGAAAACAGCCCGAATACGGTGCCGCCGCTGCCGCTCATCGACACGGCGTCCGCGCCGGTTTTCAGGATTCTTTCATACGCTTTTTTGACCTCGGGATTTATCCTGACGGCAGGAAGAAACAGGTCGTTTTTCAGCATGTTTTTAACGTTCGCGTTACCTTTTGAAAATTCGTTAATCAACTTTTCCGTGCTGTTCCCGCCACAGAGTTTCATATCGTCGTACATCTTGAAACAAGCAGTCGTATCGACTTCGTTTTCTGCAAGAAACCTACTTTATATGGCAGTTTTATGTCAATAAAGTCAACATTATCGCCGATTCTGCGCACGCGCTTAATTCCGTCGAAGTACATCGACGGCGCGTCCGAACCGACTTTCAACAAAAACTCCGCCGTGATAAAATCGTGCTTTATGTCCAGCATTTTTTCAACGCCGCGCACCACCGCGACGCCGTCCGCACACGAGCCGCCCAAGCCGCCCGCCAAAGGAATCCGCTTTGTGATTTCGACGGTGAATCCGCGCGTTTTGAACGTATCTTGCATAAGTTTTGCGGCGCGGTACGCGCTATTTTTTTCGTCGGCGATTTCGCCGTCCTGAACGCACTCGATTTTGTCGTCCGCCCTGTAAGTGATTTTTACGTCGTCAAAAAGGTCTATCGTCGCCACGAGCATATCAAGAAGGTGAAAGCCGCCGCTTTCACCTGTTATATCAAGGGTCAGATTTATTTTCCCTTTTGCTCGTTCGAATATTTCCATATTTATATGATAGCACGAACGGGCATTGCTTTCAACTAAAACTCGAAACTTATCTCGCGGAAATAAAAGAGTTTTTGTCCTTCCTTGAACGGGGCGCGGGCGTCGGGGTTTTGCGACTGAATATCGTCCGGCCGCGCCGACAACGCTTTCGCCGCGTCCCAAAGGGTATCGCCCTCGTCGGCAACGAATACGCTGACCGCCGATTTGTTGACTTCGATTTTCTCGCCGACTTCCGCTTCCGCGATGTATTCCGCATCGACGCGCTTCACGCTTTCGGTCATAAACCCGAGTTCCGCCGTTACTTCGATTTCCCTTTCGCGTTTCAGTTTTGCCTGCGCCTTGATTACCGCGCCGCGCGCCGATACGTCGTCGGTTGCGTTTCCAGATTCGCTGAGAAACGGTAATGAATACGGCACTTCGAGGGATACCGACGAAAGTCCGTTTTCGTCGCGGTACAGCACGTTTGCCGAAAAAACGCCTTCAATGACGATTTTGCCGTTTTCGGCGGTCGCTTTCGCAATGCCGTTCCCCGCGCTCGTTACGCCGATAACTTCGAGGACTGCGGGCAAATCGTTTGACAACGCGGCAATTCCGGAAAGTTCGTCTTTGAAAAACGAGAATCCGCCGTACACGCCCGTCGATACGCTTGCCCTTGTGATATTTATTTCGTTTTCGATGCAGAACACGTCTTTCACGATTTTTTCGTCGGTGACGTCGTACGCCTTTACGCACGCTTCGTTTTCGACTTCGACACGGATAACGTTGGAACCCTCGATGCCGGCAATTACTACCCTGGCGTTTTTCACGACGACTTCCGCCGAAAGTTTTTGCCCGATTTCGACGCCGTCCGCCGCAAACTCTTCGGAATACGGAATATGAAAATCTTTGACGTACACCTTATCGTTTGCAAGGTAAGTTACGGTAACGTCGCTTGCGCCCGACAAAAGCACGTTGCCCATGCCGGCAGTCGCGGCGTCAACGTAAGTTCCCGCACGCGTCAGAAGTATTTTCGCGACGTCGGTTTTCGTGTCGTATTCGTCGGTCACGGTAAACGGCGCGTTCATCGACGTTATGAACCGCTGGCACTTCATCGCGGTGTTTTCGACGTACACGTCGTCGTCTGCTCCCACAAGACATTTTTTGTCGTTTTCGGCGACGCGATACAGCGTGATTTTCACGACGGCGTTAAGTCGTATTCCGCCGCTTATCGACGTATCAACGTCAATAACGGCAATTTGTGCATACAATCTGCCTGATAAACTATCGTTTTGGATAACTTCCGTAAAGTCCGCAAAATAATCGAGCCCGCGTGTTTCGCCGTCCCCGTTAAGATACAGCACCTTGAAATTGACGCGTCCGAAAACGCGCGCCGCACCGTTTTGATTATCCAGCGAGATTATCTTCCCGTCTGCCGAAACGTCAAGGATTTTCGTCACGACGCCGCTTTCGCTCTCGCTTACCGACGTTCTTACCGCCGCTTCTTTTTCGGCGGTTTTCACGACGGTGTCCATTTTGATTTCATTAAAATCGAAGTTCATTTCTGCCCCCATAAGTTTAAATACGTTTAGGCCGTCCGCCTAATCAATATATAATATATCGACGGGAGCGAAATTATGCCTACCGAAATAATACGAACTTAGGTTTTCGGTTTGCTTTCCTTTTCGTTTTTTCCGCGCGGGAAGAATCTGACGTTTTTCATCATGACGTCTGCGTACGTCAACGTCAGTATTTTCGTATGGGCGTCTTCGGTTTTCACAGTGAACACGTTGGGGTACAAATCTTCGATCACGCCGTCGACGCGGATAAACCTGTTTCTTCCCCGATTGATAAGGAGTTTCAGGTCGATTCCTTTCAGGTTTTTCACACGCTCCACGGCGACTGATATATTGTTTGTCGCTTCTCTCATAAGAAAAGTATTGCCGTTTTTTGATAAAATAAGCCCGCCGCGTTTTGCTTTCGCGATGCGCGTCGGGCATAATATCTTTTATTTTGTTTTATTTCGGATTAAACGTCGTCTTCCTCGTCTTCTTCGTCTTCTTCGTCGTCTTCGTCTTCCTCGTCGTCGAAATCGTCGTCGGGAATATCGTCGCCTTCGCCGTAATCGTACTTGGTTTCGTCGTCGTCGAAGCTGTCTTCGTCTTCGAGGTCGTCGTCTTTCTTCTTCTCGTCGTGTTCAAGCTCGGACAGCATGATTTCGTCGGTCTCGTCCATTTGTTCGACCGTGTCGTCTTCGACGTACTCGCGCCAGCTTTCGTCGTTGTCGTCGTTGTCGTCGTCTTCCTTTTCTTCGGCATCGGCTGCCTTTGACTTCATTTCTTCGCGGCAGGTCGCGCACATATCTTCGCCGTCGTCGATGGGGTTGATTTTGCAGATGGGGCAAATTCTTTCTTCGGTATCGAGAATGTCCTCGTCGTCTTCGATAAGGCTCATACCGCCGATTTTAAGTTCCGCCTTGCAAACGTCGCACAAGTCTTCGTCGTCTTTTATCCAGTTAAGTTCACACCTTGGGCATTTTTTGTAAGCCATAAAGCACCTCACTTAATATTGCTTGTTTTTTTCGTTGCTATTATAATCATAATACGATTATTTGTAAACTGTTTTATGTTACAATTTTGCGACTTATGTAAAATAATATAAAAGTATTTTTATTTATTACATTATTATACGCGCGCGACAAAAACCGTTACCGGAATATTCCTTATTTTCGGCGGTTTTTAAGGAAAAATAAAAACAACCGCAGAAAGCGGTTGCTGTAACGGCATGCGACGGAATGAGTTATATTGCCTACGGCGCGCACTGCGCTTTTGAAATCACATTATTGCAAGCAATAATGCTCACTCTTTTGCTTGTGTGCGCCTTTTTCTCCACGCAAGTACAAAAGTATCTTGCGTGGGTTTTATGATATGGTTCCCTTCCGGGAGATTGCCACAGCTCCGCAAAGCGGTGCTTCGCAATGACATAAATTTATCCGCAACTTGCCCGAAGGGCAAATATCATTGCGTAAGCAATATCACTGCCGAAGGCAATATCACTGCGCAAGCAATATCACTGCGCAACAATGAAATTGTTGCGCTTACGCTCCTTCCAATATCATCTTATCCGCCACAAGCGCGATAAATTCCCCGTTCGTGGGCTTATCGTTTGCGGTGTAAACCTTTATGCCGAAAATGCTGTTGATATTTTCGATTTTGCCGCGATTCCAGGCGACTTCGATTGCGTGTCGTATCGCTCGCTCGACCTTGCTGCTGCTCGTGTCGAACTTATCGGCAATCGACGGATACAGTTTTTGGTGATGTTGTTGATGATATCGGGCGTATCGACCGCCATTTTGATTGCTTCCCTTAAAAACTGATAGCCTTTGATATGGGCGGGAATGCCGACCGAAATAAATATGTTTGCGATTCTTTCGTCCAGCGACCTGTTCACGCGGGAAGACACTTTGTGTGTTTCTTCACGAGGCGCGGCGACGGCAGCGGCGGGCGCAAGCATTTCGCGCATATATTCGGCAAGTTTATCGTAATTTACGGGCTTTGCCATAAAGTAACTTGCTCCGAGGCGCAACGATTTCGTAACGAAGCCGTCGGTTGCAAGCCCCGATACCATTATCGTTTTCGGTTTCGTCAAAAGCGGAAAGCGCGCTCAACACGCCGAATCCGTCCAGTTCGGGCATAACGATATCGAGAAGTAAAAAGTCGGGCTTGTGTTTTTCGACAAGTTTTATCGCTTCAACCCCGTCGGGCGCAAGTCCAACCACCTTGAAATCGGTATTGTCCGTGAAATAATTTCGCATTTCTTCTGCGAAAGAGACGTTATCGTCCGCTATAACGATTGTGTGCATTTAAGTTACCCCCTGAAATGTAATTATTCGACGGAAACCAAAATAATATTTCGTTTTCCGTGTTGCAATGCGATTATAACAAATAAAACAAGTAAAAACTCAATGATTTTCACTTGTTTTTGTCGATTTTTGTCTAATTTTGTCGAATTAAAAATTAAAAAGAAACCGCCCCTTACGGGACGGCTTGGTTTTTTATTTCTTTTCCGACTCGAAAACCGCCTTGTAGTCGTCCGCGGTCATTTTGCCGACAACCATATCTTTGGTTTCGGGCTTTACGATATCGCCGGTTTGCAATTTAACGCGATACGTATATTCTTTCGTGCCGTCAAGGAAGTACATGTAATCGCCTAAGATTACGGGCGCGAACCAGGACGAAGAAAGGTTGAATTCCGCAACGCGTTCTTCGTTACGAAGATCTTCCGTATCGTATTTATAACGGAAAAGCGCTTTTGCGCTCGACGCGTCGGTATAGAAGACGTAGCCGTCCCTGACGTCGCGGATTGTAATCTGACGTTGAAGTTGGCTTTCGGGTTTGGTCGCGCTTGCGGGGACGTTCTGAGGTTCTTTGCCCTGTTCGACTTTTTTAAGATAAGGGGCGGAAGATACGGTGACGAACGCCGACTTTTCGTCGATGCCCTTTACCGCCGCAACGTTGGACGAGGACGCATCTTTCATCAGAAGCACTTCGTTTTTGCTGTCGAACGAGAAGTCCGCGCCGAACGTATATGCACAAAGCTGAACCTTGGAATCCTTATCGGTCTTGGTGTAATAGACGGTGATTTTGTCGCCTTTCACGACGTAGTCTTTCACGGACACGGTCGCGTTGTAAAGATAGCTGTCCGCATTGCCGCCGAAAGAGTTGTCGGTGATGACGTCCTTAATCGTGCCGTCGGCACTGATAACCGAAAGGGTGTTGAATTTCTTCCAGCTGTCGCTGTCTGCCGCATTCGATACCATAAGAGCCATGCCGGAGAACGCGCCGTTTGCGACGATGGGTTGCAACGACGAAACGTTGCTGCGTACTTCGACGTAGTTTTTCTTGTTGTTGATTTTGCCCAGCGACTTTTTGTTGAGGTCGATTTTTTTGAGCGCGCCGCCGTCAAGGACGAGAAGCGAGTTGTCCGTAACGAAGAAGTCGGCGGAACGATTTGCGATCGTATATAAAAGTTCCGTCTTTTTGCCGTCAAGACTCACGCGGAAAAAGTCAAGGTATTTTTATTGACTTCGCCGCTCTTGGTTTTGTCGGTGTTGGGGGACGCAAAGTAAATCCAGTTGCCCCTGACGTAAATGCCGGATTTCGTGCTGGTCGAATATACGTTTTTTTGCAAAGTGCAACTTGGCTGCCCTCGATGATGTTGCCGTTTCGTCAAGTTCCGCACGGTACAGGCAGGACTTTTCCTGTTTGCCGAATTTGTTTTCGGCGTCCGCCCCGACGTATGCGTTGACGAAATAAACGTAGCCCCCCTGTTTCACGACGAAACTGCCGTTGTTTTCAACGGGGCTCGAAGCGTATTTGTTGCCGTCGGCAACGCCGCTTGCCTTATAAGTTTTGCCGTTGCACGCCACAAGACCTACCGTAAGGACGAGAACAAGTGCTATAACGGCGATTATTTTTTTGTTCATGACAATCTCCTTGAATATAAATTCATAGATAAAAATATTATATAGTAAACAATAAATTATGGCAAACGAAAATAAACAAATTTTAACGATATGGGGTTTCAATGTATAAAAAATTTGGCGAATTTTACAAGATTGACAACGGCGGAGTACCGAAAAAACCGCAAAACGCGAAAATCGCCGCGCCGACGCCACGCGAAGTCGACACCGTGAAAAGCCCTTTTTCGGCGGCGGCGTATCGTGAATTTATGGAAAAACACAAAGCCTTGTCGGCAAAAATCGATTCCGAAAAAACTCCGAAAAACGTTGACTTTTGTCATTCGCTGTGTTACATTACTTGTTCAAGGGAGTAGTAACTCTTTGAGTGGCAATGCCGACATGCTGACCAGACGGTCCGGTTTGCCTTAATTCACGAGACTTTGGACGGCAATTCGCCGTGGCAAGGTCTTTTTATTTATGAAAAACAACGGAGGGAACAATGACTGAAATTCTTGCAATAACGCGCACGGGCGATATCTGCCTTACCGTGTTCTTGTTTCTCGTGGGGCTTGTCCTTATCATCAAAGGCGGCGACTGGTTTGTGGATTCCGCAAGCAAGATTGCCGAAATGTCGGGCGTGCCGCAATTCATCATCGGCGCGACGGTCGTGAGCATCGGCACGACTTTGCCCGAACTTATCACGTCGTCCATTGCCGCAGGCGAAGGCAACGCGGCAATCGCAATCGGCAACGCCGTCGGCAGCGTGAATGCGAACATCGGGCTTATTATGGCGGTGTCGCTTTTGTTTTTACCGCACGCTTTTGATAAGAAAGCATATCTCTTTAAGGGCATAACAATGATTTTATCCATCGTTATTTTGTTCTTAATGTGCCTGAAAGGTTATTTGAACGCATATTTGTCAATTATTCTTCTGGTTGTATTCGTCGTATTTATGGCGGAAAACATCATCGTCGGAAAAAAAGAAGCGACAAAGAATAAGCTTGTCGACAACGGCACGAATCCCGCTTCTGTTAACGCGAACGGCAACCCCGCCGAGTCCGGAAACGCAACCGACGAAAGCACAAACACGGACGCCGTGACCGCCAAAAAACAAAAGACGAAAGACATCGCAAAAAGCATTATCTTCTTTATTCTCGGCACGGCGTTTATCGTCGGCGGCGCGCAACATCTCGTAACTTTCGGCAGCAAACTCGCGGGATATATGGGCGTCCCTGAAAGAATCGTCGCAATCACCCTTGTCGCAATCGGCACGTCGCTGCCCGAACTTGTCACGACGATTACGTCGATTATCAAGAAAAAACACGACTTGTCCATCGGCAATATTATCGGCGCGAACGTCATCGACCTTTGTTTAATCCTGCCGGTTTGTGCAATGATTTCGGGCGGCAGACTTCCCGTCGAATTCAACTCGCTTTACATAGATATGCCCTTCTGCATAGGCTTCACTCTGCTTGCGATTCTGCCCGCGGTAATCACCAAAAAGTTCTCGCGCGTGCAAGGCGGCGTTATCCTTGCAACCTACGTCGCCTATATGACGGTATCAATCATCCTGTAACGACTTTTCTTTTCAAAAACAAAGCACCGAAAAATCGGTGCTTTTTGTTTTTCATTCGGTATATTTTGTTTATTCGGTGTATTTTGCGCGGATTTCGTCCACGTCGAGTTGTGTTAATCCGTATTCTTTCAAAAGGTAGTTTTCAAAACTGCCGTATTTTTTGAAAATCGCGTCGCGCGCGGCGTCAAGGTAACTTTTGTCGACGATGAAAAGCGGCTCGTAACTGTTTTTTATGAACGGGTGCACGATTTTCGGGATTTTGTCGAACATTACTTTTCTGATGTTGTCCCGTATTTTCAGACTTTTAAGGTAGTCTTTCACGATTTCGTCGTAGGACACGCCCAAAACCGCAAGAAGAAGCGCGCTGCCGCACCCCGCGCGGTCTTTCCCCGCCGTGCAGTGTTGCAAAAACGGCACTTCGCCGCGCTTTACCGCAAGCAGCATATTTTTGTATCCGTCGTTTCCGAAAGGCAGGTACGAATAAAACTCGCACACGTCCGCGGGCTTGATTTTTATGAACATTCTTTCCATTCCGCCCGTCTGCAACTTGAAAACTTTGCCCTTTGTGATGTCGTTGGGATAATGAAAATGCTTTGCGCCGATGCGCTCGTAAATATATTCTTTGTTTTTGTCCACCTCGTCGCGGTCACGGTAATCGAAAACTTCCAAAAGACCGAGGGTTTTCAAAAACGCGATATCGTTGTCGTTTGCAAAATCCAAAAGACCGCTTCTGAAAAACAGTCCGCTTTTGACTTTTCTGCCGTCCGCCGTGGGGATTCCGCCAAGATCTCTGAAATTGAATACGTTGTCCATAAAATACTCCGTATTCAAGTATATCAAACGGCTGGCGGAAAATCAACGGCTATAATATTTTTTTATTACGTTTATAAATTTCTCGGTCGAGTACGAGCCTTCGCGGTTGATACGCCTCATATAAATCACGCTGTCGGGATCGCCGAATCTTGCGCTCGTTACGCCCTCGTTGCAAGTCAAAGTGATTTTATATCCGAGCTTTTTCAAGGTATCTTTTGCAAGGGCGGAATATTTTCCGAAAGGATATGCGTAAACCGCCGTGTCGTAGCCCGCGTATTCCTTGATTTTGTCGTGCAGTTTCATCGTGTCGGCGGTGAATATTTTCACGTATTCGTCGTCCGATTCGTACGGTTTTTGCGCGATTCCGTAACGCGGCTTGAACTTGTGCATTCCGAAACTGTGATTGCCGAAATATATCACGCCGTCCTTTGCCGCGTCCTCCATTTCGTCCCAGGTAATGTGCGAATAGTTGGGGTTTTTGGAGTCGCCCGACGTCGTCGTATGTTCCGAATATGCCCCGACCACGTTGATGACCGCCGTGAATTTGTGCTTTTTCAGAATCGGCACGGCGTAATATAAATTGTTGTAATGCCCGTCGTCGAAAGTAATAAGCACGGGTTTTTCCGGAAGCATACCGCGCCCTTCCGAAAACGCGATGATTTCATCGGGCGTTACCGAAACGAACCCTTCGTTTTTAAGCGCGACAAGGTCGTTTTCAAGTTGTTTTTCGCTGACGATATATCTTCCTTTGCTTCCGTTCAAAACGCTGTGATACATTATCGTTACGATTTTCGTTTCGAGAACTTCCGCGCGCGCGACGCGCGCGTTACAATTTATTATTCCCGTCGCCGACAACGAAAAAACCGCAAAAATCGCCGCGGAAATTATGATTTTTATGAACTTCTTCATACGCCTATTATGCGTAACGACGCGATATTTATTTTGGGTTTGAAAAGGATAAAAAAAATCGCGGTAAAAGCAAGGTGGCTCGGAAGAATCCGAGCCACCTCACTAATTATATGATAAGGGGGAAAATTATGAGCGATTTAATATCAAATGTAATTTCACTTGATTTATGGCATCATAATACAATGATATTTTTGACTTGTCAAGTGGTTTTATACAACTTTTTACAAAATTTTTTTATTTTTTTTCTTTTGTCGGTTAATCGACCGAAATTGATACGTTTTTTGCGATTTTTTATCAATTCATTATACAAATATTGATATATGTCTATATAAAATTTTACATATTTTAACGATTGTCAAAATTTTCCAGCGCATAGTCCGCAGCAAACTGCCCCGCGATCGCGCCGTCCGACGACGCCGTGACAATCTGTCGCAGGTTTTTTTCGCGCACGTCGCCCGCGGCAAAAATCCCCTTGACGCTCGTCTGCATTTTATCGTCGGTAACTATATAACCCTTGTCGTCTTTTTTGATTTCCGACGGTATAAAGCCCGTTTCGGGTTCCGCGCCGAGCGCGACGAATACGCCGTCGGTTTCAAGCGTTTTCACTCCTCCGTCCTTAAATTTCACGTCGACGGATTCAAGTTTTTCGTTGCCGTGAAACGCGCCTATTACGCCGTTTAACACAAACTCGATTTTTTCGTTGTTTTTTGCCCGTTCCACCAGAATTTTTTCGGCGCGGAAACCTTCGCGCCTGTGCACGATATAAACCTTGTTCGCAATCGTCGCAAGATACAGCGCGTCCTTGAAAGCGGTGTTGCCGCCGCCCGCGACGACGACGGTTTCCCCTTAAAGAAATTCCCGTCGCAAACCGCGCAGTACGACACGCCGCGCCCGATAAAATCTTTTTCGTTTTCGACGCCGGTTTTTCTGTCGTAAGTGCCGACCGCCAGAATCAGGCTTTTGTATTTTACGTCGCCGCCTTTAAGCACCGCCTTGTTTTCGTCGGGGAAAACGCCCGTAACTTCGTCAAAGATAAACTCCGCGCCGTACTTTTCGGCTTGTGCGAAGGATTTAATCATAAGGTCGCTTCCGGAAATCCCGTCGGTGCCCATATAGTTTTCAAGGTCGTTTGCAAGATTTGCCTTGCCGCCCGGCGCAGACTTTTCGACAATGCCGACTTTTGCGCCCGCGCGCGCCGCATATATACCCGCCGTCAGCCCCGCAGGACCCGCGCCTATTATCAATACGTCGTATTCTTTCATACTGCCTCCGTTTTTATTATATCACAACCCGCCGCCGCCGTTCAAGTATAGAAACGCAAATACGGGCAAGAATTATGTCGAGGTGAACAATGAAAAAAATCGTTATCCTGACTCTTCTTCTGATGATTTCCCTTTCGGGCTGCGTCGATACGAAAAATCGCAAACAGGACTGCGTACGGATACATATTCGCGCGAACAGCAATTCCGAAATCGACCAGAGCGTGAAGCTTGATGTGCGCGACGCAGTCGTAAATTACCTTACGCCGCTGCTTTCGGATTGCAAGTCGTCGGACGACGCGAAAGAAGTGATAAAAACAACCTTTGCGCCCTGAAAAAGACGTCGGACGACGTCCTTCTTGACAAAGGTTTTTCTTACCGCGCGACCGTGCGGATTTCTTCGGAAAAGTTTCCTTATAGGAAATACGACGACGTATCTTTCCCCGCGGGCGTTTACGACGCGCTTATCGTGGAACTTGGCGAAGGGACGGGAAATAATTGGTGGTGCGTGTGTTTTCCGCCGTTGTGTTTCGTCCCCGACGACGGCAGCGAAAACTTTCGATACAAATCGAAAATCGTTGAAATAATCAAAAAATTCAGAGGTGAAGATGAATAAAAACTCGCAAAAAATCTTGTGCGCTTTCGTACTGTTCGTGACAATACTCACGGCGGTTCTGGCGTTTTCGGGCGTAATGACGAAAGACGACGCCGTGACCGAAGCGGTCGTGCTGAAACAAGGCTCGACGGGCAATCAGGTGAAAACCGTACAAACGAAACTCAAACGCTGGGGCTATTATACGGGCGCGGTCGACGGCATATACGGCGCGGCGACAACGAAAGCGGTGAAATATTTCCAAAGCAAAAACGGGTTGACCGCAGACGGTATCGTCGGCAAAAAAACCGCCGCCGCAATGGGAATCAGTCTGTCTACCGGCAACGCGGCGGGCTCGCCTGGCGGATACTCGTCGTCGGACGAATACCTTCTTGCAAAATGCGTGTACGCCGAAGCGCGCGGCGAACCTTACGTCGGACAAGTCGCGGTCGCGGCAGTCGTGTTGAACCGCGTGAAAAGCGCGTCTTTCCCCAACACTATCGCCGGCGTGATTTATCAGCCGTGGGCATTTACCGCAGTCAACGACGGACAAATAAATCTTTCGCCCAACGCCACCGCAATCAAAGCCGCAAAGGACGCATTAAACGGCTGGGATCCCACAAACGGCTGTCTGTATTATTACAATCCGTCAACCGCCACGTCAAAGTGGATCTGGTCCAGAACGGTGATGCTTTCCATCGGCAAGCACAACTTTGCCAAATGAGGTGCGTATGAATAAAAAAGCAATAATAGCGGTAAGCGTGATTATGGTCGCAATGGCGGCTGGGGTGATAACTCTCGGCGTGCTTTTCGGAAGAGAAAAGAATGCGCGCGCCGAAACCGAAAACGTGCTGGAAGCGCATTACCAGCAATCTTATTATACCCTGCTGGACGAAACGAACGATCTGGAAATCAAATTCGCAAAACTGACGGTCGCACGGGGAAAAACCACAAGACTTTCTCTTTTGTCGGACGCCGTGAAGTCCGGGGAACTTGCCGTTTGCGCGTTATCCGCCCTTTCGGGCTCGGACGTGAGCATCGAAAACACAATGCGATTTCTGAACCAGACGGGCGACTTTTCGGCGTATCTCAAAGACAAACTCGAATCGGGCGGAGAGATTACGGCGGAAGAAAACACGGCAATCGGGAAAATCCACGAAATGCTGAAAACGCTGTCGCAGGAACTTAATAAAGTCAAGGACAAAATATCCGAAGGATACCTTTTCGTAAACGCCGCAAATGACAAATCGGACGTTTTATCCGACGTTTTCGCCGCGTTAAACGACCCGTCTGTCGAATACCCGCAACTTATCTATGACGGACCTTTCAGCGACGGCAGAAACGATAAGGCAATAAAAGGTCTTCCCGAAAACGAAGTAACACAAGAGCAAGCAACCGCCGTCGTCACGGATATTTTCGGCGACAAAATACAAAATCTGAACTTTCTCGGTCAGTGGGGCGGCGACATCGAAACGTACAATTTCGACTGCACGCTTTTGGGCGTGAGAACGACTTTGCAGGTCAGTAAGCGCGGCGGAACGCTATTGAACGTGAGCGGTAGCCGCGACGTTACAAACCCCGTTTTGTCGGTTGAAGATTGCGTCGAAAAGGCAAAAGTTTTCCTTGAAAAATGCGGTTTTCACGACATGCGGGACGTGTGGAGCGCAAACGACGACAGCACAGTTTATATCAATTTTGCGCCCGTGCTGTCGGACGGCACGATACTTTATCCCGACCTTGTGAAGGTGAAAATTGCTGCGGATAACGGCGACGTCCTTGGAATGGACGCGGTAAATTATGCCTTCAACCACGTTGAAAGAAAAACGCAGTCACCCGCGGTTTCCCGCGAGTCCGCAAAGGCGAAAGTCGGCTTTGAAAACGCGTCGGACGGCAGACTTTGCGTCATTCCGTATAAGACAAATTCCGAAAAGCTCTGTTACGAATTCATCGTGGAATCGGGCGGAATATATTATATTTATATCGACGCTCTGACAGGCGAAGAAATCAATATTCTGTACGTCATCTCGACCACGGGCGGTGACAAACTAATATAAAAAGCATAAAAAAATCGTACGGGTTGCCCCGTACGATTTTTTTTGTATTGTGTCTTGTTAGCGACGTCTTGCCATAATCTTGATAAGCCTTGACAAAGATATTACGCCCGCCATAAACGGTATGAGCATTGTTGACGCAACGTCGATGATAATTTTCACGTAGTTTGAGAAATCCGGCGTGTTCACGAAGAAATACGGGTTTACCAGAGTGTAAAGGAAATACGCGACGGCTGCAAGCGTCAGAGTTTCCAAAGCGGCAATTGTCGGGACGTAGTCCTTGCGGATATTGTATTTTACGCCGTATTCGCTGCGCTTGTACTTTGTGATTTTTTTGCGGTTCGCGCTTAAAATCAGCATAAGGAATACGTTGGGGAGATTCAGTATCGTGCAAGCCGAGGCGATAAGTTCCGCCCCCGTGTCGATTTTTCTGCGGCGCACGCATCCGAGCGACATAAACGAACTCGACGCGCATACCCACGCCAGAAATACCAGCAGGTCAAAATAAATCCAGACGTATCCGACGATTGTTTTAAGCAGTTCGTCGTTTGCGACGCTCGGCAACGCGTTGACGAACGACAACGACATTTTGTGCAGCGGATAAAACCACGCAAACATAAACGCCGTGAAAAATACGTACGTGAAAATCGCAAACGCCATACCCGATTTTACGGTGTGATTGACCTTTCCGATTTGTGCCGCTTCCGCCTTTTCTTCGGGTTTCGGGGCGGGTTTTTCAACAGGTTTGGGTGCAGGCGCAATGGGCGGCGCGATGTTGATTTTTTGCTCGGGCTCGGGCATTTTTACCTGCACGGGCGCAACGGGCTGCATCGGCATCGGCGGCTCGGGACGCACTGTTTCGTTCACGTTTTTCGCGCTGATTCGCTCGATTTCAAGTTGTCTTGCTTTTTCCGCCTGTTTCTTTTCAACAAGTTTTTTCAATAAAAGTTTTGCCTGCGACTTCGTGATGACGACGCCCTTAATGCAATAAAGACGGGTGCCGCAATCGACGCAGGAAAACACGACTTGTCCGTCCTGCAAAGTCATCTGTGCCCCGCACTCGGGACAAACGACAATTTTATCCATAAAACCTCCTTTAAGGTGTTTTTTTATAACTTAAACTGCATTTTGTGCAGTTTATATTAAATTCAAAGAAGTAAGCATTAAATAAATTCACCCTCTAAAAGTCAGAATTTTGATGTTTGACTTTCTCTAAAAAGTCAGAATCTAACTCTCTAAAACGGCGAGAATTTTAACGATTAAAAACTCTCTAAAAAGTCAAAATCTAACTCTCTAAAAAGTCAGAATTTTGATGGATTTTTGACGTTTCTTTGCAAGTTCTTACGAGGGCGCGTACTTAGGCGTACGTAACCGAGTAAGGTTTTGCCAAAAACTCAAAAAGGCGCAAAATTATGACTTTTTATCGTATCTCGCCGCCACCAAGGCAGATGGGGGAACCCACTTCATACATCACCGCATACTGTCCTGCCGCCACTGCGCGTTGCGGACGGTCGAAATATAAATGCACGTCGTCGCCGTCGATTACCGCAGTTGCGTTTTCAAGGGGCTGACGATGACGGATACGGGCAAGCACCCTGAATTCCTTCTCGTCGGGTTTTTTTGTGATAAAGTTGAAGCCGCGCGTCGTGAGTTCCTTTGTGAACAGCAGATCGCACTCTCCCTGATTGACGTAAAGGATATTGTTTTCCACGTCTTTTTTGACGACGTACCACGGCTCACCGTTGCCCGCGCCGCCAAGACCGAATCCTTTTCTTTGTCCGACGGTGTAATAAAACACGCCGCTGTGAGTGCCGACGGTTTTGCCGTCAAGGGTTTTGATGTCCCCTTCCTGCATGGGAATATATTTTTTTAAGAATTCTCGGAAGTTGCGTTCCCCGATAAAACAAACGCCGGTGCTGTCCTTCTTTTCGGCGGTGGAAAGTCCGTTTTCTTCGGCGATTTTCCTGACTTCTGGTTTCAAAAGGTTTCCGACAGGGAAAATGACGTTTTCGATTTGTTTTTCCGAAACCTGATTCAAAAAGTACGTCTGGCACTTATTCTCGTCCTTTGCGCGGGCAAGATAGGTGCGGCCGTCCTTTTTCAGCACGTTGCAGTAATGCCCCGTCGCGATAAAGTCGGCGTCAAGGTCTTTGGCGTACTTTGCAAACGGGCCGAATTTGATTTCCCTGTTGCACAGGACGTCGGGGTTCGGCGTGAGCCCGCGTTTATAGTAATCGACAAACTGCCTGAAAACGTTATCCCAGTATTCCTTGGACAAATCGACGGTGTAATAAGGTATGTCGAGTTTCCCCGCGACGGCGCGCACGTCGTCGTAGTCGTCAAGAGCGGTACAGCAACCGCTTTCGTCTTCTTCAACCCAGTTTCTCATAAACAGCCCGATGACGTCGTAGCCCTGCTGTTTCAGGAGAAGCGCGGCAACGCTGCTGTCGACGCCGCCGCTCATACCAAGCACAACTCTTTTCTTACTCACCGCACAACTCCGTCGAAAGATATTTCATACCGCCGTCGGGAAGGATAACGACGATGTTGCCCTTTTCCCCGTGCGACGCAAGGTTTTTTGCAGCCTGAATCGCCGCGCCCGACGAAATGCCGACGAAAATGCCTTCTTCTTTCGCAAGGTTTCTGGCGCATTCCACGGCGTCTTCGTCCGACACGTCCTCGACCGCGTCCAGAACGTCGGGATCAAGGATTTTCGGCACGAAGTTTGCGCCGATGCCCTGAATTTTATGAGGTCCCGCTTTCCCGCGCGTGAGCAAGGGGCTTCCTTTTGGCTCAACCCCGCAAATAAGCGTGGAAGTTTTATAGGTGTCGATATATTTTTTAATGCCCATTATCGTGCCGCCGGAGCCTATGCCCGCGACAATCCAGCTGACGTTGTTAAGGTCGGCGAAGATTTCCTTTGCGGTGTGCATAAAGTGCGCCGCAGGATTTGCGGGATTTGTGAACTGCGACGGGATAAAAGCGTGGCCGTAACGGGCTTTGAGCCTTTCCGCCATTTCGATACTGCCGCGCATTCCTTCCGACTTTGGCGTAAGGACGATTTCCGCGCCGTACGCTTTCAGAACTTTTATTCTTTCGACGCTC
The DNA here is from genome assembly GCA_022009995.1 of Clostridiales bacterium. GTDB lineage: Bacteria > Bacillota > Clostridia > Christensenellales > CAG-917 > CAG-349. The sequence goes on from CP091734.1 coordinate 415,173, forward strand.
ATATTTTCGGGCATTGTGAGAATAAGTTTCATTTTAAGAGCGGCGCATACCATGGCAAGTCCTATGCCGGTATTGCCGGAAGTCGGCTCGATAATAACGGTGTCTTTGTCGATTGCGCCCGACGACGTCGCTTCCAGAATCATGTTATAAGCGGCGCGATCTTTCACGCTGCCCGACGGATTGAAATATTCCAGCTTCCCGAAGACGTTCACGTCGTCGTAACTTATGCTGTTGAGTTTCACAAGCGGGGTTTCCCGATTGTTTCCAGAATATTGTCGTATAACATACAATTCACCTCGTAAAATATTGTAAACCGCGGCGGAAAAATAGTCAAGCGGCGAAAGTGCGCGCGCTTCATTTTTCAAAATTAAAACCCCGCATAAGCGGGGTTAAAACTCGTTTTACGAAAGATTACGCTTCGGGAGTTACGGGAATATCGAGATCCGCCGCCATATCCGCAGCCGCCTTTCTTTCAGCGATTTCCTTCACCATTTCGCGCTGACGCTTTTCGGTAAGGTTGTAGAAGAAGATGGGGATAATGCAGGCGATAAAGCTCACGACGCCCGAAAGAACAAGCATCATCCACAACTTGTTAAGTCCCGCGACGTCCATATTGCCGACAGGGTCGGTCGGGGAAATATTGCTCATTCCGTATGCGAGAACGCCGATGAACGCGCCGATTGCCATACCGATTTTATTCATAAGGGTTTGCATTGCAAAGCAGATACCTTCGCCGCGCTCGCCCGTCTTCCATTCAAGATAGTCAACCGTATCGCCGATCATCGCGTAGGTCATAATGTTGGAAATACCCTGCGGGATACCGATAAGGATAAGGCAGATTGCCGCGACGTAAATGCCGCCCGCGCGAAGTGCGCCTGCACTGAAATCCCACATGAAGAACAAGATTATCATTGCGACCGCGCCGATTATGTGCGAGCCGATGAACGTCCATTTTTTGCCGAATTTGTTGGTAAGCCACGGGCAAAGCACCGAAGCCACAAGACCGCCCGGCACGACCAGCATCGTCAGAAGGCTGTATGCGCTTTCGTTTTGCAAGGCGTATTTACAGAAGTACAAGCCGCCCGTATATGTATAAACCATTCTCGCGCCGCCAAGGATACCCGAAAGAACAAGGAGCATCAAAGGTTTGTTTTTGAACAGCAACCCGATGTTGTGTCCGAGCGTCGGGGGATTGTCGTCTTCCGCAGCACCGAATCTTTCTTTGGTGTTTTTGAAACCATAGAAGAACATCGGCATCGCAAGCACGACAAGCACTATCGCCGCGATGAAGTAAGTATAACGCAAGGTTTTCTGGTTTGCGTCCGCACATTCCGTCCTTAAAAGACCGCTTGCGGAGCGGAAATTCTGCTTATAATATTCTTCCTTGACTTCGACGCTCTTGATATCGCCGTTTTTCTTGAATTTGATATTAAGATATTTCGGATCGCCCTTATCGTCGTAGATAACCGTTCTGCCGTATTTGAAGCCTGCCGCTTTCGCCGCTTCGGTAAGGTTGCCTTCCTTGATATCGCCGCCGTTGAAGTATGCTTTTTGCATTTCCGTATCGAAGACGTAAACATTTTTCGTGCTGTCGTTGACGTCGTTAATCTGGTAAACGATAACGGGGGTTTGCACCGCAAGTTCGTTATACTTGTATTCCGCAGTGACGGCGGACGTAATGATCGGCACGAAAACGGTAACGATACCTGCGCCGAGCGTGCACGCAAGACGCGCGACCGTCAGCATTTTTCCGCGGGAGTCGGTGTTGTTGGTCATTGCGGAAGAAAGTCCCCAGTAAGGAACGTCCGCAACCGTGTACACGACCGACCAGATAACGTAAATCACCGAAAGAGCCGCAAAGCCGCCGCCCGTTTTCGGATACCAGGGCAGGAAGCACAAAATGGTAACGACGCCGATGGGAATCGCCATCCATTTGAGATAAGGACGGCACTTGCCCCACTTCGTACGGGTTCTGTCGACGATGCTGCCCATAATGGGATCGTTGAAAGCGTCGAAGATACGTGTGCCGAGCATGAGCCAGGCAACCGCCATAACGCCCGACATAACGCCGATTTTCGTGTTAAGGTCAAAGCCCAGCGCGTCCGTCATGAAGACGGTAAGATAACTGCCGATAATCGTACAAATGAAGTTTTGTCCGAAACCGGCAACGGAATAAGCAATCGCTTCTTTCGGCTGCATTCCCTCGCCCGGCGTGGTGCCGAAAAGCTTATGAAGGAAAGCGTCGACTTTTGGATTTTTACTCATAATCTCTCCTTATGGAATTTCAAAAGATAATAGGTATTATATCATTCGCCGCCCTGTTTTTCAAGCGTTTAAGGGAAAGACAACCCGCATTTTATCTTTTTTTGTAAATAATGATAAAACTTTTTCCGGTTTTTTTCAAAAAAATCTCTTAACAATTTTGCAATTTTAATCTATTTTTTTAATATTAAGAGTTATTATTTTAAAATCATAAAGTAGAGGGCGCTTCTTATGTTGAGACTTGAAGAAATTAAAAAAGATTTTAAGACGGACAACAACGTCGTGAACGTTTTGAAAGGCATCACGATCCAATTCCGCAAAAAAGAATTCGTGGCGATACTCGGCCATTCCGGCTGCGGCAAAACAACCCTTCTGAACATAATCGGCGGGCTGGACAAATGCACGTCGGGCAACGTCATCATCGACGGCCGCTCCACGAAAGAATACAACGACCTTGACTGGAACGATTATCGCAACAAGCGTATCGGCTTCGTCTTCCAGAGTTACAATCTGATCCCGCACCTGACGGTTCAGAAAAACGTGGAACTTTCGATGACGCTTGCGGGCGTTACAAAAGAAGAACGCCATGCCCGCGCGCTTGAAGCGCTTGACAAAGTCGGGCTGAAAGCCCATGCCCGAAAACATCCGTCGCAACTTTCGGGCGGACAAATGCAGCGCGTCGCGATTGCCCGCGCCATTGTCAACAATCCCGAAATCATTCTTGCGGACGAACCGACAGGCGCGCTCGACAGCGAAAGCGGCGTCGAGGTTATGGAACTGCTGAAAGATATTTCAAAAGATCACCTTATCGTTATGGTCACGCACAACTCGCAACTTGCCGACGAATACGCAACCCGTATTCTCAATATGTCGGACGGCGTCATCGTAGGCGACACGAACGAGTACACCCTTGACGAGTGTCTTAGCGACGAGGCGGCAGACCTTGCCGCAAAAACCGCCGCCGAAGAAAGCGCTTTCCGACATCGAACAGACGGGCGCGAAAAACGCCAAGCGCGAACTGAAACGCATTGAAAAGAAAAAGCGCAAAAAAGCGTCGATGTCGCCGCTCACCGCGTTTTCGCTGTCTTTCACAAACCTGATAAGCAAAAAAGGCCGCACGTTTCTGACGTCGTTTGCGGGGAGCATCGGTATCATCGGCATAATGCTTGTTCTTGCGCTTTCGACGGGCGCAAGGTCGTTCATTTCAAAAATGGAAGAAAACGCGCTGTCGCAATACCCCATCGAAATCAGTGAAAGCAACACGGACTTGTCGGCGATTCTGTCCCTTCTGACAACGGACTCTGCAAAGCGCGAAAAATATCCGTCGGGCGACACGATTTATACGCAACAAGTCATCGGCAATATTCTGGATAATTACAAATTACTGACTTCAAAGAACGATTTGGCACGATTAAAGTCGTATATTGACAACAACTTTGACGAAACGATCGGTTACGTCAAGTACAACTACGGCACGGATTTCGACGTTTACTGCGACTACACTCACGCGAAAGGCGACGAAGACAAGTATATGAAAGTGCAGCCTTTCGTCGAAGCGATTGCGGATATTCCCGTGCTTTCCGACTTCAAGGATCAGCTTGAAATGTTCTCGTCCTATCTCACCGTGTGGGACGAAATGACCGACAACACAACGCTTCTGAACCGGCAGTACGAACTTCTGGGCAATTCCAAATGGCCGACGAATTACGACGAAGTCGTGCTTGTCGTCGACCGCAAAAACCAAATTAACGACTATACGCTCTTCGCGCTCGGGCTTAAATCGAAAGACGATATCGGCAGCGCGCTTCTGGGCGGCTCGACCGGCGGCGAAAACAGTTTCAGCAACTCGACATTTTCGATAAGCGATATTATCGGTGAAAACGGCAAAGAGCCCCTGCAATACCAAATCGCCACGGGTTGCGACTATTATTACAAAAACACCGAAACGGGAAAATGGGAAAAAATTTCCGCAAGGGACGATCAACGCGCAAAAACCTTTATCGACGGCGAAACCGACGGCAGAAAAAACACCGTGAACGTGAAAGTCGTGGGCGTGGTACGTCCCCGCGAAGACGCAAACGTTACGTCGATAAACGGCAACATCGGCTACACCGCCGCCCTGTCCAGGTATCTTTCGGAGCGCGCATCGGAACATCCGCTTGTCAAGGCGTTGAACAACGAAGATGTCGGTATCAGCGAAATCGATCCGAGCACTGACTTCGATTCGCTTATGTTGAAACTCGGCGTGTCCGACGTCGACAAGCCCAAGAAAATCAAAATTTATGCAAGTTCTTTCGACTCGAAAGAGAAAATCCTTGCGTTCCTTGACAACTACAACGCGACTCTTCAAGCAAACGGCGAAACTCCCGTAAAATACAGCGACAACCTGTCGATGATAATGGCATACGTGGAGTCGATGACCGCAACCATAACGGGCGTACTTATAGGTTTTGCCGCGATATCCCTGATTGTTTCGTCGATAATGATTGCAATCATAATATATACGTCGGTCATTGAAAGGAAGAAAGAAATCGGCGTATTAAGAAGTATCGGCGCAAGGAAACTCGACGTGTCGGGCGTATTCATTGCGGAATCGGGCATTATCGGCTGTCTGTCGGGCGTGCTGGGCATCGCGATATCGTATATACTGATTTTGCCGATAAACGCGGTCATTGCAAAGCTGTTCAGCGTACAGCACCTTGCGACGCTTTCCTGGTGGCAGCCGCTTATGATGTTTGGTATCAGCGTCGTACTGGCGGTGCTTGCGGGATTTGTACCGGCGCATATGGCGGCAAACAAGGATCCTGTCGAGTGCCTGCGCTCCGAATAACCGACGATTCCACAAGGACGGAAATTTTCCGTCCTTTTTTTTGGCAATTTTTCCGATAAGTTTTAATAAAGTTGCCCTATCCGCCCGTTTTGTGCTATAATCCGTCATAGACGTATCCGTAGCTCAGTTGGATAGAGCACCGGCCTCCGACGCCGGGTGTCGAGGGTTCGACTCCCCCCGGGTACACCAAAAAACAACCGCTTTTGCGGTTGTTTTTGTATACGGGGGAAGGCGAACCCTTAGGATGACCGCAAGTGAAGAGAGAAGCAAGCGCTTGCATTTGCGGAAATCGAACGCAGCGGACATAGCCAACAACCGGACACGAAGTGTCAAATGCAAGGCATTAGCGCGAAAGCGCGGTTGTTGAGCGTAGACGCTTCACTTTCGAACCCTCCTTGCTATCCGCAACGTGCCGAAGGCACACATCGCGCCGCAGGCACATCGCTTTTGCCAAAGGCAAAAACATCGCATCATCGCTTTTATATGGTGCCCTTCCGGGAGATTGCCACGCTACGCTCGCAATGACATAAAGTGCGCTGCACGGAGTATTATAAAGAAAGAATGTAAATTATTTTATTTCTATCTAACAAGCAAACCCTTATTCTTTTCCGTACGAAGTACTATGTCATTGCGAGGAGCAACGCGACGTGGCAATCTCCCGGAAGGGTTACCGCATAAAAACGTGCAAGATTCTTTTGTTTTTTCGCCAAGGAAAAACCGTCCGAAATACGGACGGTTTTTTGTTGTTTGGATTTATTGTTTTTTGTTGAAAAATGCTTTGTTGATATTATTGTTTTTTGTTGAAAAATGCTTTGTTGATATTATTGCTTTTTGTTGAACAGTGCTTTGATTGCGGAAATTAACTCGGCAAACGTTTTCTTCTTCACGACAAACCAGAATATTGCAAACCCGACAATTCCGACACCTGCAAGGCTTCCGATCACGATGCCCGCAATCTGTCCGCCGGACAGCCCGTTTTTATCGGGAGCGGGTGCGATTTCGCCGTCAATCGTGCCGCCGCCCGGTGCTTTGTCCTGATATACGGCGGTAAGAGTTGTTTCGCCTTTTACCACAAAGGTATATTCCTTTTGGGTGCTGACGATTTTGCCGCTTTCGTCCTGCCAGCCAACGAACTCTTTGCCTTCTTTATCTTCTGCCGTTACGGTTACGCTTTCGCCGTGTGCATAGAATTTGCTTTCGCCGTTTATTACCACGTTATGCGTGCCGATTTTGGCAATTTTAAGTTCGGTGATTTCGCCCCCGTCTTTATCAAAGTGTCTTCCGCAAACCGTACAATCTTTGTGTTCTTTCACGCCAAAGTCTTCCGTTGTTGCAGGCACTTCGGGAATCAACTCACCGTAAGTATGGTTGTTTGTGGTGGGGATAGTCAAGTCCGCAATCTCTTTTCGGGTTATCGGGTCGCAATGTTTTCTGCACAAATTGCAATCTCTATGCGCCTTTACGCCGGTATCTTTGCAAGTTGCAGGAACTTCTGCAACCAAATCACCCAATTCGTGACCATCCGGATTGATAGGAATAACAAAATCGGTAATTTCCGTATTGCTTGCGTCGTAATCCTTGTTGCAGATACTGCAATGCTTGTATCCTTTTCTGCCCGGGGCTTGACAAGTCGCGTACTTTTCTTCTACCCAACGACCAAAGTTGTGCCCGTAGTATGGGCTGACGGGAGTTTTCAACGCTTCTTCGGTTGTTTCGTTTTTGTCCGCGTCAAAGTATTTTCCGCACACTGTGCATTTGTAGTGTGCTTTCATACCGCCAGCGATACAAGTTGCGGGGGTTTCATCAATAAGCGTGCCAAATGTATGAACGCCGGTTGCGGGGATAGTCAACGCTGTTTCGGTTGTTTCAGTTTTGCTTGCGTCAAAGTATTTTCCGCAATCCGAGCAATAATAATGCGCTTTCATACCGTCATCGATACAAGTTGCGGGGGTTTCTTCAATAAGCGCGCCAAAATTATGGCTTATGGCAATGGTAACGGTTACGTCAGCGCTTGCCAGATGGTTTTCGTTTTCCGCGTATCGTACTTCATATTCGCCTGCCGCAAGCCCTGTAATCTTATTTGACGTGCACTTTGTATAATCCGCGTCGCCGACTTTTCTGTATTCCATTGCGATGGTAACGCCGTCGATTGTGCCGCTGCCGTCCCTGCACGAAATCGGGTTGGCGATAAGTCCGACGGGAACGTCTGATCGCGCTGCCTTGTTAATCACGAATTCTTTGGTGAAACTGCCCTCGTACGCGCCCTTACCCGTGACGGTAACAACGTAAGTGCCGGCGTCAACGGGTTTGCCGCTTAAATCGAGCCCGCCGGTCGAGCCCGCTTTTATCGCATAAATTACTTCGAAGTCGGTGTCCCTGACAAGCGTTCCGCCAAAGGTCGGCTCTTGCGCCGTTTCGTTGAACACTTTCAATGTCGGTAACGGGCACAAGCTCGTCGTTTACTGCTTTGACGACTTCATAGTTAATAGTGTCAACGTATATTAATGAATAAGTGTCATAAATCTCGGGTTTTATATTGTCCGCGCACAACACATCGTCGATATAAACGGATACGCCGTCTTTGTTTAATACGTGAGACATTCCGTATTCGTCATCGACGCGAAGCTGGTTACCATACATATAAGTTCCTTCCGTAAACGTTGTTTCTTCATATCTTTTCCAAGCCGTTCCTTCTTTCTTATACCAGTGACCCATGTAATAGGGAAAATTTGCCTGCGTGCCTTCCGTAAAAGTGAACGACGGTTTAACTACGGGTTTGCCATAACCTAATATTTCACCGATGTTTGAATTTGCCCTGATTACGCTGATTACTTAGCGGTCTGCGGGGAGTACGTACGTGTTGCCGACATCCAGGGTGATTTCCTTTGTTTCAGGCGTTGCACCGCTGTCCGTGACCTTAATCACAAGGTCTGCGTTTGCGCCCACAGCTGTCGGCGTTCCCGAAACCGTGCCGTCTGCCGCGACGTCAATCCACTCGGGGCCGGAAACCTTTGAGAACGTGTAAGGTTTTGTGCCGCCTGCCGCGCCTTCTGCCACCGAAAACGCAGTTATCGCTTGATTGATATAAGTACTGTCGATATCCCATTTATTGTTTAATAAAATCCAGCGGCGTGCCTGCCGGGGCAGTGACGGTATATTCTTCCGACTCAACCCAAGCGAACGAATACGTATCATAAATTTTGGGGATGGAATTGTCCGCCCATTTTTTGCCGTTTACCGTGACGGTAACGCCGTTTTTGTCAAACACGTGGGTTGTCCCCCCGCCGCTGTCACTATCGATACGAATTTGAGTTCTATATATATAAGTCCCTTCCATAAACGTTGCATTCGTATAACTTTCCCAGTCGCCAGCCGCGGTCTTCTTTTTCCAGTTGTACTGGGTTTGGAACTGCGCCGGGACGTCTTCCTCTATATTAAAAGACGGACGTACAACGCTTTTTCCAAAGCCTATAATGGTGTCAACGTCTGAGGTTGCGGTGATAGTGCTGACTACGATGCGCGGGTCTGTCTCTTCCGCGCGCGCCGTGTCCGCGGGGTTTGCAAACACAATGCCCAGCATAAGAACAAAACACGTCGCAAGTCCCAAAATCAACGTCAATATCTTTGATTTATTTGCCTTTATGTGTGTCATAATATTTCTCCTTTTAATTATTTTTGGGGGATATGTTGCATAAAACGCGACTTTACGTCGTGGATATGCTGCATTAAGTCGTTTAGTATATGATAAACAAGTCTATGTCCGAAACAGTGCCGAAATCGAAACTCTTTGCCCCGATTGCTTTCATGGAATAGGCAAAGCCGGGGTTGTCTTTCGTGCCGATCAGCGCGTTTACCGCCATTGTGCCGACCTGCATATTCAGGTTTTCGGCAGTACCTATTTTCAGCACGGCGTTCAGGGTGTTGAACAAATCCGCGGTATCGTCGCCGGACAGATTGTTGAGCGTGATGGATTTGTGCGACACTTTGTAAGAAAAGCCGTCTTCTTCCGTCTTATCCACGCGCACGGTGGACGAAACGTAAAGGTTGTCGGGGATATATTTTTTGAATAACTTATACGGGAAGCCGTCCATATCCGCCTTGAACGGGGTAAGGTCGATTTTCGCCACGACGTTGAAGTCCGCGCTGCCGTTTGCGGCGATTTCCGAAAAGTCCACCTGCACGACGGTGACGCTCACGTCTTTCCCGCCGATTTTCAGTTTTCCGGCAGTCTGCCCGAAAAAGACCGTCTGGGCAATCGCGCCGACCTGCTTTTCGGTGAGGTAAATCGGATCCGTCATGACTTTGCCTTTCAGCGCGTCGAAATTGACCGAATATCCGTTGTATCCTTTGCCCTTTTCATAGACGATAATCCCGTCGATTTTATCATTGACTGCGCTTTTCATTTCGGCAAAGTCCTGCTCGCCGTAAGCGTTCGGGCAAAGCGCGGATTCGTCCACGTCTTTTGAGAGCGTTTTCAGTTGTCCCGCGGTGCGGAAAAGGTCGATGCCGTACTTGGAGCGAACCGCGACGTACCCGCCGATGACGGTAACGCCGACGATGGCGATGATGACGACAAGTGTAATAAGTACGCCTTTTAATGCTTTCATATTGTCTCCGCCGCCAAAATAATTGGCGTTTGTTTTTAATAATATTATTTTACCATATTTTACGGGGTTTGTAAAAACAGAATGTCCATTCTGCATTCCGGATTTTCGACGCCGTCTTCTTCCAGCAGAATAAAATATCTGTTAAGCCTGTTTACGGAGAAGCCGTTATCGAGTTTTTCGTCGTAATCGAACTTCAATTTCATATTATATCCCGATTGGACAAATTCACCGCGCCCGTTGAAAACCGTTGCCTTGACGTTGCCGTTGATAAGCAGCCAGTGCGTGGAAAACCTTTCTTCGACATAGAAGTACCACCAGTAGCGCGGAAATCCCGGGGAGGAAGAAGTTCTGACGTTTGTGGCTTCGTCGGGAATTTTGGTGACTCCATACGGTGCCGCCGATGTTAAGTGGCTTTTTGCCCCTTCCGAAATCCCGACTAACGTACGCACGACGTAAACGTCAAGGGAGTCTTCTTTCGAAATCCACCCGCCGTTTTCGTCCGTATAGCCGTCGACGTTTTTAACGGAAGCAAACTTTATGTATTCAAGTTCGGGGTGAACCTCGCCGATGAAATTCAGATAATAATACTGCTTCCAGCTAACAGTTTTGCCGTCGTCATAGGTTTTTTCCCATTCGTGACTATCAATATCGTAGCCGTGCCATTTCGCGATTGCAGGGCCTGTCGGCGAGACTGCGCGAAGCTCCGCGCAAAATTCAAACTTCCTGTCTTGCCCGAAAAGAAAACCGAGCGCCTCTCTTGCACGCACGTCGTACTTATAATTGTCGAAGTTGGCACAAAGTTTCAAAGCCGTGTCTGCTTCGACGGCGTCCGCAATCGTAAACGAGTCGCCCGCTTTGTCAATCATATGGCCGTTTTTGAAATATTCCGTTATGTCAACGGGCTTGCCCGTTTCCGACGGCGCCCACACTCCCTTGTAGTTAAGTTTCGTGCGGTGCATAACCTTGTTTGTCGTGATCACGAAGTACGAAACTTGTCGTTTCAAAAGAGATTTTGTCGCCGACGACCGCGGTTTCAAGTTCTTCCACGACGGCGCCTTTGACGTGATAAGTGACGTATTCGTCCGCCTCAAACGGCTTCGGCATGGTGATTTTGACCTTGCCGCTCGGCTGCACCTTTTCGCCGCCCTTGGTAAGGGTGATGTCAAAAACGGCAACCCTTGCGCTGTCGTACGGCTTGTCGATTGCCGAAGTTGCAGCCAGTCCTTTCTCGCTGTCGGCTGCGTGGGCTTCTGCTTTCAGTTTTGAGCCGCCCTCAAAAGTCCCGCTTGCCGAAACGCCGCTTTCTGCGGTCAGTTCGTTGACGGTGGTCGCGGTATTGTCACCGCCGCCGCCCTTATTCCCGCACGCGACAAGTATCACGCCCAAAACAAGAACAAGGACAAACGCAATAAGTTTTGATATCTTTTTCATAAAACACCTTAATTGTGAATAAGCGGGTTTTTACGCCCGCTTATCCGTTATTTTGATCAGATAATAACTTTTAAGTTATTTTGCTACGATGGTTGCAGTGTCGCTCAGGTTCCCGAAGCGGGCGTAATATAAACACCAATTCCGATATATATATCATCGCCTGTAAAAACCCATTCGCCGTTATTACCGGTTAGTTTGGGCGCAGATCCAGCGTTTTTATAAAACTCGACGATGAGATATGAACCGACTATTCTTCCGCCAACTTCATTGTATACCCCCGCGCCTGTGCCGGGAGTGCGAGTGTATTTTGCGATGTCCTTTCCGCCATTAATAAATTTTATTTCGATTGTATCGGTGTCTTTGGCGTTTTTAAGCTTTTCGCTGAGATCACTTCTGTTCAGGTTGATCGCAAATGTGTTTTCGCCAAGCTCGATAGGCTCAATGACATTGGTGCCGGGGACGCCTAACATAAAACCGCTCCTAACTCTTGTCGCATTAGGAACTGCGGTGACTACGCATTCGGCAATAGTTTTTCCGCTCACCCTAAGTGTGAATCTGCGACCGACAAACGCGGGGACTTTTTTGCCTTGGAAATTAATGGTGACGCCTTCAAGTATTTCACCGCCTGAAAGTAACGTCGTGCCTTCCGGGAACGTAACTTCGCCGGTTACTTCACCGAACGTGTCGGCAAAGACAACCTGCGGTTTAATTCCCGTCTGAATTGGGGTGTTTTGACCACCCTCGCCTTTTGTGAACACTCTTATTGTTACCGTGACCTTGCTATAACCGATAATCGTATCGGGCTTGGACAGCATATATCCTCTATTAAGCTCAGCCTTCGTTACGCCTTCGATATACAAGCCTACTTCTTCACCGGCGGTTGCCGTTTCAACCTCTGTCGCCGACGAGCCTGTGCCCTTTTTGATTTTATTCACGGTGATTATCTTGCCGATTTCATTGACTAAAAGTTGGTCGCCTTTTTTCACCGTGCCATTAGCGATTGTTGTTGTGATCAAAATATCACTGCTACCGGAAAATGTGAACACGTCTTGGATTCCGGCATAGAAGGAATCGGGAGCGTTCCAAACGGTAAATTTGACCGTGTCGTATACGCCTTTGTTAAGCTCGAAGTTGTCGTTGTCCACGGTCAGGACGGTGGCGCTGATTGTATGTATGCCAATCGCATAGTATGTTTCGGGAGCGCCAATCGTCACCCATTCTACGACATTGTTCGTATCTGCCGCGACGTTTATGCACGTCAAACCGAACTTTCCGCTTTCAAGGTTTTCTCCAAATTTTCTTTCAAAAACGCCTGCGGGCAAAGTTATCTCGCGTTTGTTGATTATGATAGTCGTGGTGATTTCGCCGCCTTTCCATTCCGCAGTGCCTTTTACGGTTGCTTTCACGGTATATTCGCCGGCGTTAATCGGGGCGGTTTCGGAAAACGCAGTGTCGTTTTCGCCTTTGTAAGTAATGGTGATTTCACCGTCGCCCTTACGATTGACCTTCGCGGGATCAATGATAAACGCCAACCCGTCATAGGTTTTTTCATCAACTAAATCGTTAGCAAACGAAATAGTGTTGTCTTTTGCGCCAAGTGCGTCGATGTCTTCGGTCTTTTCGTAACCGCATACCGTGCAGGTGAATTTCTTTTTGCCGACCACGCCATAGTCCGCCGGTTTGGTTTCTACGCCTTCGTCAAAGGTATGCGCGGCGAAATCGCCCTTCATTACGTCATGCGTGGGAGCCGTTGCGTCACAGGTCGAATCGTGCCAGTGTCCCGACTCGTCTTTTTTCCATTCCGTGCCGTAAGCGTGCGTTGCGGTGTCGGGAATTGTCCTTTCGGTTTCGTATCCGCATTCACATACGCCCTTTCGACTTTGTCCGTGTGAACGCCTGCGGGCGTTTTTTCTGTCCACGTGAACACGTGCGGGATTTTCTCCGTCGTGTCGGTGTGCTTTTTCGTGGTGCATTCGTGCCAGTGGGCTTTTTCGTCAAACTTCCACTCGCTTGAATATTTGTGCTTCTTGTTGCATGCCGAGAATATCGACAACGACAACGTCAACACTAATACCAACGCCAGCACTGCAATGATTGATTTTCTTTTCATAGTCTTGCTCCTTTTTGATTTAAGTGATTTATTCCAAATCGCCGAAAATCGCGACTTAAAACCGTTATTATTTTTTATATGTAAATTTAATTATTTTCTTCTTTAAGTAAAATGTTTTTCGGACAAGCGGGTTTTACCCCGCTTATCCGATCTTTTGTTGTTGTTATTTTGTTGCTATGCTTTCAATCAGGAAATTACAATCGTTCCGGACGTCTGTTCTCTTTTTATACTGAAATTAATGTTCAGATTGCTGTCGGTGGTGTTTGTGACAACGATGGTATAATCTCTTACGGGCACATTTCTCAGAAGCTCAAAAGAATTGTCCGTCGACAAAGTAACCTCTGAACCGTCTTCTCTATAAACCTTTACGGTTGCGCCTGCGGGGATATTTGAAATCGTGTACTTCATTCCAAACGATACGCCGGCACCGACACTGATAACAAATTTCTTTTCTTCGCCTGCCGCATAGGTCAATTCTCCGGACGAAAGTTCATTTGCGCCCTCGGGAAATTCAAGCCTTGTCGTCGAGGTTTCAAAGGAAGCCGTTATCGTAAACCCCGAAGCATTATTGGTCGCTTCCAACTCTTCTACGTACAAGTAAAAACTCTTTCTGCCGGAAGTTTCCGTGAACGTAAATTTGTTTTCGCCGACTTTATTAACAACAATGCTTGTTTCGGAACCGGTAACCGCATCGTACAATACCATTTCGATATTCTTCGGCGCACCCGACCAACTCACGTCGAAAGTACAAATAATGTCATCTCCCTCGGGAAGTTGCACTTCAAACACCGCAACTTGACCGCCTCCAACCGATGAGCTGTTCTGCAAAGAGTCTTTGCTGAGTACGGGGTGGTCTTTGGAGTCTGTTATTTCTATCGTAATTTCCAAATCTTCGTTACCAATCCATTTGCCTTCCGCGCTAACGTACTCGTTTGCGCCAAACAAATCGAAATGCATACCGGTCACTCGGTCATTATCGAACGACATACCGCCATACGTGTACACATAATGTAAATCGCTCGTGGTCTGCACGCCTCTTCTTTCAAATCTTGCAATGACGGTTTCTCCGCACTGAACTCTGATAATAAAGTATTTCTCTGCATTGTCTGTGTTTGTCAAATATTCGCATAATCCGTCTATCTGAGCCTGCATATTAATTCTATTTTCGCCATACTTAATTCCTAAAGTACTATCGGTTATGCCAGCGATAGGATTACCATCAGGACCGATTATATTTTTTATGGTAAGTACGTTTTCTTTCTTTATAGTGAAACTGACGTACTGGGTGGCTCCGAAATTGTAGTTGTCGCCTTCCGCATATTTAATGCGCACGCGATATTCGCCTGCTGTTCCAATTACTTCGTCTTTTGTAAGGGTGCGACTCCAAACGCCGTCACCAAGGTGCATTATCCACTCGATAGTCTTTGCGCCGTAACCGGTGCCGATTTCAACGTAATTTGTTGTGGGATCGGGGATATTCGTTGCGCCGACAAAGAACAACTCATTAAATGCGCTCGCATTGCTGATTTCAAAGTTAATGTCCGCTTTGACGATTTCCACGTTGACGTCTTCTCTTGCAAGGCTGTAATTGCCCGCGTCTTTCCCGGTGATTTCAAAGCTTTGAACTTCTGCTCCGACGTTGGCACTACTCATTGTAACGGTAATCATTGCTTCGTCGCCTGGAAGCAATTCGGCGGGTGCGCCTGAGAAAACATTTTTATTATCGTATGGATGCTCCCAGTCAACGCTGATTACCATGGGGGTGATTGCAAAGTCGAAAGTTTGTCGCGGATTTCCACTCTGCCGTGGCTCTTACGCTGACTTTCACGGTATATTCGCCGACTTTCTTCGGGGCGGTTGCAGTGTACGTATTGTCGTCCGCGCCTTTTGCCTTGAACATAAATGCGGGTTCGCGATTGCCGTCAATTACGAAATCGCCTTTCGTAATCGAAATAACTTCTCCGTCGTATTCCTTGCCAAGCGTTTTGCCTTCTGCAAGTTTGATTTCGTTGGCCTTCGCGCCAAGTGCGTCGATGTCTTCGGTATAACTATATCCGCATTTCTCACACGTGAATTTCTTTTCGCCGACCACTCCGTAGTCCGCTGCTTTCACAATTTCTTCCTTAAACTCATGCGGGAGTTTCTCCGATGTGTCGGTGTGTTTCTTCGTAGTGCATTCGTGCCAGTGAGTTTTTTCGTCAAACTTCCACTCGCTGGAATATTTGTGCTTCTTGTTGCATGCCGAGAATATCGACAACGACAACGCCAACACTAATACCAATGCCAGCACCGTTATGATTGATTTTCTTTTCATAGTCTTGCTCCTTTTAGATTTAAGTGATTTATTCCAAATCGCCGAATACTTGCGACTTAAAACCTTTATTATTTGTGTTTGTTCCTTTTACGCCGGTTTATTTTACCACAACGCTATACTTATATTTAATCGTTCCAATTCCCGGTTGGATATTGCTCTGTATAATGGTCGTTTTATCTGAGGACAACTCAAACGTTGAGCCTACAAACAAACCCATTTCGTGAGCGGGGATTTCTTTTTCCATATCTTCTTGGCTGTCGTAAAACACGATAGCAGAGCCTTTAATCCTGTACAACAGCGTTCTGACGCCTTTGCCTTTATCGTCTTCTTCGCCCGGGTGTTGATCAAAAGTCGCCGTCACGGAATCTTTATCCGCCGCAAAAACGAGCGTAACTTTTGATACCTTATGACTTTGTATAAACTGCTCCTCCGTCATTTCCATTTCTGCAAGAAGCGCTTGCTTGACGGCTTCGGACTCCCACTCGATGGTTGCGTCAACTTTGTTGAATGTCTTGCCCTTAATGTCGGCAGTCGCCCACTTTGCATAAAGCGTGAAAACTCTTGCCGGCATATATGAAAAACTGAATGCCGTGTCGGAAAGCGTCGTGCCGCCGTCCGTGCTTTCATACCAGCCTGCAAAAACAAAACCGTCTTTGGTGGGATCGGTCGGGGCTGTAATCGCCGCGCCTGCGCTTGCCTTGATGGGTTGCACCGCGCTGCCGCCTTTGCTGTCAAAGGTTATCGTATATTCTGTTCCGACGACAAGTTCGTTAATCGATTCGGCCTTTTCTCTGCGGCAGACCGTGCAGGTGTAAACCATTGTGCCTTTTTGTTCCGTGGTCGGCTCAACAGTCACGTTGCCGCCGTCCCAGGTGTGCTCGGCTTTGTCTTTGGTTTCCTTGCAGCCCTTGTCTGTGCACGCGTGCCAATGATGAGTCTCGTTGTTGCTCCATTCTTCCGCAAAGTTGTGTTTCCGTCCTTGTTGCAGGCAGTGAGCAGAACAATTGCCAGCATCAGCACCATAATTGCGAGAAATGATTTTCTTTTCATAGTCTTGCTCCTTTTGATTTAAGTGATTTATTCCAAATCGCCGAAAATCGCGACTTAAAACCGTTGTTAATTCCGCAGATATCGCGTTTTATTGTCTCAAAGGCGGATTGACTTGCGCGCGCATATTATGCTATAATACAGATAATCACCTTCGAGTGTATAGACAGTATATCAAAATCAGGACGGCTTTCCCCCACCCAACCCGCCAAAAGGTGGGGAAAACCCAAAAATAATTTGGTTTTTTTGAAAAATCGGGGCAATTTCCCCCGACTGATAATAACGGAAAAACACTATGAAACGTAATGCCAAAAGAATACTCACTTTGTTGATCGCCGCCACGGCTCTTCTTGCAATTCCGTTTACTTTTGTTGCTTGCAACAAAGGTAGTTCTTTGCTCGATCCCAAAAAACCCACAACTCTTACGATGTGGCACGTTTACGGCGAACAATCCAACTCCCCGATGAACGACTTCGTGGAGAAATTCAACGCGACCGTCGGCAAGGAAAAAGGAATCATCATTGACGTTACACTGATGTCCAACGCTTCCCAGATCGGAAAAAAACTCAAAGACGCGCAGACGGGGAAAGCGGGCTCCAAGGATATGCCCGACCTGTTCTTCTGCCACTCGGGCGACGCGCAAAGTCTTGGGGCGGACAACCTTCTGAACTGGAAAGATTATTTCACGCCGACCGAACTGGACGCCTTCGTCCCCGATTTTCTGAGCGACGGCATGCTGGGCGACCGCCTTTCGGTTTTCCCCGTTTCCAAATCGACTTATATGCTGTTCATCGCGGGCGGAGTTTTTGAAAGATTCGCCGCCGAAAAAAACGTTTCCGTGTCCGACCTTGAAACGTGGGACGGCTTCTTCACCGTCGCCGAAAAATATTACGAGTGGTCGGGCGGAAAACCCTTCTGCGCCATCGATTATCTTATAAGACTTGCGGAACTTTGTGCAATATCCGACGGCGAAAGCGTTTCTTACAAGGACGGCTGGTACGACGAAAACAACCCGTCGTTTATAAAAGCCTACGAGGCGTTCGCGACGTCGATTGCCAAAGGCCATATCGTTGTGTCCGATATGTACTACAACACGCAGATTATGACCGCGCAAACGTGCGCCGGCATCGGCTCTTCGGCTTCCGTGCTTTACGCCAACGACAAAATCACGTACCCCGACAATACGTCGGAAGATATGAAACTGCAAGTTTTGCCCCTGCCCCAACAGGCGGGAAAACAAAGTCGCAACGCAGGCGGGCGTCGGGCTTTGCGCCTATAAAACGACCGACAAAAAAGCCGAGGCGGCAACCGTATTCGCGCGGTGGTTCACCGAGGAACAGCGCAACGTGGACTTCGTCCTGTCAACCGGATATATGCCCGTAAGAACGGGGGCTTTTGCGAAAATCGGCGAAAATTCCTTTAAGTCGGACGCCTTCAAACCTTTACGCCGCACTGACGAAAACCGTCGCGACCTGCACTTTCGTGAGAGAACCGAATTTCGACGGCTATTATTCCAAAGTACGCACGCTGTACGACGAAATCCGCGAAATCCAGAAAAACCTTGACGCGGCGGGCGACACCACGGAACAAATCGTCGCGAAAATAAAAGCCGCGCTTTATAACGTCGCCTGAACGCGGCGATAACTCCCGAAATATGTTAAGAATCGCCGATTTCAAAAACAGAAAAAAATCAATGTGGCGCAAGCTTTTGTTGTATATGCTCGCGCTGGTTCTTGCCGTCGGCGTGTTTGTAAGTTGCGGTGTGTTTTTCGCCGGGCAGTTCTCGACGACGACCGAAAAATATTCCAACAATCTCACTTTCCAGAACGAGTTTTATACAAGACAAATCGAAAAATACTTTGATGATCTCTCGATGATGGGCGAAATGCTTGCCGCCGACTCTTCGGCGATAATCAACGCGTATCTGTCCGAAAACGGGATTGCTCTCTACAATCTGAACAACTCACGGGCGCATACCGAAGGCGTGCAGAAAGCCCTTTTGCCGAAACTCAGAGAAGAACTGCTGAAAGCCGACGCCTCGGGCGCGTTTATTATGATGGACGCAACCGTAAACACCGGCGCTACAAACGCCGACAAATCCAGAACCGGGCTGTACTTCCAGCGCAGTACCCTCGACCGCACGGACGAAACGTTGCTTATGTACAGAGGAAACTCGGATCTCGGCAGGCAAAACGGCATAATGCCGCATCGTAAATGGCGGTTGGAATTCAATACCGAATCGGTGACGGAAGTAAAAGACGTCTTCGGCAAATCCGTAAAAGATAAAAGTCCGCTGCTGTCCGACGTTTATGCACTTGACGGCACAAGCGACAACGCGATGGCTTATATCACCCCGATTTTCGGCGCGGACAACACGTTTTACGGAATCTGCGGCTTTGAAATCTCCAACACCTACTTCAAGGACTACTTCGCCCAGCCGACAAGGTTGGATCAATTAACCTGCACTTTTTCAAAAACTTCAAAAGACAGCAAAATCGACTGCAAAAATATCTTTTGGACGGGCGTTCTCGGCGGCTATTCCCTGAAACCGAGCGGCACTCTCTCCCCGAAAATAATTAAAAACAACCTTACCGAACTTAGCGGCGAAACAAATTTCGTCGCCGTCACGAAAACGATTTCGATATGCGATACGGCATACTCCCTTGTGGTAATGCAGCCGAAAAGCGGCTTTGACAAAACCATTGCGGTCAACGCAACGAGAATCGTTTTGGTATGCTTCTTGTTGGTGTTCGCCGCCGTCGTGCTTTCGGTTGTCTTCTCACGAAAATTCGTCGCGCCGGTGATAAAAAATCTGGAACAAATCCGCAAGCAGGAGCACGCCGAAAACAACTCCGACATTATCGAAATCGACGACTTGTTCGTGTACCTTGCCGAACAGGATAAACTGCGCGATCTCGAAACGGATAAGCTGAAACGCCAGAACGAGGAACTTGCAAGCGTCACCGAAAACCAGACCGCCGAAATCGGCAAGCGACAAGCCGAAATCGAAAGGCTTGCGTATTCCCGCAAAAACGAAATCGATCCGGACAACTACGAGGCGTTCAAAGCCGGGCTGAAAGAACTCACAAAAACGGAAAGAACGATTTTCGACTTGTATATTGACGGCAAGTCCGCAAACGAAATCGCCGACGTCCTTAATATCCGCGAAAGCACGCTCAAATTCCACAACCATAACATTTTGGAAAAACTCGGCGTGTCGTCGCGCAAACATATGCTGCGCTACGCAACACTGCTCAGGCAGGAAACGCAGGAACAGTAATTAGGAACCTCGTTAAAAACAACTTGTTTTTTTGCATAAAAAAGACAGTCTGCGGGTTGTCTTTTTTGTTTTTGTTTTTTGTCCTGTTCTTGCAATAATAGGCTTTCATCGTGTAATTTTAACCGATAAACAGCATTTTTTTGCCGTTTAAGACTTTCATAAAATTATTGTGTTTTTTGTCGTACGGCAGCACTTTGCATGCTGTTTTTCGGGCTTTATTACAGCAGCAGCGTTTTATCTTCGCCCATGCCGAGCATTCCGTCAAGGACGTATTTCTTGCCGTCTTCGTCACGGATATACCCTTCGAGTTCGCCGTATGCGACGTAATAATCTATGTTTACGACAAGCGCGTGCATAATCATCGGATTCATATTGTATACCTTGAATTTAAGGTTTACCATATCGTGCTCGTCCTTGACAATCCATTCCGAATAATCCTTAAAGTCCTTGCTTTCGGGGTTTCTCGTGAACGTTATCGGCGGAAGAATGCTTGTTTCCCTTCAAGCCAGAGTATGTTTTCGTTATACTTTTCCTGATCGATGGATTGATTTCTGGTGAGATTGAACGCAAGCCATTTTTCTGCGCCGTCGACGTTGCATTTACCCATCGTCGTTACCCAGTCGTAATGGGCGCGGCGGGGATAATAGCCCCTGTGATCGTCGACGATTGCCGCGGAATCTTCGTCCGTCAGCATTTCTTCGCCGTTAATGACAAGCCTGCCTTCCGCCTTAAAGAAGTCTTTCTGGCTGTACAGCGGGCGGTTTTTGCCAAAAGGAATGCTTGCTACGCAAGGTTTTGACAAACGCGTCAGCGTGAAGTCGTACTCGATTGTCGCTTCGCCGTAGTTTTCTTTGATTGCCGCGACGATCGTTTTGTCTTTTTGAGGAACGGTGATCAGACATTTGCCCGTATGTTGTCCTTTAAGATGGCATTTGCCGTCCTGGAAGTCGTTGACATATCTGACGTGCGACACGGGTGTTTCCCTTCTGCAACGGCACCGTTAATAAGGTTCGGCGCGATAACGGTGTCCTTTGATTTTAAGTTGGTATCCCAGCAATAAACCTTTTTCGTGCGCTTGTCGTAAAACACGTTCAGCGTTTTTCCGAATATACCCATATCGCAAACCACCGCAAGCAGCACACCGTTTTTCAGATGGACTTCCGTCGCTTCCCACAGCGTGAGTTTAAGCCTGTTGAAACAATTTGGCAAACTTGTGGGGTTTTTGAGTTTCACAAGGTCCATTTTTTCAAATTCCTTGTCGAAAGTTCCGAACGCGCAAATGCCGTTTTCGTCAACCATGCTTTCGGGCGTCGGTACGGCGCGTCTTTTTTCGTCGATAAATTTTGAATAATCTCCCATAATTTTCTCCTTAATCTGCGTTTTGCAAACCGCGAGCACTCCCGCGGGTTTTGCCTATATTATTATATCATTGAAAAAACGACAATTCAACGAATATGAAAAAATATTTCTGACGAATATCGGGTTTTGTATGTTTTTTTCAGCCGTAATCTTGGCTACAATCTTTTTTCGTCACAAAAAAAGGACTTGCAAAAGCAAGTCCTCTTTTCTCTTTTTATTACAGCTTGTTGCCGCAGTTATTGCAGTATGCGCTGTCGGCGGGATTATTTTCGCCGCAGTTGTCGCAGGTTTTTGCAAGCGGCTTTCCGCACGCCTTGCAGAACTTCGCGTCAGCGTCGTTCAACGCGCCGCATTCGCACCTGACGCCGCTTTCGGTTTTTGCCGCTTTCACGACGTTTTGTATTGCCGGCGCGATTTCCGAACTTGCCTCGTTAATGACGGGCACACTTTCGTTTTTGGAATACGTGGCGATTTCGCGGCGGAACGCAAAGGCGAGAAGCCCTGCCCCGATACCCAGCATAGGAAGCCCTATAAACGCCAGGAAGAAGAGTTTGGGCATTCCTTTGTCGGGATTACCGACCGTTATGAAAAAGTCGATAAACGCCGCCAGTGTCAGCACCGCCCCGACAATCACCAGGACAAATCCCGCGATCTTCAACTTTTTTTTCAGTTTTTCGTGTTTTTCAAAATTGTTTTCGTTTTGCATAATGACTCCGAAAGTTGTTTTATTGATTATATCATATCATAAGTTTCTTGGTTTTACAATACTAATTTTTGAGATTTTCCTGCGGTTGTTTTTTCTTTCAAAAAACCCGATAAAAAAACCTTCGGTTGCCCGAAGGTTTTTGATTGTTTTGTCTTAGTCTTTTACGCCAAGCGATTTTTTGAGTTCTTTCACCGTCTTTTCCCAGACTTTCTTATTCCTTGAAATCGAGTTGTCTTTGTTTGCTGCGATTGCGTTCTGAGCGGCAATCTGATAACGTGCCTCGGTATTTTTGGATTTAAGATCTTGGACAATGACGTCACGGAGCGTTTTGTTTTTGTCGTTTTCGTCGTCTTCGCGACCGTAGTAAACGATGTATTTAAGAGGAATAAGGTCGTCCTTAACGTCCGCAACGGTCGTGTCGTAAGGAATGTAACTTACGAACATGAAGTGAATGCCGTAGTCGGTGACGCACCAGCCGTACGAACCGAGACCGTTATTTACAAGTTCTCTGCCCTTTTTCGAAAATTCTTCGACGTATGTTTTATCGTCTTCGTGGGGCGAGATAAGGTATCCGTTGCCGTTACCGGTGATGGCGTTATTGCTGCTCGTATTATACATACCGGTGTCGTCGTTTACCATATAAACGTACTGCGCCGCGATTTCGCGTTTTGCCTCAAACGAAGTTGCCGCGTCGAGTTTCGCCGTGAGTTCGTTGATTACGTCCATTACGTTGTACTTCTTGATATTGCCTTCGCTATCGACCTCGTAAGGACGGGCGTTGCATTTCTTTCGTGCAGTACTTGTTGGGGTCCTTGTTGTCTTTTTGTGCTTTTTCGCACTCTTCGCAGACTTCGTCGGGATCGTAATCGGGATTCGACTTCATAACCTCGATTTTGTTTGCAAGTTGTGCGCGATACTTTTCGACGATTGTTTTGTCGGGTTGTCCCGCCGTGAAGTTTTTAAGCTCGGTCGATTGCTCGTTGCTGAACTTAAAGAGAATGTTGAAAACGTAGCCGTAGCCGTGTTCCGACGTCGGATGATAAACGGTGTTTGTCAAGGACGACGAGATTGCGGTTTTGTAATTCGCTTTCGTTTCGATGCTGAATTTTTCCTTGTTGAGAGAAACGTATCTGTCGTATTCGCTCTTAATTGCGGCGTCGTCGGGGTTGAAATCCTTGCCGAGTTCTCTCTTATACTTCGAGATAAGCTGGGTTTCGTACGCGCTGTTAAGGTAATAATCGTAGGACTTGTAGTTGTCTGCAAGTTGTTTTTTGAGTTCGTTCAACGCCTTGTCGACGTAATCGACCTTACCTTCGACCTTGTTGAGTTCTTCCCATTCTTTTGCGGTGTACAAATCTTTTTTCGCCTTTTCAAAGAATTTGATTTCGGCGTCTTCGGGCTTTAACTCCGCATTGTAATCGACTTCCGCTTCCGCCTTGTCGGGACGAGTGGGACGCGCGGCGATTTTGTCGGTTTCGTCGACTTTATCGTCGTCTTTCTTATCGTCTGTCGTGTCGTCGGTGGGGTTTGCCTCTTTCCAGAGTTCCTCAAACACCTGCTTATACCACTTGCCATGGATTCGTTCGCGCTCTTTACCGCTTCGTTTTTCTCAACGGCGTTCAAAAGGTCTGCAACCGCGGTGGTGTTTGCGACGCCCTGTTTTTTTGCGATTTCGTCACGGACGTAAAGGATAAGCAACTTGCGCTGGGCAAGCGAATCCAATATGGATGTCGCCGCTTCGTCGACGGTGTATCCGTAATAGTAAACGTAATAGTAGGCAAGTGAGTTGAACGACTCGTTAAACTCGCCCTTCGTGACGGTGGACGTAAGCCCTGCGTATTTCACGGTGGCAAGCGATTGGTTGTAGTCGCGCTCCTCGTTCTTCGTGATAACGTCGCAACCCGCAAACACGGTAATCGCGATAATCGTCACAAGTATAACTGCCAAGAATTTCTTAATATTCATCATAGACTCCTTGCGGAATTATATATATAATAATAAAAACCGTACACCATATTATATAAGATTACCTTAAATTAGGCAAACGTTTTTATATATTTTCCTTTTTATCGTTTTTTTGTTTTTCACGCGGGAAATTTCACGATTTTTGCGTGATCAGCAAAAAGTTTATCATCTTTTCGACAACCTGTTCGACCGTCAGCCCCTTTGTGTTGAACAACAGTTGCGGGGGTACGGTCGCCGTCAGCACGACGTCTTCGGTAAGTTTCGCCACGGCGGAAAGCAGGTTTTGCTCCTTGAAAACGTTCGCGTCGCGGAACACGAATGCCGCGCCTTTTTTCGTCGCGACGATTTTTTCGACGTCGTATTCGCCGGCAAGGCTTTTTAGAAGCGCGATGTCTATAAGGTTTTTAAGCGGCGCGGACACAGGACCGTATACGTCGGACAGCGCCGCGATAAGTTCGTCCCTTTCTTTCACGCTCGTAACTTCCGAAATGCGCTTGTATACCCTGATTTTGTCGCCGTCGCCCACGTAGTCTTCGGGGACGTATGCGTCGACGTCGATTTTGATAAGCACGTTGTTTTCTTTCTTTACGCCGCCGTTTTTGATTTCTTCAACGGTTTCTTTCAGAATCTTGCTGTACAGTTCATAGCCGACCTTTTCGATATGGCCGTGCTGTTCCGCGCCGAGGAAAGTTCCCGCGCCCCTTATTTCAAGGTCGCGCAGCGATATTTTGAATCCGCTGCCGAAGTCGCTGTATTCGGTAAGCGCGGTAAGGCGTTTTACGGCGTCGTCGGTCAGAACTTTGTTAAGCCGCGTCGTGAAATATGCGTGGGCAAGCGCGCCGCTTCTGCCGACTCTGCCCCTTAACTGATACAAAGTCGAAAGCCCGAATCTGTCGGCGTCGATGACGAAAAGCGTGTTCGCGTCGGGAAGGTCGATGCCGTTTTCGATAATCGTCGTTGCGATAAGCACGTCCGCTTCCCTTTGATAAAACGACGTCATTCGTTTGTCAAGTTCGCCCGCGCCCATCTGACCGTGCGCTACCATCACCCTTGCTTTGCCGTCAACGAGTTTCCTGACCTTTTCGGCAAACGCCTCGATAGTTTCGACGTAGTTGTAAAGGATAAACACCTGTCCGCCGCGGCTCACTTCGCGCATAACGGCGTCTTTAACAGCCCGTCGCTGTATTCGACGACGTAGTTTTGCACGGGCAAACGGTTTTTCGGCGGGGTTTCCAGAAGACTTATGTCGCGGACTCCGCTCAGCGCGAGATTCAAAGTTCTCGGGATCGGCGTTGCGGTAAGCGTTAAAACGTTGACGTCCTTTTTCACCGTTTTCAGTTTTTCCTTGTGCTCCACGCCGAAACGCTGCTCTTCGTCAAGGATTAAAAGCCCGAGATCGTGGAACGCGACGTCTTTCGACAGTATGCGGTGCGTGCCGACGACGATACTTACCACTCCGTCTTCGATTTCTTTGAGCGAGCGGTCGATTTCCTTGTCCGATTGAAGCCTTGATAAAAGTACCGTCTTTATCCCGAATCCCTGCAACCTTGCGTTTAAGGTGTTGAAATGCTGTTTTGCAAGGATTGTCGTCGGGGCAAGAATCGCAACCTGCTTGTTGTCCATGACCGTTTTGAACGCCGCGCGGAACGACACTTCCGTTTTGCCGTAGCCGACGTCACCGCAGACAAGTCTGTCCATCACGCGCCCTTTTTCCATATCGTCCTTGATTTCGCGGACGGCGCGATCCTGGTCGTCGGTCAGGTCGTATTCGAAATTTTCCTCGAATTCGCGCTGCCACGGCGTATCGGGGGAATATTTATATCCTTTTTGCTTTTCGCGTTCCTGATAAAGTTTCAGCAAATCGAAGGCAAGTTTACGTATCGACGCCTTCGCTTTTTCTTTGGTTTTTTTGAATTCGTCGCCGCCGAGTTTATTGAGTTTCGGCGTTTCTCCGCCCGAAAACTTCGTCAGCATATCCATCTGGTCGATGGGCACGAAAAGTTTCCCGCCGTCGCGGTAACGAAGCACGACGTAATCGCGCGTTATCCCGTTGACGGTGATGCGGTCGGAGCCTTCGCAAACGCCGATTCCGTATTGCTCGTGAACAACGTAATCTCCCGTTTTTAACTGGATAAACCCCGTTTTTGGTTTGCTTAACTCTGTTTTCTGTCCGATTTTGCCAAAAAGTTCGTCCATTCCTAGGACGACGAGTTTTGCCTGATGATATATAAATCCGACGCGTATCGGGGCTTTTGTCGCAATGATTTTACTGCGTGAAAAATCTTCGTCGCACTCTGCGTAAATATCGTTTTCTTTGAGCGATTTCGACACGTTCTTCGCGCGGTTTTCGTCGCCGCAGCAAAGCATGACTTTGTAGCCCGTCGCATTGAAATTTTTGACGTCGGTGTAAAGCACGTTGCGGTCAAGATAATACTTTGCGGGCTGCTGCGATTTGAGCGTATATACGGCGCTTGACTCGAACACGGGATTGAGCGCGGTCAACTGCTGGAACGCAAGCCGCTTCATCACCCTTATATACGTCAGCGCGTATGCGCGCGTTAAAATCGACTCCTTATGAATCGGCAGTACTTCGCCGCTTTCGACAAGGCTTTTTACCCTTGACGAGTGTTCCTTTTCGATAAGTTCCAACTTGTCGTACAAAAGTTTCGGCTCGTCCACGATAATCGTCGCGTCGCGCGGAAGATAATCGAAAATCACGCTTCTTTCGTCGATAAACGGCGTTATCCACACCAGGTTTCTGTCGGTCGGATTAAGTTCGAGCCTGCCGATGACGTCGTCGATTACGTCGTTCGCTCCGCCGTACGTCGTGCGGTGTTTTTTGATTTTTCCGATGATTTTGTCGGCTTCGTCGCGGGTGATGAGGACGTCGGTTGCCGGCGACAGCGTGACATGTCCGATTTCTTTCACGCTTTCCATCGTTTCCGGGCGGAAAAATTTTATGCTTTCGACAAGGTCGTCGAAATAACTTATCCTTATCGGGTATTCGCTTGCAAGGGGATATACGTCCAGAACGTCGCCGCGCAATGAAAACTCGCCGCGGTCGGACATGCTCTCGACGCGGGTATAACCCATCGACACAAGTTTGTTCGCGACTTTTTCGGGCGCGTACTCTTCTTCTTTCATAAGGGTAACGTGCGCCGCCCTGAACGCATCGACGTTGGGATAATACTGCAAAAGCGCCTCGGCGGGGATAACCGCGATTTCCGCTTTGTTTTGTATGAGGCGCGTCAACGCCTCGATTCTTCTTCCCGTGAGTCCGACCGAGCCCGCTTTTCTGTTCAAGAGTACGTCGTCCTTGTCGGGGATAAACACGACGCGGTCGTTCACGTACGCTTTCAGACGAGTGTATGCGGTTTCGGCGGCAAGTCTATCCGGCACAATCAGCAGTTTAACGCCAGGAATTGCGCTTGTAACGTGGTTTTTGCTCCTTGGACAAGCGAAAACGCCGTGGTGGCTTTGCCACCCCGTACTGCGTCGAGAAGGTTTTTGAAGTCGCCTTTTAAGTTTTCGAGTCTCAAAAAGTCGTACATTTCGTTTTTATATTTTTCGTCATTCGGGCTTAAATCCATTGACGTTTCTCATAAGTTTATCAAAGTCGCCGTCTTTCAAAAACGACAAAAGTTCGTTTGCGACAAAGTCGGTCGAGGCGTCGACAAGCGTTTTGTTTTCGCCCTTGACTTTCGACAACACGACGTTGTAAAGGGGCACGTTGCCGTGGTCGAATCCCGTGCCGATGCGGATACGCTTGAAAGCAGTGTTGCCGTTCAAGCATTCCACGATATTCCGCATTCCGTTGTGCGTGCCCGCGCTTCCCGCGTTTCTTGCGCGGATCGTGCCGATTGCGATGTCGATATCGTCGTAAATCACGATTATGCCGTCCGCCGTTTCCTTATATTTCCCCATAAGTTCCCTGACCGACTCGCCGGAAAGGTTCATATACGTTTCGGGTTTTGCAAGGACGACGCGTTTCCCGTTCACGTTCGTAACGGCGGTTTTTGCCTTGCACTCGGTATGCGAAAACCTGACGCCCAGCTCTTTCGCGAGTTTGCTCACGACGTCGAAACCCATATTGTGATATGTGTTTTTATAGGAAAGTCCTTTGTTTCCGAGACCGATAATAATCATTTTTCACCTTGTATGTCGCTGTCTTTTTTGCGTTTTTTTCTGAAATATTCCGAAAGGAGCGCGGCGCATTCGTCTTTTAAGATGCCCCCTTCGACGTGGAGTCTGTGATTGAACCGCTTGTCCGTCGGAAGGTCGTAAAGAGTGCCGCAGCAGCCGGCTTTTTGGTCGTACGCGCCGAAGTAAACCGCTTTCAGCCTGCTGTTTATAAGCGCGCCCGCACACATCGCGCACGGTTCGAGCGTCACGTACATTTCGCAGTCCGAAAGATACCAGCCGAGTTTTTCGTTGGCGTTTTTGAGCGCGACGATTTCCGCGTGCGAAATGGCCGAATTGTCCCGTTCTTTTCTGTTGTTGCCTTCCGCGACGATCTCGCCGTTCAGGACGATGACCGCGCCGATGGGGACTTCGTCGAAAGTTTCCGCCTGTTTTGCGAGCTCGATTGCGCGGCGCATAAACTTTTCATCCATATTTCTTCACCGATTTTTGCAAGTATTTCCGGCGTGTTATTAAGGATTTTCGTAAATTCCGCCGTGTAATCGCGTGAAATCGGGTGAAAAAGACAATCGTCGCCGAGTTCTGCCGTTATCGAAAATCCAAAGCCGTTTTTCAAAAACCAGTCCTTGTAGCCACCCGCGCTGCCATCGCTTGTCACGACGGGAAGTCCGGTTGCGGCTGCAATCATTTTAACATAATTTTTATAACATTTCAATTTTTTATAGCCATAATAGATAAGATTTCCCTTCGTATGCAGACACATCGCCGCTTTGAAGCCGAATTTTTCAGTCAATTTCTTCATGGCAAGCGTTTCGGGCTCGGAAAACGGACGCTCACCGACGTAGTTTTCGGGCGCGGGATAAAACACGTTGCTTTCGCCTTTTCCAAAGTCCGCGTCGAAGTTTACGTTGAGGTCTACCGCCCGCCCGTTTGCTTTCCATTTTGAAAAATCCGTTGAATTATTATTCACCCGTTTCAAAAATTCGCGCGACGAAAACTCCGCCCCGTCAAGCGAATATTTCACAAGCATCGCGCCGTCCGGGTTTACAAGCGGCACGAAACATATCGCCGGCAAACTTTCGTCGTAATTATCGTAAAGCCGCATCACTACGTCGGCGGTAACGCACTCTCTTGCGTGAATCCCGCCGAATATGAGCGAGTGCGGATTCCCCCGTCCTTTAACAAATGCGAAAATTTCGCGCGAAAACAAGCTCCTCCCGATTGAAAAATAATTTTTTCTTGTTTTAAGGTCGTTCAATAAATCGTCGTACGCGTAAATCATACGACATAATATGAAAAAACTTTTTCGTTTGACCTGATTTGAAGTAATAATAAATTTATTTATGGTACGGCAGATTGTTCATTATCGAAAACGCGCGGTAAATCTGCTCCGACAAAATCACGCGCATAAGCTGATGGGGATAAGTCGCTTTCCCGAAAGAAATTTTGAAATCGGCGCGGTTTTTCACTTTGTCGCTCACGCCGTTGCTGCCGCCGATGACGAAAGTTATCTCGGAAACACCCTCTGTCATTTTGACACTCATTAACCGCGAAATCTCCACGGAATCCAGCATTTTCCCGTCAATCGCTGTCAATATGACATACCCTTTGACACATTCGAGTATTTTCTCGCCTTCCTTTTCGACAGACTGTAATACTTCCGCCGCGCTTTGGTTTTTCACGGGGAATTCCGCGCACTCGATAACCTTGAACTCCGCAAACCTTGAAATTCTTTTTGCGTATTCGTTTATCGCGTCCGTAAAATACTTTTCTTTTATCTTGCCCACGCACACGACGTTGATTTTCATCTTATAACCCCCCATACAAAGGTAAATATCGTAATAAGCGTATTTAGCGTTATCGCAAAATACAGCGGCGCGTTGTCAAGCCGTGCGGTCTCTTCCTTACAAAACGCGACTTCCTTGCCTTTTTCGATCCTTTTGTCGCTCTCGATAACCGACGTCTTCAAAAACAGTACGAACATCAAAAACGCAACGAGTATAAACAATATCGTGGCGATTATTCCGCCTTTGGTCGTGCCAAGCAGAAAACCGTACGCTTTGTTCAGAAAATCGAAGCCTTTTCCCGTTTGCCGTCCGTAATCGCGCATCACCGCAACGAAGTTGTTGACAAAATGGCAGAACATCGCGGAATATATACTTTTCGTGACGTACACGAGCGCGCCCGTGATAAGCCCGAAGAAGAACGTGTAAAACACCTGCGTGACGTTCGTATGCATCAGCGCGAACATCAATGCCGAAAGAATTATCGCAAAAGTCGGAAACCGCGCGTTTTCGTTTGCGCCGTAACAAAGTCCGCGGTTCGTGAACTCTTCAAACGTCGCGGGAAGAATCGCCGTGAGCGCGATATCCGCAAACAGTACGCCGATGTTGTCGTAAACAAGCGGTTTTGAAACCGAGGGAGTGTAGCCGATAACCGAAATAAGATTGTACCAGACGTTTGACAAACACGTCACCATAAAGGTTGCGAAAATCGAAATCAGGAAAATATAAACCCAACTTTTTTTTTTTGCGGGCAACGAATCGTACTTGAACTCCGCCGCGATTGTTTTTAAGGCGTGCTTGTCCCGGGAAATTTTAAGATATATTACGTATAGTAAAAACGGCACGACGCCCATAAATCCGACTTGCACGACGACGCTCCACACGGCGTCGGAACCGAGCACGGAAAACCCCGACAAAACCCCATCAGACACCATAATACGAAAGATTGCGATAAGGAGCATCGAGAACGCGTATATGCCGTTTTTTGCGAAACGTTTTGTCATCAATTCAAAAATCCGCTGACCAGCGAGATAATCCAGATTACCGCGAGAATGACGTAAACAAGCTTGATATTCGACGGGAAAAAGTCCTCGCGCGACATCTCGGTCATTTCGTCGTCTTCGGGCGTAATATCGCGGATTATGGTGTTTATCTTATTATAAGCAGCCTTTAATCCGCCTTTTTTGAAAATTCCGCACAAATCCCTAAATGCCGCCGCAAAGTCGTTTTTGCTTTCTTTTGCTTTAACAGACAAGGTCTTTTCGGTGGAATAAACGCCGTCCTTATTTTCGTAAACGTCAATGACTTCGGCGTTATCCGGCAAAATTTCAATGCGTTTCGGCGCGCTTACTTTCGTGAACTTTTTCAGAAGATATACGACAAGCGTGCCGCCTAAAAGTATCGCCACAATCCAGATGAGATACCAATATCCGACGTGCATCGAGCCCAAGCTCGTATTTTTCATAATCGCTTCATACGGGTATTCCAGCGTCAGGCTTAAAAAGTTGTTGAAGAAATGCAGGAAAATCCCAGCCCACAGCGACTTCGACACAAGCACGACGTAGGCAAGCACCGCGCCCAGCAAAAACTGATGCACCGTCTGTATCGGGTTGCCGTGCATGAGCGAGAACATACCCGCGGTGATAAGTATCGCATAGGAATAATCGCGCTTTCTCGACGCCGCGTTCAGGACGACGCCGCGCATCAGAAACTCTTCGGCAAACGCAGGAAGCACCGCAAGCAGTAACAGTCCCAAAAAGTATGCGCCGACCGATGCCGTCGTATCGACGATATTAAGGCTCATATCGAACCCGAGCCTTGAAAGTATGTCCAAATATGTTCGACACGGGCAAAAACGCCATAATGCAGCATACCGACAACAGCGAAAGTATGCCGATTTGTTTCAGCCCGATTTTTTTGTCGAGTTTCGTCGCGGACACAACGTCGACGTTTTTACGCTTTGCGTAAACGAGCATCGAGCCTATGAACGCAACGGGGTTGATAAGATACTGACACCACGCCGCCGCTCCGCTCATTCCGCTTGTGAAACGGAAAGAAAATTCGTAAATAAGGCTCAGGACGTAAAAGGTCGCAAACGCAACGAGAAACGCGTTGCCCGTATTTGAAAACTTGAAATTCTTATTTTTCATCGGCTTCGATAAGTTCTCCGCATTTATTCTGATATGCAAGTTCGACGCGGACTTTGTCCGAAAACCCGTTTGCGTCAAGGGCGGACAATACCGTCGAAAAAGCAAGTTCCGGGCAGTTGTTTTCCTCGGACATATGCCCGAGAATCAGCGTTTTCAGCCCGCTGTGTGCAAGGACGGTCGCGACGTTTGCGGCGCAATCGTTGGAAATATGCCCGTTTGCGCCCGAAATACGTGTTTTGAGCCGTTGCGCGTACGAGCCTTTCATCAACATTTCCACGTCGTGATTCGCTTCCAGCAATACTACCTGACTACCCTTCAAATTACTTAAAATTCCTTCGGTTATATGACCGATGTCGGTTGCGACGGAAACCCTTGCGCCGCCGGACACGAACGTATACGCAAGCGGATACACCGTGTCGTGCGGTATTCTGAACGGATAAACCGCAATATCGCCGATTTCAAATCCCGCGTCGAAAAAATCTACGTTTTCAAACGGAATCGGCCCTATACGGCGCGCGATATGCGGCATAACCCGCTCGTGCGCGTACACCTTGACGCCGGCGTTTGAAAGTGCGGAAAGTCCCGAAATATGGTCGTCGTGCTCGTGCGTGACGACAACTCCCGACAAATCCGTAATCCCCACGCCGATTGTCTTCAACGCGTCTGAAATTCTTTTCAAGTTTACCCCTGCATCCACAAGGATATGCGTCGTTTCCGACGAGATATAAGTGCAGTTCCCGTGACTGCCGCTGGCGATCGACATTATTTTCAGTGACATATTAACCTCGTTTAATATTGTATCACGGTTTTTTTTGCTTTACAAGCGATATTATGTTATACTATATCGGTAAAAAGGTGAAGTATGATAATCGACACGATAAAAATCGAAAACGCGGTCAGGGAAATTTTTGAAAACATCGGAACGCACCTTGACGAAAAGGTATATTGCCGTCTGAAAGCGGCAAAAGGCGCAAACGAACGCGAAAGTTTCGCGCTGAAAGTCCTGACCGAAAACGCCGAAATCGCGCGGGATACAAACTCGCCGGTATGTCAGGATACGGGGCTTGCCGTCGTATTCCTGGAAATCGGGCAGGACGTCGCGCTTTCCGGGAAATACGTCGAAGACGCCGTAAACGACGGCGTAAGACAAGCGTATGAAAACTTCCGCAAATCGTCCGTGCATCCGCTTTCCCGCAAAAACTCGGGCGACAACACCCCCGCGATTATCCACACGCGCGTCGTGAAAGGCGACAAAGTGAAAGTTTCCTGCATGATGAAAGGATTCGGCAGCGAGAATATGTCGCGGCTTTTTATGCTAACTCCTGCGGACGGCGTCGATGGCGTGGTCGAAAAGGTTGTGGAAACGGTGAAAGACGCAGGCAGTTGCCCGTGTCCGCCCGTAATTTTGGGCGTCGGCGTCGGCGGCACGATGGAAAAGGCGGCGATTATGAGCAAGCACGCCCTTTTGAACGACTTGGACAAGGAAAACCCCGACGAATATCTTTCTTCCCTTGAAAAGGAAATGCTTGAAAAAATCAACGCTCTGGGCATCGGTGCGGAAGGCTTCCGCGGCGACGTTACCGCCCTTCGCGTGTTTATCGAAACGGAAAACACCCACATTGCGGGACTGCCCGTCGCGGTCACCGTACAATGCCATTGCTCGCGCCACGGCGAAAGAATAATCGAGGGATAAATGATTAAGGTCGAAACAAGCGATATTGAAATACTGAAAACGCTGAATGCGGGCGATATCGTGTCGATAAGCGGCACGATTTACACGGCGCGCGACGCCGCTCACAAAAAGATTTTCGCCCTTATGAAAGACAATGAGCCTTTGCCTTTCCCCCTTCGGAATTCGTTTGTCTATTACACGGGCGCGACTCCCGCAAAAGACGGCGAACCATACGGCAGTTGCGGCCCCACGACGTCGAAACGCATGGACGTTTATACGCCCGATATGCTGGACGCGGGACTTAAAGGTATAATAGGTAAAGGCGCGCGCACGCGCGCGGTAATCGACGCGATAAAACGAAACGGCGCGGTTTACTTCGTCGCAATCGGCGGAGCGGGCGCGTTTTATAAATCGGCGATAAGGTCGGCGGAAGTCATCGCTTTTCCGGAACTTTTGTCGGAAGCGGTAACGAAACTCGAAGTCGAAGGGTTCGAGTGCGTCGTCGGCGTGGACTCAAAAGGAAACGACATTTTTAATAAATAATTGTTCCGACAGATAATATTAAACGAACAAAACGAAAAAGCGCAAACAAAAATCCCGCGGGCTCCGCGGGATTTTTCTTTGTCTTTTGTTAAATCAGATCGCTTAAATCGTCGTCGTTATCGAACTTGGGCTTCCTTGGAATGAAGCAAAGCGCGAAAATCAAAAATACCACCGACACCATCGCAAGACGCCATACGAAGCTGCCCTTCGCAATCGGGTTCAAAGGAACGTTAAGCGCTTTGAATGCGGGAACGGTTGCACAGATAACTGCGCCCGCCACCGTCAATACGAACAGAATAAGCGCGGAAATCCAGATGTGGTATCCATGGCCGTTGCAAAGCCCCACGAATTCCACGATAAGCGTCGCAAGAGCAATCGCGCATACCACGGTGTAAAGGAACAGCGGAACTTGTGCGATAAGGTTGCTTGTATTGAAGTTCATCCAGCCGGCAATGATATCGGGCTCGCCGGGGGCAAGCGCAAGGCTTGTGATTTTAAGTTGTGCCGCGAAGTGGTTGAGCACGACAAACGCAAAGAATCCAAGGGTAATAACGAAAAGGATTGCCGCAAACGCGCGGTTTTTGGCTTTCGTTTTCTTGATTGCATTTTCTGCGGAAAGGTCATCCCCGACAAACTCGGGCTTTTTATCGCGGCGTTTCGCCGCGCGCGCCGCCTTTCTATCAAGGGGTTGATCCTTGACTTCGGGCAGCGGTTGTTGCTGTTTGGGTTTATTGTCGATTTGCAAAACGGGTTGGTTTTGCGTTGCGTACGGCACGAACGCCACAGGCACTACGACGGGGTTAAGCTGAACCTGACCGCGGGGTGCGATTATGGGTTGAAGACCGCCTGCCACGGGACGCATCACCGCATATTCGACGGGATTTGCAACCTCGGGCGGGACTTTGCGCGTTTTGCGGAGCGGGAGCAGCCGCCGCGGGTTTCCCTTGCGGAATGGGCGTTGCTTCGGACTTTTGAATTCTGAGTTCCGAAAAATCTTCGCCCTTCATTTCCGCGCGGGCGTTTTTAATGGTTTCTTCCGCGCTCACGGGCAAAGATTCGGCAACTACTTTTTTGTTTTTTCTTTTCATTATATAACCTCCGCTTAAAACTCGACAGTTTCCTGAATTCTGTGTTTAGGACAAATTATGTTGCAGACGAATGCGAACACAAGGTTTGCGCCGCCGATAATAATCAGCATTATCGAGGGCCAACCGCAATCGCGCGAAAGCAGATTGCCCAGATTTTTGATCTGAGAGAAGAATTTCATCTCATAAAACGCCGCGACGACAAAGCAAAGGAACGCTATGACCGCGCAAAGGGTAAATCCTATTCTCTTTCCCGTGGAAATCGCGATTATCGACAAAATGAAGTTGATGATTATCGCAACGTAGGCGATGGCGATAAGATACGGCGCGAAAACAACGTCGAACTTGCAAATTCGTGCGTTTTGAGCATCACGTCGAACATATCGGCAAAGTATTTAAGGCTGATGTATTTTTCCGCTCCCGCAATGGGATATTTCGCCGCGAACGACAACCCGAACAGAATTATCGACAGCGTGGCGATGATAAGCATAAGAACGCCCGACACACGTGCCGACGCGCGTTTTTCCGTCTTTCTTGCGGCAACGGTCTGTTGTTCCGCCGCGGACTGCGCGACGGTTTCTTCTTCCTCGCCCGCGGACAGGTAAGGAACGATCGCAACGGGATTTACCGTGGGTTGAAGTTGGATTTTTTCGCTGGGCCTTATGATAGGATACGGTTTGTTGACCGGCAACGGAGCGTAAAATACGACTTTTTCGTTTTTAACGTTTTCTGTTTTTTTATCCATAATTCCCCCGTTATTTTTTTGCGTTATTACGACGCATTCTTTCATAATCCGCCTTGGACGCATACTGCCACAAGGGCTGTTCCTGCGTGACGTACGGAACGATTGCAAGAGGCTGTACTATGGGCGAATTTGCATAAATCCGTCGCCCGAATAAGCATAGCCGCCTGCGTAACCGGCCTGTCCGCCGCCCCTTACGGGTTTGCTGTCGGCAGACTTTTTACCGTTTATAAACTCAGGCTTTTTGTCCGCTTTCACCGGGAATACGGGCTCGACCACGGGAGTGTGCGGTACGTCGGGCACCTCGACGGCGTCTTCGAACGAAGGAATACGTTGCTTGCTTGCAAGGTACAGACTTCTGTTCTTATCTCTGCCGCAACGACGGCACTTTTCGTCGGAAATGCTGTTGCGCTTGCCGCATACCGGGCAAACGTACGTGGAATTTTTCAATTCTTCTTCGGAAAGTTTGTCAAATTCGCCGTTGAACTTTTCCGCATAAGAGTGGATGAGAGGCAAAACCGCTTGCAGTCTTTCGATGCTTTCCACCTCGAACTCTTTTTCGAAATCGCCGGGCATTTCGCTGCCGCAAGCCGTGCAATATAAGGCGTCTTCGGCGTTTTCACTGCCGCATACGGGACATTGAACCGTCTTGGGCTTTCTCAGAAGCACCGCGCCGCAATGTTTGCAAAAGCGCGTCCCGGGCGCATTCGGCGTTTCGCAAGCCGAACAGATAAGCGCGTCTTCGGGGTTGAACAGGCCTTGTCCGCAAACGGGGCAGAACGAGTCGCCCTGATGGACTACTGAACCGCAAGTTTTACATACTGCCATAATTTATCTCCTTAAACAATGGTCGAAATCACGAAAAACCGTACGTGGTTTCAAGATACTTCTTAACTATTATAAACTAAAATAGTTTACATATCAACGCTTTTCGTAAAAAAGTTGACGGCGTTTTTCTTTTTTTGTCTTATTTATTGAAGCTGTCTTTCAGCCCCACGACTTCGTTGAACACGGGTGCGGATTTGTCGAAATTGCTTACCGCCATATAATAGCCCTGTCTCATAAATTGGAAGCGGTCGTACGCCTTTGCGTTTTCGACGATGAATTTTTCGGCTTTCGCGCGGACAACCGTCTTCGAGTTCTTGTTGACGCGATCCATAAGGTCGCCTTCGACGTCGTTGATAAGATAATCGAAACGATTTACCGTTACGTCGACGCAGTCGTTTGCGTTCACCCAGTGTATTACGCCCTTGACCTTGATGCCCGCGTTCGCGCCGCCCGATTTGCTGTCTTCGATATACTTGCAGCGCACTTCTTTGACGTTGCCGTTTTCGTCGACGTCGCAACCGGTGTATTCGACGATGTACGAGCCTTTGAGCCTTACCATTCCGCCGGGTTTTAAGCGGAAATATTTTGCGGGGGGATTCAGCGAAAAGTCGCTTTCTTCGATGAAAAGTTCGCGACTGAACGTCGCGGTGTGAGTGCCCGCGCCTTCTTTGTTGGGATTGTTTTCGATTTCGACGGTTTCCGTCGCCCCTTCGGGATAATTTTCGATAACGAGTTTCAACGGTTTCAGAACCGCCATTGCGCGCGTTGCGTTTTCGTTAAGGTTTTCGCGGACGCAGTGTTCCAGAAGCGCGATATCGACGACGCTGTTTGCCTTCGCCACGCCGATGCGGGAGCAGAAATCGCGGATGGCTTCCGCGGGATATCCCCTTTCGCGCATACCGCTTAACGTCGGCATACGGGGATCGTTCCACCCTTCGACCACGCCGTCTTCGACAAGCTGACGAAGATAACGCTTGCTCATAATCGTGTGGGTAAGGTTGAGCCTTGCAAACTCGATTTGCCTCGGGCGGGGGTTAAATCCGCACTTTTCGACAACCCAGTCGTACAAGGGACGATGATCCTCAAATTCCAGACTGCAACAACTGTGCGTGATACCCTCGATCGCGTCTTCCAAAGGATGCGCGAAGTCGTACATGGGATAAATCACCCACTTTGTGCCTTGTCTGTGGTGCGGCGCTTTCACGATACGGTAAATGACGGGATCGCGCATGTTGATATTGTTCGCCGCCATGTCGATTTTCGCGCGGAGAACCTTTTCGCCGTCGTCGTATTTTCCCGCGCGCATTTCCCTGAAAAGTCGCAGGTTTTCTTCCACGCTTCTGTCGCGGTACGGGCTGTTTACGCCGGGCTCGGTAAGCGTGCCGCGGGTTTTGCTGATTTCTTCCGCGGACAAATCGCAGACGTACGCAAGCCCTTTTTCGATAAGCCCTTCCGCAAGCGAATACATTTTTTCAAAGTAATCGGACGCATAATAAAGCGCGTCCCATTCAAAACCCAGCCACCTTATGTCTTCCTGAATGCTGTTGACGTATTCGACGTCTTCTTTCGACGGGTTGGTGTCGTCGAAACGCAGATTGCAAGTGCCGTGATATTTTTCCTTAATGCCGAAATTTATGCAGACGGCTTTTGCGTGGCCGATATGCAGATACCCGTTCGGTTCGGGCGGAAAACGCGTCGCTATGAACGTATGCTTGCCGCTTTTAAGGTCGGCGTCAATGATGTCTTCAATAAAGTTGGTTGGTTTTGCAAATTCTTCCATATATGCTCCTTAATGGAAAAATCGACGCTTTATACGCCGATTTTATTCGGTTAATTATCAATTTGGTGATTTCCGCCGCAAGACGACGGGAAAACTACGTCCCGCGCGGCAACAACCATCAAATCTCCTTGTTTTTTGAATCCGAATTTTTCAAGCCTGTCGTCGGGCGCAATAAGAATATTGACTTCGCTCATCGACAGTTTGAAAAGAATCGTCCTGAAAAAGAAGTCGGAAACCGACGGATCTTCCGCCTTGTCCTTTGCAACGTCGAAAGATACGATAAGGATCCCTTCGTCGCGAAGCACCATTTTGCATACGCCACGCCCTCGTCGTCGTCGAAGAGCACCGCGTTGATACCGCTCGTGTTTGCGCCCGTCACCCCCGCGCGGTCGTAAATTCTCATCAATTCATCGTCGTCGTCAACGTAATTTACGGTCAGCATATCGTCTTTTCTTCTCCCTTTTCCGATTTTTATTTATTATATAAATATTTTATATTAAAGTCAAACAATCTTGCGGGAAATTAACGCCCCGCGGCAATTTCGTTTTTCAAAACGCTTTTCATTTTTTCGGCGTTGTGCTATTATGTTGTTATTAAAATAACACGGAGCAAATTTATGATTACCGGTAAAAAAATCGTTCTGACCGGCGCAAACAGCGGTATCGGTCTCGAAACATTGAAACTTCTTGTGCAAGGCAACAACAAAATCCTTGCCGTCGACCTTAAAACGGACGTCATCTCCACGTTCGACCAAAGCAAGGTCTTCCCCATGCAATGCGACGTCGGCAACAAGGAAGGCGTCGACAAAATCTTTGAGGTCGCAAAAGAAAAACTCGGCACAATCGACATTTTTTATGCAAACGCCGGCTTCCCTTATTACGAACAGTACAACTACGCCGACTGGGATCGCGTCAACAGAATGTTTCAGGTCAATACGATTTCGCCGATGTATACCTATGGCAAATACCTTGATTTCTTAAAAGGCCGCGACGGACACTTCTGCATCACCGTTTCCGCAATCGGTCAGATGGCTATGCCCGGCTACTGCGTGTATTCGGCGTCGAAGTTCGGCACGCAAGGCTTCCAGCAAGGTCTTCGTCTGGAACTTCCCGAAAACGTGACGATGACCTGCCTGTATCCCGTCGCAACGAATACGAACTTCTTCAAAACCGCAAATCCCAAGGAGTTCAAGAAACCCTTCCCCGTACAAAGCCCCGCTCACGTGGCAAAGAAAATGGTAAAGGGTATCGAACGCAAGAAGAAATACGTTTACCCCTGCGGACTGTTCACCTTCGCAAGATTCCTGTTTGCGATCTGCCCGCCGATTAAGACGATTTACTGGAAGATGGAAACCAAAAAACTTAAAGATTTCATCAAAAACAACAAGTAATAAAAGTAATAATCCGTTAAAAACGCCCCGCTTTTGCGGGGCTTTTTTGTGCCTTACGGCGCGATGTGCCTGTCGGCGTGATGTTTGCCTTGCGGCGTGATGAGCCTATCAGCGTGATGCGCCTTCGGCATTACGGGTTTTTATAAACCCTTTTCACCCTTTCCGAAACGCCCGTCAGGATCTCGTACGGCAGAGTATCCGCGCGGTTTGCGACGTCCGTGACCGTTATCTCGTCGCCGAAAACGACGACTTCGTCCATAATTTTCACGTCTGCGTCGCCCGCGTCGACGGCAACGCTGTCCATCGAAACTTTTCCGACGATTTTCAGAAATTGCCCGTTGCAGAAAATCATTCCCTTGTTCGACAACGCCCGCGGGAGTCCGTCGGCGTAACCTGTCGATATTATCGCGACGCGCATATCTTTTTTCGCCCGATACCCGCGCGAGTACCCGATAAAGTCGCCCTTTTTCACCGTGTTTATCGCAATTACCGCCGCGCGAAAAGTCATCACGGGCAAAAGCGGCGTTTTGTCGCCCGGGACGGGATTTACGCCGTACAGCGCGATTCCGATTCTCGCGCCGTCGAAAAATCTGCCGTACTTTATGAGCGCCGCGCTGTTTTCGGCATAAAAGGGGACGTCCTTTTCGTTTTTGACGACAAGTTCCGCTTCCATAAAGTTTTTTATCTGCGCTTCGGTAATACGGCGGTCGGTTGCGTCGTCGCCGTCTGCCGACGAAAGATGGGTGAACACCCCGAGAACCCGCAAGTTTTTCACGGCGGACGCCGTTTCTCCGATTGTCGAAAACCCGAGCCTGTTCATTCCCGTATTGATTTTTACGAAAACTTCCGCGTCGTACTTTTTCGCAAGGCGAAGGGTGTGTTCGTCGTACACGAGCGGACGGGCGGCAATTTCGCGGGCAAGCCCGAAATCCTCGCAAAAGCCGAGTATCGCGATTTCGCCGTTTATCCCGTTTTTCCTTAAACTTTCCGCCTCGTACACCGACGCCACGGCAAATTTTTTGCAACCGCACTCTTCAAGAGTTTTCGCGACTTCCGTCGCGCCGTGTCCGTACGCGTTCGCTTTCACGACGGCAAACACGTCGTCGCATTTTTCTTTTATCGTTTCAAAGTTTTTTTTCAGCCGAGATAAATCGACTTCCGCGCGGCATCTGTCCACCCTTTTCCCCCGACGATTTTTTTCAATATATGACGAGACTCGTTCAAACGTGATTTCGCGCCTTGACTACCGCCCCCAAAAAGGGTAAAATATCGGTATGATTAAAATCGTTGACAGCGGATACGGCGTCCGGCTTTCTTTTGACGAAACGGAAGTTTTCAATCATACGTCGCTCGTTCCGTTTATAAAATCGGTAAAGGCCGAAAAAAAGTTCGGCGTGAAAAACGGGAAACTGACCGCGCGGTTCGACGTCGACGGGGAGTACGCGCTTTCGGACGTGAAAACCAAGTCGTGTTCGGTAAAGTCCGCGCATATCGACTTTTCGGGATACGACGGGGATTTTGTGAAAATATCCGTCGTCGAAGAAGAAAACCGTCTTGCGCTGCATTTTACAAACGCGACGTTTTCCGCCGCAAAACTCACCTTTCTCGTGCCGCCGACTTTCCCGGTGAAATTTTTAGGGAAAGAGATTTCAAAAGGTACGACAGACAACCTTGTCGAAAAAAAGACGGGCGTTTTGTCGGCACTTTTCAAGAAACCGAAAGACAGTGCGGAATACGAAAAATCGTGCGCGCTTTCCCTTTCGGACGGCAGAAGATACGAGTTTGAAACAGCCTCTCTCGTGACGCTCGACTTCAACAAAAAAGCCGCTGCTTCGCTGTATTTCGAGCAACTGCCCGAAACGATATATTTTTACAAATTATGACAAAAAACGGGGTTTATTATGGAAATTAAAAACGTAAAGTTCATTTATGGCGGAAAAATCGCCGATAACGCCGTCGATATAACCGTTGAAAACGGAAAGATCTCAAAGGTTTCAAAGACGCGCGAAAAATCTGCGCCGCGATACGTTACGCTGCCCTACGTCGATATTCACACGCACGGCGCGGTGACTCACGACGTCACGGAACTTAGCGAAAATGCATTGTCGGAAATCGGAAATTACCTTCTTTCAAACGGTATCGGGGCATACCTTCCGACCTTTGTCGCAACCCCGCTTACCGCGCTTGACAAAGCCTTTGAAAAACTGAGAAAATTGTCGCCGTCGGGCGCGGAAATTCTGGGCGCGCATATCGAAGGTCCGTACATAAGCATTGCGAAAAAAGGCGCGCAACCCGTTGAAAACATAATGACTTCCTTTGACGAAAAGGACGCGGATTTTTTCAGCCGAAACGCGGACGTTCTTAAAATCGTAACGCTGTGTCCGGCAACGAAAAACGCGGTCGCGCTCGTAAAAGCAATCGTCGGAAACGGCATAAAGGCGCAGGCGGGACACGACGACAGTATCGACGACCAGATTATCGCCTGCAAAAACGCCGGGCTTGACGGAGCGACTCATATTTATTGCGC
Organism: Clostridiales bacterium; assembly: GCA_022009995.1. Taxonomy (GTDB): domain Bacteria; phylum Bacillota; class Clostridia; order Christensenellales; family CAG-917; genus CAG-349. The sequence continues at coordinate 457,725 of CP091734.1, forward strand.
GTCAAGCGGATTCCGCCGCGTCGACGGCAAAATTACGAAACATCTCGGGCTGAACGAGTGCGCGATGTACTTTGACGATATTTATACGGAAGTCATCGCCGACGACGTGCATATCGGCGAAAACCTTTTCAAATTCATTTATAAGTGCAAAGGATATGAAAAAATCATACTTGTGTCCGACGCCCTTGCCCCGTGCGGCGCGCCTGTCGGCGAATATATCCTTGGCGAAAACACGCCAGTAATTGCCGACGGTACCGCGGCGTATCTCAAAGACAAATCCGCCCTTGCGGGAAGCACGACGAACATCGCGAAAATGGTTGAAATCATCGTCCGCTACGGCGTGCCGCTTGAAAGGCGGTTTATTGCGCGACCGAATCGCCGAGAAAGTATTTGGGGCTTGAAATTCCCGCCCTTTCCGTTGGATATGACGCGTCGTTCAACGTCGTCGACGAGCGCGGAAAAGTCACGGAGGTTTATTCAAAAGGCAAAAAAGTCCTGTAACAGAACAATTTTTTTCGATAATTTTGCAAAAAAATCGTCCGTTTTTGTCGTTTTCTTGAAAAAGAGTATTTACACCGCCCGCTTTTTAATGTACAATTAAAATGCAATAATGTTTTTGCAAATTCCGGCACTTCAGGCACTTTTTCAGGGAGGAACTTATGAAAATCGTTATTCTGGACGGTTTTACCGAAAACCCCGGCGACCTTTCGTGGGACGGGTTCAGAAACCTCGGCGAGCTTACCGTGTACGACAGAACGCCCGACGACTTCGACACCGTTGTCAAACGCATCGGCAATAATCAGGCGGTCATCGTGAACAAGGTGAAAATCACAAAGGAAATTCTGGACGCCTGCCCGAATATCGAATATATCGGGGTGCTTGCAACCGGCTTCAACGTCGTCGATACCGTCGCCGCAGCCGAGCGCGGTATTCCCGTCTGCAACGTTCCTACCTATGGCACGGCGGCAGTCGCGCAGTTCACTTTCGCGCTTATGCTGGAATGTTGCCACCACGTCGGACACCACAGCGACGCCGTAAAACAAGGCCGCTGGACAAATTCAAAAGACTTTTGTTTCTGGGACTATCCGCTTACCGAGCTGAAAGGAAAGACTCTGGGGCTTGTCGGATACGGCAGAATCGGGCGCACCGTCGGCACGATCGCAAACGCGTTCGGAATGCACGTCATCGTTTACGACAAAATAATGTCGTTGGACAGCGAAATCGCCGAATACGCCGACCTTGCGGAATTGTACTCCCGCGCGGATATCGTGTCGCTGCACTGCCCGCTCACGAAAGACAACGAAAATGCTTGACAAAAACGCCTTCGATATGATGAAAGACGGCGTAATCGTCATCAATACTTCGCGCGGCGGACTCATCGACGAACAAGCGCTTAAAGACGCGCTCGACTCGGGCAAAGTTTCGTTTGCAGCGGTCGACGTCGTGTCGGAAGAACCGATAAAACCCGACAACCCGCTTCTTCGCGCGGACAACTGCATCATCACGCCACATATCGCTTGGGCGTCGAAGGAATCCCGAAAACGCCTTATGGACACCGCGGTTATGAACCTTTTGTCCTATCTTGACGGAGAGCCGATAAACGTCGTGAATTTCAGATAAAAAAAATTCAGATAATAAAAAACCTTTTTGCCCCGCGTCAGCGGGGTTTTTTATTTTTTTATTGACAATTTTTAATGCGCGGCGTAAAATAAGTTATACAAATCATACTTTTCATACTTTTGAGGTAATTATGAAATCGCAAAAAGACGGCAAATTCGCCTGGACGGTAAAAGTCGGCGAGAAAGGACAAATCGTCATTCCAAAGGAAGCGCGCGACGTTTTCGGCATTGCGCCCGGCGACACGCTTATTCTTTTCGGAGATCCCGCGCGCGGTATCGCCATTCCGCCGAAACAATACGTTTCGGGTTACGTCGACAAGGTGTTTAATAACGACAATGAAAACTCTTGAAATTGAACACCTTACGAAGGTTTATCCCGCATTTACCCTTGACGACGTGAGTTTTTCAGTCGAGAGCGGACGCATTATGGGATTTATCGGCAGAAACGGCGCGGGAAAATCCACCACTCTCAAATGTCTTCCGGGTTTTGTCCATAAAGACGGCGGCACGGTAAAATTTTTCGGAAAGGACTTTTCGGAAAACGAAAAGGAAATCAAAAGCCGCGTCGGCTACGTTTCGGGCGGCGCGGATTATTACGTCACGAAAAAACTGAAAACGATAACCGCCGTCACGAAAAGGTTTTACGAAAACTTTGACGACACGGCGTATCGCGGCTATCTTGAAAAATTCAACCTGGACGAAAACAAAACCGTAAAGGCGTTGTCGCAAGGAATGAAAGTCAAGTATTCGCTGGCGCTTGCCCTGTCGCACAACGCCGACCTTTGATTCTGGACGAGCCGACGTCGGGGCTCGATCCCGTCTCGCGCGAGGACCTTCTGGACGTATTTTTGTCGCTTAAAGACGACGGGAAAACCATACTTTTTTCAACGCACGTGACGTCCGATCTCGACAAGTGCGCCGACGACATTACCTACATCAGAAACGGCAAGATTTTCGCAAGCGAACCCACCGATACGTTCAAGGAAAAATACAAACTCGCATTCGTTAAAAAGGACGCTTTCACGGACGATATCGCAGCGTGCTCACACGGCGTTAGACGGCTGAAAGACGGGTTAAGCGTGTTGATTTCTGCCGATAAAGCCGCTGTTTTGAATATTAAAACAACCGACGCATCGCTTGAAGACATTATGGTGCATCTTGAAAAGGAGGAATTATGAAAAATCTTGTTTACAAGGAATTCCGCCTTGCGGCGCATCCGACGAATTACATTTTTTTGTCGTTTGCCTTCATGCTGCTTATCCCGAATTATCCTTATCTCGTGTCGTTTTTTTACACCACTCTCGGCATATTCTTTATGTGCCTTTCTTCGCGTGAAAATCACGACCTGGAATACAGCCTTAACCTGCCCGTAAGAAAGCGTGACCTTGTCGGCGCAAGGATACTCACCGTCTGCATTTTCGAACTTTTGACGATTGTCGCGACGATTCCCTTTGCCGTCCTTCGCTGCACTGTTTTAAACACTTCCTTAAACCAGGCGGGCTCGATGCCGTCGCTTGCTTTTTACGGAATCGCGTTTTTGTATTTCGGCATATTTAACCTGGCGTTTTTCACGGCGTATTATAAAAGTCCCGAAAAAATCGGCAGACATTTTGCCTTGTCGAGCGCACTCGGATTTTTAATCGTCGCAATCGACGTCGTGCTTGCACACGCGCCCGTCGTAAAAGACGTGTTTCTGACGACGGACGACTCTCACCTTGCGGCAAAACTCGTAATTTTGTTTATTGGTATTATTTTTGGCGCAGGACTCACCGCGCTTTCGTATAAAAAAGGCGCGAAAAGTTTTGAAAAATACGATTTATAACGTTTTCAGGACGCAAAAAAACCGCCGTTGTACGGCGGTTTTTCAATGCGTTTTTGTTTGTTTTTTATTATTTGATTACTTCAAGTCCGCCCATAAACGGTCTTAAAACTTCGGGCACCGTTACCGAACCGTCGGCGTTCTGATATTGTTCCACAAGTGCGGGAAGGATGCGACTTGTCGCAAGTCCGCTGCCGTTCAACGTATGCACGAAACGGGTTTTGCCGGTTGCGGCGTCGCGGAAACGGGTGTTGTTTCTTCTTGCCTGATAGTCGCGCGCGTTCGAAACGCTTGAAACTTCCTTGAAAATGCCCATCGACGGAATCCAGACCTCGATATCGGTCGTGCGCGCCATCGACGCCGAGCAGTCGCCCGCGGCAAGTTTCGATATGCGGTGATAAAGCCCCAGCTTTTCGACGAGTCCGCTTGCCTTGTTCACAAGTTCTTCAAAGGCTTCGTCGCTGTGATCGGGGTGGGTATATTGCACCATTTCGACCTTATTGAACTGATGTCCGCGGATCATGCCGCGCTCTTCGCTTCGATAACTTCCCGCTTCCTTTCTGAAACACGGGGTGTATGCGAACATTTCATCGGGAGTTTGCTTTCGTCGATGATTTCGCCCGAGTAAATATTCACGAGAGCGGTTTCCGCAGTCGGCAGCATAAAGCGGTTTTTCTTTCGGTCTTCGTCGACGTCAAGCCAATACACTTCGTCCGAAAACTTGGGGAATTGTCCCGCGCCGAATCCGCAGTTATAGCCGAGTTGCAACGGCGGAAGAATAAATTCGTAACCGTCTTTCAGGTGCTCCGAAATAAAGAAATTCAGAAGCGCCCATTCCAGCCTTGCGCCGACGCCGCGGTACATCCAGAATCCGCCGCCCGACAGTTTCACGCCGCGTTCGTAGTCGATGAGATTCAAACTTGTGCAAAGGTCGACGTGGTTTTTGGGCTCAAAATCGAATTCGGGCATTTTGCCGATGACTTTTTGTACGGCGTTGTTTTCCTTGCCGCCCGCAACGAGGTCGTCGTCGGGAAGGTTGGGAAGACACGCGACGAAATTGAAGATTTTCTCCTGCAAATCGTCGATTTTCTTGTCGTCTTCGGAAATTTCTTCGCCGATTTTTCTCATTTCGTCAAAGATTGCGTCAACGGGTTTGCCCTCTTTTTTCAAGCGGGGAATGTCCGCCGACACCTTGTTTTTTCTTGCTTTCAGACTTTCGACGTCGGAAATAAGCGCGCGTCTTTCGGCGTCCCACGAGAGAAGTTCCGAAAAGTCGACGTCGCATTCTTTCTTTTTCAAAGACGCTTTCACCACGTCGGGATTGCTGCGAATCAGGTTAATGTCAATCATATCTTTCTCCTATATTACGAAGTTGATAAGGCGATGGGGAATTACGATAACTTTTTTCACGGTCGCGCCGTCGAGAAGGGCTTTGACCTCATCGGAATCCATCGCGATTTTTTGGATTTCGTCCTTGTCCGCGCCGGACGGTACGACGATTTTCGCTTTCACGCGGCTGTTAATCTGCACCGCGAGTTCGAGTTCGTCCTTGATAAGGGCTTTTTCGTTGACTTTCGGGAATTCGGTATTGAAAATCGTGGTTTTGTTGCCCAAATTTCCCAAAGTTCTTCCGTGAAATGCGGCGCGAACGGCGCAAGCACTTTCACAAGGTCTTCGACGCACTCCTTAAAGACGGCGTTTTTGTCGGACACTTTGTTTTCGTAATCGGTAAGCGCGTTCGTGAATTCCATAATACGCGCGATCGCCGTGTTGAACGCAAAGTTTTCGGTGTCGGCGGTGACGCATTTTATCGTGTTGTTTCTGACGTATTCGATATTCTTTTCGGCAGCGGTCAAAGGATTATTGTTGTACGAGAACGTGCGGCTGTGGCACACGAGCCTTTCAACCCTGTCCATGAAACGCTGGATACTTTCAAGCCCTTTGTCGTTCCACGGTCCGCCTTCGACATAGGAAAAACCGAACATAAGGTAAAGTCGGAAAGCGTCGCTGCCGTACTTTTCGATGAGAGTGTCGGGCGAAATTACGTTGCCGCGGGACTTGCTCATTTTTTGTCCGTCGGGCCCTAAAATCGTGCCCTGATGCACAAGCGACTTGAACGGTTCGTCAAAGTCGAGATATCCCATGTCGCGCAACGCTTTTGTGAAAAATCTTGCGTACAAAAGATGCATGCACGCGTGTTCCGCGCCGCCGATGTATTTATCGACGGGAAGCATTTTGTCGACTTTTTCGCGGCTGAACGCTTCCTTGTCGTTTTTCGGATCGACGTATCTCAGATAATACCAGCTGCTGCATACGAAGGTGTCGAGCGTGTCGGGATCGCGTTTTGCGTCCGCGCCGCATACGGGACATTTCACGTTCATAAATTCGTCGCACTTTTTCAGCGGGCTTTCGCCATCGGGCGTGAAGTTGACATTGTAAGGAAGTTCCACGGGCAAATCCTTTTCGGGGACGGGCACCGCGCCGCAGTGCGGACAATGGATAACGGGAATGGGCGCGCCCCAATAACGCTGACGCGAGATAAGCCAGTCACGCAGACGATAGTTGGTTTTGAGTTCCCCTTTCCCTTCTTTTTCAAGTTTTCTGATGACGGCGACGCGTCCTTCTTCGGTGGTCATACCGTCAAATTCGCCGCTGTTGCACATTATACCGTAGTCGGTATAAGGCAGGTCGTCGGGCGAGCCGTCCTTGCTTTTTATTACTCTTTCGATGGGCAAGCCGTGCTTTTTCGCGAAGACGTAGTCGCGGTCGTCGTGCGCCGCAACGCCCATAACCGCGCCCGTGCCGTAACTTGCAAGGACGTAATCGGCAACGAGAATGGGGACTTCCCTGCCGTTTATCGGGTTGATGGCGTAACTTCCCGTGAACACGCCCGTCTTTTCGCGCGAGGACGAAAGACGTTCAATCTCGTTAATTTTGCTGCACTGCAATTTATAATCTTCGACAATCTGTTTGTTTTCTTTTGTGACGACCTTATCGACAAGCGGGCTTTCGGGCGCGAGAACGACGTACGTGATACCGAAAATCGTGTCGGCACGCGTCGTGAACACGCGGAAACTGACGTCCTTGTCTTTCACTTGGAACTCGATTTCGCCGCCCGTGGATTTACCGATCCAGTGTTTTTGCATAAGTTTGGTTTTTTCGGGCCAGTCGAGTTTGTCGATGTCGTTCAAAAGTTCTTCGGCGTATTTCGTGATGCGGAAGAACCATTGCGTCAGATTTTTACGGACAACCGTCGTGCCGCATCTTTCGCAGCAGCCGTCGACGACCTGCTCGTTCGCAAGAACGGTCTGGCAGGACGGGCACCAGTTGACCGGCGCTTCCTTTCTGTACGCCAAATCGTGTTTATACATTTGCAAAAACAGCCATTGCGTCCATTTATAATACTTCGGATCGCACGTGACGACCTCGTAATCCCAATCGTATGTCGCGCCGATGTTTTTAAGCTGTTTTTCCATCGTCGCGATGTTTTTCAGGGTGCTGTCTTTGGGATGAATACCCGTTTTTATCGCGTAGTTTTCGGCAGGCAGACCGAACGCGTCAAATCCCATCGGCTGGAACACTTCGTAGCCCTGCATACGCTTAAAGCGCGCGAAACTGTCCGACGGTCCGTAGTTGAACCAGTGTCCGACGTGCAACTTTGCGCCCGACGGATACGAAAACATTTCAAGGACGTAATACTTCTTGTCGATTCTCGACGGATCGAACTTATAGGTTTTTTCCTCTTCCCATTTTTTATTCCATTTTGCTTCGACTTCGAGCATGTTCATATAGGAAATACCTCGTTTGAAAAAATATATAAAAGATTATAACAAAGTAAATATAATAAGTAAACAAAAATCGAACGGATTTTTCATTTTCAAAACCAAACGCCCCCGACATCTCGGGAGCGTCTTGATTTTCATTGTTTCGGATTTTGAAAAAATTATACGTTGAAGCGGAACAAAACCACGTCGTCGGGTTGCATTACGTAGTCCTTTCCTTCGCTCCTCACCTTGCCTTTTTCTTTGGCGGCGTTGAAACTGCCAAGTTCCAAAAGCGTAGGATAATCTACTATTTCCGCACGGATAAACCCCTTTTCGAAGTCGGAATGGATTTTTCCTGCCGCTTGCGGCGCTTTCGTTCCGCGCTCGATCGTCCACGCCCTGACTTCCTTTTCGCCGGCGGTCAGATAACTGATAAGACCAAGGAGTTTATAGCACGCCGTGATAAGTTTCGGAAGCGCGCCTTCTTCGATTCCCAAATCGTCAAGGAAGGCTTTTCTTTCGTCGTCGGAAAGGCTTGCAAGTTCTTCCTCGATCTTTGCGGAAATCACGACGACTTCGCTGCCTTCCGCCTTTGCATATTCTTCGACGGCTTTCGTATATTCGTTTCCGCCGGTCTGGTCTTCGGACACGTTCGCGCAGTAAATGACGGGTTTGTCGGTAAGCAGGAAAAAGGATTTCACAAGTTCCTTTTCGTCGTCGGAAAGTTCCATCGTCCTTACGGGTTTGCCGCTTTCAAGCCATTTATAAATGCGGGTTAAAAGATTTGCCTCTTCGATAAACTTTTTGTCGCCGCCCTTTGCCATGGATTGCGCCTTTGCGATGCGGCGTTCCACCGTTTCCATATCGGCGAAAATAAGTTCCAGATTTATGGTTTCGATATCGTCGACGGGATCGACCTTGCCTGAAACGTGCGTTACGTTTTCGTCGTCGAAGCACCTTACGACGTGCACGATCGCGTCCACTTCCCTGATGTGCGACAGGAATTTATTGCCAAGACCTTCGCCTTTCGACGCGCCCTTGACAAGCCCCGCGATATCCACGAATTCCACGGTTGCGGGGGTGATTTTCTTGCTGTTGTAAAGCGCCGCGAGTTTTTCAAGCCTTTCGTCCGGCACCGCGACGACGCCCACGTTCGGCTCTATCGTGCAAAAAGGATAATTCGCGCTCATCGCGCCTGCGTTTGTAATTGCGTTGAACAACGTGCTTTTCCCGACGTTGGGAAGCCCGACTACGCCTAATTTCATATCACACCTCTTGTTTTTGTCGAAAATATAATACAACATTTTTATTTTGTAGTAAAGAGAAAGGCGGCACTTTGGTTTACAAAATATAATTGCTATGATAAAATAACTTAAACTATTTAAGCATAAAAGCAAATAAAAAGGCAACTTATGGATTACAAACACGAGATTTCGCAACTTATCAACATCGACGGCGTCGACCGGCAGGACGTCGAATCCCTTATTGCGGTGCCCAAAGAAAGCGGCAACGGCGATTATTCCTTGCCGTGCTTCCGTTTCGCAAGGGTGTTAAGGAAAGCCCCCGACAAAATCGCCGAAGACCTTGCAAGCGATATCGTCGCAAAACTCAAACGCATAAACCGCATTCACGAAAGGATTTCCGCCGTGCGAGAGTCGGTAAAAAGCAAATCTTCTTTGCTCGATCTTTTGCCCGAAAACGAAAAGGACGATTTCCGCGCGGAGTTTTCCTCACTCGGAAAGCCGTTTGAAAAACTTTTTGACGACGTCAGTCAGTCCGAGCCGAAGAAACGCGCCGACGCTTTCTTTTATCTTGCGTCGCTTGCGAAATTTGTCGATAAGGTCGAGGCAAAAAACGGATATCTCAATTTTTACCTTAACAAAAGCGCGTACAACAAAATAATTCTGGACAAAGTCGCCGCGGAAGGCGACAGGTACGGCGCGTCCGACGTCGGCGCGGGCAAAACCGTCTGCATCGACTATTCGTCCATAAACATCGCAAAGCCTTTCCATATCGGACATCTTATGACGACGGTCATCGGCGCGGCGCTTTATCGCACGTTCAACTTCTTGGGCTACCGCGCGGTCGGCATAAATCACCTTGGCGACTGGGGCACGCAGTTCGGCAAACTTATCGTCGCATACAAACTCTGGGGCGACAAAGCCGACATCGAAAAACGCGGTATCCGCGCCCTTCTCGATATTTACGTCCGCTTCCACAAAGAAGCCGAAAAGGACGACTCGCTGAACGACGAGGCAAGACATTACTTCAAACTTATCGAGGACGGCGACAAAGACGCGCTTGCCCTGTTCAACTGGTTCAAAGACATCACGATGAAGGAAGTAAACAGGACGTACAAACGTCTGAAAGTCACCTTCGACAGTTACGCCGGCGAAAGCTTTTACAACGACAAAATGCAGCCCGTCATCGACGAGCTTAGCGCAAAAGGATTGCTCAAAGACAGCGAGGGCGCAAAGGTTGTGGATTTGTCCGCATACAATATGCCGCCGTGCTTGATCTTAAAGGCGGACGGCGCGACGCTTTACGCCACGCGCGACCTTGCCGCGGCGTTTTATCGCAAGAAAACTTACGACTTTTATAAATGCCTGTACGTTGTGGCTTATCAGCAGAATCTGCACTTTAAGCAATGGTTTAAGGTCGTTGAACTTATGGGTTACGACTGGTACAAGGATTTGGAGCACGTCGCTTTCGGCATGGTTTCGATGGAAGACGGCGCAATGAGCACCCGCGAAGGAAAGGTCGTGTTCTTGGAAGACGTCCTCAACAAAACCGTGGAAAAAGCCCGCGCAATTCTGGACGAAAAATCGAAAGGTCTTGACGACAAAGCGACGGTTGCCGAAGATATCGGCGTTGGCGCGGTGGTGTTCTCCGCCCTTTACAACAACCGCATAAAAGACGTCGTTTTCAGTTACGACCGCGTGCTGTCGTTCGAGGGCGAAACGGGACCGTACGTACAATATACTCACGCGCGCTGCACAAGCGTTTTAAGCCGTGCGGAAATTACAAAGGACGTCGATTACTCCGCCCTTGACAATGCGGAAGCGAACGCCGTCGTGAAAGCGATCGCGGCATTCCCCGACGCAGTCAAAGACGCCGCCGAAAAGTACGAGCCGTGCTATATCTCGCGCGCGGTGATGGCGGTATGTCAGGCATACAACAAGTTCTACTTCGAGCACCGCATTATCGACGCGGCAAAACCGCAAAGAAACGCAATGCTCCTGCTCACCAAAGCGACGAAACAAGTCATCAAAACGGGCTTGACGCTTCTGGGCATCGCCGCCCCCGACAAGATGTAACGCGGGCGTTACACTGAAATAAGTTCGCCATCGTCGCCATCGCGAATTTGTGAAATCCGTTTTCCAACCGACTGAAATCGCCCCGACGATGAACTTTGCCCGTAGGGCAAGTTGCGGTTACCGCATTAAAATAACCCCTCCGCGATTAGCGAAGGGGTTTGTTTTATGGTTTTATTTTGTCGTTATTAAATGGAAGTCGTCCCGTCCGTGCAAACAACTTCCGTCGCCGGCACGTATTCTTTCCAATCTCTTTCTTTTGAAATTGCATTCCACTCTTCAATAGTACCGTTAAAAGTTATGCTCGTAAGCCCGGTGCAATCACGGAAGGCAGAATAACTGATGCTCGTCACGCTGTTACCGATTGTCACGCTCGTCAATCCACTGCAATTATAGAAGGCACCATCGCCGATACTCGTCACGCTGTTGGGAATTGTTATGTTAGTAAGACCTGTGCATCTAGCAAAGGCACCATCGCCGATGCTCGTCACACTGTCAGGGATTGTTATGTTCGTAAGTCCCGTGCAACCCGCGAAGGCATAATTGCCGATGCTCGTCACGCTGTTGCCAATAGTTATGCTTGTCAGTCCGGTGCAACCATAGAAGGCATCATAGCCGATGCTCGTCACGCTGTTCGGGATTGTTATACTCGTAAGACCGGTGCAACTCTCGAAGGCACGCCCGCCTATGCTCGTTCCACTTGTGATACTAACAACAAAAGAAGTGGGTCTTGCCTGTTTTACTACAGTGCTAACAATTTCTGCCGGACCCGTTATGCTCGTAAGCCCGGTGCAATACTCGAAGGCACTTCCGTGGATGCTTGTCACACCGTTGCCGATTGTTATGCTCGTAAGCCTCCTGCAATTATAGAATGCATGCTCGCCAATGCTTGTCACGCTGTCAGGGATTGTTATGCTCGTAAGACCGATGCAATAATAGAAGGCATAATTGCCGATGCTCGTCACGCTGTCGGGTATTGTCACGCTCGTCAAACCGCTGCAATTACGGAAGGCAGAATCGTCGATGCTCGTCACGCTGTCGGGGATTGTCACACTCGTCAGTCCCGTACAATCATAGAAGGCATATTGATTAATTTTAGTTATATACGACGGTAAAACCAATTCTGTATTAGTGCCCAGATAAGCAACCAAAATCTTTTCGTCTCCGTCCGTATATATAACGTATCCGTTTTCATCCGTCGTAAGTTTGCTTCCGCCTTCGTTTTTGTAAACGTTCTTTGCATAACGAGCGACGTCTCCGTTGTCAGAACTGCCTGCCGTGATTGACAAAGTGGATTTGTTATATACTTCTATTAGTCTATAGCAATTAGAGAAGGCATGATTGCCGATGCTCGTCACGCTGTCGGGGATTGTGATGCTCGTGAGACCGGTGCAACCGGAGAAGGCAGAACCAGCAATGCCTAATGTTCCTTCTTTTAATACAATCGAGGTGTTGCTTGGCAAAGTTCCTTTATATTCGTATGCAACTTTGCCGGCATACACCAGCCCGTCGGGCTGGTTGTTGTACCATGCAGTTTTATAGAAGGCACCCGCGCCGATGCTCGTCACGCTGTCGGGGATAGTTATGCTCGTAAGCCCTCTGCAACCCGCGAAGGCATAAGCGCTGATGCTCGTCACGCTGTCGGGGATTGTGATGCTCGTAAGCCCGGTGCAACGATCGAAGGCAAAACCTCCTATGCTCGTCACGCTGTCGGGGATAGTTATGCTCGTAAGCCCTCTGCAACCAGAGAAGGCACCTTTGTTTAACCCTGTTAGAACACTATATAAATACAATAGCATTTTTTAGAAGAAAAAGCAATGAATACAAATTGCATGACAGAATTAACATCAATACTCCATTTTTTATTGTCTTCTGTCGTGGCTGTTGTAGCATAAGTCAGCGAGAAAATCAACTGCACGGAAAAATACTACTTAAAACTTTAATATTGAATAACAGAGTCAGACTCGATAAAGAGTTTGGCTCTTTTTATTTTACGATAGTATTTTTCGCTCAAATCCTTTGGCTGTTGATTTTCTCCATTGCAACAGAATTCTCACTATGGCTGCGTTTCGACTTATGCTCCATTACCCCTGCCAGAAGGCAAAAAATAAAAAATGGAGGTAATCCAAAAATGAAAAAAGTAGTTTACTCAATCAAAAAAGTCAGAAATCCTGACGAAAAATTATCTGGTTTCGGATTCATCAATGACGAAGGAACGTTGCTATGTAAGTGCGTTTCAAAAACAGGCAAACGTTACACGCGAGCCTTTGATGAAGTTGAACAGCATTGCCACCCGATAATCGGAAAAGAAAATGAATTCAAAGGTTACGTAACAATGTATTACGAATACGACGGAAGAGATATTGAAGTCGAATACTCGGTTTGGTATAAAATCGTGGAGGAAATTAAAATGCCCGAATTTGATTATTTTAACGGTGAAAATTTCATAACGTTCGATTTAATCGAAATCGACGACGAAAAACGCGAAGTAACGGTTGCCGTAAGCGACACCGGAAGAATAAGTGTTAAAACCTTTGACCTGCTGTTCGATGGTAATCGCCGTTACTTTGAATACGGTTGTTCATACACAAAAATTTACATAGACGAATTTACGGAGGAAAACTGAAATGTCAGGAAATATCAATATTGTAATAGGCTCTTGGGGTTCATACAACGAGTGCAACGAAAGAGCGTTAGGCTCTAAATGGCTTGACCTATCGGATTATTCCGATTGGGATGAAATCGTAGAAGAACTCAAAACAGAAGGCTTTGAAATTGACGGTATCGACGAAGAACTGTTTATACAGGACGTCGAAGGTATTGCAGACCGTTCTGTAAATTGGGATTACGTCAACCCTGAAACGCTTTTCAATACACTGAAAGAATCGGGCGTATTAGACAACGATTACAAATACAAAGTCTTTTGTGCGTTTCTCGAAGTCCGTTGCTATGACGATTTTGAAGAAAAAGTCAAATCACACGGCGACCGATGGGATGATGATATAAATCTTTGGAGCGGTTACTCTTGGGAAGATTACGGCAAAGAAATGCTTGACTGTTGCGGTTATCAGATACCCGAACACATAATCGACTTTATAGACCTTGAACGCTACGGAAGATACTGCGGCGAAGAATATTTGCAAGAATACAGCGACGGCTTAATCGAAATACAATAAGGAGTTAAAAATATGAATATTACAATCGAAAACAAAAAACAAAAAGCAATCGAACTGATGAACAAATTAGACATTTACAAGCCCTATGTCAAAGGTTTCAAAGATAAAAACAGCGTTTGCTTCTATGAAAACTTTGGCGGATTTTGGGCTTATCAAGAACCTGAATTGATGGCAAAAATTAAAGAATTTGAAGAACAATACAACGTTCTCGTATATGCCGTAACACACGAATACACCGAATTTGGCGAATGTTACGACTTCCTCTACATACCCGACTATGAAGAAGAATGGGATGAAATGCTTTATCCGCAAGGCAATATGTTTTACGCCTACGCTTACGTCTGGAACAAAACCGACGATTTCTGCTCAGAGTTCGGCACAATCGGTATTCGCTCGTTCGGCGGCGGAATTAAAAGAGTTGCGTGAGGTGAAAATATGAAAATTTATCTTGTTTTATTTCAGTATTGCACAGACGATTGCGATGGCGTAGACACACAAGCCTTTTCCACTTACGAAAAAGCCGTTGAACGCTTTAATGAGATTATCGAAAACGAAAAGAACACCGATATGAGCTGGGCTGGAAACGCTTTTGAAAACGGTAAATTACAAAAGAACTATGAATTGGATCGCAACGAAACCTTTACCGACGGCGAAGAACACGAACTTTGGTGGAATCTCTCCTGCAAACTTGACTGGTATTTACACGAATTTCTTGAATTACGTATTTTGGAGGTTGACTCAAATGAGTTATAAAGCAATGGCACATATTCACTCACTTAACGGCGAAATGGCGGAAATAACCGTCTTGGAAGAAGTCGGAAACAACGATTACATAGTCGATTATAAGGGTGTGAAATGTCACGCCCTTTTTAATTGGTTTGTCTGTCAGTATTACGTTGACGACGTTTACAGGAGAGTTGAAAAATGAGATACATTTTTTATCACTACAATCAATACGGAACGCTCGTTTTCGACTATTACGACGAAGAAACTCACGTTTCGCAATCTTATATGTTTTATACGTTAAAACAGGCTGTAAGCAAATTCAGACGGGATAACGGCTTGCAGTATAAGAAGATAGTTATCTCAAAACTTTTTTAAGGAGAACTCAAATGAAAAAGACAAAAGAAATCGTGCTTTACGACGATACCGAAAATTACAAAAAGTTCGACGAAACAAGGGATTTTCTCTTTGCGGTTTATGCCGACGAAAACGGTTGGGCTTGCAAAGAAAATATTCCCGACGAAACAGTCTACAAAGAAATTGACTTTCAAAACCAAGAAACGTGGAGAGATTTGAAAGACGCTCTCGAAAACAGTTTCAAAACACGTTATTATCTTATGACGGGAACTTGCGGAAGATGGAACGGCAATTTCGACGGCGGAACATTCATCACATGCTACCGAGATTTTCAATCTATGATTCAACACCTTGACAATATAAAGGTGATAGACCGAAACGGGCATCTGATTATCGAAGGTTATCACCACGACGGTAGCGACCGATACGAATTAAAACGTCTTACAAGGCAAGGCTACGAATACGCCGATAGAAACTATTTGCCCACGATAGAAAGTTGCACTCAACAATTATGAACTGTAACTTCTTTTCGGCTTTGCCAAGACTGGCAAAAAGGGTTTACAGCTTATGACTGAAGAAAACAAATACGGTTATAAAGTTTGCTACAAGAAGCACGGCAAAAATAAACTGAAAATTTATCTCGTAACGAATACATACGACTGCGCAAGTTGGAACGTTCGTTGGTATGAAACACATTCGCCGCCGAACAGAAAGACAAATATTCCGATCACAAACGTTACTTGGATCATCGTTCCCGTAAAAAACTATATTGAATATAAACTGCTTTGGAGAGGTTGCCCGTTTTAAGGCAATCTCTCTTTTCAATTACAAAAATCAAAGGAGCATACATAAAATGAAAATTTCAACAGAAAAGTTATATCGCCTTTGCAACAAATATCAATGGTTTACAAGCGGCGATTGCACGCAATACGAAATTATTTGAGAAAAACCGACAAGGAGCGAGCCTTGAAACATTGGCAACGATTATCTGGCTTTGCTCAACCTCTTATGAAGAAAAACAAATATTAGAAATACTCGAAAAGGAGAGTAAACAATGATTAAGTTAAACCTTACCCCACAAAACAAGCAAGAAGAACTTATACTCACCTATTTACAGAACAATGCGAGCGAAACCCTTGCCGACAAGATAAATAACGGCACTCCGTTTGAAAAAGACGGGCATCCTTTATTTAACAAAAAGACGCTTTCCGGCTTTATGAAATATGCTTGCGAAGAAGCGAGAAAACTTGCCGAAAAAGGCGCTAATTCTGCATGCGTCGATGATGTTACCGTGTATGGCTGGGCAATTCACTATTTTGAAGAAGATTCGATCGAAGGCACGCTTTACACCATAGACGGCGAAGAATATAAGCCCGCGCCGAAAAAGGTTGCTACAACAAAATCTGCAACAGTAAAACCACAACCGCCGAAGCCTCAGAATTTACAATTTTCTATTTTCGATAAAATCGACGATACCGAAGTTAAAGATACAAAAACGGATACTTTAACTGCCGAAACCGATACAGACGATGAAGAATTCACCGAAGAAGAAACTCGACGCAATGCGACAGGTTGCCGAAGAAGAACAAAACCAAACGGCTATCCGCCCTGTCGAACAATCAAAAGGTAATCCTATATATCAAAAATATATCGCATACCAGTCGGAACACCCTACTTCAATCGTGGCTTATCGCTTAGGCGATTTCTATGAAGTTTTAGGCGATAACGCCGTAATGCTCGGGAACGAAATGGAACTCACTATTACAAGCCGTGACGTTGGTTTGAAAGAACGTGTTCCGATGATTGGTTTCCCTTACCACGCTGCCGAAAATTACTTTGCTAAAATCGTGAGAAAACATGACCTTTACATCATCGAAAACGAACACGAAACACAATTTATTCCAAGCCTGTTACATATTGATAATCGGCTTATAGAGAAAGATACGGGCGAAATATTGTCCGAAGAAGAAATGCGTGAATTTGACGGTGATATATACGAACCGCAAGGCATTGACGAACCCGAAACAGTAACAAAACAATCTATTCCGAATGAGATATTCGCCTTGTTTGGAAACAAAGTTGAGGTGAGATAAAAATGAAAATCGAAAAGATAAAACCCATTCCGAAATACATACAGAAAAAGATTAAACTTTACGACGACCAATTAAAAACCGCGCCGTTCGGCAGAACTCGCTTTTATGCTTACTTTACGAAAAACGACGGCGAACTCGTCAAAGTTACGGTTGCAGTCCGAGAGTATAAAAAACAATGGTATTGTAAGCCGGTTGTCGTTCATGGCATTCATTCCGACAGATGTTTCGGCAAAGACATTAAATTCACTTTTATCGCCGGTTATTCTGTCGGTTGGCACGAACAAGGGATTTCAAAATATCCCGATTGGTATGAAAGCAAAGAATGGGGTTGGGCGTCGGACGATTCGTTTGACCCTTATGCCCCGATAGTCAACCGCGATTATATCTTACAACATTTTCCCGAATACAAATACAGCGCCGTTGACAGATATACAGGCATACACGTTTTCAAATACTTACGGCTTTATGAAAAATTTCCACAAATAGAGTATCTGACTAAACTCGGAT
Organism: Clostridiales bacterium; assembly: GCA_022009995.1. Lineage (GTDB taxonomy): Bacteria > Bacillota > Clostridia > Christensenellales > CAG-917 > CAG-349. Next base: position 475,097 of record CP091734.1, read on the forward strand.
TGCATAATATCGCAATGTCAACGCAGATTTTACAGCTTTGCGGTAAGGACAAAAAGTTCTGCAAATGGCTTGCGAAAAACAGGCAAGATATTGTCTTATCAGACTACTACGTTTCTTCTATCATGAAGGCTTACAATACCGGCAAACCGATACGAGAAATCAACAATTTTGCTAAACGTAAGATAAAATTCGATCACGCCGACCAAATGGATAATGTAAAAGCACTTGTAAAAAACGAAGTCGGCAAGTTTTTAGACTATATCGAAAGGCAAAACACAAACTTTTATTCATATAGAGATTATCTCGACGCTTGCCAATATCTCGGCTTGGATATGAACGAAGAAAAGAACCGCTATCCCCACGATTTCAAACGTTGGCACGATATACGCATAGACGAATATCGCTCCGCGCAAGCATTGAAAGACGAGCAGGAACGCAAAGAGTTTTACGACAAATTCGCCGCCGTGGCAACCAAGTATTTGGGGCTTGAATACGACAGGAAGTCGGTCTATATAGCGATTATCGCACAAAAACCGTCAGATTTAACGCGCGAAGGCGAGTTGCTTCATCATTGCGTGGGGCGTATGGGTTACGACCAAAAATTCGCTCGCGAAGAATCGCTTATTTTCTTTATCCGAATGAAAGACGAACCCGAAAAACCGCTTGTAACGGTCGAATACTCTTTGAAAAACAAAAAGGTGCTTCAATGTTACGGCGACCACGATTCTAAGCCCGACGACTGCGTTATGGAGTTCGTAAACAAAAAGTGGCTGCCTTACGCAAACAGAAAACTAAAACAAATAGCGGCGTAACCGCAAAGGGCAACGTGACGTTGCATCCAAATAAATTACTACAGGAGATTTTATCTATGAACAATTATTTCAGAATTACCGCCTATCACCCCGAAAAAGATATTTCTATTATTATGGATTCTTTCGGACTTTTTGAAAAGAAATGGCAATTCTCAGCAGACCTTATAAAGAAAGGTTTCAAGATTCTCGAAGTATCGGACGATTCACAATTTACCGAAGGCAATATTCCGCTTTTGGTAGAACCTTCAGACAAATATATTCTTCGCGCCTACAAAACGGGCAAGCCAACGATTGAGAACGGCAAAGTCGAGATAAACGGCAAATTTTACGCACCAGACAACTAAAAAAAGATTAAAGGGAGCTTCGCTAAAATGCTCCCTTTAATCTATTATTATTCTTCATTGTCTAATTCGCATATTTCACATTCACGTATTCAATCAATGTACCTATAACAATTCCAATCAACATTCCGATACCTGCACAAATAGAAATAGCAAAAAGATTTGCAAAAACGCCCATGCCAACACACCTATGCAACCACCGACAATAAATCCTGTTAATAAGCCAATAGTTAAGTATTTATTACTTTTCATATTGCTATATCTCCCCTAAAAGTATATTTGTCGTTGGTTCTATTATACTATGACCTGCTTCCTTTAGGAATAGATGAATTGTAAACTGGCTGGAGTGAAACCGCTAATGACAGCCAGTGTTTGTTCTTTGTTTATCGGTCAAAGCGAAATTTGAACAGGGCGGCAATGAGCTGTTGCTTTATATGTTCCTCAACTTCGGCGTTGACTTTCCCGTGTACTTTGGAACAGTAGCGGATATATCCGGCATAGTGGGAAAGAATGGTGTCGATTGCGTCCGGGTCGCCCTCATGGGCTTTGACGATTGTTTCATAGGGGAGAAGTTTACTCATAGTCATTTCCCTCCATGAGCCGCCTTAACCGCTGCAAGGCAAGCCGGATATGCCGCCCCGCTGTGCTGCGTGTCCGGCCAATATGTACGCCGATCACTCGCTGCGGCTGGCGCAGGAAATAGTAACGAAATTTCTTCCTGCGTCTGCTCCGGCAAAAGGGCAAGGGCGGCGGCAAGCTCCGCATGATACAGAACGGCGGTCTGGCCGCAGGCGGTAAAAAGATATTCTTCAAGCTACTCCGGCTCGGCAAGCTGGACAAACTTTTCACTCATCAGATAATCAAGGGAAACTTCCCGTTCCCACCTCCGGCGCAGCTTCAAGATTTTATCTATGGCTGCGTGACGAATGACTACCTTGCAAAAGGCATTGAATGTGTACTGGATATGCACCTTGTAGGCTTCATCTTCGGTCATGGAAATTCCCCCTCTCTGAATAATAGTGCGGGGCGGCAGTACTCCTTGCTGTCGCCCCTTGATTGCCTACCAGCAAAGACGGGCGGGGCTGTCAACGACGGCGCGAAGCGGCGTTCATTTTATCGTTGACTGGCTCGGCTGGGTTTACTATTTACCCGACAAACTTGAATTTATTTTAAGCTATCACGTTTTACCTTCTTAAGCCTTACTATCATTACCATAGGAATTTCTTTGTTGGTTTTAAAACATTCTTCATAAAATCCATCAATGACAAATCCAGCTCTAAAACAAAGGTTAAAAATATCTTGTATGGAACGATGATAATAAATCTGCTCTTTCGGTTGCCCTTCAATCGCTATATCATAGTAACTGTGCGGTGTCATATATTTTTCAGTCAACGTGACAAAACAAGGGTGTTGCGTTGCAAAGACAAAAATTCCGCTTTCCTGCAACAGTTCATAAACAGCCATAAGAAGTGGTTCAATATCCGTAATATCCATAATTGCCATATTAGAAACTGCTTTCGTAAAGGCTCGATTTCTTTTTAATTCTAATATACTTTCTCTATTGGTCGCATCCGCTACACAAAATTCAATTTGTTTTGCATATTGTGATTGCCGTCTTTTAGCCAATTCTATCATTTTTTTGCTGTAATCAAAAGCGACAACCGAAGCGCCTCTTTGTGCAAGATACGAAGAATAATTTCCATTGCCACACGCAATATCCAAAATGTAATCCGCAGGATTAGGAGATAGAAGTTCCGTTACTTTGGGACGCACTACCTCTCTGTGAAATTCATTAGATTCGTCACCCATTGCATTATCCCAAAATTGTGCGTTCTCCTCCCAGATTTTTTTACTTTCCTCTGTTCCCATGTTCTCTCCCACTCCCCAAATTTGCTTTTTGCTTCCATTAAATCTTCCTTACTATATTCCATTGTTACCCTCCATAACTTCTGATTGTTGCCGTCTTGACGATTATGTATCTTTACATTACCTTCTGAAACATATGGCGCACCTTATCCAAACGGCTGTTTGGACGGCGGGGCTGGATGACCGGCTGACCGACAGCGGCCTGATATCCTTTCAGCTCTGTAAGGCATACGCTCCGCCCGTTGGTGTAAAAGGCCAGATCAGTACGGTATGCCTGTATACAGCGGGCGGGAATCTCGCCAGTAAAGACAACTTCATCCTTTTTTTACCTGGGCCGTTTCGATGGTGGCACAGTATTTCGGTGCATCATGATAAGCCCTGGAAAGGTATTCCTGGGGCGCATAGAGGATGAAGGAGAGATAAGGTTCCAGCAGCTGCGTCCCCGATTCCTTCAATGCCTGTTCCAATACAATCGGGGCCAATGAGCGGAAGTCCGCCGGCGTGCTGACCGGACTGTAATAAAGCCCGTATTCAAAGCAAATCTTACAGTCCGTTACGTTCCAGCCGAACAAGCCCTGCTCCAGCCCGTAACGGATACCATCCCTGACAGCGTTTTGAAACTCTGGTTCAAGTATCCCAGCGAAACCCGGCTCTCGTATTTTACACCGGAGCCAAGCGGGAGCGGTGTAACAGACAGTCCTATGGATGCCCAAAACGGGTTAGGCGGCACCTCGATATGGATGGTGTGACTGGCTGCTTTGAGCGGCCGCTCTAAATAAATGACGGTGGGTTCCTTCACTGCTGTTTCAATCTTGTATTTCCGTCAGCAAAGCGGAAACAACCTCCAACTGCATCCGACCCAAAAAAGAAAGAATGATCTCATGGGTGGTGGAATCCACCTCGTAGTGCAAAAGCGGGTCAGTATCCGCAATTTGCGTAAGAGCGTCCAGCAACCGGTCTCTTTGCTCTGCCGTTTTTGGCGTAATCGTCGTCCGCAGCATAGGGAAGGGAACATCACTCCACATTTCACGAGGAAGTTGGGTTTTGTCCCCCAATATATCGTTTAATCTCAAGCTGTCGCTGGGAAGGATGACAATTTCGCCCTTATGGGCGGTATCTGTCCGAACAATCTCCCCTTTGGATGGAATACGCATCTCTGTGATTTTCAGCTTTTCTCTCCCGGCTAGGGCCACCGTATCCCGCAGACGCAGCGTTCCGCTGTATAGCCGCAGATAGACAAGCCTCTGGCCGCAATCTGTATACTCCACCTTAAAAACTCTACCGCACAGGGCGGCGCTCCCCTGTTCCTTGGTCGATTGGAACAGCCCTATCACCGCATCCATCAACTGTTGAATGCCAAGGCCGTTTTTGGCGCTACCATGATAGACTGGGAACAGGGAGGCGTCTTGAACCCGCTGCTGTTCCTCCCGCGCAAGTTTTTCCCGGCTGATTGGTTCTCCTGCGATATACTTTTCCAATAATTCATCGTTATTTTCGATGACCGCATCCCATGCTTCTATGTCGGTATTTTCCTCCAGGACTATTTCCGGGGACAGCGACACCGTCTGCTTGATGATAATATCGGCGGAGAGCTTATCCCGAACAGACTGATATACGCTCTCCAAATCAATGCCAACCTGGTCGATCTTGTTGATAAAGATAATGGTGGGGATGTTCAATTTCCGTAGGGCATGGAACAGAACACGGGTCTGGGCCTGCACGCCATCTTTAGCGGAGAGCACCAAGATGGCCCCGTCCAAAACAGCCAGAGAGCGGTATACCTCTGCCAAGAAATCCATGTGGCCGGGCGTATCCACAATGTTAACTTTACATCTGTGCCACTGGAAGGAAGTGACTGCCGCTTGAATGGTAATCCCACGCTGCCGCTCCAAACATGGTGTCCGTCCTCGTTGTCCCTTTTTCGACGCTCCCCGGTTCTGAAATGGCTCCGCTGGCATATAGCAGGCTCTCCGTCAGTGTCGTCTTGCCCGCATCTACATGGGCAAGAATTCCAATATTGATAATGTTCATGTCTATCCTCCATACAAGGCCCAAAAGGGCGCAAAAATCCCCAGCAGTAAAATACTTTTACCACTGGGGATGATAATTTGCGGACATACACATATACAGCATACACCTGTTTGTGAGTGCTGTTTTTGGGGATATGTCAAAATTGATAAGGCAAAAGTATTCTTAAATTGGGTACAAAAAACTAAGCCCCTACAAAAGGGACTATCATAATCCTTTGTTCCCACTATTTGATTATAGTTTTATTTAAGAATACCTTGCCGCATATTTTTTACTCCTTTTCTGGAATTGAATTATTATATCACATCAGTTTTAGGAAAACAAGTATCTAAAAGAAATTTTTCTTCCCCTTATATGTAACAATCATACCGGCTTCCTAACGTTCAGAATGGTTTCTACTGTCTGCTGCGGTGTTTGGTTGGAATTGTCCAGCCAAAAGCCGATCCGTGGTGTTGTCTGCATTTTACTAAATACAAATTCAATGTATACAGAAAGAAATATATAAGGAGTGGGAGGGATTCCGCCGTAGTCGGCATTGTAGGAAAATCCAAAAGTTTAGATTTTCTCAAAATGCTTATCTTTTGGTCTTTGGTTCGGAATAGTGTAGTGCTGGCGGTCTATCTATTGTTTTCGGTTGCTTGCTTCTTTACCGTACATGAGCATTTGCCGAACTCGGTAAGCATAACTTCCACCTCCGATTTAATTACATTTGATATTGTATCACAAAACTTTTATCTTGTCAACAATATTGTATACGTTAAACATAATTTTGTTGACGAATTTCTCCACAGTTTTTGTGGACAGTTTGTAACATAAAAATCATCCGTTTATATCCCTTTATACCCAATTTGCAACCGTGGCGTGTGCTTGTCTTGATACGAGAGCGCCGCTTCGCGGCGCAGACAAGCACACGCCAAAAACTTAACCGAACCGACCGAAATAACGGAAAACGAAAGCGTAACGAAAGCGGTGTTCGCCGCTAACCCGCTTGGCGAATCACCGCTATTCTTCGTTTACGGCAATTTCCGTTTTTAACCCGTATTTTTAGGCGCGGATTTCCGTTTAATTACTTTTGCGCATTTGTGCTATTACTTCTTTGCTCACCGGTCCGACGAGGCAGCCTTCGTCCCAACAATTAAAATTATCGTAAAGCAACAGTTTCCTATCTTCCTGCCCTATCGTGCATACAACGTCCTCGTCCAGAATGTCTGAAATAAAATACTGCGGCAAGCCTTTTGAATACACTATCTTCTCGCCAGTCTTTTCCATATATTTCGTCAGATATGCGACAGCCTCGCCCAACATTCGCCTATCCACTACGGGCTTAAAATCGGAACGTCCGAACCGTTCGTTGAAATATGTATTCTGTATCGTATGTTGCACTTTCTTCTTTATGGGAGAGTAATCGTGTACCTCTATAAGCTCGCCCACCATTGCTCCATCGGGAATATAAAATAATCCGTGAAAGTGTAACCGTTTCTTTTCCGGCGATCGCTCCCATACCCCTACGTATTTCCAATTCTTTCTATGACACATCATCTTAAAACAGCCTTTTAATTTCCGCATAAAACTTTCTTCCGTATGCTTCGCACTATCGTAAGTAAAAGTGCAAAAATAGTTGAATGTTTGCAAATTTACCTTACGCATAAGCCTTACTCTTCGGCAAATAATATTCCTTAGTTTTCTTTCAAACTGTATGTTGACAAACTCTGCCGTCGCTTGCTTATTCCGAAAATACGGCAACATCTTTTCCGTTATTATTTTCTTTCGTTCGCTCCTTTTTTTATCTCGCGTTTCATCATATAATTCTTCAAACAATTCCTTACGAGTCAACTTTCGCTCAGCCTTATTTTTTACTTCACCGCCGCTTTCGACGGACTCCGCCACAGACGTTTCGCCCTTTTCAGAAATATCGTTAGCAGGTTCATTTGCATCGGAAAGTCTGCCTATAGTTTCATTATCAGCATTTTCGTCCACAACAGTAATCTGTTCTTCGGGCGGCTTTGGTCGTCGCCTTCGAGGATTAGGAACATACGGTATTGCTATAAAATGACTTCCGTCGTGATAGATTTTGGCTTCTCCGTATGGCATATCACACCTCCTCGTTACGGTAAAGACCGTTGATAAAATAACTGTTTTGTGCTTTCAATTCGTCAACGCTCGCTTTCTCGGTTGCATATTCGATATAGTCCATAAGTCCGACGTTCGTTTGCCTGCCAAGTCGTTGAAATAGTCCGAGAAACAGTCGGTTGTGAAACGGTTACGATAGATTTTGTAGTTCATAAGGAAATACTTTTTGTTTTCGGGCTTGCCGTCCATTGTCCCGCGTTCTTTTTCAACCTTGACGATAGAATAACCGTATTTATTGTAAATTCGTGTGTTGCGTTTCCACAGCCATGCGGTTATTGACTTTAAGATATGCACGAGCAAAGTGTTGTCGCCACGGCGGTATCTGAAATCGTAATACAGGGCTATAAAGCGATTAAACGCTATTTCGGACACCATATCTTCTATCGTGTAAAACGGCAGAGCAAGTTTTGTATCCCCGGCGGAAACGATATTTACAATGTCGCAGAGATCTCTTGCGTCCGCGCCCCAACTTTCAGGGCGTTGCTCGTCCGTAAACACCTTTATGAACGGAAAATTATCTACCGTTGCAGAGTGTCTGCACATTTTGAGCCACGAATTGAAAAGGTCGTTCTTTTGGTTCGTTTCGTCGTTTTTCTTCTTGACTTCCTTTAATTCAAGATTGTTTCCACGTTCTTTGCCTATTTCGGTTATAGCGACAACGCCGAACTCGAAACTGCCTGCTTTCGGATTGTTTTCAAGCACCTTTTTACCGAGCCTTAATACGTCGAAGTCAAGAATATGAGAGTGTCGGCTACGTCGTTGTCCGTCCGAGAAAAAGTCCAGCGCCCACAGCGGGAAATTATCTTCCGACAGTAAGCGGTTGTCCGTTCGTATGGAGTAGTTCGCCACGATAAGGCTCGTTTGCAAAGCGTATATGAAAAATGCCTGCGCATACGTTTCCAGAACGTCGAATAATCCGCTCGTTTTAAGCGCGTCGTCGTATGTAAGACCGTATCTCCGACAGTCGTATCCGTATAACTGCCACACAGCATTGCCGTGTTTATCGTATCGACTGCGTTTGAGTTTTACCCATTCTTTGACCGTTGCAAGGTTATATACCGTTCCGTATTCCATACACGCGGCGAGTTCTTTCAAAGCATATCCACGGAAAATACGGGAACTTCATATCCGCTTTCTGTAATATCTCGAACGCCTTTTGTCTGAACATTACTTCTTGGGATAACGTCATATCCGTTATCATCGTGGTTTTACGTTTACCCATACTGCCGCACGTCATCGAAACGATAGGCAATGCGTTTATAAACCCGCAATTTTTTGCTTCGCATTTACGCAATTTGTTAAGCGCAACCTTTTTACGCCAACGCTCGAACAAAAGATAGCCTGCAATAAGCAGCGACCACCACGGAAAGCACCTGAAAAACGGTTGCAGATCTCGCGCAAGTTTTACGAATTGCGTGTATATCGTATCCGCCCGGAACGATACCGCAAAGAAGAAGTAGTAGGAGAAAAATTCTATTACGATACTTGCAAGATTTAAGTGAAACGCCCACATAACCGCCCACGAAATCCATATCCACGAATGCTCGCGCAAGAAGTCTATATATTCGCATATAAACCGCTTCGTCGGTTGATACGTTACGGCAGATATTTTCTTGAATACACGCAAAGGAATCGTATCTACGTTGTGCTTTGTGTTGCCGCTCGCATACATTCTTTTTATCGCTATAATCAGCACCAAAAAACACGGCAGAAGTATGGTTAAAATCTTTGCCAAGACGCTTGCTTTCGCGCCTGCCGAGGACAGCCAAGACAGGAAATTTTCTTTGCTGAAAAGCATTGAAAAATATGTCGTCGCATTGACCTTGAAACTCTCGAAATCCGACGGCAAAATTACTGTCCATTCCATAACTTTTGAATAGTCCGTTACGCTCGGCAAGCCATCGGTCGGCAAACCGAATAATACACGGAAATAATACTTAAAACCGCCGTATAAGTCGATTAAAGCCTCGATTGTGCGACAATAAGATTGTCGGAACGTGAATATGCCGAGCAAAATAAACGCCGTTGTTAGGACTATCGTAAGCGAAATATTAAGCCGTCGTTGCCACTTCATAAAGCACCTCCGAAATTGTATTTTCGGACGGAATTTGTTTCGCCGTATAGACGAAATAACTCACCGCCAGAACTATGATGATAAGCGATAAAATCGCCATAATTCTCTTAAATGTTTTCAATGTAATACCTCCTGAATTTTAATAAAAATAACGCCGACAGAATTTCTCCCGCCGGCGTCAAATGTTTAGTCGTAATCGTCGTAATTTCCGTAGTCCGGCTCGTCAATCGTCGCTACGACTTTTTCGTAAATTTTCCGTTCTTTTCGTTCCTGCCGCTTTCGCTTACAACTCTTTCCGATTGCCGCAATTCCTTTAATCGGAAGCGATACCACAAACACGATTGCCTGCAATACGTATGGCAACACGGGTGCGAGTAACACAAGCAAAAGTATAAGCAATAACAGATACAAAATCGTCTTGCCGCGGTTATTCAGACTTACGTCTATTTCCGTTTCGTTGGACGGCTCTTTTCCGCCCGTTTGCTTGTTGTCGATCACGCCGAGATTGTAAGTAATTCCGTCCGTTTCAAACTTCAAGCGAAGGATTGTTACGTCGCCAACGAGTGTATAACTTTCAAACGTAGAGCCGGTTGACGCATAGCCGTTCAGCGAATAATTCGTTTCGGCGAAACGTAATACCCATTTCTTGCCTTTTAGTTCGTTCAAGGCTTCGTCGGTTAATTTTGATGAAGTCTTTACGTCGAGAACTGCGCCGTGGTAGATATTCTCGCGGTTTTCGCCTTTGATGAAGTCGTCAATCGTCTGAATCCTGTCCCACTTATACGTTCCCGCGAACCAACCGTCGCCGGTATGTTCGACCTTATCCGTGTATTTGAGATAGGCGTATTTGTCCGCTTTATCTCCGAAAGTTTCTTTTACTCCGACAAAGGGAGCGGAAGACCAATCGTAACTTTGCGTTGTGTAATACACGTCCGCTTCGAGAAGTTTATCTATGGGCTTATCCGTGTTGAACGCCACGAAATGGCTGTCGCACGCTCCGACGTATAATTTGAAACCGTCTTTATACCTTACAAATCCAACGAACTTATCCGTAACGACGATTGTTTCGATATCCACGCAATTTACATACGGTTTGCCGTTGATTGAACCGAAGGCATACTGCTTATTAACCGCATAATTTACTTCGGTAACGGTATTTCCGCCGCTTGCCTGTTTATCTATGCTTTCGTCGAATGGGCGATAAATAGAACTGATAGCGTAATATCTCACGCTTTCATCCTTTACCGTAAACCCCGAAACTTTGTATTTGTAGAACACGCCGTTTGAATTGAGCAGTTCGAGTTTGTAATTCAGATACGAAATCGAATCGTTTATAGTGGTCGAAATGTTGATGGACGACGCTTTGAAGTCTTTTGCTTTTCCGCTCGGCTGGTAGACGTAAACGAAAAGTTCCTTATTTACGCTTTCGGCAAGTTGGATAATTTGCAATGAATAATCGTCGGCTTTGGTCGGATAGTTTTCCGGCTTAAACGACGTATCTTTTTTCAAATCGTCCAACACGTTTGAGTATGTGATGCTTTCCGCCCTTGCCACAAGGGGAATTTGTGCCGCCGTGGTTATGACGACACATACTCCCAAGACAAAAGCGAGAAAGATTGATACTAATCTCGTTTTTGTCGCTTGCGTCAAAACACAATCACCTCCCGATCCAAAACAACGCCGACCACTTTTCCCGCAATCGTAAAATTGAGTTTAACGCTTGCTTCGCCGTTGTAAGACGTTACGATTATCGTAAACATATCCATATAACCTTTGTTTTCGCAATCGGTTACTTCCGTGCCGTAAAACGCAGTCAGAACTTCGGTAAGCGATTTCCTTTCGGTTTAACGGTAAAAGATTTTTCGCCTTTGTCGATTGCAAAAGCAGCCGTCAAATCCGTTTGCGACTGAAACGATTTGCTTTCGCCGTCAACGGTGTATGTAAAATCGCTGTTTTCGATCTTGTTCGGAACTATCTTTACGGAATAGTTTTTCGTTTCGTCGGTAGCGAAATTAAAGGTATATTTGACGTCCACTTGCAAGGGCTTTTCGGTTGTAACTTTGTAACCGCCGGAAGATGTCATTACATCTTTTCCGTCAACTGTAACATAGAAAGTCTTAAAGTCGCTCGTGAACCCGTTTGTGAAGTGCGCTACAACGCCGATAACGGTTATTACGGCAAGAATAAGCAGAATATAAGTAATGATTTGTCGCTTTATTCGTCATTTCTCACCTCCGAAAAGTCGCTTCTTATATAGAAACGTTAGTCTTATCAAGGCTTACGCCTTTTACGGAAGTGACAAGCCAAACTTTGATTGTTTCGGAAATGCCGCTTACCGTATCCTTAACCGTTACGGTAAAGTAGCAAGAAGGAAGAGCCGCTACGTTTGCTTCGCTGTTGGTATCGTAATCTTTGCCACCTGTAAGGTCGTATTCGTCATAAAAAACGTATCTGCCTTTATAGGTCGTGCCTGTGTAATACTCGGTATCGTTGACCATTTCGTCATAGTAATTTTCAATCACCGTGGAACCCGTTTTCAGCGTGAGCGTATTCCCGGAAATGGTTGCGGACGTGATAAATTTGTTTACCATATCCGACATTTTCCTTTTTGCCATATTCGAGAAACTGCCCATACCGCTATCACCGCTGACAAATTCATCTCCGAAATACAATTCACCCGAACCGCCGAGCGTTACCGTCAGATTTTGCGAACCTACTTTGCCGAAAATGTTATCGAGAGCAATATCGAAATTGTAGATTTTATTCGTTCCGAGTTGATAATACACGCCGCGCTTACTGTCGCTGATAGGATTGAGCGTAGAATTGTTAATCACAATACTGTTTGCAACGCCCACGAACGATACCGTGCATTTTGCCGTATATCCGCCGTCGCGAGTGGTAACGATAACGATGATTTTATCCGAATCGAAAGCCTTTTTACAGGAAATCGTCGCCGTAAGAGAACCATCTGCGTCCTGCGTAACGGTAACGTAATCGGTTACCGCCTCTTTTCCGTGAGTGGGAGCAACGCCCCAAGCGATAGAATAGTCAACCGCTTGATTTGCCGCGTCCCAAGGCGAAACGCTTGCCTTGATTTTTACGTCCACGGTTTGCCCATTCGCTTGCGCCGCCGCTAAACTTTTTGCTGTAAATGCCATCGTTTTCGGCATAGCGTAGGTTTTCGTGTTATCGAACCCATTTTCGGTTTCAACGTTTAATGTTTTATCCGCAACGGGAGCGTCTTGCTTTCCGAAATATATCGCCGCAAATATTGCCGCAAAAATCGTAAGCACAACAAGAACGATAGCCGTAAGTTTTATTGCTTTTCTTTTTTCGATAGCCATATTTTATACCTCCTGTTAAAACGTGATGGTTGCCTTACTCGTAGTAACCTTGCTTACTTCCTCGCCGATAAAAAACTTATACTGAGCGGAAAATCCGAGCGTTTTATGCTGAACCTTAACAATCAGATACGGTTTATTTCCGTCGGAATCGGTGTTAATTGAATACAACTTATTAGTGTAAGTAGTCGTTTCGCCGTTGCCTTCGACTATTTTTGTTTCCTTAGATTCGTAATAATCATAAAGCGACTTTGTTACGTTAATCGAAAGCGTATTACCGGAAGTCGAACAAGTTACGAACTCTTTCGCAATTTTATTAAAATCTACAACGTTGCTGTGAGAACTCCAACCTGCGCCCCTGCCTGATTGAGAATAAGAACCGCAAGTAACAGATCCTACTCCCGTAACGGTTACGGTAAAGTCATTGAAATTACTACCTACGCTATGAAAAATGTTATCCATTGCGAGATTAAGAGAGTAAGACTTACCGACATAAAGCAAATCCACGGAATCTTTGCCGAGATTGTATTTAGTAACGCCCGTAGGAGCGGTGATAGACATACTTGACGGCACGCCTTCATAGACGATATTGACAGTTCCGGTTTTGCCGCCTTGTCTTGTGGTGCAGGTAAGAATTGCCTTGCTGCCTTTGAAAGACTTGTAGCAGTTGACCGTTGCCGTAAGATTGCCTTGCGAATCGTCCGTCACCTTGATATAGTCCGAAATGTTCTTGTCTTTGAGCGGTGCGTCGTTTGCCCATGCGACAGACCAAGTAACGTATTTGTCTACGACGGTAGACGGCGTAATGGTTGCCGTAACCGTTTGAGATACATATACCTGTTCGGGTGTGTCAACCTTGCTTACTTCGGGAGCAGCCCTAAAGATAGTTGCATTGCCCATAGTAAGCATAACCATAGGGTTATCCTCGGCTGCAGCCGAAACGTCCTGTCCTTCAGTCTTTACTTCCACGGGCTTATTGCCGATAGCGATTGCAAGGTAAGTAATTACGCCTGCAAAGAGAAGAATGAGAGCCGTAAATACGGCAATCCACTTGAATTTTTCTTTGTTAATCATTAAGTTTTCCTCCGAAATTTAGATTTTTAGTAAAAAAACTACGATCTGCTTAAAAGCAAACCGTAGTTTTTACAAAGGTTATGCTTATCTCAAAAGCATATTCAAAAGCGCTTTATCCGAACTCTTGAACGGTTTTACGGGGCATTCGTAAATTTCTCCGTTTTCGTCAACGGTTCTTACGGCATAAGTATTGCCGGTTGCCGTTACCTTGCCCGTTTTTTCGTCTTTCAGTTCATACGGCTTAACCACAAGTTCGCCTTGATTGGTATCGCTGAAAAGGATATCGAGCACTGCCCAACCGCCTTTATCGGGCGGCATCAACGCTACCTTTACGTCCTTGCCCTTGATTTGCCCGCAATGAAATACGAAGAATATTCCTTGTCGTTATATTCAAAAGTGCCTTTTTCTACGATAATTTTGTTTTCCATAACTGTTTGTCCTCCTGATTATTATTTTTTACCTTTCTGTCTGGAAATCTTTTTAGCTTCCGCCTTAGTTTTGCCCTCGGCTAAAGCCTTTTTGTACTTGAAAAGTCCCGCGTGATCGGACTGAGCCTGTAGATAGCCCGACCTCATACCCGCTTCGTAATCGGTAAGTTCCTTACCTTCTTTAGGTCCGTGCTGATGGACTTTTGCTTTGCGTTCTTCTGCGTAACCTTTCGCACGCTTGGACGGAACGCTCCAACGTCTTTCGTTGTTGTTTGCCATTGAAAATTCTCCTTTCGTTTTTATAATGTTGCCCATAACGCAGGGCATCCGCGAATATAACCGTTGAACGATATTTTAAGAAACATTGCGTTTCAGCCGATAAATTCCTTGACGCGCGGCCGCTGTGCGTCGAATTTTTTATCGCTATACCCTTTTATCGTTCAAGAATTATCTGATACTCAAAAAGGCAAATATCCGTAAAACTCCATTAACTCTTGCGTTGCCGAATATTCTCTTTTTTCTTCACACAGATGATACGTTACCTTCCATAATTCCACCTGTAGGTCTCTTTCTATACATTTATAGAAATACCTGCGAGCATTAAAGATATCGTCAAAATACTTACTGCCAAAATTACATTCAACTCTGAATCGTTGCATTTCCTTACGCCTCCTTTTCAACGTTCTCACTATATAGGCTCGAAATCCACGTTTTGCTACGGTCTACGCCAATATTTTTTTTAATTTCGCCTTAATACGCTCCACCCTTTGGCTGATTGCTTGATGACAAACGCCTTCTTCTTTCGCAATTTCAGTTATTTTCTTGCGTTCGACAAATACCTTTTCAAACAGAACCCTTTGGCAATTCGTCAATGTAGTCAACGCCGCGGCTATTCTTTCTTTATCTATTTCCGCAACCATTTTTCAAACGGATCTGCCGAATAGTCGGCAAAAGTTTCGCCCTCATAATCCACCTGTGAAAGCGGATAATTGTGTCGCTCATAATTGTATTTTTGCTTTCGTTCCGCCTCATCCATTTCTTTAAGCAGGTCATACCATTTTTCTTCGACCTCTATGGTGTTCTTTGTGCCGTCCGCAAAGTAATAAGTGTATTCTTTCATTTTTTTCGCTCCTTGAATTTGATAAAAATCCGCAGAGCCGGTACTTTTCCGCAAACGAAAAGACGGCATAGAAAAAGCAATTGAGATTTGCTTTCCTTTGCCGTCTTGCGGTCTGCGGATTATATGATTTCAGACACTACGCAGTCTGCGCGTTTTTGATTTCGACCGTTCCGTCAGACTTAAAACATATCGTCGTTTTATAGCCTTTCATTACGATTTCCACAAGTCTTTCCGACTTATCTATGCGACAGACAAGTTTGTCGCAACCGTTTCTTACATCTTCCATAAATTTACGTCTCCTTTTTCTGCTGTTCTTTCAAAATGTTTTCAAGAAATTTCTTTGCTATCGGCTCTAAAACAGCCTTCGGTATATTCGCATAGTTCGGCATACCGTTGACTTTGATCGTATAATCCGTTTCCGCTTTCTTCGTCATTTTTTCGCTCCTTCCAACCCAAATGTTTTCAAAATCGCTTTCATCACTTCGGCATCCTTGCCCTCAAGCCCCGGCAAAAGCCTTTCCAATAATTCCTGTTGCTCGTTTTTGAGGAACACCTTGCCTAATCTGAAATTTTTGTCTACATAGATTCCGCCTCCGTTGCCTTGGGCGGTGTAAATCGGATATTCTAAGGACAATATCATAATATCGTTGCGGATCGTTCTTTCCGTTACGCCGTACTGAAACGCAAGATTGTTAATTCTTTCAAATCTACGCATACACAAATCCTCAAGGATCGCGTTTCTGCGTTCGCTTGCCGTCATATCCGATTTCACCTCCTTCGCTTTTCTTGGCGTTATTCTAAAACTCAAACCGGAAGGGTTTTTTCCTGTTTGAAAAACTTTTTTTGATTTTTTTATTTTTTTCTTGAAACGAAAAAAACCACCGATAAACGACGGACTCTACAAATTATAGAAATCCTATCGTCTATCGGCGGCCTCTCATATACGTCTGGTTTAACCGTCCGAAAAGAATTGTTTATCCTATGGCTTTACATTGTCCCTATTTCAGACCGACCATAAGCCTACGCAATTCCATATTAAATTGTATTGTTTTTACATATCTTCGTCTAACAATTCTTGTCCGGCGGGAGCGTATATATCTAATTGAACGTGCCTTCTGCCCATTACTTTCGATACGCTTGTTGCTCCGCATCGCGTACATTGATACTTAATAACTCCGTTCTCGTCACGATAGCCCGTAGTGATACGAAAACAGTTATTACAAACCACTTTTATCGCTTTTGGTTTCAATTTAATGCTTCCCATAGCGTTCTGTTGCTCCTTTCTCCCGTAATATAATGCCGTTTATATTTGACAAACCTACGATACGGTCGGGAATTCCAATACCAAAGTAAGCCACGGCGTTATACCTCGGAACACAAAATCTTCGGGGTTGAATTTGCGTTCGTTATTATATAAAGCCGAAAAAGGGAAAAATCGGCTGTTATATCACATCTCTGATTACCTTTACGGCTATACCGATTACGTCTATATGCTCGGCATAAAAATCTTTCATATTATCGTTTTCGGGATGTAAGCGAAACCGCTTATTCTTATCATCCCGATACACTCTTTTCAACGTTGCCATACTTTCGTCCGAGCAATCGCTTTCCGTAAGCACTACCGCTATTTGCCCGTTTTCAAAAGTACTTTGTTTACGTATAAGAACTAAATCTCCATCGTCTATACCGGCGTTTATCATAGACTCTCCGCTTGCGACCAACAAAAAGTATTCGCCTTTGCCGAAATAATCCATATTAAGCGGCAAATACCCTTGAATATCTTCAACCGCAAGTTTCGGTTTTCCGCACGCAACCATTCCGAGAATCGGAGCATACCCCATTTCCCAATTATTTACCGAAGAAGTTATTCGTCCTCGCCCTGCCGTATCTATAAGACCTTCGTCTTTCAATCGTTCCAAGAATTTATATGCGGTCGATACAGCGCAACCCGCATTTTTGGCTATCTCGTTTATTGTCGGGCTTACTCGATTGTTTTTTATGTATTCGTTGATATACTCATATATCCTTATCTTTGTATCTTCATTCTTTGCTCTCATAGGCGTTTCTCCAAAGGGCGAAATTATTTTCGTGTTTGAATTATAGCATAAAGACAAATCGATTACAACAACAATATGTCCCGATTAAGCGACACATTAAAAATTTTATATACAAAAAAGCGGCTCACGAATGAACCGCTTTCCATATCAATAATTGTCTGTTATTTCTTTTACGAATGAGTCGAACCTTTCCTTTACGTTATTCGGCTCGATTATTTTTACCTTCCCCAAAGTGCCTACAACCCATAAGAAAAACGTTTTGCTTACCTGAACCGAAAGCGTGGTTTCCAATGCGCCGCCATACTTCCGTTGTATCTCTATATCCGTGCCGAATTTGTCGTATATATCGCTCAGAAGTTCTTTATCGAATTTTATGGTAACTTCTTCGAGTTCACCGCCGAACATAGAAAAGATTTGTTTTCTATACGTTTCCGAATCAAAATTGCCGAACTCTTCTTTTTCAAGTATCGGATCGGATTCCACCGTAACGTCTTCCATTTTATCTATTCTGTAACGAGAAGTTCCGTCATGACTGTCATCATAACAAAGCAGATAGTAATTATCCTTACTCCATATCAATGACAGCGGATTGAAAACGTAACGCTTTTTATCCTTATGATAGACCTTCTTTTTATTTTCGTCCAAATGATAATACAAGAACGACACCTTTTTCTTCTGTTTTATTGCCGTTTCTATGGCGTCGATATTGTAAATAATGCTTGAATTACCGTGTTTTTTTGAATCCAAGAAAATAATATTGTCCGTGTTATCGGCATTTTTGTATATTCCTATTGTGGAATACAACTTGTTTATAATCGTTTCTTTCCTTGTTTCAGTGAGTTTTGACGCTTTTATTACGTCGGTCAGCATTGTAATTTCCGCCGTATCGAAAAGTTGATGAACGGCGTAATAATATCGAGCCTTCTTTACATACGAACAAATTTCGTATCCGTATTTGTTTAGCAGGTCTATATCCGACGGCAATACCTTTCTCGAAACCGATATACCGCGCTTTTTCAATTCTTCGATTATTTCGTTAGTCGAAAGAGCGTGTTCCTCGTCGGTCGATTTTAGCAGTATGTCGTATAAGACTAATAATTTAATCGAACTATCCGTGTTTTTTGCCATGGTATTACCTTACAAATTAAGATTATCCGGTTTTAACAGGAAATCGAAGATATTCATAAACAATACGCCGTTGTCGTTATAATACGTAGGCGACATATCTCCCGTAATTACTATTTTTTTGAACGAATCGTCTATTCGCGTAAAAGGTCTTATCTCCTGAGAACGCTTTTCCTCGCTCGGCAAAGAGTACGCAGACTGTATATAATAGCGTTTTGTACCGAGATTACATACAAAATCGACTTCCAACTGTTTTCTGATGCCTTGTTCCTTCGTAATTACAACGCCGACGTCCACCGAAAAGCCACGCAACCTAAGTTCGTTATAGATTATATTTCCATTGAGTGCGGTTGCTCGAACTGTCTAAAATTGATGCGTGCGTTTCTAAGCCCCAGGTCGGAAAAATAATATTTAAGCGGCGTATCTATATACGCTTTTCCTTTTATATCGTATCTCGAAGCCGATTCAACCAAAAAACAATCGGAAAAGTATTCCAGATATTTTTTTATCGTAGCCGAGGTTATATTCGACTTTTTTACCGAATGAAAAGTATTTTTCAACTTTTCGGGATTTGTAAGCGATCCGATAGACGAGGACAGAATATTAAGCAAATCTTCAAGATCGGCTTTGTTTCTGACCTTATGCCGAGTTTCAATATCCCTGATATAAATCTCATCAAAAAGACGTTTTAGCATTAACGACTTATTCTCCGCGCCTTCCCTCAAAACAACCATAGGGATACCGCCGTAAAGCATATATTCCGTAAGTCCTTCGTATTTATCGCCTTTATATGCCGACATAAACTCCGCAAAACTTAGCGGCTGCATATGAATTTCGTCGCCACGCCCTGCAAACTCGGTGATAATATCTTTTGACAAGAACTTTGCGTTACTTCCCGTTACGTAAACGTCAACGTTATCCATGTGCAAATAACCGTTCAACACCGATTCAAAGCAGTCAAGAAGTTGCACTTCGTCAAGCAAAAGATAATACGTTTCCTTATCCGTCATCTTACTTTGAATATACGTCATAAACTTATCGGGATCGACTTTACGCTTTTCCTTTTCAAGTGTAACGATATTTTCGCCTATCGATTTTAAGTCCACGCTCGAATCAAATGCGAATTTTATAATATGATTTTCGTCCACTCCCGAATTTTTCAAATAATCATAGAACAGCGTGTTCAATAAGTAGGATTTACCGCACCTACGAATACCCGTGATCACCTTTATAAGTCCGTTCTGTTTTCTTTCGATAAGTTGATTCAAATACAAATCACGCTTGATTTCCATTAGTTTACGCCTTTCTGAAATAGATTTTTGCCCCTTAGGGCATTTTTCTATTCTATTATACCCTGTCGAAGACAAAAAATCAAGAGTTTTGCGGCTATGAACTGTAAATTTTTAGTCTGTTTTTGGCGAAAACACTCATTCGCCCGAATTATTGTAATTTTAGGCAATTCATATTTTAAGTTGGGCAAATGCCTTAGGTTGCCGTTTTAACTTACTCGATATTTTTTGAAACAATTTCCCCATAAATACAAAATGTTTTCGTTAGCATATCCGCAAATATCAAATATTTCACTATTCTTCGACTAAATATTCGTTCGGAGCTTTATTATTTTTTAGGCGAATGGTTTTAGTGTCCATTTCAATATGCTCGATTACAATGTCTTTCTCTTTTTTTTGCGTATCAGAAAAAGTCTTGCCGTCAAGTTAAAAAAATATGGCTTAAAACTCAAAAGTATATAACTGCAACGACAATATTTTTTTGCCGTAAGCCCCTTATTGTTTATGCCGCTTGACTGCCGCGTCTTTTTCTGATTTTTCGTGGTTGTCGAAAGACAAAGCAAAGCAAAAAAAATTGCTAAAAGAGCAAAAAAATTTCAAACAGGAAAAAAACCTTCCTATTTGAAGTTTAGAATGTGCTCAAAAGCTAAAACAAGGAGGCTTCCGAATGAAGACAGCGGTCATATACGCCCGTTATTCGAGCGACAGACAAACAGAACAATCCATCGAAGGACAAGTCCGTGTATGTAACGATTACGCCGAAAGAAACGGCATTCTAATCGTAAATCAATACATAGACAGAGCAACTACGGGAACGAACGACAATCGCGACGCTTTTCAACAAATGCTGAAAGACAGCGATAAAAAACAATTCGATTTCGTTCTCGTTTACAAATTAGACCGGTTCAGCCGTAACAAGTTTGAAATGGCTATGCACCGTAAGCACCTGAAAGACAACGGCATTAAAATTCTTTCCGCTATGGAGAATATTCCCGACAGTCCGGAAGGCATACTGTTGGAAAGTTTGCTCGAAGGCATGAACCAATATTACAGCGAAGAATTATCTCAAAACACGCCGCGGACAAAAAGAAACTCGACTGAAAGGTTTACACTGCGCCGGTAAACTCAATTACGGTTATTACACCGAA
Source organism: Clostridiales bacterium (assembly GCA_022009995.1). Classification (GTDB taxonomy): domain Bacteria; phylum Bacillota; class Clostridia; order Christensenellales; family CAG-917; genus CAG-349. Next base: position 495,930 of record CP091734.1, read on the forward strand.
AAGAAAAAAGTGTTTATCCACGAAGAAGAAGGTCCTATCGTCAAAGAAATCTTCGAGAGATACGCCACAGGTGAACGCGGTAACGAAATTGCAATAAGTTTTGCCGAACGCGGTATACTCTATCGCGGTAAGCCGTTCAGCGCGGCAAATATTTACGTCATTCTTCACGGCGAAATATACGGGCAAATACGTATTGCACGGCGAGGTTTACGATAATATTTATCCGAAAATCATAGACAAGGAATTATTTGAGCGTTGCAAAGCAAAAATAGATGCTAACCGATACGGCAATCATATTCCGGACTATTCCTACCTACTCCGAAAAAGAGTTTATTGCGGAGAATGCGGCACAAGAATGACGTCATACAGCGGAACGTCAAAATCCGGTAAAGTATCAAAGTATTATAAATGTTGGAACGCCATAGGCAAAAAGAACTGCAAAGCCAAATTTATGAAAAAGGACTTGCTTGAAAGTATTGTCCTAAAAGCCTTACAAGAAACGTTGACGGGTAAAAATTTATCCGTAATCGTTGACGAGATATACAAACAGCATAATGCAAAACTGTTAGGAGATAATCCAGTCAAGACTCTTGAAAAAGAATTGTTGCGGATAAATAAATCCATAAACAACATTATGAACGCCATCGAACAAGGCATTATAACCGACACGACAAAAGACCGTTTGCAGGAACTCGAATCCACTCGCAAAGACTTACAAGAAAAACTAATTTTTGAGCGTATGCAAGAAAAAACGGTGTTGGATAAAAAGACTATTGAAACCTATCTTAAAAAAGCCGTCGAACAAGCGCCTGAAATAATGATTGAATTGCTCGTCGAAAAAGTGTATGTGTATAGCGATGACCGTATCGAAATTATGCTACACTATGTAGATACACCCATTACCCCTAAACCGATTGAATACGATAAAGACGAAAACCCTGAAGGTGAAAGCCTTCGGGGTTCTCTTATTTATACGACTAAAATCTTCGTCGATAACGATATCTTTAAGGGTATGAATAAAAAAATCCTCGAACCCACGTTCAAGGAAACTCAAAAAATGCCCGTTTTAATTGAAATTAGAGGATAAAACTATGGTTTTTACTACTAAAAGGTGTTCGTGCGAGGTTAAACAAACGCAGAATCGTCGATGCTCGTCACGCTGTCGGGGATTGTGATGCTCGTAAGCCCGGTGCAACCAGAGAAGGCATAAGAAGGGATTGCCGTTACTCCATCCGGGATTGTAATGGATGTGGCAAGTTCATTGTTTATATACAACTTCTTGTTGCTTGCACCATATTCCATCAACCTGCCCAATCCTGAAATATTGCACCATGCCGCTATATCCGTGATATATATGTCCTGAAGTTTATTGCAACCATCGAAGGCATCCTCGCCAATGCTCGTCACGCTATTAGGGATTGTTATGCTCGTAAGCCCGTTGCAACCAAAGAAGGCATAAGAAGGGATTGCCGTTACTCCGTTCGGGATTGTAATTGATGTAACAAGTTCATTGTTTATATACAACTTTTTGTCGCTTGTGCCATATCCCATCAAATAGTATAATCCTGAAATATTGCACCATGCCGATATATCCGTGATATATATGTCTTGAAGTTTGCGGCAACCTTGGAAGGCATCCTCGCCAATGCTCGTCACGCTATTAGGGATTGTTATGCTCGTAAGCCCGTTGCAACCAGAGAAGGCATAAGAAGGGATTGCCGTTACTCCGTTCGGGATTGTAATTGATGTAACAAGTTCATTGTTTATATACAACTTTTTGTCGCTTGTGCTATATCCCATCAAATAGTATAATCCTGAAATATTGCACCATGCCGATATATCCGTGATATATATGTCTTGAAGCCCTTTGCAACCATTGAAGGCATAATCGCCGATGCTCGTCACGCTGCCCCCGATTGTCACACTCGTAAGCCCGTTGCAACCAGAGAATGCCTGCCGACCGATGCTTGTCACGCTGTCGGGGATGGTTATGCTCGTAAGCCCGTTGCAACCAGAGAAGGCAAGATCACCGATGCTCATCACGCTGTTACCGATTGTCACACTCGTAAGCCCGCGGCAATTATAGAAGGCAGACTCGCCGAAGCTCGTCACACTGTCAGGGATTGTCACGCTCGTAAGCCCGCCGCAACCATTGAAGGCATAATCGCCGATGCTCGTTACGGGTTTTGCGTTATATTCGGACGGAATAATAATTTCCGTGTCCGTACAAGTGCCTATACCCGTCACGGTATAGCCGGTTCCGTCGCTGTTCCAAGAATATTCAAGGCCTTCGCTTGCACGTTCGGTTCCGCAACGGGTGCATACGCCGCCTTGATAATCATGTCCCAAGGCTTTTCCGTATTTTGCGTTACATTTTTCGCACACCGCTTGTTCGGTACAGGTTGCAGTTCCGCCATGGCAGTTTTCCGTTTCGGAATGTTCGTTGTTGAAAGAACAAACCCTTGTATGCGTATCTTCACTTTCATTTTTTATCCATTCTCCGAAGTTGTGAGCATCTGGATTTATTGCAATCGTCAAATCGTCAAGCGTTGTTTCCGTTTTGTGTTCGTCATCCTTAAATACTTTGTTACAAACCGAGCATTTGTAATGCGCTTCCGTGCCCGTTGCCGAGCAAGTAGGCTCTATCTTTGAAATCAACTCGCCGTAGTTATGTCCAAGTGCATTTCCATATTTCGTTACATCTTTCGCATACAGCTTGTTCAGTGCATGTTGCCGTGCCGCCGGTATGACCGAGTGCGGGAATTTCTTCATACGTTGTATGTTTGCACCCTTCGCGTTTGCAGGTTACGTATGCTTTCCAACCTTTTTCGGTGCAAGTCGCCTCTTGTCCGTTGTGAGTTTCCAAATCGTGCCCGAGTGCGTCGATTTCTTGATAGGTCGTATAAGTACAACCGTCACGTTTGCAAGTGTCATACGCATGCCAACCTTTTTCGGTGCATGTTGCGGGCTGTCCTGCGTGGTGTTCTAAGTCATGTCCCAAGGGGTTGCCGTATTTTTCGTTACATCTTTCGCATACGGCTTGCTCAGTGCAAGTTGCCGTGCCGCCGGTATGCCCGAGTGCAGGGATTTCTTCATACGTTGAATAATCGCACCCTTCACGCTTGCAAGTATCGTATTCTTTCCAACCTTTTTCGGTGCAGGTTGCGGGCTGTCCGGCGTGATTTTCCAAATCGTGACCGAGAGCATCGATTTCTGTTTGAGCCTTCAATATCTTTCCGCACTTTGAACAATGTTTGCCTTCGGTAAGTCCTTTTTCCGTGCAAGTAGGCTCAACGGCGGCGTCGGTTACTGCAACGTGTTCACAAACGTCTTCTTCCCACTTCACGTAAACGTCGATATTTTTCGTAATGCCCGTTGCTTTCAAGGATTCAAGAGTGGTGCTTATCGTCAACTGTGCGTCAAGAAAGTATCCCGCGATATGAAAGCCGTCTTTCGTGATAGTCGGGATTTCTTTGGTTATATCCCATACGATATCGCTTTGCCCGTTATTCGGGTGTATGGTGACTTTATATTCGGATACAATATCGGTGCCGGTTTTATCCGTGTCGACCTTGTCGCAGGCAACGAAAGCGCACGATAAAAGGATTGCCATCGTCAAGACGGCAAGAATACTAATGATTTGTTTTTTGTTGGATTTCATAACAAACCTCGCAACCATTATTACGGGGCATCAAAAATAGGCAAAAAAATATAACAAGTGCATCCCCGCTGATTTTGCGACAAATCTACATACTACACCCAGTGCAAAGACTATGTAATGCGAATAATGCACCTGTTACCAAAGTAAAAGGCTCTTTGCACTATGCTTATTAAGATTTGTCGCACGTTAATAATATCATCTTTCCGGCAATATGTCAATATTTGCGGATTTGACCGATTTCGCTTTATAAAACAAAACCCTGCGGTGCAGGGTTTTGTTTTTGTTTTAGGGATAAATGATAAGGAAAATTATGTTTTATTAAATGACTTCCGAATAGCCGTTGTTGTAGGTGAGTTTATAACCGCCTTCAACCGCTTCAACGGTGATAAAGCCTTTTTCTTTGCCCTTTTCGTACTTAATCTTGAATTTTCCGTCCACGTCGCCTTTGATGATTTTATATTCGGTTTCTTCGGGGACGTTTTCGATTTCCATTTTGAAGGATACTTCGGTTTTGCCGTTTTCGTCTTCGACTTCAAGCTTGAATTCGCGCACCTTCTCGTCGTTTTCGTAGATTTCGTATTCGTATTCGACTTCCTGAGCGCCGTTTTCAACTTCTACGGATTGTTTGATTTTGACGTAGTTCAAGGGATTCTCCCTGCTTTTGGTGGTGAATTCGATGGAAATTTCTTTTTCGTCGCCTTCGGTTTCGATTTCTTTCTTGCCCGTTACGTCAAACTTTTGGTCGCCGAATACCATCACGCCCGACAAAGTTGTGGACACTTCGGTTTCTTCCTCACCGTCGTCGATTTCGGTTTCGGTGACGGTGTTGACTTCCTTATAATACATTTTTGCGGTGATGCCGGTGTTGCCGACGGTGACCGTCATGACGAAAGGATAATCTTTATAAAGCCCTTCGACGTCTTCGTTCTTTTCAACGGTTTGCGTGATGCCGCCGCCCGAGATAACGTCGTCGAACATATTGAGACAGTCTTTGATGCCGCTTACGTCCGCGTCGGTGATGACGCCGGGGCGGGTTGTTTCCGCCGCGCCGGTTGCGCCACTTTCGGTCTGAGCAAGATATTCCGCTCCGGTCAGCGCGGAAAGCGCGTATACGTCGTTTGCGTTGACTTTGACTTTCGCCGCGTTACCGCCGCCGCCTTTGACGTCGCACGCCGTGAGCGCAGCCGTCATCGTTCCGATAAGAGCGAGCGCACATACTATTGATATTATTTTCTTTTTCATAAGGGGTTACCTCCTGTTTATTCTACTTAATATACGGACAAGCCCTTAAAAAATTCTAACGTTTTTGAAAAATTTTTAATCTTCTTGTTCAAAAAGTTCTTCCTTGACGATTTCCAGAAGGTCGGACAGGATCTCTCCGTAGGAGTCGTCGCCGTCGGGATTGTTGATGTCGTCGATACATTCAAGAAGGTCTTTCTTTTTGTCAAGAAGGTCCTCGTAAAATTCGGCGATTTCGTCGTTGGCGACCTCGTGGTAATTCACCTTATAGTCGGCGCAATAAACCTTGATTGCTTCGAGCAAGGCTTTTTCCGTGTTGCTCTGGTCAAGCTTTTTCACCTTACGCTCACTTTCTGAAAGCCCCTCTTTATTAAGCATACCAAGAAGACTTTCGATGCGCCTGATTTTTTCGTTTATCGCAACGATTAGTTTATCCTTGAAGTCGTCAACCATCTGCTTTTCGTACTCGCCGACGTTGTTGTTGTCGTAATAATCCTCGATGGCGTCGATGTCATTATCGCTTAAAATCATTGCGGAAACGTCCTTGTTTGTTGAACAGGTTGTTGACGACTTCTAAGGCGTGACGCTGTTTTTCGTCGATGCGCTTGCCCGTTTTTTTGTCGGCGACGGAAATTCTGACTTTGCCTTTTTCCTTCACAAGCCCCGCCTCGTCCATTTTTTCAATAAGATAAGTTGCCGCTTCGTCGATATTTTTGCCGACAAGGTTTTCCTGATAAAGCAAAACCACGCCGTCTTTGTTCATACCTTTTTGCGCGGTAACGACGTCCCCGCCGGACACGTCGAGCCTTACGGACGGGTTGACGTCGATAAACACGACGTAGTCCGACGCGTACGAAACGCCGGGGGTTTTTGGGGATTTTCCGGGCTTGGACGTTTTTGCGATAATCGGCGCAAGCACCGCAATCATCGCGATAAGCGCAACGGACAAGACTGCCGTCGCCCACTTGAACCCGTTTGACGATTTTGCGGCGGGCGCGTTCTTCTTTTCAAACTGCGAAAAATCGACGTCTTTCCTGATTCTCTCTCTGACGTCGGGGGACTTTTCGTATAATTCGTTTATAATCTTGTTTTTATTTTTCATTATAAACCTCGCCGTAAAACGTTTTGACTTTTTTGATTACCTTGTTATATTTCCAGTTTATCGTGGATATGGGTTCGCCAAGCATTTTTGCGACCTCGACGCGGCGGTATCCGTAAATCGTCGTGAGTTCCAGTATGCGGAATTCGTCGTCGCTTAAATTCTGCCTTGCGTGTTCGAGAAGCGGAAGATCCGAAACGGTCACGTCGCTTGTCGCGATTTCGACGTCGTCGATATTCGCGCCCGCCGCCCGTGTCATTCGCCGCGCCTCGTCCAGCGCCTTGTTCTTCGCGATTTGCAAAAGGTACGAAAGCGGGTTTTGCTCGTCGTCGATTTTCGCAATCGAGTTCAGAAAAGCGACGTACGTTTCCTGCATTGCGTCCTCGACAAGATAGTTGTCTTTCAACACGCCGCGTATCACGTAATACACCGACGCCCTTGTCAAATCGTAAATCTCGTCAAAATACTCGGTTTTGCCCTTCTTAAGTTGTCTGATAGCGCGCGCTACCTTTCTTTCAACATGACTCTACTTTATATACGGATTATCTCTTGAAAATTTCCAACTTTTTTCAAAATAATCTTAAAAATACAAACGGGGACTCCGAAAAGCCCCCGCATTTTCGTTTTTTTGCCGTTTATCCGAAGATATACGTCCTTGCTTCCCACGGACGGGTAACAAAGCCGTTGTTTACCACTTTGTTGTCCTTGTAGTTTCCGATAAGTAACTTGCCCTTTTTAAGGTCGAAGCCTTCGGGCGCCTTGAATCTAACCGCTTTGTCCGAGAAATTCAGCACGACAAGCATACGTTTCCCTTCGTAATTCCTTTCGTAAACCCACAGGTTTTTGCTGTTTTTATAATGCAACTTGTAGTCGCCGTAGATTATAATCGGGTTTTCTTTTCTTATCCTGATAAGTTCGCGATAGTAGTTAAGAACGCTGTTTTCGTCGTCAATCTGGCTTTCGACGTTGATATCCTTATAATTTTTGTTGATATGGAACCAGGCGCGGTCTGCCGTCGTGAAGCCGGCGCACTTGCCGTCCGTCCATTGTACGGGGGTGCGGGCATTGTCGCGGCTGCCGTATGCAAGCATTTTCATCGCGAGCTTTTCGGGAAGTCCGAGTTTTTTCATTATGTCGTGCGTGCAGAACGCCGCAACGTCCACGTAATCGCGAATGTTTTTAAGGTATATGCTGGTCATTCCGATTTCCTGTCCCTGATACACAAACGGCGTGCCCGACAGGAAGAAATACGAGTTTGCAAGCACTTTCGCCGACAAGTCGTGATATCTCTTTTCGTCGCCGAAACGGGAAACCGAACGAGGTTGGTCGTGGTTTTCCATATAGTTTGCGTTCCACGCGACGCCGTACATTTTGTCCTGCCACGTCGACATGACTTTTTTGAGTTTTTTGAGTTTGAATCCCGTGTGCACGCAGGCGTTGCCGATGCAGTCCGCTTCCATATGCTGGAAATGGAACATCATATTAAGGTCTTGTTTGTCGCCTTCTTTATGAATTCGAGAGCGATATCGGGCGTCATTCCGGGGGCTTCGCCGACGGTCATGCAGTCGTATTTGCCCCAGCCTTCGTTTTTGAACTGTTGCAGATATTCGTGAAGGTGCGGTCCCCTGTTATAGTGCGTAACGCCGCGCATGACGGGTGAAAGCGGATTGCCGTTCGGCAGTCCTTCTTCCTTGCTGATATAAGTGATGACGTCTTCGCGGAAACCGTCCACGCCCATATCGAGCCAGTATTTGTAAATGTCGATGACTTCCTGTCTTACTTTCGGGTTATCGTGATTCAGGTCGGGCTGTCCGACGGCGAACAGGTGCAGATAATATTCTTTCCTTTCGTCGTCCCACGTCCAGGCGGGGCCGGGGAACGATGACGTCCAGTTGTTGGGATAACCTTTCCCGTCCTTTCCCGTGCCTTTGCGCCAGAAATAATAATCCTTATACGGGTTGTCGTCGCCGCCCATGCGGGACTTTTGGAACCATTCGTGTTCGGTCGACGTGTGGTTGACGACAAGGTCCATTATGACTTTTATGCCCCTTTCCTTGCAACCTTTCAACACCGCCTTGAAGTCGTCAAGGGTGCCGTATTCGGGCGCGATGTTGCGATAATCGGCGATGTCGTAACCGAAGTCGCATTGCGGACTTTTGTAAACGGGCGAAAACCAGATGGCGTCGATACCCAGCCATTTCAGATAATCAAGCTTTTCCAGCACGCCTTTCAGGTCGCCGATGCCGTCGCCGTTGCCGTCCTTGAAACTTCTGGGCCAGATCTGGTAAACGGTCATTTCCTTGTACCAACACTTTTTGATATCCATAATTTTACCTCTTTTTAAGGATAGTTTTTTATAAATATATATTATCAAATAAAGCGGCGTTTCTCAACAGATTGCACAAAAAAAACCGCGTCCCCCGACAAAAAAGTTGTGTTTTTTTTATAATATGATATAATCGTAATGGTTTTCTTAACGCTCCTTGGCGAGGTAGCCCGTCGGAGAAGGTAGAAAAGTGCAAAAGCGTAAAAACTTGTTTTTATATTTCTTGCTTGCTTTGGTCACCATCGTCTGGGGCTTGGGCTTTGTATTCACGAAACAGGTGTTGCCGTATGTTTCGCCGTCGCTTCTGAACGTGTTGCGTTTTTCCGTCGCCGCGCTCATAACTTTTATCTTATTTTTCAAACAGATAGTTAAACTTAATATAAAGCAGTGTTTAAGTGGCGTTTTGGCAGGAACGCTTATTGTTTTCAGTTTTGGTTGTCAGACTTATTCAATGGTTTACACGTCAGCGACGAACACGTCTTTGATGACGGGGCTTTACGTCGTGATGGTGCCGTTTTTTATTTGGGCGGCGCACAAAAAACGTCCGCCGATCCGCGCATTCGTCGCGGGATTTCTGGGCTTCGCAAGCATTGCGTGTCTGGCTTTCGGCGGCTTGTCGAAACTGAACTTCGGCGACCTTCTCGCGTTTTTCTGCGCTGTGGGGTTTGCCGTCCATTATCTTGTCCTTGACAAAGCGACGAAGTCCACGCCCGCAGGCGCGCTGACCTTTGTACAAATGCTGACCGCCGCCGTTTTGTTTTTCGTCGTCGGATTTATCGTCGACGGCAAGGCAATGCTGAATTGCTCTTTCCCGAAATCCATTATCCTTCCGCTTTTCACCCTGTGCGTGTTGAATACGGCGTTTGCTTATATCGTTCAGACACGCGCGCAAAAGACAATCGACGCGTCGAAAGTTTCGCTTGTTTTGTCGTTTGAAAGCACGCTGGGCGCGGTGTTTGCGGTGATTCTGGGCGGCGACAAGTTCACTTGGTATCTCGCCCTTTCGATAATCGGAATGACGGCGGCTATCCTTATTGCCGAGTGGCCACAGAAAAAACAAACGTCGTCTCTTCCCGACGTCGAAACGAATAATTACGACTTTTCTTCCATACAATCTTTAAGCGACGACGAAATATCTTTGCCTTAATCGTTGACATTTGATATTCACGGTGCTATTATTCCTTTCGAAAAAAATGTTTGGAGGTTTTTTATGCAAGACTTCGCAAAAAATTATATCAAATCATACGAAGGGCTCGGCAGATGGGTCAAGTTCCTTCTCAATTTCCTTTGGGCAATCCCCACGAATCTTTATCGCCTTTCGAAAAGCATCGTGAAAAAAGATACGATCGGCGCGGTTCTTTCCGTCATTCTTCTTATCTTCTGCGGCTGGTGGGTTATCGCGGTCATCGACTTCGTAACAATCGCTCTCAAAGACAAAATTTATTGGTTCGACTTCAACGAAATGAAACTGTACGCCCTTGAAGACAGCACGGATTCGGCCGACGACAAACCCTCGTCCGACGACACCAACTCGAACGCCGACAAAATCGACTGAAAAAATCAAATCAAAAAGAAAAGACTTGCAACAGACGGTTGCAAGTCCTTTTTTTATTTCGTTTTTCTATTTATTGTCCGCGGGCTTCTTTTTGCGTTCATAATTCTCCTTTATTAAAAAAACCGCGGTTAAGCGGTTTTTGGTCAATCTGAGGTACTGCCGCGTTTTTCGCGGAAATTAGTTTGTTTTTTCTTTGCGCGTTCGATTTTCTTGTCGGAAGTCCTCATTGAAATCTTGTTGAATTCCAAAAGGTTTTTGCTGAACTTCCATTTGCCGTCTTCGATTTTCGACGGAGTTATTCTATACGTCAGGTCTTCGCGCTTCGGATACAGCATGAAACTTACTTCCGCGGGCTCTTCAAAAGACAACTTGCCAGTCGAGTCGCCGTACGTCGGCAGTCGGAAATCCTTGACGATAACCTTCTTCACGACCTTGCTTTTTTCCGCGTCGAATTCCAGCGTGAAGTGAACGTCGTACGAGGTTTCTTCGCCGCCGACGGGTTTTAAGATCACCTTGCCCGTCTTTTCGCTTTCTCCACCCTTATACAATACAAGAAGATAATAGTCGAATTTATCGGCGTAATTATACGTTTTTCCGTCGTACGAATTGTAAAACATACGGTCAACTCCGTACACCCCGTAAACTTCTTTCTCTGCGCCGGTATTGAATATGCAGCCCGTAAAAGTCAGCGCGGTTGTTACAATAAGTATCGCGACAAGCGCGACAGAAATCACCTTTTTCATGCTTTCATTGTATATGTTTTGACCGTTTTTGGCAACTATTCTCCCCTTTTTGCACGTTTTCGCCCCTTTGCGCGGTCTTTCACGAATTTTTTATTCCTTTTTTCTTATTTTTGTTTGACAAACATTCAATTATAAGATAAACTAATTAAGCATTTGATTTTTATGCAAACGGCGCGGGGTAGAGCAGTCGGTAGCTCATCGGGCTCATAACCCGAAGGTCGTGTGGTTCAAGTCCCACCCCCGCAACCAACTTGGCGGCGTAGCTTAGATGGTTATAGCGGCCGGTTCATACCCGGCAGGTCGTTGGTTCGAATCCGACCGCCGCTACCAAATGTAAACACCGTAAATTGCAACACCGCAAGGTGTCGGGTTTATTGAAAACACGTTGAAAGTTCACTTTCAAAGCGTTTTTAATAAAAACGAGAAAATGCAAAGCATTTGCAATTTACGATATATACATCCCCACAGGCGGAAAGACACGCAGTGGCTTACCGACGACGGGATAAATAACAAACAACACGTTCCTTGAAAACTGAGCTATCCTTTAACGTTACGAAAGGTTTGTTTCTTTGACTTTTGTATATCACGCCGTTTTCGCGTAAACGCAAAACGCCGAAACAAAACATTTGTTTTATTGTTTCCCCCTTGGTAATCGCCTTTGGCGCTTTCCAAGAAGCCGGTCAAAGCCTGCGCTTGCCCGCCCTATGTTTTCTTTACGCCGTTTCTGCGTAAACGCAAACGTCGAAACAAAACATTTGTGAAACAAATCGCCTAATTTCGTGGCCCCTTGGTCAAGTGGTTAAGACATCGCCCTTTCACGGCGGTAACATGGGTTCGAACCCCGTAGGGGTCACCACAAGTTGGGGGTATAGCTCAGCTGGGAGAGCACGTGCCTTACAAGCACGGGGTCACAGGTTCGAGCCCTGTTGTCCCCACCACATTAAAAAACGCGCAACATTATGTGTTGTGCTTTTTTTATGTGTCGGGAAACAACATCGGGCTCGAATAAGGCGGTTTCTCCGCCTTTGCGCACTCCGTGCGCCCCTGTGCCCCGGTCACACTGCACGCTCGCTTCGAAATGCAAGCATTTCCGCTTCGCTGTTGACGAGCCCTGTTGTCCCCGCGTCGCACACTTCGCTTTTGAAGTCACATTATCGCTCGCGATAATGCTCGCTCTTTTGCTTGTGTGCTCCTTTTCCCCACGGGTACAAAGTATCCCGCGGGGTCCCCGAAAACTTTGCGTTTGAAATCGCATTATTAAAATAATGCTCACTCTTTTGCTTGCATACTCCTTATCCCCAAAAGTACAAAAGTATCTTTTGGGGTCCCCATATTTTAAAAAAAGCGCATCAGGATGATGTGCTGTTTTTGTTGTATGGGACAATTTATGGGCGAGAACCCAACCGAACGGTTGGTGTTCGCACTTGAAATGCATATTTTAATTTATTTGAAAACTTTGATATCGGGTTTTGATGAATAGACGTTCCATTGCGATTTGCCGTCGACGTTAGGATTTTGCGATTTGGCAAAAGCGGAAAATCTGTCAACCATTTCGTCGGACAAGTCGTAATCGGCTTGCGTAAAAGGACGTAAAGAATCCCCGAGCGAGCCGAGCGCATACCAAAGGTCGCAGGAATGGAATGAGGCGTTATCGGGTGGCAAAAGCCGCGTGAGCGAAAAAATGTAACACGGCGTATTTTTTCTTTTTTGTTTTCTTGCAAACGCTCTTGCCATATGATTGAGCACGGGCGGTAATAAGTCCTTTTTGACTGTTCCGAAGATTATCGGGACGTCTGTGTCGTACTTTGCGGTTTTGACCAATTCGTTGTCAATCACGGGCTTTGTACAAAGCGCTTTCCCGAGAACATATTTTGTTTTCCACGCCGTCCAGACCTGCTCGACGGGCAGTGTTTTGAACTCGTCAAAAGAGTTTGCTCCGCTTGCTTTCACGAGTTTTTTCCAATATCGCGCGTTCGGCTTTGACAACGGGAGTATCGCCGTGCGTTTTCCGCCGCCGGACAACATAATTGCGCCCTTGACTTTGCCTTTGAGATAGTTTGAGCAAATCAACGTTTGTATGCTCATCGCGCCTGCGCTTTGCCCCATAAGAATAATGTTGTCGGGATCGCCGCCGAAAGCACTGACGTTGTGTCTGATCCACTCGATCGCGGCATATTGGTCGTACAATCCGAGATTGCCCTTGCAATGCACACCATCGGCAAAAAAGCCGAACACGTTGAGACGATAATTTATCGCAATGAAAATCACGCCACGCTTCGTGTACGCCGAGCCGTTGAACTGCATTTCGTTTATGCTGCCGCCCGTGAAACTTCCGCCGTGAATAAACACGATCACGGGACAGTTTTTGGCATTGTCGGGCGCATGAACGTCAAGGATAAGGCAATCTTCGCTGTAAGTAAACTCTTTCCCTTTCCTGAACTCCTGATAATAAAATCTGTGTTCTTCATTCCAGAACGCGCGCATTTGCGGACAGCATACGCCTTGTTTTGTCGCGTCGAAATCACCGTCGAAAGACCTGACTTCGGCGGGCATTTCAAAGCGTCCGGCTGTTGCGTATTTTATACCCCTGAACCGCAATCCGTACGGCGTAATTTCGCCGATAACGTTGCCGCAAGGCGTTGATATCGTTTTAGTTTGCATTTGCAATTCTCTTTAACGTATTCATCGAAAACTCGACGCTCTTATACGGATTCGGCGAAATCAAGCTCTACGACGGCGTTCTGAACCCCGCATTTTTCGGCTGTTTCGAGTATGCTCTTAAAATCGAGCGTGCCCTTCCCCACCGCTCTGAAAATTTTGTTTTTGTAGTCTTTGAGATGGAGCGTATTCACCCTACCTTTCAACTTTTCAAGATACTCTTCAACGTCATTTCCTGCAAATCTTATCCAGTACGTATCGGGAATAAACTCCACGCGCGGATCGGTATGCTCAATCATATAGTCGTATATAACCTTGCCGTCGATTTCGTCAAATTCAAACCAATGATTATGATAAGCAATCGTCATACCCTCTCCCGCAAGCTTCTGCGCGGCGGAATTAAGAAAGGAGATAAATTTGTCCAAATCTTCAAGTTTCCGGTGCGGAACTTTTTGGGCATCATGCCGACGCCCATACGATTGCAACCGTAAATCTTGTGCTCGGCGATAAGCGCGTCAAGGTCGTTTTCAAGCCTGTCGAAGTTATCGTGAGTTATGCAGACCGGCAGGTCGTACTTGTCCGAAAGCGACCTGATATATTCGGGTGCGACGGGTTTTCCGCCGGACAGCTGCACCACTTGCGCGCCCGTTTCTTTCGTGCGCCTGAATACTTGTTCGTATCCTTTCGTCTTTCAGATACTTTCTTAAAGAAAACAATTGTACGCCGTATTTCATACTTTATCCCTCGCTATTATCATTGTAAATGCCGTTTTGTGCAATTTAATCTATTTTTGTATCAGTCGTTTCTTCGGCTTCTTCTTCAAGTTGCGCGCACGATTCTCCAAGGGTTTCTATGCCTCTTGTATTGTCGATTGCAATCGCGTTGCTTTCGAATGCGTTTTTGAGATGTTCTTCTTTTGCAATTTGAAGATCGGCAACTTTCTTTTTGGAAAGCGGATACCATACAAGCAGCACGACAGCCATAATTCCAAAAAGCACCGCCGGGATAATGGTTGCCATATCGTACATTATTTCAAGGTTTTTCGTGGTTTGAACCGCACCTTTCGTATAGTCGTAATGCATGCCGAGAAGCGCGCCGTTTACGGCGATTGCCGCGATGACCTGCCCGAGTTTTCTGAAAAACATAAAGAACGCATAGGCGGTGCCGTCGTCACGACGTCCCGTTTTACCTCGATATCGTCGATTGCGTCGGTTGCCATTGACCAGACCTGCAAAATGATGAAAGTAAGTCCGCATCCGCTTGCAAAGCAAAGCACCAGGAACAGATACGCCAGAATGTTCGGGTTAACCGAGCGCAAAGCAAACATTCCGAGGTTTGCAACCGCCGCGATAATCATACCTATTCCGCAAAGTTCTTTTTTGCCGAATTTTCTGACGAGTTTCGGCGTGAAGAACATAAAAACAACCATCGGCGCGTACGTGCAGGCAGTTGAAACAAGGTTCATCCAAGGCTTTCCGAAATAGTCGTCGAACAGGTACAAATAAAAACTTTGCGTGAACATTTGTCCTGCAAGCAACAGCATACTTGCCACGCTGACCGCCAGAAACGCCCTGTTTTTGAACAGACCTTTTACGATTTGTTTCGTCTCGCCTTTTGCGACTTTTTCTTTGGGCTGAGCGATGACTCTTTCCTTGTTCATCATAAAAGCAAGGATAAGCATAACAAGCGCAACCAGTGACACGATTACGACGCCGATTATTACCGGCTTATACTGCATCTCGGAAATAACTCTGCCCGTCTGTTCGTTGACGCCGATTTTTTTGTAACAAAACGACGCGATAAGCACCGCAGGGATACTTCCGACACCCGCCCCGATTGAACGAAACACCGAAAGTTTCGTGCGCTCTTTCTCGTCTGTCGTAACGACCGACGCAAGTCCGCCGTACGGAATTTGGAGCATCGTGTAACTCATGCCGAACATCACGTATGTAACCGTTGCATAAATGCAGGTGCCGACGTAGTTTTCTTCGCCCGTAAGCCCCGGCCATTTGATGAACATCAGCAGTGTCGAAATAATCAACGGACCCGCTGCCCATAAGAACCACGGACGATATCTTCCCCATTTGGAAAGTTTGATTGTGTCGCACAATCTTCCCATAATGGGATCGTTGATTGCATCCCAGACTCTCGCGCCGATGAACATAAGCATGATGAACAACGGGCTTAAACTGAAAATGTCGGTGTAAAATTTGCAAAAACGACGTGACCAGCCCGAAAACGAGACAACACGCCGTATCGCCCATCGCGTACCCGATATAATCCTTGTTTTGAGTCCGCTTGTGCGCGAAATGAAACTTTGTTCCGTCGCCTGTGCGACGTTTGAAATATCGCTCATAATAACTCCCTTTTTGTGTGATTTTGATTATTTTTTGCCGTTTTCTTTTTCGGCTTCCTTGCGTTTTTCAAGCTCGCTGATATACAGATCTTCATCAAACGGAATCCGGACTTCCTTATGCGTCCAACTTGCAAGGTGGATTGCGTTGGAGAAAGTAAGTCCGACGATGCCCTGTTCGCCGGGAGCCGTGAATTTGTCCGTCTTTTTGAGAAGATAATCGGTATAGTTTTTGATTATGCCGACGTGCTGAGGCGGATATTTCGTGACGGCAAGATAATGCCCGATTCCGCGATAGGTATATTTCTTAGTTTTCGGCTTGCCCATAAACACGGTGTTATGTTCCGAAAAAGCCGGCTCCATTTCTTCGTTTTCGGTGAAAACGAGCTTGCCTTTTTCAATAACGATTTTCCGCCTTCCCCGGTGATTTCAAGGCGATTCGTGCCGGGCGCGTCGTGAGTCGAGGTAATAAACACACCCGTTGCGCCGTTTGCGAACTTGCAATAAGCCGTCACGTCGTTTTCAACGCTGATATCGCGGCCGACGGTCGACGCCGTTGCCGTTACGCTGACGGGAAGCCCCGCAAGCCAGGTGAATAAATCGAGTTGGTGGGGGCATTGATTGAGAAGTACGCCGCCGCCTTCACCCCACCACGTACCGCGCCAGCCGCCTTGTGCATAATACGCACGCGGACGATACCAATTTGTTATTATCCATACGATACGCGTGAGTTTTCCGAGACGTCCGCTGTCGATAATCTCTTTGGCTTTTATGTACAACGGATTCGTGCGCTGATTGAACATCATTCCAAAAGCAGTTCCGGATGCTTTTTCGCTTCTTCGTTCATTTCTCTGACTTGTTTTGTGTAAACGCCCGCAGGCTTGTCGCAGAGCACGTTCAGCCCTGCTTTCATCGCGTCGATTGCGATTTGCGGGTGGAAATAGTGCGGGGTTTCGACCATAACGACGTCGATAAGTCCCGACGCAAACATATCCTGATAGTTATCAAAGACTTTACGTCTTTGAGGTTTTCTTCGGCGTACTTGCGACGTTCAGGCAAAATGTCGCACACCGCCGTAAGCTTTGCACCTTTTACGAGCCCGCTGAGCTTGGTGAATATCTTTGTGTAAAACGTGCCTTGTTTACCGATTCCTACAATGCCGTACCTGATTTCTTTCTTATCCATTATTCCACCTCTTTAAGTAGTTTTTTCAAATTGTAGTATTGCCACAAGAAAACTTGTTTTCTTGACGCGCACGCAAAATAGTTTCTGTGCATTTTCTTGTCGATAAGCCTGAACGCCTTGAAATAATCTTTCATCGCAAGTGCCGCAAACGGGACGAAATTGACAATCGGCTTGAATATCGCGTATTTGAAAGTATGCGGTTCAAGCGTCATAAAGCCGTGATAGCCCCGCTTTTTCAGTTCGCCCAGAATGTACGGATAGCACCCTTCGCCCGTGCCGACGGGGACTTCGACCTTGTATTTCGAGCAATCTTTGATATGATAATAAACGACGTAATCTTTCAGCATATCGAACGCCGTTTTCGGATTGACGTCGCACTGGACGTAGTTGCTTGCGTCAAACACAAAACGAAATCTTCGTCGTTAATCGCGTTGTAAATTTCCAGAACTCTTTCGGGCACGTCGCCGTAAACTTTTTTCTCGTTTTCGTGCAGAAGTTTCACTCCGCTGCCTTTGACGATTTTCAGCATTTCTTTGAGGCGGGCAATAACTTTCTCCGTGCAATCTTTCGGATTTTTGTCGCCGTAAAAGAAGGAGAATACCCTGATGTATTCGCACCCCGTAAGTTTTGCGATTTTCACGAGTTCCGCAAGTTGTTTCTTTTGTTTCTCAAAGCCTTCTTCGTCGTCGATGCCGACTTTTCCTATCGGCGAACCGATGGACGAAAACTTCACGCCTTCCTTTTTCAACACGGGGAAAATCTTTTCCTGGAATTCTTCAAACGTATAGTCCGCAATGTTCTTGCCGTCCACGTTTCTCGGGCACATATAAGTTTCGCCGAGTTGGTGCAAAACGGCGATTTGAGTACTTAATGCACTGCTTATTTCATCATAAAACCCTGATATTGTAATTTCATTCATAATAGTATCCTTTTTATCTTTGCACTCTTCCGCTTGCGTTTCCGTTTGCGAGTGCTTCGACTTCTTCTTTTGAAACCATGTTGTAATCGCCCTCGATCGAGTGTTTCAGACAGCTTGCGGCAACTGCAAATTCAATCGCGTCACTCGCGTTTGCCTGCAAGCAACGAATGAATGAGCCCTGCGCCGAAACTGTCTCCGCCGCCGACTCTGTCCACGATATGCATTGCGTATTTTCTGCTGAACACCGCTTTGCCGTCCGTGTACAGCATTCCCGACCAATTATTGTCGTTTGCGCTTATGCTTTCTCTTAACGTGATTGCAACCGCCTTAAAGCCGAACTTATCGACAAGTTGTCTCGCAACCGAAACGTAACCTTGTTCGTTGAGTTTGCCGCTTTCGATATCGGTGTTTTCCGCCTCGATTCCGAACACGTCTTTTGCGTCTTCTTCGTTTGCTATACACACGTCGACGTACTTGCAAATCTCGCTCATAACTTCTTTCGCTTTTTCCTTGCTCCAAAGTTTTTTGCGGAAATTCAGGTCGCACGACACGGTTATTCCTTTTTCTTTTGCGATTCTGACAGCCTTCAAGACAATGCCTGCAAGCGTGTCGGAAAGCGCTGGCGTGATTCCCGTAAAGTGGAACCATTTTGCGCCGTCGAAAATTTTGTCCCAGTCGAAGTCGTCGTCGGTTGCGATTGCGATTGCACTGCCCGCCCTGTCGTATATGACTTTGCTCGGGCGTTGGCTCGCGCCCTTTTCGCAGTAATAAATGCCGACTCGCTCGCCGCCCCTTGCGACAAACGACGTGCCGACGCCGAATTTGCGAAGGGAGTTTATCGCGCTTTGTCCTATCTCGTGGGACGGAAGTTTGCTCACAAACGAAACGTCGTCGCCGAAATTTGCAAGCGACACGGCAACGTTCGCTTCCGCACCGCCGAAAGTCGCTTCAAGCCTGTCCGCCTGTACGAACCGCAAATAGTTTTCGGGTGCCAGACGAAGCATTATTTCTCCAAACGTCACAACTCGCATATCTTTACAATCTCCTTACAGTTTTTTACGATATCGCCTTTCATCATAAAAGAGCCGCCGACGGCGTACACCTTATCGAAATCAAGATATTCTTTCAAATTGCTCAAATCCACACCGCCCGTCGGTATAAATCTGACCTGCGGGAACGGCGCCGACAATGCTTTCATCGCTTTCAGACCGCCATATACGCCCGCCGGGAAAAACTTAACGACGTTCAGTCCGTACGAGAGCGCGCGCATAATCTCGGTGGGAGTCACACACCCCGGATAATACGGAATCTTCTCGTCTGTACAATAGCGAGCCACTTCGTTGGAAAACCCCGGGGACACGATGAACTTTGCGCCCGCCTGTACCGCGCTTTTTGCCTGCTCGGCGTTGATAACCGTACCCGCGCCGATATTCATATCTTCAAAGGCTTTCGTGCCGATTGCGATTGCTTCTTTCGCGCACGCCGTACGGAAGGTGATTTCCGCACAGTTTATGCCGCCTTCTCTCAATTTCGAGAGAATTTCTATCGTTTCTTTTTCGTCGTTTATGACGACAACGGGAATTACTTGTTTCATATTACACTCCGCTGTATGCCGAGAATCCGCCGTCAACGGGGATAACCGCACCCGT
Organism: Clostridiales bacterium; assembly: GCA_022009995.1. Lineage (GTDB taxonomy): Bacteria > Bacillota > Clostridia > Christensenellales > CAG-917 > CAG-349. The sequence continues at coordinate 515,317 of CP091734.1, forward strand.
TACGAATCCGCTTGCTTTGTCGTCGGCAAGCCACAACAGACAACCGATAAGGTCTCTTATTTCGCCGAATTTTTTCATCGGCGTTGCGTTCAGAATCTTGCCCGTTCTTGCCGTCGGCGTGCCATCCGCATTGAACAAAAGCGTCCTGTTCTGATTTGTCACGAAAAATCCCGGCGCGATTGCGTTGCAACGAATATTACACGGCGCAAAATGCACGGAAAGCCATTCGGTAAAATTGGATACGCCCGCTTTCGCCGCGCTGTATGCAGGGATTTTGGTGAGCGGTCTGAACGCGTTCATCGACGAAATATTGATGATGTTCCCGCCTGTTTTGACCATGTCTTTTGCAAACACCTGCGTCACAAGAAACGCCGACGTAATATTAAGGTCAAACACGAATTTAAGCCCGCTTTCTTCAAGGGCGAAAAAGTCTTTCGCGCCTTCAAGATCCGCCGTCATAACTTCGTTGTCGGTGGTCGCTTTGGGATTATTTCCGCCTGCGCCGTTGATAAGGAAGTTGACTTGTCCGAACTTTTTGACAACTTCTTCTTTGGCTTTTTGATTTCGTCTTTGTCAAGGCAGTTGCACCTGACGGCAAACGCGTTTTCGCCAATCTCGTCCGCGACTTTTTTCGCCGCGTCGAAGTTTACGTCCAGAAGCGCAACTTTTGCGCCGCACTCCGCAAGCGCACGGGCAAATTCCGAGCAAATCACGCCGCCCGCGCCCGTAATTGCAACAATTTTGTCACTTAAATCAACTTTGAAAGGAACTTTCATTTTTTCTCTCCTTTTATATCCTTTTCAACCGCCTCGAACAGTCCCGTGAGATAACACGCGCCCATCGCTCTGTCAAACAGTCCGTATCCGGGCTTTGCGTCTTCGCCCCACACGTTTCTGCCGTGGTCGGGACGAACGTATCCGTCAAACCCGTTTTCGACAAGCGCCTTGACTATCGCGTACACGTCGACGTTTCCGCAGTCGGTCTGATGTCCGTTTTCGTAAAAATTTATTTCTCCGTCGTATCTCAACTGACGAAGGTGCGCGAAATAAATCCTGTTTGCATATTTTGCCGCCATTTTCGGAAGATCGTTGAACCTGCCCGCACCCAGACTTCCCGTGCAGAACGTTATTCCGTTGTGCTTATTCGGTACCGCCTTAAACAACTTATCGTAGTCTTCTTCTTTGCAAATAATTCTGGGCAAACCGAACATATCCCACGGCGGATCGTCGGGATGTATCGCCATATCGACGCCCGCTTCGTCGCAGGCAGGCATAATCGCATTCAGAAAATACACAAGGTTTTCAAACAGTTTCTCGTGCGTGATTCCCTTGTATTCGTCCAGAAGTTTATTGAGTTCTATCAATGAATAACTTTCGTCCCAGCCCGGCAAATGCAGGTTTTTGGGATCGAGCGCAAGCAGTTTTTCGTGATCGTAAGCAAGCGACGTCGAGCCGTCTTTATGCTTGAAATAAAGGTCTGTCCTTAGCCAGTCGAAAACGGGCATAAAATTATAACAAATGCACCTGACGCCGACTTTCCCGCAGTTGATGATATTTTGCTTGTACGCTTCGATATACTTGTCTCTCGTAGGTTTGCCGAGTTTTATGTCTTCGTGCACGGGGACGGACTCGATAACTTCCATATCAAGCCCCGCGTCGTTTGCAAGATTTTTGAGCCTTTCAAGTTTTTCTTCTTTCCAGACTTCTCCGACGGGCGTGTCGTAAACGGCGGTCACAACCCCGCTCATTCCCTGTATTTGTTTTATGTAATTCAGCGGTATGCAATCGTTTTCTCCATACCAGCGGAAGGTCATTTTCACAGTCCCAAAACCTCCTTTACGTTGTTGTATGCAATATCTTTGCAAGCGCAAGCGCAGACTTTTCGTCATACTCGCCCTGGTCGATCTTATCTGCGATAAACGATGAAAGTATCCTTCGGTAAAAATCAAATCGCACGTACGAACTGAACGATCTGCTGTCGGTAAGCATGCCGAGATTCGTGCCGAGAACCGCATATTCCGACACGGTTTCAAGTTGTCTTTTTATGCCCGATACGGTGTCGTTAAACCACCACGCCGCACCGACAATAACGTTGGGAAATGCGCCTGAAATCGCACAAACCGCCCTTAAACATTCGTCGTTGAGCGGATAAAGTATGATTTGGCAAATCCCCAAGTTTTGTGTACATTTTGTCAAGAAGTCGTGCAAGGGCGTCTGTATCAACGTTTGCCCTGAAAACGTCAAACCCGCTGTCTTTCCCTATTTTGTTAAACGCCGCGGTGTTGACGTTTCGGAAAGTGCCGAAATGCAGCTGCAAAACGACTCCCTTTTCAAAGCATTTTTCAATCAGCCATTCGATATTTTGCGTGTCGGAAAAATCATCGAATCCGTGGTCTGCGATTTTGCAGCCTTTGGAAACGAAATAATCCAATCTCTTTTCAAGTTGCACCTTGTCGACGCCTTCCGAAAAACATCTGTCGGGACGGAACGTCGGGCGCACCTTCACCCCGTTTATGTCGCCGTGGCAAGATAAATCGGAAAACGGATCGTCGGTGGTTGCGATATACTCCACCCTGAATTTTTCAAGCAGTTTTTGCACGCTGAGCCCTTGCAGAATTTCGTTTGCTTTTTCGTAAATACGGCTTGCGCTGTCTTCGTTCAAAGGCTCCGTAATGCCGAAAATTTGTTTAAGCTCCATATGCGTCCAGTAATAAAGCGGATTGCCGAAAAGTTTTGGCATAATCTTTGCGTATTTCAAAAACTTTTCTTCGTAAGAGCGGTCGCCCGTGATATAACTTTCGTCAATGCCTGAAAGACGCATCGCGCGCCACTTGTAATGGTCGCCCGAAAGCCACAGTTCCCCTATGTCGGAAAACTTCTTGTCGTTTTTAATATCCGCTTCGTTGAGATGACAGTGATAGTCGATAATCGGCAAATCCGCAATGCTTTTGTAAATTCCTCGCGCGGTGTCGCCGGTCAGCAAAAGATTTTCATCAAAAAATCCCATTTTCCTTTCTCCTTATTAAAATATTTTATCACACAACTTTTGCATAGTAAATTTTATTTTTTGCTTTTTTACTTGCATATCTTGCGGTTTTGGAGTATTGTTATGGTATGAGCGGAACAAAATACGAAAATCAACAAATGAGCAACTCGACTTACGAGGTGCATCACAAAAAAGACAAGGATTTCAAAACGGTGGAAATGCATTCTCACGATTTTTCGGAAATCTATTTCTTTTTGCAGGGTTCTGCGTCGTACATCGTGGAAGATTGCAAGTATTCCCTGCGCCCGGGCGACGTGCTGTTGATTCCGCCCAACAAACTTCATCAGCTTGACATCAAAGACTCCGCAATGACGTACGAACGCTTTGTCGTGTGGCTCAATCAACGATATTTGAAACGCATCTCAACCGCAAAAACCGACCTGAACACCTGTTTTTTGCAGGCGCACGAACACAACGCTTTTCTTATCCGCAACAGTGCGGTTTCGGACAAAATCCGCCATATTCTGGACGGTTTTTCCGTTTCACAATCCGGCGACTTCGGCGCGGACATCGAAAACGAAGAGCGCATAAAGGCTTTGCTTGTGTTGCTGGGACAGTATTTCTTGCAAAACCGCGACGATTTCACCATATTGGGAAAAGCAAATCCCTGCGTGACAAAAGCCATTGATTATATTTCCGAACATATCTCGCAAGATCTTTCCCTGGACGCAATCGCGTCTGCGTTGTTCGTGGACAAATACTACTTCGCGCACATTTTCAAGGAATACACCAACACTTCCCCCCACCGATATATCCTTAAAAAACGGCTGGTCTTATCAAAACAATTTATCGAAGAAGGCTTCCCGATAACCGAAGTGTTTGCAAAATGCGGTTTCTCGGATTATACACACTTTTTCCGCGCGTTCAAAAACGAGTTCGGCATAACGCCGAAGCAATTTTACGCGTCGATAAATTTGCAACCTTAATTGAAAATTTGCAATAAAAAACAGCCCGCCCGGGCTGTTTTTACGGTTTTTTCCTGAATACGATTTTTCTTTTATATTTCAACGAGTTTTCCGTCGCTTGCATACGCGGAAAGGACTTCCTTCACGCATTTTGCCGCTTCGCTGCCGTCAATCGGAAATTTTTCTTTTTTCGCGACGCAATCGTAAAAATGACCGATAAGTTTCTCGTGTCCGTTGCCGTAGGCGCGTTTCCCGTTCCATTCGATTTCGTTTTCGATATCGGCGACGTCGCCGTTGATAAGCACCTTGTCGGGATAAAGCGTAACGATATCGCCGCCTGCAATGAAACGTATTTCGACCGGTAAATCGGTTTTTGCGGTATTAGTGGCAAAAAACTCAAAATCCGTGTCGCCTTTGAACAGCGCGACGGCGGTGTCTTCCACCTCGATGACGTCTTTAAGCGAATAATTGTACGTGTTGGCGAGGACGCTCGTCGGCTCACCGCAAATCCATTGCATCAGATCAAGCGTATGTATTGCCTGATTGATAAGCACTCCGCCGCCTTCGGTTTCTTTTTTGCCCCGCCATTCTCCCGACGCATAATACGCCTTGTCGCGATGCCACAACACGTTGCCGAAAGCGAAATCGATTTTTTTGTTTTGAAAATACCTTTTGACAAATTGACTGGATTTATTAAATCTGTTTTGCAGGCATACGCCGAGCATCGCCTCGGACTTATTCTCCGCGTCGATAATCCGCGCGACGTCTTCTTTCCTTATGCACAGCGGTTTTTCGCATAAAACGTTCACGTTTCTTTCAAGCGCGTATATCGTCATATCGGCGTGCAGATAGTGCGGCGTGCAAATATGCACGACGTCGATTTGCTCTTCATCCAGCATCTTCTTGTAGTCGAAATATTTTTTGACGTTGTCGTAGCCGTTCAACTTCGCCGCATCTATGTCGCAAAGTGCAACTATGTCTTCACCCTGTCTTTTCAAAACGTCGTAATGAACCTTTCCGATAACGCCCAGCCCTATAATTGCCGCTTTCATTTTTTCTCCTTTTTTGCAACGATAGAATATCACCATTTCGCCCCAAAGTCAACAACCGAATATCGGAAGACTTAACCGGCGTCCGCGTCGCTTTGTTCGCTCACCGTGCACTCGTCGCCACGGCAAAACGTTTTACTTATCATTTTGTCATTTATGAACATCATAAGCCTGCCTATGCCGACAAACAGCAACATTCCCGCCATAAGCACGATGAACATCAGAAAATACGCAAGCGGATAATTGACGTCGCCTTTTGAGAATATCGACCATATAAATTCGGGACGATAAAACGGATAAGGATAAAAGTGCATTCCCACCGCGCCCCGGATTATGGAAAAGAGCGAATACACAAACGGATATATCGCAAACGCCCATACCGTCTTATGATTCGTGCGCCTGTCCGTGAACGGGAAAAACCACAGTATCAGCATAATCGGCGGGATAATCATATGGAAATACACCTGAATGAAACTGCTCATCGCGTGGTAGGAATCGCCCCACTTGAACGGCGGAGTAAATCCCATGGGAATACCCGCGGTGTATACGAGCCCGGTAACAAGGATATACGTCGTTGCCATTGCGCCGACAAGCGGATTGTACGCAACCTTCTTTGCCCCCTCGACGCCGAGAGACGCAAGCCCCGCGCAAATAAGATACACGTATACGAACACGTTGGATTGAATTGTGAAGAAAGACAGGATATTAAATTTCCGTAATCTACGGGGCTGAATTTTTCGTCATATTCGAACTTGTAACAGCACAGCCTGTGTATGATAATCAGAAAACCGAACACGCCGAGAATCATCAGAAAGATTCCGAACGCCTTGTTTTTTGCGAGTTTGCTTTCTTTGTGCATAATGCCCCCTTGCCTTTCCCGAAACGATATCGCGAAAACGCGCGACTTGTTATCAAACACTCCACGATTGTTTTTCGTTTGTTAAAATATCGCCCCCAAGACGAAAATCTTCGCGCGTATATTATAAATTATAAATCGGCACCCTTTCCGTTTGTCAACGAGCTTATGAAAAATTTTCTGTTTTTGTTGTATGCCAGAAAAAAACAAACAGTTTTATGACATCGGCACGCCGAACAACGCAATGAAAAAGGCTTGCCGCGTGGCAAGCCTTTTTGTAGTCTGGAATTGCGGAAACGTTATTTCTTCCTTTCGGGTTTTTCGGGAGTCACGTTGTAGTCCTTATAGTAGTTCTTGGGGGCGCATTCAAAGGAGTTATCGGCTTTCAGTAAGATTTGCGTGCAGCCGCGTTGTGCGTGATCCCTGACGCTGACGTAGGCGAGATAGTCGATGGACATGCCGTACGTCAAGCGAATGGAGCGGGTTGCGCCCTTCGGCGTGTAGTTTACGGAGAAGTTGTTGTAGTGGTCGTGACCGCAGAAGACGCCCTGCATATCGTTTTCAAGCCCTGCCTCGAACAGTTCGTCCGTACGCATTCCGCAGAAGACGCCGTAGGTGCGCTGACCGTTTTTCTTCCCGTCGGACTCGCCCTTGGTGCCGTAGATAAACTCTGTCGTGCCGCGGTCGGACTCAAATATCTCGCCGGCTTTCGGTTTTCCGTCATCGCCGATTTTGTCGATTACGTTCGCCCAGGCGTCGCGGTATTCGCGCAGCGGAATGTGGAAGAACACAAGGTTGTTGACGGGTTTATTGTCGTTTGCCGCTTTAAGTTTTTGAATTTCTCTCACATACCAATCGACCTGGCACTGGTGGATATTGTCGTATTTCCACGCCGCGCCGAAGTAGTCGCCGTCGATGTAGCTGTGGCTGTCGAACGTTACGAGCGCCTGATTGATGCTGCCGTCCGAATTTTTGACCACGAACATATTGTTGCCGAAGCCCATTGCGTCGTCGCCGATATAGTCCTTTTCGTCGCAAACGCCCGCGTCGAACAAGCAGTACTTAAAGTTTCTTTCCTTATAATAGTTGCAGATATCCACGCGCGAATAACGGCTGTAATACTCGGTGTCGTGGTTGCCGAACGCGAACGTCCAGTACACGCCGAGGGTTTCCATCATTTCCGCGAAAATCATCGTGGCGTTTGTTATTGAACGTGCCCGACTGGAAAGGTACGGGGTACGCGATGTCGCCCGTGACCACGACAAAGTCGGGTTTTTCCTTTTGTATCATCGTCGCGACGGCGTTCATTGCCCACGCGTCCTTTTTGTGCGAAAACGCGCCGCCGCCGATATGGACGTCGGTGAACTGCAACACCTTGAACTCGCGCCCGTCCTTATTTTCAAACACGTAATAGCCGAGTTCCTTGTCGAAAGTAGGCACAATCTGCTTGTGCTCCTCGGTATATTCGACTTTGTCAAAGCTCTGCCCTTGCTTGATAAGCGACTTCGTGCCGACAGCCGAACTTATCGCGCAACCGCCAAAGAATATCGCAAGGACAAGCACGACGCTTGCCGTGATAATCAGCGCTTTTATCGTACGCTTTCTTTTCTTCGGGCGAAAGGACCTTTTTCTCTTTCTTTCTCTTTTCACGCGTGCCGAATTCGGTTGTTTCCACGCTGAAAGAAACGTCGTTCGTTTCGTCGAATTTCTTCTTTCTCATATCTTCACCTCAGTTATTTTGTTCTTCGGCGTTTTCGCCGTTATTTTCAATGATAAATTTAATTTCCGCGCCTGTTTTTTCGCGAACTTTTCGGGAAATGTCGGAAAATACGTTTTCGTCGCCGTTTTTCACGATAACGACGCCCGCTTTCGAGCCGTATCCGTAGTCGTGCAAGTCGGTTTTCAGGACGGTAACGCCCGCCTTTTCGCACTCTGTGAAGATTGCTTCCTTCTCTTTCGCCGCGCCGTCGCCCAGAACGACCGATTTCACGTTTTCGGCAACCGCCTTTATCGCAAATACGATAACCGCAATGCTTATGACGATGCCGACAATCGCGTCCGCGGCGTAGTCAACGCGAGCAGACACCGCAAACGACACCACCGAAGTCACCGTTATGCCGACGTCCATAAAACTGTCAATCGCCAAGGCTTTGAGCGCAGGCGACTTCATCTTCTTGTCGGCAAAATAGTAGGTAAGCCCCAGTCCGAGTTTACCGGCACGGTCACCGATATCAATATGCAACTTTTTACACCGAACCATACCGGCTCGGGCATCGCCATGCGGTTAAGCGACCTTATCAGAAACAGCCCGCCGACCACGACCGAAGTCGCCGCGACGATAAACCCCGCAAGATACTCCGTCCTGCCGTAGCCGTACGGCGCCTTTTCGCTGCGCGGGATAAGAAGCGTGCAAAACGCTACCCCTGCCACTATCGCCGTCAAAATGTCAAAAAAGTTGTTGATCGCGTCCAGCATTATGCAAAGACTGTTGCTTGAAAGCCCGACGTACATTTTGATGAGCGCAAGCGCGACGTTTACCACCACGCCGATTGCAACGATTATCAACGATTTCTTAACGCGCTGTTTCATTTTTTACGATATTTGCTCCGCCGCGACTTTGTGTTTTGCGGTGACTTTGTTCGTGATTTCGCTTACGATAAGCAGCGCCGCCGCAAACGCAAGCAGTAAGTACGGCATGAACAAAAAACCACCCTTTTGCGCGACGAATCCGAACGTGAGCTGCACCGCCCAGCCGATTGCGTAAGAGCCGCCCATCTGTATTCCCGTAATGTCCGCGGAATACTTCGTGCCGAACCTGAACGGTACTGCGTGTATCGTCGACGGGAACACCGGACCAAAGCCCGTGCCGATGAGCAGAAGCCCCACAAGCGAGTATTTCCCGATGGGCAACGCAAACACTATCATTCCGATTGTCATGACGATAATTCCCAACCGAATAAGGACTTTATCGTCAAATTTATAAGAGATAAACCCGCTGATTACCCTTCCTGCCATAATTCCGCCGAAATACAGCGACACCCAGCGAGCGGCGTCTGCGGGCGATACGCCCTTTGTGTTGACGGCGTAGCTTGCGCCCCACGTGCCGATCAGAAATTCCATCGAAGTGTAAATGCCAAGCGACAAAACCGCCCACGCCACGCCTTTGATTTTCAATATTTCAAAAATTGCAGGCTTCTTCTTTTTCGGCTTTTCGCCGTCTTCTTCCGCCTGTTCTTTCGTCGTATTTTCGTTTTCTTCTTCGCCTTCGTCGGGCGCCGCCCCGTCAAGCGTTTCAACCGTCACGGAGTGTTCGTACTTCTTAAAAAGCGGCAACGAAAAAAGCGAAGCCGCGAATATCGCGAACTGTATGCACGACACGCATCTGTATCCGCCGCGCCAGTTGTTGTTCTGGTCCAGAAACGCGCCCATAATTATCGGGCTTAACGTAACTCCCACGCCCCAGAACGCGTGCAACCAGTTCATATGCCGCGCCTTATAATGCGTCGAAACGTAGTTGTTGAGCCCCGTGTCGATTGCGCCCGCGCCAAACCCCATAAGTATGGAACCGCAAATCGCCATCGCGATATGCACCGAAACCGATGACAAGCATGCCGACGGCGGTAAGCAAAATCGACACCACCGTTACTTTGCCCGTACCGAATTTTCTGATCAGCGGCCCCGCAATAAAACTTACGCCGCCCGAGCCGACCGCGGTGATTATCATATATATGCTTGCGAAACTTTCGTTCACGTTGAAGTCAACGTGCATGACCGGCCACGCCGCTCCGAAAAGCGAATCGGGAAGCCCCAGCGATATGAAAATAAGATAAATTAACGCAAGCAATAAAAACATACGGTCGATTTTGAATCCTCTTACATCTGTCTATTATAATATGCAATTACAAAAAAGGCAACTTTATTGCCCGCACGCGCCAAAAGAAAAAGAGCGCCCTCTTTGGACGCCCCTTCTCAATAATGGGAGAAAATTATGTTATGAAACTTTATGGCTTAATCATAACCGCGCAAGTTAAAGATTACTTTAATCCGAAGTTAAGATTTAGTTAAAAAATAAACTTCTCATAAAAAGTCAGAATCTTCACTTTCCATAAAACGACGAGAATTTGTATATTATTTCATTCCCTAAAAAGTCAGAATCTTCACTCTCCCTAAAACGGCGAAAATTTGATGGATTTTTGACGTTTCTTACGAGGTTCTGAAAATCCTAGTGTACTAATGCGTACACGGATTTTCAGGTTCTCGGAAAAACTCAAAAAGGCGCGAATTGTCGCCGTTTTATTTCGAGCGAAGGGCACGCATAGAATTGAGCGTAGCCAACACCGCCACACCCACGTCCGCAAACACCGCAAGCCACATACTCGCTATGCCCAGCGCGCCGAGAATAAGCACGACGGCTTTGACAAGCAATATGAACACGATGTTTTCGTATGCGAGTTTAAGGGTTTTTTTGCTGATTTTCCGCGCCGAAACAAGCCCTGTAAGGTTGTCGTGCATAAGCACCATATCCGACGCTTCGACCGCGCTGTCGCTGCCTACGCCGCCCATTGAAACGCCGACGTCTGCACGCATAAGGACAGGGGCGTCGTTGACGCCGTCGCCGACGTACACGACCTTGTCTTTTTTGCCCTTATTTTCCATGATTGCTTCCATTTCGACGACTTTGTCCGCGGGAAGAAGACCGAATTTGAAATTGTCGATGCCGACTTCTTCGGCGACCGCACGGGCGTATTTTTCGTTATCGCCCGTAAGCATGACGGTTTTTGCGCCCTGCGCTTTCAGTTCTTTTATGACTTCTTTCGCGTCGTCGCGGACGGTATCCGCAATCAGAATCGCGCCGAGATATTGACCGTCTTTTGCGACGTACACCACGCTTCCGACTTCTTCGACGGGGATAATCGCAACGCCGTTTTCGACAAGCAATCTGCCGCTGCCGCAAAGTATACGCCCTTCGGGTCCCGTCGCTTCCATACCGCGTCCCGAGCGTTCCGTGATTTGATATTCGGAACTGTCGACGGGCTTTCCGTACGCTTTGTAAATGCTTTTTGCGATGGGGTGCAGGCTGCCGCTTTCGGCGATGCACGCAACGCGCAGGATTTCGTCGCGGTTTTCCGCGGGGATAACCTTTTTGACGTCGAAAGTACCTTTCGTCAACGTGCCGGTTTTGTCAAACACGAATATATTTGCCTTGTCGATAAGTTCCAGATAACTCGTTCCCTTGAAAGTATACCCTTTCTGGACGCGCAGCCGATACCGCCGAAAAACGACATCGGAACACTGATGACAAGCGCGCACGGACAACTGATAACAAGGAACGTAAGCGCGCGATTGAGCCACGAGATCCAGACCGCGCCGCTTCTCATATTGATGACGAGCGGGGGCAGAATCGCAAGTACAACCGCCGTGATAACGACCGCGGGGGTGTAATATCTTGCAAATCTTGTGATAAAGTTTCGGCTTTCGCTTTCTTTGCGGAAGCGTTTTCCACCATGTCGAGAATTTTTGCGACGGTGCTGTCGTAAAACTCTTTCTCGGCGCGGATATACAAAACGCTGGAAAGGTTGATAGCGCCGCTTAAAACAATGCTGTTTTCAGACACGGTTTGCGGCACGCTTTCGCCGGTGAGCGCGGACGTATCGAGACTGCCGCTGCCCTTTATCACCACACCGTCGACGGGGATTTTTTCGCCGGCTTTCACGACGATAACGTCGCCGATTTTAACTTCTTCGGGCGCGACTTCGGTTTCCTGTCCGTCCTTAAATATTACAGCCTTGTCGGGGCGGATATCCATAAGAGACGCAATGGATTTCCTGCTCTTTCCGACGGCGTAATCCTGAAACAGTTCGCCAAGCTGATAAAAAAGCATTACCGCCGCGGCTTCGGGATATTCGCCGATTGCAAACGCGCCCACCGTCGCCACGCACATTAAAAAGTTTTCGTCGAAAACCTGCCCGTGCACGATGTTTCTCGCGGCGCGGTACAGCACGTCGTAGCCTATCGCGAAGTACACGACAAGATACGTCGCAAGTCCCACGTACCACGGCATACCGACGGTCTTGCCTACGGCGTAAAGCACGATAAACGCAGCAAGACACACACAAAAACGTATGAGCCTTATTTGGTTTTTTGATAACTTTTTCTTATCTTTATCTTTCATTTTTGTATTATAAACCCAATATTACGCAATCCGGTTCGACTTTCTTTGCACAATGCACGATTTCTTTTGCGATTCTTTCGTAATCTTCTTCGTCACATTCGAATTGCAGGCGCTGTCCGAAGAAATTCAGGCTTGCGCTTTTAACGCCGTTGATTTTTTGCACGTCGCGTTCGATTTTTGCGGCGCAGTTTGCACAGTCGATGTCTTTAATGGTTACCGTCTTTTTCATATTTGTTACCTCTTTGATTTTTTACTCTTTTACGTGGTCGATTGCAAGTTCCAGAATCTTCACGACGTGGTTGTCCGCAAGCGAATAAAACACTTCTTTGCCGCTTCTTCTCGCCTTCACGAGTTTGTTGTGGCGAAGAATCCTGAGTTGATGCGATACCGCGCTGACCGTCATATTAAGCACCGCCGCGACGTCGCATACGCACAGTTCGTTTTTTGAAAGCGTCGCAAGGATATTGACGCGGGTGCTGTCGCCGAAGATTTTGAAAAGTTCCGCAACGTCAAACAATAAATCGGCGTCGGAAAGGCTTGCTTTGACCTTCTGCACCGTTTCGTCGTGCGCGTGCACTTCTTCGCAAAATTCGTTTTGTTCGATTTTTGTTTCTTTCATTTTTCTTTTTCCTTTTGTCAAACATTTGAATAACTGTTCAACTGTTTGTAATTATAAAACCCCTTTATTAGTTTGTCAAGGGGTTTTCAAAATGTTTTTACGATTTTTTAGTTTTTTCGCCGTCTGTATATTTATTATATTATATGTTTTATAAAACAAACGATATTTCTTTTTGCGTTTTCACGCGGTTTTCTTTTTGCCGATATGTCTGAGTTTTTCGATAAACCTGTCTTCCGCGGTCATATCGAGCATTCCGTCCCATTTTTTGACGGCAAGGTATATGAAGTATATCGCGGCGGTCACAACCCAACTTATCGGGTAAATCATAAACAATACCGTGAGATTGTGCGTCATAAGCACCGCCGTGTAAAGCCAGATTATCCTTGTCAAGAGTATGCCGACAAACGTGATTATAAACGCCGTCAGCGACTTTGAAAGCCCTTTCAGCGTGCCCGAGAAAACTTCGCACATACCGAAAATCACGTAAAACGGGCAGATGTGCAGAATGATGTCCGAGCCTACGCTCACGACGTCCGCTTCCTTATTGAATATGCGAACGACGTCGCCCCTTAAAATCAGCACGGGTACGATGATTACGACCGCCGTAACGACGCTCATAATAAGCGCGGTGTAAAAGCCTTTCTTTACGCGGTCCATGCGCTTTGCGCCGGCGTTTTGTCCGACGAAACTGTTCATCGCCATGCCGTAGGAACAAATGGGAGCATAGGTGAAATCGTCCACTTTCATCGCGGCAACCCAGCCCGCCATAACGACCGAGCCGAAGGTGTTCAGACTTGACTGGATAAGCAGGTTCCCGACGCTGTACATGCTTGACTGCAACCCCGCGGGAAGACCGACTTTGAATATGTTTGAGAATCGGCTTGTCAATCTTAAAATGCCGAAACGACAGTTTATAGTTCTGTTTTGTCAGAAGAAGCCTTAACGTGACCAGAATCGCCGATACGTATTGCGAAATAAGCGTCGCCCATGCCGCGCCCGCAACGCCCATTCCGAGATTCTTTACGAACACTACGTCCAGCGCGATATTCAAGCAGCACGCGAACAGCAAATACAAAAACGGCCGCTTGCTGTCGCCGACCGCGAGTATCACGCCCGACCCCATATTGTATATAAGTGCGCCGAGAACGCCCAAGAAATAAATCTGCAAATATTCGCGACTCAGCGCCATTACGTTTTCGGGGGTGTGAACGAGCTTTAATATGGGCTCCGCAAGAAAGTATCCGCCGATTGTCAGCACTATGCCCGAAACAATCGCCAGAAACGCACAGGTCTGCACGGATTTTTTGAGTTTTTCATCGTCCTTTGCGCCGTAGTATTGCGCGACGACAACGCCCGCGCCCACGGATATTCCCAAAAACAGCGACACGAAAACGTTGATGATGCTGTTGTTGCTGCCAACCGCCGCAAGCGCTTCGTGCCCGACAAACCGCCCTACGACGATGGAGTCGACCGCGTTATACAACCGCTGTATGACGTTGGACAAAAGTATCGGCAGCGCAAACGCCAGAATTTGTTTCCAGATGACGCCTTCCGTCATATCGCGCTGACCTTTCTTTTTCGGCAAATCCTTCGCATTGTCGTCCGCGGCGGTCTGCGCGGCGGTTTCCGGCGCTTCTGCGTTTTCGACGCTTACTATTTCGTTTTCTTCGCTTGTCGTCTGCCCTTCTTCGGTTTTTTCCCGTTCGCTTTCGGGCGGCACGACAAGTTGCTCGTTTTCGTTTTCCATAGCGACAAAAATATAATCTCAATCTTTATTATTGTCAATCGTTTTTCAAAAGGAAATTCGACATTTTATTAAAAATAAAAACGCACTTTCGCGCGCCTTATTTTTTGCGTCTCTTTTTTATCAGCGTCGCCCCGATAAATGCGACGAGTCCCCCTGCCGCCACGCTTCCGACGACAATCCCCGCGATATCCGATTTTGAAAGGATTTTTTCTTTTTGCGGTTCGGGGACGGCGGTCTTTTGCAAAATCGCCTGCTGCTTTACGTGGCACCTGACGCACGTTCGCTCTTTCAGCCCTTCTTCGTCGTTGGTGGCTTCTTTTACGACAGTCCATTCGCCGAAATAATGCTTCGGCGTGCGCTTTTCGCCGCAAAGATTGCATTCGTCGTCGCAATCGTCGTCGTATTCGTGCGGGCAATTTCCCGTTTCGGCGTACGAAACGGCGCGCGGCGGTTTCATTGAAAACATCGTCGTCGATATCAGCGCACACACGATTGCCGAGAACAATATTTTGATTGTTGTTTCTTTCGTTTTCACGGCGGATTTATCTCTTTTTCTTTCCTTTGACCTTTTGTCGAGTTTTTCCGACCACTTTCTGACCTTGTCCGCGTCGAAAATCATCCCTTAATCCTTTTTTATTTGAAATCTTTCAGCATTTGCAGATAATCAAGCGTCTTGAACCCGAGATGTCGATAAAGTTTCGCCGCGCGCTCGTTTTCCGCCGTGTATTCAAGCCTTATTCTCTTGTACCCTTCCGAAACGTACTTGCCTTCAAGGTACATTAACGCAAGCGTGCCGAGTCCTTTTCCGCGCGCCTTTTCCGAAAGATACAATTCTTCAAACCATGCCACCATACCGCCCGCTTCCTGCGAAAACGTTTTCGCAACGAGAGCGTATCCGACGTTTTCGCCGTCGCTTTCAATCATATAGCCGTCCGAAAACGGGTTGCCTTCGACAAGCGTTTCAAAGGTCAGCGTCAGGTATTCTTCGGGAACGTCGTGCGTGACGGCGTCCGACGTATAAAACTCTTTTGCGAACTTTATATAATCCGCCCTGTCCGCCGACTCTATTCTTCTTATCATTTTTTCAACATACCGCCTTATGTTATTTATAAATATCAATAGTAATAATATAACCTTTGCGCCGTCCGTTGTCAAGGCGTTAATTTTGTGTTATTCTTGAATCAGGTCAAACGCGCGACAATCACGCCGTCGCGCCAAAAGGAGAAACTATGGGTATCGACGAATTCGATTATAAGGAGCCTGCCTGCGCGACGTGCGGCGGCAAAGAGTTTTATTATCCCGAAACCGAAACTCACGGGACGATTCCCGTCGAACGCATTATCGAAAAGGAAGACGAGTTTTTGTCACGAAACGATCTTGCGTCCGCCGAAAAACTTTTGAGATACTGGCTTGACGAGGCAAAAGCCTTGAACGATAAACGGGGCGAACTCGTCGTGACGAGCGAACTTACCGGGGTTTTCAGAAAAACGGGAAACAAGGAAGAAAGCGAGAAATATTGCGCCGAAATTTTGCGGCTGATTGACGAGACGGATATGGCGGAAACGACAAGCGGCGCAACGTTTGCTGAACGTCGCAACCAACAAAAAAGCCTTTGGCGACGCGAAAGGCGCGCTTAAAATTTACGACGAAGTAAACAAGGTTTTTTCAAAAAACCTTGACGCGGATAATTCGCTATTCGGCGGTTTATACAACAATTCCGCACTGTCATATGCCGATTTGGGCGATTACAACACCGCAATATCGTATTTTGAAAAGGCACTTGAAATTGCGAAAAACAACGGGAACAAGCTGGACGAAGCGGTGACGTACACAAACCTTTCGACAACTTTTCTGAGAAAAGATCCCTTTGACGACGAAAACGTCGACAAGGCTCTTGACAACGCCCTGTCTCTCTTAAACGACGAAGGCGTAACGCGCGACGGATATTACGCCTTTGTGTGCGAAAAATGCGCGTCCGCCTTTTCCGACGCAGGAAGATTTATCGACGCACAAGACCTTTCGGCGCGAGCAAGGAGTATTTATGAAAGGCGTTGAGTTGTCTGAAAAATATTTCGAGTCGGCAGGAAGACCTATGCTTGAAAAAGACTTCGCTTTTCTTTTGCCGACGTTGTCCGCAGGGCTTGTCGGTCAAGGCAGCGAGTGTCTGTTTTTCGACGACGACGTTTCAAAAGATCACGACTTCGAGCCGGGATTCTGCATTTTTTTAAGCGACGCGGATTACGAAAAATACGGGTTCGACTTAACCCGCGCGTACAATAAACTTCCCGACGATTTTTCCGGGTTTTCCCGGCTGAAATTTTCGCCCGCGGGCGGCAGTCGCCACGGCGTTTTTTCGTGCAAAGACTTTTACGAAAGTATTATCGGCAGAAGTTCCGCGCCCGAAACGGCATTCGACTGGCTGAAAATCCCGCCATACGCCCTACGCACCGCCGTATCGGGCAAGCTGTTTATAAATAACTGCGCCGAGTTTTCAAGGATTCGCGAAGTTTTGCAAAAAGGATTCCCCGAGGACGTCCGTCTGAAAAAAATCGCGGCGCACGCGCTTTCTATGAGCCAATCCGGACAATACAACTACCCCCGCCTTATCGCAAGAAAAGAGACGGGCGCGGCGCAACTTGCGATTTTCGAATTTGTAAAAAGCGCGATTTCGTGCGTGTATTTGCTGAACAACGTTTACGAGCCTTTTTACAAATGGGCATACCGCGGCATGCGGGAACTCACCATCCTGTCCGATGTCGAAACGGCATTGTCGTTCCTTACCGAATGCGGAAATTCGACAAGCGAGGCAAAACTCAAAAACGAAATTATTGCTGACGTTTCGGGGAAAATCATTGCCGAGTTCCGCGCACAAAACATATCAGACGAAGACGGGCAAAATCTTGACAAACACGCGTTAAGTATCAACGATAAAATCAAAGACGTGAGCCTCAGAAATTCGTCGATTTTCCTCGGACTGTAACGCCGAAAATTTTTTTGCTTAAAACAAAAAACCGCCGTTTCGGCGGTTTTTGCGTTTTATCGTCAACTATTGGACGGTAAAGTTATTTTTCGTTTGATAAATACGTTGTGAACATACTCACGAGAAGTTTCACTTTGTCGTGCAACGACACTTCGTCAAAGCCGACGTTGCCGCGCATCGTGAGCCTTTGAGACAAACTGATAAGCGACTGCGTCGCCGCAAAATAAAAGTCCTGAAAACTGCCGATGTCCCTGACCGTATTGTCGGAAAGTCCCGTCTTGTATGCGCCCTCGAACATTTTGTAAATTTCAAGCAGTATCGCGTCGTATTCCTTCCTTTCTTCCCGCGTCGCGTCTTCCGTCATCAGAAACGAATCGAGCGACAGCAAAAACTTTGAAAACGACTTTTCGTTCACGACAAGCCACGAAAAATATTTCGTAAGCACGACGATCTGGTCATATCCGCTTTCCGACAGATTTTTTTCGTAAACGACGCGCAATTTATCGCGTTTGTCCTGCCATATGGACACGGCGCATTCCATAATCAACGCATTCCTGTTTCCGAAGTAGCGATACACCGACGCCACGCCGAAATCGGCTTCTTTTGCAATGTCCGCCATCGAAACGCCCGTGATCCCGCGTTCCAAAAAAACTTCTTTTGCCTTTTCAAGCACGTAATTTTTGTTTCTTTCTTTCGCTCCCATAATTCCTCCTTTTTCATAAAAAGCTTGTTGATAGTTTGCCTATCAAAATGAACTGTTTTTCTTAATTTTATTTTTTAAACCCTAAAAATACCTAAATTCCGCCGTGTAAAAGGGGTTTCTTGAATTTTTTTATGATTTTCGGATTACGATTTTTCCGCTGAGGTTGCGAAAAAAGAAAAGATATTATAAAATACGATTGAGGTACCTATGAATATCAACGACCAAATTTTTTATAAGGCGGAACTCCTGACCAAAGGTATGCGCGCAAGCGACAACGCAAAAGCCATATTATATAAGGAATTTCCCGACTTTTTCACAAAAGGAATAATGCACAGCCTGAACGTAAGGTTTTCGGAAACGAATTGCAACGTCAGTATCGCCGACGACTTCGCGCACGAATCGCCCTATCTTCTGGACGAAAAGGACGGCAATTTTTTTATAACGGACGGAAAAAACAGTTTCCCCGTTTCGTTTTTCGGCGCGCTCCCGCACACCGGCACGGTCGTGGACGATTTTGCAAGGCTTCACTCCAAGGGTTGCGTTACGATCTGGCCGAACAGTAATTGCTGTTATGACAGGGAAAACGAAAAATGCAGGTTTTGCAGTATCGTGAAAGAGCGCGAAACTCCGCTTGACGCCGACGTCCTTGCAGATTCCATAAAAAAACTTTTTGAACTGTCAAAAGACAATATGCTCAACTTTTCGGGCGGGACTTATAAAAACCCGGACGTTATGGCGGATTACTGGATTGACCTTGTCAAAAAAATCCGTGCGTTTCGGACGCGAAAATCGCAATCGAGTTTGCCCCGCCGTCCGACCTTGAAAAAATCGCAGCGCTGAAAAATGCGGGCGCGGACGTCGCGATAATGAATCTGGAAGTCGCAAACGACGAATTAAGGAAAAAGATTTGCCCGGGAAAATCGAAAATTTCGTACGAGCATTATTACAAGGCGTTTGAAAAGGCGGTGGGAGTTTTCGGATGGGGACAGGTATCTTCCGTGCTGATTGCGGGAATCCAGCCGAAAGAAGACATTATGGCAGAATGTGAAAATATGGCAAAAATCGGCGTGTTCCCGACGGTTATGCCCATTCGTCCGCTTGACAACGCGCCCGTCGACATTTCGACAAGGTGCAAAACGCAGGATCTTATCGAAATCGCGACGCATTTGTCAGGCCTTCTCGTGAAATACAATCTGGACTTCAAAAAACAGGAAGGCTGCACGAAATGCGGCGGCTGCTCCATCGAAAACGATTGTTATCGCAAGCAACTTCAATCGAATAATTAAAACACACTTGCGTTTTACTGTCGGCATAACTGTCATTTTGACATTTGTGCCGACTTTTTTGCGTTTTTGAGCCGGTTTTGCACGTTCTTATGTGTCATACTGACACAAGTTTGGTATTATTATACTTTTTTATCTCTTTGTAAAAAAGTTGTTTACATTAAAAATACACTATGGTATAATTTTTGTATAAAAATTTTTTGGGTGACACTTATGTCAAAATATATTATGGCCTACGACGTAGGCACGACAGGCATCAAAACTTGTATTTTCGAAATCGATAAAGACTTCAAAATTCTGGCGTCCGCAACCGAAAGCTACAAACTTTACGTTTACGACGACGGCGGCGCGGAACAGGATCCCGACGAATGGTGGGCGGCAATGTGCTCCACAACGCGCATCGTACTTGAAAAATCCGGCATTTCCCCCGACAAAATCGCAGGCGTTTCTTTCTGCTCGCAGGCGCAGGGGCTTGTCCTTGTCGACAAAGACGGCGTCGCAATCCGCAGAGCCTTTTCTTATATGGATCAGCGCGCGAGAAAGGAAATCAAGGAAGGCATTTCCTATGGGCTTCAAATCGCAGGCGCAAATATTTCAAACTTATCCCCGCACTTATGATAACGGGCGCGGCACCCGTCAGCGTAAAAGACCCCGTCTGGAAATATAACTGGGTGAAAAATAACGAGCCCGAAAACTTTAAGCGCGTTTACAAATGGCTGGACGTAAAAGAGTATCTCATCTGCCGTCTGACCGGCGAATTCGTCATGACGTATGACAGCGCGTTCGGCACGCTTTTACTTGACCTTAAAAACAAGTGCATCAGCAAAAAAATGTGCAAAATGTGCGGCGTGAATTACGACCACCTGCCAAAACTTATCGCGTCGTCCGACTGCGCGGGCGAAATCACCGAAAAAGCCGCGAAAGAACTTGGGCTTGTCAAAGGCATCAAAGTCTTCGGCGGCGGTATGGACGCTTCTCTTATCGGCGTCGGCGCTGGCAGCACGGAACTTGGCGAAACTCACATTTACAGCGGCACTTCGGGCTGGGTTTCGACCGTTACCGACAAATCCGCCGTGGACGTAACCACAATGATCGCGGCAACCGTCGCGGCGCAACCCGGCAAATTCAACTACTTTGCGGAACTTGAAACCTCGGGCAAGTGTCTGGAATGGGTGAAAGACCATATCGCCCTGGACGAAGTCGGCATTTACATTCAGAAAAAACACGTCGCGGAAGATTTTGAATCCAAATATCTCAACCTGTATCAATATATGACAACCGTCGTCGACGATATCCCCGCAGGCTCGGGCGGCGTAATTTTCACGCCCTGGCTGCACGGCAACCGTTGCCCGTTTGAGGATCCGAACGCACGCGGTATGTTCTTCAACATTTCGCTTGACACCGGAAAAACCGAACTTATCCGCGCGGTGCTGGAAGGCGTATGCTATCACAAACGCTGGATGCTGGAAGCAAGCGAAAGGAAAGTCAAAACGTCAGACGTCATTCGTTTTGTCGGTGGCGGCGCGCTGAACGACTTTACCTGCCAGCTCCTTGCCGACGTCACGGGACACACTATCGAAACGGTTGACAGTCCGCAAAACGTGGGCGCGGTCGGCGCGGCGGTATGTGTTGCAATCGGGCTTAACCTTATTCCTTCGTTTGACAAAGTTAAGGACTTTATCCCCGCAAAAAAGACGTTTAAGCCCAATTTGAAGCTGAAAGCGGAAGTTTACGATAAGGGCTTTGAAGTGTTCAAAAACCTTTATAAGGCGAACAAACAGAACTTCGCGCTGCTTAACGGCAACAACAAATAAGAGTTATGTCGCACAAGACGGACGCATCCCTGCGTCCGTTTTTATTTGCTTTTCCACATTGTGCGCCTTTTCCCCACGCAAGTACGAAAGTATCTTGCGTGGGCTTAGATTGCTACGCAGTTATATTTTGACTTCGTCAAAGTTATATTTCGGCTTTCAGCCGAAGTGATATTTTGGCTATCGCCAAAGCTAAGGTATTTATCCATAACTTGTCCGAAGGGCAAATATCACGCCGCAGGCATATCACTGCGAAAGCAATATCACGCCGCAGGCATATCACTGCCGTTAGGCTTATCGTGCCGAAGGCGCATCGCTTTTTCCGAAGGCAAAAACATCGTATCATCGCTTATTATTTTGTTTTTATCATATATAATTATTTTTATTATTATATAAGCAAAAAAATTTTTGAAAATGCTTGTTTTTTTGCTTTACAAAACCTTTTTTTATATGGTATTATCCATTCATAACACTTTATTACGCTAAATTACTAACGCGTTAAACCGAGGTAAAAATATGAAAAAGAAAATCACCGTAATTGTTTCGATTATTTCAATAGTTTTCGTGATGGCGTTTGCGCTTGCAGCCTGCAACAAGGAAACAAAACCCGGCTACACCGCGCTCTCGGCGCAGGCAGACGTTTTCAAGGAACTCAACGCCAAAACCGCCGACGTTGGCATAATGGACTACACGATGGCGAACTATCTTCTGAGCGTCGACTCCGCAATGGCGAAATCTGACGATCGCCGACGTGGAATTTGAAAAGGAATACTACGGCATCGCTTTCAGAAAAGCAGCCGACGGCAAATACAACGCGCTCACCGACCTTGTCAATAAGACGCTTTCCGAACTTAAAGATGCCGACTACAAAACAATCGCCGAAAAATACGGCATTTCCGCGGCAACGCTCGACCTTGCCTACACCGCACCCACGGGCGAAGCGGACAATACGGAACTTGACTATATCAAAAACAAAGGCAAAATCGTCATCGGATTCACCTTGAACGCGCCCATGGCTCTCGGCTCGGGCGACAAAACGACGGGCGGTTTCGACACCGACCTTGCAAAAGCGGTCTTTGCAAAAATCAGCGAGAAAATCAGCGAGAAAGTCGGCAAGACAATGACAATCGCGGTTGAATTCAAACTTATCGAATGGAGCAACAAGGAATCCGAAATGGAAGCAAAAACCATCGACTGCGTATGGAACGGTCTGACCGTAACGCCGGCGCGTGCCGCACAATGGTCGATAACGATGAACTACCTTGAAAACAAACAATGCGCCGTCGTCAGAAAAGCCGACAAAGATAAATACAACTCCTACGACGCTTTGAAAAAAGCGCGCATCGTGGCGGAAGACGGCTCGGCAGGCGAAGACGCCGCAAAAGAAATTCTCGGCATAAAATAATTAAACAAAAAAATACTTTTTCGATTTCGCCGTGCAAACGGCGAAATCTACCTTTTTTACGGACTTATAAATATGGTTTTATCGGCAGCAACAATTTCATTTTCGGAAGTGACGAGGCAACTTTTCACGGGGTTCGGGACGACGTGTCTTCTGTTTATTCTGACGCTTGTCCTGTCCGTGCCTTTGGGGCTTATCGTCTGCTTCGGCTCGATGTCGAAGTTCAAACCGCTTCAATATCTTTCAAAACTTATCGTATGGATTATCCGCGGCACGCCGCTTATGCTTCAAATCATCGTGGTATTTTACGTGCCGGGACTTTTGTTCGATTATCCGATGCAATCGCGATTCACGGCGGTACTCGTGGCGTTTGTGATAAACTACGCATGCTACTTTTCGGAAATTTATCGCGGCGGGATCCAGTCGATACCGCGCGGACAAACGGAAGCGGCGGCGGTCTTAGGCATGAAGAAATCGCAGGCATTCTTTTACGTAACCCTGCCGCAGGTCGTGAAGCGCATTATGCCCCCGATGTCCAACGAAATAATCACGCTTGTCAAGGACACGTCGCTTGCGCGCGTCATCGGCGTTGTGGAACTCATCAAATTCAGCGAGCAAATCGTCAACAATTACGTCGTGTTGTGGCCGCTTTTCTATGCGGGCGTATTTTATCTCGTATTCAGCGGACTGCTCACTCTTCTTTTCCGCTACATCGAAAAGAAGCTGGACTATTATAAGGTATAAAAAATGGCAATTCTCGAAGTTATAAATCTGAAAAAATCGTTCGGCGCGCAGGAAGTGCTGAAAGGCATAAATTTTGAAATGGACAAAGGCGAAGTCGTGGTGATTATCGGCTCCTCGGGCAGCGGAAAGACGACGCTCCTTCGGTGCTTAAACTTTTTGGAGACCGCCGACGACGGGCAAATCATCGTTGACGGCGAAACTCTTTCGACGGCGCAAGCGACAAAAACGAAAAATACAACGACCTTCGGAAAAAGCGTCTGCACTTCGGACTTGTGTTCCAGCAGTTCAATTTGTTCCCGCATATGAACGTTTTGAAGAATGTGAAAATATCTGCGGAACTACTGGCAAAAGACAAGATAAAACAGCAAATCAAGGAGTTAAAACAGCAAAAAGTGCGCGGTAAAGCATTGAGTTTGCAAAAAAAGCAACTTAAAGAAGCCGAGTTTTCGGCAATCGACGCCCGCGCGAAAGAGACTCTTTCAAAGGTCGGACTTCTGGACAGATGCGCGGCATATCCTTGCGAACTTTCGGGCGGACAACAGCAGCGCGTCGCAATCGCAAGAGCCCTTGCGCTCTCCCCCGATATCTTGTGCTTTGACGAGCCGACGTCCGCGCTCGATCCCGAACTTACGGGCGAAGTCCTGAAAGTCATAAAGGGGCTTAAAGGCGACAGCACGATGATTATCGTAACGCACGAAATGGACTTTGCAAGAAAGGTTGCCGACCGCGTCGTGTTTATGGCGGACGGCGAAGTCGCCGAATACGGCACGCCCGACGAAATCTTCGACAATCCCAAAACCGAAAAGCTGAAAGCGTTTTTGTTGAACTCCACATCGACGTTTGAATAAATTATAAGCGCGTTTGCTTTTCATTTTTGAAAATATTTGTATAATAACGTTTATGAACAACGTTGAAAATCACAAGAAAAACAAAGAAATCGCGACGCTTGGGATAACGCTTGCCCTTGTCGTCGTGTTGCAGGCTCTTGCGGAAATCATACAAAAATTCGGGCTGCCGATAAGTTTTGCGCTGGGGCTTATTCCCGTCTTTGTTTGCGGACAGGTTTACGGCGTGAAATTCGGCGCGATCTCGGGCGGCGTATTCGGGCTTGTAAGTTTGTTTATCGCGCTTATTTATTCGGGCAGTATTCCCATGTACGCCGTTGCGATAAACCCGCTCGTATCGGTGCTTCCGCGCATATTGTGCGGCACTGTCTGCGCGCTCGTATACAAGGGGCTTAACAAGGCGGCGGCGAAATCGACAAAACCGCGCACCGAAAAACAAAACCGCGCCGTGAACTTTGCAATCGGCTGTTTTTCAACGATTTGCGGCGTTAT
The DNA here is from genome assembly GCA_022009995.1 of Clostridiales bacterium. Taxonomy (GTDB): domain Bacteria; phylum Bacillota; class Clostridia; order Christensenellales; family CAG-917; genus CAG-349. Next base: position 539,970 of record CP091734.1, read on the forward strand.
CACCAACACGATATTGTTCCTTTCAATGTTTCTGGCGTTCGCGCACGGCAAAAACTACGACGGACTTGTCATAAATTTCAAGTGGTTTTTGTCAAGCGTGGTTGCAATCAACACCGTTGTCGAACTTTGCTTGTTTGCGGTAATCGTGCCGTCGATAACCGTAGTTTTGGATATTATAGAAAACAAACGTCATGAAGAAAACGGCGAGAATTAGCGCCTTTTCGAGTTTTTGACAAAACCTTACTCGGTTACGTACGACAAGTACGCGCCCGTGTAAGAACTTGTCAAGAAACGTCACGGGGCCCCCACAAGATACTGTGTACTTGTGGGGCTTAAATCCATCTATTTCTCGCCGTTTTCGGGAGCATTTTAAGATTTCGGGAGACTTTTAAGATTTCGGAAAACTTTTCAATTTTCGGAAGATTTTTCAAATTAAAAACCCTCGCGATTTTGCGAGGGTTTTTTAGGTTTTATTCTTTCTCGTCGTTTGCGGTTTGTTCGTTTCCGGTTTGTTCTTCCGCAGGTTGGTTTTGTTCGTTTTTTGGGGTATTTTGTTCCGTTTCGGTCGGCGCGTCCGTTTTCTTTTTGCGGCCTATCAGCTTTTCAAGTTTCGGGAAAAGCGGGGTGTAGTCGAAAACTTTGTCAAGCCCTTTCCCGATTACCGCGATTATCGGGGCGTTTATCAACGTCGTGACAATCGTCCCAAGCCCCAGACTATGATAACTTGTCGATGCGATATTTTTCCAGTCAAAGGTATTCGCGTCCCTGAATATCGTAAGAGCAAGCACCACGGACAGCACCAGAAAAGAAAGGTCGAAAACGAGTTTCACCCTGTTTATTTTCAGGGAATATCTGTCGGACAGTTCCGCAACGAAAAGTTCGTGCACTTGAAGCGGCATATACGTCCTGAAAAAGCACGCCACGCCCGCCGCCGTCATCACGTCGCCCGCGATAAGCATAATCCATTTTAAGTACGCTTCCGTGAGCACGACGTTTTTGAAAACCAGCATCCACATGTCCATCACGTAGCCGTATATCACCGCCACCGCAAACGCCAGCAGGTATCGCCAGTTCACCCGTTGCACGACGGCGCACATTATAAGGAGAATCGCGCCCTGCACAAGATATTCGACCGTGCCCACCGACACTGCCCACAACGGCCTTATCGCCTCGTACACGATAAACGTCGGCGCGGCAATCATCGAAACTCCGAGATCGGCTTTCTTGCTCATCGTCACGCCAAGCGCGACAAGGAATATGCCCAGCACCCACATAAGTTCCGCGGTCTTCGGGATTTTTTTAAGCGGTTTTTTCATTTGTTCACCTTGAATTTTCTCACGATATATTATCACCGCGGGGGAAAAGTTGCAAGCGATTTTCAAAGAAATATGCGCCCTTTCGGACGCATACTTTGTTTTTTGAGATGGGGCGCGGTTATTGCCACGTTCCGTTGTTGTAATTATAGGTTTTGTTTGTCGCCGCCGCAACCGTCGAGTTGTCCGCATTCACAAACACCAGCGATTTGGTAACGCCGTGCGTATCGTTGTAAGTAAACACTGCAGTCAATCCATCTCTTGTCATTTTCCCGCCTCCTTCTGCCGAGTGAACATCGCTTATCGTTGCACCTGTCGCAACGTTTACCACTCCACCGTCATTAGACGCCACTTTTCCGCCGAATGAGCCGTTGATATTCATCGTACCGTTGACGAAAACTTTTGCGTCTCCGCGTGCCGTGCCGGGATACGGATACGTCGAAATATCTGTGAACGACTTATCGTACATTATAAATCTTCCGTTTACGTTATAAATACTGTCGTTTTCGACCGTTATCGTTGCGCCGGGCATAAGTTTGTACGAAAACTCTTGCGTAAGCGTTGCGCCGTTTTTGAGCGTAATATCCGTGCGCCCGTCAATGGGGAAGAAAACTTTTTGAGACGTCATAGACACTGTCTTTTTTACAACCATAATGCTTATCGACGTATATCCGTCATTGATTTCTCCAAACAGATTAATCTTTACTCTGTCGCCATTCACTGTTTTTTCAATTCGGCTATTGTTGCCGACAAGCCTAAACAGTCCGCTGTCCGTCTTGTTTGCATCCGAAGAAACAAATGTAAGCACCGCTTCGTTTATTTGTGCGGGCACCGTTACCCCTGCTTGTGACAACTCGCTAGTGGCAATTTTTGTATAACCTTGCAATTTGCTTCCTTTATTAACAACCAACTTTGCTTCGATTGACCTTAACTCATACTGGCTGAACGGGAATTGTGTAGGATTGTCGATTTTAAGATTTCCGGAAATGGCAAGCGTCACTACGCTAATTTTATCGTTGCCGATGTACCTTACCGCAGATTCGCTTCCTCCGAGCCAACCCGAAAGATACAGGTTTTCAATCACGGTCGTGTTGTTTGCGGCAATTTCGCCGTTTCCTTTGATATATCCGTACACTTCAAGCGTTGCGTTGTTGAGCGTAATCGTGCCGCCTAAACTTATTTCGCAATAGTTGCCCGAGACCGCGTTTTGTTTTGATCCTGCAACTATTGTTCCCGTTTGTGCGCCGACGATAAGTTTTCCGTTGACGATAACTTCAATGCCTTCGGGGATAACGAGCGTCTTATAAAGTTTCGCAGTTCCCGTAAGCGCGGCGGTTGCCTTGTAGTTGGCACTTCCGTCTTCGCCCGCGCCGATATGACCGACGGTGTCGTTCTCGTTGAACGGCAGAAGCAGCGTTACGCCAGTCTTGACGGTTTTGAATTTTACGTCGTTGTAAAGCACGCCTGCAATTTCTTGCGTTGCAAACGCCGTGTCGTTCAAAACAAAAATAGTTTGTCCTTCTTTCGCGACGTCAAGTGCGTCTTCGATTGTGTAATAGTTGTTGCCGACTTTCACGCCCTTGACCTTTACGTAAACGACGTTGTCGGACAACGCGAAGTTGTCCGCCGTAAGCGTCGCGGTTGTTTTGTGCGTGCCTGCCGCAGAAAACATATTCTTTTCAAACGTCAGGGTGTAAGGCTCCGTTACTTCGATGTTATTGTACTTCACGGTCGTGCTGATTTCGTGCGACGCGCCATCATAATTGAACTCGAAAAGATTTTGCGCGAGCGTTACCGTCGCCTTTTGAAGGGTGAGCGTTACCGTCGTTTCATAGTCTTCGTAGTTGTCGGTGTCCATATTGTACTTCGCCGCGTACTCCGTCTTTGTGCAAACGGGGGTTTCGCCCGCGTCAGCCCAGGTAAATCCTTCTGTGAGCGCGTAATTTCCAAGCGTTTTGTCGGGAGCGTACGTGCCGGAAAGAGAAAGCGCGGGAGCCGCCGTGTATCTTGCCTTATTGATGACGATTGTTTTTTCGTTATTCGTCAGGATATAGTTGTCGTCCGCCACGGTTACCGTATAAGTGCCCGCGGTTTTGAACTCGCAAGCCTTGCCGTCTTTTGTGAATATAAGGCTTGCGGTTTTGCCGTCGTACGTTGCCGTGGGCAAAGTCTGTCCGTCGTTGTAAACGTAACTTTCCGCAATAGTCCAGGCGACTTCGGCAGTCTTTTTGTTTATCGTGAGTTTGCCGGGGACGAAAGACACGTTATAGTTATCGCTTGCGGTAATTCCCGAAACGGAAATATCATATTCGCCGACATCCTTGCCTGCGCCGCTGTAAACCGCTTCGCCCGAAAGCGTTTCGCCATCTACAAGCCCCGCGACGGTGTACTCAAACTTGGGCATTTCGCCGTAAGTTATCGTGACGTCGTTAACCTTTACTGTGACCGCTTTCTTGTTTATCGTAAGCGTAACGTATCCGACATACTCCGCGAGGGTGTCGTTGTCAACAACCTTAAAGTATATCTTGTACGCGTACGCGCCTGCGTTTGTATATACGGGCGAAGAATTAAGCGTGCAATCGTTTTCGGTCGTGCCGTACGTTATCGTGTAGTTTTTGCTTGCATCGGTCTTTGTGACCAAAACGCCGTGCGGCTGCCCGTCGTACGTCAGCGTAACGTCCGCGAAATCTATTGCGAAGGTGACCTCTATAAACGTAACGCTCATTTCGTACGAAATTTTGTAGCAACCGGCGTTCGTAACGACAAGGTTGGATTTGTCGAAATCGTCTGCGTTATATGTGCCTGCGACGTCCTTTGTTATCGTGACGTTTCCCGTGACGGTGTCGCCCGCAACAAGTCCGATTTTTCCAGGTGTTCTGCCTCGACCTTGTATGTTTTCCCGACCGCAACGGTCGCCGTATTATTGAGTTTTATCGTAAGATCCTTTGTGCCGACGGTGAACGTTCTGCCGGTTGCGGTGATTGCATAGTTTTTGTTTTCCGCGGCTTCGGGGTTAACCTTAACGCTTGCGGTATATTTGCCGGGTTTTGCGCCGACGGTATAATTGGTTTCAAGTGCGTATACAAGGCTGTCGCCTTTAAGCACTCCGTCGACGGTTGCCTTCATATCGGGAACTTTATCGCCGTATATTATGTCGTCAACTTTTTTTATCGTGATTGTCGCCGCTTTTTTATTGACCTTGAATTCGACCGTGTTCACGGTGATATTGTAAAACTTCGTCTTTTCGCCCGAAAGGGTTACCTCTGCCGTATACGTACCCACGTCGAGTTTTTCTGCAAATTCCGTTTCGGTTCTCGTGAAGTCACTTTCCTTGTCCGAAAGTTTCAACCCGCTGAAAGTAAAAGTTATTTTGGGCAGTTCGTCGCCGTACGTGAGTTCGGTTTTGTCCGACGTAACGGTTACCGTAAGGTTCGCCTTATTAATCGTAATCGTGCCGACGGTTGTGAGCGCAATATCGTAATTCTTTTCGGGATAATTTGCGCGTAAGACCGAATCCACGTTTTCGATATTGTACGTGCCGACGTTATTTGCAACGTTGCCCGTTATTTTGGTATAGCCGAAGTGCAATTCGTATTTGCCGCTTTCAATCGTGTACGTTTCACCGTTTATGGCTGCGGTAAGGCTCGGCAAATTATCGCCGTATGTCAACTTGTCATCGTCGGGTGTAACGGTGGCGGAAACTTCCGCTTTATTTATCTTTACCGTGATTTCCCGACGTGTACGGGTTGTAGTTGTCGCCCCTGTTAACTCTTACAAAGTAATCGTATTCGCCGCAGTCGAGCGCCGACAAATCGACGTTTTGAAGCGGGAATGTTGCGCCGTCGGTGCCGTATGTTACGACGTCGTCCGCAAGAAGTCCGCTTATTCCGATTTTGGCGGTTTTATCGCCGTACGTCATTGTGACGCCCTTTACTGTAATGCCCGAAATGTCAGCGCGGGATACGATAAGCGTTTTGTCTGCCGTAAAGTCATTTTCGACGGATCCGCAGTTTTCCATTGACGCGACGATTTTGACGTTTGCCAGATATTCGCCCGCCGCAAGGTTTTGAAGGGTGAGCGACGATTCGGTTGTTTCTTCCGTCTTATAAATAACGTTATCTTTATTTATTGTCCATATATACTTATAAGTAACGCCCGCGTGCAAAGTGGTGCCCTCGTTCGGCATTACACTAAATTCGGCGGTGCTGCTTTCCGTAAACGTGAAGTCAGCGGGGGTATTAACCTTGAAACCGCCGATTGCGGAATCCATAAGCCTTAATTTCAGCGTAAGCGTAAAGTTTTCAGCCGGCATTGTCGGCAAATCGAGCTCGTCGATTCTCGTTCCGTCCGCTTTGTACCAACCGTCGTAATCAAGAATTGTAGTGTCGTACGTCGCGGCTTTGTCTGCCTTATCGAAATGGCTGTCGATGGACGCGCCGTACTCAACCTCCGCCGTGTAAACCGTCGTGCCGTCAAAGTTAATAAACGTCAGCGTGAACTTCTTCGTTTCAAACTTTGCGTTGACGATAAGGTCGCTTGTGACGTTGTCGAACGATTTGTCCCATCTGACAAACTTTCGTCGCGGTATCGTACACGTTCGGCTGAGTTGCGGCAAAGCCGTGTTTCACCCTTTCAGTTTTGAGCGTCGTTTCGCCGTTTTTGAAAATAACCGTATACTCGTTAAGTTCGTACTCGGCGGAAACTTCAATATCTTCCGTCACCTTTGAAAAGTCTTTGTCCCATTTTGCAAAATGCATGCCTTCGGGCGGCGAAAGCCTAGCGGTATCGGGCGCGGTCGCGGCGGCTTCGTATTCCACCGTTTGGGTTTCAAGCACCTTTTCGCCGTCCTTAAACGTCACCGTGAACGTGTCGACGTCGTACACCGCGTTTATCGTAAGGTCGCTTGTGACCTTTGAAAAATCTTTGTCCCATTTTGAAAAAGTCTTGCCGTCCTTTTTGGGGACTTCGGGCGCGGTTACGGCAGAGCCGTGCGGGACGTTTGTAAAGGTTTCAAGCACCTTTTCGCCGTCCATAAACGTTACGGTATATTTATTGATCGTCCATTTGACGTAAACCGTATCGCCGTTTTTGACTTTGGAATCCTTTGTAAGCGGCTTCAAAAAGTCCGCGTCGCGATACAGTCTTCCGGTGTATCCTTCTTTTTGAAGACTGAGCGTGAATAAGTCGGAAAACACGACGTTTTCCTTGTAAATGCTGCCGTCTTCGTCTTGGATTTTCACAATCACTTTCGTTTGTCCGTCTTTGTCAGCCACGTTGCTTTTGTTGCATGCAAACAGCGTAACAAGCCCGATTAAGAGCACGATACACACGAGCATTGTTTTTAATCCTTTTTTGCTCATTCAACATCCTCCGCTACCACGGGATGAATTTTCATCCCTTGGCTTTCTTGGTTTTTTATGCTTTCCTGCCATGACAGGTTTCTACTCGATTTATTATTATAAAGGTAAAATCTGAAATCGCCCGCACCCGCAGCCATAGGCAACATTTTGCCCTGATTTCGGATATTCTCGTCCTTGCTGTTTTCAAGCACCGAGATATTGACGTCGTACACGCCGAACTGCTTTGTTTCATCGTTCGCTCTTGTAAGGTCAAGGTACGAATAGTTATATCCGCCGCCGTAAAACGCTATGCCGCCGTGGACGTATTCCGTCCCGCCGACGTTCAGGATTATATCGCGGCATTCCGACTTTACCTTTGCGACTTCTTCATCATTTCCGCAACGTTCATCGAAAGCCACGGATTTGCGTCGCCGGTAACTTCGATAAGCGTGCTGCTGTCAACGTTTGAAAGGTTTTTCCAGTCAAGCATTTTCACGTCGCCGACAATGCGAAGCGCCGACGCATACGAGGTCGCCGCGCATCCTTCCCACGTCGTTATCGTGCCGCCTAACAAGAATTCGCCCGAGAAGTGCGTTTCCATACCGACCGAGAACAACCCCGACGTTTCGAGCACCGAGTTTTTAAGCGTAACGTCGTTGATAAGATAATTGTCGTTGAAGTATTTGTCCGTCTTGTTGCTCTCGCTGTAAGGCGAATACGGATTGTTGTTTGCGTCAAGAAGTTTTCTTTGCACTTCGTTTGTCTGTTTCAGCGCGCGGTTGCTGCCGATTTTTAATATGAATTCGCGCGCGTTTGAAAGCACGCAACTTTCAATATGCACGTTTATCTTCTCATTTTGCACGTTAAACGCCGATTTATCTTCAACAACAGGGCTTCCCATTGTGGATCCGCCCGCAAAAACTCTGACGACGGTGCGTCCGTTCGAGACGCGGCTGTTCAACAGTTTTGCGCTTTTTGCGATTTCAAGCGTAGTGCCGACGTAGTTGAGTTTCGACAAGTTGAATTGTCCGTCTTCTTCAAGAAGGCTATCGTCGCTGCAACCTTTTAAGACGACGTTGTTTATAAGCACGTTGTCCGTCTTTACAAGGAAAGAAATGTTGTCCTGTCCTTTGACGCTTGCGGACGATATCGCGACGAAATTCAATGGCCCTTTGAAAATTTTCGGAAGCCCCGTCGCGTCCTTGCACTGCGTGAACTTGTCAGCGTTGATTTCAAAGCCGTTGCCGTAAACGTGGTTTTTGAACTCGATAAGGTATTGGACATACTTGTTCACAACGCCGTTTTCGCCACTTTTTTCAAGATTCTCAAGATACGTTTTGTCGTACGTGGTTATGAATTTTTTGACGTCTTTTTTGAGTTCGTCTTCGGTCATAGCCGTGCCGTCGTTTTTGACGCCCAGCATCACGTTGCTTGTCAGCACGACGATATGCCCGGCTTCGGTCACCGTTTTCAGTTCCTCGTAATTGCCAACGTTCCTGCCTTCTTTGACCGCGCGAAGTCTGATTTTCGCGCAGATGTTCGTGCCGAAGTATTGGTTATAATTTTTGAGTTCCGCATTAAGCGTGGTAAGCCCCGTTCCCGTCGCCCTGATTTCCGCAGAAACCGCGTCGGCGTTCGTCGCCGGTTGCGCCTTGCAGGAAAAGAGCGAATTATCGTCGGAAAACGCGACGTTCATAAATTCGTCCGTGAACGTTTCGGAGCCCGCTTCCGTGACAACCCTTACGAAAATCGTCCTTGTGTCCGGTCTTCCTTTGGGGTTTTTGCCGCCGATTGTCAGTATGTTTTCGATGCCGTACTCTTTCGCGCTGTCCGCAAACTCCATCGAGTACACGTTGGGCACGACGCGGATTGTCTTTTCGATTTCTTTGATGACTTTTCCGTCGTGCTCGGCAGTGATTTTGATTTTGGCAAAGCCCCTTTGCGTTGCGGTAATGTTTGCAAACTGCCCGTGTTGTTCAAGGGTTATTACGTCTGCGCCGTCGATTATTTCAAATTTCACGTCCGCGTCGTCATCGCTTTCGGAATATGCGACGTAGGTGACTTTCGTGTTATTTTTTTGCTTGATTTCGTCGCCTTCGCCGTCATAATACGACGTACGCACGTCAAGGTTATATTCGGTAAACTCCAAAGAAAAGTCCGTTGCGCCGACCTTTCCCGAAATTTCTTCGTTCAAAAATTCTTTGTCAAAAGACAAGGTCAATACGAATTTGTTTTCGGAAATCCTTTCGATTCCGCTTGCCGTGACTCCTTCGGGCAAAGTAAGGTTGGATATTTCAAGGGCGTCGTTTTTGCTTTCGACGAAAAGTTTTGCCGTTGTTGCGTTATTTTTCACGGTGACTTTCGCGCCGCTGCTTTTTCCGTTGACCGCAAAGCCCGTGCTGTCGGTATCGACGTTGACCTTGACGGTCAAGACCTTTTCAAGCCCTTCCCGTCCTTCGGGACAAGTAATTCTGACCTGCGTCTCGCCCGAAAACAGCGCCTGCGCCACGCCCGTGACGGCGTTGAGTTTCAGAATGTGATTGCCTCCGATTTCTTCAAATATCCTTGTTTCGCCCGAAAGGTTTTCGGGGTACAGTTCTGCGGAAAATACGTTTTCGCCGCCGTTTATCGAAACTACGTCGCTCGTGATTTCATCACCGTTGACTTTGGGATGAATTCTTAACACTTTCGTGGAATATGCGGAAACTATGACGCTGTCCTTAAATCCTTTCGGCGGAAATCGCCGTGATTTTCACCTTTCCTACGACGTTTTTTATATAAAGTTTTCCTTTGATTATTTCAAATCCGTCGGGGGCTTCGTCGCCGCCGACGCCCGATATTTCAAACGAATATTTCTGATTCCTTGCGTTGACGGGCTGCACCTGCGCCAAAAACGCGATGGGGTCGTAATCGGCAACGTCCACGTCGATAAATCCGTCTTCGTTCTGCGTCGTGATTTGTATGCCCGTCACGGGAATGTCCGCGTAAACGCCCGCCGCTTTTCCCACGGAGAACAGCGCGATCAGAAACACAATCGGTATTATCATTATAAGCGCGATTATTTTCTTTTTCATATCAATCCCCCTCCGTTACCCTGTCAAAGCGGGTTTTTATCCCGATAAGGTAATATAAAAGCGAGCCGACAAACTCCGCCGCCGCGCACACGCTCACGAAAACGTAAGTAAACCAGCGCATATCTTTGCCCCTGACGTTCGACAATACGTTGACGAAAAGGGGTATTCCGCCAAGAAGCATCGTCGACACAAGCCCCAGCACGACGATTATCGACACGTTGTTGTTGCTTTCCCTCACGACGTTGTCTTCTTCCAGCGAAAACTGCGGACTGTTCAGATCCTTTCTTGTGGCGTACAGTATCTGCGACAACGCCATCATCGCGCCGACGAAAAACACGAATACGCCTTCGCCCGCCGACACGTATTTCTTTGCAAGAAGCACCGTCGCCGCAATGCCGACGGACAAGACCGCCACCGCAAAACTGAGTGCGATTTTCGCGCCCATAATCTCGTTTATCGAAAGCGGCAACGTCTTTTCGACGTAAAACGACTTTCCGTCGCGGCTGACGTTCGTCGCGCAGAACGTGTTCGTAAGCGCGCCGAAAAGCACCGTGAGCAAAATCGCCAACTCGAAATCGCTCTGAACGAAAACGAGCGACGTCAGGAAGTTTTTGCCGATGCCCATACAAAAATATACCATAAGCGGCATTATCGCCGCCACCGTGAAGTACTGCACCGCGTAATCGGGCGTGAACATCACGAGATTGAATTCCTTTTTCAAAAGACTTAAAAACGGCGGGAGTTTTCTTGCCGCGGATTTTTTTGCAAAAATCATTATTGCGCCCGCCGTCGCGCGCGTTTTCATCGCCTTGTTGTACAAAAGCGACGTTATGAGAATGCCGATTGCGCCCGTCGCGACGGTTATCGCCACGATTATCCCCAGATTTTTCCAGACGTCCGTTTTCAGTGTGAACGCCGCGATAAAGTTTGCGGGGACAAGGTTTTTCGTCAACGAAATTATCGTCGTCATCGTCTTTTCGGAAAAGAAAAACTTGATTTCGCCCGTTGACATAAGGGTTTTTAAGAAGTCGAGCACCGTCGCATAGCAATAAAACAGCGCGAAAAGCACCAGCGTTACTATCACCAGAAGGCAAACGTACTTCGACGAGAAAAACTTTTTGACGTAATAATACGGCATCGCAAGCACGCTCGACACCGAAAGCGACATAACGGGAATAATAAACGCCGCAAGCAGCCCGAGAATCACGTATCCCGCGCCCTGTTTCGTCACGCTTGCGAACACCGCCACGAACGGCACGAGAATCACAAACGCCGACAGCACCTGTTTTGCGTAAATGAAAATGATTTTTGAATACAGTACGTCCGACGCCTTTATGGGAAGAGTCTGGATAATCATTCTGTCGTCGCTTTCAAAAATCGCGCGGTTTATTGCTACGACGCCGCCGATAACGTCGACCGCGAAAACGAATTCGTACACGAACGTCATTATTTCATATTGCCGCGCACGCACGTCGCGTACGCCGTTGAGCCTGATTTCGGTATATTTCGCGACAAACGCGCCGAACACCTCGACAACGACGTACATAATGAACGCCGTCATCACAAGCGTAAGCAACGCGCCGACGATATCGATGCGTTTTTTGTCACGCTTGAAATAAGACAACTTTTCGGTCATCTGTTTTTTCAGAAGTACGCCCAGCATCAGTCTTCCTTATTAGTATCGTAATACTTTTCGATAAGTTCGTCGCCGTCGAATTTATCCTTGCCGGTGACGATGATTTTTTTGAGTTCGCCCGCGGCAATTATAATCACCCTGTCGCAAACCCTTTCCACGACGTCGAGATTGTGCGACGAAAACAAAATGGTTTTGCCCGTCTGCACGTACTCGCGCATATAGTTTATGACGGCGTTCTGCGTGCGGGGATCGAGACCGAGCATCGGCTCGTCAAGAAGCCACAGCCGCGGCTCGTGAATGAGCGAACCCATCATACATATTTTCTGTTTCATTCCGTGGGAGTATCCCGAAATAAGTTTGTTTATGCTGTCGCCGAGCTTGAATACCCCTTCCAGCTCCTTGATTTTCTCGTCGCGCTTTTCGTACGGCACGCCGTAAACGTCGCTCATAAAAGAAAGATATTGCATACCCGTCATTTTTGTGAACACCGTGTGATTGTCGGTGACGAAAGAAAAATTGCGTTTTGCATCCACGGGATTTTTCGACACGTCGTAACCCGACACGGTTATCGTGCCGGAACTTAACGGAATCATTCCCGTGATGCATTTAAGAGTGGTGGATTTTCCTGCGCCGTTTGCGCCAAGGATACCGACGACTTCCCCTTCCGCACAAGAAAAAGAGATGTCTTTTACGGCATAATCGGATTTTTTGCCGTACTTTTTGAAAAGATTTTTTACTTCAAGGGGCAACGAGCCGTCGATCGGCGTGCCAAGTGTTTTTTTATTATTTTTCATTGTGTCCCTTATCTTCAAGTAATGTATCGCGTATGCACGCGTGCGTGTTCTAATAAAAATTATTAGATACCTTATCATATAACATCATATAACCAAAAAACATATTTGTCAACAATAAAACCGCCCGAAACGCCTTTTGTTTCGTTATTCAACTTTTTGTATAGTATTTGCAAAAAATAAATATCGCCGCTCTTGACAAATAAAAAATATGGTTTTATACTATATTTACATACCCCCATAGGGTATATTGAAAATTAACGGAGAATAACAAAATGGAAAACGTAAAATGCGCCGAAATATCGTGCGCCGATTGCTGCCGAAAGAAGCACACGCCGCGCGACGAAAAATCTCTCAAATGCCTGAACGACAGGTTAAACCGTATAATCGGACAGTTAAACGGCATAAAAAATATGTTGAACGACAATCGTTATTGCGGCGACATACTCGTGCAGTTGTCCGCCGCCGAAAGCGCGCTGTCGGCATTCGGGTATGAAATTCTGTCCGACCATTTCAAAACCTGCGTCGTCGAAAACGTGAAAGACGGAAACACCGCAATCCTTGACGAGGCGGTTGAACTCATTAAAAAACTGAAATAGTTAAATTATGGAAAAACTTAAATTCAACGTTTACGGTATGAGTTGCTCGGCGTGCGCCGCGCGCGTCGATAAGGTCGTAAGGGAACTTGACGGCGTAAAAGACGTCGCCGTGAACCTTCTCACAAATCAGATGGTCGTCGACTTTGACGAGCCTGCCACTGTCGAAAAAATCGAACGCGCCGTTTCGGGCGCGGGGTATAAAGCCGCTCTTTTTAACGACAAATCGCAAAAAAAGGAAAAAGTCAATCCGCTTATCCGCTCGATAATCCGCCTTGCCGTGTCCGCCGTCCTGCTTATCCCCCTTATGTACGTTTCGATGGGCGGCGTTATGTTCGGTTGGGATATTGGCGCGCTGAACGGCAACCCGATGGGTATCGCTATATACGAACTTGTGTTCTCTTTCGTCATACTTGTCATCAACGGAAAGTTTTTCGTGAGCGGCACAAAGGCGATTTTCCACCGCGCGCCGAATATGGATACTCTTGTGTCGATGGGCAGCGGCATTTCTTTCGTATACAGCGTCGCGCTTATGATCCGCGCAGGCGTAAATACCGCATATCTTCATCATCTTCCGCACACCTTGTACTTTGAGTCGGCGGCGATGATACTTGTGCTTATCACCCTTGGAAAAACGCTGGAAATTTACAGCAAAGGAAAAACCACGTCCGCGATAAAAGGGTTGATGAATCTTGCCCCCGAAACCGCAAGGGTTATTAAGGACGGCGAAGAAAAAGAAATTCCGCTCTCGAACCTTTCGACGGGCGACGCGTTTGTCGTACGCCCCGGCGAGAACTTCCCCGCGGACGGCGTAATATTGTCGGGGAGCGGCTCCGTCAACGAATCGGCGGTAACGGGCGAAAGTATGCCCGTCGATAAATCCGTCGGCGATAAGGTTATTTCCGGCACGACGAACGTCAACGGTTATATCACCGCAAAAGCCACTTCCGTCGGCGGAGATTCCACGCTCGGGCGCATCGTCAAACTTGTGCAGGACGCGTCCGCTTCAAAGCCCCGATTGCAAAAACGGCAGATAAAGTGTCCGGAATATTCGTGCCAAGCGTCATTTGCGTCGCAATCGTTACTTTTATCGTGTGGATTGCCGTCACGAAAAACTTTGCGACTTCCCTTACGCACGCAATATCCGTGCTCGTCATAAGTTGCCCGTGCGCCTTAGGTCTTGCAACCCCCGTCGCCATTATGGTCGGCAGCGGAAAAGGCGCGAAAAACGGGCTTTTGTTCAAGACGGCAACCGCCCTTGAAGAAGCGGGAAAAACAGATATCGTCGTCCTGGACAAGACGGGCACCATAACGAAAGGCACGCCTGTCGTCACCGACGTTTCGGCTTTATCGGGTGAGTCCGAAGAAGAAATTATCGCGCTTTCCGCAAGCCTTGAAAAAGGCAGTTCGCACCCGCTTGCGACGGCGATCGTGCGCTTTTCGGAAGAAAAAAACATAACGGTTTTCACCCCTGAAAAGTTTGAAAACCTTTCGGGACACGGCGTGAAAGGAATCGTGAGCGGCAACGAAATCGTCATCGGAAACGCCGCCCTTATGAAAGATATCGGCGCGGCGGCAAACGACGCTTTCCCGACAGGCGAAAAGTTCGCGCGGGACGGCAAAACCCCGTTGTACGTTGCGAAAAACAATAAAATTATCGGCGTCATCGCCGTGTCGGACGAGCTGAAATCAGATAGCGCGGGCGCGATAAAACGAATGAAAGAACAAGGTCTGTTCGTAACCATGCTTACGGGCGACAACGCGCTCAGCGCAAATGCGGTTGCAAAAACCTGCGACGTCGACTGCGTTATCCCGGACGTTCTTCCCGACGAAAGACGCCGTTTTGTCAAACCTTCAAAAGTACGGAAAGGTCGTCATGGTCGGCGACGGAATCAACGACGCTCCCGCCCTTACCCGCGCGGACGTCGGCATTGCAATCGGCGCGGGCACCGACGTCGCAATCGACAGCGCGGACGTCGTGCTGATGAAGTCGGAACTTTCGGACGTGCCGCGCGCGATAAGCCTTTCCCGTCGCACCCTTCTGAATATCCGCGAAAACCTGTTCTGGGCGTTTATTTACAACGTCGTGTGCATTCCCATCGCCGCAGGCGTGTTCTCTCCGCTTGGCGTTACGCTGAATCCCATGTGGGGCGCGGCGGCAATGAGCCTTTCAAGCGTATGCGTCGTGCTGAACGCGTTAAGACTTAATCTTATCAACCTTGACAAACCCGTAAAACACAGGAAAAGTCGTGAAAATCGACGTGAACGATATTTCAAAAACCAAAAACACCGAAATTAAAAAAGGAGAACAAAGTATGAAAAAAACGTTGAAAATCGAAGGTATGATGTGCGCGCATTGCGTGGCTCACGTGAAATCCGCCCTGCAAAAAGTCGACGGCGTGCAGGACGTCGAAGTGTCGCTTGAAAACAAAACGGCGGTCGTAACTCTTACGTCGGACGTAAGTAACGACGTGTTGAAATCCGCGGTTACAAACGAAGGCTACGAAGTCGTCGAAATAGAATAAAAAACCGCCAAAAACCACTTTCTCGTCAAAAACAAAACTTTAATTTGTCGTTTTTGAAAGATAAACGCCGAAAAAGAAGGGATAACGCAAAATGCGTTATCCCGATTTTTATTCCGAAAGTTCCGTCCACTCGGTTATCAGCGGATCAAGCTTTTCTTCAATCGTTTTTATTTCTTCTTCGACAGCCATTACTTTTTTGTAGTCGGTGTTGACGGTTTCGTCGTCGAGTTTTGCCTGCGCCCGGCTTAGTTCTTCTTCAAGCGCGGTGATCTTTTTTTCCAAAAATTCGACGCGGTGTTTGCGCCGCGCTTCTTCCTTACTTTCGACGTAGCGTTCCCCGCCGGTTTTTTTGGTCTTTTCGGGCTTTTCCTTTGCGACTTCTTCCGCGGTTTCTTTTTCTCTTTCTTCGTACTCGTCGAAAGTGCCGTCGAAGTATCTCACCCCGCCGTTTTCAAACACGATAAGGCTTTTTGCAACGCGGTTTATAAGATACCTGTCGTGCGACACGACGATGACCGTGCCCGAAAAATCCATCAGAAGTTTTTCAAGGGTTTCCTTGCCGATGATGTCCATGTGGTTGGTCGGCTCGTCAAGAATCAGGAAGTTGGGACGACGGCGGAATATTTTTGAAAGCGCAAGGCGCACCTTTTCGCCGCCCGACAAATCTTTGACGCACTTGAAAACGTCGTCGCCCGAAAGCAAGAATCCTCCCAGCGTTTTTCGTATTTCCCCGTCGTTAAGTTCCGGAAACTCCGCGCGGAAGTCTTCAAGGACGCTCAACTCGCTTTTCGTTGCGGCAATGGTCTGGTCGAAGTACCCGACGCGCGTTTTCACGCCGAATCGGACGTCTCCCGACAGCGGCGGGATAAGCCCCGTTATCGTTTTAAGTAAAGTGGATTTGCCCGTGCCGTTGCTGCCGATCACTCCGATTTTCTGTCCCCTTTCGACGGCAAGCGATATTTCGCCCAACGGTTTATCGTATCCGAAAACAAGGTCTTTCACAAACAGCGCGTCCCTGACGCTTTCGTACTCGGGCTGGAAAGACGACGCAAACGTCGAGGTGTCGAAGCGTCGCGGGGTTTCGACAGTACCGAGTCTTTCGATTTCTTTCAGTTTCGACTGCGCCATTGCGGCTTTCGTCGCCTTGTAGCGGAATCTTTCGACAATTTTTCGGAGCCTGTCGATTTCGGCGGATTTCCATTTTGCGTCTTTCAGCGCCTTGTCGTACGCCTGTTGTTTTTGTGTGAGAAACGCCGTGTAGTTGCCCTTGTATCTTGTCGTGACGCCGTACTCGATTTCGTAAACGACGCCGACGATGCGGTCCAGAAACATACGGTCGTGCGACACGATAACGACCGAATTTTTATAATTTTTAAGGTATCCTTCCAGCCACTCCACCGCGGCGATGTCAAGGTGGTTCGTGGGCTCGTCCAAAAGTAAAACGTCGGGTTTTTCAAGCAACAGTTTCATAAGCGCGATTTTTGTGCGCTGCCCGCCCGAAAAGCACGAAAGTTTTTTGTCAAGGTCTTCGGCGGAAAACCCGAATTTACTCACCGCCGTCAGATATTCCTTTTTATAAAGGTATCCGCCGATATTTTCAAACCTTTCCATTGCGCGCGAATACGCGCCGACGTTTTCGTCCGACGGGTTTTCGCTCATTTTGTCAAGAAGGATTTGCAATTTGTTTTCAAGCCCGACGACGTCCTTGTACGCCGACAAAATTTCCTGCCGGAGAGTCAGTTCGTCGTTCAAAGACACCTGTTGAAGATATCCGATTTTCGGCGCGCCCGATATCGAAAACGAGAATTTTTCGTCGCCCGTGCCCGCAACAAGCGGCACTTCCCCGCTAATGCACTTCAATATGCTGGTTTTTCCGGAGCCGTTCCTGCCGACAAGCGCGATTTTTTCCTTGTCCGACACCGAAAAATTTATTTCGGAAAGCACCGTATTGCCGTCGTACTCGACGGAGCCGTTGATAATCTCAATTCTCATACGTCCGATTATACAAAACTTTTGTTAATTTGTCATTCGTTATGAACACAAGATAATAACGCGCTCTTTACATATTTTAAAATCGGTGCTATAATCCTATCAAACGAGGTAATGATAATTATATGGTCGGTTTAACGTCAAACAATTTAATGAACCTTAGCATGGCGGAACGCTTCGATAAGTTCAAAGAAAAAGGCTTCGGCTCGGTCATGATATGGCTCGGCCCCGACGCCAAAGAATCCGCGGACGAACGCGCCACTCTTGCCGAACGCGCCGGGCTTTTCATTGAAAACTTCCATTTAAGTTGCGACCACCTGAACGAAATGTGGATCGACTGCAAGGAAGGGGACGAACGCATTTCCCGCTTTAAGGACGAAATTGCGGCAGCCTCGAAACACGGCGTGAAAACGGTTGTCTGCCACCTGACGCACGGCGATTTTCCGCCTTTTGTGTCGACAATCGGCACGAATCGTATCGAAGACCTTGTGAAATTTGCGGAAAACGCAAACGTGAAACTTGCGTTTGAAAACGTCATCACGAAAGACCACGTCACCTACGTTCTGGAAAATTTCAAGTCGCCTTACGTCGGGCTTTGCTATGACGTCGGACACGACCACTACTGGCGCGTTCAGGATTGGCTGGGGCTTTTCGGCGACAGGGTTTTCGCCCTGCACCTGCACGACAATTTCGCCGATAAGGATTCCCACTTCATACCCTTTGACGGCAGCATCGACTGGCAGTACACGCTACCCCGCCTTGCGAAAACGAGTTACCGCGGCACGACCACGCTTGAAACGAAGGACGCCGCCTACGTTTACGACGCCTCGCCCGATAAATATCTGGAACACGCGTTAAGCGTCGGCAACTATATCGACAAATTCCTTGAAAGCAACCGCTGAACGGCAAAATAAAAAACACAAAACCGCGTTGGTTTTGTGTTTTCTTTTTGTTTTTTTGGTTGGGTTTTCTTTTTTTCGTTTTATTGACCGATGACAGCTTTGATACGCCTGACTCCCGCGGAGCTTGACTGTTCTTTCGTGATTTTGAAAGATTTTAAGTCGCCCGTGTTGTTTGCATGCGGTCCGCCGCAAATTTCCTTGCTGAAATCGCCGATGGTATAAACTTTTACCTTTTCGCCGTACTTGTTGTCGAAGATACCGATTGCGCCCTGCGCTTTCGCTTCGTCAACGGTCATTTCTTCGCACACGACGGGGATATTCTTTTTGATTTGTTCGTTGACAAGGTCTTCAACCGCTTTTATTTCGTCCGCCGTCATTGCGCGGTCGAAACCGAAGTCGAACCTTAATCTTTCGGCGGTGATATTGCTGCCGCGCTGGCGCGCCTCGCCGCCCAGAACTTTCATAAGAGCGGAATGTAAAAGGTGCGTTGCCGTGTGGAGTTTTGCGGTTTCTTCGGAATTGTCCGCAAGCCCGCCGTGGAATTTCTGTTCCGCGCCTGCCTGCGATTTTTTCTGGTGTTCCTTGAACGCGTCTTCGTATCCTTGTACGTCGACTTCGAACCCGTTTTCGTGCGCGAGTTCTTCCGTCATCTCGATGGGGAATCCGAAAGTATCGTAAAGACGGAATGCGGTTTTTCCGCTTATCGTCTTTGTGGGAATGTGTGTGATGACCTTTTCAAACTCTTTCAAGCCTTGTTGCAAGGTGTTGGAGAATCTGATTTCTTCCTTGTCAAGTTCCGACACAATCCTGTCTTTATTGGTCAAAAGATACTGATAAACGTCCTGATATTGCGAAATATACTGTTCCGCAATCTTGGAAAGCGAACGCTCGGGAAGGTCGATGATGCGTCCGAAACGCACCGCACGACGGATAAGTCTCCTAAGAATATAGCCTTGGTCGACGTTGCTTGGCACAATGCCTTTCACGTCGCCGATAAGGAAGGTCGAGGTGCGGATATGGTCGGCGATTATGCGCATCGCTTTCGTGACGGTTTCGCTTTCGTCGTACTTGTGTCCCGAAAGATTTTCGATGAGCGCGATCGCGGGTTTGAACAAGTCGGTTTCATAAACCGATTTGTATCCGTTCAGAATGCAAAGCATACGTTCAAGCCCCATTCCCTCGTCAACGTTCTTTGTTTAAGCGGCGAGAAGGTGCCGTCGGCGTTTTTGAAGTATTGCATAAAGACGTCGTTGCCGATTTCGACGTACTTGCCGCAGTCGCACGCGGGCGAACATTCGTCGGAGCATTTGGGTTTTCCGGTGTCGATGAACATTTCGGTGTCGGGACCGCAAGGACCGGTAACGCCGGCAGGCCCCCACCAGTTGTTTCTTTCGGAAGGAAGAAAATGCGGTCTTCGGGGACACCCATCTTTTTCCAGAATTCCGCGCTTTCGTCGTCGCGGGGGCAGTCTTCGTCGCCCTTGAAAACGGTAACCGCGAATTTGTCTTTGTCGAATTCAAGATGATTCAGCAAGAAGTCGTACGAGCAGGAAATTGCGTATTCCTTGAAGTAATCTCCGAGCGACCATCTGCCCAGCATTTCAAAAAAACGTGCAGTGCGTCGGATCGCCGACCTCTTCGATATCGCCCGTGCGGACGCAGATTTGCACGTCGGTCAGACGGTTGCCCGCGGGGTGTTTTTCGCCGAGAAGGTACGGTACGAGGGGGTGCATGCCCGCCGTCGTGAACAATACCGTCGGATCGTTTTCGGGGATAAGCGACGCGCTGGAAATAACGGCGTGTCCCTTTGATTTGTAGTAGTCGAGATAAATTTTGCGAAGTTCGCTGCTTGTAAGATTTTTCATAAATATCCTTAAATTAAATTATCTTCTGATAAATTGCCCTGAACCCGTGCGGCAATACGCCGAGTTTGATGAGATAGCCTTCCGCGCCGTCGCCCTCGCTGACGGTGAGTTTGTCCGCGCCGATATATTTCAGAATAAGCGAATACATGAGTATGCCCGGGGCGATGATGTCCGCGCGCTTTTCGGGGAGCCCTTTCACGTGGCGGCGTTCTTCCATCGTCATTTTGCTGATTTGTCGTACATGTTTTCGATGTCGGAAAGCGTCAGCACCGAGCCGTTGACGACGTTCGGATCGTATGTTTCAAGTTGGTTTTTCATTGCCGCCATCGTGGATATCGTGCCGCCGATTGCGACGACGTTGTCAAACGACGGAATTTCGCCGTATCCCATAAGACAGTCGTTGATGAACGGCGTCATTTCGATTCTTTCGCGCTCGATTGCGGAAAGCCTGACGATGCCGTACGGCAAACTTTTGGAATATAATATGTTTTCGCCGTTGCCGACCGAAATTTCGGTGCTTGCGCCGCCCATGTCGATAACGCAGCATCTGCCTTTCGTGCTTGCGCCCAAGAACCCGATTTCCGCCTCGGTCCTTTGTCCAGAATGTCGATTTCAAGCCCGCAAAGTTCCCTGACTCTGTCGACGAACCTGTATTTGTTTTTCGCGGAGCGCACCGCTTCCGTCGCGTAGGCATAGACGTCTTCCGCGCCGTTTTGCATCGCAACGAAATAATACTCCGCAACGGCCTGAGCCGTACGTTCGATACTGACGGGTTGCAACGTATTCATCTCGTCCATGTTCTCGGCAAGACGCGTCGTGTTCACCCTTTTTTCGACCTTTTCGCCGTCCGTCATCATAAGCCTTACGGACGTGCTGCCTATGTCGATTACTCCGAATAACATAAGTCCCTCACTAAAATAATACAACTATTATAAACAAGTAATAAGAGTTTGTCAATTTATGAAAACTCAATGCATACATTGTTTTTATGGAAAACGAAAAAAGAGGAGCGCTCGCGCTCGAAAACGACCGCCTGACCGTTACGTCCGTTTCAAAAGTGATTTCGTCGGGCGACAAGGCGATTGTATTGATGCAAAACAAGGAAACTTTGACAATCACGGGCGAAGGGCTTTCCGTCACCGAAATCAACCTTGACTCGGGACGGCTTTCGGCAACCGGCAGAGTGAAAGAAATCAGGTTTTCGGAAACGCTCACGAAAGCGGGACTTATCAAAAAGATTTTCAAATGACGCACTCGATAATTTCCGAAAGTTTTATCTTTCTTTCGATGATTCTTTGCGGAATGACGTCGGGCGTGCTTTACGCCTTTCTTCGCGGTTTGCGCCGCGTCGTGAAGAAAAAGTTTTTCGCGTTCTTTTCCGACGTTATTTTTGCGGCGGCAACGCTTGCAATGCTGTTTTTCGCACTTGAAAAAACCTGCGGCGGTAACATAAGATTTTACCAAATCGCAGGCTTTATTGCGGGATTTTGTATTGTTGAACTGTTTTTTGCGCTGATTACGCAGCGGCGCCGATCATAATCACCAGCACGTTTGAGCGTATTATCGCAAAGCTGTATCTTTCAACGCGCCCGGCCGCTTGCATCGCATCTTCTGCGTATTTCTTCGCCGCGTCCTTGGTTAAGGAAAACGCAAATTCAAACTCCACAATCGTCGATTTCGGGAGCGTTTTCAACGCGCGCGCCATTTGCTGTGCCGCCAGATTTCTGTTTGTGATAACGTAATTGTATTCCGTGCCGTTTGACGTATAAGTTTCGTGCGCGTAATAATCGAACTTTCCTTCCGCTTTCGGGTAACCGTGTCCCTGCTTTCAACGTGAGAGTTTTTCACTTCGTCGTCGGACAACAGGAAGTAGGCGTGCGACAAAAATTCCTTGCTGTCGTCGCCGACGTCGCCCCAGGTCGTGTCGACGAAATACCATTCCTTGTCCCCCGTGCCGTTAAGGTCAAGCAGGACTTTGTTCCAGGCGTGTCCGCCGAAGTTTTTCCGTCGCTTGACGCTTCGCCGCTGATACGTACGGCGGTGATACCCTCGATTCCGCACATTAAAACGAACGCTTTCGACTTCCCGTCGCAGACGGCGTGCATATCTTTCTTATAAAACTTATCAAGGAATATCCCTTCAAGGTAATATCCGTAATATTTCATTTTTTCGTTAAGGCTGAGATTTCCGCTTACATATTTATCTTCGGCGTTTGCACAGTCGTGGTCGTAGCGCACGTTGTAGATTATGTAGTCGTAGATTGCGTGGACTTTTTCGTATTCGCTCATTTCGTCGGACACGATATAAGACAGCGCGTCTTTCGCGTTATCGTAAATTTGTTGCAAATTGTCGGCTTGCGCGCCCATAAACACGGGCTTGTAGCCCCACGCCACCGCCTTGTAAAGCATATTGCTTGTCGACACGCTCATCGTTTCTTTCACGCCGTCGATATAAAAGTTTCTTGTTTCCTTTACGTTGTCGTAATGCGGTTTCGAATACGTATTTTGCACGGCGTCCATAAAGCCGTCGGGCGCGTCGTACTCGGGCGAATTGACCGTCTCGATAATCCCCGCCTCGTCGGCGAAGAACCTGAATTTTATCGTGAATATGTTGCCGCTCGTTTCAAGCGAATATCCCGGGATAATGCCCGACTCTTCAACGCAATCCCTGACGTCGGACACGTCTTTTTTCACGGTTTCGGGCGTCGCGTATCCCGCGTAAAACTTGATTTCCGCGATTTTGTTTTCCAGAACGAAAAGGATAAGGTTTTTAAGTTCTTCCTTGGACGTTATATATCTGTTTTGCGCGTATCCGCCGTAGTCGTGGAAGTGCGAGGCGTAATACCACGCTTCGTCGCCCTTGGAAAGATATACGATGGTCTTCGACTTCGTGATTTTGTTTATTTCCGCCGTTACCTTATGTTCGCCGTTCTTCGTCGGCTTAAACGAAAAGGTTTTGCCCGTCGAATAATACTTGTCGTTGACGTACCATTTGACGCTTTCGACGTCGGCTTTTGCGGGCGAAAGAGTTGCCGTGAACGTTACCGTTTCCGCCGTGGTCTGGCTGAGATTTCCGTTCGCGACGACTTCGATATGGTTTGCGGCAACGTTGTCTTTGACGACGAAATTAACTTCGCGGCTTACTCCGTCCACATCGACTTTTAAGGTGAACGTCCCTTCTTTTCCGATTGCGGCAATCGTGTCGTTGACCTCGCCCATGCCGTTTGAACGGATTGTTTCAAGATCCGTCGTGGAAATCAAATTCCCGCCTTCGTCGTAAACGTACGCCGTCGCGGTCTTTTTGGGAAGCGAGTTGTCGAAATATCTTGCGCGCACGACGATTTTTTCTTCCGTACCGACGCGATATTTGTCAAGATATACGAGAAGTTCCTTGTCGGCGCAGAATCCGACGGTTTCGGATTTTCCGTCCGCCGTTACGGTGGCAAAATATATTTCTCCCGCCGTGGGAAGGTACGACGCGGTTTTACCGCTTGCCGTCGCGACTTCTTCGCCCGCGCCGTTCGTGAATTTCCACGAAAAGACGGTGTCGGGGTTCGTGCCGTCGTTGAGCGTTGCGGAAAAACCGACGCTTTTCGGCGTTTCGCCAGATTGCAACAACTGATATTGATTTTCAACGCCGATTTTTACCGTTGAAACGTCGGCGTAATCAACGTTTACTTTAAGTTCCGCCGTGTCGCCTTTGCCGTTGGTTGCGGTAATCGTGACCGCGGTTTGGGTTTTCCCGACGGCTTTTATGCTTGTCCGCCCGTATATTTCGACCTTTGTTTTGTCCGACGTGGACAAAGTGAACTCGTCGGTGCGCCCGTTACTGAGCGTTACGTCGTACGTTTCGCCGATTTTCAGCGTTATCTCGCTTTCGGACAGCGCAAACTTCCCTTCCGGGTGCAAAATTCCTTGTATAAGACTGCATCCGCAAAGCGCGGCGCAAAGAAGCGCGACAACCGCGGCAATCAGCGTTATTTTCAAAAATCTTTTGTTTTTCATAGTAAATATATTTTTATACTAATCTTGTTAAAAGGTCAATACGATTTTTTCTTGTTAAAGCCACTTCGATGTGATATAATCGGTCTTATGCAAGATACCATTCCTTTTCTTACGACGATAATCACAAAAGCCGAAGCGGATGAGATGAATCCGCTTGTTCTCGCTTTCGTCGGCGACTCCGTACAACAACTGTACGTCAGAACGCGGCTTGCCATTTCGTCCGACAAAAAATCGGGCGCGCTCCATAAACTCGCAACCAAGGAAATCAAGGCGGAAGCGCAGGCGGATAAAATCGAAAAACTGCTGCCTTGTCTTTCGGAAGAAGAGGTCGCGGTTTACAAGCGCGCAAGAAACGCGCATTATTCGTCGTCGGCAAAAAACGCAAGTATCGGCGACTACAAAAAAGCAAGCGGATTCGAGGCTCTTCTCGGATACCTGTATCTCACGGGAAAACACGACCGCCTGAACGAATTGCTTTCAATCGAATAAGGAGAACTTATGTTAATTACGGGAAAAAACGCAGTGTATGAGGCGTTGCGCTCCGACGCAACCGTTGAAAAACTTTACGTGCAAAGAGGCGAAACGACGGGCGTCGTAAAAAACATAATCGCCCTTGCAAAGGAAAAGAAAATCGTCGTGTCCGTCGTCGATAAAACCGCGCTCGACCGCATCACGCAAAACGCAAAACATCAGGGAGTCGCGCTTACTCAGACGGAGTTTGTTTATTCGTCTTTGGACGACATTTTGTCTTTTGCGAAATCGAAAGACGAGCCGCCCTTTATCGTGATTCTGGACGAACTTTCCGACCCCCACAATCTCGGCAGCATTATCCGTACGGCGGAGTGCGCGGGCGTGCACGGAATCGTCATCGGAAAGCACCGCGGCGTTACCGTGAACGACACCGTTTTAAGGTGCTCCGCAGGCGCGGCGGAACACGTGAAAATCGCGAAAGTTACCAACGTCAACGACGCGATAAATTATCTTAAATCGCAAAACGTATATGTTTATTGCGCGGATATGGACGGTGAACCTATGTATCGTGCAAATCTTACCGGGGCAATCGCATTGCTTGTCGGCGGCGAGGACAGCGGCGTAAAACGCCTTTCAAAGGAACTTGCCGACGGCGTAATTTCCATTCCGATGAGCGGAAAAATCAACAGTCTGAACGCCTCGGTTGCCGCCGCCGTCGTGATTTACGAAAAGGTACGACAGGACAGAAAATGACATACGAAACTTTGCCCGACGAGGAACTTGCAAAACGCGCGCAGTCAAACGACTCCGCCGCCGTAAACGAACTGTTGCATCGTCATAAATCGCTGGTCAACAAGGCGGTGCGCCGCTTCTTTTTGCCGTCGGGCGACACCGACGATCTCGTGCAGGAAGGAATGGTCGCGCTGTTCAACGCGATTATGAATTACGACGAAAAAGCCGGCGCGAGTTTCACAACGTTTGCCTACATCTGCGTCAGAAAAAGAATTATCGGTTTAATCAGGAAATCTTCAAGCGGGAAAAATCGTGCGCTTAACGACAGCGTGCCGCTTGACGACGTCGAAATCGCGTCGGGCAATCCCGAAACCGTTTATATCGAAGAGGAGCGTGAAACCCTTTTAATGCGGGAAATCGAAAGCGTTTTGTCGGAAGAAGAACAGCGGATTTTTTACGCTTATCTTGACGGCGACTCGTATCGGGAAATCGCCGCCTCTCTTTCGGTTTCCACAAAAAAAGTCGACAACACCCTGCAAAAAATAAGAAAATCGCTGAAAAAATCGTTAAATCGCTGACTTTTTGACCGATTTTCGCTTTACATAAACGAATAAATTATTTATAATAATTGCACGTTGATATATTATCGACGAATTTCCTTGCCTGTTTAAGCAGGCCACAAAGTCCACAAGGAGGTATAAAAAGATGAACAAGTATGAAATCCTTTACATCATCGACAATGACGTTTCGGAAGAAGACAAGGCTGCTCTCGTCGACAGGTTCTCGGACCTCGTCGTAAAACTCGGCGGCACCGTTGACGGCATTGACAAGTGGGGTACCCGCAAATATGCATATCCCATCAACGATAAGAACGAAGGCTACTACGTCTTGATGAACTTTACGGCAGACGCATCCGCTCCCGCCGAAATCGATCGTCAGATGAAAATCACAGACGCAATCGTACGTCAGATGATTATCCGCAAATAACCGCATAAGGGGTCATTTATGAACAAAGTATTTTTAATCGGTAATTTAACAAAGAATCCCGAACTCACCAACACCGGCTCGGGCATTCCCGTTTGCAGATTCACGCTTGCCGTGTCGCGCAGATTTTCCAACAGCGACGGCGTAAGAGATACCGACTTCCTTCCCGTTGTCGTATGGAGAACGCAGGCGGAACATTGCAACAAATACTTGAAAAAAGGCAGTAAAGCGGCCGTATCCGGATCGGTTCAGACCCGCAGTTACGACGCTCCCGACGGAAGCCGCAGATACGTCACCGAAATCGTTGCCGACGAGGTTCAGTTCCTCAGCACCAAGGCCGAAGACGAATCCGCCTCGAACGACGGCGTGTTCGACGACCTTAAAGCCGTTGACGAGAATCTGCCCTTCTGATTTTCGCCCGTATATAGGGCTCAATAATTAAGAGGTATATTAAAATGAGTGAAGAAGTAAAACGCCCCGTTCAGGGCGGCAAAAGAATTCCCAAAAAGAAAGTCTGCCAATTCTGCGTCGATAAGGCAACCGAAATCGACTACAAAGACGTTGCCAAACTTCGCAAATACATCACCGAAAAAGGCAAGATGATGCCCCGTCGTATGACCGGCGTCTGTGCAAAACATCAACGCTTCTTGTCCGACGCAATCAAACGCGCCCGCGTTATGGCATTGCTTCCCTACAAAGCAGACTAATTATTAAACCAATCAAAAACGCACCGTTTCCACGGTGCGTTTTTTGTTGCGCGCAAGACGTTTACATCTTTTTTTCTTGACTGTCAATAGGATACTCTTGCTATATGGCAATAGACCGTTTTCTTTCGAGGTATTGTTTTAAATATATGCGTTGGCGGTTTTATGGTTGTTCGGTATTTATAAATGACTTTCACGCATATCCGTTGCGAAAAGCAAAGCGGAATAAAACACTTTTGATATAAAACTGCTTTGTTTTATATTGTTGCAAACAATAATGCTCACTCTTTTGCTTGTGTGCGCCTTTTCCCCAAAAGTACAAAGTATCTTTTGGGGTCCCCGCTTTTCCGCTCGCAATGACAGAGTGCGTTGCACGGAATACTAATAAAAAAGCACCCTTTTGGGTGCTTAAATATAGTTCTCCCAAAACGGCGAGAATTTGATGGATTTTTGGGGTTCTTTGCAGGTTCCGAAAACCCTAGTGTACTGAGCGTACACGAGTTTTCGGGTTCTGTAAAAACGCCAAAAAGGCGCGAATTATCGCCGTTTTGTTTAATTGTATTGGTTTTGAAGTAAGTCGAGCATCTCCCTGCTCCCGCCGACAAGCAACGTGTCGCCGTCAAGCAAAGGTTCGTCCGCGGCGAAGTTGACGATGACGTCGTTGTCGCGCTCGACCGCAAGAACGTTGACGTCGTATTTTTTGCGGATATCCAGCGTCACAAGGGAGCTTCCCGCCCAACTTGACGGAAGTTCCATTTCGATAATGCTGTATTTGCTGCTTATGGTCATTATGTCGTGCAGCAAGGGGTTGGCAAGGCGTGCGCCCATTTTTTCGCCCATTTCCATTTCGGGAATGACGACCTCGTCCGCGCCGACGCGTTCCAGAACCATTTTATGTTTAAGGTTTTCGGCCTTTGCGATGACCTTTTTGACGCCGATTTCCTTGCAGGTGAGCGCGCACAAAACGCTTGCTTCCAGGTCGCTTGCGATGCCGATAATGACGACGTCGAAGTTTTCGATGCCGAGCGCGCGCAAAGTGCGTTCGTCGGTAACGTCGGCGACGACTGCGTGCGTGGTGTACTCGTGCGCTTCCGTGATGACCTCTTCTTTTATATCGACGGCAAGGACTTCCTCGCCTTTTTCAAACAAGGTTTTCGCGACGGTCGAGCCGAATCTGCCAAGTCCGATTACCGCAAATTGTTGATTTTTCGATTTTTTGTTTTTCATAAAATAAACCTCCGCTTATCCGATAAGAATTTTGGCATCGGGGTATTTGATATTTGCCGATTGTTTTTTTGTATTCAAAAGCGCGGTGCCGATTGTCAGCGGCCCGAGACGACCGATGAACATCGAAAAACACAGCGTAATGAGCGCGGGTGTATGGAGCGATGTCGTGAGCCCTGCCGATACGCCGACCGTGCCGAACGCGCTGAACGCCTCGTACATGCTGTCGATGACGGACAACCGCACGCCGTACGCCGCCTCCGTCGCCCAGATTATGAGAGCCTGCGCGAAAGAACCCAGGAAATATGCCGTCGTAACGACCGCAGCGCGTTTTATCGTCCTTGTGTTGATTGTTTCCTTGCCGACAACGACTTCGTCGCGGCCACGGAATACGGACGCGAACAACATAATCATAACGAAAATGGTTGTGGTTTTTACGCCGCCGCCCGTCGATGCGGGACACGCGCCGACGAACATAAGCACCATCGTCGCGACTTTTGCGCCGTCCGTGAGATTTGCCTGATCTATCGACGTCCAGCCCGCCGTCCTTGCAGTCGTCGACTGGAAAAACGCGTTAAGGACTTTGTCGCCCCAGTCCATCGGACCGAGCGTGCCGGGATTGTTCCATTCGATACCGAGTATCACCGCCGCGCCGACAACAAGCAAAATCACCGTCATCGAAAGCGAAACGCGTGTGTGAAGCCGAAGCGGTCTGTTTCTCTTTTTCCTTAATATGTCGTTGAAAACCAAAAAGCCGAGCCCGCCCGATATGATAAGCACCATTACGGTGATAAGTACGACGGGATCGTGCGAAAATGCCGAAATGCTGGAAAACGCGCCGTAGTCTTTGCCCATTATATCGATGCCCGCGTTGCAGAACGACGAAACCGCCGTGAACAACGAAACGTATATGCCGCGCGCGCCGAGGGCGGGGACAAGCCTTGTCATAAGCATAAGCGTGCCGAACCCTTCAAAAATGAACGTGAACGCAATGATTCGTTTTGTCAGCTTCACAACTCCTTTCAGGCTGTCCTGGTCAAGCGACTCCTGAATCGTCATGCGCTCTTTCAGGCTGATTTTTTTGCCGACAAGCATAAACATAAATGTCGTCGTGGTCATGAACCCGAGACCGCCGATTTGTATGAGCAACAAAACGACGATTTGTCCGAAAATCGACAGTTGAGTTGCGGGATCTATGACGGTAAGCCCCGTCACGCACACCGCGGTCGTCGAAGTGAACAGCGCGGGAACAAAGCCGATTGTCTTTCCGCTTGCCGAAGAAAACGGAAGCACCAGCAAAATCGTCCCGACGGCGATGACGCCCAAACCCGAGCACGATATATCGCGCGGGAGTCATAAAATTCTTAATTTTTTTGCCGACAGCCTTGAACAACTGCCCTGTTTTTTCTTTCATCAATCCTTAATTTCCCAGTCGATCGGCGCGATACCGTTCTTTTCCAAAAACTCGTTCGTCCTTGAAAACGGCTTGCTGCCGAAAAACCCGTTGTATGCAGAAAGCGGACTTGGATGTGCGCTTTCGATAACGTAATGTATCGGATTTGTAATATATTGCTTTTTCGAACGGGCGTTTGCGCCCCACAGAATAAAGACTATCGGGGTGTCCCGCTCGTTAAGTTTTTTGATTATGTCGTCGGTAAAAATCTGCCAGCCGCAGTTTTTGTGGCTGTTGGCAAGGTGCGCGCGCACCGTCAATACCGAGTTCAGAAGAAGCACGCCCTGCTTTGCCCAACTTTCAAGACAGCCGTGCGGCGCGGGCGAAATGCCCAGATCGCTTTTCAGCTCCTTGTAAATATTGACAAGCGACGGCGGAATATCCACACCCTTTTTCACCGAGAAGGAAAGCCCGTGAGCCTGCCCTTCTTCGTGATAAGGGTCCTGTCCGATTATCACCGCTTTGACGGCGTAATAATCGGTGTATTTCAGCGCGTTGAATATGTCATACATCGACGGATAGCAGACGTGATGAGAATATTCGTCTTTCAGAAATTCGCGGATTTTAAGGTAGTTTTCGCCAGAAAACTCGTCCTTCAAAATCTCGTCCCAGCTGTTGCCGATGCTCACCATATATTATTTCAGTTCCTCGTATTTTCTTGCCATCATGGCGTCGATATAAGAAAGCGCGTCTTCGTATTTCACCTTTTCCGCCGAAAGCGTCGCGCGGTCGGTAACTTCGATTTCGTCGTTTTGAAGTCCGCGGGGGCTTACCACGACGCGGATAGGCATACCCATAAGGTCGGCGTCGGCGAATTTCACGCCGTTTGAGACGTTTTCGCGGTCGTCAAGAAGCACGTTCACGCCTTTTTTCATAAGCGCGTCGTACAGCGCAAAAGCCTTTTCGCGGACGTTCTGGTCGTCGATACGCAAGGGGCAGATATGAACCTTGTAAGGCGCGACGGTGATTGGCAGAATAAGTCCCGCTTTGTCGTTGCTTTCCTGCGCGATTGCGGCGATTGCACGGCCTACGCCGATACCGTAACAGCCCATAATGGGATTGACGGCTTCGCCTTTTTCGTTAAGCACGGTCATGCCCATGCTCTTTGTGTATTTCGTGCCGAGTTGGAAAATGTTGCCGATTTCGATGCCGTTTTCAAGGTGCAGCGGTTTTCCGCAAACGGGGCATTTGTCGCCTGCTTTCACTTTTGCGATATCGACGAACGATTTGGGTTTAATATCGCGCGCGACGTTCACGCCTTTCACGTGGTACAGCGGCTTGTTTGCGCCGGCAACCATATTGTGCGCGCCTTCCAAAGACTTATCGAAAACGACGATTCCGTCTTTCAGGTCAAGCCCGATTGGACCGATATTTCCCGCGACGAGCCCCGATTCTTCGTCGGCTTCCCACGGGACGATGTTTCATAATCGCTTTTTTGAGTTTGGCTTCGTTGACTTCCAAATCGCCCCTGATAAACGCGACGACAACCGTCTTTTCGCCCTTCACGGCGTAAACGACCGCCTTTATCGTCTGATAAGGCTGAACTTTCAAAAACTCCGAAACTTCCGCAATGTCTTTGGCGTCGCCGGTGAAAACCTCTTCCTTTTCCGCGTCCGCGCCGAAATCGACCTCGGGACGTACGCTCGTCGCGACTTCCATATTCGACTTGTATCCGCACTCGTCGCAAAGCACGAGCGTGTCTTCGCCGACTTCTGTCAGCAGCATAAACTCGTGAGCGATACTGCCGCCCATCATACCGCTGTCCGACTTGACCGCGATGAATTTTTTCAGCCCGATACGGCGGAATATATTGTTGTATGCGTCGTATTCCTTGTAATAATGCTTTTCAAGGTCTTCTTGTGTCATATGGAACGAGTACGCGTCTTTCATCGTGAATTCCCTGACGCGGATAAGTCCGCCGCGGCAACGAGGCTCGTCGCGGAACTTCGTCTGAATCTGATAAATCATAAACGGAAGCTGATTATAACTCGAAACGGTGTTTTTTGCAAGGTGTACCGCCGCTTCTTCGTGCGTCATTCCGAGAAGCATATCTTTGCCGCTTCTGTCCTTAAAACGCACCATCTCGCTGCCGATGCTTGAATATCTTCCCGACTGCTCCCAGAGTTCCCTGGGCATAACGACGGGGAATTTCACTTCCTGTCCGTCGATTTTGTTCATTTCGTCACGGATAATGTCTTCGATATTCTTCGCCATAAGCTGGGCGGGAGAAGTAAGCGAGAAAATGCCGTTTGCAACCGGCTTGATATACCCCGCGCGGGCAAGCAGCGCGTGGCTTAAAATGGTAACGTCCGCAGGGGCTTCCTTAACGCGTTCCCCCACAAGTTTCGATAAAAGCATAATGCCTCCGATAAAAAGTCGTAAATATTAAAGATATACAAAGTATATACTTATTTTATAATTTAGGCAAGGATTTGACGAAAATATAAACTTTGCGGGATTTTTCAAACTTTTTCGGAAAAATAAAAAGACGCGCCGTCGCACGTCTTTTATCGTTGATTTTCTTATAGCAAGCGTGAATAATAAGAACGATTGCTATATTACACGTCAAGTTTCATCCACTCGCCTTTGATCCAGCCTTTCTTTTCAAAAAGGATTCTGAACATCAGCGACACGACTGCGGGAATTACGAACATTAAAAACACGATGCCAAGCGCGATATTCGCGTCCGACACAACGCCTTTCGACGCCTCGACCGCGCCGAACACGCCGACGAGTCCGCTTGTGCCCATGCCGCCGCCGCCCGCGGTACAACGAAGTTTGAACACGCACGTCGCGATGGGACCGACGATTGCGGAGGCAATAATCGGCGGCACGAAAATGAGCGGGTGTTTCATAATGTTGGGGATCTGCAACATGCTGGTGCCGATACCTTGCGAGATAAGTCCGCCGACGCCGTTTTCTTTGAAAGTCATCACGGCAAAGCCGACCATTTGCGCCGCGCATCCAACGACAGCCGCGCCGCCCGCAAGCATCATCGCGTCCGACGTACTTCCCGACGCAATCGCAATCCATATCGCCGCAGAAGAAGTGGGCATCGTCAAAAGTATGCCCATCACGACGGATATCACAACGCCCATAATAAAGGGTTGCGCCGTCACCGAAATTTCAATGAATTTCTGAATTACTTTTATGAACCAGATTGCGGGATATGCGACAAACATTGAGATTATCGTCACAAACATAACCGTTAAAGGTACGATTAAGATATCAAGTTTGGTTTTGCCTTGTACAAGCAACACTATTTCAAGCGCGATAAGAGTCGATACGTACGAGCCGATGGGGTTGCCGGGCGCGCCCACTTTGAACGCCGTTATCGAGCCCGCCACCGCTTTCAACGAAACTTCCGTCGGACAAAAGATTGTAAACTTTGTCGGGCAAAAACGCCCCCAAAAATCCCGCGACCGCACACGCAAAAACCACAAGGTCGGGCGCTTTCAGTTTCTTGGCGATACCTACGCCGATGCCCGCGCCCATAAGCGTGCAGGCGATGTTTCCGATGAGAATAAGCAGTGCGCCGAAGCCCGAATTCGCGCCGCACCAACTGCCGATCTGCTTAAATATCGTCCCTGCGATAAGCGTGACGAACAGTCCTTGCGCCATTCCCGAAAACGCGTCGATGAAATAACGATTCGCATATTTTTTGACGACGGTTTTCCACTTTTTTTCGGGTTCTTTCTGCTGAAATACGACGGGGTTTGTTTCGATTTCGGGAATAACGTTCACGGGTTCGGATTTCATTTATCTTTCTCCTTTATGCAGACTTTGCGTTGCGCCTTTTGTCCGCGACCTTATCAAGTTAATAAGATTTTAATGAATTATCTTATAAAAGTCAAACCTTATTCCCCCTTTCGGCGTTTTTCCGCCGTATCTTTCGTCGTTTTTTGTTTTTTAATAAAAAATCCCGCAATCTCGTTGCGGGAATTTCGTTTTGTTTTGAAAAATTAGAGGGCGGTTTACATTATCGTCTTTTCGCCGCGGAAAAGTTGCTGGCGTTCCTGCATATACTTCATCGTATCGACCGTCACGTTAAGCGCGCTTTTGAAGGCTTTGTCGTATGCCGACGAAAGTTCGTTGTCGCCTTTTTTGAGTTCGATCGTTGTCGTGGGGATTTTGCGCCGAGCAAACGGCGTGCTGTCGGTGAAAGCGTTTCGCTGTATCTGAACGCCACGTCGTCGCACACTTCCTTGATCGCCTTGAACGCCACGTTGTTGATTTTCAGGTCGTAAATGTTTTTGTACTGTCTGTCGCCCTGTATCACGACGTTGTCGCAATCACCGACTTTTGAAAAGTTTATCACGACGGGATTTATCAGTGATTCGTCCCTGCCGTAGTGTTGCAATATGAGTTGTTCCGCGCCCTTTGCGCCGCATTCTTTCGCGCCGAAACATGCAAGCACGACTTTCGTATTGTCGGGGATAAGTTCGGGATGCAGCCTTAAATAGTCCGCAACCGCAAGGGATACCCCCGCCGCCTGCAATCCTTCGTGTCCGATGTTGCTGTTGCGCTTTTTGTATGAAAACATCGTGACAAGATAAAATATCGCAAGTCCGCAGAATATCGTCGGGAATAAAAACATCACCGCTTTGTCGCCGACGTTTAAGTGCGGCAGACATATCGCGATAATTTCAAACACGAGAAGCACGGGTATGCTGATTATCGACAACGCCTTGAACGCGCGTGAAATCCATTTCGGCAGGTTTTTATCTTTCAGGAACATTACGGCGTCCGACCTGTCCATATCGCTGTCGTAGTGGCTGCCGATGACAAGCGTGTTTTCGGCAGGGGCTTTCGCCTCGATCGACGACAATACGTTGTACGACGTGCGCTTCGGGAAAAGCGCGTTGAACGTGTTTTTGTTTGTCAGAACCTGTACGAAAAGCATTGCGCCGACAAAAACGGTAACAAGCATTGACAGCGCAAGAAAACCGTATGCGACGGCTTTGTCGTCGATAAGCACGCCCACGATATAAAACGCAAGCGCGATCGCGAAAATCACCCCGTAAACGGGTATGCCGAATCGTCCCGCAAGCGGCGCGACGGTGGTGGGTTCCGTCCTTGCCGGAAGCCCTAAAATCTTTTCGTAAAGCTCACGGATTTTTACCGCGCCTTTCTTTTCGTCAACGCTTGTCGCAATCCTGACGGGCGCGGCGGTTTCAACCTTTTCCATAAAAGTGTCGGCGATGATATTCGCCCTTTTAAGGTCGACTTCCGACGGCGTTATGTTGCCGTTTTCGGGCTTTATGTTGTCGTTTTCAACGTTTAACATCGTTTTTTACTCATAGAACAGAATGTCGCCGTAAGACGGGAACGGCCATTCTTTCTTCTCGGTGATAAGTTCGAGCTTGTCCACGCTTTCACGCAGTCTGTTCATTGCGACAAGGACTTTGTCGCGATAACACTCTGCCTGTTTTTCAAAATCTTCAATCGACTTTGCCTTTGCAAGAGCGTGTTCAAGGTCGGTCGTGCGACGATCGGTTTCGTCGATAAGTTTATCGGTTTCGGCAAGCAGTCTTTCGTCCGCCGCCCCGAATTTCTGATTTATTTCCCTTACGTCTTTCAGGTATGCCGCAAGTTTTCCTTCCGTCCTCATGACCGCGGGCAGAATTTGTTTCCTTGCGATATTTCGCATTGCAAGAGCCTCGATATTGACGGTCTTTGCGTAATTTTCGACAAAAATTTCATAGCGGCTCGTAAGTTCCTTTTCGCTTAAAACGCCGTTCCTTTCATAAAGATTGACAATATCCTTGTCCAGCATACATCTGAACGCGTCAAGGCTGTTGGACGTCATATGCAGACCGCGGCGTTTCGCTTCTTCCACCCATTCCTTGCTGTAATTGTTGCCGTTATAGATAATGCGGCCGTGCGCGCGGATATAAGACACGATGATTTCCGACAACGCGTGGTCGAGGTCTTCGCCAGATTTTGTCTTTTCTTCGATTTCGTCGGCGATACGGCGCACCATTTCAGCGGTTATCGTGTCAAGGACGATTATGGACGTCGCAAGCGACGCGCTGCTTCCAACCATACGGAATTCAAACTTGTTCCCCGTGAACGCAAACGGCGAGGTGCGGTTTCTGTCGGTGTTGTCCTTTTTGAGTTTCGGGAAAGACGGCAGCCCCATTTTGATGTACTCTTTGACTTTCGTAACGGCGGTTTTGCCTTCTTTCAGCGTTTCGAACGCCGAGTAAAGGTCGTTGCCGACGAAAACCGAAATTATCGACGGGGGCGCTTCGTTTCCGCCCAGACGGTTGTCGTTTCCCGCGCTTGCCGCGCTCATTCTGACAAGGTCGGCATATTCGTCCACGCCCGCGATGACCGCAAGTATCATAAGCATGAATATGCGGTTTTCGGCGGGATTGCTGCCGGGCTCCAAAAGGTTCACGCCCGTGTCCGTCATTATCGACCAGTTGTTGTGTTTGCCGCTGCCGTTGACGCCGTTGAAAGGCTTTTCGTGCAGAAGACACGCAAGATCGTGCTTTTCCGCAACCTTCTTCATCGTTTCCATTATAAGCTGGTTCTGGTCGGTCGCGATGTTTGCGGACGTGAAAATCGGCGCAAGCTCGTGCTGAGCGGGCGCGACTTCGTTATGCTCCGTCTTTGCGGCGATGCCGAGTTTCCAGAGTTCGCGATTCAGGTCTTCCATAAAAAAGGCGACGCGGTCACGGATTGTCGCGTAATACTGGTCGGACTTTTCCTGTCCTTTTGCGGGGGGCGCGCCGAACAAAGTACGTCCCGCGTACTTCAAGTCTTCGCGCTGCATATAGTGATTTTTATCAATCAAAAAATATTCCTGCTCTCCGCCGACGACGGGAGTAACTTTTTTGGTTTCGTTGTCTCCGAGAATCCTTAAAAGCCTTAAAACCTCGCGGTTCAGGACATTCATACTGCGAAGGAGCGGGGTTTTTTTGTCAAGCGCCTCGCCGGTGTAGGCGCAAAACGCCGTCGGTATGCACAGTACGCCCGCGCCGCCCTTTGAACGCTTGATAAACGCCGGGGAACTGCAATCCCATACGGTGTAGCCGCGCGCCTCGAACGTGGCGCGGATTCCGCCCGACGGGAAACTCGACGCGTCCGCTTCTCCCTTTGAAAGACTTTCCCGAAAATTCCAGAAGTACCTTTCCGTCTTTGTCGACGGAAATGAAACTGTCGTGCTTTTCCGCCGTGTATTCCGTCATCGGCTGGAACCAGTGCGTGAAATGCGTTGCGCCCTTTTCGACAGCCCACGTCTTCATTGCCGCGGCAACTTCGTCGGCAAGACTCCTCGGCAGTTCGTCGCCGCGCGCGATAACGTCTTTCAGCGCGCGATACGCGTCTTCCGACATATATCGCTGCATCACTTCGTCGGTGAACACTTCTTCCTGAAAAATATCTTTGATGTTCAGTCTTTCGTAATAAGCCATAAAAAATCCTTTTTCGATTTAATTACTATATTATAGCCTTAATAAGTTAATATAGTCAATGATTTTTCCTTAATAAAAACGGGCGCGATTTTCGCGCCCGACCTTTTTCGTTATGCCTTTTTTATCGTGAATCCGTCTTTCGTGTCGACAAGAATAAACCCTTTGTCCGCGATTTCTTTCCTGATTTCGTCGGCGAGAGCGTAGTTCTTTTCGGCTTTCGCCGCCTTTCTCTTTTCCGCAAGCGCGAAAATTTCTTCGGGGACGGACACGTTGTCTTCGGCGTCGGCTTTGTCATATTTTTTCAAAAATTCTTTTGCGTCCGCGCGGAACAATCCAAGGATATCGTAGTTTTCACGGATTGCGTTGATATCTTCGATTGCGGTTACGTCGCCTTCTTTCAACTTCTTTCTGACGGTTTTGAAATATCCGAAAAGATTGCTTATCGCAAGCGCGGTGTTGAAGTCGTCGTCCATGCAATTTACAAAGTCTTCTCCGATTTTTTCGGTCTTTTTGCTGCTTTCAAGCCCGGATTTTTCGGCTTCTTCCAAAACTCTGTAAAAGTCGACAAGGTGTTTTTCGGCGGTGGGGAACAAATCGTCCGTAACGTTAATGTCGGCGCGATAGTTCGTCTGCAACAGCGCGAATTTTATCGTTTCCGCCGAATACTTTTTCAACAAGTCTTCAAGGAGCAGACTGTTGCCCAAAGACTTGCTCATTTTTTGTCCGTTGACCTTAATAAGCCCGTTGTGAATCCAGTATTTCACGAATTTTTTGCCGGTAAGCGCCTCGGACTGCGCGATTTCGTTTTCGTGATGCGGGAAAATAAGGTCGCGGCCGCCGCCGTGTATGTCGATTTGGTCGCCGAACGCCGCGCGGTTCATTGCCGAACATTCGATATGCCAGCCGGGACGTCCTTTGCCCCACGGGCTGTCCCACGAGATTTCGCCTTCTTTTGCGGACTTCCAAAGCGCAAAGTCCAGCGCGCTTTCTTGTTGTCTTCGTTTTCGATGCGGACGCCGGAAAACGCTTCCTCGGTTTTTCTGTTGCTGAGCGCGCCGTAGGACGGGAATTTTTCGACGGAGAAATACACGTCGCCTTCGGGCGTTGCGTAGGCGTACCCTTTTTCTTCCAGCCCTTTTATGAAGTCAATGATGTTGTCGATA
This sequence comes from Clostridiales bacterium, assembly GCA_022009995.1. Taxonomy (GTDB): domain Bacteria; phylum Bacillota; class Clostridia; order Christensenellales; family CAG-917; genus CAG-349. Next base: position 578,155 of record CP091734.1, read on the forward strand.
TTGCACGTCGCTTTCAGCCAGATGTCGGGATCGTCCACGTCAAACTCACGCATAACTTTGTCGATGCGTTTTATCATCATTGCCGCGTACTTGTCGGCAGGGATTCCCGTCTCTTTCGATTTTGCGATAATCTTATCGTCGACGTCGGTGTAATTCCTCGCATACGTTACGTCAAAGCCCCTTTTCACAAGGTACTTTCTGATGATGTCGTAAATGAGCGCCTGATATGCGTGACCGATGTGAGCGTCGCCCGAAACGGTGATGCCGCACGCGTACATATTTATTTGTTGCCCGAAAGCGGGACAAGTTCTTCCTTTCTTCTTGTCAGCGTATTGTATACTTTAACCATACTTTTTCTCCTTTAATCTGTCTTTTCGGTTGATTTTGTGTTTTCTTCGTTTGCAATCGAATAACGCGAACAGTTGATGCCCGAAAGGTTTTCGATTTGCGTTAGCCTTGCGTTTATGCGGCGAAGTTCTTCCAGCACGGGGTCGGGAAGTTCCACCTGGTTTAAGCTGTCCACGCGCTTTCCGTCCTGCTTTACGATGCGCCCGGGAACGCCCACGACTGTGCAGTTTTCGGGCACCGGTTTCAGCACCACACTGCCCGCGCCGATCTTACTTCCCTTGCCGACGGTGAACGGTCCAAGGACTTTTGCGCCCGCCGCAATCACGACGTTGTCCTCGATCGTGGGGTGTCGTTTGCCCGCGTCTTTTCCCGTGCCGCCAAGCGTTACTCCCTGATAAAGCGTAACGTTGTTGCCGACTTCCGCCGTTTCGCCGATGACGACTCCCGCGCCGTGGTCGATGAACACTCCCTTGCCGATTGTCGCGCCCGGGTGAATTTCAATGCCCGTCCAGAACCGCACGTGTTGCGAAATTACCCGCGCAAGGAATTTCATTTTGTGTCTGTAACACCAGTTTGCGGGACGATGCCACATAAGCGCCTTACCCCGGGATAGGTAAACAGCACCATAATTTTGCTTGTCGCGGCAGGATCTTTTTCCATTGCCGCCGCCACGTAACTTTTGAGATATCCCGACATTTTTACCTTCCTTTAATAAAAAATCCGTCCAAAAAGTTTCCTTTAAGGACGGGCTGAAATTAACTCCGTTGTTCCACCTCAATCAAGGATAGCGCAATAACGTTTGCGCGCACGCACGGGCATTTCCTCCCGTAAGGCTCAAAACCGCACTTCCCGCATTTATCCAAAAAACCTTGCAGCCAAAGGGTTTTCTCTCTTGATGGCGTCCTGCGCTACTCTTGTTTCTCATCGCCTGTGAGTTTAGTATATTATATTTATTATTATGCGCGTTGTCAACTAGTCGCACAACTTCGCTTTTGAAATCACGTTATCGCAAGCGATAACGCTCACTCTTTTGCTCGTGTGCTCCTTTTCCCCAAAAGTACGAAAGTATCTTTTGGGGTCCCCGATTGCTTCGTTTTTGAAATCGCATTATCGGGGACGATAATGCTCACTCTTTTGCTCGTGTGCTCCTTTTCTCCACGCAAGTACAAAAGTATCTTGCGTGGGTTTTATAACAAGGATTCCCTAAAAAGTCAGAATTTTGATATTTAACTTTCCTAAAACGGCGAGAATTGCGTCGCAAATTTCACTTTTGACCAAACAAACTCATTTCAATCGTTTCCTTGTCTTTTGCTCATTTGCTCCTTTTCCCCAAAAGTACGAAAGTATCTTTTGGGGTCCCCTGCCCATAAAAAGTCAGAATTTTGATGAGATTGTGTTTTTCTCGGCGGGTTCTGAAAAATCCAGTGTACTTGGCGTACACGATTTTTCGGGTTCCGCCGAAAAAGCAAAATATCGCAAAATTATGACTTTTTAATTTGTTTGGCGAAGATTTTTCCCATCGACCCAAAATCGTGTATCATCGTAAATCCGTACTTTTCGTAAAACCTGATGCCGCCCGCGTTGTCGCCGCCAACGCCCAAATGCACGCCTTTCACTCCCTTTTCGGCAAGGTAATCCATAAGAACGTCCATAAGTTTCGTGCCGTATCCTTGGTGTTGCGCCTCGGGCAAAATGTCGATATGCAAATGCGCGGGATATTTTTTCGCGTCCATATACAAACTTTGGCGGAATGCGAAAAAGTGCGTGAACGCTTCAATCCTTGAAAGTTTCCTGACGCGCGGCATAACGTATTTGGTGAATGTCTTCACAAAGGTTTTGTAATCAAGACTTGACAGGATATATCCGACCGCAACGTCGTCTTCGTCCCGCGCAAGAATAAAGATTCCGTCGGGCTCGAACTCGGTATAATAGTCGGCGTAAAGCGTCGCGACAAGTTCCGGATTTTTGACGTATGCGGGCGCGGTCGCCGTAAGATGGCAAATCTTCCTTACGTCGTCGCGATCCGATTCTCTGTATTTCCTGATATGGCAGGTCATGATAAGCTGAAATAGATTATCGGCTTGCCCGTTGCGTCGACGCCGACTTTAAGTCCTTTGAAGAACTCTCTTGCCGTCAGGTCTTTGCCGCCGTTTGCGGCTTTTATCTCGTCAAGCATTGTTTCCGACATTCCGAGATTGCCCCAGGTGTTAAGTTCTCGCAAGGTTGCGACTTTGATTTTGTCGGAAACTTCGGCTTCGATTGAAGAAATCTTGCTGTTGCCGAGACCGTATAAAACGCTGTTTGTCGTTGAGTTCCATCACGTCGCCGATACGCATATCTTTCACGATTTTGTCCATCGTGCCGCTGTCGGCAAGGTCCTTAACGGTCATCGTTGCCATTTTTGAAAGTATCTTGTCGGATTCGCCTTCGTAAATGCAGGCATAGTATTCGGTTGCGGTTTCGCCGTCGAACTTATAGCGTTTATAATCGGACAATTTATAAAGATTTCCGTTGTACTTAAAGTATGCACCGTTGGTTTCTGCCACCCCGTGTTCGTTGTAAAGCGTCCCGAACTTAATATGGTCGTTAACCGGCGTGCCGTCTTGTTCTTTGTCAAGATATACGTAATCGCCGTTGTTGTTTCTGACGTAGCCTGCTTCCAGGAACAGGTTGCCGTCCTTATAATATGCGACGTGTTGCCCGATTTTATCGTGGCTTAATGCAACCGCCGCGTCGAAGTCGGCCGCTTTGACGTAAACTTTGCCGTCGATTTCCAGAACGTCCGAAAGGGTTGCTCCGTTGACGACTTCGTCGACGCCCGTCGAAAGCGTGCCGATGGTTTTGTCCTGCAATCCGACAAGCACGCCCGAACTTGCCTTATCGACAATCACGTACTGCGTAACGCCCGCTGCAATCGTGCCTGTTGCGCGCACGAATTTAATGTCCGTGTCGGGATTGGTCTCCACGTAACCCACGTTGAACGTTCCCGCGTATTCGGGGGCTGCGTAAACGTCGGCAAGCGAGATATACTTCCTGACGCTTGTGTTGCCGATGTCCGTCGCCGTCGCGACTCTTAATTTATATCTTTCTTTGACTTCGACGACTTCCTTTAAGAGCGTGCTGTTGACAACGTCGTCCATACGGGCGGCAATATTGTTTACGCCGATTGTCGAAAGTTTTTGACAACGGCGTTGCTTGCGCCCTCGTACACTCTCTTGTGCGTTGCGGTTTCGCCCGTTTGTGCAAGACGGAAAAATCCGTTTTCGCCGTGTGCGTCAAGGTCAAGGATAAATTTCGCGTCGGCAGTCGAGTCCAAAACAAACACGTCGCCGTCGATATCCATGACGTCGGAAAGTCGCGCGGCGTTTACAAGGTCGTCGATACCTGCGGTTTGCAACTCGCCGATGGTCTTGTCTGCAAGCGCGACGACAACGCCGTTGCTTGCCTTTTCGGTGATGTTGTATCTGTAGCCAAATCCTGTAAGTCCGTCCTTATATTTCACAAGATATACTGTTTATCCCCATCTTTTGCGGTGATAAACGTGCCTTTGTATTCTTTGCCCGCGGAAAGTGCGGGAAGCGCGATATATGCGCCGTCCGTCGCTTTTTCTGCGGTCGTGACGGAAACAACCTTCATAATATCGCCGACTTTGACGTTCTTGACGTCTTTGTCGATTTCGGAAATTTTGCTGTCTTTCAGCTTTTTCAGAATGTCCGCGCTGTCGTCGGTAATCTCGATGACCTGACCGAGTTTCATATCGCCGATCGCGCCGTCAAGGGTGTTGAGAGTTTCGTCCGCAAGCGCTTTAAGGACGGGCTCGCTCTTCCCGACGTGGACAAGCGCGCATATTATAAGGTCGGGGTTTTCCTGCTTAACAAGTTCTTCCTTTTCATATTGCGCGGGGCTGCTGTATCCGTAGGTTTCGGGGGTTGTGTTCACAAAGCCGTCCGTCGCCTCAACGTATCCGCGCCATTCGATAACTTCTTTATATTGCGCGGGGTCGGTGCCTTCGATTTTCGTGCGGACTGCCGCGCCGTAACGATAGTTCGTGCCGGCGGCGTCTTTTGTATATTTGAAATAATACATTCCGTCTTCGTTTTCAACGGTGCAGTCCTTGTCCGCGTATCTTTTTGTAATTTTAATCCCGTTGTCGTCAACCAGCACGACGTACGCCAGACCGAAGCGGTTTCGTTTGCCGCTTATATCGTATCTGTTGTTGAAATCGGGAAGTTCCTTAATAAGTTCCCAGTTGCCGTCGTCGCTGACTTTTATCGTGCCTTCTTCGCGGTTTAATTTATAATAGGTTTTTGCGGGGTCTTTCGCTTCCGTACTTACGAATTTGAAAAATTCGCTTGTGCCGTCCGCTTCGATAAGTTGCTTTAACTTAATCTCGCCGCCGCTTTCTTTTTTGTATAATACCGCGCCCGTGTTATCCCATTCGGCATAAAAATCACGGTCGAAATCGGGCAAAACGTCTTCAAACTTAATGCTGTTTATCGCGGAATTGAGATCGCCGATTTTCACGTTTGCGACAGTGTCCAGCACGCCGCCCGCGCCAAACGACACGCCGAGAAGATATTGCATTTCGGCAATGGTCATTTCGTTGATTTCCAACGATTTAAGCAGCGCGTTGAATCCGTCGATGACAGGCTCCGAAATATGTTCCTGCACAATCGGCTTGCTTGCAAGCCCTGTCGTCGTGTCGATACCCGTCTTTTTCAGAACGTCGCCAAGCGTAAAGCAGTTAAGCACGATTTTCAGATTATCGCCTTTGAAAACGTCCGCGACCTTCATTGCGCCAAGCGTTTCGCGACTTTTGTCGTCCACCGTGATTTCAAGCGAGTTTTCAAGGATTTTGATGATGTCGATGCCGAAAATACGCTTCGCGTCGGACACCGTCGTCTCCTTAATGTTGCCGCCTTTCACCATATCGTAAATGTCAAGTATGGATTTGTTGCGGATTTCAGCGTCCTTGTCGATGAAAGTGAATTCCTGCTTTGTGTAGTTTTCCACGTCGTTGACGGAAACCGCCGCCACCGCGTAGTACACCACGCCCGCAATCGTACCGCCGACAAGCAATACGCCCACGACAAGCCCTAAAATGAATGTAAGAAATTTTCCAAAACCGCCTTTCATAGTTCCTCCGATATATCGTAACGAAACAATATCGCATTTTTTATTTTTTACTAATAATTATAATACTATATCAAAAATATATTTGCAAGCGATATGTATTTTTTATATACCATATAAAAATCCACCATTGCTCGGGTTTTTGGAAACCACGCTTTTCAAAAACAAAAGCACCCGTTGGGGTGCTTTGATTTATATATATGCTGTGCGAAACGTCAAGAATTTGATGGGATTTTGACGTTTCTCGGCAGGTTTTGCGAGCGCGCGTACTATTTCGTACGCAACCGAGCAAGTTCTGCCGAAAACTCGAAAGCACGCAAATTATTGACGTTTCGCGTCTTCTTTTGCGCCGATTTTCTTGATTGTCCTATACACCGCTTCGATACCGCCCTCGAAAACGCTGGTCTTTAAGCGATCCGACTTATCGTTGGAAGTGTGGTAATAATTGGTGGCGATGGGGTTTTGTGCGGCGAAGGTGATGGTTTTCACGCCTGCACGGCAGAACGGGGTGCTGTCGCAACCGCCGACGGGATTCCAGATTCTGCCCGTCTTTTTGACAAGACCGAGTTCCTGCAAGGATTCGTAAAGCATATCGCCGAGTTCCATATCGAATTTGCACATTTGCGCGGCGTCGCCCTGAATGACCTCGAAGTAGTCTTCGTCGGAGATGCTGTCGACGTTGATCTGATAGCAATTTTTGAGCATACCGTCGTCTTTATGGTGTTTCACGAACGCGCGCGAGCCGCGGAGACCGGATTCTTCGCAAGCCATAGCGGCGCAGATAAGACGGCAGTTTTCGGGCAAATCTTCGGGATGCGCGCTGAAATGTTTTGCGATTTCCTGATTCAAGCCGATGCCCGTAAGGTTATCCATACAGCCGGGGGACGCGATGGTTTTGTCGTGCGACAGGAATTGCGTGATGAAGTAAAGCCCCGGAATGCAGACGATGGGAAGGATATATCCGACGTATGCGTACCATTTCCAGGTGGTGATGGTTGCGGCGTTTGTCCACAAGGGATGAGCGTACGCCCCGCCCGCGGCAAACTGCAACACGAATCCGAACACAAGAATCGAAAGGAGCCCTACGACGCCGTAAACGATTTCGGAATGAATGTTTTGGGGTTTTTCTTTGCAAGGTTCCAGTTCCAGCTGCTGTCGTAGTGCGCGGACAACACGATGGTATAGTCTGTCTTGCCTGACAAAGGCTCCTGCACGGTATAGAAGTTTTCGGTGTCTTTCTTTTTCCAAAGGAAGTCGAAAATCTGCGTGTAGAAACCGCCCATAAGCGCGAAGTATATGAAGCAAAGCGCAGCGATTACCGCGCCCGCTATCGGGTAAATAAAGAACGCGATAAGCGCGATAAGTCCGCCGATACCGATGTACGGGATCGAGCCGATTCCGCTTTCGGGTGCAACCTTGAACGGCTCGGACACGGGCTTGATTCCGATGTTCTTTTCGTATTCTTCTTTGATGAGTTTGGCGCCGGCGCGTTCTTCGTCGGAACCCGGGAGACGAGGACCGATTTCCGTTTCGACTTTCTTAATAAAGTCCATCATACTTTCGGAAGCGGCTTTGAAGTCAAAATCTGCCATAATTTCCTCCAACGTTATTAAAGATAGAATAATTATAGCACAGTGAAAAGGTTTATTTCAATATTTTTCGCGCACAAAGTCCTTTTTGCCCGAAAAAAATTTTTCGTTTATGTTCCTTTTTGAAAGAAATACCGCGTTTGTTTGCAAGAAAGTGATATCAAAATTTACTTACGCTCTTTATGCTATCCCGTGCAACGCACTTTATGTCATTGCGAGCGAAAATACGGGGACCCCGCGGGATACTGTGTACCCGTGGGGAAAAGGCGCACACACAAGCAAAAGAGTGAGCATTATCTCCCCGATAATGCGATTTCAAAAGCGAAGTGTGCGCCGCATCGCCCGGAAGGGACACCTTGTTAACCCCACGCAAGATACTTTTGTACTTGCGTGGAGAAAAAGGCGCACACAAGCAAAAGAGTGAGCGTTATCGCCCCGATAATGCGATTTCAAAAGCGCAGTGTGCGCCGTGGGGCAAGACAATACCACCGCAGTTGCGGTGGTATTGTCTTTTGATGTGTTTTAGGATTAAGGAATTATGGATTGTGATCAATGTTAATTTCGGCGCAGGGGGGATTTCCGCCCTGTCTGCCGTTCGACCGCACGCCGATTGCCGTTATCGTTTCGGTCACCGAAAAGCTTGCAAGAAGGTTTTCGTCCGCATACAGACTATACGTGCCGTTGGTTGCGAGTTCGGGCGTTGACAGGATTATCGCCTGCGCCTGTTTTTTGAGCGTTATGCGGACCATTTCGCCGCCGTCCGCGTTTGTCAGAATGATTTCCGAGCCCGCCGGGACAGTGTTTACGCCGTACACAAGCACGTTGGATTTTGAGTTCGACGCGGGGATTTCCAGCATTTCTTTGGACGACGCGACGAATACGTTGCCGCCGTCGATAAGGATTCCGCCGTCTGCGTCAAGTCCGTGTCCGCTCCCGTCGTGGGGCCGTATACGATAAGCGTGCCGCCCGTGACGTAAATCGTGCCGTTGCTGTCCAAGCCGTCGCCCGACGCGTCGACCGTTATCGTTCCGCCCGAGATAATGATATGTTCGTTCACGCTTTCGTCGTCGCTTGCGGCGTTTATGCCGTCGTCGCTTGCGGTGATGTAAATCGTTCCGCTGCCTATTTCAACGTATGCGCCCTCGATTCCTTCATATGAGCCGTTCACGGTGATTTCGCCGCCGTCGATTTTCACAAGTTCGTCGGCGTGGATTCCGTCGTCGAGAGTCGTAAGGTCAAGTGTGCCTCCCTTTACAAGCACGTTTCCCGAGTTCGTATGGATCGCGTCGTCGGACGAATTGATTTTCACGCGTGCGCCGTCAATGACGATAAAGTAATTCGAATTTTTTGTGACGTCGTATTCCGTGCCGTCGATTTCATATTTGATTTCGCCGCACTTGATGCCTTTCGCGCTTTGAATCATTGCGTATCGCGCGCCCTTGGTCGCTACGTCGTCGGCAACCTTTTTATAGGAATCGCCGCTTTTGATATATCTGAAATCGTCCTCGGTAAGGTCGTATGCCGCCATGCTTTCTTCGCTGTAACTCACAAACGTTGCGGCGGTTTTGATATCCACGCTTCCGCCCGTGATATATACGAATGTGTCCGCCTGAATTCCGTCGCCCGAAACGCTTGCAGAAACCTTGCTGTTTTTCAGCGAAACGTATCCTTCTTCCAAAGTGAACTCTTGCGTTTCATCGTCACATTCCGCATTTAATGCGTCTTTTCCAGCGGATAAAACGTTTATTTTGGCGTTTTCCGCCTCAATAAACCTTGCGGACAAGGCGTGATTTCCGGCGGTCAAATTAAGCGTCAAATCCGCAATCGAAAGCCCTTTTGAAACCTTGATTCCGTTCTTTTTCGCGCTTACTTTTATCGTGCCCGTGCCGTTGATTTTCAGCGTGCCTTTGACGTGGATCGCGTTCGCGTCGTCACCCTTACTTGCCACTTCGTTTTCGGTGTTTTCGCACGCGGTGATTATAAGCGTAGATTTTTTATTCGTATTTGAAATCGCGATTCCCGCGCCGCCCGATATCGTCGCGTTGTTCAGAAACAGATGCGCCGTTTCGCCGTTGCCGACGCTCACGGTTATCCCCGCGTACGCACCCGTCAATATATAACTGCCCGCTCTCGTAATCGTCGTTACGTCGTTTGAAAGCACGGTTGCTCCGTCCGCGTTCACGTCTTTTGAAAGTGCCGACAAATCGACGGTCGCCGCTTTTTCCACCGCGCTTTCTTTTTCGCTCACGTCGTAAACTATCGGCGCGACGGCGGTCGTTTTTTTCAGTCCGCCGCTTTTATAGTTTTCACCGTTGCAGGCGACAAGCAAAAACGAACTTATCGCAATAACCGTTACTGCCAAAACTTTCAAAATCCTCTTTTTCATGTCCCTGCTCCTTTTTCCTTCATTTTTAAGCATAAGCCTTAAATTTATTAAAAATTTTTCATAAAAGATACTTAAAATTTCGGCAAAGTCGTGTTCGCGACAAGGTTTTTCGCCGTGTCGATAACGCTATATCCTTATATAATTTGTAAATACCAAATAAAAAAGCACCGCTTTCGCGATGCTTTCTTTTTTGTTTGATTTGCCTTATTCTTCGTCGGAAACGGTTTCGTTTACGGCTGCGGTTTCGGCGTTGACTTCCGCCGCTTCTTCCGAGCTTTCGTTATCGACGGGGAATTCGGAATCCGTCGCGGACGTTACTTCCGTCACGTCTTCGGTCGTCGTCACGGGATTGCCGTTTTCGTCAAGCACGACTTCTTCTTCGGGTTCTTCGTGCGGGACGACCGCAATCGACATAATCTTGCTGCCTTCCCTGAGGTTCATGACTTTGACGCCCTTGGTATCCCTGCCGATCTTGCGGATTTCGTCCGCCGCGACTCTGATAATGATGCCGTTGTCGGCGATAATCATAATATCGTTGTCGGCGTTGATCATTTTCAGGCACACGAGTTTTCCGGTTTCCTCGTTGAACACGCCTGCTTTGACGCCCATACCCGCACGGCCTTGCACGCGGTATTCGTCGGGCGAGGAGCGTTTTCCGAAGCCGTTTTCGGAGATTGTCAGAACTTCCTTGTCTTCTTCGACCATTGCCATATCGACGGCGTAGTCGCCGGGGTTCAGCTTCATACTGCGTACGCCCTGGCAGTCTCTGCCCATTGCGCGGACGTCTGCCTCGCGGAAGCGGATACACTTGCCTTCGTGCGACGCGATGATAAGTTCTTCATCGCCTTTCGTGATCATTGCCGCGATGAGTTCATCCCCGTCAACCAACCGAATCGCCTTTTTACCGGTCTTTCTGATGCTTTCAAACTCGGATAATGCCGTTTTCTTGATAAGCCCTTGTTTGGTTGCGAGCATCAGATAGCCTTCGCCGCGTTCGGGCACGGGAAGGAGCGTCGCGACCTTTTCGCCGGGATCGAGCTGCAAAATATTGATGACCGCGCGTCCGCGGGAGTTCCTGGACGCCTCGGGAATTTCATACCCTTTGATGACGTAAACCTTGCCGAAGTTGGTGAAGAACATAAGGTCGTCGTGGGTGGACGTCGTGAAGATGCTTTCCACAAAGTCTTCGTCTTTCGTCTTATGCGCGGTGATGCCCACGCCGCCCCTGTGCTGGCTCTTGTATTCCGCAACGGGCTGACGTTTGACATATCCGCCGTGAGTCATCGAAACGACGATGTCTTCCTTTTCGATAAGGTCTTCGATATTGATTTCGGAATAATCGTAGGAAACTTCGCTGCGACGCGGCGTATTGTACGTTTCCTTGACCTCCAAAAGTTCTTTCTTGACGATGTCGTTGACTTTGTTGATGTCGGCAAGAATTTCCTTGTAGTTGGCGATTTCGACTTCTTTCTGGGCAAGTTCGTCGTTGATTTTTTCGACTTCCAGAGAAGTAAGTCTGCGAAGTCTCATTTCAAGGATTGCCGCCGCCTGTTTGTCGCTGAGAAGGAACCTTTCCATAAGGGCTTTCGCGGCGGAGTCGTTGTCGGCGCTTTCTTTGATGACCTTAATGACCTCGTCGATGTTCGCAAGCGCGATTGCAAGACCTTTTAAGATATGTTCCCTTTCTTCCGCCTTTTCAAGGTCGAACCTCGTACGGCGGGTGATGACGTCTTCCTGGTGTCTGATGTAATAAGTCAGGATTTCTTTCAGGTTGAGAATGCGCGGTTTTTTGTCGGCAAGGACAAGCATAATCATACTGAAACTGATTTGCATCTGGGTTTGTTTGAAAAGCGTGTTCAGAACGACCTGCGCGTTCGCGTCCTTTTTGATGTCGATTACGACGCGGAGACCGTGACGGTCGGATTCGTCCTTAATGTCCGAAATGCCCTCTATTCGCTTGTCTTTGACCTGGTCGGCGATATTTTCGATAAGACGCGCCTTGTTGACCTGATACGGAAGTTCGGTAACGACGATTCTCGTCCTGCCGTTTGCCATTTCTTCGATTTCGGTGCGGGCGCGGATTATGCAGCCGCCGCGACCGGTTTTGTATGCCTGACGAATGGACGCACGGCCGAGAACTATGCCTGCCGACGGAAAATCGGGCGCGGGAACGAATTTCATAAGGTCTTCGACTTCCAGTTCGGGATTTTCCATAAGAGCGACGGTGGCGTCGATAACTTCGCCGAGATTGTGCGGGGGAATGGACGTCGCCATACCGACGGCGATACCGTCCGAACCGTTTACGAGAAGGTTGGGGTAACGCGAGGGAAGAACGACGGGCTGTTCACGCGTGTCGTCGAAGTTCGGACAAAAGTCCACGACGCGTTTGTCAAGGTCGCGGATCATTTCGTTGGCGATTTTGGAAAGCCTTGCTTCTGTGTAACGATAAGCCGCCGCGGGGTCGCCGTCGACCGAGCCGAAGTTGCCGTGTCCGTCGATAAGCGGGCAGCGGATCGAGAAGTCCTGGGCAAGCCTTACGAGAGCGTCGTAAACCGAGCTGTCGCCGTGGGGGTGATATTTGCCGAGAACGTCGCCGACGATAAGCGCGCACTTTCTGAACGGCTTGTCGCAGGTCAGATTAAGTTCGCTCATGCTGTAAAGGATACGGCGGTGTACGGGTTTCAGACCGTCCCTGACGTCGGGAATCGCACGGGATACGTTGACCGCCATTGCGTAGGCGATGAACGATTTTTCATTTCCTGGTCAAGGTCGATTTTGACGATTTTCGACATCCCGAGATGTTCGACGAAATCTTTATCTTTCTGAGAATCGTTATTTTTGATTATCATTTTTCATCTCTCCTTAAATGTCAAGTTCTGTTACGAGCGTCGCGTTGTCTTCGATAAACTGACGGCGCAGTTCGGGCTGTTCGCCCATAAGAACGGTGAATATTTCGTCCGCGGCGATTGCGTCGTCCATATTTACGCGCAGCAGCGTGCGGGATTTCGGATCCATCGTGGTTTCCCAAAGTTGTTCGGGGTCCATTTCGCCAAGACCTTTGTAACGCTGAATTTCGTTGCCCTTTCTTCCGACGGAATCGAGATATTCGTTAAGTTCGTCGTCGGAATAACAATATTTGACGGTTTTGCCCTTTGTGACTTTGTAAAGCGGGGGCTGCGCGATATAAACGTGGCCGTTTTCGATGAGCGGGCGCATGAAACGGAAGAAGAACGTGAGCATAAGTATGCGGATATGGCTGCCGTCAACGTCGGCATCCGTCATACAGATGATGCGGTTGTAACGAAGTTTGCTTTCGTCAAAATCTTCCTTGATGCCCGCGCCGAACGCGGTGATCATCGTCTTTATTTCTTCGTTTTCAAGGACCTTATGGAGCCTTGCCTTTTCAACGTTCAGGATTTTACCGCGGAGGGGCAGTATTGCCTGAAAACGTCTGTCGCGCCCCATCTTTGCGCTGCCGCCTGCGGAGTCGCCCTCGACAAGGTAAATTTCGCAAAGAGAAGGATCTTTGTCCGAACAGTCGGCAAGTTTGCCGGGGAGCGTGGTGCTTTCAAGGGCGGATTTGCGCCTTGCAAGGTCACGCGCGTTCCTTGCGGCTTCTCGTGCCTTCTGGGCGAGAACGCCTTTCATAATCAAATCTTTGGCTTCTTTGGGGTGTTCTTCGAGATACGAGCCTAAGCCTTCGGTCATAGCCTTTGCGACGACCGTACGCATTTCGCTGTTGCCGAGTTTCGTCTTGGTCTGACCTTCGAACTGCGGGTTGGTGAGTTTCACGGAAATAACCGCCGTCAAACCTTCCCTGACGTCGTCGCCCGAAAGTTTTTCGTCGCCTTTCAAAATATTGTTGTTTTTGCCGTAATCGTTGATGATTTTGGTGAGCGAGTTTCTGAAACCTTCCAGGTGCGTGCCGCCTTCTTCGGTATTGATGTTGTTGGCGAACGCGAAAATGGTTTCCGAATAACTGTCGTTGTACTGCATCGCGATTTCGACCTCGCCGTTTTCGTAACTTTCGTCAAAATAAATGACCTCCGGGAAAACGGTCTCTTTGTTTTTATTCAGACTTTCGACAAACTGGACGATACCGCCTTCGTAATGGAAAGATTCGTCGCGTGCGGGCTCTTCGCGGCGGTCGATAAGTTGAATGGTCAACCCGCGGTTGAGATACGCAAGTTCGCGCAGGCGGATTTTCATCGTGTCGTAGTTGAAATCGAGCGTCTCGAAAATTTCGGAATCGGGATAAAACTGAATCGTCGTGCCGGTGCGGTCGGTCGTGCCGACTTCCTGCAACGGACGTTGCGCGATGCCCCTGTTGAAAATTTGTTTGTATATTTTGCCGTTCTGGTAAACGGTGACTTCCAGCCATTCGGACAATGCGTTCACGCAGGATACGCCGACGCCGTGCAGCCCGCCCGAGATTTTATAGCCGCTGCCGCCGAATTTTCCGCCGGCGTGCAACTTCGTCAGAACGACTTCAACGGCGGATTTGCCCTCTTTCGGGATAATGCCCGTGGGGATTCCGCGGCCGTTATCGATGACTTTGCAGCTGCCGTCCTTTTCAATCGAAACGATGATTTTGTCGCAGTATCCGGCAAGAGCCTCATCGATACTGTTGTCGACGACTTCCGTAACAAGGTGATGCAAGCCCCTTTCGTCGGTCGAGCCGATGTACATACCCGGTCTTTTACGGACGGGATCCAGCCCTTCGAGGACCTGTATCGCGCCCTGGTCGTAAGATAAATTTTGTTTTTCCATAATACCTCCGTTTATATGAAAATAAAACCGTGTTTTTCAAAACGCGAAAAAAGCGCGCGCCCCGACAGATTGCTTATGTAAGCATGTTGTTTTCCGTCTTCGCCGTCGTAAAAAACGACGCTTCTGGGTTCGCCGGTTTTTTGTACCTTTACCGTGCCTTTTGAAATGATTTCGTCAAGTGCCAGGGACAAGGTCGAATTTCCGACGCCTTCGTCAAATATCGCGACGACGTCCGTGTAAAACACGCGCATACGCTCTCCCGCGTACGCAATGCGTGCGCACGCATAAAGTAATAAGTATATTAATTATAACATATTATCAATAAATTACAAAACGTTTTTCGCGTCTTTTTGATAAATTATCCTTTTTTACGGGATTTTCGGGGCTTTTAAGGGCAAAATTCAATTTGTCGTGGGGGAATATATCCGTTTTTCTTATTTCGGTTCTGATAACCCCTGCGGCGCGGACGTATTTTTTTACGGCTCCGTCGCGGATAAGAAAACGCGCGTTTTGCCGATATTTCCTAAAAATTCTTTTACTTTCTTTTCCGATATGATATAATAACCGTATGTTTATCAAATCGCTTCAACTAAAAAATTTCAGAAACTACGACGCGGCGTCCGTTACTTTCGGACAAGGCATCAACGTGCTTTCCGGCGAAAACGCAAGCGGAAAGACGAATATGCTGGAAGCGATTTATCTGTTGGGGCTTGGCAAATCCCCCCGTACGAGCCGCGAAAAGGAACTTATTTCGTTCAACGCCGAGCGCGCGTATATCAAGGCTGAAATCGCAAAAAAATATCGCACGCACGTCATCGAAATCGTAATTGAAGGTAAAGGCGCGAAAAAAATAAAAATCGACAATCTTCCCGTGAAAAGACTGTCCGAACTTATCGGTATCGTCAACGTCGTTTACTTCTCCCCCGACGAAATGCGTTTCGTGAAAGCAGGCCCCGACGAACGACGGAGATTTTTGGACATTTCCCTTTCGCAACAATCGAAAACTTACTTTAAGTCGCTTGCAAAATACAACAAAATTCTGCAACAAAGGAACACCCTTCTCAAAAACGAAAACCGCAACGAAAACCTGAAAACCCTTTTGTCGATATGGGACGAGGGTATGGCGGAAGTCGGCGCGAATCTGATCCTTGCAAGGAAAAATTACGTAAAGAAACTTTCAACCCTTGCAAAAGATTCCCACTTTGAATTGTCGGACGGAAAAGAAACTCTGTCGCTGCAATACGAGTGCGCGATAAAAGGCGACACTTACGACGAAATTTACAATAATTTACTTTCCGCATTTTCGACGTCGGTGGAGCGCGACCGCGCCCTTATGTACACGTCGCAAGGTCCGCACCGCGACGATATTAAAATAATATTAAACGACGTGGACGCAAGAAAATTCGCGTCGCAGGGACAGCAGCGAAGCGTGTCGCTTTCGGTCAAAATCGCGGAACTCACTCTTTTCAAAAACGAAACGGGCGAAGCCCCGATTTTACTTCTGGATGACGTTCTGAGCGAACTTGACGTGGCGCGCCGCGAAAAACTTATCGAACTTGCAAACCGCACACAAACGGTGATTACGTGTACGGAATTTGACGTTAAACCCCTTAATTTGTCAAAACTGTACGTCGTAAAGAACGGCACCGTCGCTGAAAAAAAGATAAAATAAGCGCAAAAAACTTTCTTAAATAAATATACTTTATTTTTATAATATATACCGATTTTGTTTGTATTTTTCGGTCAATAATGTTATCATATATTTATTATGATCGATATCAATACCCTTTGGAACGACACCAAAATCAAATTATCCGCAAGACTTCAAGCGATAAGTTACGAAGTATGGATTGAAAAACTGGAACCGATTTGTTTTATCGGTCATACTCTCGTGCTGCAAACGGGAAGTCAGAGCAGCAAAAACACCATCGTGAAAAATTACCGCGAAACAATCCTCGAAGCGGTGAAAGAAGTCAACCCCATTATCTCGGACGTTAAGATTATTATCGAGTCCGAAAAAGCCGATTGTCTGAAACAGCAGGACTATACCCTGGGAGACGAACTTGTCGTGAAAAAGGTTGAAAAATCCGATGATGCGGGTTTTTCGTTCAATAAAAAATATACCTTTTCAAACTTTGTCGTCGGGAAATCCAACGAGATCGCCTTCGCCGCGGCGCAAGCCGTGTCCGAGCATCCCGGCGGTCGTTTCAATCCCCTGTTCATATACGGCGGAGTCGGGCTTGGAAAAACCCACCTTATGCACGCAATCGGAAATTACATAAACGCAAAATTTCCTCAAAAACGCATAATGTACATCACGACGGACAAATATATCGCCGACTATGTGGAGTCGATAAGAGATTCCAAAACAAGCGTCGCTTTCCGTGAAAAATATCGTTCCGTCGACGTGCTTATGATTGACGATATTCAGTTTATCGCGTCGAAACAAGGCACGCAGGAGGCGTTGTTCCACACCTTCAACGATTTATATCAGAACGATAAACATATCATTATTTCGTCGGATCGTCCGCCAAAGGAAATCGCGCCCCTTGAAGAAAGGCTTCGCACCCGTTTCCAGTGGGGACTTCTTGCGGACATTCAGCCGCCCGATATCGAAACGAGAATCGCAATTCTCAAAAAGAAAGCCGACGCCGAAAACTTTTATCTTTCGGACGACGTCGCGTCGTTTATCGCCAGCAATATGGAAAACAACATTCGCGACCTTGAAGGGCTTCTGAACAAGGTTATGTTTTATTCCCAACTTTCGGGACAGCCGGCGTCGCTTGCGATTGCGAAAGAGGCGCTTTCCGGGTATATCGAAACGAAAAAGGAACACTTTGACGCATACGACGTTCTTTCGACAACCTGCAAATACTTCGGCGTTTCCGAAAACGACGTCATCGGCAAAAAGAAAAACAAGGAATTTGTGGAACCGAGAATGATTGCGATTTATCTTATCTGCGACATGCTTTCCGTTCCCCCTTGTGTCGATCGGCGGTATTTTTCGGCGGCCGCGACCACGCGACGATAATCCACGCGCGCGACAAAATTTCGGACCTCATTTCATCGAATAACGGCGCGTCACAAAAACTAAAAATACAAATCAACGACATAAAAGACATGCTCTATAAACGCTGATTGTAGATATGTTCATAAAATATAAAAGTTTTCAACAAAGTTGTTAACATCAAAATCCACAACTTGTTGTTGGCACAAATCCGATTTTGTCAATATCTTGTGCGAAACGTTCACCTTCAACTTTTCCACAAACCTTATTAACAAAATCATCATCAAGTATAAAATAACAATAAATAATTAAGGAGAAAACGATGAAACTTTCTTGCGACAGCTTTGACTTATCAGACGCTTTAACACAGGTGGGAAAAGCCCTTCCCTTAAAGAAAGTAATGCCGATATTGAACGGTATTAAACTGAAAGCGGAAGGAGATACTTTGACGCTTACCGCAACGGATCTCGAACTTTCAATCGAAAAGAAAATAAAGGCGGATATTTTCACCGAAGGAGAAACTGTTATCCTTGGAAAATATTTTACGGAATACGTCAGAAAAATCGATAAGGAAGACGTTATTATAGATACGTCCGGGGAAAACACCCTTAAACTTACCTACGGCGAAAATAACGGCTATATACAGACGATGGAAGCCGACGAATATCCCGCTTTCAAAAACGTCAACGACGAAAACTCTTTTTATATTGTAAAGAAAGAGTTGAAAAACCTTATCGAAAAAATTATTTTCTGCACCGCAAGCGAAGATAACCGCCCAACGCTTAAAGGTTGCAGCATTGAAATTTCCGACAATAAAATAATCGGCGTCGCGTCAGACGGGTACCGCCTTGCTTATTGCAAAAAAGAAATCGAATACGGCGGAGCGGATATTAAAATAATCGTCCCCGCAAGAAGTATGAGCGAAATTTCAAAACTTCTTGACGACAGCGACGAAAACGTAAAGGTGAGCATCGAGAAAAACTATTTCATGGTCGATCTCGAAAACACCAAAATCGTAACGCGACTTATCGAAGGCGAATATATCAACTACAATAAGATTATTCCTTCCGACTTCACAACCACCGTGTTTGTCGATAAAAAAGCGTTGGACACCGCAATCGATCGCGCGTCGCTTGCAACCCGCACCGAAAAGAAAAGCGTCGTAAAACTTGAAATCCGCGAAAAGAGAATGTCGATATCTGCGGAAAGCGAAATCAGCGGCATCAACGAAATCGTCAATATCGACCTTCTGGGACACGACCTTAACATCGGGTTCAACGCAAGATATCTTTCGGACAGCCTGCGCGCGATAAGCGACGATTTTGTGAAACTTTGCTTCACGACTTCGACCGCGCCCGGCGTCATCGTACCTACGGAAAAGAAGGAAGACGAATATCTTTACCTTATTCTGCCCGTGCGTATTATTAACTGACAAAAACTTATTCCAAAACAAAAAAACACACTGCGAAATTGCAGTGTGTTTTGTTTTATTCTTTTTTGTTACTTTTCTTCTTCGACTTTTCTTATCGGAAACATAAGGAAGTTTTCGTTGGTTTTCGGATTGGTGAAATTCTGCACGCTTCCGACAAGGTTTATCTTGTTTGCGATAAGGTATCCGATAAGTTCCTTGAAAGTTTCGGTCGACTCCACCTTTGCCTTTATATATTCAAAAGACGGTATCACCCATTTTGTCCAGCCGCTTGGCGCGACGGCGTCGTCGACGGCTTCGACACCCGCAAGATAAAGCCCGTTTTCGTATCCGCCTTCCCACGGCTTAAAAGACAGTGATTCGTCGCTCATAGCGCCCCACAGACCTTTAAGCGCGCCCGACTCGTCCCACTTTGCAAGATAAGATATTTCCGAAAAGTTTTTATTTAATTCCGTCCATAAATCTCTGACGAAATCTTTGCCGTCTTTCGACGAACCGCACTTCCCGATCAATGTAATTTTAGGCAAAGTTATTCTGGTGGTTTCCATACTTTATCTTAAAAATTAACGTCTTAAACTGTCGATTAAGTCGTAAATGCGTTGCAAATCGTCGTTGGAATAATAGTTAATGCGGATTTGTCCTTTTTCTTCGCCGCCAAGGATCGTGACCTTCGTATTGAAGATTCGTTTCATATCGTTGACAAACCCTTTGAGTTCCTTCGATTGCTTTTCTTTTCTTGCGCCGGTCGGGATAAGTTTCCTGCCGAGATAAAGCTGGATTTGCTGTTCCAGATCCCTTACCGACATTTTGTTGTCGCACGCTTTGTTGGCGTAATATACCTGCACTTCGGGGTCGGTAACGACGACAAGACATCTTGCGTGGCTTCCCGAAAGTCTGCCCGACCTTACGAGTTCAAGAACTTCTTTGTCAAGCGACAAGAGCCTTAAAAGGTTGGTTACGACGGGGCGGCTCATACCGATTCTTTCCGCCGCTTCTTCCTGCGTCAGGTCGCACGATTTGATAAGTTCCGCGATACCTTCCGCCGCTTCGACGGGGTTCAAGTCCTCACGTTGAAGGTTTTCGATAAGAGCGATTTCCCTCATTTCGCGCGGGGTAAGTTCCCTTACGACGCACGGCACCGAGGTAAGACCGGCAAGTCGCGCCGCGCGGAAACGCCTTTCGCCCGCGATTATGACGTATCTGTTGCCGCTTCTCAAAACTATCAGAGGCTGGATAATACCGAAAGTCTTAATCGACGCCGCAAGTTCTTCCAGAGCGGCTTTGTCAAAAACTTTACGCGGCTGATAAGGGTTGGTGTCGATAAGGGAAATATCGACGTTCATTATTTCGCGGGATACGGCGGATTCGCTTTTTTCCGCAATCGTTTCTTCTTCCTTCATATTGCCGAGCAAGGCAGCAAGACCTTTTCCGATACCTTTGTTTGACATAAAACACCTCGTATGTAAAAGTATTTTTTTTCAGTATAACATTAAAAAGGCGAATAATCAATTATTTACAAAAATTTGTGAAACATTATTTTTGTGAAACATAAGAAAATAAAAAGCAGATAAAACAAAAAAACGCTGTTTTCACAGCGGATTTTTCTTGATTGTGCCGAATTTCCTCGGATAAATTCTCGGCGTGTCTTCAATCTTTTCGTAAACGACGATGTTTCTTTCGCCGGCGTCAAAAGGAAGACAGAAATTGAAAACTTCGGTTTTTTTTGCGTTGAGCGCGGCTTCCGCCGTCTTTGCGGTTTCCACGTCGGACAAATCCTTGCCCTTATAATTTATAAAAACGCCGTGCTTTTTAAGGAGCGGGATTGAAAGTTCCAAAAGGATATTCGTCTGACCGACCGCCCTTGCGACGACGACGTCGGCACTCCCCCTTAAAAGTTTTTCGCCCGCTTCTTCCGCCCTTAAATGTTTGGCTTTTGCGTTTTTAAGGGAAAGTTCGCTTACGGCAAAGTTTAAAAAATCCACGCGTTTTGAAAGCGCGTCAAGCATAATAAGTACAATATCGTCACGGATTATTTTAAGTGGTATCGACGGGAATCCCGCGCCAGCCCCGATATCGACGACGGCGGCGTTTTCTTTTATGAATTTTGCGGCGGAAATACTGTCGACGATATGTTTACGATAAACTCTTTTTCGTCGGTAATGGCAGTTAAATTGACGTTTTTGTTGTATTCAACCACAGTTTCGTAAAATTTGTAAAGTTTTTCGCATTGGTTGTCGGTAACGCTTACGCCGACGGATTCCGCCGCGGTTTTAAGCGTTGTAAAAAAGGAATCAGTCATTCTTTTTCGCTTTCCTTTTTGTGAAATATTTTTTCATATGGTCGCGCAATCCGCCGGTTGCGTAGTCGGATTTCACGATAAGAATGCAGACAAGCGCAATTAGTATCGCGACGGCGCAGTACGGGAACAGCACGCTGTAATCGCCGACTTTCACGACCTCGGTATTGACGCCGTTTACGATTTGTTCGATGACGTAAGTCTTGCCCGTTTTCTTGCCGACTTCCTTAATTACGTAGCCGGCGAGTATGGGAGTGACGACCATTGCGGCGGTCGTAGAGCCCGCAAAGATACCCGTGTTTTGCCCGATGTTTTTGGCTTTGCTGAGTTCCAGATAAAACGGATACAGATTAGCCATCGCAAAGCCGTAGCCGACGCCCGCGACCATAAAGAAGAAAACAAGAGGGATTTTCAGTTCAAGTCCCGAGTCCTTTTTGGAAAACGGCATCGCGGCAAGCAGCGCGATCATCATAAGCGCAAGTCCGATCGTTATCGTGTACTTACGGCCGATTTTCTTTGCGACGTGAGAAGCGAATATAAACCCGGGCAGCGCGCCGATTATGACGAATACCAGCGGAAGTTGCGGCATTTTGAAGCCGAGCATTACGTCACTGTACACGGTGAAATTCGACACGAGCGCGTTGTACGCGATATAAAAGAAGAACACGCTTGCAAGAATGAAATCTTATTGAAAAGATTGCCCTTCATCTGCTGCTTGTCAAGTTCTTCCACAACGACGGTTTCGCTTTTGTATTTTTCGGGGTAGTCGCGTTTATATTCTTCCAGACGACGATTGAAGTCGTCCGTCACCCGTTTTTCGCTGAAAGTGAACGAGTATGCGGCAACCGTTATAAGGCTGCTGCCGACAACCGCAAGACAAATCGGCAAAAATTGCGCGTTTTTCGCGGCTTTAAGGGGCATGAACGCCATTGCCAGCACGATGCCCACGGCAGTGAACGCGACGGACACAAGGTTCGCAATCGAGTTTGCCCTGCCGCGGTCGGGTTCGTATACGAAATCGGGCACGAGCGAAAGCCCCGCGCTTCTGTACGCCGCCATCGCGACAAGCGTCACCGTCAGCGACACGATATACGGGGCAAGTTGCCTTTTTGAGGCGAATACGCCAACAAGACACAATCCGATAAGAGATATCGCCGTGCCGACGTAAATGTAAGGCGTGCGCTTGCCGAAACGGCTTTTACACCTGTCCGAAAGGTGGCCGAAAAGAGGCAGAACAAAAAGCCCCACAATATTGTCGATTGCAAGAATCCATCCGCTTTCGTACGGCTCGAGAGCGAATGAATATGTGTTTATAGATTGAATAAGCTGATCGTATACGTTCCAGAAAATCGAAATCCAGCCGAATACAAGTGATGCGAGCGCAACGTTTCTCTTATCGAATTTCATAAATACCTCTTCAATCCGAAATTATACCATACGCCGCGACGATTTAACAAATCATTTGTTTGAAATTTCGGGAAGATATGATATACTTATGTAAAATATATCGACAAAAAGGACTGTTATGAAAAAATTCGGAATGGTTATCGCAATCGGACGCGAAGTCAAAGGCGTGCTCGAAGCCTTCGGGAAAGTCGAAAAAATCGAAAATAAGCCGTACGACACGTACCTTGTCAGCCGCGAAAACGCCCTGATTTACGTCGCGGTGTCCGGCATGGGCGAAATATCGGCTGCGGGAGCAACCGAGTTTTTAATCGCGAAATACGACGTACGGGCGATATTCAACTTCGGTTTCGTCGGGACGCTTACGAAACGCTTCGGCTGCAAGGACGTCGCAGTTGTCGAAAAAGTCGTGCATTACGAAATCGACACGTCGGCAATCGACAACGTGAAAGCGGGACATTACGACGAAAATCCCGACCCGTACTTTTATTTCGACAAAACCCTTATTTCCGCGGTTAAAAAGGATTTTCCAAAAATTAAGACGGCAAGGCTTGCTTCCGGGGACAAGTTCATTTCGTCAAGCGAAGTTAAAGATAAACTTATTGCGGATTTCGACGCCGAAATCTGCGATATGGAAGGCGCGGGCATTTGCATTATCGCAAACAAAAACGGAGTGCCTGCGCTGAGCCTTAAAATCGTCAGCGACAACGCCGACGAAACAAGCCCCGCCGACTTCAACGAAATCGCAGACCAAGGGACAAGCGATTGCGCGAAAATAATCGTCGACGTTATCGACGCGATTGCGCGCGAAAAATAAAAAGGCAAAAAGCCGAAAAATCACGAAAAAAACAAAGGACAAAATTTTATATATTATATAATAATATATAAAATTCAAAAACTATGGAAACCATCAAATCTTTTCTTATAAATCACGACGCCCACCCGGAGGGGGTTTACCTTTCTCACGCGGAGCACAATATCTATACTTACGACCTTCGTTTCAAAAAACCGAACGCGGGCGATTTCCTTACGACTGCCGCGGCGCATACCGTTGAGCACCTTTTCGCAACCGTGATAAGAAACAGCGCGGCAAAGACAAGGTTGTTTATTTCGGGCCGATGGGCTGCCGCACGGGCTTTTATCTGCTTATGCTCGACACCACGCTTGACGAAGTAAAGCCTATTGTGAAAGAGTGCTTTGAAAAGTGTCTGGAAATGACGGAAATCCCGGGCTCCAAGCGGCAGGAATGCGGGAATTATCTCGACCACGATCTCGAAGGCGCAAAGGAAGAAATCAGAGCGTTTTTGCCCCATATTATTTAATCGGCATAAAGAATGCTTTTAATCGGCGCAGAGTTATTAAGTATAGGTAAAAACCTTTACGTGACAAAGTCTGAGCCCGGCGCAAACCCTGCCGTAACAACTCGCAGAAAAAATATAAAAACAACTAAACGGCGTCAAATAAGACGCCTTTTCAATAATTATAACGTTTTGTATGACGATAACGCGCTAATAATAAACCGCCCGAAACGGCGGTTTTTTGTTAAACCGAAAAAATAATAAAAATAAAAGTCTTAACGGCAAATTATTCAAGACAAAACGATTATAAAATTATCAAAACAGACATTATCATTCACGTTCCTTGCTGCTACATCGAAAAGATAAGAATAATCAAATCCGCAATACAAAAGATTTTTATTCTGGTTTTTATACTAAAACACGGCGATAATTAAACGAAGAATACGGCTAATACCAATATAAAAAGACAACAAAACACCGCGCCAAAAACGACAATGTTTTACGTGAAACGCCCGTTTTTTCCAAGAAAAACGGCACTTTTTAATTCAAACGATCAAGGGTTGTGCCGCATTTCAGGCAGGAGTTTTGGTTGTTTTTCACGCAATCTTCGCAAAAGCAAGCGCCGCATGACTTGCAAACATACATTTTTTCGGGTGAAAATGACTTATTACACGACGTACATTTCATAATAATTACCGCCTTTTCCTTATATTATTTACCGCAATTATTCCCAAAAAAACGCGATATATACCTTGTCCGAAAAAGCCGAAAGTTATCCACAAAATAGTACCCTGAAATTTACACGGAGAAAGAACGGAAATTTACGAAACAAAACGATAGAAACAATTAAAAACAGCCCAAAAACCCCGGAAAAACAGCCCAAAACTCGCCCAAAACAACGGTTATTGTTCCACGTGGAACAAATGTGGATAACTAATTGTTTCACGTGAAACATATAAATCAACGCATATTCAAAACTGTCAAAAATCCCGTTGTTTCACGTGAAACGTCGCTTCCATAACATGTGGATATCTTTTAATCGTTTTGCCAGTAAATTGACATATTGTCAACCGATTGATATAATAGCTTTGAGAAAATTAACACAAAAGAAGGTTTTATGGCTACCGATCTGAATTATATTAAATACGTTGTCGAACAAGTTGATTTACCGGACGTTTCTTTCAAAAAAATGTTTGGCGAATATATGGTATATTATAAAGCCATGCCCGTTTTACTTGTTTGCGACGACTGTGTTTTTGTTAAGATTTTGAAAGAAACATCCGAGATTCTTGGTGATGATTGTGAACAAGGATATCCATACGACGGCGCAAAACTGCATTACGTGCTGGATATTGATAATTCCGATCTTGCAAGGCAAACGGTTATGGCAGTATATAATTGCCGAAAAGACAGGCCAAAGAAATAAAATGGCAATGTTTTTATTTGCCCGAGTTTTCGGGCTTTCTTTTTATTTTTTTTGTTGTTGCGCCGTGTTCCGAAAGGTGTGTTTATAACGAAATTAAGCGATGTGTTATTGTTGGAACTTGTCCGGCATAAAAGTATAATTTGTCAATGTCAAAATATGGTTATCTTAATTAAATTGGATGTGTCTTGTGGCGTGATATTTATTATTTGAAATTTGTCGTTTGTTCTTGTGTCTTAGATATAATCAGAATTTAATATTTTTTTGTGTGTTTCATATTATCCGAATATATAATAAGTTTCTTTTTCGTGTTTGCTGTATATTATTTCATAATGTTGTTGAACGTGGTTTTTTCTTGTGCGGTTGCACCGCGTTTTTATTAAATGCGAATATTTAGACGTGGGTTCAGGGAAGTATTTTTCGGCAGCGAATCAGCCGGCGATTATTTTAATATTCAAAAATCTTGGTGTATTATTCGATTGTATGTCGTGTTTGTTTTGAGAGCGTTTTTGATTGAGAGATTGTGTGGATTGTTTGTTGTGATTGTTTGATGTAATTTTGTTTTGGTTTTTTGTTGAACGGTTGTGATTTTGTGAGAAAGAAGAAAAATAAAGGTCGGACGGTGCATTGCAACGTTGCCGTTGTTAAACTTTACGTAAAAATGAGTGCGCACTGATTCAAGCGGTTGATCTTTTGATTTGGGCATGTATTGTTTGTTGTGAAAACGTTTTCTTGTTCTGAACGTCGTTTTGCGAGTGGCACAAGTTAAATCGTTTACCAAGTAGCGACGGATACTGTTCTTGCGTTGAAGAAAACGCAGCGGGTTGTTCGGTCTTGTTTTAATTGTGTGGATTTCATGGCGCAAACGGCAGCGGCGTAATCGCCGGCGCACAAATGATTTTTGATTGTAAAAAAATAACCATCAAAACGCGCCGTGTTTTTGAATAATACTGCGTTACGCTCACGGCTTATACGGTAAAGTATTAAGCTGCTCGCGTGCCTTGTCTTATCCTAAAAACACGACGGAAAACTTGCTCACAACCGAAAACGTCGAGATTTCAGATGATTTTTGGAAAAGGCGAACGCAGTTGTACTTTTCGTACTACAAGCGAGCATTTTTCATAAAAGCGTTGAAATATCGGCGTTTTGGCAACGTTCGTATTATTAACTGTTGGCATAAGAACGCTTGTTATGATTTTGGACGTGAAAAGGGTGTAATTTGAAAATAATATGTTCAACCGGGTTGTTTGCGGTCGAATAATTTTGCGTTGTCTGATCGTAAAAACAATAATTTTCGATAAGTGCTTGTTTATGGGCGAGTGTCGGCGATTTGCGGTGTGTTTGTTCCGAAACTCGACTTTGAACGGATGTGGCGTATATCGCACAAACAATCGTTAAAACACAAATGCCGGAATCGGCAAATAAACTATCTGCAATGACTGCGGCGGGTTTATTAAAACCGAGTTTTTTGTCGTAAATGCAGGGCTTATAGAAACGGGCTTGTTTTATTGTTGTTTGCGGGGGCAGATTTGTTTGATGATTTGAAAAACGAAAACAGAGCACGTTTGTTTGGTATTATGTTGCACGTGAAACAAGACTTATCTCATTGTCGAATATTGCAAAAAGAGTAATTTCGGACAAAAAACAAAGCGCGAGAACGGAAAGAAACATAAACATCGGCAAAAAACTATACAAGTGTCTAATTTTCATAACGCGGCGGAAACTGATGTTAATTTAACCGGGCGGAAACAAGTATTAATTCAAAAGAGCCGTCGTTTGTTTTTTGACGGAAAAACTGCGCAATATCTTCGGAAATAATTTTAAACCGTACAGAGTACGGTTTAATTTTTCAAAAAAGAGAAAAAGAGAGGTTTTTCTTTTTGAGAAAAAGATTTTTGAACGAAACGAGAAAATGTTGCCGTTTCCGTCTTTCCGAAAGCGGAAAGGTTTTTTTAATTTTGCGTGCAACCGAACGGAAATAATCGCCTTATACTTTTTACCGAAAAGTTATCGGGGCGGAAAACGGCATTTATTCAAAAGTCGTCAAATCGGTTGACACGCGAACAAAATTTCCTTATAATTGACTGGCATTGTTATATTATAATAACAATAGTAACGAAGAAATAATCCCTATCAAGGAGGCATATATGAAAAGGACATTCCAACCCAAGAAAAGACACGTAACCAAGGTACATGGTTTCAGGAAGAGAATGCAAACCAAGCAAGGCCGCAACGTGCTGAAACGTCGCCGCAACAAAGGCAGAGCAAAACTTACCCCGCACAACTAATTGTGCGGGCAGACGCTCCCCCGAACAATGCAAAAGGAATATAAGTTAAAAAAAGCGCGCGTCTTTCAACTACATTTACAGGAAAGGCACGGTTTTTTCAAACGACGATTTCGTTTTGTACACAGTAAAGACGAAAGGGCGCTCAAAGTCGGATTTTCGGTTTCGAAAAAGGTCGGCGGCAGCGTCCAGCGCAACAGGGTAAAACGACAGATGCGCGAAAGCGTCCGTCTTATGATACCCGAGATAACCCCCGGGTACAACATAATATTCGTGGCGAGAAGCACAGTCTACGGCAAGAAAAGCAGCGTCATTGCCGATTCGATGAGGTCGCTCCTCAAAAAGGCCGGACTTTTGGGCCATTCCTTATGATTATGAAAACGCTCGCCCGTATTTTAATTGGATTTTACAAACGTTTTATTTCGATAAATCTTACGCGGCCGTGCATATACGTGCCGACGTGTTCGATTTATACCCTGACCGCAATTGAAAAACACGGATTCTTTAAGGATGCGTAATGGGTGCGAAAAGGATACTTCGATGCACCCCTTTCCACGAGGGCGGCTACGACCCCGTGGCAGAAAACTATAAAGGAAACGCAAAATGGTTAGTATAATGGAGATGGGCCTTGCGGCGAACAAAATTGCCGAAGGCGTAATGTGGCTTATCGACGCGCTGAACAAGGTATCGGTAACTACGGTGTGGCGGTAATCTGCTTCACGCTCATCTTAAAGCTCGCGATGTCGCCCTTCGACGTATGGCAGAAAGTCGTAATGACGAAGAACAACCGCGCGATGGAAAGAATGAAGCCGCAACTTGAAAAATTGCAGCAGCAGTACGCCGGAAATAAGGAGTTGTATTCGCAAAAGCAGATGGAACTTTACCGCAAGGAAAAGTACAGTATGCTTGGAAGTTGTCTTCCGTCGATAATCTCGCTTGTCATATTCTTCATGGTGTTTTCGGGATTTAACGGCATGGTAAAGCAATACAACATCAATATGTACAAGGATTTGTCAAGCTCGTACTATTCGACCTACGAAACACAACGCGCCGCGGCATATACGACGGAATACAATCGTTTAATAAACGACGGAAAGAGCGAAACGGAAGCGGACGAGGCGGCAACCATTGTCGCAAAAGAAACCGCAACGACGGCAGCGCAAAACGCGATCGTAAGCCTTTTTGACGACAAATACAAAAAAGAAATCAAGTTATGTGGGTAAACAACGTGTTTATGCCCGACAGCTGGAAGAATCCTATCCCGATTACGAAACGTTTATCGGCAACGGAATCGGAAAACTCGGCATTGACACCGCTTCTATCGAGCACGGCAACCGTACCGAATACGAAGAAGTCATGAACCCGCTTATCGCGAAGTACAATAAGGTCAAGAGAAACGGGAAGAGCGGCAGCCGCTGGAACGGCTTTATGTTATTGCCCATAATCACCGGACTTATCACTTTCGCGTCCACCAAACTTATGAAACAAACCCAGCCGCCCCAGCCCCCGACGGCTAACGGCAGCGGCAAAGATATGCAAAACGCAATGCAGGCAAATATGAAAATGATGCAGTGGTTTATGCCCATTATGCTTGCGGTGTTCGCCCTTTTGTACAGCACGGCGTTCACGGTATATATGGTAATAGCAATCTGTTCAGCACCGTTTTCCAACTTATTTACAATGCGTGCGTAAAGGTCAACGACAAGCGAAACGAAGAAAAACGCCTTGAATCGACCTTCAAATAATAAGGAGTCCCTATGGAAAAAATCGAAGTCAAAGCGTCCTCGGTCGAAAAAGCCATCGAGGAAGGCTTGAAAGAACTCGGCATCGAAAGAGAAAACGCCGAAATAGAAGTTTTGCAGGAAGGCGGTCTTTTCAGCAAGGCGGTCGTAACCGTCCAAAGAAAGGAAACGCCCGCGGACATTGTCATCGACTTTCTGAACGGCTTGTTTGAAAGAATGAATCTTAGATGCTATGCCGACTGCGAAGTCAAAGACGAAGAAATCGTCGTCAATATCACGGGAAGTGACAGCGGCGTCATTATCGGATACCGCGGCGAAGTGCTTGACGCGATACAGTATCTTGCGCTCATTCTTGTCAACGAAAGCGGACACAACTTTATCCGCGTGTCGATTAACGCCGAAAACTACCGCGAAAAACGCATCGAAACGCTGGAATCCCTTGCAAACCGCCTTGCGTACAAGGCGTACCGCACGGGAAGAAAGGTCGAGCTTGAACCGATGAACCCGTTTGAACGCCGCGTGATCCACACCGCGCTTCAAAACAGCAAATACGCCACGACCGAATCCGAGGGAGAAGATATGAATCGTCATATCGTCATCGTCCCGAAAGAAGGCGGCGTGCGCGAAGGATACGAAGAAAGAAACGGCAGACGAAACGACGGCAGACGCAACGACGGCAGACGTAACGACAGAAACAGACGAAGCGACAACCGCGACCGTCGCGGCAACCGCAACGATTCTCGTCAGGAATCCGCGCCCGTAAAGCCCGTTGAAGATCCAACGTCGACGGAGTTTAATCTGAAAAAGAACGGACCGCCGAAGTTTAAATCCTTCGGCTACACCAAGAAACACTTTAAAACGGCATAATTTTGCGACCTTACGGCGTTTTGGCAGAACCGGAAAAATCGTGTACGGTTTAGTACACTGGATTTTTCCGAACCCGCCAAGAACCCCGTAATCTCATCAAAATTCTGCCGTTTTAGGGAAGGGTTTTGGGAGATTGCGACAGGTTGTTCGGACTGACGCCATTATTCTGCCGTAATGGCAGGATTTTTTTTGGGAAAATACCCGGTATATTTCGGGAAGCAAAAAGGAAAATCAAATCGAAGTATGGACACAATCGTGGCATTGTCAACGCCCGCGGGAAAGGGCGGCATAGCGGTAATCAGACTCAGCGGAAACCCGCTGCCGATTGCCCGCGCCGTTTTTGAAACGAAAGCGATAAATGGCGAAATTAAACCGAACTTTATGTACTTCGGAAAAATTAACGCGAAAGACTTTTCCGACCTTGGATATATGGTTTATTTCAAATCGCCGAAAAGTTACACCGGCGAAGACGTCGTGGAGTTTCACGTGCACGGCGGAACAAGGATTGCGGAAGGCGTGATTTCTGCGTGCGTGTCGAAAGGCGCGCGCCTTGCGGAGCGGGGCGAATTCACCCGTCGCGCGTTTCTGAACGGGAAAATGGATTTGTCCGACGCGGAAGGCGTCATAGATATGATAAACGCCGACAGCGCGGACGCCGTAAAAGCCGCATATCGCCTTATGACCGGCAAGTTGTCCAAAGCGGTGAAAGACGTTCAGAACGACCTGAAAACCGTCCTGACGGGGCTTGTCGCGGTACTGGATTATCCCGAGGAACTGGAAGACGAAACACTGCCGTCGGCGGAAGAAGAACTTGAAAAAATCTTAAAAACCCTTACCGCGCTTCAAAACAGCCGCGCCTACGGCAAAATGATAAAAGAAGGCATGGACGTCGCTCTCGTCGGCGACACGAACGTCGGCAAGTCAAGTCTGATGAACGCGATTTTGGGGTACGACCGCGCAATCGTTTCGTCGATAAAAGGAACGACAAGGGACTTTATCTCGGACAGCTTTGAATTAAGCGGGAAAAAAATCAATCTTTGCGACACCGCGGGAATAAGGGAAAGTAACGACGAAATTGAAAAAGAAGGCATTAACCGTTCGATTTCGATAGTTAAAGACGCTCGTTTGGTACTTCGCGTTCTGGACGCAACGCAAGGAAAGCCTGAAAACAAGGCGCTTGAAAACGCCCTTTCAGGCAAAAAAGTTGTGGAAGTTTACAACAAAAGCGACCTTATAAACAATGCGAAAAACGAAGGAAACAAGATTTTCGTCAGTGCGAAAACGGGCGACGGAATCGACGAACTTCTGAAAATCGTCGCAAAATATTTCGATGAAGAAAAGACGTCGGAATCGGAAGTGCTGACGTCCGAAAGACAACTGTCGTCGGTAACGACGGCAAAAGAAAAGGTCGAAGAAGGGCTTAACGCTCTGAAAGCGGGCGTTACGACCGACTGCGTAATTTCCGTTCTGACGGAAGGCTACACCGCGCTTGGCGAAATCACGGGCGAAACCGTCAGCGAAAAAATCATCGACGACATATTCGATAAATTCTGCGTGGGTAAATAATGAAAAAGGTTTACGACGTAATTGTAATCGGCGCGGGACACGCCGGCATCGAAGCCGCGCTTGCCGCGGCGCGCATGGGCAAAAGCACCCTTCTTACGACGCTTGAAAAGGAGGGCATCGCGCTTATGCCGTGCAATCCTGCAATCGGCGGCACGGCGAAAGGTCATCTCGTGCGGGAAGTGGACGCGCTTGGCGGGCAAATGGGTCTTTCTGCGGACGAGGCGTTGTTGCAGATAAAAATGCTCAACCGCGGAAAAGGTCCCGCCGTATTCAGTCTTCGCGGACAGGCGGACAAGGCGTTGTATCACGACGTAATGTTGCGCGTTTTGGAAAATCAGAAAAACCTTGACGTGTTGTACGACGAAACGACAAAAATTCTTGTGAAAGACGGCGTGGCGCACGGCATAACCACTCTTGAAAACGGCGAAATCGAGGGACGGGCGGTCGTTATCGCGACGGGTGTGTACTTAAACGGGCGCACGATAATCGGCGCGGAAACAAAAAGCAGCGGCCCCGTCGGGTTCAAAAACGCAACGCACCTTACGGACAACTTGTTAAGTCTCGGCATAGATATCCGCCGTTTCAAAACGGGAACGCCCGCGCGCATTGCGAAAGACAGCATCGACTACGACGAAATGGAAGTGCAGGAAGGCGAAAGCGATATCGGTACGTTTTCGTTCATGAACGACGGAAATCTTTATTCTCAGATGCCGTGCTGGCTCACCTATACCAACGAAAACTCACGAAATAATCAGGAAAAACATAAAAAGAAGTCCGCTTTACAACGGCACGATACACGGAATCGGCCCGAGATATTGCCCGTCGATTGAAGACAAGGTAATGCGTTTCCCCGACAAAACCCGACACCAGATATTCGTGGAGCCCGAAGGCCGCGACAGTGATTTAATGTATATTCAGGGCATGTCGTCAAGTTTGCCGAAAGACGTGCAGGAAGAAATGTACCACTCGATAAAAGGGCTTACGCACGCGCGGTTTATAAGGTATGCGTACGCGATAGAATACGACTGCATAAACCCCCTGGAACTTTCGTCGTCGTTGCAGGTAAAAAGGATAAAAGGACTTTATTCCGCCGGGCAAATCAACGGTAGCAGCGGATACGAAGAAGCGGCGGCGCAAGGGCTTATGGCGGGCATAAACGCCGCGTTGTACGTCGACGAAAAACCGCCCTTCACCTTAAACCGCGACGAAGCGTACATAGGCGTGCTTATCGACGACCTTGTCACAAAAGGAACGAACGAGCCGTATCGTATGATGACGGCGCGCGCGGAATATCGTCTGAGGCTCCGTCAGGACAACGCCGACCTGCGCCTTACCGAAAAAGGATACTCCCTTGGGCTTGCGACGGAAGAAAGGCTCAAAAAAATGCAGGAAAGAAGGGAAGAAATCGAGCGTATCGTCAGGCTTTCCGAAACCGTCAAAATCAAAAAGGAAAACGGCGGAATATTTGAAAGATACGAGGGTGTGCAGGTTGAAAAAACGATGCCCGTAAAAGAAGCGTTGAAACACCCCGGCATCACCTTTGACGTATTGAAAGAAGTCACAAACGCGTTTTCGGAGTTTTCAAAAAGCGCGCTGTTTTCGGCGGAAGTCATGATAAAATACGCGGGATACCTTGAAAAGGAAGACGCCGCGATAAGGGACGCACGACGTTTGGAAGAAAAGATTTTGCCCGAAGATATCGACTACAACGCTTTAAGCGGACTGAGAATCGAGGCGCGGCAGAAACTTTCAAAAATCCGTCCCGCGACGCTCGGACAAGCGTCCAGGATTTCGGGAGTGAGCCCCGCGGATATTACCGTCCTGCTGATTTATCTGAAAACCGCAAAATAATCCTCAAAACATAACACATAAAAAAAGCAAGGAAAAAAACCTTGCTTATTTTTTTGTATTGTTTTTGTCTTATTTACAGAAGAAGGAACGGGTTGTTTTCATAAAACCATTTCGCAACGGTGCCCGATTCGATATTGTCGATTGCCGCCTGCGCGCCCGAGCCGATTTTCGCGATCACGAACATTGCGACGAAAACGAGAGCGACGGTGAATGCCGCCGAGAACACAAGCCCGATAATACGGTCGACGCTGCGGAATCCTTTTTGTTTTTCGACAATCTTTGAAAGAAGTTTTGAAAGAAGCGAAAACAGAATTTCAAGCACGATAATCGACGCGACGAAAACGATAATGGCGCAAAGGGCTTTCACGATAAGGTTTGCCGCAAACGCCGCAAGGGTAACGCTGCCCGTGAGCGCGCCGCTGAAAAGTTTGACGCAGACGGTTTGCACAAGCAGTGCGATTTTGAGTTTTGATGAGCCTTCGAACAACGTCGATACGCTTGTCCACGCGCTGCCGCTGACGTTCAGGAAAAGTTCCCCGTCGGAGACCTTTGCCTTGTAGCCCGCCACGTCGAATTTACTTACGAAAAAGTCGCTGATTTTTGCTTGAAGGTCAACAAACGCGGAAACACCGGCAAGATACCCCGCAAGGAATATGCCAAGGCATATCGCCGCGATAAACGCAATGATGCCGCCGATCGTGCCGTTGAGCAATTTTGCAAAGCCTGCAATAATACCCGCGACGATGCCGACCGCCAGAACCGCCAGAATGACGATATCCGAGACGTTCATGCTCGCAGTACATAAAGCATTCAACATACCATAATCCCTCTTTTTTACGATATTTCTCGATATTTATAAATATTATACCAAATTTATTACAGAAATCAAACAATATTTAATAAAAAAACGCGCTTATTTTTGTAAGCCCTGTCAATACTTATGAAAAGGAGAGAAAAAATGAAACAAGGAACCCCCGTAATTTTGTGCATAGGAAGCGACAAAATCGCCGGCGACAGCGTCGGTCCGATTGTCGGCGATATTTTGAAAAACAGGCTGAACGCAAGATGTTTCGTATACGGCGCGACGGGAAGAAGCGTCAACGGAAGAAACGTGCAGGACTTTCTGGAACTCATAAAATGCGCGCACCCCGAAAGC
This sequence comes from Clostridiales bacterium, assembly GCA_022009995.1. Lineage (GTDB taxonomy): Bacteria > Bacillota > Clostridia > Christensenellales > CAG-917 > CAG-349. Next base: position 612,705 of record CP091734.1, read on the forward strand.
CCCGTAATCGCGGTGGACGCGTGCTTGTCAAAGGAGGCGGAAAAGCCTTTCGTCGCGGTGGTTTCGGGCGGAGTCAACCCCAAAAGGGCGATAACGGGAATCGAAAATCCCGCGGGCGACGTCGGCGTTCTCGGCGCGGTCGAAAAACCGTCGGACGATCCGCTGAAAACTCTTATGGCGGTATCGTGGGATAAAGTGCAAAAAACGAGCGTTAAAATTGCGATTGCGTTATATAAAGCGTTGTTTTCCGCGTAAAAATCAACAAAACCCGAGTTTTTAATTTTAGTTGATTTTTAGGGAGTTTATGTTATAATAGTACTAACTTCGTGATAAAGATAAATAATAAGACGTTTTTATTGCGGAAGCGGAGGCTATTACACAGTGAAAAAAAGAACAAAAGGAATAATAATTTTTCTGATTTGTCTTGTGCTTGTCGTGCTTGTCGCGACGATGCTCTCGGACAACGGCGCGGGCGAGATAAGCTACACGTCGCTTGTCGAAGACATAAAGGCGGGCAAAGTTTCGAATATTCAGATTACCGGCGACTACGTTCTGAAAGTCAGATATAACGACAGCAAGATCGCCGAAAAGAATTTCCCGAATAAGTACGACGCGTTTTGTTATATTCCCGACAGAAACGTTCAGCAGGTTTACGACATGATCGAAGACTGTCAGGGCAACACGGGTTGGACGTCCCCCAAGGTTTCGTACGACAATCCCGCGCGCCGCTCGCTTCTTTACAGCTTGCTTTTGCCCATACTGTCGGTTGTGCTTCTCGGCATCGTGATGTACATTATTTACCGTCAGAGCCAGGGACAAAACCAGCAGGCGATGAACTTCGGAAAGACCAAAGCCCGCGTTACCCAGTCGGTTAAGGTGCGTTTTTCGGACGTCGCCGGCGCGGAAGAAGAAAAGGAAGAACTGCAAGAAATCGTGGAATTCCTTAAAAACCCCAAAAAGTTCGTCGATATCGGCGCAAGAATTCCCAAGGGCGTTTTGCTCGTTGGCCCTCCGGGCACCGGTAAGACGTTGTTTGCAAAAGCGGTCGCAGGCGAGGCGAACGTGCCGTTTTTCAGCATAAGCGGCAGTGACTTTGTCGAAATGTTCGTCGGCGTCGGCGCGTCTCGTGTGCGCGACTTGTTCGACCAGGCGAAACACAATATGCCGTGTATCGTTTTCATCGACGAAATCGACGCGGTCGGCAGACAGCGCGGCACGGGCTTGGGCGGCGGTCACGACGAGCGCGAACAAACGCTCAACCAGTTGCTTGTCCAGATGGACGGCTTTGAAAAGAACGACGGCATTATCGTTATGGCGGCAACCAACCGCGCGGACATTCTCGATCCCGCATTGTTGCGCCCCGGCCGTTTCGACCGTCAGATTTACGTACAGGTCCCCGACGTTCGCGGCAGGGAAGAAATATTCAAGGTTCACGCAAGGAACAAACCCCTTGCCCCCGACATCGATTTCAAAACGCTTGCCCGTCTTACTTCGGGCTTCACCGGCGCGGACATCGAAAACCTTCTGAACGAGGCGGCAATCCTTTGCGCGCGCGACAACAGAAAGGTCATTACGATGGGCGATATCAACGAGGTATCAATAAGGTCATCGCGGGCCCGCAGAAAAAGAGTCGCGTCGTCAGCGAAAGAGACAAGCGCATCACCGCGTATCACGAAAGCGGACACGCAATCGTTGCGAAACTCCTTAAAAACTGCGACGAAGTCAACGAGGTTTCCATCATACCGCGCGGACAGGCGGCAGGCTATACCATCACCCGTCCCGTGAACGACGACAACCACGTTACCCGCGGAAAGTTGATGGACGAAATCGCAATGATGCTTGCGGGACGCGTCGCCGAAGAAATCGTCATCGAAGACATCACGACGGGCGCAAGCAACGATATTCAGCGCGCAAGCGCCATCGCAAGAAAGATGGTTACCGAATGGGGTATGAGCCCGCTCGGCACGATATATCTCGGCAATCCAGAGCACGAAGTGTTTTTGGGACGCGATTTCAATCAACAGGCAATGTCGCCCGAAACCGCCGCGAAAGTCGACGCCGAAATGAAGAGTATCCTCGACGAGTGCTACGACACCGCAAGGAATATTCTTTCGGAACACAGAGATCTTCTGGACAATATGGTCAAGGTGTTGTTTGCGAAAGAAACCATTTTCCAAAACGAAGTCGATATGCTGTTTGAAGGTAAAACGCCCGAAGAAATCATTAAAATCAGCAACGAAAAAAGCATGGAAAAAATGAAAGCGGCGGAAGCGTCGAAGACGGAAGAAAAATCCGACGACAAAACGGAAGTCGGTGCGGACGACAAAACGGCTGCGGACGAAATCAAAAAACTTCACGAAAAGTTGAAGGAAAAGATTGAAAAAATCGAAAACTCCGCGCCCGCCGAACAAAATAAAACGGACACGTCGGAAAAACCCGAAGACAAGAAAACGGACGAAAAGCCCGACGAAAACAAGTAACGAACCAAACAAAAACCGCCGTATGAACGGCGGTTTTCTTTTTGCAGCAAATTATTTTCTGAAAGGTTTTTCGTATTTTTCTTCCCATTTCGAAAAGTCGGCTTCGTCGTAATATTTGGGCATATTCGACGCGGTCTTACATTCTTTCTTCATCTTTTGCAAAAGCACGGCAAGATTCAGAAGAAGTGGAAGTTTTTTGATTCCCTTTACGGCGGCTTGCGCCATTTCCGCGGGCGACATGACGATCATATGCCCCGCGCTCGCTTCGATCAGGACTTTCCTTGAAACCACGCCTTTGCCGAGCAGGAAGTCAACGTCGCCTTTTTTGCTGTTCAGAAGCCAGTTTTTCATCATATCGACGGCGGCGTGCTTTCCGCCGATTTCTTTCATAAACCTTGCCTGATAGCGATAAAGATTTTCAACTGAAAACGGGTTTTCGGTGACCGGGGAAGAGATGACGTCCGAAAGCATTTTGCCGGCTTTCATACCGCTTGCCATACCGCTTCCCAGCATAGGAATGGTCATACACGCGCTGTCACCGAGCAGGGCGTATCCGTTTGCGACGAAACGCGACAAGGGGTGGCGTACGGGGATTTGCAGAAGTTGTCCGCCCGTGACGATTTTATCGCCCACGATTTCGTTGTCGCGGCGGATATCGGCAAGGGCGTTTTCGTAGGTTTTGTCGGACATTTCGCCGACGCGGCCGATAAGGACGTCTGCTTGTTTTTCGTCGTGGGACAGCGTGCACCAGGATATGCCGCGTTCGTTGATATGTTTAAGGTACGCGCGGTTCGTGTACTTCGGGCGCGCCGTGTTTTCGGGGCGATTGAAGAAAGTGCGCCTTACGATGAAAGTGTCGTTTTTGTCGACGTTTCTCGTGATTTTCAAAGATTCGGGCAGGCTCTTTCTGACGGCGGAATTTACGCCGCCGCAATCGACGACAAGCCCCGCCGGCACGACTTCGCCGTTTTCAAGTTCCGCGCCCAGAACGACGTCGTTTTCGACAATGGCGCGCTTTACCGGGGTTTCGTAAAACACCTTCACGCCGGCACATTCTGCGCGCGACAAAAGCCACGCGTTGAACGGACGACGATATATCGCCATATCAAGTTGGTCGTCGGGCAAATCCATAAGGACGTTTACGCCTTTTTCGGGCGGCACGAACGTCCAGTTTCTTTTTCTCGTGTAAATCTCCTTTGGGGGAAGGGGCATGCCGACTTCTTCAAAGGTTTCTTCAACCATATCGTCGGTCCAGTCGTACGCGACGTCGCATTGTTTTTTCGCCTCGTACACTGTAACGTCAAAGCCGGCGTTTCTTGCAAACGCGGCAAAAACAAGCCCCGTCTGGTTTGCGCCGACAACGATGATGTTTTTATTCATAATCTCCTCCGTACCGCATAAAACGCAAGTTTACGCGTCGATTTTTATTTATTAAACGGCTTATCGTACTTTTTCCGCCACTTTTCAAATTCCTTTTCATCAAAACGCGGCGGCATTTTCGTGGCGTGAGATACAACGCACGCCGCTTTTATTGAGACGCCGAAAAGTGTTTTCCACAGCGAAAAACACTTGAAAGGAAGAACAAGGAAACTTTTGACAAGTCGCTTTGCGCTTCCGCCCGACACGACCGACACCAACCCTTCCATAACGCCCGATTTCACAAGGTCGTCAATTTCGTTGCCGCGGCTTAAAAGCAGCTTGTTTTTGACAAGTTCGATCGCGGCGTGTTTTCCGCCGATTTCGCGCATAAATTTCAACTGATAGCGATAAAGATTTTTCTTTGAAAAAGGTTCTTTGTCGGCACTCGTCACGGCGTCGGCAAGCATTTTTGCGGCTTTCAGTCCGCTTCCGATTCCGCTTCCGATTATGGGGATTGTCATGCACGCGCTGTTGCCGAGCAGTACGTATCCGTTTGCAACGATATTCGAAAGGGGACGGCGCGCGGGGATTTCAAAAATTACGTCGCCGCCGGAAACCTTGTCGCCGATGACGGGATTGTCTTCTTTTAAGTCGGCAATGGCGTTTTCGTAGGTTTCGTCCGAAAGACTGCCGATTCTGCCGACAAGGACGTCCGAGGTTTCGTCGTCCTTTTTCAAAAAGCACCGGGAAATGCCGTTTTCGTTTTTGTGTTTAAGATATACTTTTTTGGGATGCTCGGGACGCGGACAGTTTTCGGGACGCGCGAAAAATTCTCTTTTCACAAAAAGCTTGTCGTTTGCGCTCACTTCGTTTTGGATTTGGAAAATTTGCGGTAAGGAACGTCTAACAAGCGAGTTCACACCGCCGCAGTCGACGACAAGGTCGCATTCAAAAGTTTCGCCGTTTGAGAACTCCACGCCGTAAACGACGTCGCCGTCGGTAAGTGCGCGCGTGACGCACGCGTCGAAATATAATTCGACACCTTCCGGAAGAAGGGAAGTAAGCCATTCGTTAAGTCCGCGCCGCGACACGTTTATGTCAGGTTCTTCTTCGTTCTTAGGGACGAAGACGGGGTTGCGCCCGGGCGGGACGAAAGTCAGACTCCCCGTGCGGGTAAAAATATCGTTTGGGGGAAAGGGTAATCCGACCTCTTTGAAAACGGACGGAGAAATATCGTCCGTCCATTCGTACGCCGCGTTTTCACGGCTGTTTTTTTCAAATACAAAAACAGAAAAGCCTTGTTCCGAAAACAACTTTGCGGCAAACAAACCCGTTTGATTCGCGCCGATTATCGCAACCGTACCTTTCATATTTCACCCCTTATCTCTTTTGCTCATTTTGCCATAACGATTGCAAGGAACACGCATTTTCCGCCGCCCGTCGCAATCATTCCGTGCGGGTTTCCGCTGTCGTAATACAAGCAGTCGCCTGCGTGCAGAATTTCGATATTGCCGTTTATGTTGCATTTCAGGCTACCTTCCAGGATAAAGTCGAGTTCCTGTCCCTTATGGCTGGAAAGGTGAATTTCCTTGTCCTGTTCTTCCTCGATATACGGGGCGGTAACGACAAACGGCTCCGCAATGCGGTTTTTCATATATTGCGCGACGTGCAGATACTCAAACCCTTCGCGACGTTTCAGTTTCATTCCGTAGCCCGCGCGCACGATGGAATATTCCGACAGGTTCGGCGATTTTCCAAGCAGCAATTCCGTGATGTCGATGCCGAGTTTTTTCGCGCAGTTATAAAGCAGGGTAAAGGTGAAGTCCTTTTTGCCCGATTCGTAGGCGATATATTCGTTTTCCGAAATGCCCGCGCATTCCGCCATTTCCGCCGTGGAAATTTCTTCCATTTCGCGGATACCTTTGAGCCTTTCGGCGATTTCTTGAATTTCTTTCATACGCTACCTCTTTTTATCTATTGTAAAATAAACGAACGGCGGTGTCAAACGATTTATAAAATCGTCAGGTCGAAGAATTTGCTGTATGCCAACAGATAATAATACGAACTTAGGTTTTACGCCGTGTTTTTGACTAATACTGCGTTACGTTCACGGCTTATACGGTAAAGTATTAAGCCGCTCGCGTGCCTTGTCTTATTCTAAAAACACGACGGAAAACTTGTTTACAACCGAAAGCGCCGAAATATCGGCGTTTTGGCAACGTTCGTATTATTATCCGTTGGCATTCCCCGAAAATAAGCCGCAGCCGTTCCCGTTTTCGCCGATAAGCACGGCAAGCGTCGAAGCAAACAGTACGATAAGTTCCGTCCCCGCGATTTCGCCGTCGCGGCCGAACAGCACCATTATTATGAACAGGTACAAAACCCAGTTGTCGTCAAACATATTTTCCCCCTTTTGAAAATCTCTTAAATATACAATATGCGACAAAATGAGATAAATTTACCCAAAACCGCGGTTTTCTTTTAAGGTATAATCGGTGTGAACAAAGGGGGAAGCCATGCCGCTTATCGATAATAAAACGCAAGTCAAGGTCAGATATTATCTGCCCGACAACGCCGTCCTTACCGAGCTTTCGGATTTGTTTTCGGTTTTGTCGGACAGTACCCGCATAAAAATCCTTTCGGCAATCTGCATTTCCGAAATGTGCGTCGGGGATTTGTCGGAAATGCTCGATATGAATCAGACGACAGTATCGCATCAGCTCAAAATTCTGCGCTCCACGGGCGTCGTTACGGCGCGCCGCGACGGAAAAACGATATATTATTCGCTCGCAAATATGATAATTCCCGAAATTATGCGTTTCGGAACGCTTTATCTTGGGTATTATTAAAAGTATGCCAACAGATAATAATATGAACGTTGGCATAAAACCGCCCCGAAAACCCGCCCGATAACCAAATTTTCCCGTTTCTGTTGACACGGGGGCGAAATTTCGGTTATACTGTTTTCAGGCAATTAGCCAATAACGGAGGATAACTATGAATAAAAACGAATTTGTCGGCGCAGTCGCCGCGAAAGCAAACATCTCACAGGCGGCAGCAAAAGAAGCCGTCGACGCCGCTCTTCAAGTCATTGCGGAAGCGTTGAAAGACAACAACGACGTCGCCCTTGTCGGCTTCGGTACGTTCAAAGCAAAAGAAACCGCCGCAAGAATGGGCGTTAACCCCAAAACCGGCGAAGCAATCGAAATCTCCGCAAAGAAGACCGTTGCTTTCAAACCCGGCAAAAACCTGCTTGAAGACATCAGATAATTGTTGAAAAAGAATAACCCTTCGGTCCGCCCGAAGGGTTGTTTTTTGTCGTGTTTCAAAATAAACCGCTTATAACTGCGTTTAATCGGTTCAGTCGGGTAGTGCCACTACCCAACTGAAAAAACGCGCGCTGATTTTACAACAATTTTTAGACAAGTGTCGGGAAAATTTTTGGAAAATTAGCAAAATATCGTAAAAAAAGACAAAAAATATGTCAAATTATCGTTTTTCCCCCAAAAAACCTTGACGGCTTTTTGCTGCCGCGGTAAACTAATTAAAGTTTACGGACAGAAAATGGTCAGAAGCAGGGGAAAATGAAGGGGAGAAAGAAAATTTTGCTGCTCGCGTTGTTCGCGGTGGCAACACTTGTGTTTTCGGCTTGTTCCAAGACACAGACAAATAACGACTTTTCTGTCGGCGGTATCGTAAAAACGGACGCCGATTTTTTTGAGATTTCAATTCTTGTCAACGGCACAAAAACAGATTATTCGCTTGATTCAAGCGGATGTTTCAACCTTTCCCATCTTAAAAGCGGCGACGTAATCACGTTTTCAAAGGAAGGATATTCTTTCAATTCCTACACGGTGGGAGGCTTTTCCGTGGACGGCATTGAAATCGTCGGGACGAAGTGCCGGTACGACGTGCTTACTTTCTTTGACGAAAATTACGGGACGGTTACGGGCGCGGGAAAGTACGAGTACGGCGAAACCGCAACTCTTTCTTTAACCCCAGCAAATCATTTTGAAATCGACGGGATTTACGAAAAAGACAACCTTGTGTCATCAACCGGCGAATACTCGTTCACGGTAACGGACGATCGCGTTTTCGTCGTTAAGTTTTCAAAAAAGAAGTATCCGATAACAATTGAAAAGACAGACGAAGCGTGCGTGGTCGAGGCGCCCGAAAACGCGGCGTTCGGCGAAGAAATCACGGTTTCCGCAAGCGACGACGAAAACTTTGTTTTTGCATATTTTGAGATTGACGGGACGAAATATTACGATAAAACCCTAAAACTTACGATTGAATCCGAAAACACAAAAATAAACGCGGTGTTTTTGAAAAGACTTTCAAAGCCCGAAATATCTTTTGACGGAAGAAGTATTTCGGTTGTCAAAGGTGAAAACGCAAAAAGGTGCGAAGTGTTTATCGACGGTGAATTTTTGTTTAATACTACTTCCGGAGGGAGGTTTTCCCTTGCGGATTACAATGTGTCGGACGGCGCGCACAACGTGCTTGTAAAAGTTGCGGGCGACGGCTTCGGCGAGAACGAAAGCGCAATAAATATAAATTACGTCCGCCCGTACGATACGCCGAAAAACGTCGGTATGCTCATCGAAGAAGACAAGGTTTATTTTGTTTTTCAACAGGTGCTTGCGGCAAGCGGTTACGAAATCTTTATGAACGGGCAAAAGGTTGAAACGCCACCGGACAAAAAGTCTTCGGGCGAAAGCATACTTGTCCGAGTCGATACGCTTTTCACAGAGAACGGCACATATGCTTTTTCCGTCCGCGCGACGGGCGACCGCCCCGAAAGCGATATGTCCGACGCTTCGGAATATACCTTCAAAGGCACGCTTTCCGCGCCCGTTGCAAAAATCGAAAACGGCGTTCTGACCGTTTCCCACGAAAAGGACGTGAAATTCCTTGTCGAAATCAACGGCGTCAACGTCGCGGACAAGCTTGACGGAAACAAGTCGCTTGCGTTATCCGACGTGCTGGAAAAGGGCGCAACCACGGCAAAAATCAAGATCACGGCCATGCTTGACGGCTATAAGCCGAGTTCGGTCGAAATTATATATAATGCGGAGGAATAAAAAATGAAAAAAGTAATCGCGGCGGTGGTGTTTATGCTGCTTGTCGCCGTCTTTGCGCAGTTTGGCGCAAGCGACGTTGCTTTTGCAAACGACGGCAAAACGATGCCGCCGGAAAATCTTTCCGTCACCGTGCGTGACGGGAATTATTATTTGACCTTTGAAAACGTCCCCTACAACAACGGGTACGAAGTCGTTGTAAACGGAACGGCGACCGTTGTCGAAAAGGACATAACGACGGTGCTGATTAACGTCGAAAGCGGCAGCGAATTTTCGGTAAAGATAAGGACGATTTGCGCCGACGAAACGCGCACGTCCGACTTTTACGAAACCACGCTCGTTATCGGTCGCGCGCTTGACGCGCCCGAAAATCTTACGATGTCCGCCGACAAGAAACTGTCGTTTTCCGCGGTTGACGGAGCGGCGTCGTACGACGTCGTGATAAACGACGTGTCCGTCTTAAAAGCCGCGACCAAAACAGAAATCGACCTTATCGACGTACTGACTTCGCCGATAAATTACGAAATAAACGTGCGTGCAAACGGCGACAATCGTTTGACCTACGACAGCAAGTTTTCAACGCTTTCTTACGACAACGTGATGCAACTCGGCACCCCGGAAAACGTCGGTATAACAAGCGTCGACGGAAAGGTGATTTTATCATTCGACAGCGTTTCGTACGCAAGCGGATATGAAATCGACGTGAACGGTGAAATATTAAAAACAACCGATAACAAGTATGATTTGACAGATAAAGTGTCCGTTCCTGCCAATTATTTGATAAAAGTACGCGCGACGGGCGGAAAAGGATATGACGCGGGCGAGTGGGCGACCACAACGTACGAATGTCGTAAAACCATTGAAAGCCCGCAGCTTTTGGTTGAAAACAAAACGGTGTCCTGGGCAAAGTCGGAAGGAGCAAACGAATACTCGGTCGTCGTAACTTTTATGGAAACCGAAATCGAAAAGGTCGAAAGATTTTCGGGAACGAGTTTTGACCTTTCGGAACTTGTCGCAAAGCACGGCGCGGGCGAATACGCGGTGAAAGTGCAGGCACTTTCGAACGGGAATTACGATTATTCCGACGTAACTACGATATATTACCGCAATTACCTGACGCTCGAAACGCCGACGGTTGCCGTAAACGGGACAATCGTCAGTTGGGCGAAAGTTGAAAACGCGGTCGATTACACGATAAAAATCGACGGCAGGATTATTTCCAAAAACGTGTCCGTAACGAAATTCGATATTTCGGAGTACGTTGCGGAAGTAAAAACTTACACGATAGCTGTCGTCGCAAACGCAAACGGCTGGTATTATGAATCGGCGGAAGGAACGGCGACTTTTGTTAAGACGGGCGCGCTCTCGTCACCCGTACCCACTGCAAGCGGAAGCGTTGTAAGCTGGACGAAAGTACTCGGTGCGACGGCGTACGACGTTTACGTCGGCGGAGAAAGGTGCTGACGGTTACCGAAACCACGGCGGATATTTCCGCTCATCTTCAACAGGGCAAAAACAAAGTGAAAATCGTCGCGACAGCCGAAGGGTTTTCAGACGGAGTGTCGGAAGAAATCGTCGTAATCGGCGACGCAATCGAACGCGTAGGACTCAAAACGTACAGAATGACAATTGAAAACGAAAGCGACTACATCGTTTTCGTTGACGGAAAAAGGACGGACAAGAAAATCGAAAACGGCAAAATCACGCTTCCCGGTACGGCGGAAAAGATGATTATCGTCCCCGATATAGCCGATTTGCCGGCGGACGGGGAAAAAGTAACGTTGTTTTCGGAAATCGACCTTACGACAGCCGCACAAGACGGCGAGGAGTACGCAGTCCAAGTGTGGATAATGGACAGCTTTGACAATACCCGCCTTACGATTATCGGTGAAGGCGAAGGGACAAACGAACTCGGCGAATATGCCGTGGGCGGCGGGAAGAATGTCTATTATCTCAACGAAAAAGGCAAATACCGTCCGAAACAGACGGGCGAAGTATAAAAGATATTCGTTAAGCCTTGTATTTTAAGAAAAAGACTGATATAATATATCGCGAGGTGAAATTATGAGCGTCGACAAAACGTTAAAAACCCAACTGAAAGATTACGACGTGCAGGAAGTCGCGCCGAAAATCTATAAAATCAACGAATACAACCTTTCGACAATGTTCGTGATCGTGGGCAGCGAGCGCGCGCTTTGCATAGATTGCGGCACGGGCGTAGGCGACTATAAGGCGGTCATCGAAAGGCTTGTCGAAGGGAAACCTTACGATATGGTGTTGTCGCACGGACACGTCGACCATGCCGGCGGCCGCGAGCAGTTCGACAAAATATACGTCGGCAGACGCGACAAAGACATTGTAAAGGAAGCAACCCTTTCGTACCGCAAGTTTTACATAATCATTATGCGCTATCTTATGTTTTTCAAGTGCATAAAGTTTAAGGACGCGGTCATGAAAAAGGTCGAAAAGGAGCCGGAACTTATCCCGATTTGCGAAGGGTTCACGTTTGATTTGGGCGACAAAAAGATTGAAGTTTTTGAGACGCCGGGACACACGGAAGGCTGCTTGTGTTTCTTGTCGAGGAGCGACCGCATAATGTTTTCGGGCGACACTTTCAACCCGCTTATGCTGATGTTTCTGGCGCACGCGACGTCAATCGAGGAATACCGCGAAACGCAGGAAAAACTTTTGAAAATCGACGGATACGACGTGTTCTGGCCGTCGCATCTTTCCGCGCCGCTCACCCGTGAAGACGGGGCGGGCATTATGAAAACCGCCGACAAAATTTTGAAGCAAAAGCACAACTTCTTCCTGCCGTCGATATTCATAAAAACGGTTGATAAAAGGAGTATTATTTATCGTCCCGACCACGTTCGTCGCAAGAAGAAAGAAAAACAAAAACAAGGTTAAACAGCCAAAATTATGCGGTAAACTGCATTTTTTGCAGTGTGCCGCATTTTTGATATAAGGAGAAAGAAATGATTATTTTTGCAAAATACGGTGAGTACGACAGGCGTGAACTTCTGGAAGAATGCCTGACGAAATATCTTGAAACCATGAAAAAAACCAAGCTCGAAGGCGAACTTACCGAGCTTAAAAACCACAACGACAAACCTTATTTTAAGGATTATCCCGACGTAAGGTTTTCGATTTCGCACAGCGGCGCGCTTGTCGTCGTCGCAATGGCGCAGACGGAAGTAGGAATCGACATCGAGGAGTTCCGTCCCCGCGCGTATCAGAAAGTCGTCGAAAACGTTTTCACGAAAGGCGAGGCGAAAGAAGTCAAAGACCTTGAAACTTTTCTTGCGGTATGGACGAGAAAGGAAGCCTATCTCAAACTCACGAGCGAGGGGCTTTCCGGCGTCAGGTCAAACGACGTGTCGGGCGATTTGTTTTACGAGGGCAAGCGCGTCGTCGCAACGCCGCTCAACATTTTCGCGGGATACGTCGGCACGGTCGTTGCGGAAGAACAGCCCGTTATTCTCGTCGATCTCGATTGACTTATCGAAAAAGATTTAGTAAAATAAAACATATTCCGAAACGGAGGACTTTGAAATGGTACTTGATAAAATTAAAGATATGCTTGAAAAACAACTCGGCATCGACAAAAGCAAAATCACCGAAGATTCCGATATTATCAAAGACATCGGCGCGGACAGTCTGGACATCGTGGAATTTCTGATGGACGCCGAAAACGAATGGGGCATCACCATCGAAGAAGAAGACGTGAAAAACCTTCATACCATCGGCGACGTCGTAAAATATATCGAATCCCGCATTTGATAAAACCCGCGAAAACACGAAAAGAGCAAAAGAAAACCACCGAAAAAAATCGGTGGTTTGTTTTTTGCCGCAAAGCGGATTTTTGTTATTTATCCTGATATACGCGCCACAGGAAGTCTTTTTCCTTTTTAAGGACGATGCGCGCCGAGGGCATCCACGTTTTCAGGTTGTAGTCGTGGAAAGAGTTGAGCGGTTCCCACGCGCAGAAATATTCGTAAGGAATATCTTTTGCTTCCAGTGCTTTTCTCAGTTTCTTGCTGCCGCCGTTCGTGAAGACGTCCTGAATACCGTTGTTAAGGAACAGACGGGGGAAGGGTTTCTCGACGCCGAGAAATACCTGCAATTCGTTGTAATATTCGTACTCCGATTTGAGTTTTTTGTAGTGTTTGATGCCGGTGCAGTGATAAGTCATCGTGCGGATAACGGGCAGGTTGATGATTTTGCCTTCGAAGTCGATTGCGGGGCAGTTGAGAATCGCGCCCTTGATTTTGATATCGACGTCGGGAAGTCCCAGATGTTCGCGATATCCGGGGTGATTCTGGCAGTTTATCGTCACCATGGAAAGGTGTCCGCCCGCGCTGTCGCCGGAGATGACGAAGTTGTCAAGGTCAAGACCGTATTTGTCTGCGTTGGCGACAACCCATTGCAGAGCCTTATAGACCTGTTTCATGTAGTCGGGGAAGCGGTACTTCGGACCGAGACCGTAACTGATATTGACGGTAAAAGCGCCCGTGCGCGCCATATGCTGGCAATAGCCGCGGCGCATTTTTTTGTCGCCTTCGATCCAGCCGCCGCCGTGAATCATAAAGAACACGGGGAACTTTCCTTCCGTAAGTTTTCCGCGTTGTTTTTCGTCGTAAATAATATCGAGTTTTCCCGTGTCGGGATGTTCCTCGTCATAGACGATATCTTTCACTTCCGTAAGCCCTTTTCCGGGGAAGCGGTTGCACAATAAATATTTGATATAGTCATCGACAAAGAAAGCAGCGCTTAATAATGACATAAAATTCCTCCAAGATTTATTACAATAAGTATAATAAAAAAATCGCCGCACTTTGCAACAGTTTTCCGCCGCCCGGCAAAAGAAAAAGGCAAAAGACAGGAAAACGCGCATACGATTTTATTAAAAAAGAAAATACAAACGCGCCGTTTTGTCAAAAATCGCCTTAAAAACACACGTTCTTTTCCATACAAAACAAGACAAGTGTAAAAAATAATATTTTTATCCGATTAAGGATTGAAAAATGGTGCGGTTTTATGGTAAGATTAAGTTACTAAATTCTATAAAAAGGGGGATATCCTATGGACAACATCACCAAGGCAAAAATAAATCTGTTTGCTGTCTTAAGGAACCTTGAAGATTTGTGTGCAATGGACAAAGAGTCCGCCGACATCATCAAGGATACCAAACTTTCCGTACAGTTCAACGTGCCCGACGTAGGAAGCGCAACCATAGATTTCGATCACGGCAAGTGCACTTTCAATCGCGGCAAAAAACACGCCGGACTGCAACTCTTCTTCACTTCGGCGGAGCATTTCAACAACCTTATCGATCCGCCCAAGGACGCTAACGGTAAACCCAAAACGGTCATACCTATTTTCTACAACGTATTCAAAGCAGGATTCCTTCTCAATCAATTCACGAAGCTCGCCGACAGACTCTCGTATTATCTGCAACCGGCGGCGGACAAGAAGGCGGAACTTCTGAAAGATCCCGAATATTTCAAAATCAACACGACGCTCACGCTGTACACCGCGTTGTTCGCACTCTGCGAAGTCGCAAACAGCGATAAGGTCGGTAAACTTTGTGCAAAGCGTATGTGCGACGGCAAGATCGCTGCGGGTATCCCCGGCGGTCCGCAACTCAACATCACCGTCAAAGACCACAAGCTTTACGGAGCAAAGGGCGCAATCGACGACTGGTCGGCACAAATGTTCTTTGCGAATATGGAATTCGCGCACGACTTGCTGAACGGCAACGCGTCGAGTTTCGGCGGTATGGGCAGCGGCGACTTCCAGGTAAGAGGCCGTCTCGATATGCTGGAACAAATGGCAAAGATGCTCAACCTCGTCAGCGCATATCTCGGATAGGAGGAAATTATGAATCTCGTTTACGAACCCAAAAAGATAATTGACGTTACCAAAAGCCAGGCCACTTTCAAAAGGGCTTTGAATTGTATCCCCGCGGGCATTTACGGACATCTCGGACCTTCCGAGGGCTGTATGGTTCCCGTATCGTCGTATCCTTTATATATGGATCACGCGCAAGGCGCGTACATATACGATATCGACGGCAACAGAATCATCGACTATATGTGCGGTTACGGCCCCAACTATCTGGGCTATAACGATCCCGACGTCGACGCTGCCGCCGCCGCTCAGAGAAAGAAGGGCGACTGCACCACGCTTATCAGCGATATCACCGTCGAATTTGCGGAAGAAGTTTGCAAGACCATCAATATGGCAGACTGGGCATTCTTCGCAAAGAACGGTAACGACGTCACGCAATTTGCAATGATGATCGCGCGTGCTTATACCGGACGCAAGAAAATGGTTTTGACGAAAGGCTGGTACCACGGCGTATCTCCCTGGACGCAAAAACTCGGCTATTCGGGCATCATCGAAGAAGACGTTTGCAACAACCTTTATATCGAGTGGAACCATCCCGAACAATTCGAGGCTCTCTGCCAACAGTACGAAGGACAAATCGCAGGCTTCATTTCGCAACCTTATCAACACGGTAACTTTGCGGATAACGAACTGCCCGCCCCCGGATACTGGCAGAAGATTCGCGAAATCTGCGACAAATACGGCGTAGTGCTTATTATCGACGACGTACGCGCGGGCTTCCGTATCGACATCAACGGTTCCGATTACCATTACGGCATTAAATCCGACTTGTCCTGCTTCTGCAAGGCAATCGCAAACGGATACAACGTATCGTGCCTCTGCGGCAACAAGAAACTTCTCAACGCGACGTCCGACATCGCGTACACCGGCAGCTACTGGCTTTCGGCAGTACCGTTTGCGGCGGGTATCGCAACCCTTCGCAAGGCAAAAGCGTTGAACGCTACCGAAGAAAACGCAAAGAAAGGCAAGAAACTTACCGACGGCCTTAAAGAAATCGCAAAAGACAACGGATTCGACCTCCGCGTCACAGGCGAACCGGGTATGTTCTATCTGCGCCTTGCGAACGACCTTCCTTCGCGCGTTATCCATCAGGACTGGGTATGCGAGTGCGTAAAACGCGGCGTATTCTTCACCAGCCACCACAACCACTTCATCAACTATGCACTCAGCAATGAGGACATCCAATACACTTGGGAAGTTGCGGACGAAGCGTACAAAGTAGTGCGTGAACGCTATCCCCAGGCACAACTCATTAAATAATTTTAGGAGGAATCAATTATGGCTTTAACTAAACAAGAGTGGATAAGACTTGAAGAAAAGGCTGACGAACTGCGCAAACTTTGTCTTTACACCACGCATTGTTCCAGCGGGCATATCGGCGGCAGCATGAGCGCAGCCGACGTCCTCACTGCTCTTTATTACAAGTATATGAATTTCGACCCGAAGAACCCCGACGATCCCGACCGCGACAGATGCATCGTGTCCAAAGGACACATCGGCATTTTCCTTGCGGGTATGTTCGCCGACCTCGGTCTTGTCGACAAAGAAGAACTCAAAACCTTCAACCTTACCGGCAGCCGTCTCGGAATGCACCTTGACAGCAATAAGGTCAAAGGTCTTGACGCGTCCACCGGTTCGTTGGGACACGGCCCCTCGCTTGCTCTCGGCATGGCTTATGCGGCACGTCTCAACAAACAAAACTACACCACGTACGTTATGACCGGCGACGGCGAACTTGACGAAGGTTCCTGCTGGGAAGCGTTCATGGCAATCTCGCACTTCAAACTCACGAACTGCGTCGTTATCATCGACCGCAACCATTTCAGTATCGACGGCAACACCGAAGACGTTATGGCGCTTGAACCCCTTGCGGACAAAATGACCGCTTTCGGTTTCGACACCAAAGTCATCAACGGACATCGTTTCGACGAAATTTGCGACGCTATCGAATACGCAAAGAAAGCACCGAACGGCAAACCCGTTTGCATCATCTCCGACTCTATCAAGGGTGTAGGTATGAAACTTACGTCCGGTAACTTCAAATGGCACTACGGCGCCATCAACGACGAAATGTATGAAACCTGCTTGCACGATCTGGACGAATACAAGAAATCCAGAATCGCTGTGGCTGAAAAGGAGGGCATTTAATTATGGCTGGCGGATTAGTATATACTGCGCTTGAAAGCACATCAATGGCAACTGCCGAAATTTACGGCAAAACTCTTGTAAAACTCGGCGAACAAAACCCCAAAATCGTCGCTCTTACCGCCGACCTTAAAGGCTCGACGAAAATCGGCGACTTCGCGGCGAAATTCCCCGAAAGAACCATTAACGTCGGTATTGCGGAACAGAATATGTACGGCATGGCGGCAGGTCTTGCGAAATGCGGATTCATTCCTTTCGCGTCTTCCTTCTCCGTCTTCGCGTCGCTCCGCGCGCTTGACCAGATTCACACCGATATCTGCTATCAGAACGTCAACGTGAAAATCATCGGCACGCACGGCGGTACGTCGTTCGGACAGGCGGGCTCCACCCACCACGCAATCGAAGACTTCGCGGTTATCCGTTCGCTTGTCAACATGACGCTTATCTGCCCCGCCGACGGTATCGAAACGGGCAAAGCGGTCGAAGCGGCTGCAAACACCGAAGGTCCTTTCTACATTCGTATTAACCGTGGTTTCGACACCAACGTTTACGCGGACGACAACTACGACTTCGAAGTCGGCAAAGCCGTTCTCCTTAACGAAGGTAACGACATCACCATCATCGCGTGCGGCAGCTGCGTATATCAGGCTGTTCAGGCTGCGAAGATCCTTAAATACGACCACGACATCAACGCTCGCGTGCTGAACATGCACACTATTAAACCTATCGATAAGGAAGCAATCCTTGCTGCGGTCAACGACACTCGTCGTATCATCACCGCGGAAGACCACACCGTTATCGGCGGTCTCGGCAGCGCGGTTGCGGAAGTCGTCATCGAAGCAGGTAAGGCTTGCGCGTTCAGAAACTCGGTCTCCAAGACAAGTTCAGCAAAATCGGTCTCCACGAAGACCTTATGGCTATGCACGAAATCGATGCGGAAGGCATCGTGAAAAACGCTCTTGAAGTCATCAATCAGGACTTCGAAAAAGAAGGCGTCAAAGGCTCTGCCGTCAAAGCGGAATCCGCAAAAGCCGGCGCAGCCGTCAAACTTGCTCCGCAGGGCGCAAACTGGGTAGACGAGGTATAGTATTATGGCAATGACTCAAGGCGATAAGTATGCATTGAGAATTTTCTTCTTCGCCGCGATTCCTTTGGCAAAAACCGTTGCGGAAAACGATCCGAAATTCGTAAAGAAATTCAAGGGCAAAAACTTCGTTTTCCAAATCAGCGTTTTGTCGCCGGAATTCAAGAAGACCGGAAAACTTTCAACGCACTTCGTTGTCAAGGACGGCAAGTGGGAAACTCACACCGGTGAAACCCACCCCCATCCTGATATCGAACTGGAATTTTCAACCCCCGAGAAGTTCATTCTGTTCTTCACCGGAAAAGGTATGCCGCTTCCCAAAATCAAGGGCGCGCTCGCACACCTTCCCACTTTCGTGAACATCCTTATGACGCTTCTCAGAATGGCGGGACTTCTGCAAGCCACCGACGTTCCCGAAAAACCCGAAGATCAGGAACTTTTGGTCTTGCTTTACATCAACCTTCTTACCGTCGGCGTCAGCCAACTTAACAGGGTTGAACATCCCGACGTCAAGCACTTTACGGAAGGCAGCCCCGACCGTGTGTACGCATTTGCGGTTACCGGTCACGAAAAACTCCAAGGCTGGCTCCGCGTTAAGGACGGTCAGACCGTTTCGGGACGCGGCGAATGCAAACGTTGCAAACCTTTCGTGTGCATGCGCTTCGACTCTCCCAAACACGCTCTTGAAATTCTCATGAGCAAGGTCGAGATGATTCCTTATATGCAAAAAGGATATCTGTCCATCGAAGGCGCGCCCGAATTCGGCAACGAACTTTCGGCACAGCTCTTCACGGTTGCATATTACGCACAAGGCACGTATCTTGACGACCAGAAGAAACAATAATCTTCAACAATGCAAAGGGCACGCTGTTCAGCGTGCCTTTTTTCGTGCCATTTTCAAGGGGTGTATTATTATTGCCGTGAAAAAACGGACGGTTGCCCGTCCGCAAAAATCAAATGCTGTAATTTTCGGTAGAATGTTTTTCGGCGTATTCTTCGTCAAGTTTTTTCAGGGTTTCGTTCAGGGGCTTACGCAGTGCGACGTATAAGGTGTAAATGGCAAGCCCGCCGATTTTTATCGACGAATGGAAAACGTCGGACGCGATTTGCGCCTTTATAATGTTTCCGCCGATAAGCGTGCCCACGGGGATAAAGTCCATAATCGCGTAAACGAGCGCGAAGATTATGCTTGCAAGCCCTTGCCGTAAATAGATTTCGCCGTACTTTTCGCTCTTTTTCTTGAAGCAGCAGATTGCGATGCCCGACGCAAGCAGGGCGGCGACGGAAATGCTTTCGACAATTTCGTACGCGATGAAAAGCCCTTGCTTTTTATCGGGATAAAAGTTTTGCATACCGCTGATTATCGGAAGGACAATCACGTTGACAAGCATAAACACGACGGCGATAACCGACGGAATAAAGACGCATTTTTTGTATTCGGTTTCTTCACCCTCGGGGAGCCCGCCTTTTTGCTTTTCGCGCACGGCGTGGAAAATGAAAATGCCGTATTCCACGATAACGCGAAGGGCAAGGACGGTTATCCCCAGGTCAACGACGAAGCCGTCCTGAATCCCCATAAGTTTCAGCGGCGCCCAGAATATCGTAACCGTCGTGTTGTAGTTGAACGCGGTAAGGAACACGCAACTGACAATCGACGCAATCGCCGTCGCGTAGTAATATTTCGTTTGTTTTTTTCTGCTGTGGAAGTTCAGAAACGTCAAAATTAGGCAAATGAAAGCGATTGCAAGGTATAACGCCGCAAACACCGACACCCATATGATATAAGTGTTTTCGTCGGTGTAGTCCTGCATGAAAGTGTAGTTCCGGACGTTGAAGTGAATGAGCGAGATAAAAAGCGCGATGACCGCCGTCACGTCGTACGCAATTTCTTTTTTGACGCTCATCGGCGCGAAGTTTCTGAAATCGATATATCCCAGGACGAAGGTCAGGGGGATTGCAAAAAGCAGGACGACGTTCACGATTGCGGCGGCTTTCATGCTGTCCGTGGAAATCGCCAGCAGGTTGACAAGACTTACCGCCGCCATCACCATAAGCAAAAACCAATAAATATTCAGAAGTTCTTTTTTCTTTTCGTTTTTTACGTTTTGTTCGTCCATACGCTAATGTTATCATTATTCTTTGAAAAAAGCAATTTTATTTTAATTAGTATATTCTTTTAATTTTCCGACACGCTACCAGGGATATGAAAAAATGCTTATTGTTTATGATGACGGCGGCGGTGTTTTTCATCGCGGGTTTTGAAAATCGCGGCGCGGCAAACGCCGCAACGCTTTACGATGTTTTTGGCGAACGCCACCTTGAATTTTACGAAAACGAAGTCGCGAAAGAAAAGGTTTTCAGCAAGTATTCGGAGCGCGAACTTGCAAAAATGGCAGTTGACAATGATATTTCGATTGATAAAGTCAAGAAATTGCTTGTATATTGTCACGCAATGAAAAATATCGGGAAGAATTATACGATAAAAGAAGCGGATAAATTGTCAAACGCCACGGTAATTTCCGACGCCAAAAAGTACGTCGATTATCTGAAATCGACAAGGACAAAGGAAGAACTTGCCGCGCTTGAAAAAGATTAAAGGAAATCGGCAGGGGACAATAAGCCGACAAAAACCTACAAAAAGGCAACGAAAAAGCCGCGGAAATTCCGCGGCTTTCTGCCGTGTCGAATTATTTCTTATAAGTCTTTTTGAAAAGTTCCAGCGAAAGTTCGGTCGTGTATTTGTCGGCTTTTGCCTTTTCGACGGTCTTTTGCTCGATATAAGTTTTGCAGCCTTCTTCCAAAGCGCGGCACGCTTCGAAAGCGTCTTCCAGGGTTTTCCCGCACACGAAAACGCCGTGGTTTGCAAGGAAGCAGGCGTTTCTGCCTTCCATTGCGGCGACGGTATTTTTCGTAAGTTTCTTGGTTCCCGCAAGGCCGTACTTTGCACAACGGACGTCGCCCAGAAGATACTTTTTCATTTTATCGTTGAAAGCGGGCAGTGAAAGGTGCGTGCTTGCAAAGGTTGCGCCCCAGGTGGGGTGGCTGTGCAGAACGACGTTGATTTCGGGACGCGCGCGAAGAATAGCGGCGTGGATTTTCCTTTCGCTTGTGGGTTTCCGAGGGCCCGTCCATTCAAGCGTTTCGATATCGACGACGGGAAGGTCGTCGGGCGTCATAACGACGTAATCGAGTCCCGACGGGGTGACAAGCGCGTGCTTTTCGTCAAGGCGGATCGAGATGTTGCCCCAGGTGCCTTGCACGAGGTTTTCTTCCAGCATTCTGACGCCTGCGTCTTTGACCATTTGTCTTAATTCTTTTTCGGTAAATGCCATAATAAACCTCCTATTCGCGCTCGGCTTTCAAAAGCGCTTCCTGATTCGTCTTGCTGTATTTTTTGCGATACACGACGTGTTCCAGCACCGCGCCGATTTTGCCGACGGGTTTGCAGCCGCCGACGGCTTGCGCCATGATAAGGGTATGGGCGGCTTTGTCAAGGACAAGACAAGCGGTGAACGCTTCGTTGAGCGTCGTGCCTGTCGAAAGAATACCGATGTCCGAAAGCAGGCATGCTCCGCGGCCTTTAAGCGCCTTGGAAATGCCAAAGATGTCGTTGGTTTTTGCGGTTCTGGCGGTAGGGCCGACGATTTGCGCCATATCGTCCAGAACGGGCGGAATGGTGACTTTTTTATTTGCGACGGTCAGTGCGAACACGGGCGAAGTAATCATAATCGCGCCGACGTCCTGACGCGCGCCGTACAGTTTAACGTGCAAAAGCGCGTCTTTCAGAGTGTCGGAAGGGCATTTGTCGGTTTCGTTGAATTTTACCTCAATGATATCTTCAACGGTCAAATCTTTGAAGTTAACCCCCGATTTGGTGATAAGCATACTTTCCGAGTCCACTCTTGCGCTGATGTTGTTGGTGTGCGCGCCGAAAGATTTTCGTCGTAAACCTTATGCGCGTACTCAACCATTGTGTTTTTGAGTTTTTCGTTCATAACGACTCCTTATTAAAAACAGCGGGCGGAAAAAACCGCCCGCAAGTTTTAACGATTATTTCTTTTTGGGTTTTTCGAAGCTGCGTTGAAGTTCGGGCGAGCCTTGTGCTTTTACGAGAGAGGAAAACTTTGTCAAAGCGTTCAAGCGCGGCGTCGATGACTTCGTCGGTGTCCGCCATTGAGGTGTAAAGACGGCTTCCTGCAAGGGTAACGATACCGTTTGCCATATAAGCTGCGCCCATATCTTTCATGGCTTCTGCGCGGGCTTCCATTTCGGGCTTGTTTGAGAAGTCCCAATGCGGATTTAAGGAAACTGAAACTGCTGTAATCGAAGCTCATTGCGCCGGTGCATTCAAGGTGAACGATGCTGCCCTGGTTGTAAACGACGTAAGGAAGATTGTGTTTTTTAACAAGGGCTTTAAGGCCTGCCGCAAGTCTGTCGCCCGCAATACCCGCTTTTTCGCAAGCGTTGTATTTTTCGATGGCTTTGATGCAGCAATATCCTGCGTATGCGGACAAGGGGTTCGCCGCGAGAGTGCCGCCGACGTACGCTTTTTTGCCAAGGCCCGCGACGCCCGCCGCCATAAGGGAGATGTATTCGCGTTTGCCGCCTACGCCGCCCGCTGCGGGATAACCGCCGGCGATGATTTTGCCGAAGATGGTAAGGTCGGGTTTGACGTTGAAGAAGCCTTGCGCTCCGCCAAGACCCATACGGAAACCGGTAACGACTTCGTCAAAGATGAAGAGCGCGCCGTATTTGTGGGCAAGTTCAAGGGCTTTCTGGTTGTAATCGAAGTCAATGGGGCGAGTGCCGCTTTCGGGGCCAACGGGTTCAACGATGACGCAAGCCGTGCCGCCGCGAAGTTTATTGCGTCTGAGCATACCTTCCAGCATTTTCAGGTCGTTGGGGCGGACTTCGTCGGTGGAGCCGTAGCAGCCTTTGGGAATGCCGTGGCTTTCAAGAAGGTTGCGGCTTCCGGGGATTTTCAGACCGTAAACCATCTGGTCGGACCAGCCGTGATATGCGCCGCCGACTTTGATGACGCGTTTGTTTTTGGTCGCGCAACGGGATACGCGGATTGCCGCCATGACGGATTCTGTGCCCGAGCCGAGCATACGGAACATTTCGCACGCAGGCATATGTTTATTGATCTCTTTTGCAAGCAGAAGTTCCGCTTCGTGGAAAAGACCGGTAACGGGGCCGCAGGATTTGATAAGTTCGATCGCCTGTTCCTGAACTTCGGGGAAGTTGCTGCCGAGGATTGTCGGGCCGCCCGCTTGCAGGAAGTCGAAGTATTTGTTGCCGTCCGCGTCGTAAAGGTATGCGCCTTCGGCTTTTACCATGCACATGGGGAAGGGTTTGTTGAAAGCAAGGTTGTGCTGAACGCCGCCGGGGATATATTGTTTTGCCTCGGTGGTGATTGCTTTGGATTTCGCGCATTGTTTGTCGAAGTAATTTTCGACGATATCCTTATACGCTGCGTCCGATACGCAATAGATGGGTTTGCTCGTGAGTTCGTGCAACTCGTTGTAGATGTCTTGCGCTTTCGGCCATTTGCCTTGTTCGCAAGCGTAACCGTTTCTGCTCATAGTGAAGTCCTCCTAACGTTTTAAGTAGTTAATAAATTTATCGATTGACTGTTTGATTTCAACGTCGTCAAAGGGTTTGTTTGATGAAGCGTTGAAAAACAATTCCGAAATATGCGCCGAGGATATATGCCGAAAGTTCCTCGGGGGTGAACGTTTCCAGAAGTTTCGCGTATGCCGCGTGCGTTTTTATGCGCTCCGCCGCAATATCGTAAATTTTCGAGAAACTGCTTTCGCCTTTGCACAGGATACCGCGCATTAAAAGATTGCCCGTAAGGTAAGGGTAAGGTATAGTGTCGTCGACGAGTTTGTCGATGAGCGCCGATATGGAAACTTCCTGCTCGGATTCTTCAAAGACCGAAACAAGGTCGTTGATTTCTTCCGCCGCGATTTGTTCCATAAGGTCGTCCAGCGAATTGAAGTGAGTGAAGAAAGTGCTGCGCGATACGTCCGCCGCCTCCGATATTTCGTCGATGGTAACGTTCCCGAGACCTTTTTCTTCAAACAGTTTTTTCGCCGCGTGCAACAACGCTTTGTGGGTGTTGTTTTTTTTGCGCAGACGGCGTGACGTTTCCAATGGTGCCATAAAATCTCCTTTTAATATATTTTGATTATATCACTAAAATAATACGGTTGTAAAGAGATTTTTGTATTAAAGTACAATTTTGTACTGACGGTCAGTTTATTGATAACGATGTCCCGAAAATTTTCATTTTTTGCCGTTTTTCGTCTTTTTTCGCGCATTGTGGCGCGATAGCGCGCCCGTAAGGCGGTCAAAACCATTGACAAAACGAAAAGTCGCAAGTATAATAGGGCAATAGACATTGGCATATTTTATATGCCTTTGATTTTTTATGGAGAAGAAAAATGGAAAAAGAAGTTTTTTTAACCAAGGAAGGCTACGACAAATTAAAACGCGAATATGACGAACTCAGTTCGACAGGTCGCAAAGAAATGGCGGAAAAAATCAAAATCGCCCGTGAGTTCGGCGATCTCAGCGAAAATGCGGAATACGACGCCGCCAAAGAAGAGCAGGGTTTCCTTGAAAAGCGTATTCGTGAAATCAACGAAATGCTCAGCAACTGCACGATTATCGACGAAAGCACGATCGATACCAAAACCGTCAGCGTCGGTTGCATCGTAAAACTTCAGGATCTGGAATTCGGGGACAAACTCGAATATAAAATCGTCGGCGTTTCGGAAGCGAAAATCGAAGAAAATCTTATCAGCAACGAATCTCCTCTCGGCAGCGCGCTCATCGGCAAGAAAAAGGGACAGGAAGTCGTCGTTACCACCCCCGGCGGCGAAGCAAGATTCAAAATTTTAAGCATTAACGCATAAGAGGTCAAAATGGCAGAAAACGACGTCCGAAACAACGAACAACAGGAAGATTTAAGCGAGCTTATCAAGGTTCGCCGCGACAAACTGCGCGATTTGCAGGACGCGGGCAAAGATCCTTTCAGAGAAGTCCGCTTCGAAAAAACGGCGATGTCCAAGGAAATCGTCGACAATTTTGAAAAATACGAGGGCAAAACCGTGTCGCTTGCCGGCAGACTCGTCAGCAAACGCGTCATGGGCAAGGCAAGTTTCGCACATATCCTTGACGGCGACGGTCAGATTCAGCTTTACTTTAAGCGCGACGTTCTGGGCGACGAGCCGTATGCGGAATTCAAAAAATACGACATCGGCGATATCATCGGCGTGACCGGCGAAGTTTTCGTGACGCACATGGGCGAAACCACCGTCAACGTAACTTCGGTGAAACTTCTTTCAAAGTCGCTTTTGCCGCTCCCCGAAAAATTCCACGGACTTACCAACACCGACCTTCGTTATCGTCAGCGTTACGTTGACCTTATCGTCAATCCGGAAGTCAAGTCGGTTTTCGTGAAGCGTAGTATGGTTCTTCGCGAAATCAGAAACTTTTTGGACGAAAAAGGATATCTCGAGGTCGAAACCCCCGTTTTGCACAACATCGCGGGCGGCGCAAACGCAAGACCGTTCATTACGCACCACAACACGCTCGATATCGATATGTACCTTCGTATCGCTCTGGAACTTTATCTTAAACGCCTTATCGTCGGCGGGTTCGAGAAAGTTTACGAAATCGGCAGAGTTTTCAGAAACGAAGGTATGGATCAACGCCATAATCCCGAGTTCACTTTGTTGGAACTTTACGAAGCCTACACCGACATTCACGGTATGATGGACATCACCGAAGGTATGTTCAGACACGTTGCAAACAAAGTATGCGGCACGGGCAAAATCACCTTCGACGGCGTGGATTTGGACCTTGACAAACCTTTTGAAAGAATTTCGATGGTCGAGGCGGTCAGAAAGTACGCAGGCGTCGACTTTGACAAAATCAAAACACTGGACGAAGCAAGGGCGGTCGCGAAAGAACACCATATCGAATACGAACAACGCCACAAAAAAGGCGACATTCTCAATCTGTTTATCGAGGCGTACGTCGAGGATAAACTCGTTCAGCCCACGTTCCTTACCGGACACCCCGTGGAAATCAGCCCGCTTGCAAAGCGCGATCCCGATCATCCCGGCTACACCCAGCGTTTGAACTGTTCATAAACGGCAGGGAATACGCCAACGCTTTTTCGGAACTTAACGATCCCATCGACCAGCGCGGCAGATTCGAGGCTCAGGTGGAACTCAAAAAACAGGGCGACGAAGAAGCCAACGACATCGACGAAGATTATCTCACCGCAATGGAATACGGCATGCCCCCGACGGGCGGATTAGGCGTCGGCGTCGACCGTCTTGTAATGCTTGTTACGGGTGCGGAGACGATAAGGGATGTGTTGTTGTTCCCCACAATGAAACCTATTAAAAAGTCATAATTTTGCGACCTTTTGAGTTTTTTCGGGAACCCGAAAATCCGTTATTGGGGTCCCCAAAAGATACTGTGTACTTTTGGGGAAAAGGCGCACACAAGCAAAAGAGTGAGCGTTATCGCCTGCGATAACGTGATTTCAAAAGCGAAGTTGTGCGACGCGTACGCGCCTTCGCACGAACCCGTCAAGAACCCCGAAAATCCATCAAAATCTTTACTTTTTAGAAAGAGCTATATTTAAGCACCCAAACGGGTGCTTTTTTATTAGAGCAATTTTAATTCCGTACGAAGTCTATGTCATTCCGAGCATAAACAGGGGACCCCGCGGGATACTGTGTACCCGTGGGGAGAAGGAGCACACAAGCAAAAGAGTGAACGTTATCGCTTGCGATAACGTGATTTCAAAAGAGAAGTGTGCGACGTTGTGGCAATCTCCCGGAAGGGAAACGATATAATTAAAGCACCGATATTTCGGTGCTTTTTGTTTTGGGTTTATATCGTTGTGCGGCTGTTATTGATTGTTGCGGAAGCCGAATCCGCTGACTTCTTTCGCCTTATTGATATAGGTGAACGCGTCGGGATCGACGTCTTTTATGATTTGTTTGAGCAGGGCGGATTGCTTTTTCTTCACGACGCAGACCAGGATTTTTCTGGTGGAGTTTGTATAGATGCCTTCCGCGTGGATTATCGTGCCTCCGCGGTGCAGGATTTGCACGATTGCGTCGCCGACTTCTTCCGCCTTATCGGTGATGATATTAAACACGACGCTGGATTGCGTACCCGTCGTGATGACGTCCGCAACTTCGCTTGTCAAAAACAGGGTGATGAACGAGTAAAATATCGGGGAAGCGATTTTGACGAAGGTCGTGTTCGCGTCCATGCCTTTTGCCGACAGCAGACCGACGATACCCGACAGCAAAACGACGATGCTGTCAAACAGGAAAATAAACCAGCTTGTATTAAGTTCGGGCTTTTTCTTGTTTGCGATTTTCCCAAGGATATCCGTGCCGCCCGCGCTGCTGTTCGTAAGAAGGGAGCCGCCAAGCGCAACGCCCGAAATGACGCCGCCCGCGATTGCCGAAATAATCGTCAGACTGCTTTCCATGCCCGAGCCTTGAAATACGGGCAGTTTAAGTGCGGAAAACAGTGCCATAAAGCCCGAATAGCCCAAAACGATGACGGTCGTATTGATTGCAAATTGTTTGTTGAGCGTGAAAAACGACGCGATAACAAGCGGCAGATTCAGCACGAAAATCGTGACGGCGGGGTTGAACACGCCTTCCGCAAGTTTATGATCGTACAGATTGACAACGTTGTACACGATACTCGCGATACCGCCTACGCCGCCCGGGGCAAATGCGTTCGGGACAATAAAGACGTACGACGCCACCGCGCGAAGCAGTGCGAAGAATAGCAAAAGACCGTAAAACCCGACACGACTTAAAAATTTTTTCGATTTCTCTGATTTCATAGCCCGTAATATAAACTTATAAAAGAAAATTGTCAACAAAAATATCTCATGTTCGACACAAAATATTTTGTCGATAAACATTGTATGCCAACAGATAACAATATGAACGTTGCCAAAACGCCGATATTTCAACGCTTTTATGAAAAATGCTCGCTTGTAGTACGAAGAGTACAACCGCGTTCGCCTTTTCCAAAAATCATCTGAAATCTTGGCGTTTTCGGTTGTGAACAAGTTTTCCGTCGTGTTTTTTTAGAATAAGACAAGGCACGCGAGCGGCTTAATACTTTACCGTATAAGCCGTGAGCGTAACGCAGTATTAGTCAAAAACACGGCGTAAAACCTAAGTTCGTATTATTATCTGTTGGCATTCCAAAAAAGATATATTTATATATCAATCTTCAAGTTTTTTGAGTTCCTCGTCGTCCGAAGAATCGTCGGGTTCCACCGATTGATGCACGCGTGCCGACACGTCTTTAAGGTCATAGGTTTTGACGTCGAAACTGCCGTCTTTGTCCATTATTTTGACCTTGACCTGCTGTTTTAAGATGTCGTTGCTTTCCACGACGCCTTCGCCGTCGGGAGTTTTTGCGCGACTGCCGACCTTGGGCATTTTTTTGTACATTTCGGCGTAGTAATCGTTCTCGAATTTCAAGCAGCACATAAGGCGTCCGCAAACGCCGCTGATTTTTGTGGGGTTAAGCGACAGTCCTTGCAGTTTCGCCATTTTGATGGAAACTTTCGCAAAGTCGGGAAGACAGGTGTTGCAGCAGCACGGCCGTCCGCAGGGGGCAAGCGCGCCGCGCATTTTCGCGTCGTCGCGTTCATAAATCTGGCGAAGTTCGATGCGGTTTCTGAACACGCCCGCAAGGTCTTTGACAAGGTCGCGGAAATCGACTCGTCCCGCCGCCGTGAAGTAAAAGATAATCTTCTGACGGTCAAAAGTGTATTCCACGTCCACAAGCTTCATATTAAGGTTGTGTTTTTCGATTTTCTCGTTTGCGATGCGAATGGCTTCGGGGCGCATGGCAAGGTTTTTTTCCACCTGTTTTTTGTCGGCGTCGGTGGCTTTCCTTAAAACGGGTTTCAAAGGTTGCACGACGTCTTTGTCGTCGACTTCGCGGTTTGAGAGCACGACTTCGCCGTATTCCGTGCCGCGTGCCGTTTCGACAATCGCAGCGTCGCCTTCCGAAAACGAAATTTTCTCGGGGCTGAAATAGTACACCTTGCACGAGTTCTTAAATTTTATGCCGACTATCGTTACTGACATTTATATTTAACCTCCAAAATACCGAGAAGCAGGTTTTCGACAACGCCGGTGCTTCCCACGTAAAAACTCAATTTTTTTCTTTCTTCGTTGACAAGATAAAGTATGTTGGAAAGGGCGTCAAGCGAAAAGCCTTTCGACAGCGTTTCGATTTCCCATTCCTTATGTTTGCTCATGATAAGGTTCTTGTCGGTTTTTGCCGCAATCATATCGCGAAGCACTATTGAGAGCGCGTCCAGAAAAACGGGCAAATTATCCTTATCAAGGGCTTTATCGTTCAAAAACGACGCCACATCGCTGCTTTTTTTCAGATTATTGAGTATGAATATGGCGCGGTCGAACGTTTCCGAAAAGGCGGAGTTTGACGAAATTTCCTTTGCGCGCCACAGCATACCGTCGGCGCAGGCGGCGGCAATCGTCGCGTTTCCGACGGCAACGCCCGAACAAATCAGCGCGGCTTTTATATCGTCCGCGGAAAACCTGTCAAGAGTTATTTTTTTCGTTCTCGACTTCACCGTGTCCAGAATCGCGCTTTCGCTGCCGACTCCTAAGAATATGCTCACCGCTTTGCGGTTCTTCCAGGGTTTTCAGCAACTTGTTTTGCGCGGCGGGGTTCATTTTGTCCGCGGAATTTACAAAGTACAGTTTGTTGTCGCTCTCAAACGGTTTCGTCTCGGTGTCTTCGATAAGGGCGGCGACGTCTTCGACCTTGATTTTTTTGCCGTCTTCGTTGATGAATTTCACGTCAGCGTGATTCCCGTTCAGCACTTTTTTGCAAACGGGGCAGGTCGTGCAGGCGTCCTTGCAATATACCGCGCACGCAATCAGTCTGAAAAGATTCTGCACGGCGAAAACGTCGGGCGAGATCACCATATAAGCGTGCGACAAATTGCCCGTGTCGATATCGTGTTTTATTAAGTTGTAGGCGCGGCTCTTTTTCAGAGCGTCCTGAAACTCAATCATCTGATAAGTCCTTTTTCGCGAAGGGCGTCGATAATATGTCGGCTTGTTTCGGCCTTGCAGTCACAGGGGACGATGCGGATCACCCTTTCCGGATTTTCGTCGGCGATGTCGGAAAAGCCCTTGTAAACGCGGGCGTGGAAATCGCCCGATTCCACCTCGAAACGGTCGCCCATTTCTTCCGCCTTTTTGCGACTTCTGAACATTTTGTCGTGGGGCAGGTCGATGAAAACCGTCGCGTCGATGGGGCAGCCCTCGATTGCTTTTGCGTTTATGTTTTTCACGACGTCGGCGCCGAGTCCGCGTCCCGCGCCCTGATAGGCGACGGAACTGTCGACGTGCCTGTCGCAAATCACGATTTTTCCTTCGTTAAGGGAGGGAATGACAATTTCCCTTAAAAGTTGCGCGCGCGCCGCTGCGTAAAGATACGCCTCGCACTCGGGCGTCATATCCGCGCTTTCCGGCGAGAGCAGTATTTCGCGAATTTTTTCGCAAATGGGAGTGCCGCCGGGCTGACGAACGAGAACGGCGGGTTGCGACGTTTTTTCAAGATATTCCATAAGAAGACGAACTTGCGTGGATTTTCCGACGCCTTCGCCGCCTTCAAAAGTGATAAATTTTCCTTTCATAATGATGTCCGTTGATTATTCTACTTATCTATTGTAACATATAATCTGCCGTTTACAAAACCAAAAACGTCGCGGTCTTTCAAAAAATCGGCAATATTTTCGGTAATTACTTCGCCGTACGCGACGACGGGAATGCCCGGGGGATACGTCCCGACTTCCCCGAGCGACACGTGACCAATCGCGTCGTGCAGCGGAAGATACGCGCCGCCGCCCGTTACTTTTTTGAAAACGGGAGCGGGCAAGGGCGGAATTTCACGCGCGCTTTCGCATTTCACGTCTTTTAAGGCGTCGTAAATATCGTCGATTCTTTCCTCGTTTTCGGGAGACAGTATAAAGACCGCCAAATCGTAAAAGGTCATTTCCGGCACGACGTTTTTACTTCTAAGCGCCGAAAACCCGTTGTCCCCGCACCTTACGACAAGCCTTGTGAAGTCGTCGTTTTCAATTATTTTCCCGGGCAATTTCTTTTAATAAGTTTACCTTTTCAAAAAGTTTTTCATACTTTTCTTCGCCCGATATTCTTCTTTCGTCAATGGAATAATCCATGCTTGCAAGGGTAAGATAGCACGGGCTTGTGGTGTGCAAATCGGCACGTAAACGCAACAAATCGTCCGTTAAAGTATCGTTATTGCAAAATAAAGCCGCCCCGCCCGAATACACGGGCAAGGTTTTGTGAAAGCTTGTAACGGAAATGTCGGAAAATCCCGAAAAGCCTTTTTCAAAGCGTTCTGAAAACGGGAAATGCGCGCCGTGCGCCTCGTCCACGAAAAGAATTTTGCCACGGTTTTTCACAAGCGCGGATATACTTTTTGCGTCCGCGGTCATGCCGAAGTAATTCGGTGACGTTATGACGCACGCGCCCGCAGACGGATATTGTTCAAGCGCGGTTTCGACGTCTTTTTCCGTCACGGGCAAAGGGATTCCGTTTTTGTCGAAAGACGACGGAATATATCTTACCTTAAACCCGAGCGTTCTTGCCGCCGCGTAAACCGACTTATGCGAAGAGCGGGCAACGATTATTTCGTCGGTGCGGTTTCGTATCGCGCTCATTGCGATAAAAACCCCCGTCGTGCTGCCCGAGGTCAGATAAAAGCAGTTTTTCGCGCCGTACGTTTTCGCGCATTCCTTTTCGCTTTCAAGTATCGCGCCCGTCGGATTTTGCAGATTGTCCGAAAAATCGAGTTCGGTCACGTCGTATTTCGCGCTTGAAAAAAGCGGATTATCGCCCGTGCCGAAGTGCGCCGGCATATGGAAGCGCGCGGGATTTTTTGCGACGTATTCGCAGATTTTGTCGTACAACGGTTTCATAATCCTTATTATATATTGTTTTCGCGCGTTTGTCTAAATAAAAGTCAAGTAAAATTTGAAAACCCTTGCAAATTCCGCGGCGGTGTGGTAATATAATGAAAAGGGGAAAACCCAAATAAGACAAATTTGAAAAGGAGACGTTACTATGGCACACAAAATCAGTGATGAATGCATCGCTTGCGGAGCGTGCGCGGACACTTGCCCGGTAGGTGCTATTTCCGAAAACGGCGGTAAATACGAAATCAACCCCGACGAATGCATCGATTGTGGCGCTTGCGCAGAAGGCTGCCCCGTCGGAGCAATCCAAGGCTGACAAACACAAAAAGAAAGAACTCCCCCGGATTTTTCCGGGGTTTCTTTTTGGAAAAAACACGGCGGAAACTGAAAAATCCGCCGTTTTTTGACAAAATCCGAAAAAATGTAAAAATCGTCAAATAAAAAAAGGGATTCGATTGTTTATTTGTTGCAAGGGTTATATCGGTTGCAAAATTCTTCCCGACTTTGTATAATATGCCTATTAAATAAAAGAGGTTTTCCGTTTGGATAATAAACGCCTTGACATTTTAATAGCG
Organism: Clostridiales bacterium; assembly: GCA_022009995.1. Lineage (GTDB taxonomy): Bacteria > Bacillota > Clostridia > Christensenellales > CAG-917 > CAG-349. The sequence goes on from CP091734.1 coordinate 645,398, forward strand.
CGCATCAAGGAATCGGGCGATGAAACCGCTTTTGCGGAGTTTTACGAACTCACGTCAAAAGGTTTGTTTTCGTATTTATTGTCGATAGTAAGGAGAAGGGAAGTTGCCGAAGACCTTATGCAGGATACGTACGTGCGTTTCAGACAAAGCGTGCAAAGTTACAAATCGGGCAATCCGGCGGCGTTTCTTATCGAGATCGGCAAAAACATCGCCTTCAACCACATAAAGCGCGCGAAGTACGAGACCGCGACGGATTTTTCGGAGTGGGAACCCGTGTCCGGCGAAAAGAGCGTCGAAGACCTTGCCGACACCACCGTCACCGACGCGATGAAAAAGGTGCTGACTGCCGACGAAGCGCAAATCGTTATGCTGTACGTCGTGGCGGGATTCAAACATCGCGAGATTGCTGAAATCGTAAAAAAACCCGTGGGCACGGTACTCTGGACGTACAACAACAGCCTTAAAAAACTCAGAAAATACTTAAAGGAGGAGCAATCGTGAACAACAAAGATTTGAAAAACAGATTAAAAAGCGAAATCGAAAGTATTACGCCGCGCGTTTACGACAACGTCGTGCAGTCCTCCTATATCGAAAAACCCGTGGCGAAAACAAAGAAAGCGGGCGCAAGCAAAGCGTTCAGAATCGCGACGTCCGCCGTGGCGTGCGTGCTGATTATGGCAATCGCGATCACCTGCGGCGTTATGTTCGCGCCGAAAAAAGATAATTCGCCGATAAGCAATTACTATTACGTGCAAGTTTCTGCGGGCGCGGACAAAGCGACGGCGGCGGCGGACGAAAAAACCGACGGCGCAAAAATCACGCTCACGTTAAACAGCGAGGAAACCGTGGAAACGGTGCGCGCCGAAAACGTGGACGGCGACATGATACTGCATCTTTCGGGCGAATTGAAAGGGCTTAAATTTGACGTTGCGACAAGAAAAATCAACGAAGCCGCGCGGACGCTCAAATTCGTCGATGACGCGGACGGGCTTTCCGTTTCCGTCTCCGGCGAGACCGCCGAAAGCTTTGCAAAACGACTTCGAGCGGCGTTTGACTTTTCGCTGTCGATAAAGACGATTTCAAAGGAAGACCTTGCAAACCGGGCAAAGAAATATTTGCAAAACGCGACTTCATCAATGAGTTTTGAACAATTAACCGCCGCTTTTGCTGAAAGAAAGAATCTGTTGGAAGAATCCTGGCTCGGCGACAGAATCTTATTTTCGGACGTTTATTTTAATTATGCGGAAGAAGAAATCAAGCGACAAAATATCGGCGACTACTTAATAAGCTTTACAAAGGGCTCATACGCCGAAATGATCGAAAGCCTTAAAAGAATCGAAAGCATGTGCGAGAATTTAGGGCTGACCGAGGTGCAGGCAAAAGTTGCGGAAATCCGTATCTCCCTTGAAAACATCGACTTTTCGAAAATCAAGGCGATGTACGACAAGTATATAACGGATTTAATCAACAACATTCTGAACCCGAGCGAACAAACATCGAACAGTATTTAATATTTAATAAACAATATAAATAAAAACAAGCCTTATCGGAAACGGTAAGGCTTTTTTATTGAAAGACACCTTGTTATAAATCCCACGCAAGATACTTTTGTACTTGCGTGGAGTAAAAAAATAAAAAATTTTCAGAAAATCCCAATAAAACGCGCTCGTCGATTGTTTACTTTGCGAAAACAATTTGAAAAACACGGAGGTTTTACTCAATATGAAAAAGAAAATCCTGGCAATACTTCTTGTAGTATCGATGGTAGCGGCTCTTGCGGTCGGACTTACCGCCTGCAATAAGGACAAGAAAACCGCACCGGCAAAAGCAGACAATGCCGAAACTCTCGGCACGGCAATCGCAGTCGCGATGAACTCTTCGGCAGCGGGCACTGCTTCGGCGGAAGGCGATGAAAACGTTGATTCCGGATTTACGTTTGGCGGACTTAAAGTCCCCGGACTTAGCGACGCAGCCGCAGAACTTACAAAATATCTTGACCAGTACATTACCAACGCAAAAGCGTACATCAAAGATCACAATGTTGACGTCAAAGTGGAAGCATCCAACGAAAAAGACGGCTATAACTACAAAATGCTCGTGACCGTCACTTATAAAGACGCCGAAGGCAAAGACGTATCCGACGTATCGACGATTTACATCAACGCAAAGAAAATCAAAGACGGCGAAGACGCAGACATCAACGGCAAAGAAGATTATACATTCGAAGCGGTTGTTGCACACGGCGAAGCCAACCTTGTAGAAATCAAAGGCACCTGCGAATATGACAAAGAAAAAGACACGATGGTCTTCAAGTTTGGTGCAGGCGTAGGGGTTGAAGTCGACAACGTCGGCGTAAAAGTTACCGCATATGCAAACGAAAAGGGCGGCGTAGTCGTTGAAGTTAACGTCGGTGTTGACAACGCATGCAAGGTCAATGTGAAAGTCGAACTTGGCAAAATCAGCGATACCGAAACCGGCGCGAAAGTCTACGTTGACGTAGCGGTCGGAGCAGCCGACAAAGAACTTGTGAAAGTGAACGTCGTTGCAAACGTTGTCTCGAATGCAAACGCAACCAACCTTGACAAAAACGACTTTGCAATCAACGGCACGGTAAGCGTAACGGCGCTTGGTCAAACCATTAACGGCACCGTCAAAGGCGTTGCAAAATACGTCCCCGGTGAACCGGAAGTCGAAAACGGCAAATACGAAGTCACAGCAGACGCTACGTTGAACGGCTCCTTCAAGTTCTGATAACAAGCTTATTATCGGATTACGACAGTAGTCTTTCCACCTAAATCAAAGGAACGTCCCGATTTTCGGGGCGTTTCTTTTTGCAAAAATTCACCTTGAGAAAAAAGAAAAAATATCAAACATTTTTCAATAATATGCAAAGCATTGTCATATTTTGTATGCAATAATGCAATCAAGAGGTGAACGAAATGAAAAAATTATTTGCAATAATCAGAAACACAAAGGTTAAAACCCCCGCCCGCCGATCGCTCGAAATATATCATATCGACAAAGGATTTTCGGAGCCCCTTTTTGAGTGCGCGGATTACGTCGTGTCCCGCACGAGCGGACTTTTTGAAAACGCGGAGTATCACGAAGTCACAAACGCCTTTGGCGTAAAGTTCAACGTGACGAAAAGCGTTTTATAAACCGCGAAGCGCGAAAAAACCGTCGGAAAACGACGGTTGGTATTGTTTTCGGTTTATCAAAACTTCACAAGTTCCGGCTCGCGGTTCACGTATCGGGTGAAACCTTCAAAGCCGATTTCTTTCATTGCCGCCGCGATTTTGTCGTAATTATAAGCGATGCTGTTTGTGCGGTGTGCGTCGCTGCCGAAAGAGATTTCCTTCCGCCGAGTTCGTAGTATCGTTTCAGGACGTCGACGTCGGGGATTGACAGGTGTCGCAAAGAAAACTCGCTTGTGGTTTTTCCGCCGCGATAAGTTTTGCTGTTGACTTCCAGGCACTTATCTTTTTCGATGATGGCGGTGAGGATATCGTCAAAGACGTCCGAGAACTCCTCGTAAAACATATCGGGCTCCTTATACGGCGCGTTTCTCTGGATATAGCCGATGTGGCCGATGATGTCGTAGGGGTAGGGCGCGTCGACGCTTTCCCGGACGGCTTTCAGGTATTCGAGATAGGCAAAGTGTTTATAGGGGCACTTATTGAAATATTCCGCGTAATAGACCTCGCTGCCGAGCACGCAGTGAACGCTGTTGATAATGACGTCGAAGTCGATATCGGCAAGGTCTTTGATATACAGATTGTTTGCCGATTTCAAGTAACCGAGTTCCGCACCCATGGCAAGGCGGAAGTTTTTCTTATTGAAGCGGCGTTTGAAGTCCTGCATCGCGGCGACGTACGCCGACATATTTATTTGCGGGTTGTCATATCCGATGACCTGATAATCGCGGTTGACGTGATCGGTGATTGCGACATAGTCGCAACCGCGAGAAAGAGCCGTCGCAACGACGTCTTCGACCGCCTCCATGCCGTCGTCCGAAAAAATGCTGTGAACGTGCGAATCGTGCATAAAATTCCTCCTAACGATTATTATACAAACGTAAGGACAATATGTAAAGGTTTTTCGCAAAATATTACACGCGGGCGCATTTGTAACGTTTAGGTTAAAAATTACCTTAAAACGATTTGCCGATAACCCCGAAACGGCGCCTGTCCTGCGGAAATCCCGACTTAGCCTTGACAAGAAAACTAATAAATATTAAAATGTAAAATGTAGAGATATACGCACGTCTGCGTGCGTGTACAATTTAAATCTCGAAAGGAGACCAAAAATGAAAAACAAGAATTTTTTGCGAGTTCTCGCAATAGTTTGTGTTCTCGTTTTGTGCGTCGGCGTTCTGGCTGCCTGCAAAAATAAAGGAAACGGCGGCGGAAACCAAGGCGGCGGAACGGGCGGCGGTGGCGGAACCGGCGGTGGCGGAACCGGCGGCAACCAAGCAGGCGCCTCGATGAACGCATTTGTCAACACGATGTTCCAAAGCGCAAACGAAATCGCAAACGGCACTTCGTTTGAACTTGCCGACGGCAAAAACATCGCTTTGAGCCTCGGCGCGACAATCACCCTTAAAAAGGACGGCGGCGTCCAAGAAAAAATGCCGATCGAACTTGCTCTGAAAGGTTTTCTCGACCGTCAGAACGTCATCGACAAATATATTGTTGACGCAAACGGTGCATACGTCCTTATCGACGGCAAGTACGTGTCGTACGACGCAAGCCTCCACGAAGGAAAAACGAGATATTCGAAAGCGGTTGCTCTCACGGAAGACAACGAAACTTATATCGACGTGTCCGCGCGCATTAACGGCGTTGATTCTTTCCGTCTTATTTACGAAAAAGACTTCCTTTACGCAACGATCGCAGGGAACAAAGTCGGCGTTGACCTTACGAAACTTGAAAAGACCGCAAACGGACAAACCGTCAAAGACGCGCTTTTCACCAAGATTGAAGGGCTGCTCAAAAACAACGTCGTAAAGAGCGTTGTCGAGGCTTTCAACGGCGGCGACTTTGACCTTAACGAAGTTATCACCGGGCTTATCAACACGTTTGTAAAGAAAGAGTATATGCCGTACAGCGACACGCTTGTCAATGCGGCAAGCAGAAATCGTTACAACTTAGTTAACGGCGAATATGTTAAAGACGCAAACGGCACATACGTTGTGAAAACCCTTGCCGATACTCTTTACGGAAAAAAGGATGTAATGATTGGCGGCTTCATAAGTGTTGAGGGAATTGTCAACATGTTTTTCAAAGATTGGGACACCGCATATTCCTGTCTTGGAGAAACCATAGATATTCAAAAAATTCTTACGCTGGAATTAGGTGGGGAGCCTTTGGCAAGCATGTTGTTCAGCAAACCCACCTGGTACACCTGGAAGAACGGTGAGTTCCAAGAAGCGAACAAAGGTTACGCGTCCGTCAAGAGCGACCTGTCGCAAAAACTCTCCGCAACAATTTCACTTGATCCGCTGACGAAGGAAGATGCAAATGGTGGAATTATTAGAACTGTGAACTCTCCGCTGTTTGGTGGCGCAATCAAGCTGGGCTTTGAAAAGGAAAAGGGCGCAAACGGCAGCATCGGCAAGATGAGCAAATTCTTCCTCGACCTTAACCTGCCCGCAGGCGAAAACGGCAGGACTTTCGGTATCGAACTTGCAATCACCGACCTTAAAATCGGCAACGATAAAGACGCGATTTCCACGACGGCTGTAAACGAAGACGAATACGGCGCAATGAATATCGACGCAGGTCTTGATTTCAACTTCGGCGAAGACCTTCTGAGCCTTGTCGCACACGATTATACAAGTGCCAACGGCTTGACAATCAAAGTCGGCGGCGACGATCTGAAATACGACGAGGCAACGAAAACGCTCACCGTTCCCGAAACGCTGAAACTCAATATCAAAGGCACGCTCGATTTCAAAAATATCGAAAAAACCCGCGCGGTCGCAACGATTACCGCAAACGATAAAGTGTTTGCAAAACTTCAACTGTATTCCGTCAACTTAGGAACACCGGAAAACCCCGATTACGACCTGCAACTTGACGCGAAAATCATGGAAGAATACAAAGGCGTTCTCCCCGCGATTCTCGATATGTGCGTCGCGCTCGGTAAAAACGGCGCAATCGGCATCAACGGCTTTAAGAAAGTAGACGGCAAATGGGGCTTCTATGCTGCGGACGACACAGACAAAGTCGGCGGCGTCCTGTACTCGGTCTATGAAGAAGCAACAGACGGCAATTACAAACGCGGCGCGTATGTCACTGCGGAAGAAGGCTACACCGGCGTTAAATTTGTTCAAAACCAAGACGGCACGTATGCGGTTGACGCGAACGGCACGTTCAAGTTTGTTGCCGACGAAACAGCAGAAACTTATTTCCCGATTCTTGCGGAAGACGGCTACGCCGGCAAAAAATATACGAAATATAACGTTTCTTATAGTTACGCCAAAGTCAACGAATCCATCGATCATCTGGTAACGAGTGGCGAAGCGCACGTCAAAGGGCTCAACTTCGTGAAACTTGTCAACTACCTTATCAATAAGAACGGCAACGGTTTGTTCGTGAACTATAAGGCGGACAAAGCCAAAGCGGCGTCGGAAGGCGACATCACAATCAAAGACATAATCGAGAGATTAGTGTTCAGCGCCGAAAAGGGCATAATTCCCGCAGTGTACGGTCTTATTGGCATCGAAAAGAATGCGTACGGTCTTGACAACTCGCTCGTTATCGGCGGCGAAAACTCCTTAGAACGACGTTCAAAAACTTGTTTGAATACAACAACGATAATATCGACGCGGTGAGCATGGTCGCTCTTGCGATGAAATATTTCAAAGGATATGGCAACTCAATCTTCAAAGAAAAGATTTACGACTCGGTCGCGGTTTATAAGGAATTCGAAACCGAACTTTACAAGTTGACGGCTCGCGGATTTTACGCGAAAGGTCTCAGCAAACAGCTTATGTTGCTCCGTCCCGAGGGATATATGACCGACGGCGAAAAGTTCTTTGCAAACAACAAAGATAAGGTTACGACCGAAACAAAAGAAGATGGTACAATCGTAGAAAAAGACGTGGTTACGACCGAAAGCATGAAGAAATACGGTTATGCCGTGGTTAAAGACAGCGCGGGCAACAAATATCTGTACCCGTACGTGCTTTATGCAGAGCTTGAACTTAAAGCAAAGAACAACGACGTGACATATATCCGCAATGAAGGGTTCGAACTTAACGAAAAAGGCGAACTCGTGCTTGTCAACACGCCCGCAAAACTTATCGAACTTATCGAGGGAAAACTCAACGATAAGACAAGCGGTACAACGCCAGACAATTATTTGGACGTTGCGGGTGCGGAACTTCGTCAGGCATACCGCCTCGGAAAGACCTACGTCCCGTACCTTGAGGGAACCACGTGGAAAGTCAAGGAAATAGAGGCGGCTGGCACAAGCGCAAATGCGGAAATTATTGACGATATCGCGCTTAAAGTCATCATCGGCACGAAGAAAGACGGCGACCGCGTAACGTACGGTACCGCAACTGTCGAAGGAAAAGTCTACGGAAAGACGTTCTCGATCAAAGGTTACGTCAACTTCTGTGAATCCGACCCGACAACAGACAGCGATTACAACGAAAACCTTATTACTCCCGAAACAAAGGAAAAGGCTTTTGAAATCCAGATCATCAATCCGCAAGAGCAAGGCGTACAACCATAAGTAAGCGAAGCGGAAAGGCTGCACTGCAAAGTGCAGCCTTTATTTTTTGTAAAAAGTCATAATTTTGCGACCTTTTGAGTTTTTTCGGGAACACGAAAACTCGTTAAAGGGGACCCCGCGGGATACTGTGTACCCGTGGGGAGAAGGAGCAAACGAGCAAAAGAGCGAGCGTTATCGCCTGCGATAATGCGATTTCAAAAACGAGATTTGCGACGCGTACGCGCCTTCGTAAGAACTTGCCAAGAAACGTCAAAAATCCATCAAATTCTCGCCGTTTTAAGGAGTTTTGGGGTCCCCACGGGATACTGTGTACCCGTGGGGCTTAATAGCATCAAAATTCTGACTTTTTAGAGTTAGGGTAACCGCGTCAAGAACGCTTTAACTATTTATGTAAAATTCATAATAAAACAAACCGAATAAACATTGTACGGTATTAAAAGCAAATTTTCTTATCCAAAACACACTCAACCCGGATACCAGACAATTTCTCATTAAAAAGATGGTCACCTATACAGCAAGAGTGTCCTATTGACAGTATGATGTTTTTTATTTGTTTCGTTTCATAAGAAAACCACATTTTTTTGAAAAGCCTTTACTTAACAAATATCGTGTGTTAAAATATTGTAAGATTGCCCAGGGAGAAAGTTATGTTACTCAACAGATTGCTCATAAAAGCGGTCGCACCCGTTCCGAAAATCGAAAAATTCAAGACGTATTTGTTCGTTGCGCCGCACCCCGACGATATCGAAATTGCCGTGGGTAGCACCGTCGCAAGGCTTGCGCGCGAAGGGAAGGACGTATATTATCTCGTTTGCACCGACGGACGGTACGGCACGGAAGACGAAAACATGTCGCCCGAAACGCTTGTTAAAATCCGCCGCGACGAACAACTTGCATCTGCGAAAATTCTGGGCGTTAAGGACGTCAGGTTTCTGCCTTTTGAGGACGGCGGCATGTACGACGAAGTCGCGCTCCGCATCGAAATCGCAAAAGTCATCGCAGAAATTAAGCCCGACGTCGTGATCGGCCCCGACCACAAACTGTACCCCGAAAGCCACCCCGACCATCTTCGCGTGGGAGAAGCGGTGTCAAAGGCGTATTTTATGTGCGGCAACGTCAATATGATGAAAAGCGTCGGGGCAACCCAAATTGCAAAACCAACGGTTCTGGCGTACTATTTCACCGGTAAACCCAACAGATTTGTCAAAATCACAAAAAAGACTTTGAAAAAACAAAAGCGGCGTACGCTTGCTTCGTGTCACAATGTCCCCCGCCCGACAACGGCAAAAGTCTTATGCTGTACATGCGCCTGAAAGTCCGTCTTAACGGCTTGCGAAGCTTCCATATTCGCGCCGACGCATTCAGAGTAATGAACAATATGCACATTCACTGCTGCGGCGAAGCGGAAGACACTGCAATCAGACGCCCGTTATAATAAGGAGAAAGTATGGCAAAACAAAAACTCACGCCCGAAGAAAAGGCACAAAGAAAAGCAGAACGCAAAGAAAAATTCAAAGAAATGAACGCAAAAAACGGTACGCGTTGGCAAGCATTCAAGTATCTTCTTTGCACGGCAAGCGCAGGAATTATCCAGTTCTTATCGTTCACGATAATGACTTTCGCTTTCAAAAAACTCGACTGGGGCACAATCAACTTCATCACCGTGATGCCCAAGACGCTGTTTGTGGCGACCACGGTTGCGTTGGCGCTGTCCGTTTTGTGGAACTTTACCTTGAACCGCAAATTCACGTTCAAGTCGGCAAAGAACGTGCCCGTCGCAATGGCGCTCGCGTTCTTGTTTTACGTCCCGTTTTATCCCTTCCAGACCTGGTACGTTCACGCCGTATCGTCGTCGCTTGGCGGAGGTGAGGGAGCAAAACTTTTGGCAGAAGCAACCGTAATGCTCATCAACGGCGTTCTGGAATTCTGCTGGCAGAAATTCGTCATTTACAGAAAGTCCGCCAACACGGCAGCGCATAAGGATGCCGCGCCCGACGCCGCTCCCGATGCCGCTCCCGAGATCGAGCATATCAAAGACAGCGGAGTTTCGGTGGAAGATGTGACTATCGACGACACCGACACCATCACCAAAGGGTAAAAAGTCATAATTTTGCGATATTTTGCTTTTTCGGCGGAACTTGAAAATTCGTGTACGGATTAGTACACTGGAATTTTCAAAACCCGCCGAGAAAAACACAATCTCATCAAAATTCTGACTTTTTAGAGTTAGGGGACCCCGCGGGATACTGTGTACTTGTGGGGCTTAATAGCATCAAAATTCTGACTTTTTAGAGAGCGTGTTGTATTCCGTGCAACGCACTTTATGTCATTGCGAGGAGCGTAGCGACGTGGCAATCTCCCGGAAGGGACACCGAATAATGAAAACATATTACGTATACATAATGACAAACGTGGACAATACGGTATTGTATACGGGCGTCACCGACGATATAGAAAGAAGAGTGGCGGAACATAAAAGCCATATGCTGAAAGGTTTTACCGACAGATATAACGTAACGAAATGCGTGTACGTTGAAGAATACGGGAACATAAACGACGCAATAATGCGTGAAAAACAAATCAAAGGTTGGAGCAGAGCAAGGAAGTTTGACCTTATCAACACGACAAATCCGGTATTAAAGGACTTAGGGGAATAAGGTAACCCTTCCGGGAGATTGCCACGCTGCGCTCGCAATGACATAAGTACTTCGACAAAGGGCAACCAAGTTAAATTCCCGCCTACAAAAGGCGGGAATTGTTTTTTTTGAGGCGAATAGAGTTTTCCGTTTTGCACAGAATAAAGGGCGGAGGGTTTATGAAATCATTGAAAAGTAAAAATGAAATCAACCAGGCGGCGTTTGCGCCGAATATGTATGATCCGCTTGGAATGTACGGCTGTTTCCCCGCGCTTATGACTTTTGAAACGTACGAGCCGCTTGAAACGCCCACGCAAGATGCGGACGACTTATAGGCGCAAACTGCGCTGTTGAAATCGCATTATCGCTCGCGATAATGCTCACTCTTATGCTTGTTTGCGCCTTTTCCTCCACGCAAGTACAAAAGTATCTTGCGTGGGCTTGATAATAAGGTAACCCTTTCGGGAGATTGTCACGCTGCGCTCGCAATGACATAAGTGTGTTGCACGGAAGTGAACAAAGGGCATTGTCGAGACGACGTAATATGCGTTGCACTTGAAAGTATAATTCACCAAAAGCACAAAAAAAATCACCGATTGCTCGGTGATTCTTTTTTTGTTAAGCAATAATATTTATCTTGCGTCTTTTACGCCTTGTTCGGTTCCGTAATAAATGATTTTGCCCGTACGTTTAACAACGAGAGAATATTTGCCAACTTTGCCGGTGGGGGCATCTTTTTCAAATTTTTCCGCGTCGTCAGTCGTTTTGAATTTATAAATCGTAACGGCTTCGGTGGTGCTCTTCACAGCGGAAACAGACCAAACGATAGAAGCGTCTTCTTTGTCGGTTTCAGCACTGGAAACGGTGTAGCCTTTCTTTTCGAGTTTCTTCGTGAAAGATTCGGCGTTGCAAGCGCAAAGTACGGTTGCAAGAAGTGCAACTACAAGGATAACGGCAAGAATTTTGCCAATGTTCTTTTTCATAAACAATAAATCCTCCAAATATATTTAGATATGCTTATTATACGCGCGCAAGAAAAATATGTCAACGATTTTTCATTGACCGCGCCCGTTTGTTTTTGTTGTATTTCGCTTTGAAAAAGCGCGCGCTCGGGGTATACTTATAATAAATATCGGTAATCCGATCACAAACAAAAAAGGGCAAAGAAGAATGATTATTCACGGGCTTAACAAACTGACGCTCCTGGACTATCCGGGGCTTACCGCATGCACACTTTTTACGGGCGGGTGCAATTTCCGTTGTCCGTTTTGTCACAACGCGAGTCTTGTCGAAAATCCGATGGGACAACCCGTTATCCCCGAAGACGAAATATTCGCGTATCTTAAAAAGCGACAGGGCATACTGGAAGGCGTTTGTATCACCGGCGGCGAGCCTACGCTCAACCCCGACCTTATCGACTTTATGAAAAAGGTAAAGTCGCTTTCGTACAAGGTAAAACTCGACACCAACGGCACGAACCCCGATATGCTGATCCGCGCGGTCGAAGAAGGGGCGGTGGACTACGTCGCGATGGACATTAAAAACAGCCCTGAAAATTACGGCATGTCCGTCGGCATAAAAAATTATGACACCGCAAAAATAAAACGCAGCGTGAAATACCTTCTTGAAGACCACGTCGATTACGAATTCCGCACGACCGTCGTCCGCGAATTTAACGACAAAAACTCGTTTTACGGCGTCGCCGACCTTATCTCGGGCGCGAAAAAATATTATCTTCAAGCATTTAAGGACAGCGGCGATCTGATTGACGAGACACTTCACGGGCTGACAAGAGAGGAAATGGAAGAAATATTGCCGATTTCGACGGAAAAGTCGATAAAATTGAAATTCGCGGCATAGACTGATACCACAATATCTTGTGGTGAGGTTAAAAAAACAAATCAATATATTGATATAAAACAATTGACACGTGCATTTATGCGTGTTATTATGAATGTACTCGCAATAGAGCGATATGTCAGGGTGTTATCCGCTTGGATTTTTCAAAGAATCTTCACGGGAAACTCCCCTTTTTGTGCCCAAAAACGATAAAACGGCAAAATCTTGCGCCGATTGTAAGGTACAAAATTAAGAACACGCTACACGGCATAACAAAATTTAATGTCATTGCGAGGAGCGTAGCGACGTGGCAATCTCCCGGAAGGGACACCGAGTAATAAAAACAAAACGACGATGTCGTTAAGCATAAAGTAATCAACAAAAGAAAATATTATAAAGGAAATGAGGAAAATGTATCAGGTAATTAAAAGAGACGGTAAAATAACCGATTTTGATCTTAACAAAGTCTCTGTCGCCATTACCAAAGCGTTTGAGGCGCAGAACAAGCAGTACGTTCCCGCAATCATCGACATGTTGACGCTCCGCGTTACCGCCGATTTCGAAAACAAGATTGAAAACAATCTCGTCCACGTCGAAGACATCCAGGACAGCGTCGAACACGTCCTTGAACAATCGGGCTACACCGACGTTGCGAAGGCATACATTCTTTACAGAAAACAACGTGAAAAGATCCGTAATATGAAGTCGACGATACTTGACTATAAGGAAGTCGTCAACAATTACGTCCATCTTGAAGACTGGCGTGTGAAAGAAAACTCCACGGTCACTTATTCCGTCGGCGGACTTATTCTCAGCAACAGCGGCGCAATCACTGCAAACTACTGGCTTTCGGAAGTTTACGACGAAGAAATCGCACGCGCTCACAAACGCCGATATTCACATCCACGATTTGTCGATGCTCACCGGTTACTGCGCCGGTTGGTCGCTGAAACAACTTATTCAGGAAGGTCTTGGCGGAATCCGCGGCAAAATCACGTCAAGCCCCGCGGCGCATCTTTCCACGCTTTGCAACCAGATGGTAAACTTTTTGGGCATCATGCAAAACGAATGGGCGGGCGCACAGGCTTTTTCCTCATTCGACACGTATCTTGCGCCGTTTGTCAAAGTCGATAACCTTTCTTATAAAGAAGTAAAGCAGTGCATACAATCCTTCATTTACGGCGTCAACACGCCCAGCCGTTGGGGTACGCAAGCTCCGTTCACCAACATCACGCTTGACTGGACGGTTCCTAACGATCTGGCGGAACTCAACGCAATCGTCGGCGGCAAAGAGTGCGACTTCAAATACAAGGATTGCAAAAAAGAAATGGATATGGTCAATAAGGCCTTTATCGAAATCATGATCGAGGGCGACGCCAACGGCCGCGGTTTCCAATATCCTATCCCCACGTATTCCATCACCCGCGACTTCGACTGGTCGGAAACCGAAAACAACAAACTCCTGTTTGAAATGACCTCGAAATACGGCACTCCGTACTTCTCGAACTATATCAACAGCGATATGGAGCCTTCGGACGTCAGAAGTATGTGTTGCAGACTTCGCCTGGACCTTCGCGAACTTCGCAAGAAATCGGGCGGATTCTTCGGCAGCGGCGAAAGCACGGGCTCTATCGGCGTCGTGACCATCAACCTTCCCAGAATCGCGTATCTCGCAACCGATAAGGCGGACTTCTATCGCCGCCTTGACAAGATGATGGACATCTCCGCGCGCAGTCTGAAAGTCAAACGTGACGTCATCACCAAACTCCTGGAAGAAGGGCTTTATCCTTACACCAAACGTTATCTCGGCACGTTCAGCAACCACTTCTCGACAATCGGTCTTGTCGGCATGAACGAGGCAGGGCTCAACGCAAAATGGCTCAGAAAAGACCTGACGAACGTCGAAACGCAGGAATTCGCAAAAGAAGTCCTCAACCATATGCGCGAAAGACTTTCCGATTATCAGGAACAGTACGGCGATTTGTACAACCTCGAAGCAACCCCGGCGGAATCCACTTCCTATCGTCTTGCAAACACGATAAGGCGCAATTCCCCGACATCATCACCGCTTCCGAAAACGACAATATCCCGTATTACACCAACAGCTCGCATCTTCCCGTCGGATACACCGCGGATATCTTCTCGGCACTCGACGTGCAGGACGAACTCCAAACGCTGTATACTTCGGGCACGGTATTCCACGCGTTCCTCGGCGAAAAACTTCCCGACTGGAAATCCACGGCAAAACTTGTCAGAACCATCGCGGAAAACTACAAACTGCCGTATTACACCATCTCGCCGACGTACAGCATTTGCAAAGAGCACGGCTATATCTCGGGCGAACACTTCAAGTGCCCCAAATGCGGACAACCCGCCGAAGTTTACAGCCGTATCACCGGCTACTATCGTCCCGTACAGAACTGGAACGACGGCAAGCTGCAAGAGTTCTCGCAAAGGAAAACTTACGACATCGCAAACTCTTCGTATCACGGCGTGAACCAGCATATCGTCAGCGATACCTGCTGCGGCGAACAGGACGTGAGAGTGCAGGCCGATCCCAACTTCAAAAAGAACGACGGCGAAATCCTGCTGTTCACAACGAAACCTGCCCCAACTGCAAAATGGCAAAAATGATGCTCGATAAAGCAGGTATCAAATACACCGTCATCGACGCGGAAGATCAGAAAGACCTTACCCAAAAATACGGCGTCAAAAAAGCCCCCACTATGCTCGTCGCGAACGGACAGGGCTACGACCGCTACGAAAACGCGAGCTTCATTAAAAAATTCGTTGAAAACGCAAAATAATTTATGATTTACGATGTAATTATCATAGGCGCGGGGACGGCAGGCATGACTGCCGCCCTCAACGCTTTAAGAAACGGCAAAACAGTCCTTGTGCTGGAAAAAGAAACCGTCGGCGGTCAGATTTCGCTTTCGCCGCGCGTCGAAAACTTCCCCACGATTACCGCAATCTCTGGGGCGGAACTCTCCGACAGACTGTTTGAACAGATTATGCACCACGGCGCGGATTTCGAGCTGGAAAAGGTCACCGGGCTTAAAAAGGACGGCGACGTCTTCACCGTTCTCACCGACTACGGCGCGCACGAAGGAAAATCCGTCATCATCGCAACCGGCGCAAGCGCAAGACATATCGGCGTCCCCGGCGAAGACGAACTTATCGGTCACGGCGTGTCTTATTGCGCGCTGTGCGACGGAGCGTTTTACAAGGACGAAGAAGTCGCGCTCATCGGCGACGCCAATACCGCTTTGCAATACGCGCTGTTTGACGAATTATTGCAAAAAAGTCCACGTTTGCACGCTTTTCGACAGATTCTTTGCGGACAAAGCCCACGTCGACAACCTTATGACAAAAGATAACGTCGCGATTTATCACAACCTTTCGCTGAAAGAGTTTTTAAGTGACGGCGGCGAACTTTCGGGGCTTGTTTTTGAAAATACCGTCGACAAATCGGAATTCCGCCTGCCCGTAAAAGCCGTGTTTATCGCGATAGGGCAAATCCCCGACAACTCCGCTTTCAAAGACTTCGTCGACATCGACAAAAACGGATATATCGTCGCGGGCGAAGACGGCACGACCAGAACCGACGGATTGTTCGTCGCGGGCGACTGCCGTACCAAACGTATCCGCCAACTCGCAACGGCGGCGGCGGACGGCGCGATTGCCGCAACCAACGCGTCCATTTATCTGAAATAAGAAAACGCAAGGGCTTTTCGCCCGTCGATTCCTTGACAAACAAGTTGCAAAACGATAAAATCTTTTTTGCAACTTATAAACGCTTCCGTAGTTAAATGGATATAATAAACCCCTCCTAAGGGAGTGCTTAACTCGGTAAAAAGCACAATATATAGTGCTTTCGCGTAACAAATACAACTAAATATTGTGGTTTTACCATTAACATGTAATACTTGGTATTGTTTTAGGTATTGTTTCGGTATTGTAAAATCTTTTGCAATAACTTTCAAATCGTGCTAAAATATCAAATATCTGCCTGTACCTCAGTAGGATAGAGGGTCCGCCTCCTAAGCGGAACGCCGTTGGTTCGACTCCAATCAGGCAGGCCATTTTTTCAGTCACTTCTTGCGTGGAGTGACTGATTTTTTTATGCCTATACGAGCCATATATGCCTTCCATAATTTGCTTTCGCGACGGTTTATTTTCTTGAGGTGTGGAAAAAGTTGGTCGTAGTTCACAATCCACTTATTGCCGAACTTATACTTAAATACCGTCGTGTCCGTTTTCAAAAAATCACGTATTTCATCGGCGTGTATAAAACGGTCGCCTGTCTTTCGGTGTTTGTTCCACTCTCTCGCACAATCTTTAATGTTCCTTAACTTAGGTATCTTGTATTCGTGTTCTTGTAGATTATACGGGTTCACTTTCTCAAAGAAATCTTTTGAGTCAATCAGGATTATGTTTTGTGTAAGCGTATGCTTAATCCCGTTTTCGAGAGCGATTCTGCGAACGTTATTACGCCTTATGATTGTGCCTTCGTCTTCTTGCTTAAACATTCTATGAATGTCACCTGACGTCATATATTTCATTTTACTTCTCCTTTTTGCCGTTTACAAATAACAGCAATTCGTCCATATTGACAACCCAAGCGTTGCCGTATTTGAGCGGCGTTATTACGCCTTGTTTCATTAGTTCAATCAACATACTGCGAGTAAGACAAGTGTCGGGATCGACTTGTTTTACTTCGTTCAATACGTCTGCTATTCTTCTTAATCGTGGTAAATACATTATCGTTTTCTCCTTATAAAATCTAAGCGAGTCGCTTAGTCGTTAAACAAATTGCTCAACGCATCGGTGACTCGCTCTTGTGTGTCTGGAATAAAGTGACTGTAAACTTCAAGAGTTATAGTCGAATCGCTATGTCCGAGATATTTGCTGACTGTCTGAATAGGCACATTTTGAGACAAAAGAATACTGCAATATGTATGCCTCAATCCGTGTGGCGAAACCTTTTTAAGACCGTGCTTTGCCTCAAATTTAGCAAGCCATTGTGCTGTGCTGGATACCCCTTCAGGCTCTCTCAATATATTGACGGAGAAGTAGTATTCGTCTAATTTATTGTCAAATTCATCGTCGGCAATTCTGAACCAATCCATATACTTTTTAAGGTCGTCCATCAGTTCAGCCGGAAGCGGTATATCGCGTTTCGACGTTCTTGATTTCGGATCTTTTTCGTAGATGCCAAATCCCTCGGTCGCAAGTCTGTTACGTCTGATGTGGACAATTCTCTTGTCAAAATCAAAGTCAGCCCATCTTAAACCGTGCAATTCGGCTGTTCGCACGCCCGTTAATACCACAAATTTCAACGTAACGCGTCGATATATCAAATCGTCGGGTAATTCGTCAAGAAGTTTGATGAATTGTCTTACTTCTGCGAGCGAAAACACTTCCTTTTCTTCGACTGGCTTTATCGAAATATTGCCGTTTTTGCCGACGCACCGACTTTTGTCTTGCATACGGGATTTTTTGCAATCCATTCATACCTGACAGCCTCATTAAAAAGGGTTCGGAGTATTCTTCGATGTCCTTTTATCGTTTCGGGCGAACATTCCTTTATCTTGAAGATTGGCTCAAAATAGTCGTCAAATTTCAAGTGGCAATATTCACAGATGTTCTTTGCCGTCTGAACTCTGATTGCCCCGTCGAGATGTTTCAGTCTATATAAACTGTTCGTGTTTATAACGTTATCCCTTATCATTTGCCTTCCGTTTATTGTATCAGGCAATGGCTTTTTCAGTTTTGCCAAGCCGGACGGGATTTCTTCGCCCGAACAAAATGAATTAAGGAACAACTGAACGTGTCGAACAGTAATTTCCGAGATTGGTTTATCGGCAAGATGATGTTCGACCAAAAAACTCGTAAATAGTTTTTCGGTAACGCATATCCTGCCATAGTAATTTCTTGATAGATTTTGCAGCACGGACGTTTTCCATTCTTTTACAAGCTGCGTAAAGGTCAGAACTCCGTCTGTTGAGGTTTTTTCGATTTCCGATGTCTTTCCCGTCAGTTTTATGCTTTCCTCGAATTCAATTTCTGCTTTTGCTACATACTTTTTGAATTTTGCTTCGGAAAGATTGTCTGTGTTATGAACGGTTTTGACATACAACTTCGATTTCCCCGTCATAGGATCTAACCCATACGCTTGAATTTTCGCTTGTAAAACGCCGCGTTTGTTTGTTGTAATTTTTGAGTATGCCATTTTATACCTCCGTATTGTCTGTTTTGATTGCGATATAATCCAAGAGGCTTTGCATATCAACAAGAACCTTGTTGCCGGCAGTCAGACACTTAATTTTGCCTTGTTTACACCAAGTTCGGATGGTGTGAACTGTGATGGCAGTTTCTGCGTCTTCGGCTTTGATTATATCGAATGCTTTTTTGATGCTTCTTAACATTTGCCTTGAACCTCCTTTTGTTGAATTGAAGTCTATCGGACGATGATTTCCATATCGCTCGCTAACTTCTGAATCAACGTTAGCACACTTCGAGAAAAAAGTGTGAATGGTTGAAAGTCTACTTTCAAGGCATTTTTTCCACTTTCAATGGATAAACACCCCTCGGGCGAGATGCCGACAATGGCATCCGAAGGGTTGAACAATGGTTCGTGCAGAATCACCACCTTGCATTTTTCATTTTGTCTTTCGACAGGGGGCGAGAATAATCGAATGCAGCGACTTGTCAAGGAAAAAGCGGAGCGACGAGCAAAAAATAGCATAGTGATAGTTTTTATTTTTTCTTCAAAATATGCCATACGGTTGTCATCAATTGTATGTTAAGATGTTTTTACCTTTGAAATCGGATTATTTTTTGTGAGCCTTGACCAGTCGATGCAGGCGATTAGGCTATACCCCCGAAAGACAAAAGGAATTTGCGGATAATGTTACAATTAAACACCCAAATTTGAAGTTTTTATCATTCTTAAAAATTTTTCGTTTTATCACTTTATCCCCTTGACTTTTAAGTTATGTTTGGATATAATAAAAATACCTAAATGAGAAACGAAACTCGTTTAGACAAAAGGAGACACCAATGAGAAGCAAAAACGAACAAACTCTCAATAACATATTGAAGTTGATAAACGATTGCTACTTTGAAAGTGGCACATATCCGACTTTTCAACAAATCGCGGCCGAAGTCGGCTTGTCCGTTCCTCAAACATATAGATATGTGGACGAGCTTATAAAGCGTGGCGACCTTGAAAAGAACGGAAGATATGGCGACTTGCAAACAAAGGAAATCGTAAATTCTCTTTGCAGTCATAATCGGTTGCCTATCGTCGGTGAAGTCGCCTGCGGAACCCCTATTCTTGCGGAAGAAAATATAGAATGTTTCGTTACGTTTTCTCGTGAACTCTTGGGTAGCGGAAAATTCTTTATTCTTCGTGCGAAAGGCGAAAGTATGATAAATGCAGGTATCGAG
This sequence comes from Clostridiales bacterium, assembly GCA_022009995.1. Lineage (GTDB taxonomy): Bacteria > Bacillota > Clostridia > Christensenellales > CAG-917 > CAG-349. Next base: position 665,071 of record CP091734.1, read on the forward strand.
GACGGCGATTTAGTTATTGTTCGTCAACAGGACACGGCGGAAGAAGGTCAAATTGTCGTTGCTCTTATTGAAAATGAGGCAACTTTGAAACGTTATTATATTGATAGAAGGCGTCACAAAGTTCGCTTACACCGAAAACGACGAAATGAAAGATATGTATTTTGATGAAGTAGCCATTCAAGGCATTGCGGTGAAAATACTTAAGGACGCAAAATAGGAGTATGGAAAAACAACGGACTTATGTTTGTATAGATATGAAATCGTTCTACGCATCGGTTGAGTGTGCCGAACGTCATCTGAGTCCGTTTGAAACAAATCTCGTTGTTGCAGACGAATCTCGTGGAAAAGGTGCGATTACCCTTGCAATATCCCCAAAGATGAAAGCATTGGGCGTAAAAAATCGTTGTCGTTTATTTGAAATCCCACAAAATATGGACTACATAATCGCGATGCCGCGAATGAGTTTATACATAAAATATTGTGCCGATATTTTTGAGATTTACCTCGACTATTTCTCACAAGACGACATCCATCAATACTCTATTGACGAGGCATTCATTGACGTTACTGACTATTTGCCGATTTATCATCTTTCAGCAAAAGATCTTGCGAAGAAACTAATCAATGAAATAGCCGTCAGAACTCATATTCCGGCAACTTGCGGAATAGGCTCAAATCTTTATCTCGCGAAAATCGCACTCGATATTACGGCAAAGCATTGCAAAGACCATATCGGAGAATTAACAGAAGAAACATTCAAAGAAACGCTATGGCATCATAGACCGATAACCGATTTTTGGAATATTGCAAACGGCATTGCGACAAGGCTTGCAAGATACGGCATTTATGATATGAAAGGCATTGCCGACGCGCCAGAAGATTTAATGTATCGGCTCTTTGGTAAGAACGCAAATTATAATAGATCACGCAAACGGTAAAGAATCTTGCACGATAACGGACATTAAGAGTTATAAAAGTAAATCTAAATCTATTTCTAACTCTCAAATTCTTTTCAGTGACTATGATTACGATAAAGCCCTGCTCGTCTTGCAGGAAATGGCGTTGAACGGATGCCAAAGATTACTTCGTGAACATTTAATTGCAAGCCACGTCGGTATAATGGTCGGATATTCAAAAGATGTTATACCTGCTACCGGCGGGACAATTAAAATGGCGAATGCAACTAACCTATATTCACACATCAAGGAATATGTAAACAGGCTTTATGAAGAAAATACTGTCAACGTATACCTGATAAGGCGTTTAGGAATAAGTTTCAGTGGACTTGCCGACGAGTCTGCCGAAGGATATGACCTTTTTACAGACTTTGAAGCAATAGAGAGAGAACGCAGGCTTGAAATACCGTTCTTGCCATAAAAGACAAGTTTGGTAAAAATGCAATGTTACGTGGTTTCGATTTAGCGGACGGCGCAACACAAATTACGAGAAATAAACTAATCGGAGGACATAATGGCGGCGAAGAAATTTGATGACGTTAATAGAGCGGCACAGTTTCTTCCATTCGATGCTTTGAAAGGTCTGTCGGAAGAAATTCAAAGCCGTATAGAAAAGCGTTCTCGCATTGAACGCAAAGAACTTTCCGAAGAACGACAAGAAGAGATTTCTTCCGTTCTATGTAAAATTAACAAAGGAACGACCGTCAAAGTTGAATTTTATTCGTGCGGTCATTACTATGAAGAAGAAGGCCTTGTCCTGTGCATCAATTTCCCTTATCATTATTTGATAATAGGACAAGAGAAAATCTTCTTTGACGATATTTACGAAATCTGCATAGTGGCAAAGTAAGAGAGCCCCGTCTTATCCGTTACTATTCATATTTAGGCACAAAAGATAATCTTCCTGCGATATGGGATTACCCAACCCTATCAATGCAGTGGGTTAAATACAACTCTTTGTGTGTCATGGGGAAAGGAGGTTGAATTTTGGAGACGAGTTCTAACCCTGTTCCTTTCGTATGTCCTTGTTGTCATAAAAAGACTACGGGCTATCAACGAAAAGACGGCGCAATCCTTGTTGTTTGTCATCGCTGTAAAGCGAAGATATTCAGTAAACAGCATAACAAAGAAATCCTGATTAAAATCAAGATGGACTAACTTAATATTGTAGCATGCATAAAGCAAATCCCGGTCGTTCTGGAATAGCGAAAGTAGGTAAATCCGGCTTAAATACTTTATGTGTAAGTGTTCGTAACTTACCTATCAGGTAAAATACAAGGCTTAAAAGTGTCTTGGCGAACAGCGAATCTCATTTTTTAGAGGTTCCTGTTTGTCAAGGCACTTTTTTTATTCCGAAAAATCAAAAGAAAAAAAGCAAAAACTTTTTTAATTGGGACAAAAGGTGTCCCAGTTGACTGCGAAAATAAGGCCATCGAAGGCAAAGGAGGTGAGAAATTTGAGAGCAACGGAACGTCGCCAAGCGCTTTTAGAGATTATTTGCGAACGTCGTCACGAAAAGATGGACAATCTCGCATTTGAACTCGGCGTAAGCAGAAAAACAATTATACGTGACGTTCTCGAGCTCTCGATTTCTTACCCGATATACACCGCTGCGGGCCGGCACGATAGCGGAGTTTTTGTTGAAGATGATTACTATCTTGGAAAGCAGTATCTGTCAGACGAACAGCAAAAGTTGTTAGAAACGATGCTCGGAAATTGCGACGAAAACCAAAAGAAAACAATGCTCGCAATCATAAAGAAGTTCGGCAGAAAAAACAAAAAATAGGAGGTGTTAAAAATGCTTACCACGGTTCAGGTCCGAAACGACTTAAAAGAAATTCGTTACTACTACTCAATGAAAGAACTGTTCGACAGAAGTTCCAAAACTGTCAAGCCGCTTGCAATCGTTCAGAAAGTCGAACGATACAATACGGCAATGCAAAACGCTCCTGCAAGGCTCTATATCCTTTATGTGTCGCTGTATATTGACAACAATACGCAAGCGGTTCTTGCCGAAGAATGGCAACTCACCACCGACTATATGAAGGAACTCAACAACAAATTGATTTATTTCTTGCAGTCGGCGTTGAAATCAAAATCACTGTGCTATCAGGTTACGGGCAAAGGAGTAAAAAACATGTCAAAACACGCTGTTGTAAAACCCGTTTGCGATATTGATTTTCTTCAAAACGCAGACAACGTTTATCGCACCCCGGACTATATCGTCAAGCAGAAAATTTCTCTCTGTTCCAACAATCGCGGAGACGTTCATTCGGTAAGCGACGATACCTATTATTTCAGGACTTCCGAGCGCGACATCGACTATGAGTTCGTGTTTCAATCAAGAAACAATCTTGACGGTAAACGCATCAAAACACGCACATATTTAAGGACTTATATTGATTAAGAAAACTACAAAAATGTGCGTTTAATCAACCTATAACGGCACTTTAACTGTCGTTTCGGTTACATTCAATCGTCCATTAAGAGAATTTGCGTTCTCTATGGAAATATAAAAGCAAGTCCATTTTCGGCAAAGAATACCGACTGTTTTATGCGGACTTTCGAAAGATAAAGGTGGCCACCTTCCAAAGTAAAGTCGCACGAAACGGAATGTTTCAACAAAGAGAAAACGGCTTGCAAACCTACAACTTAATATCAAAATTTTTCGCTTGGCTAACGGCAACACGGGCAACAAAAAATCAAAATTCTATGCTGAACTAACGGCTACACGGGTAAAGGAGTAAAACACTTTATGGCAAACAAAAATAACAACGAACGCAGATGGAGCGTGCCTTCCAAACGAGCGAAGGGTTACGCATCCGAACGCAAAAACAAAGTTCACGAACACGGACCGAAAGTAGGTAAGGAACTGACCGATTACGAAGCAGGTCTTCGCTCCGGTTATCTTCAGGCACAGTCCGATCACGCCGGCTTGTTCAAATACAAGAAGGCACTCGGCGAAGGCAAATCCAAAGCCGAAGCAAAGAAAATCTCCCGCACTATCGGGAAGAAAAATTAAGGAGGTGAAAGGTAATGGCTAACAACATTATGGTTGAAAGAGAAACTTTTGAAAGTCACGGTAAGGAATACTACTCCTACTTCATTAAAGGTGTAGTTCGCGGCAAGGAAATCAAAATTCAGGTCGCACCGCCCAACAAGGACACCGACAAAAACGGTTACAACGTTCTTGACGTAGTTTTCGGTGACGCTATGGAAGCGGAACTCGTCGTCGTTCCTTACGAAATGAAAGACGATCACGGCAAGGTGGTGAAAGGCAATACTTACGCCGTTCGTTCTTACGACGAAGACGGGACTGTTTACGAATGCCCGATTAAGCCTGCGAGAACGTCGGACAAGAGTTTCATGAATATGCTTTTGAGATAAGCATTCCCCTTGTAGAGAACTACGGTTTGCTTAGGTAAGCCGTAGTTTTTTACACCCAAAAATCTAAATTTCGGAGGTAAAAAACATTATGTATCAAGAATTCAATCAACACAAAATCCGACGCGGTTAAGTGGATAATCGCCTTTACGCTCATTATCGTGCTTATGGCAGGCGTTGTTGCGGCACTCATTCTGTCGCTTGACAAACCCACTCCTATCAAACCGCAAGAGAACGAAACGCAACAGGAATCGCCCGACGAATCCAATGCCGCGGTAGTTCTCACTCTCGGACAACCCAGACTTATTAGCGTGAAATCGCCTGCTCTCGCTGCGGACAATACACAGCAATACGTATCTCAAACGGTTACGGCAACCATTACGCCGTCTACCGTCGTGGATAAATACGTTACTTGGTCTGTTGCTTGGGCAAACGACGCTCCACTCAAAGACAAGAACATTTCGGACTATATCAAGGTGACGGACGATTCGCAAGGCAATCTTACGGCAACGGTCAACTGCTACAAGTCTTTCAAAGGCAGCAAGGCAATTCTTACTTGCACCACAAGACAAGGCGGTAAAACCGGAACTGTCAATATCGTCTATGAAGGCGTGCCGTCAAGTATGTCTATCACCGCTCCTACGGGCGTTACGAAATACAATCTCGGCAAAGATTCCGTGGATTTGCTTTACGTCGGTAAGTCTTACTCTCTTAATCTCGCAATGGATAACATTTTTCATAGCGTAGGTAGTAATTTCAATGACTTTACCGTAACCGTTACGGGAGTAGGATCTGTTACTTGCGGTACTTATTCTCAATCAGGCAGGGGCGCAGGTTGGAGTTCTCACAGTAACATTGTCGATTTCAGTAAAATTGCAAAAGAATTCGTAACTTGTTCGACTTCCGGTAATACGCTTTCGATTAACGTAACAAAGTCGCTTTACGATTATTACGAATCCAAGGAAACAAAAATAGTCGAAGGCAACGGCGAAACGACTACTTACACTAATAAGTTGTATTCAATTAACACCGATTCCGACGGAAATAAACCGTATCTGATTGTTAAGGTTCAGCATAAAACGCTCGGATTTTCCGCGCAGTATAAGTTTTTTATCGGCGAGGAAGTAAGCAAGGTTACTACGAGTAAGGCAACAATCACGTTTTAAGGAGGAAGTTAGATATGTATAACGAAAACAATAATAAAAGCAGATGGATAGCCGTGTTTACGGCAATCGTTCTTCTCTTTATAGGAGTAATTTCTTCGCTTGTGATAGCAATCGGAAACAAGCCCGTCGGCGAAGTCAAAAAGTCGGATATTTCGGGAAATATAGATGTCGAAACGCCCGATTTCGACAATACGAAATTTGCTCCCGTGGCTCTTAAAATGAGTTCGAACTATGTCGTCAAGGCAGCCGCAAACGGTCAGCAAACCATATCCAAGACGATTACGGCAACGGTTATGCCCGCTACGGCTAAATACTTTGGTAGATTGGTCTGTAGAGTGGGGTGGCGAGCAAACCGGTACGGTTACGGATTATGTCACCGTTATACCCGTAAGCGATGGCTCTACCACGGCAACCGTAACTTGCAAAAAGCCGTTTACGGGTGAAATTGTCATTGTTTGTACTACTCGCGAAGGCGGATATATGGCAACCTGTACGGTTACTTTCGCGGGACATCCTACGGACATTGCCCTTTCCGGCTCTGTTTCCGAAGTGAGCGGCGCATACAATCTCGGTATAGGAACGTCTTACAATTACGCTGTAACTCTTACTAATCCGTTTAATTCCGTCGGCTCGCAATTCAACGAAGTGTCCGCAATCGTCACCGGCGTAGGGCAGATTAAAGTCGGTTATATGGAACACTTCAATAAAAGCGGAAACGACAAGTGGTACGACTCGTCATATTCGACAATAGACCTTGACAGCATTAAGGACAGCCTTATTTCTGTTTCCTATTCTGACGGAAAACTTACGATTAACACGTTAAAAGCGATTGAAAGTTACTACAAGAGTACAACAAGGCTTGATGGTGGCAGAACTCTCGGATATAACGATAAATTCCATTCTTATGTGAGCGATTGCTATTTCAATATCACTTTGACGGAAGCGAAGTCCGGGCTTACGAAAACGATAAAAGTTGTATTCGACAAGTCGAGTGTTACGGGCGTAAAAGTAAGTTCTACGGAAATGGAATTTTAACGAAAATGATTGAAAGGGAGGCTATCAATGACAAAATCTAAAATAGGACAAGTTGTTTCTTACATAGTCATATTGCTTGTTATCGTAGCCGTCATCGGCGTTTTCGCTCACTTCACAAACGGGTTTACAAGCGATTTCAAGACTTTTTATGTTTCGGTAGACGGTAAAGACGTTATGATTTCCGGTAACGGTTACGTTATATCCGAAAACGAACCGCTCTCTGTTGACGTGAAATACACTTTCGGCTCATTCAACAAAAACGAAACGAAAGACTATTCCGTAAAGATAATCCCGAACAAGATTGAAAACAGCGATTTACATATACCGTTGACGGCGAAAGCAAATCGTTTCAATTGGAAACGGATCTGACGGCTGCCTTTGAAATAAACAAAGGCGAAAAATCTTTCACCATTAAGCCGAAAGGAAAATCGCTGACCGAAGTCCTGACTGTGTTTTACGGCACGGAAGTAACCGATTGTGAAAACAAAGGCTATACGGATATGTTTACGATAATCGTAACGTCTTACAACGGCGAAGCAAGCGTTAAACTCAATTTTACGATTGCGGGAAAAGTGGTCGGAGTTGTTTTGGATCGGGAGGTGATTGTGTTTTGACAAGGACGTTGAAAACGAGATTTGCGTGTATGCTACTCGCTTTCATTGCGGTGTTCTGCACTGTAATAACTACGGTGCAGACGCCCGTCTTTGCCAGAGCGGAAAGCATCACCTATTCGGAAGTGTTGGACGATTTGGAAAAGGATACATCGTTTAAGCCGGAAAACTATCCGACCAAAACAGACAACTATTCATTGCAGATAATCCAACTTGCCGAAAGCGTAAATAAAGAACTTTTCGTTTACGTCTATCAGCCGAGCGGTAAAGCCAAAGACTTCAAAGCGTCCTCTATCAACATTTCGACTACGATAAACGACAACATTTCGTATCTGAATTACAAACTCGAATTGCTAAATAGTAGCGGTGTATTCTACAAATACAAAGTTTCGGGACTTACGGTCAAGGACGAAAGCGTGAGATATTACGCCATAAGTTCAATTTACCGTCCGTTCAATGAGAGTATCGACAAACAAGCAAGCGGCGGCAATACCGTCACCGAAGTCAATTACGCGGTCAATAAGCAGTATGCCTTCGGTTCAATCAACGGAAAGCCTTATGTGAATTGCGTTGATATCGAAACAATCGTCGTTACGGATAAATTTGTGGGTTTCGTAAGGTATAAAGACGGTTTCAAACTCTACGTCGGAGCGTGCGACAGTCATTTCGTAGCGTTCAACACGGACAAACCCATAGACAAACTTCTCGAAGCGGACGTGTATTATACAACGCAAAGTTACGATTGGTCTTCCGCTCCATTTGTCGGGGTAAATGAAACGTTCGGGGATAAAGCGGATAAATACGCCTATCTCAAATACACGGACAAGGTTGAACATTCCGGAGGAGGCTTATTTGCGGGAACGTATAAGTGGGACAGGATTCAGACGATTGACGACTTTATCAAAGGCGAAAACCGCGAGAATATCTACCACGGCGCAGTCCTTGACGTAAAAACTTCATCGAAACTGACGGACGAAGCCTTGACAGAACTCAAAGGCAAGAAATGGGTACTACGTTTTGCAGAAACAAGTTACTCGTTGAGCGGCTATTCTACAACCGGTTCTACGTTTGAAAGTTATACGCTCGTTGGCGACGTAACCATACTTCGATTGAAGTTTGAAACGGACGGCATAACCTACAACTTGGGCGTTATAGACAACAAGCAATCGGGCAGCAAAGATCCGTCCAACGAAACGGACATCGACATAAGTCTGAACAAGCGCGGAAAGATGATTTTGTATCTCTTGATGCTCATACTTTTAATCATCCTTCTCGCTCCGATTTTGCCGTATGTTCTGCAAGCAATCGTATGGATAATTTCGCTGCCGTTCAAAGGTATTTCGGCGGCTGTAAAATCCACGAAACGACGGCGCGCCGAGAAGCGTGTCAGAAAAGAATTTGCCGACCGGTGGAACACAAGCGGAAAGTAAAATCTAACGAAAAGACGCCGGCGGATCTAATGGTTCGTCGGCGTTAATTTTATCTATAAAAAACAGGAGAATTTCAATATGAAAACACTAAAAAGAATTATAGCGGTTTTACTGCTATTCATAACCATTCTGGCGGTCAGTTATATCGTTTATACGGCAAAGCAAATACCGCCCAAAAATACGATATCGGAGGTGCTGTATGAGATTGCAAAAACGACTTAATGTTGCGCTCACGGTAGCCCTTACGATAGCGTTTATTTTGCTCGGAGCGTTCGTGTTCAGAGTTGCCTATTGTCGCACTTTCGAGGGTTTAATCGACTTATACGGCAGTTTTAAGTATTATTTCTGCGTATTATTCGGTTTTCCCGTCGATGGTATTCCGTCCGTTGCGGAGCGTTCAAAGGTGCTGAATTGGGACGTGATTTGCCTGCGGATTTTGAAACGTTCAAGGCAAATTGCATAGCCTTTTTCAGACTGTTTACAAGCAAAGAAAACTTCCTTTCGTGGCTTAGCGAAACGGGGCAAAAGACAGGGAAAATATCCAAGATAATCATCATCGTTCTGCCGTGTATTTTAGCGTTGTGGATAGCACTTAAAACTCTCTATAAAAAGCACAACACAAAGCATAATATAGACACACTTCCGCTACGCGTTTACAAGACAGTTACAAGGTATACGACCGAGCCGTTGAAACGATTTGTCCGGCAGTATGCGGCGTTTGTAAAAGAGCATAATTTTATATGGATTATTTGGCTGGTAATTTGGATTTTCAATCTGAATTTCGCAACGATAATCATAGAGTTTTTCGCTTACTATTTTTACTTCGCCGTATCCTTTGACTTCGGCTCGATTTACACGCAGATCGTCAAGCTGATCATAGACTTACAGGTCGTAGTAAAATATGTCCCCTTTTGGGTAATTCTCATTTTTATTTGGCTTTTATTCGAGCGGTGGAGAAGAAAACTCGCGCTTGCAAAACTACGCCGAATGGAGAACTCGAACCGTGGGTTTATAAACGATCTTCCTATTGTATCGATGACGTGCGGAAGTATGGGCAAAAAGAAGACCACTATCATTACGGATATGACCTTATCGCAGGAAATAATGTTCCGAAACGTCGCTTACGGAAAATTGCAGGAAACGGATATGAAGTTCCCTAATTTTGGGTGGATAGCCTTTGAAATGGAACTTCGTAAATGTATGGAACACGGCATAGTGTATAATCTCGCGACTGTTAAAGAGTGGGTAAAACTCAAACGCAGTCGATACGAAAAACACCACGATGACAGTTTGCAACTTTACGGCTACGACAGCAAGCGATACGGGCTTTACTACCGAGACGGACTGAAAACGAGTTACATTTTCGACGTGCTTTCGACCTATGCTCAACTGTATTTCGTCTACGTAATTCAAAGCAGTCTGATTGTTGCGAATTATTCGATTCGTGAAGATAATCGACTTATAGACGGCGGAAACTTTCCTGTTTGGTCAACCGATTTCTTCTCGAAGACTCCCCGACCGTCAAGGCACGCCCACATTCTCGACTTCGACGTTTTAAGGCTCGGCAAGAAAGTTTTGGAGAATAACCCAAACGCCGGAAGTTTTGAGTTTGGAGTGGTGGCAATTACCGAAGTCGGTAAAGAGCGCGGTAACAATCTCGAGCTGAAAGAAGTGAAGAAAGGCACGGAAGAAACCAACCAGAAAAACGACTTGTTTAACTCTTGGCTGAAAATGTGCAGGCACTCGGCAACGATAGACAACTACCCGTTTATAAAGGTTTTACGGACGAGCAACGTCCTTCTTCGTGGGGTGCGGACGCAAGAGAACTTTGCGATATAGTGCATATCGTATCGTCGGGGAATACTCGTCTTGCCTTGCCGTTTTTCACCATTGAAGAAATGCTCAATGAGTGGCTGTTTAATTGGTTTATCAACCTATACGCCGACTTTCGCTTTAATCGTGGTGACAACACGCTGCTTATTTACTTATTGAAAAAAGTGACTGCTTTTTTCTACAAACGCACCGTGATTGCTTACAACAACTACGGTTACAGCATATCGAATATCGAAAAAGAACGTGGAACGATGGACGGTAAAACGGAAAAGAAAAAGTATTACCTTATGCACAAGAAGATTTACAGTCAAAGGTTTTCTACCGACTGTTTCTCGGACTACTTCAACGATATAGCGAAAAACACAAAAATAGGACTGAACGACTATATGGAATATCAAACCGAAAAAGCAACCGTAACGGAACTGAAAATGCAGAACAGTTATTTTATTAACGCATTGTATAAGAATGCCGACACCGAATAGAGTTCTGCGACAACGTAATTGAAATGGCGTCGGCATCTCTTTTCCATAAAGGAGGTCAAAATGCCATACGGCGAAACCAAGGTTTACTTTGACGGATCGCATTACATAGCAATCCCTCACACTACACGACCGACAAAACGGCGTCAAAACCGATAGAAGAAAAGATTGTCGTCATAGACAAGGTTGAAGAAGAAAACGGCGTAGAACCCATTTCCGCGCCTTCTGAGAGCGATGTTGAAACAACTCAATCGTCCGAGGAGAATGATATAACGGAAGTGGTGACCGAGCCGTCTTCTTCTCAACCGACGACGCGTGAAATGACGAGAAAAGAACTCTTTGAAGAACTATACGAAAAGTCCAAGGAAATGCGAAAAGGCGAACGTAAAAGGTTTATTGTAAACGGTATGATCGAACACTTTCCCAACAATGAAAGAACCGAGGAATACGTTACGAAAAACCTTGAGCGAAAACTACGGAATCTGATATGCAGGCGCATACGATTATGGCGAAAAATTCACTTGCAAAAGTTCAACTATTTTTGCACTTTCACCTATGATAGCAAGAAGCATACCGAAGAATCTTTCCGCAAGTCTTTGAAAAGTTGTCTTAGTCATTTTTGCTCGCGCAAAGGCTGGAAATATATAGGCGTTTGGGAGCGTTCGCCGGAGAAGAAAAGACTGCACTTTCACGGTGTTTTTTATATACCGGAAGGCACTATTCCCGAAAACGTTCCCATTAACGATTACAACCTAAGAACGCAAAGACGGCAGATAACGTATCAAAATCCATACTTTAACTCCCGTTTCGGTCGTTCTGACTTTGAAGAAATAAACACAGAGTCGGATTTGTCCGAAATGATGAGATACATTATGAAGTATATGGAAAAGACGGGCGAAAGACTTGTCTACTCCAAAGGACTACCGCAGTTTTTTATCTCGGATATTATGGACGAAGATATTGCCGGACCTATCGGAATGGAAGATAAAAAGTTGTTGCTTTTCGACGACTTTACCTGTTGGGACGAAGGTTGCTATATGGGCAAAGTTTCGCCCGAAGTAATAGCACAAATGCGCAAAGTAAACTAATGAAAATAAACGTAATACAAGGCTTAAAAATAAATGTCACGCACGACGGTTAAAGGCGAAGGACAGCAAGCGGTTTAGCGGCTGCCTCGCCTTCCGTTCGTGCCTTTATTTTCCGAGTATAGTTTAGTGAGTTTAGTTCGTGTGGCGTGTGCTTGTCTGGCGGAGCGAAGCGACGCCACTTGTTCAAGACAAGCACACGCCACACAGCCATTAGGGGGTTAAAGAATGGTTTTAGGTGGGGTTAAAAGGGTGTGGAAAATTTATAAATTATGACACATAGTTGGCATATTTTATTTGTTATACTGAAAATGTTCGTAAGTGTCCTGTTTTTGGGACAGGTAACAAGATATAATTTATTTTGATGGTAAATCTTTGATTTAAGCCCACTATCCGTATTGCTTTTCTTTGCAAAAAGTGCTATAATAGTTGCAATGTTCTTGCAAAGAGGTTGAACTTTATGGAATTTAAGGATCAAATCAAACACGCCAGAGAAACAGTACACATGAGTCAACAGGAATTTGCAGCCGCAATAGGTGTCGCCCATTCCTCGCTCAATCGTTGGGAATTAGGTGTTCGCAAGCCTACCTATGCGCTTCAGCGTAAGTTCTATGACTACTGCAAAAATAACGGAATTACATTTGAGGAGAAATAACGATGAATAAGCAACAATTAGCATCTAAAATTTGGGCTGCCGCAAACGAAATGCGTTCCAAAATCGAGGCGAGCGAATACAAAGACTACATTCTCGGTTTTATTTTTTATAAATTTCTTTCGGAGCAGGAAGAAACCTATTTGAAAAAAGAGGGCGCAACCGAAGAAGATATTAAGACGCTGACGGAAGAAGATTCCGAAACAGTCAAATCTATTCAAAGCAATCTCGGTTATTTCATCGAATACAAAAATCTTTTCTCCACTTGGCTTGGCATGGGTTCAGATTTCAATGTCGGCAATGTTCGTGACGCACTATCGGCTTTTAACAGACTTATCAATCCTACACACACAAAAGTATTTAACAAAATATTCTTAACCCTCGAAACCGGTCTTTCCAAACTTGGCGAAAACGCCAACGCACAAACAAAGGCTGTCAGAGAATTGATTCACCTTATCGACATTATTCCTATGGATAACAAACAGGGCTACGACGTTCTCGGTTTTATCTATGAATATTTGATAAGCAATTTCGCAGCCAATGCAGGTAAAAAAGCTGGCGAATTCTACACCCCGCACGAAGTTTCCGTTTTGATGAGTGAAATCATCGCCCACCATCTGCAAGACTGTGAAGAAATCAAAATCTACGATCCGACAAGCGGCTCCGGTTCACTCTTAATCAATATCGGTCAGAGCGTTGCAAAGCATATCAACGACAAGAATAAAATCAAATATTACGCTCAGGAATTGAAGGAAAATACTTATAACCTTACTCGTATGAACTTGGTTATGCGCGGTATTTTGCCCGACAATATCGTTACTCGTTGCGGCGACACGTTGGAAGACGATTGGCCGTATTTTGACGATAACGACAAAGATAATACCTACGAGCCGCTCACAAATCTCGATGCGGTAGTCAGCAACCCGCCGTATTCGCAAAAATGGGATCCGACGGGTAAGGAACACGATCCGAGATTTATGAGTTACGGTGTCGCACCGAAAACGAAAGCAGATTACGCATTCCTTTTGCACGATCTTTACCACCTTCGTGCAGGCGGCATTATGACAATCGTTCTTCCGCACGGCGTTTTGTTCCGTGGCGGAGACGAAGGTGAAATCAGAAAGAATCTTATCGAAAACAACAACATAGACGCTATTATCGGTTTGCCTGCCAACATTTTCTTCGGTACGGGTATTCCGACCATTATAATGGTGCTCAAAAAAGGACGTACCAATGACGACGTTCTTATTATCGACGCCTCAAAAGGCTTTGCCAAAGAAGGCAAAAACAATAAACTTCGTGCAAGAGATATAAAGAAAATTGCCGATACCTATAACGACAGACTTGAAATTCCTCATTTCTCTCGTAAAGTTTCTCGTAAAGAAATTCGCGAGAATGATTACAATCTCAATATTCCGAGATATGTCGATTCAAGCGAAAAAGCCGAAAGCATCGATATTTACGCTTCTATGTTCGGAGGCATTCCTAAAGCGGAAATTAAAACGTTAGGCAACGAACTCGAAGTTTTCCCATCTCTTACCGGTGAGTTGTTCACAGAAAGCGACACCCCTTACGTTGCGACAAAAACGGAAAATGCAAAAGCCGTTATCGATGCAAATGCGCAAGTCGTTGACTTCAAGAAAAATTACGCGCAAGCGTTTGCAAACTTCGGAGAGTTTTTGAATACGCTTCTCATCGATAATATGGACGATTTGGTAGTAGCCCGCGGCGAAACAATGATTGCCGACGAGATTTTTGCAAGACTTGCAAACATTCCGCTTGTAGACAAATACGAAGCATATCAGATTCTCGATGACAAGTGGCAAGTTATCGCTACCGATTTGGAAATGATCCAGACCGAAGGGAAAACCGCCATTACGCAAGTTGATGCCAATATGGTCATCAAAAAGAAAGACGGCAAAGAAACCGAAGTCCAAGACGGATGGGCAGGTCATATTCTCCCGTTTGAATTGGTGCAAAAACTCCGCTTGCAAAAAGAACTCGATGTAATTGCTTCAAAAGAAAGCGAAGTTGCCTCTATTCAATCCGAATATGAAGAGATATTAGAATCCATTGCAGAAGAAGATCGCGGCGAATTTATCAACGAAGACGGAACGGCTTTCGTTCCGAAAGAAATCGATAAAATTGTTAAGCCTTACTCGAACGGAAAACGCAAACCCGATGTCGGTTCTATTGAGGAAACACTTCTTAAAGTCAAGACTTTAATGAACAAAGAAAAATCTTTGAATACGGAAATAAAGAATCTTCGCATTGATTTGCACAATCATACAAAAGACTTGATTGAAAGTCTTTCTATCGACGAAGCCCTTCCTATCCTTTACGAAAAATGGATTGCCCCGATTGCAAGTGCGATTTCTGTATTACCCGACTCCATCGTAAGTGCATTGGAAAGCAAGATCGATACACTTACAAAGAAGTATAGCGTAAGGATGATTGACATCGAAGCCGAAATCGAAGAATCCGAAGCCGCTTTGAACTCTATGATTGACGACCTTGAAGGCGATGAATTTGACATGCTCGGGCTGAAAGAACTCCAAAAACTGCTCGGAGGTGGCAAAAATGAGTGAAAGTGTGCAAAAACCACGCATTCGGTTCAAAGGCTTTAGCGACGCTTGGGAACAGCGTAAGCTTGAAGATTTCTTTACAGAACGTAATGAACGTAGCGGAAATGGCGAAATGATTTCAGTTACGATCGGTTCTGGAATAAAAAAATTTGATGAGTTGAATCGCTTTGATAAGAAGCCTGACGATTTGTCAAAATATAAAAGAGTTGAAGTTGGTGATATTGCTTATAACTCTATGAGAATGTGGCAAGGCGCAAGTGGCTATTCACCATATTCGGGCATTTTAAGCCCTGCGTATACCGTTATTACGCCCAAAAATGGGGTTTCCTCGCGTTTTTTTGCATATGTGCTAAAACAACCTAAAATGATACATCAATTTGAAATCAATTCACAAGGACTAACAAAAGACACGTGGAATCTAAAGTTTCCTGCTTTTGCTCCGATTGAAGTTGTGGCACCTTTACAGCTTGTTGAACAAGAAAAAGTATCAGAACTTTTACTTCAACTCGATAACCTTATCACCCTTCATCAGCGTAAGTATGATAAATTGGTGGCTGTGAAGAAGGCTTTGCTCGAAAAAATGTTCCCCGCCGATGGTGAGACAGTTCCGAAAATTCGTTTTAAGGGATTTTCTGACGCTTGGGAACAGCGTAAGTTGGGAGATACTGTTCAAATAACTATGGGGCAATCGCCTGATGGTAGTACCTATTCGGATGTTCCAAGCGATTACATTCTTGTACAAGGTAATGCAGATTTGCAAAACGGTTGGGTATCCCCAAGATTATGGACTTCGCAAATGACAAAGAAAGCAGATGCAGGCGACTTAATAATGAGTGTACGAGCGCCCGCTGGAGCGATGGGAAAAACCGCTTATAATGCAGTAATTGGGCGTGGTGTTGCGGCTATTAAAGGCAATGAGTTCATTTATCAGCTACTCGTTAAAATGGATAGTGACGGATATTGGAAAGCGTTGTCCTGTGGCTCAACCTTTGAGTCACTGAACTCTGACAATATTAAAAATGCTGATGTGCTTATTCCAAATGCTGCCGAGCAAAAGAAAATCGGACAATACTTTGCCAATCTTGATAACCTTATCACCCTTCATCAGCGACAGTTAGAAAAGCTCAAAAATATCAAGTCTGCACTGCTTGAAAAGATGTTTGTATAGAGGTGTTTTATGAGTTTGAACTACACAACAACCTTTGATAAAGAAGAAGATTTTGAGAATGCTTTTATAACCCTCTTGAAAAGTTGCGGTTGGGAAAAGGAAGTTATCAAATATCCTACCGAAGCGGACTTAATAAAGAATTGGGCAAACATTCTCTACAATAACAACCGCGACAAGGATAAACTCGGTGATTATCCTTTGACGGATACCGAAATGGCTCAGATTATCGAGCAAATCACAACATTACGAACCCCTTTCTCTCTTAACTCATTCATTAACGGTGGAACGGTTGCCGTTAAGCGCGACAACCCCGACGATAAACTGCATTTGGGGAAGGAAGTAAGTCTTCACATTTACGACAGACATGAAATTGCAGGCGGAAAGAGTCGTTATCAGATTGTGGAACAGCCTAAATTTGCCGTTCCGTCGTCGATTTCCCGACCAGACGCGGCGACGTAATGCTTCTTATCAATGGTATGCCCGTTTTTCATATCGAACTGAAAAAGAGCGGCATCCCGTTGAGTAAAGCCTGCAACCAAATCAAGAAATACTCTGAACAAGGCATATTTACGGGAATTTTCTCGCTTGTTCAAATCTTTATCGCAATGACTCCGGACGATGCTGTTTATTACACGAATCCGGGAATCGACGGTAAATTCAACGAGGATTTCTATTTCCATTGGGCAAACTTTGACAATGCGCCGATAAAGAATTGGTATGAGTTTACGCAAAATCTGCTTTATATACCTATGGCTCACCAGCTTATAGGTTTCTATACCGTTGCCGACAACAAGGACGGAATACTAAAGGTTTTGCGTTCTTACCAATATTACGCCGTATCTGCAATTTCAAATGTTGTGGCACAAAACAAATGGGACGAAAAAAAGCAGCGTGGCGGCTATATTTGGCATACAACGGGTAGCGGAAAGACTTTGACCTCTTTCAAGGCGGCAGACCTGATTGCAAAGTCTCAAGACGCAGACAAGGTTATCTTTCTTGTTGACAGAAAAGAACTTGACGAGCAATCTTACAAACATTATCAAGACTTTGCCGATGACGAAAACGCTGTTCAAAAGACGGAAAGCACCGATATTTTGCGCGGCAAATTGCTCAGTAATTCCGGTTCCGACACGTTGATTGTTACGTCTATACAAAAAATGAGCCGCATTTTTGAAGACGGTTCCCGTCGTATGGAACGCGACATAGAAAAAATCAACGATAAACGCATTGTTTTCATCGTTGACGAATGCCATAGAGATACGTTCGGAGATATGATGAACGATGTCAAAGCAACCTTCCCGAACGCCTTGTTCTTCGGTTTTTCCGGCACTCCCATTCAAGAAGAAAACGCGAAAAAAGGTTGCACTTCCGCAGACGTGTTCGGCAATGAATTGCATAGATATACGATAGGCGACGGTATACGCGATAAAAACGTATTGGCGTTCGATCCGTACATGATTGAAACGTTCAAATCAAAGGACATACGTCGGCAGGTTGCGTTGGAAAAAGCGCACGCGAAAACACCCGAAGAAGCAATAGCAGATCCGACAAAAAGTAAAACCTATTTTTACTATTTGAACGATGTCCCGATGCTTTCTATTGAAAAGAACGTTCCCCCTTCTCAATATAAGACTGACGCACATATCAATGCAGTGGTAAATAACATTGTGGAAGAGTATGCGGACAGAAGTCACGGACGAAAGTTCCACTCCATTTTTGCAACGTCCAGCATACCGGAAGCTATTGAGTATTACAGACGGCTTAAAAAGGCAGCGCCGAGTTTAAATGTTACCGTGCTTGTTGATCCGTCCGACAACAACACTCCTACAAGTTACGAGAAGATGTTAGGGCTTGCCGAAGTAATACAAGATTACGATGATTCGTTCGATCAAAAATACACTATCACGACTTACGGAAAGATGAAAACGGACGTTTCTTTACGTTTATCGCACGAAGGACCTTACAAAGGTATAGAAAAAACGCCCGACAAACAGATTGATATTTTGATTGTCGTCAATCAGATGCTGACGGGATTTGACTCTAAATGGGTAAACGTTTTGTATCTTGACAAGATAATGCAACAAGAAACCATTATTCAGGCGTTTTCTCGAACGAACAGAATCTTTGGCGAGGACAAGCCCGTAGGAACGATTTACTATTATCGTTACCCTTACACGATGAAAGCAAACATCGAAGAGGCTGTAAAAATTTATGCCGGCGATAAAGCGTTTATGGTTTTTGTTGATAAACTCGACAAAAACTTGAAAGTTTTCAACGATACATATCTTGAAATCAAGTATTTATACGACAATGAAGGCATAAAAGACTTTATGCACCTGCCTCAAGATATGGCTGTAAGGGCAAATTTGCTTTGCTGTTTAATATCTTGAATAAGTACCTTGAAATGATAAAAGTTCAAGGATTCACTTGGAAAAAGGCTACAAAAGGCGAATTATCCGTAGATATTACGGAAGAAATTTATTATGTTCTTCTCCAAAGATACAAGGAGTTAATCGTTCCCGGACCGGGGCCCGGACCAGAACCGCCGGAAGAACCGCCTTACGATATAAGCTCTTATATCACCGAAATCGGAACAGGCAAAATAGACGCCGATTATATCAACAGCCGCTTTGAAAAGTATCTGAAACTGAAAGGGCGTGACGGAGAATCACAAGAAATTGTTGATTCCGCACTTCAGGAAGTTTATAAATCTTTCGCAATGCTGTCCGAAGAAGAACAAAAATATGCAAATATCTTCATTAAGGACGTGCAAATGGGCAACGTTGAACCCGAAGAAGGAAAAACAATGAAGGACTATATTGCGGAGTATATGCGCCGAGCGAAAGACGACCAAATTTTCCGTTTTTCCGAGCAATTCGGCTTAGATGACAGCCTTCTTCGCGAAATGATGTCTTTGCATTTGAACGAAGAAAACATCAATGAATTCGGACGGTTCGACAAATTGAAAGCCTCTGCCGATATGGAAAAGGTCAAAGCATTTTTTGAATCTGCCACCGGTGAAAAACTTTCAATCTTTAAGGCTCGTTCCAAATTTGATAATTTGCTCCGTAGTTTCATTATCAGCAATGGTTTTGACCTATAAAATGAGCCAAACGACGTCAAACATAACAAAAACGTGCAATAAATGCACTAATTTCATCAAAACAATTAAGGCCACAACGCAGTTTGTGGTCTTTTTGTTTGTGCATTCTTGGGAACAGCGTAAGCTCGGTGATATTGGTAAAGCTCGCTCTGGAGTAGGCTTTCCTGATGCCGACCAAGGCGGAGTAACCGGTGTACCGTTCTTCAAAGTATCCGATATGAACTTAGACGGCAATGAGAATGAAATGATTGTTGCTAATAACTATGTTACAGCAGAACAGATTGCTGATCATAGGTGGTCGCCTATTACGGAATTGCCAGCAATTTTCTTTGCAAAGGTTGGAGCTGCTGTGATGCTAAATCGCAAGCGTTTATGCCGTTTTCCGTTCCTTTTGGACAACAACACAATGGCATATTCTCTCAGTCCAACGAAGTGGGACGCAGACTTTGCAAAGGCTCTGTTTGGAACGGTTGATTTGACTTCCTTGGTTCAAGTCGGAGCGTTACCGTCCTACAATGCCGGAGATGTTGAATCAATGGAAATATATCTGCCGAGCCTTTGAGCAAGAGCAGATTGGAGCTTTCTTCAAGCAACTCGACAACCTTATCACCCTTCATCAGCGTGAGTGTTTGCCAAAAACCTGTTCCTTGGCAAGTTGGTTTTATCAGCAAACAAATCGAAAAATGACTTCTTTTTGGGAACAGCGTAAGCTTGGTGAAATAGGCTCGGTTTCAATGTGCCGCCGCATTTTCAAGGAACAGACATCAGAAACTGGAGATATACCTTTTTATAAAATTGGAACATTTGGCGCTGATCCTGATGCGTTTATTTCCAGAGAGCTTTTTGAAGAATACAAATCAAAATATCCTTATCCCCAAAAGGGAGATATTTTGATTTCAGCGTCGGGCAGTATCGGCAGAACCGTTGAATTTGCCGGGAATAATGAGTATTTTCAGGATTCAAATATAGTGTGGCTTAACCACGATGAAAGGCTCTCAAATCCATTTTTGAAGTGTTTTTACTCAGTAGTAAAGTGGGCTGGTATTGAGGGTAGCACCATAAAAAGGCTTTATAACGATAACATACTAAACACTGTTATTTGTATGCCATCTGTTCCTGAGCAAAAGCGCATAGGGCTATTCTTTGAAAACCTCGACAACCTTATCACCCTTCATCAGTGTAAGGATTTTTCATTAAAAAGCGTTTTTGAAGAGTCAAAAAACTTTATTTCCGCACTTAGAAAAAATACTTCTTGGGAACAGCGTAAGTTGGGAGATACTGTTCAAATAACTATGGGGCAATCGCCTGATGGTAGTACCTATTCGGATGTTCCAAGCGATTACATTCTTGTACAAGGTAATGCAGATTTGCAAAACGGTTGGGTATCCCCAAGATTATGGACTTCGCAAATGACAAAGAAAGCAGATGCAGGCGACTTAATAATGAGTGTACGAGCGCCCGCTGGAGCGATGGGAAAAACCGCTTATAATGCAGTAATTGGGCGTGGTGTTGCGGCTATTAAAGGCAATGAGTTCATTTATCAGCTACTCGTTAAAATGGATAGTGACGGATATTGGAAAGCGTTGTCCTGTGGCTCAACCTTTGAGTCACTGAACTCTGACAATATTAAAAAAAATGCTGATGATGCTTATGTTCCAAATGCTGCCGAGCAAAAGAAAATCGGACAATACTTTGCCAATCTTGATAACCTTATCACCCTTCATCAGCGTATAAAAATAAATATTACAGGAGACTATCATGACAAAAAAGACAAATAATACTACTTCTCAAAATGAATTGTTTTGGGTTTATTTTGAACGCTGGATCACAGTGTATAAGGACGGAGCAATCCGCAAAGTGACAATGGACAAGTATCTTTTGGCACTAAATTGGCTTAAAAAATTGATTCCCGATTTGCTTTTAGGCGGAATGGATCGCATCGCATATCAGCGTTTGTTGAATGAATATGCCAAAACACACGAACGTCAGACCACTATGGATTTTCATCATCAATTAAAAGGGGCTATTCTCGATGCTGTTGATGAAGGATTGATTCCGCGAGATCCTACCCGTAAAGCAATCATCAAAGGGAAAACTCCACGGGAGAAAAAGCCGAAGTATCTCAGTCAATTTGAACTGCATTCTTTGTTACAAAGCCTTGACTTAGGTGCCGAACCCAATTGGGATTGGCTTATTATGCTTGTGGCAAAAACAGGAATGAGATTTTCTGAAGCATTGGCTATTACTCCGAGAGATTTTGATTTTTCTCATCAAACGCTTTCTATCAGCAAAACTTGGGATTACAAGGGAAAAGGAGGTTTTTTGCCGACGAAAAACAAGTCCTCTGTGAGAAAAATCCAAATAGATTGGCAAACAGTGGTTCAATTCTCGGAACTTATCAAGTCAAAGACGGAAGATGAACCGTTGTTTATTTCTTGCAAGGTTTATAATTCAACCGTCAACGACGTATTAAAACGTCGCTGTAAGCAAGCAAATATTCCGACCATTTCTATTCACGGCTTACGACATACTCATGCATCGCTGCTCCTTTTTGCCGGGGTGACGATTGCAAGTGTGGCAAGAAGATTAGGTCATTCAAGCATGACTACAACTCAAAAAACTTATTTACATATCATTCACGAGTTGGAAAATAAGGATATTGATTTAGTTATGCGAGCAATTTCAAGCTTATAAAAAAACGAACTGATGAAGGGTGTATGGTACACCTTATGGTGGGCGGTCGTAGGTAAAACTACGACCGTTTTTTAATACAACTCATATTCTCCCGAATATAGATTCGTATACGGCTTATTATGTTTATCGGCATAAAGTAAGGCATTGTATGCTCCACCGTAGTGAGTGTTGACGTAAGCGAAAACATAATCAGCCTGCTTAATCATCCATTCGTTACGCTTTGATATTGCAAATTTCAGCGGCGTTTGCTCTAATTCGGGATAAAGTATTTCGTCGTATTCTTTTTCGATGTAATCTTTTCGCTCGTCGAGCCATTTGTTCAAATACGGGGTAACGAATATAATTCTGGCGTTGGGATGACTTATTTTATACTGTTTCGCACAATTTTTAGCGAGAGCGTCAAAATTGCCATATCCGCCAAGATAAAAATCAACGTCGTCCCCTTTTGTGATTTTTTCTATCTGTTCTAATAGTCTTTTCTGGTCAATGTCGCTGTATATGGTCGAAGAATGACCGAAAAACGTAATTACCACGATAACCCCTCCGCAAACTATGGAAGTATACTTACTTAATTATAGCACAATCCCCGACTAAAAGCAATGGTAGGGAAGTATCCATTCTTATTAAAAATTTCGAAATGGATATAATATTTATGAAAGTATTCTTCCGCATGTATTCTTCCGGAGGTGGTAAAAGTGACAGTTAATGACGCTGTGGCAAAAAGAGTGGCAAGCCTGCTCGCTGAAAAGAATATGACACAGTATCGTCTGGAACAAAACTCCGGCATACAACACGGTCATATGCAGTGGATAATGAGCGGAAAAAGCAAAACGGTTACTTTGTCAACCGTAATGATGCTTGCAAATGGTTTTGGAATGACCGTTATCGAGTTCTTAAACGACGATATATTCCTGTATGAAAACCTTGAAGTAGAACAATAAAATCGAGTTGGTTAGTATCACTACCCAACTGCACAAAAAAAACCGAGAGCGTTTGCTCCCGGCTTTTCGTTTGCTTTTTGGTATTTTTAGTTGTTGGGAATATAGATTTTCTCGCCGACTTTTACGGCTTTATAGGTCGTGCCGCCTATTGTCTTTTCGAGATATTCAGGCTTACCGTCCGCATGAGCGCGCAAGATAAATTTATCGGGTTCTTCTTCGGTCAACTTGTCGATATTTATATCAATAAACTGTTCGTCGCTCGATACTTCGAGTATTTTTAATCCGCGCTTGATTAGATCGGCGGAAAACTGCCATATCTTTTCAAACATTCCGTATGTATCCATAATGATGCAAAAGTCGTGATTCGGTTCGTAAGCAGTAATTCTGAAATAATTTGTCATTGTATAATCTCCTTTGCGGTTACGCCGCTATTTGTTTTAGTTTTCTGTTTGCGTAAGGCAGCCACTTCTTGTTTACGAACTCCATAACGCAGTCGTCGGGTTTAGAATCGTGGTCGCCGTAACATTGAAGCACCTTTTTGTTTTTCAAAGAGAGTTCGACCGTTACAAGCGGTTTTTCGGGTTCGTCTTTCGTTCGGATAAAGAATATAAGCGATTCTTCGCGAGCAAACTTCTGGTCGTAACCCATACGCCCCACGCAATGATGAAGCAACTCGCCTTCGCGCGTTAAATCGGATGGCTTTTGTGCGATAATCGCTATATAGACCGACTTCTTATCGTATTCAAGCCCCAAATACTTGCTTGCTACGGCGGCGAATTTGTCATAAAACTCTTTGCGGTTCTGCTCGTCTTTCAATGCTTTTGCGGAGCGATATTCGTCAATTCGTATATCGTGCCAACGTTTGAAATCGTGGGGATAGCGGTTTTTATCTTCCGTCATATCAATTCCCAAATACTCACAAGCATTAAGATAATCTCGGTAGCTGTAGAAATTTGTGTTTTGCTTTCGATATAGTCCAAAAACTTGCCGACTTCGGTTTTTACAAGTGCTTTTACGTTATCGATTCGATCAGCGTGATCAAATTTTATTTTGCGTTTGGCGAAATTATTTATTTCGTATATAGGCTTATTGGTCTTATACGCTTTTATGATAGAAGAAACGTAGTAGTCGGATAAGACAATATCTTGTCTGTTTTTCGCAATCCATTTGCAGAACTTTTTGTCCTTACCGCATAGCTGTAAAATTTGCGTTGACATAGCGATATTATGCAATCCGAGTTTAGTCAGATATTCGATTTGCGGATACTGTTCGTAAAGCCGTAAATATTTGAAAACGTGTATGCCCGTATATCTGTCAACTGCGCTGTATTTGTATTCGGGAAAATGCTGCAAGATATAATCACGGTTGACTATCGGGGCGTAGGGATCAAACGAATCGTCAGATGCCCAGCCCCAGTCGTTGCTTTCATACCAGTCGGGATATTTGGAAAGCCCTTGTTCGTGCCAACCGACAGAATATCCGGCGATAAAAGTAAACTTAATATCTTTGCCGAAACATCTGTCGGAATGAACGCCGTGAACGACAACGGGCTTACAATACCATTGTTTTTTATACTCTCGGACCGCAACCGTAACTTTGACGAGTTCGCCGTCGTTTTTCGTAAAGTAAGCATAAAAGCGAGTTCTTCCGAACGGCGCGGATTTCAATTTATCGTCGTAAAGTTTAATCTTTTTCTGTATGTATTTCGGAACAGGCTTTATCTTTTCGATTTTCATTTTATCTCACCTCAACTTTGTTTCCGAACAGGGCGAAAATTTCTTTCGGTATTGTTTGATTTACAGGCGGTTCGGGTTCGTCAATGCCTTGTGGTTCGTATATATCACCGTCAAATTCACGCATTTCTTCTTCGGATAATATTTCGCCCGTATCTTCATCTATAAGCCGATTAACTACAGGTTTTATACGCTCAATGAATTGTTTCGCCGTCGTTTTCGATGATATATAAGTCGTGATTTTTGACTATCTTTGCGAAGTAGTTTTCAGCGGCGTGATACGGGAAACCTATCATCGGAACACGTTTTTTCAAACCAACGTCACGGCTTGTAATAGTGAGTTCCATTTCGTTCCCGAGCATTACGGCGTTATCGCCTAAAACTTCATAGAAATCGCCTAAGCGATAGGCAACGATTGCGGTCTTGTATTCCACCTGATACGAGATATATTTTTGATACATATCATTGCCTTTGTTTTCTTCAACGACAGGCTTTGTCGGCGTTTTTACGGACGTTGTTTCTTCTTTGGTATCGACCGCCATTTCTGCACTTTCTGCACTTAAACCGTCGTTTGTGGGTGCTTTAACATCGTTTTCATCGAATTTATCGAACAGCGAGAATTGCAGGCTTTGTTGCTTTTGAGGTTGCGGTTTAACCGTTGCAGGCTTTGAATTTACCGTCTTTTTCGGAGCAGGCTTATATTCCGCGCCGTCAATCGTATAAAGCGTTCCTTCGATCGACTCTTCTTCAAAAAAGTGGATAGCCCAACCGTAAACGGAAGCGTCGTCAATGCAGGCGGAATTAGCACCTTTTTCGGCAAGTTTTCTCGCTTCTTCGCAAGCATATTTCATAAAGCCAGAAAGCGTTTTTTTGTTTAATAAAGGGTGTCCGTCTTTTTCAAACGGAGTGCCGTTATTTATCTTGTCGGCAAGGGATTCGCTCGCATTGTTTTGTAAATAGGTAAGTATGAGTTCTTCCTGCTTATTTTGTGGTGTAAGATTTAACTTAATCATCGTGTTTACACTCCTTTTCGAGTATTTTCAAAATGTCTTTTTCTTCGTATCCGACCGAGCAAAGCCAGATAATCGTTGCAAGCGTTTCAAGGCTCGCTCCTTGTCGGTTTTTCTCAAATAATTTTTCGTATTGTGTGCAATCGCCGCTTGTAAACCATTGATATTTGTTGCAAAGGCGATATAGGGTTTCTGTTGGAATTTTCATTTTTTATGCTCCTTTGATTTTTTAATAAAAGAGAGATTGCCTTAAAACGGACAACCTCTCCAAAGTTTTTTATATTCGAGATATGTTTTTACCGGGATTACAACCCATACGGCATTGGTTATAGGTTTTCGGGTTTTTTTGTCCGGCGGTGAATGAGTTTCATACCACCTTACTTCCCAGAAAGCCAAATCACGAGAATTTGTTACAAGATAGATTTTCAGTTTTCGTTTGCCTTTTTGTTGATAACAAACTTTATAGCCGTATTCGTTTCGTCATAAGCCATAAACCCTTTGAGCAATTCTCGGCAATGCCGAAAAGAAATTGCAGTTCATAATTGTCGAGTGCAACTTCCTGTCGTGAGCAAAATAGTTCCTGTCGGCGTATTCATAGCCTTGCCTTGTCAGCCGTTTCAATTCGTAATGATCGCTGCCGTCGTGGTGATAACCTTCGATAATCAGATGCCCGTTTCGGTCTATCACCTTTATATTGTCAAGGTGTTGAATCATAGATTGAAAATCTCGGTAGCAAGTGATGAATGTTCCGCCGTCGAAATTGCCGTTCCATCTTCCGCAAGTTCCCGTCATAAGGTAATAACGTGTTTTGAAACTGTTTTCGAGAGCGTCTTTCAAATCTCTCCACGTTTCTTGGTTTTGAAAGTCAATTTCTTTGTAGACTGTTTCGTCGGGAATATTTTCTTTGCAAGCCCAACCGTTTTCGTCTGCGTAGACTTCAAAGAGAAAATCTCTTGTTTCGTCGAACTTTTTGTAATTTTCGGTATCGTCGTAAAGCACTATTTCTTTTGTCTTTTTCATTTGAGTTCTCCTTAAAAAAGTTTTGAGATAACTATCTTCTTATACTGCAAGCCGTTATCCCGTCTGAATTTGCTTACAGCCTGTTTTAATGTATAAAACATATAAGATTGCGATACGTGCGTTTCTTCGTCGTAGTAGTCAAATACGAGCGTTCCAAAGTGGTTGTAATGGTAGAATATATATCTCATTCTTCAACTCTCCTGTAAACGTCATCTGCATAAAACTGACATACAAACCAATTAAAAAGGGCGTGACATTTCACACCCTTATAATCGACTATGTAATCATTGTTTCCGACTTCTTCCAAGACGGTTATTTCCGCCATTTCGCCGTTAAGCGAGTGAATGTGTGCCATTGCTTTATAACTCATTTGAGTCTACCTCCAAAATACGTAATTCAAGAAATTCGTGCAGATACCAGTCAAGTTTGCAAGAGAGATTCCACCAAAGTTCGTGTTCTTCGCCGTCGGTAAAGGTTTCGTTGCAATCCAATTCATAGTTGTGTTGCAATTTGTCGTTTTCAAAAGCGTTTCCAGCCCAACTCATATCGGTGTTTTTTTCGTTTTCGATAATCTCATTAAAGCGTTCAACGGCTTTTCATAAGAAGAAAACGCTTGCGTATCTACGCCATCGCAATCATCTGTGCAATATTGAAATAAAACAAGATAAATTTTCATATCAGTACCACTCCGAATTTTAGTGCGTGGGTAAGTTCGTTGTACATTTCCTGTATAGCGTCGGCGTCGTTTAACAGTACCCTTATAGAACCGGGAACGCCGTTCTTCCCTCGGTGTTCAATCCACATTTCAGCGTGTTCGTCCGCATCGAAATTATCTGCTATATTCTGAATTTGGGACAGAATATCTATGTTTTTATCAAGATATTCGACAATGTTTTCTCCTGCGGGCGACCAGTTTTCAATTTCGATTTCATTATCCGAAACGTTCACATTCCAACCGCAACGCTTAAATACAGGCAAGTATTTTTTGTATTTCATTGTTTTCACCTCACGCAACTCTTTTAATTCCACCGCCGAACGAGCGGATACCGATTGTGCCGAATTCAGAGCAAAAGTCATCAGATTTATTCCAAACGTAAGCGTAGGCGTAAAACATATTGCCTTGCGGATAAAGCATTTCATCCCATTCCTCTTCATAATCGGGTATGTAAAGAAAGTCGTAACATTCGCCGAATTCCAAGTATTCGTGAGTTACCGCATATACAAGGACGTTGTGTTTTTCTTCAAATTCCTTAATTTTTGCCATAAGTTCCGGTTCTTGATATGCCCAGAAACCGCCAAAGTTTTCATAGAAACAAACGTTGTTTTTGTCTTTGAATCCTTTGATATAAGGCTTGTAAATGTCTAATTTGTTCATAAGTTCGATTGCTTTTTGTTTTTTAATTGCGTTTGTAATGTTCATAATTTTTATCTCCTTGGTAAATTTATAAATTTTCGTTTTTTTGTTTTGCTTCTTCCGCCTCATATTCCTTTTCGGCTTCCGAGTAAGCGTCGGTGTATAGATAATCTAAACCGAGCGCGTTATTTAATGCGATTTCCAATATTTTGCATACTCGCAATAAATGTTGTACTTGTCTATCTTTTTCATTTAATTCTTCAATATATTTACAAATAAAATCATCGTAAATTTTATTTGCAGTTCCTTGGCAAATGCCGCACGTTGTATATTCTCCGATTAAATCGTGACAATCGCCGTCAAAATCCCCGCCCATTTCACAGGCGTTGCAAGCGTATTTTGCAATTTCGTTTATTAGTTCTTTTTTATCCATAGTAAAAATATCTCCTTTATAAAATTTCTATAAGTCCGTCGCTGTATTCTTCTATGCCGTCATATTTGAAACTTTCGCCGTAGCGTTCGTAGTCGATATAATCTTCAAGTTCAGACGGAATATTGTAACCGCAGCAGTTAAGCATTTCACGTCCGTAATCTTCCCACGAATAACCGCTCCAAAGATTGATACAATCGTCCCAACGGTCGCCGTGAGAGTTGACTTTTTCTTCAAAATCGTCAAAATTGCGGACTTCGAGGAACGCACAAAAGACTTTGTATTTGTAATCGTCGTCCAGAACGCCCGATTCTTTCAGAGTATTAAACAGCGTTTCGGGATTGACGTAATCCCAGTTTACCGAGCGATCTTCAATACCTTCGACGTCTTGAATAAACAGTTCTTCGTCAATGCCGTCAAGTTCAAAGCCTTCTTTTTTAAGTTCTTCGACGATTTCGTCCCAGTCGGAATAATCCGAAAGGTCAAGCCATTTCGAGCCTAACGCTCTTTCGTTGCATTCGTTATACGAACCCCAAGAGCCTATTACGATATTGATGTTACCATTCATTTTGGTTGCCTCCTTCGATAGCGATTTTTTCTTCAATCATATCTTGCACTTCGTCAAGCAGTTCTTCTAAGTCGATAATAGGTGTATTCATTATTTGCAAGCCTCCGTTTCGTCGATATAAATTTTTTCATAGGTGTTACCGTATTCGATGTAATGACCGCGTTCGTCTTCAAACACTTGATAATCCAGAACGCTTATGCGTCCTTGTTTCGTAACGGCAAAAGTGATAAGTTTCTTGTCGGGGCAGTACATAACGGTGTCAAATCTTACAAGACATTCACCGTCGTTGTAATCGAACCCATCTGTGTCGATAAATGCAATTTCGTTAAGGTTAATCATTTTCAAATCCTCCTTATACCGTTTTGTACCATACCGAGTATTCAACCTCGATATCTCTGCCTTCGTATTCGTAATACATAGTTACGTAACCTTTGAATTCGTTTTCTTTTCCGATTATCGGGTGGCAATGCTGTTTAACGTCATCGAAAGCTCGCGTATAAGGCTTGCCTGTTTTTGAAACGCACCTGCATAGCAACGTTCCTTCTTCGTTAAGAAATCCGAGACCGGAAATCTTGTCGTCAGAGTTGCCTCTGACTTTCTTGATTGAGTAAACAACTTTTTTCATTTTTGGATTACCTCCATTTTTTATTTTTGCCTTCTGGCAGGGGCAAAGGAGCATAAGTCGAAACTCATTCGATTTGTAAATTTTGTTGCAATGGAGAAAATCAACAGCCAAAGGATTTGAGCGAAAAATACTATCGTAAAATAAAAAAAGCCAAACTCTTTATCGAGCTTGACTTCATTATTCAATATGGAAGTTTTAAGTAGTATTTTTCCGTGCAGTTGATTTTCTCGCTGACTTATGCTACAACAGCCACGACAGAAGGCAATAAAATATGGTTTGAATCACCCTATTTTAGACTTTATAGACCTTGAACGCTAAGCGGAGAATATGGTGCGCCTTCTGCCCGATGGGAACGATGACACAAGCAATCTGTAAATTAAGGAACAGAAAAAATAATAAGTGATAACATCACAGAACTCTGATTTCAAATCGGTTAAAATAAAGACACAATAAAACAAAGGAGGACACGAAGTTGTCTGTCATTAAAATTAATAAAGAAAATTTCGCAAGCGAAGTTTTGAATTCCAATAAACCTGTTCTTCTCGATTTCTATGCCGATTGGTGCGGTCCCTGCCGTATGGTAGGTCCGATCGTATCGGAAATCGCAAATGAGCGAAGCGATGTTAAGGTCGGTAAAATCAATGTGGACGAACAGCCGGAGCTTGCGGCACAGTTTCAGGTAATGAGTATCCCGATGCTTGCTGTGATCAAAAACGGGAAACTCAAAAATCAGGTTGTTGGCTACAGATCGAAAGAGCAAATTGAAGCAATGCTGTAAGGAGAAAAAGATGGGACTGTTTAATTTCTTCCGCAACACCGCCGACATCAACACTGGTATTGCAGAATACAAAACAAACGACGGCGCTGTATTGCTTGATGTTAGGACGGCAGAGGAATACCGTGACGGGCACATTGACGGAAGCGTCAACATACCTCTTGATAGAATTTCTTCCGTTGAGAATACCGTCAAGGACAAAAGCACACCGCTTTATGTGCATTGTTTAAGCGGTGGTAGAAGCAGACAAGCTGTATCCTATTTGAAGCAAATTGGTTACACAAATGCAAAAAATATCGGTGGCATCAGCAGCTACCGTGGAAAGGTGGTAAAATAAATGAAGGTTGTAATTATAGGCGGTGTTGCAGGTGGCGCTACTGCGGCGGCGAGAATACGTAGGCTTGACGAACAAGCGGAAATCGTTGTTTTTGAGCGTTCAGGATTTATCTCATACGCCAACTGTGGTCTGCCGTACTACATCGGCGGCACCATTGAAGATGAAAATAATCTAACCTTGCAGACGCCTGAAAGCTTTTGGAGGCGTTTTAGAGTTAAGATGAATGTTCATCATGAAGTCACGGCAATTCATCCTGACAGCAAACCGTTACCGTAAAAAATCTTGAAAACGGTAAAATCCTTACCGAGAGTTATGACAAGCTCGTGCTCTCGCCCGGTGCTAAGCCGATAAAACCGGGGTTTGACGGTATTGATAGTGATAAGATATTTACCCTGCGCACTGTTGAGGATACGCTTAGGCTCAAGAAATATACAGATGAGCATCAACCGAAGTCTGCCGTGGTCGTCGGCGGTGGCTTTATCGGAATAGAGGTTGCGGAAAATCTGCATGATCTTGGAATAGATGTAACGCTCGTGGAAGCGGCGGATCAGCTTATGGCTCCATTTGACAGGGATATGGCATCGTTTATTCATGCTGAAATCCGCAAAAACGGTATCCATCTAATGCTTGATACTATGGTTGAAGGTTTTGCCGATACCGATTGCGGTATTGATGTGAAACTCAAAAATGCCCCGACACTTCATACCGATATGGTTGTAATGGCAATCGGCGTCGCTCCCGAAACCACACTTGCAAAAGATGCCGGCATAGAACTTGGCATTAAAGGCAGTATTGTGGTCAATGACAAAATGGAAACATCTATACCTGACATTTATGCGGTTGGAGATGCGGTTCAGATCAAAAATTTTGTAACGGATAAGGATACACTCATCTCTCTTGCCGGACCTGCAAACAAGCAGGGTAGAATTGCCGCCGATAACATCTGCGTCGGTGACAGCCATTATACCGGCGGACAGGGCTCATCGGTCATCAAAATATTTGACATGACTGCTGCCGCTACGGGTATTAACGAAAAAACCGCAAACTCCCTTGGTATTGCTACAGACAAAGTCATTCTTTCGCCGATGAGTCATGCAGGATATTATCCCGGCGGTAAGATTATGACCTTAAAGGTGTTGTTCGAGAAAGACACATATCGTCTGCTCGGGGCTCAAATTGTAGGCTTTGACGGTGTCGATAAGAGGATAGATGTGCTTGCAACCGCTATCCGTGCCGGAATGAAAGCATATGAACTTACAGAACTTGACCTTGCTTATGCTCCGCCGTATTCCTCCGCAAAGGATCCTGTGAATATGGCAGGCTATATCATTGAAAACATAAAAAACGGCATTGTAAAGCAATGGTATTATGAGGAAGATGAAACACTTCCCCGTGACGGCAGCATAACACTTCTTGACACACGTACACCAATGGAGTACAGTATGGGTCATGTGAAGGGATTTATCAATATTCCCGTTGATGAACTGCGTGAACGTATAGGTGAGCTGGATAGGAGCAAGCCTGTGTATGTTATCTGCCAAAGCGGATTGAGAAGCTATATCGCAAGCAGAATTCTAATGGGCAACGGCTTTGATGCCTATAACTTTGCAGGCGGTTTCCGATTCTATGATGCAGTCCGTAATGATAAAGCGTTAAATAAAAAATCCACTCTCTGCGGAATGGATGATTAAAAGGACAGAAAAGAAAAAAGCGTTGAGAATTCCTTTTTTTGAGAAACTCAACGCTTTGTTTTATCAAACTATAATCTCTTCAAGTCCGTCTTTGTCTATAATCTCAATCGTTCCGCGGGAGAGTGATATAAACCCTTCGTTCACAAAATACTTTAGCATTCGTGTTACCACTTCACGGGGATTGCCTAAGTGATTGCCGATTGTTTCGTGGGTGATTTTAAGAATGTTAGTGCCTTCGATGCTTGCCTCATTCAAAAAGGAACTCTGCAAGTCTTTTATCAAAGCTTTTCCACATCACCTGGTCTATAAGCCACATTACATCTGAAAATCGGCTTGCCATAACTTCGTTTGTGTAATTGGCAAGCGGTGCAGAAACATTCATAATACTTTTGTAAACTTCTGATGGGATGACTAAAACCTCTGTTTCCTTTTCAGCAGTAATGGTAATATCAAACTGAATACTGTTCATAATACAAGACGCAGAGAAAAGGCAAATATCTCGCTCAAAAAGGCGGTACATCGTAATCTCTCTGCCATCATCAGATATAGTAAAAGCACGAATTTGACCGGAGAGCACAAGGAGCAGTCCCGTACAATTCTGCGAACCATTATGCAAGAGTTCACCCTTGCCGAATTTACGAATAAAAGATGAGCTTGTAAGCGCATCTTGCTGTGATTTCGTCAGTTTATCAAATACAGGCAAGTATGTCAAGTAATTCATAAGCAGCGCCTCCTTTTTTCCATATTTTATTATAACATAATTTCGGGTATATGTCAATGTTCCATTGACATATGCCATAAACAGTGCTATACTATATGAGAAGGTAATAAATGCCAAGACCGACGAAGTGTCGCCGAGTGTGTTATTTCCCTGAAGTTCTTGATTTTTTCCACCGGGAGCAGTGAGCGGAGAACCAATTTTTTTGACAATTAAGGCTTTGCAAAAAAGACTGTCTTCGCCTTTATGTTTGCCCCTACCGGCGCTACAGATACAGAAGACCTTTGCCGGGAAGCAGGCTTTATGCTTCCGCAAAGCGCCAAAACAAAAGAATTTTAGAGCAGATAAAATCCTATCACGATATTCCGGCGGAAGTGGTGGAAGCATTGCTTCATAAAATAAATTTCAACGAAAATATAGAAAAGAAAGAGGTAACGAAAATGGCAAAATGGAAATGCACCGTATGTGGTTATATTCACGATGGAGATACTCCTCCCGAAATCTGTCCTGTCTGTAAACAGCCGAAAGAAAAGTTCGTAAAGCTTGAGGAAGAATCCAAGAATCCCTATGCCGGAACCAAGACCGAAAAGAACCTTTGGGAAGCATTTGCAGGCGAATCTCAGGCAAGAAACAAGTATACATACTTTGCTTCTGTTGCAAAGAAAGCAGGATTTGAACAGATTGCCGCACTTTTTCCTGCAAACGGCTGAAAAATGAAAAAGGAACACGCAAAGCTGTGGTTCAAGGCTCTCGGCGAGTTGGGTGACACTGCTGATAACCTTCTCCATGCAGCGGAAGGTGAAAATGCCGAGTGGACTGATATGTATGACCGTATGGCAAGAGAAGCGGACGAAGAAGGCTTCCACGACTTAGCCGAACAGTTCCGTGGCGTTGCTGCTATCGAGAAAGCACATGAGGAAAGATACCGTGCACTTCTTAAAAATGTTGAAACCAAAGCAGTATTTGAAAAGTCCGGCGTAACGGTTTGGGAATGCCGTAATTGCGGACATATCGTTGTTGGTACGACGGCTCCCGAAATCTGCCCTGTATGTAAGCATCCGCAGGCCTATTTTGAAGTTCGTAAAGAAAATTATTAAAGAGAGGAAGAAAAATGAGAGAAAAGTTTTATATTTGCCGCCATTGCGGTAATTTGATCGGTCTTATTAACGATGCAGGCGTCCCTATGATGTGCTGCGGACAAAAGATGGAGGCGCTGGTTCCCAACACCACCGAAGCGGCGGGAGAAAAGCACTTGCCTTTTGTGAATTTGGAAGACGGTTCTGTTTATGTAAGGATCGGCGAAATAACCCATCCCATGACCGAGGAACACTACATTCAATGGGTTTATGTTGAAACTGAGAATGGCGGTCAGCGTAGAGCCTTTAAACCTGGCGATACACCGGAAGCTACATTTTGCATCGGCGAAGATAAACCTGTTGCAGTTTATGCTTACTGCAACCTCCACGGACTTTGGAAAACTGAAATCAAGTAAAAGTAAAATCGCCTGCCAAAACATCTTGGCAGGCGATTTGTCATATCTTTTCAATTATAAATAAGTTCAGCGTTTACAAGTTCAGTTGCTCGATTATGGATATTAGCAACGTTCCTTCTGCGTTAAGAAATCCGAGACAGGAAATCTTGTCGTCAGAGTTGCCTCTGACTTTCTTGATTGAGTAAACAACTTTTCTCATTATTATATTTTGCCTTTCGTTGTTGCTGTTGTAGCACAAGTCATCGGTAATAGCAACTACCGC
Source organism: Clostridiales bacterium (assembly GCA_022009995.1). Classification (GTDB taxonomy): domain Bacteria; phylum Bacillota; class Clostridia; order Christensenellales; family CAG-917; genus CAG-349. The sequence continues at coordinate 700,208 of CP091734.1, forward strand.
GAAAAATAGGTGTCGTTTGGCATTAGATTTTTTGAAAACGGCTATAAAAATTGGTATTGTTTTTGGTATTATTTTAGTTTGAAAAATTATTTTTGAAATCTAAAATTTGCCGAAAAAAACGAAAGAAAATAGCCGATTTAGACGAAAAATATTGCTCAAAACGCCCAAAAATGTGCGATAATTGCCTATTTTAATAGGATTTTGAGAATTTTTCAAAACTCCTAAGGGTTAGTTATGGGTTCGATTCCCGTCGGGAGTACCAAAACGACTGTGAAGACAGTCGTTTTTTACTTCCAACGGAGAATCGAACGGCTGTTAACACAGCCCGATTCCCGAACGCTCGGCAGGCTCGCTGCTATACGGGAGTACCAAAAAGCAGACACAGATGTGTCTGCTTTTGTTATCCGACTTGAAATCGAAGGACGGCGTTCCGTCGTCCCGATTCCCGAACGCTCGGCAGGCTCGCTGATACACGGGAGTACCAAACGACTGTGAAGACGGCGTTTTTATATGATGAAGAGAAAGGGCTGACGATTCAGAACGCATAAAGGGTTTTCGGAAATAAGTTTTGATAAATGAAAACAATAAGTTTACGGATGGAAAAACTAGGTGATAAAGGTGGGGAAATGAAAAAACAGGAAAAAGGAAACGAGACGCCGCAAAGGGCGTCCCGTCAGGTTTTGGGGGATTTAGGATTGTTATTTTGCGGGGACGAAGCCTGCGACAACCGCGAAGATCATAAGCGAGCAGCAGATGAGCATGCAGACGATCTGCACGGGTTTGCTGTTCTTGACGCGATTGACAAACTTGTCAAATTTTTCAAAGTAGAAGTTTTGTTCAAACCAGTTTTTACCGCCGATCTGCAAAATACCGCCAAACGTTAAGGTGCTTGCTCTGAACAGGAGCCAGAGACCGGGGTCGGGAGCCATACCGAATCTGCCCATTCCGACAAGAGGTCCGACAAAAACGGCAAGGATAGGCGCAAGCAGGAATCCGACGTGCATAAGCGCAACTGACGAAGAAAACTCGCCGGTAACGAAAAGCCAGTTCCAGATTGTGTAAGCGATCATCGTGGCGATGGTGATGCCAAGGCCGACGCTTGTCGTGCCGGATACCGCGCCGTTGAAAAGGTTGGACTGACCGGTGAAATACGAGGAAGTAAAGGCAACTTCCGTGCCGAGTTTCGAGAAACCGTCGATGAAGTAAATGGGGGAGTTGGCGGTTGTGGTAGTGCCCCAGGTCGAGCCCAGGAAGAGTGCCGACGCGCCGATTGCCATAAAGAGTCCCGAAACGCCGTTGAAGTATTGCTTGTTTTTGAAGAAGTCGGTCATCGTTGCTTCCAGAACGTTAATGATATAAAGTCCCAGCACGACGACAACGAAGATATCGCCGGGAAGGAGACCGAAGCAAGCAAACAAGACGATTGTTCTTCCGACGAGCAACGTAGTAAGTTTCAGCGTTTCGAAGAACACGGGCTTCATCGCGATCAGTACAAGGATACCGAGCACAAGATTGAAGGGGATATTGCCGTACGCCTGGAATTTCGACGTGATGACGGAAACACCGAGAATCGTCGCCGTAAACATAAACCATTTGAGAATGGTGTCGAGTCCCGGTGTGACCTTGTAGTCAATCGCTTCGGGGCCGGGTGCAAACATTTTTTTGAGTCTTTCGACTCGCGCTTCTTTTTTTTCGCTGTCCATAATTTTGCTCCTGAATGTTTTTTGATTTCTAATCAAAGCATACCCGCCAAAAGTATATTTGTAAACGAAGATTTTGGGACTAAAGCCAAAATCGTCCCAAAATAGAACCAAAACAAAGAAAAGACCCGAAAATATTGATAAATAATTAACAATATGATATTATGATTAAAGAAGGAAGACAAAAAACGACAAAACGAGAAGTCTTTTTTCGGGTGGTGGAAAAATGTCCAAGGATACGACCAAACAACACATCACGGATTGTTTCAACGGATTGTCGAGAAAGTACACGCTTGACCAGATAACCGTCAATATGATTGCCGAGGCGGCGGGCGTTTCGAAGTCGACGTTTTATCGGCATTTTCTGGACAATACGACGTCATGAATTACAACTACAAAAGGGTGCTGGACGAGATTTTTTCGTTCAACGCCTGCAAGAGTTGGAACGAGTTGTTTTTAAGCATACTTTCGTTTATCGAGAAGGACATCAACAGAATAAGGCACGCCTTTTTATATCTCGGGACGAACTCTTACGAGCAGTACGTTTTCGAGTATTCGTTCAAACGTATGAACGAGAAGTGCGTCGAAAAACGCGGAAGCGAGTTGCGCGAAGACGAGATATTCACGGCAAAACTCATAATCTACGGTTGCGTATACGCCGTAAAAGACTGGGTTTTCGGCGATAAGCGGGTGTCGCGGCAGGAACTTGCGCGCCAGATCGACAACGCAATCCCCGAAGAATACAAGGCATTATTATAAGGTCGCGCACATAAAAACGCGCATAAAAAGAAATCATTAAAAAATATAAACAAATCAGAAGAGGTACATTATGGCTATGAGAAAAAGCATTCTTCATCTGGTCAAAGTTATGGGCGGTCTCGCCGGAATGATGACCAAAATCACAGAAGACTCCCCCGAGTATTATGCGCTTAATTGTTTGACCGACGAAGAAGCGGACGTTGCCGCAAGTCTCGGACTGAGAAAACCCAGAACGCTCGAATACGTCGCCGATAAGTGCGGAAAATCGACGGAAGAAACCAAGAAGATTCTGGACAGACTCGGCCATCTCGGAGTAATCAAAATTTACACCGAAGACGGGCAAACCCTGTATTTCATGCAGATTTTTGCGCCGGGCACGCTTGAAATGATGGTGGGTTGCACCGAAAACGTCAAAGAGCACCCGGAAATCGCAAAGGCGTTCGAGGCGTACACCCGCGGACTTATGGAGTCCATGGGCACGATGTTGCCGTACGGCGCAAGTATGATGAGGGTTATCCCCATCGAATCCGCGATTGCGGGCGACAGTCAGGCGATCCCTTACGAAAAGATTTCTTATTATCTTGACAAATACGACACTTTCTCGGTGTCTCCCTGCTCGTGCAGACGTTCAAGGCGTTTGCTGGACGAAGGCTGCGGACACCTTGAAGACGATATGTGCGTCCAGATGGGTTCGGGCGCGGAATACTTCATCAAACCGGCAAGGCAAGACAAATCACAAGGGAAGAAGCCGAGGCGATTTTCAAAAAAGCCGAAGAAAACGGACTTATGCACCAGATGCCCAACCTCGAAGGACCGGGCGAATCGGCGGCAATCTGCAACTGCTGCGCGTGCTCGTGCTTTGCAATCCGTATTTCCACGATGTTCAATTGTCCCGACGCGGAACGCAGCAACTACCACGCCGAAATCGATCAGGAAAACTGCGTCGCGTGCGGTCAGTGCGTTGAAAACTGCCCCACGAACGCGGTAAGACTCGGACAGAAACTTTGCACGGTAACGCCCATCGAAACCCCCAAATACGACAAGGTTCGCAACACTGTCTGGGGCAAAGACAAATGGAACGTCGATTATCGCGAAAACAGACAAGACACCCTTGAAAGCGGCACTGCTCCCTGTAAGACCGCTTGCCCCGCGCACATCGCGGTTCAGGGCTATATAAGGCTTGCGTCTTTGGGCAAATATACCGAAGCGTTGGAACTTATCAAGAAAGAAAACCCGTTCCCCGCAATTTGCGGACGTATCTGCCCGCATAAGTGCGAAGATGCTTGCACACGCGGACAAATCGACAAGGGCGTCGCAATCGACGAAATCAAAAAGTTTATCGCAGACAAGGATAAAAACAGCAACCACAGATTTATTCCCAACAAAAAACACGATTATTCGATGAAGAATATGGCAGTCATCGGCTCGGGCCCCGCGGGACTTTCCTGCGCATACTACCTTGCCGTCGACGGATACAACGTGACCGTGTTTGAAAAGGAAAACAAACTCGGCGGTATGATGACGCTCGGTATCCCCGCGTTCAGGCTTGAAAAAGACGTTGTCGAGGCGGAAATCGATATTCTGCGCGAGCTGGGCGTAAAATTCGTAACCGGCGTGGAAGTCGGCAAGGACAAAACGTTGGACGAACTTAAAAAAGAAGGCTTTGACGGATTCTATCTTGCAATCGGCGCAAGCGCGGGCAGAAAACTCGGCGTAGAAGGCGAAGACGCGAAAGGCGTAATCCTTGGCGTTGATTTCCTGAAAGACGTCGCGCTTGAAAGAAGCGAACCTTTGCACGGAAACGTCATCGTTATCGGCGGCGGAAACGTTGCAATCGACGTCGCAAGGACGGCTGTCAGATGCGGCGCGCAAACAGTCAATATGTATTCGTTGGAACAAAGAGCGGAAATGCCCGCCCTCGAAGAAGAAATCGAAGAAGCGGAAAGCGAAAACGTCGTCATTAACAACGGATACGGACCGAAACGCATCGTCGTTGAAAACGGCAAAGTCGTCGGCGTAGAGTTCAAGAAATGCGTGTCCGTATTCAACGCGGAAGGCAAATTCGCGCCCAAGTACGACGAAAACGACACCGTTATCGTTCCCGCGGACTTTGTGCTTGTCTCAATCGGTCAGAAAATCGAGTGGGGCAACCTGCTGGACGGCACCAACGTCAAACTCAACAAAAACAACACCGTTGCGGTTGACGAATTCTACGTTACGGGCGATAAAAACATCATCGCCGGCGGCGACTGCGTGACGGGACCGAAATTCGCAATCGACGCAATCGCAAGCGGCAAAGAAGGCGCAATCTCCCTGCACAGGGCGGTATGGCCGGGACAAACCCAGAAATACGGCAGAGACAGAAGAGTTTTCATCGAGCTTGATAAGGACAATCTGGAACTCAAAGGCTACGACAACGTTAAACGTCAACGCCCGCTGCACATAAAAGAAAACGACGGCACGTTCAAAGACAACCGCGCGACCTTCACCGAAGAACAAATGAAAGCCGAAACGGCAAGATGCCTCGGATGCGGCGCGGCGAAAGTCGACACCTATATGTGCGTAGGTTGCGGACAGTGCACGACGAAATGTAAGTTCGACGCAATCAAACTTGTCAGAAACGATAAGACCGTCGTGGCAAAAGTATACGAAAAACTGCCCCTCGAAATGGCAAAACACGCCATCAAACGCGTCGGCAAAATCATCACCAAACCCATTTCGCCGAAGGAATAAAGTATGCACGAATTAGGAATCGTTTTTGAAGTCGTAAAACTTGTGGAACAGGTGGCGGTCGAGCAGCAGCTCCCCGCCGTCGACACCATAGTCTTGCAGGTGGGCGAACTGTGCGGGGTAATTCCCGTATATCTTGACGAATGTTGGCCCGCCGCAATCGACAAAAAGCCGTTTTTCAAAAACACGAAACTGAAACTCGACGTCGTGCCGGGAATGGCAAAGTGTCGCGCATGCGGGGAAGTATTCAACGTTATCGCAAACGAAGGATATTGTCCGAAGTGCAATTCTTTTGACAAAGATTTGTTGTCGGGAAGAGAATTTATGATCAAAGAAATTCTCGTGCCCGATGACGGTTTCGACGAGACGGAAACCGTCAATAATGACAAAAACGACAATTAAAGGAACGGAATTTTAACATGATCGACCCGATTAGTACGATTGAACTGAAAAAGAGTATTCTTGAAGATAACGACGCCGACGCCGAAAAACTTCGCGCGGAACTTAACGCGCGGGGCGTTTATTATATCAATCTGATGTCTGCGCCGGGCAGCGGAAAAACCTCGCTTCTCGTTAAGCTTATCGGTGCGCTTAAAGACAGGTGCGCCGTCGGCGTAATGGAAGCGGATATCGACGGCGACGTGGACGCATATACCGTAAGAGAAGCCGGCGCCGAGGCAATCCAGCTGCATACGGGCGGCATGTGCCATCTTGACGCGGATATGTCCAGACAAGGCTTCAAGGAGTTTTGCACAAGCGCGGACGTCGTGTTTCTGGAAAATATCGGAAACCTTGTGTGTCCGGCGGAATTCGACACGGGCGCGCATCTCAAAATGGCGCTTCTTGCGGTTCCCGAGGGCGATGATAAACCGCTGAAATACACCCTTATGTTTTCGACGTGCGACGTTGTCGTCGTCACGAAAACCGACACGGCAAAGTACTTCGACTTCGACCTTGAAAAATGCAAAAAATATATCGCGAAAATCAATCCGAATGCAAAAGTTTTCGCCGTATCGTCCAAGACGGGAGAGGGCGTCGATACGCTTGCGGACTGGATTTTCGACAGTTATAAAAATTGGCGCGAGGGATTGAAATGAAAGTTATTGCGGTCAAAGAAAGTATTTTTTCCAACAACGACAAGGTCGCGGACGAACTGCGCGCGTCGCTCCGAAAAAAAGGCGCGTTCATGATTAACGTTATGTCTTCGCCGGGCAGCGGAAAAACGACGCTTCTCACAAGGCTTATCAACGATATGAAAAGCAAAATCAGGATCGTCGCGATGGACGTCGATATCGAGACCGACGTCGACGCAAGGCGCATTGCGGAAAACACCGGCGTCGAAAGCGTGCAAATCCACAACGGCGGACTGTGCCATATCGACGCGCAGATGGTCACGGACGCGCTGGAACAGGCGGACTTTCCGGAAACAAATCTTATCGTGCTGGAAAACATCGGAAACCTTGTGTGTCCGGCGGAATTCGACACGGGAGCACACCTTAATATGATGCTTTTGTCCGTGCCCGAAGGCGACGATAAGCCGCTGAAATACCCGCTTATGTTTGAAAAGTGCGACGTGGTTGTCGTCACGAAAATCGATACACTCGAAGCGTTCGACTTCGATATGAAAGTTTGAAGAACGCGTCGGAAAGCTCAATAAAAACGCGCGGATTTTTAAGGTCAGCGCAAAAACCGGCGAGGGAATCGAGGCGTTGGAAAACGAACTGTACGAAAGGATAAAACTTCTGAAAAAATAAATATCCATAAAAAGGGACGGCAACTTCAAACGAAATGCCGTCCTTATTTTTTATCATTTTTGGGTATTGATTAAATGTGGGTTTTCTTTTTGATTTCGTTGTATATCGTGCGCCCCGTGAACGCGACAAGGAAAATAAGCGTTATCATGGATATTCCGAACGCCACCATCGGAAGAATTATTTCGGTGCACGCGCCCGCCATGACTGCCGCCGCCGGAACGATTCCAAGAAGACACGTCATCCACATATATCTGAAAAACGACTTGCCTTTTCTTTTGCGGAAAGCGCCGAAAAAAACAAGGTGCAGGGCAAGCGACGATATGACGGTTACGGGCATCGCATAGGCAAAGCACCACTCTTTCGTTTTGAAAATATACTGCGCCGTAATGAATATGACGGACAGCATCAGCGTTTGCGAAAACACCTTTGCGCCGTTCGGCCCTTTGTAAAAAACGGTGGTTTTGAGTGTAAAATAGCCGTATAAAGTAAGGATTAGTGCAAAAACGCACCAAAGATACTTTCTTGCAACGGTAAGGTTGACGGCAATGCAGATTACGTTGATTAAAAGCGCGACGATAAGGTATACGCTTGAAAACGTCACCGGGTGTCCGATTTTTCTTATATGCTTTTCAGGATACAACGGGCGCTCCGCAGGCTCGCCTTCGAGCGGGGATTTGCACAGGGGGCAGACGTCGTAAATACCGTCGACGTGAACGCCGCAATTTTTACAATACATCGTTATTCCTCCCAATAGTTACTTCGCACGGTAACGTCCATACCTTCGCCCGCAAGGAAACGGAAAAATTCCCGCTCTACTGACGTGTCGACGAGTTTTCTTGCAAAAGTAAAGGTGGTTTTGTCGAGTGCGGATATGCTTGTCAGCGCGCGCGGCGACGTTTTTGCCGTCGACGCCATGATGGATATTTGATCGACCTTGGCTTTCATTCCGTCGGGAATCTGCACGACGCCTATGTTTGAAAACGTCATCGTTTTTTTGCTGTTTCCGAAGAAAAGCCCCGACGCCTTGAAAATAAATTGTTTTACGGGCAGGGGCAGTATGCGGAACAAAAACAGACGTTCCGTTTTTGCGGTCACGTTGATTTTGTTTTGCAAGACTTCTTTTTCGGTGTCCTTTTTCAGGCGGGTTTCGACGCGCTTTATTATTTCCTCAAACGACGGCGCGTCGTTGACGTCGACGCCCACGCGTGAGAACAACGAGAAGTTCAGCAAAGTGCGGCTCGGGAAAGGCTTTCTGAGATTTATCGGTACGAAAAGCACAATGGGCGGATTCCCGTCGGGCTTTGTGATTTTTGCCTTGTAAATCGCGTTTATGAGAACTGCCGCCGAATACACCGTTACGGTTGTGTGATATGCGTGCGCGCGTTCAAGGAGTTTCGCCGTGTCAACGGTTCCCTCGATAACGCCGCTTCCCTTGAAGTCGAATCTGGCGTCGGGGAAAGTGTACGCTTTGCTGCCTTGCAGGTCCTTCACGCCTTTAAGGTGGAAAATGCTCACTTTTTGTGCGTATTTCAAAAATCCGTCTTCCGCTTCGTCGGGCAAAGGCTCGCTTTCGGGCAGCCTGATTTTGCCCTCGGGATCCACGTCGTCGCCTGAAAGACGGACGTATTCGAAAAGTATCGTTTTGAAAAATTCCATGCAGCCGTTTCCGTCGCAAAGGGCGTGGAAACAGTCGATTGAGATTTTGTTGTTGAAATAGGACACGCGGAAATTATATCCGTACGTTTCGATGCTGTCGATGTCTTTGATTAAGTAGTCGGAATCGGGCACGACCTCGGGCTTTCCGTCAAGTTCTTCCAGATAGTGCCAGAAAATCCCGCGACGCAAACATACGTTGAAATACGGATATCGCTTTATCGAGTTTTGCAGGGCGGTTTGAAGCACGGCGGGATCGACGTCGTCGCGCATAATCGCCGATATTCTGAACAGGTTTTGTATGTTGCTTTTTAGGTTGAACGGATATATCTTTCCGGAGTTGTCCAGCCTGTGCCATGACTTGATCTTTTCCATTATGTTATAAAGTATAGACTTAACTATGCAAAAAGTCAATAAACGAACGCCCGTAAAGAATTGTTCCGAGATTTGATTAAAATACGAAAGGCGTTATTATTTTTGAAATAAAGCAAAAAGATTTGACAAATCAAAAATAACCGCTTATAATTACCATTGCTTAAAAAGTAAGTACCATTAGCTCAGCTGGATAGAGCGTTTGGCTACGGACCAAAAGGCCAGGGGTTCGAATCCCTTATGGTACACCAAAAAGACTCACTCTTTTGTGAGTCTTTTTAATTTGCACAAGGGATTCTGCGTGCTATCGCACGCGTTGCTTTGCAACCGAACCCCTGCGGGCTGGCGCTCCGTTTATACGAGTAAACTCGTTCACTTCGCTATTACGCCTGTCGGCTACGAATCCCTTATGATACACCAAGGACTTGTGAAAACACAGGTCCTTTTTTTATACCACTGCGGGATTCTGCGTGCTATCGCACGCGTTGCTTTGCAACCGAACCCCTGCGGGCTGGCATAAAAAAAGTTATAAAAAAGACTCGCTATTGCGAGTCGTTTTTGTGTTTTCGGAAATTTATATCCTGCAAACGTCAATCCACTCGACAAAGTTTGAATACTTTTCAAGTTCGGGAATCGTGAGTTCGATTGCGCTGTTACTGCTGCCGCAGGCGGGGAAAACCGTCTTAAATCTTTTCAGCGATTCGTCAAGGTATACCGTGACGCCGTCGTTGATACCGAAAGGGCAAACGCCGCCGATACCGTGTCCGATAAGGTCGTTCACTTCCTCGGGTTTCAGCATTTTGGCTTTCGCGCCGAAGAAGGACTTATATTTGTGATTGTCGATTTTCGCGTCGCCCGCCGTAACGATTAAAATCGCTTTGTCGCCCAGCATAAAAGACAACGTTTTCGCAATGCGGCACGGCTCTGTACAAAGGGCGTGCGCGGCAAGCTCGACGGTTGCGCTCGACTCGTGAAATTCCTTGATTCTATCGGCGATTCCGAATTGTTCAAAATATGCTCTTACTTTCTCAATTGCCATTTTATACACCTGTTTTGTCTTGTAAAGTATTGATAATTATAACAAAACAATCAGTTAATTACAACTGAATTCATAGGGATTTTATATTTTTATTGTTGGAAGGATAGCTCGTTTCGGTTAAGCTTGATTTTTGAGAGAGAAAATAGCTTTTTCGTGTGAATTTTAATTGTATTGGGATGAAAAATATCCGATGTCTCGTAGTAAAAACTTGTAACATCAGTTACAAAAATTAATAAGAGTCCCCTTTCTTTTGATTACAATTATGGCACAATGTTTGAAGATTGTCATATGTACTTTTACCACCTTTGGCAATTGGTTTAATGTGATCTATCTCTAAATCAACAAAGTTGCCGCTTTTGCCACACATGCGACACCGGTAGCCATCCCGTTTATAAATTGAAAATCTCATCTTATTTGATACTTTGCCTCTTTCAACTTTACATATGGAATCCCATATGGTTTTGTCATTATAAAAATTGCCGTTTTTGTTATTGAGTTTTTTGATAAATTGTTTTATTTGATTTGAATCGAAGGACTCGCTTTTTCTTTCAAAAACTCTACCGTTAATGTCTGAGCGACTCAATAAAACTTTAATCGAAAAGCTGGTTTGTGGGTGTAATTTGTTTTGATTAAATATTTTTTCTTCACATGCTAACAAACGTTTTTTGTTATATTTATCAATCGGCTGGGAAAAATCACCAAACTTTTGTATTTGAAGAACTTTTTCACAATAATCCTCATATTTTTTCCTGTTGGTATCTGCGTTGGCGATTTGCTTTAATGCCTCGTGTTGTTTAAATTGTAATTGATATATTAGGTAATCACTGCAACTGATAGTATCATACATTTTTTCGTTATCATAGATATGTTTTTCATCTAAATTTATTATATCAAAAAAACAATTCTCTTTATTTAATTCATCAAGCTGTTTTAAGGAAATGCTGTTTTTAAGGACAAATTGACGATATTGTTTTTTAATACGAGAACAAACAAAAGCAGTAACACAAATGCATAAACCTATAAATGCAATAATGCCGATTATGATGTAAAACATAAGTCAATTCTCCTTGGTGAATAAGCAAAGTATAGCACAGCATGTGCGCTGTTGCAAATAAAAGATTGTTTGTTTTAATTGTCTGGTTCGAACCCTCGGGGCAAATGCCCGTTGCTATCGCTAAAACAGCGCACTGTGCTGTTTCTTAACGCGGCAACCCCTTCGTGCGCTTTTTGTTGCACAAAAATGCTGCGGCGTGTCGTCTGTCCGAACCCCACCGGTGCAGTATAAAAAAACTGACCACAAATGTAGTCAGTTTTTTTGGCTCCCCCTGTCTGGTTCGAACAGACGACCCTTCGGTTAACAGCCGAATGCTCTACCGCTGAGCTAAGGAGGAATATTGTTGCTACCTTGATAGCACGACTATTCTATAATACAAAACCCGACTTGTCAACGATTTTCGCGGTTTATTTTGAAAAAATTCCGTTATTTCCTTTTCGGCGTCGGGATTTTTTCTGCCGCGGCGTAACCTTGACTTAATCGGTCGATATGTTATAATAGATATATTGTTAAAAACGCAAAAGAGAGACAATATGGATAAAATCAAATCGTTTTTCAGGGAAGAAAATGCTGCAAAGATTTTTGAATCTAAGGAATTCGTCTGGGTATGGCTTGCTATCGTATTCATATGCTGGATTACCGGCGGCTGGGTTGCGGGCTTTATAATCGCGGCGGTGCTTGCGGGGATAATCTTATGTTTATGTCGCGACACGTTGCCGGTAACGACGATACTTTGGACGTTCCTGTTCATACTGGGAGCAAACCGACACAAACTTCAAGGCATGGCGGGGCTTATCGCGGCGGTGCTTTTCATAGTTGTTGGTATTATCGTAAACGTTGTGAGATTCCGCCCGAATTTCCGCTTTATGAGTTATAAAACGGTAACGGCGACGACGGTTGCCATACTTGCGTTCTGCGCGACGGCGATGCTGTCGGGGATTGCAAGGGGCGAAAGGTATCTGAACTTTTCCGAGCACGGCTTATATGCGACGGTTGTCGGCGCGTTGTGCGTGATGCTGGCGCTTGGTTACGTCTTTTTCTCGGCGACGATATCGGGCGGCGAAGACGGCAAAAGGGTATTGAATCACCTTTTATTTCTGATGTTTGCGTCAAGCGTCGTCATCGTGCTGCAACTTATCGTATATTATGCGATGCGCGGCGGCGGATTCAAGGCGGTTATCGACGGATTTGTGCATAAAGACGTCGAACTCGGCTGGGGCGGCCCGAACAATTACAGCATAATCCTGGCGATGATGATGCCCGCGACGTTGTATTACGCCGTGAAACGGAAAATATTCGCCGTTGTATCTGATTTATGCCGTCGTGCAATACTTTTTCATATTTGCGTCGGCAAGCCGTGGCGCGATACTTTTCGGCGCGTTCGGACTTGTCGCGTCGTTCGGCCTTGCGATTTACAAAAGCGAATTCCGCGGCAGAATGATAATCACGACGGGCGTGCTGATGGCGGTAACGACCATCGTTCTGATGGCGAAAGCCGACGTCATTTACGACTCGCTGGGCGTATTTATGGGAAAAGCCCTGGACGAAAACGGACGTATTCCGCTGTGGAAAGACGCCTGGAAGAATTTTAAGGCAAATCCGATTTTCGGCACCGGGTTCGATTACTATCTCGGCGGACACAACGGCGGAAAATCCGACGGATATACGCCGTACTGGTATCATTCCACGTTTTTCCAAGCGCTTGCCGCAACGGGCATCGTCGGTTTTTTGGCGTGGATAAATCTGGAAGTTTCGAGACTTCGCGCGTTCCTTACAAACGCCAGCCTTGAAAAGTGGTTTATGCTTTTCGGATACGCAGTGTTCTGGCTGTACGGCATGGTCGACGTGTTTTATTACACGCCCAACGGGCTGCTTTTCCTGTTCGTCATCACGCTTGCAATCGAAAAGAGCGTCGAAAGCGCAAAGCTTCGTCCGTACTCGCTTGTATATATCGAAAGGAAACGCCAGCAAAAATTGCTGACGAAAAATACGGAAAATGAAAAATAGAAAACCGTCGTTTTGCGACAAGACGTCGTTTTCGCTTGCGATGGCAGGGGTAAGCCGCGCCGTCGTCCTGAAAGAAACCGAAAGCACCAACGACGTCGCGAAAGAGATGCTGAAAAACGGTTGCCGCGACTTTGCAACGGTCGTTGCCGAAAGACAGACGAAGGGCAAAGGGCGCAGCGGAAAATCTTTTTATTCGCCCGACGAAACGGGGGCGTACGTCAGCGTCGCTCTGCACGCGTCTGACGACAAAAAACCGTACGTCACGATAATCGCCGCGCTTGCGACCGCCCGCACCGTTGAGGAGTTTTCGGGCAGTCCCGCCTTTATCAAGTGGGTGAACGACGTATATCTTTTCGACAAAAAGGTTGCAGGGATTCTGGCGGAAAGGGTAATATCCGAAAGCGTCACCGGCGAAGTCATCGGCATAGGCACGAACCTGCAAGATCCCGACGACGGTTTCCCCGACGACATAAAAGACGTCGCGGGCTCGTTGAATCTTTTGACCGACAAACGTGCGGAATATATCGGCGCGCTTGTAAAAAATCTTCGGGACGAGTACGAAAACTTTGACAAAAAGTCCGCCCTGAAAACCTTCCGCGAGAAATCGTATCTCACGGGGAAGGACGTAAACGTCCGGGATTTATTCGGTACGTATAAGGCGCGCGTTCTCGATATAGACGACGACTTCGGGCTTGTCGTGATGAAAGAAGACGGCGTGTCCGTTTAAGAAGCGGCGTCGTAAGCATATCGGTAATAAAAGAAGAATAAAAACAGAAAACGAAAATTTTCAAGCCGTCGGAAGACGGTTTTTTTATTGCGCGGGTTTTATATTTCGGATTAAGGCAAAAATACGATATTATGATCAGGAGCGCAGACGTAATCGAAAAACTGAAAGCCGACGTATCGTCCGACGACTTTATCGCGCGCGATTTTTCGGCAGACGGCGCGGCGGGCGCGTTGCTTTACGTCGACGGAATGAGCGACAAATTGCTGCTGGAACAAAGCGTTGTGAAGCCCTTGCTTTCAATGAAGTGGGCAGGTGTGACGCTCGATGACGTAAAGAAACTTCCCTATGGCGAAGAAATCAAGGAAATCGAAGAAACCGCGGCGGGACAAACCGTCGCAAACGGTGATCTGGTGCTTGCGCTTGACGGGGCGGACAAACTTTACGAAATCTCCCTTCGGAACTACCCGCACCGCGCCGTTGCGGAGCCGCCCACCGAAACCGTAATCAAAGGTCCACGCGAAGGATTCACCGAAGAAGTCAAAACAAACGTGTCGCTGGTCAGACGGCGCATAAAATCGCCGCGGCTGAAAGTGAAAAATTCACCGTCGGGAAATACGGAAATACAACCGTTATGATGGTTTACATTGACGATATTGTCGATAAAGACGTTGTTTTGCGAATATCCGAAAAAATCAAATCCATAAACATCGACGGCATAATCGGCGCGGAATACGTGTCGCGGTTTGTCTGCGAGCATGCGGGCAGCATTTTCAATCAGTCGGGAATGACCGAAAAACCCGACATTGTCAGCGCAAAAATTCTGGAAGGACGGGTTGCGCTTTTCATCGACGGCACGCCCGTCGTCATAACTTATCCTTACGTTTTGCTGGAAAGTTTTCAGGACGGATACGATTATTACGTCCAGAACAAGCGCGCCACGATGCTCAGAATAATCAGGATTATCGGTGCGTTTATGGCGGTGTTGCTGCCGGGGCTTTACGTCGCGTTTCAGGAATATCATTATCAACTGATGCCGCTGAAATTTCTCATATCCCTGCTTAACAGCGTGTCGGGGATACCTTTCACGCCGCCGATGGAAATGTTGTTTGTCCTTGCGCTTTTCGAGGTGCTGAATCAGGCAAGCGTCCGTATGCCGCGATACGTCGGCACCGCGCTTTCGATCGTCGGGGCAATCGTTCTCGGCGAAACGGCGGTAAACGCCGGGCTTTTAAGCAGTCCGACGGTGCTGGTGATTGCGATTTCGGCAATCGGCATAAACTGCGTGCCCGACCTTGTGGATACTTTCAGCATTTTGCGGCTTGCGGTGCTGATTACGGGAAGTATTCTGGGGCTTTTCGGCATCGTCGTGTTTTCGATGGGGCTTATCGCGTATTTGTGCGGACTGGACAGTTTCGGTTCGCCTTATCTTGCGCCGTTCGCGCCGATGATAACCGCCGATTTCAAGGACGCCGTCGCAAAGGAAAACCTGTTGTCGTTTGAAAAGCGGCCGTTTCCGTGCCGACGAAAAACAGAAGGAGAATGCGCCGTGACAGATAATCGGAATTTAATTTATACAAGGCAATTCGCGCTGCTCGCGTTCGCGACGTGTCTGACTTTTCGGGTGTCGAGGTTGCCGCCGCTTATGCGACAGGCTGTCGGCACGAACAATCTTTTCGTGCTTTTACTGTATCTTCTTCTGGACGCCGCGCAATTTTTCGTCGTATATAAATTCGTCGCTACGGGCGGAAAGGAAGCGATACAAGACACCGTGTTTTACAAGGTCGCGGGGGCAATGCTTTTCGTCAACTTTTTTATGAAAACGTTTATGGCGACGGCGGGAACGACGGCGTTTACGACGGAATCCATTTTTGAAGACATCGGCACCGGCAGCGTTGTCGTCGCGCTGCTCGTTACGACGGGGTATATCGCGGCAAAGGGCATAAGAACGATAGGTCGCACGGCGGAAATATCGTCGTTTCTTATTTTCACGGTATTCACGCTGAATCTCGTTTTTCTGAAAGTGTATCTCGATATTTCCGAAAACCTGCCGTTTATCGACGGGGAAATTTCGGACGTGTTAAAACGTGGCGACAAGTTCTTCATGTGGTTCGGCGACGCGACGCCCTTATTGTTTTTAAGTATTAAGCCGTCCAAACGGAATCCGACGTCGTTGATGTACGGGTTGTCGGCGGGAGTCGTGATAATCGGATTCGTGCTGATGAACGCGATTTACGGAAACGCAAGCGAATACGTCGTCAACCTTGTCGTGAAAGTCGCGGGGTTCAACCAGTTTTCGGACGTTTTGGGCAGGCTTGACTGGACGGGTATAATCGTGTGGCTTATGCTTGCGGTCATTTATATTTCGACGTATCTTTGGGCGTCGGGAGAGGCGCTCAAAAACCTTTTCAAAGGGAAAAAGAATATCGTCATCGTCCTTACGGTTATCGGCGTCGGCGCAATGACGATATTGAAAAAGGATATAAGAAACACGCTGGATTTCGTGACGGGCGGCGCAAGGTGGTACGTCGCCGCGACAAACTACGTCCTGCCCGTCGCGCTTATCGTTTATGCTGAAGTCAGAAAAAGAAAGTCGGCGAAAATCGCGCCGGCGAAGGAGGCTGTCGGTGAGTCGGAATCATAAGAAGGCGATAATCGCGTTCCTTATCGTTTTTGCCGTCGCGCTTTGTTATCTGCGCGTCGTGCCCGAAACCGCGCTGTCGGAGCGGGCAATCGTCGTGGGACTCGGCATCGACAAGACGGAAAAAGGATACGCCGTATCCTGCGAAATAATCAATCCGAAATCGCAAAGCGGCGGCGGACAGGGCGAGTCGGACGGCTTTGCTCTAATTTCCGGAACAGGGAAAACTCTTGACGCCGCAATCGGCGAGATTTCGCAAAAAACGGGGTTAAAAGTGTCGTTAAGCCAGTGTAATCTTATTGTTTTGGGAAATATGTTTTTGACGGAACAAACTTTTCCGAGCGTGAATTACCTTGTACAAACCTATGCCGTGCCGGAACTTGCGATAATCGCCGTTGCCGAAAACAGCGCGGCAGAACTTTTGAAAACAAAGCCCGTTATGACGACTCTAAGCGCGCTTCAAATGCAACAGACTTTGCATTCCGCAACCGACGACGCGTCGATAATTTCAACGAACGTAAAGGACTTTTTCAACGGGTATCTGTCACGGACGGGAGTGGCGAACGTCGTCAGCATATCCGCAAAAAAGATTGACAAAAACGACGTCGATAAAGGCTCGGGCGAAAGCGGGGACGTTTACGAATACGACTACTCGAAACTTGCGCTGTTCATAAACGGAAAAAGCGCGATGCTTCTTGAAAAGGACGACACCGTCGCGATAAATTATATGAAGTACGACCTTAAAGGGCGGCGAAACGGTGAGCGTCGACGGCGAGATTTTCGGGTTGCAGATAACAAGCAAAAAAACGAAATACAAAACGGAAGTAAACGGCGGCGTGCCGAGCGTCTTTGCCGACGTCGAAATAAAAGCCCGTATTTCGGAAAAAGACGGGCTTGGAAAATATTTTTCGGTTGACGAGATTCCGGAATGTTTGACCGAAAAAATCACCGCCGCGATGAAAGAAGTCGTCGAAAAAAAGATTGTCGCGACGTTTGAGAAGTGCAAAGCGCGCGGCGTCGACGTTTATGAACTTTTCGATAAGTTATACGAAAAAAGTTTCGGGGATTTCAAAGACGAATCCCCAAATGGCGACTATCTGAACAGAATCCGACTTATCGTCAACGCCAAAATCAGCGTCTTCAAAAAATAGTTGTTCCGACAGCCGCCGTTTTTTGACAACGAAAGCGACGAAACAACGGTTTTTCCGCCCAATACTTTTTCGTATTCTTTCTGCATTTTAAGCAGGTTTTCTTCGTCGGGGAAAGCAAAGTCGTCCATCGTCGCACCTCCGATAAATTTTATGCAAAAGGGGCGCGATTTGTGAAAGACGACGATTTTTTAAGATTGCTTGCAATAAGCGCAAATAAAATGTATAATAGCAGATATGGAATATAAGTTAATGACGCCGATGATGCTCTGGCAAGGCTACAATCCCACGACCGAGCCGCTGGACGTTGTCGTAAACGGCGTGAAAAACAACGAAAAATACGTTTCGAAAGAAGTGTCTTTCACCGCGGAAACGGTTGCCGACGGGAAAATTCGCGCGTATGCGAACATTGTTGTGCAAAAAAACAAGGTCGCGCCGACGTTTTTATATCTCCCGAGCGGGGAGTCGTCGATAAAGCGCACGGCGTTTTTTGATCTGATTGTCGACGCCGGGTTCAATATCATCGCGGTCGATTTCGCCGGAAGATCGCCCAAGAAAAAGGTTTTTACCGAATATCCCGAAAGCCTTTCGTACTGCAATTTTTCCGAGAATAAGGAACTTGCATACAGCCCGTGCCAGGCGGATATGTCACCCTGGTTTGTGTGGATGAAGGTTGTGCGCCGCGCGATAACGCTCGCGTTTGAAGAAAGCAACGTCGATAAAAACAACTTTTTCCTGATCGGCAATCTCGAAGGCGGGCAACTTGCCTGGAAAGTCGCGGGCATCGACGGGCGCGTTTCGTGCGTTATCCCCGTGGGCGCCGACGGATTTACGGAGTTTTTCAACAAGCCGAAATACGATTCCAATCCCACCACGCAGTTTTCGGACGAGTGGGAATGTTATCTTGCCGGTATGTCGACGCAGGCTTACGCGCGCATGCTGACCTGTCCCGTATATTGCGTGCTCGGCACGAACAGTTCTTATGCGGATATCGACAGGCTGTCCGATTTGTTCAACCTTGTTCCGCACAATAAAAAGTTTTCGTCGTTTTCGGTCGGGACGAACGTGAGCATTTCTTTGCAGAATTTCACGGGCGCGATAGAATTTGCAAAAAGCGTCGTTGCGGGCACGGAAAAAACGTTGCCTCGCCCCGGAATCAAGACGTACGTCAGCGACGGCAGGCTTTACGCAAGCGTGACAGACATTGGCGATATGGCGAAAACCGAAGTTTATTATTCCACCGACGAAATCACCCCCGCGTTCAGACGATGGGAACAGTGCGAAAGCCCGTGCTGCTTAATAACGAAGAAGTATTGTGCGAACTGCACCCCGCCGAAGAAAACAAAATATTGTTTGTGTTTGCAAACGTTACGCTCAAAAACGGGATCGTGCTTTCGACGCAGGAATTGATGATGGACCTTACGAAAGTGTCCCTTAACGACTACGACGAGGACGCAAAAACGACGGAAAGAATCCTTTACAACAACGAGATGACCACCGTGCCGTTTTCGGTTGAAAATTTCAGCCCCGTCGTCGACAGCGACGTGTTGAAAATCAAAGCGGGGCCGCTCGGGCTCAAAGGGTTCATGACAACCGAAGGCAGACTTTGCACCTACGACGTGGAGCCACCGGAAACGTCGTCGATACGCAACGAGGACTACATATTGCAGCTGGAAGCGTATTCTGAAGAAAAGCGCAACGTCCGTATCGTTATGTACACGGCGGAGAATACCGTCACGAAATACACCTCGGTGCTGCATCTTGAAAAAGCAAGAAGTGGCAGCGTTTCAACCTTGAAATTTCCGATTTCAAAACCGCCGACAGGAAAACGCTGAAAGATTGGCGACTTGTAAAAATTATGAAAATCAAGGACGCCGAAAACGTTTTGTTCAACAACATTCTGTGGATTTGATGGAAGACAATATCGCAAAAAAACAACTTAATCGCACAAAATCGACAGCGCAAGTCCTGATTGTGATAATATGCGCCATTATCGCCGCAAGCATTATCAGTGGCGCGGCGTTTGACGTAACACGGATTTCGGGCAGGAGCATGGACGATACTTTGTACGGCGGGAAAAGCGTCGGGCTGTACGACGACGCCGAATACAATTCCTCGCACTTCGACGTCATACGACAGGATACCGCGTTTGACGTTCTGTTTCGGACGGCAGGACACGCTTGGCGACAAGGCTCTGCTTCTGAGAACCAAAAAGGCGCGCCGCGGCGACATCGTCGTTTTCATGCACGAAAGCGGAGGGAAAACCGAACAATGGATAAAACGCGTCATCGGCGTTTCGGGCGATACCGTAAGAATTTCGGACGGGAAAGTTTATCTGAACGGAAAGAAACTTGACGAAAGTTACGCGCTCGGCAACACGTTCCCGCGCGGCGTTACCGACGAGTGGACGGTGGGCGACGGCGAAATGTTTGTGCTGGGCGACAATCGCACGGTTTCGCAGGACAGCCGCGACATAGGCGTCGTGAAAACGCAGTCGATGGTCGGTCGGGTTATCCTTGTCGCCAAAAAAGATGCGAAAAAACTTGTTTCCGCAAAGAAACTTTAATCCGACAAAATTCGATATTTTTAAGTTAATTCCGACGTATATTTTCGTGCGTCGGAATTTTTTTGCGCGCGGGACGGCGTAGCGTTTTTAATATGAAAAGGATGTCGTTAAGGCGCAACGATATTATAAGATATTTTTGCGACCTTGTAATTTTGTTGCTTTTTGAAAACGCGGAAGCCGCGGGCGGACTGCGACCGCTCGGACTTGCGGTGTTTTCCGCGCTGGTGTTTTCACGGCGGAACGTTATATTGCTTGCGCCGATGTATCTTGCGGCGTGTTTACTGAAAGATTTCTCGTACGTCGGGCTTGTCGTCGCGGTAACGCCCGCGGTGTTGTTTATCGCGGCGTATTTCGTATATCACAAATTAAATCGTCCGATGCACAGGACGACCGCGCTTATCGTTACGCTTTTGTCGTGCGTGCCGCGCGTTGCGTTTTCTATGGTAAACGGCGAAATATACGCACCGATTTTGTCGTCGGTGATAACGCTTGTCGCGGCTTACGTGCTGATGACCGCGCTGAACGCCGTCGCCGTCAGGGGGCTTCGGTATCGTCTGACCGTCGACGAAAGGATATCGCTTATCGTCGCCGTCGGAATGCTTTCGCTGTCGTTATTCACGATAAAAATAATGAATTTCAACCTGCTATATCCGTTTTTCGCGTTTTGTCTGATGCTTTCGGCGTATGCGTTTCAAGGCGTTCAGGGCGCGCTCGTTACGGGGCTTTCGGTTGCTCTCGGTGCAAGCCTTCAAGGGGGTTCGGCGGGCGTTTTCGCCGTGATAATGATTACCGCAGGCGTTGCCGCCGCGTTCAAAAATCTGCCCGAGGCGGCGTGCGCGTTCGCACTGACCGTCGCGTTCACGTTCTCGCTTTTCTTTCTCGACACGTTTTCGGGATACGGTTACGTCAACGCGATTTCGATATTCGTCGGCGCGTTTTCATACGTACTTGTCCCAAGAAAATACAAAACTATGTTGTCGTCGTCGGGAATAAGTTACACGGCGGTCGGAAATCCGTCGTCAACAAAAACCGTCGGGAAACGTCGATACGGCTGTATTCGCTTGCCGGCGTGTTCGAAGATATGAAAAACCTTTTGTCGGCGGAGTCCGGCGGGAAAACCGAAGTATCCCCGGAAGCGGTCGCATACGACGTCGCGTCGAATTTTTGCGGAAGATGCGAGAACGCGAACAACTGTTTCCGCTCGCTTGGCGGAGATACCGGCGTAATACTTAACGACGTTGTGGAAGCGTCGATGAAAAAGGGCAAAGCCACGATAATCGATATGCCGCCGTTTATTACAAGCAGGTGCAAAAAATTGAACGGACTTATCGGCGCGGTGAACGATCGCCTGATTAAAATCGAGTGCGCGGGCGAACAGGCGGAAGAAGCCGACAAAAACCGCGCTCTCCTTGCTGCGGAAATGGGCGGCGTTGCGGAAGTCCTTGATAACCTTGGGGACGAGTTCAAGCGACCGCTGTCTTTCGACGGACGAAGGGAAAGAAGAATTTCCGACGAACTCACAAGGCGCGGCGTCGATTGCAAGGAAGTTTTGGTGTGCGGCGAGCAATCCGACGTCGACGTAACGCTTGTCGTCAAAAAGGAAGACGCCGACAAAAAAGCGATTGTCGAAGAAGTGTCGCGCATTATGAAAGTGCGCCTTAAAAAAACGCACGAAAGCGACGCGACCGACGGATACGCGGGGATAGTGTTGTCGCCCGCGCCGCGATACGATTTCGTTTACGGCAATGCGGGAAAAAGCCGCCGGGGCAACGACGTTTCGGGCGACGTGATTCTTGTCAGGCGCATGTCGAAACCGCGTTTTATTTGCCGTCGGCGACGGAATGGGCAGCGGCAAAAATGCAAACGATTTGTCAGAAAGGGCAGTTAAGACAATCGAAAACTTCTTTGAAGCGGGGTTTTCGGAAGATGTCGTGATGGAGGTGTCCAACAAAATACTGACGCGGCACGCCACGGGCGACGGGTTCAGCGCGGTCGATATTATGGTGCTGAACCTTAACACGGGCGCGGTAAACTTCATTAAACTCGGCGCGACTTTCACGGTGATTAAAAGCGGTGACGAGCCGGAAATTATTGAAGGAAACGCACTCCCGATGGGTGTGGTCGAAAACGTGCAGCCTTTCGTCACCCGTCGCGTATTGTCCGAAAACGACGTTGTGGTGTTGCTGTCCGACGGCGTTACCGACGTTACGACGGGCGGCGAAATCGCGGAAATTCTTGACGAAGAAAGGCGGATAAATCCCGAAGTTTTGTCGTCGAAAATACTCGATGCGGCCGTGAAAAACGGGGCAAGCGACGACGCGACGGTTTTGACGGTCAAAATCTTTTCGCGCATTTAATAATATATATTTAATAAAATTATTGTTTTTTAACGCGGATGATAGTATAATTTTATTCGTGAAAGAAAAGATTATCCAAAACGTTTCGGAGGCAGCGAAAAATCAAAGAATTGCCGTCGGCGTCAGCGGGGGAGTTGACTCGATGGTGCTTTTGCGCGCTCTTATCGAAGCGAAAAAATCGACGGATTTTTCATTTTTCATTGTTAATATCGAACACGGAATAAGGGGACAGTCGTCCGAAAACGACAGCAGATTCGTGGCGGATTTCGCACGTTCGCACGGCATAGAGTGCCGCGCGTTCAAGGTCGATTCATTGCGCCGCGCGAAAGAGTTTGGCGAGACGGAAGAAGAAGCCGCAAGGGCTTTAAGATATGGCGTTTTCCAAAAACTGCTTATCGACGGCGATTGCGACAAGGTATTTCTCGCACATCACGAAGACGATCAGGCGGAAACGGTATTGATGCGTATAATCCGCGGCACGGGCATAAAAGGGCTTTCGGGCATGCAAAAGGAAACGCGCGGCTACGTCCGTCCGCTCCTTGACGTGTCGAAGGAAGAAATACTCGACTTCCAAAAAAAATACGACGTGCCGTACGTCGTGGACGAAACCAATTTCGAAAACGACAAAACCCGAAATTTAATACGCAATGAAATTATGCCGCTTCTGAACCGCGCCGGCGACGCGACGGGAAGCCTCAACAGACTTTCGCGCATTGCCGCCGACACGGAAGAGTTTAAGTACGCTCGATCTGCCGCTTGAAATCTCGAAGGATAGCGTCGGAATCGACGTGAAAAACCCGCCCGTTTTCCTTTTGAAGCGTGCGATAAGGAACGCGTTTTTTGCGCTCAATGTTGAAAAGGACGTGGAAGAAAAGCACGTCCTCATCATTCTCGATTTGCTGCAAAAAGAAAACGGCGCAAGCGTCGATATGCCTTACGGCGTCGTCGTCACGAAAGAATACGACAAGATCGTTTTTCAAAATCCAAGCAAAAACAAGCCTTTACAGCGCCGTTTGCGACAGGTAAAGTCGCGTTTTTGGACAAAACCGTGATAATCGACAAAACCGCGAAAAGCAAGGACGGCGTAAAAACGCTTACTTTCGACCTGTCGAAAATACCCGCGGGCGCGGTTATCCGCACGCGTGAAGACGGCGACGTTTTCACAAAGTTTTCAGGCGGCACGAAAAAACTCGGCGATTATTTCACCGACAAAAAAATCCCAAAAAGAGAAAGGGACGAAATTCCCCTTGTCGCAATCGGCAAAGACGTACTTATCGTCGTCGGCACGGAAATTTCCGACAAGGTAAAAATCAACGAAAACACAAAACCCGAATATATTTTCGAAATTACATCGGAGGACAATTAAATGTACGGCAAAGAAATTGAAAAAGTTTTAATCACGAACGAAGACGTCAGAAACAGACTGAAAGTAGTCGCGAAAAAAATCGGCGACGACTATAAGGGCAAAGACGTTCTGTTCATTTGCGTTTTACGCGGGGCGTTTATGTTTTTCGCCGACCTTGTCAGGGAAATCAGCGAATACGACGTCAACGCGCAGGTTGACTTCATCGCGGTTTCGAGTTACGGCGAAGGCACGGTCTCGACGGGCGAAGTTAAGTTTATCAAAGACTGCTCGACGCCGATTGCGGGCAAAAACGTAATCATCGTCGAAGATATCGTGGACACGGGCATCACTCTCAATTACCTTAAAAAGGTGTTTCTGAGCCGCGAGCCCGAATCGCTTAAAATCTGCACGCTTCTCGATAAACCCGCGCGCAGAAAGGTCGACCTTGTTCCCGACTATAAACTTTTTGAAATTCCCAACGAATTCGTCATCGGATACGGGCTCGACTACAACGAAGACTACCGCGCGCTGAAAGACGTTTGCGTACTTGCGCCGTGGGTTTACGAAAACAAATAAAAAAATGGATATCAGACTTCCGAGAAAACTGAAAATTCTGTCGTATTATCTGCCGTCGCTTTATATCGTCGGCGGTTACGTCAGGAATTCTTTATTGGAACTTCCCGTGAGCGACGTCGACCTTGCGGCGGAATACACCGTGCAGGAGCTTGCGACCGCGCTTTCCAACACGGAATTTCTTAAAAGATTTCAACAAAAAACTGGGCACGGTCAAAATTCTGAGCCGCGAAGACAGGCGTTTTCAGGCGGAATACACGACTTTCCGCATTGACAGTTATCCCGTAAATTCGGGCGCGCATACGCCGTCGGACGTAATTTTCACGCGCGACATCGAAAAGGACACGCTGCGCCGCGATTTTACGGTAAACGCCATATATTACAGCATCGACACGGCGGAATACGTCGATTACACCGGCGGAATTCCCGATTTGTACAAGCACGTTTTAAGGACGACGCAATCGCCCGAAAAGGTTTTTTCCGAGGACGGTCTGCGTATTTTGCGTATGGTAAGAATCGCCGCGGAACTCGGCTTTGACATCGACGAAGAAACCCTTGACGGCGCAAAAAAATCAGTGCATCTTCTGAAAGATATTTCGGGCGAAAGAAAGCGCGAGGAATTTTTGAAGATTTTGCGCGCGGACAGAAAATACCCGTCGGACAGGACGAAAGACAGCGAAGTAAAAGCACTTCGCGTGCTTGACGAAATCGGCGCGCTCGAATACATTCTGCCTGGCATTTCCGCTGCAAAGGGTATGGAACAACGTCCCGACTTTCACGTTTACGACGTGTTCAACCATCTTATCGAAACCGTGCGTTATTGCCCGCCAGATTTACGCCTTGCAGGGCTTCTGCACGACGTCGGCAAGCCGCTTTCGGTGCAAATACGGCAATATGCATATGCACGCCAAAACGGGACAGGAAATCGCCAAAAAAATTCTCGGCCGCGACGGGCTGAAAATGTCGAATAGAGACGTGAACAAAATTCTGCGGCTTATCGACACGCACATGTACGACATCGACGGGCTGACAAGTGAGAAAAAAATCAGAATGTTCGTTGTCGACAACCTTGAAATTATCAACGATATAATCGCGCTGAAAAGGGCGGACGCAAAAGCGTCCCAAGGCGACGCGTCGGCAACGTCGGTGTCCGCCGAAAAAATCAATAAGGTTTATCGCGAGATGCTGACCGACGGCACTCCGCTTGCTTATTCCGATTTGAAAGTCGACGGCAACGACCTTGTCGGCACGAAAATTCCCGAGGACAAGCGCGCCTGGGCGATGCGTAAAATTCTGGAACACGCCGTCCTGCACGAAGACTGTCGCACGCGGGAATCGCAACTTCAATATTTAAGGGGATTAAACTATGGAAGCAATTAGTATAGTCGCACTCGTTCTGGGCGTCGTCGCCGTCGTACTTCTTATTGCGGTGCTTGCGCTTACGGTTCGTGGCGGAAAGAAAAAGAACGACTCGTCCGTCGAAATCGGGCAGGCGACCGTCGACGTCATCAAGGGCGAAATCGCACGCGACGGACAAACCACCAGGGAAAACGTGCTGAGCGCGATGGGGCTTCAAAACACGTCCATTCAAAACGCGCTGAACGCAAACCAGACCGCCATTCTCGACACCGTACGAAAGGAAGAAGAGCGCACCGAAAGGTTGCAGACGAACGTTTACGAAGGCTTTGCGACACTCACGACGGAACTCAAAAACTCCTTAAAAGAACTTAACGAAAGCAACGAAAAGCAGCTTGACAAAATGCGCGCGACCGTCGACGAAAAACTGAACGAAAATCTGGAACAACGCTTTCAGAAATCTTTCCAGATGGTGTCCGAAAGAATCGACGCAATCACGAAAGGCTTTGGCGAAATGCAAACCCTTACAAGCGGAATGTCCGACCTTAAAGGGTTTTGTCCAACGTGAAAACGCGCGGCACCTGGGGCGAAATGGCGCTCGATAACCTGCTTTCGCAACTTCTTACGCCCGAGCAATACGACAAAAACGTTGCGCTTACCAAATCGGAAAACGCCGACCGAGTGGACTTTGTCATCAATCTTCCCGGGAAAACCAGCGACAAAGTTATGCTGCCCATCGACGCGAAATTCCCGCTCGAAACCTATCAGCACGTTCTTGACGCGCAAAACGAAGTGCAGATTAAGGAAGCCAAACAGGCGCTTGCCGTCAGACTCCGCGCCGAAGCAATCAGCATAAAGAGCAAATATATCCGCGTGCCGAAAACCACCGATTTCGCGATACTGTATCTGCCCATCGAGGGGCTGTTTGCCGAAGCCATGCAAATCCGCGGGCTTTCCGACGAACTTCTGAACAATCAGCGCATAATTCTTGCGGGGCCCACGACGCTCGCCGCGCTTCTGAACAGCTTGCAAATGGGATTCAGGACGGTGCAGATCGAAAAGCGTTCAAGCGAGATTTACAAGCTTTTGGGCGCATTCAAAAAGGACTTTGAAACCTTCTGTCAGATCCTTGAAAAAACGCAGAAAAAGCTGGGCGAAGTCACGACGGAAATCGAGCGCGCCGGCAAGCGCACCGAATATATCCAGAAACGACTTGACAAGGTTACCACCGACGACGAAGGCATCGCGGCGGAACTTTCCGAGGGGGAATTATGAAAGTAAATTTGCATACGCACAGCGTTAAAAGCGACGGTGTGTTCACGCCGGAAGAAGTCGTGAAAATCCAGCGCGACGACGGCATCGAAGCCATGTCGCTTACCGATCACGACAACGTTTCGGGCATTGACGAGGCAATCCGCGCCGGCGAAAAATACGGTTTGAAAGTGCTCCCCGGGATTGAACTTTCGTGTTACAGTGTTTGCGAAATCCATATTTTAGGATACAATTTTGACTACAAAAACCCCGATTTTGTGCAGGAGCTTGAAAATGTCAAAGATTTAAGACGTCAAAGAATAAATAAGACCGTCGAAAAACTGCACGCCCTTAACGTGCCTTTCGACGACAGCGCGCTCGACTTTGAAAACGCAAATCTCGGCCGCGTCCACGTCGCCAAAGAAATGGTAAGACAAGGGCTTGCAAAAACGGTGTCCGACGCTTTTTATCAATACTTGGGCTCCGGCAAAAAAGCGTATATTCCGGGCTACCGACTCCGCCCGATGGACGGCGTGAAGCTCATCAAAAAATATGGCGGCGTTGCGGTTGTCGCGCACCCCGTGTATATCCCGAAAGACAAGTTGGAACTTCTTGTCGCGGGGCTGGTGCCGTACGGACTTGACGGGCTTGAATGTTATTACTCCACCTTCAACGAAACGGACACGAAAAGGTTTTTGAACCTTGCCGCAAAGTACAATCTCATCACGACCGCAGGCACGGATTTGCACGACGCGAACCTTTACGTATCGCCGACGTATGATTGTACTAGGGTTGACAAGCGCTCTCTCAAAAAACTCGGTCTGTAAAACGGCGACAATTTGCGATATTTTGCTTTTTCGGCAGAACCCGAAAAATCGTGTACGCATTAGTACACTGGATTTTTCAGAACCCGCCGAGAAAAACACAATCTCATCAAATTTTCGCCGTTTTAAGGGAAGTTAAATATCAAAATGCTGACTTTTTAGGGGAGAGTGTTTTTTTCGTGCAACACTATGGCACTGTGAGTGAAAAAAACCTTATCCGAAAGTAAAAACTTAATATATACACATAATAGCGGTATGGCAAAGGTAAGAATTATTTTGGTCGTATTGCTTTTTTTATGCGTGGTAAGCGTTGCGGCAAAGCCGAAAACGCAGATGCGGGTTATTGTCGTGGACGGGACGGAGATATGTTTTGACGAGACCTTTTCCGCCGACGGCGACGGTATTCCGCCGTTAAAGCGGCTGTTCGGGTTCAACGTTGAAAAGCGACTGACGGGGCTTTTAAGGCAAGGTTATTCCGAAAAAAACGCGCTTTTGAAAACCTTTCCGTCGCTTCTTCGCTCGCTTGAAAATCTGGCGAACGAAAAATACGTGCCGCCCGAAAACGCCCGCGTAACGTTCAACCCGGACGGTGAAAAAACGTTTGAATACGTCCTCGAAGTGACGGGGCGCAAGGCGGATTTCGATAAACTTATCAAAGACGTCGTGAAAAACGTAATCGGCGCGCAAAGCGTAGTAAGCGTTTCGTACGACGTGCTGTATCCCGAAATCACCGAAAAAGATTTGCGCGAAAACACGCTTCTTCGCGGAAAGTTTTCGACGGCGTTCAAAAGAAGCTCGGACGCAAGGAAGTCGAACGTCGGGCTTGCCGCGAAAAAACTTAACGGTGCGACGGTAAACCCCGGCGAAGTTTTTTCGTTCAACGAAAGAATCGGGGCAAGGACACCCGAAAACGGATTTCTGGAAGCTCCGGTCATCGTGGACGGCAAATTTCAGGGCGGCGTCGGCGGGGGCGTATGTCAGGTATCGACGACTTTATACAACGCCGTGCTGTATGCGGATCTGACGATAATCGGCGTATCGCGCCACTCGCTCCCCGTAAAATACGTGCCGGCAAGTTTCGACGCGATGGTGTCGTCGATGACTGACTTTAAGTTTGTAAACGACGGAAGGTATCCGATATACGTTAAATCGTACGTTAAAGACGACGAATTGTACGTTGAAATATACGGAAGCCCGTTGAACTATGAAGTGCGGCTTGTGTCGGAAATCACGGGAAGTGCGCCGCGGGACGTGAAATATATTGACGACGACACGATGAACGTCGGCGAGGAACTTGTGCTTGCCGAGGGGGCGGACGGCGTGATAAGCCGCGGAATAATGGAAAAGTATATGAACGGGGAATGCGTGTTCCGCAGGGAAATCCGGAAAGACTTTTATAAATCGCAGCAAAAAGTCGTGGCGCGCGGCACCAAAAAAGTGGCGGACGATAACAATAAAGAAAATCAACTTGCGGGGATAATTTGACTTTACACTCATTATCATATATAATACTAATGCAGTAAAATATCAATAGGGGCAAGTTATCCACAAAGTTATCCACATCGGGTGATTTTATTGTTGACAACTTGATTAAAAATCGCAAAAAGGCTATGGAGTACAGAGATATCTACAAAAACTGGCTTGCATCGGGCGCATTGACCGCCGACGAAAAGGCGGAATTATCGGCGATTTC
Organism: Clostridiales bacterium; assembly: GCA_022009995.1. Classification (GTDB taxonomy): domain Bacteria; phylum Bacillota; class Clostridia; order Christensenellales; family CAG-917; genus CAG-349. Next base: position 729,754 of record CP091734.1, read on the forward strand.
CGATGACTTAAACGCACAAAAAGACCGTTTCGGGGCGGAACTCGAATTCGGAACGGCGGGTATGCGCGGCGTTCTCGGCGCAGGCATTAACAGAATGAACGTGTACACGGTTGCCCGCGCGACGAAGGGACTTGCAAGGTATATTATCGGCAGGGGCGAAGACGCGATGCGTCGCGGCGTCGTGGTGTCCTATGACACAAGGCGTTTTTCGACGGAGTTTGCGATTGTTTCGGCGGAAGTCCTGAATTCTTTCGGCATACGCGTATATCTTTTTGAAAACGTACGCCCCGTGCCCGTTTGCAGTTTCGCAATCCGCAATCTGAACGCGGTTGCGGGCATTATGATTACCGCGTCGCACAACCCCAAAATTTACAACGGATACAAGGTTTACGGCGAAGACGGCGCGCAGATGTCGCCCGAAGACACGGCTGTCGTCGTGAAGTTTATCGAAGAAGAAAAGGATTATTTCGCGCCGTATAAGAAAATCGGCATTACCGAAAGCGACATAAGAAACGCCGACGGCAAAACGTACGAAAATATCACCGTCATCGGGAAATCCCTGGACGAGCGTTATTTTGCGGCAATCGAAAAACTTATGTTGTCCGAAGACGCCGTAAGAGCGCAGCGCGACAAAATGAAAATCGTTTACACCCCCATTCACGGCAGCGGCTATATGCCCGTCACGACAATGCTTGAAAGAATGGGTATGCCGGTCGTTACCGTTCCCGAGCAGGTCAATCCCGATCCCGACTTTTCGACGGTACGCGTGCCGAATCCCGAGGAAGCCGACGCCCTGTCGATGGCTGTCGCGCTTGCGAAAAAGGTCAACGCCGCCGTTGTTATCGGCACCGATCCCGACTGCGACAGAATGGGCGTTGCGGTACGAAACGACAAGGGCGAGTTCGTCCTTCTGAACGGAAACCAGACGGGCGTTCTTATTATGGATTATATATTAAGGCGCAACCGCGACAAAGGAACGCTTCCGAAACGCCGCCGTCGTCAAAACCATCGTTACGACAAGGCTTGCAAACGTCGTCGCAAAAGATTACGGCGCGACCGTGTTCGACGTGTTGACGGGGTTCAAGTTCATCGGCGAAAAAATAAAAGAGTGGGAACAGACTCACGAATATACCTTTATGTTCGGCTTTGAGGAAAGTTACGGCTGTTTGTCGGGCACGCACGCCCGCGATAAGGACGCCGTCGTCGCCTCGATGCTATTTGCGGAGCTTGCCTGCTTTGAAGAAAACGAAGGTTCGAGCGTTTACGACAGGCTGCAAAAGATTTATAAAGAATACGGATATTTCCTTGAAAGGGCATTCTCGTTCGGCTTCACCGGCATCGACGCCATGGACAAAATGAACAAGATTATGAACGATATCCGCACAAGCGATATTTCGTCGGTTCAGGGCAAAAAAGTCCTTGCGCTCAGCGATTACCTTACGGGCGTTACGACGAAATGCGACGGCACAAAGGAAAAAATCACTTTGCCGAAGTCCAACGTTCTTCTTTACACGCTTGAAAACGACTGCTGGATGTGCGTCCGCCCGAGCGGTACGGAGCCGAAACTCAAAATCTATCTTGCCACGAAAGAAGATTCCTTCGATTCGGCGGAAAAAGACCTTGCCGCCATGAAAGACGAAGTGGTAAAAAAATTCAATTTGTAAAACAATTAACACTTATATAAAAAGGGAGTAAACGTTATGAAAAAGTCAATATTTAAGATTACGGCATTTTCGATTATCGCAGTGCTTGTCGTCGCTCTTTCGGTAACGGCGTTTGCATTGACTGCGCCCGGCGGGAACGTCACAACGACAAACGACAGCGTTTCGTATGCCGAAACAAAAAACAATAATCCGTACATAGTTTACAACACGACGGGGCTTTTGCGTTCGGCGCACCGCGCAGGCGGCGTACAGGATCCCGAAAACACGATGAAGGCAATCAAAACCTGTCTGAACAGTATGAACGAAGGTTACGACGTCGACATTCTGGAATTTGACCTGCACCTGACGAAAGATAACGAGCTTATCCTTCTTCACGACGAAAATTTCGACCGCACCACAAACAGCGTCGAAGTCTGGGGCAGAGAAGGCGTGTTGCCGCGCGACAAAGACCTTGCGGAAATCAAAGAGCTGAACTTTGGATACTGGTTCCCGTACGAAAGGGGCAGCGTCCAGGTTGAAGATAAGCGTATTTACAAAGACCTGAACACTTTGCCGGTCGAAGAAGCAAACGATTTACGCGTCGTTACGCTGGAAGAAGTTATTGTCGCGGCGGAAAATGCGGGCAAACAATATCGCTATATCATCGAAATCAAGGACAAAGGCTCGGTCGGCAAATACGCGGCGCAACAACTTTGCGCGCTTATGGAAAAGTATAATATGTTCGACAAAGTCGTTGTCGGTACGTTCAACGGCGATATCAGCGATTACTTCGATTATCTCAACGCCAACGTGTACAACGGCAAAATCAACCGCTCCGCAGGTATCCTTGAAGTTCTGAAAATCTTTTTGAGTTACCTTATGAACCGCGACCTCGGCACGGTGAAATACAACGTTTTGCAAATTCCTTATATGAATTGGTTCCCGTTCCTTGGCAGCAAGTCGTTCATCGATTACGCGCACAAGTACGGCATCGCCTGCCAGTTCTGGACAATCAACGAGGCAACCAGATGGAAACGCTCATTAAAAACGGCGCGGATTGCATTATGTCCGACAATCCGAAACTTCTGTATGAGGTTGCAAACCGCGTGAAATACGGAAATATGGTGCAGCCTGCCGAACCTCAACCGCAACAATAATCTTAAATACCTTATAAAGCCCACGGCAAGCCGTGGGTTTTTCATTGCAAAAACATAAGGTTTTATGGTTGACTTAATAAAATATCTATAATATATTGAATATAGGCTTTTTAAGTCTTTGGCTGAAATGCCATTATCAGGATGGACGAGCGGGCGACCGCTCGTCTTTTTATTTTCGTTCAAATCAAATTGCACAAAGAATTTTAATTTACAACATCGTTCAAAGCCCTTATTGCGGGCAAATAAAAAACACACAACGCAAATAATGCGTGTGTGTTTTTTCTGGTCGGAGTGACGGGATTTGCTCCGCAACCCTACGGGCGCAGGCTTTTTATGCACCTTTTTTTGCGCCGCTAACGCGGTTGACACGCCGGGGACTAAAAACAGCGCACTGTGCTGTTTTCTTAACGTCCCGTTCAAATCCCTTATTGCGGACAAATAAAAAACACACAACGCAAACAACGCGTGTGTGTTTTTTATGGTCGGAGTGACGGGATTTGAACCCATGGCCTCATGGTCCCGAACCATGCGCGCTACCATCTGCGCTACACCCCGATAATACGGCGGTTTTTGCCGTACTGCTATATTATATAATATTTTTTGAAATTTGCAACTGTTTTTTCACACATACATTATCGACAATGCGATTAAAGCCTGTCCTGCGAAATAGGTCGCGAGTTCCAGAACGGACAAAGTGCGGTTTGCACGCCATTCTTTGAAGTACACGAACGACAGACACGTGTCGCTGAACAGCAGGAAAAGCGCACCAATCATCGCAAGCAGCCCGCCGACGGTCTTTTGCACCGCGTACAGATAACATGCGGACACCGCCGTAAACGTTACCGTAAAGGAGTAAAGGGTGATAAGTATGCGCATCCACAGCGGGATTTCAAACTTAAAGACGTACGAGCCGCCAAACGTCAGTATTGCCGCGATCGCCGCTACGATTGCCGTCACGAAATAAACCGCTTGTCAAGTTGAACGCCGTTGAAAAGGCGACGTGGCCGAGAAGGAATGCGAATAAACCGATGGGGATAAGGCGTTTTCTGTACGTCGGAGTAAGTTCCTTAACGCCAAGGAAAGCGTCGCCGGCATGGCACAAGATAAGCCCGAGAAACAGCGGAACGAAGTAGTTCATGTTGCAGGCGGGGTTTTTTGCGAATGCGGTAATTCCGATTATCAGAAAGGACAGCGACGCGATATATTTTGCGACGAGCCCCCAGAAGTTTTTATTGAGCGACCGAAAGCCGAGGCAGAAAGTCGCCGCGATTATGCAGATTCCGAAAAAGAGATATACCATTTCCTGTTATGCGTTTGCGAAACGCGCTTTCATACGCAACTCGTGGTTTAAGATGCGTTTTCTGATGCGTAAACTCTTGGGAGTGACTTCCAACAACTCATCGTCGGCGATGAATTCAAGACATTCTTCAAGGGAAAGTTTTTTGACGGGGATAAGGCGCAACGCGTCGTCGCTGCCGGACGCGCGGGTGTTCGTCAGATGTTTTTTCTTGCAGACGTTGACGGTAATATCGCCGAGCGTCGGGGGATAGCCGATGACCTCGCCTTCGTACACTTGTTCGCCTGCGGAGACGAAAAGGATGCCCCTTTCCTGCGCGTTGAACAAACCGTAAGTAACCGCCTCGCCCGTTTCAAAAGCGACAAGGCTTCCCGTTTTACGGCGGGGGAAATCACCCTTATACGGTTGATATTCAAGGAATATGCTGCTCATTACGCCTTCGCCGCGGGTAAGCGTCAGAAGTTCGCTCTTAAAGCCGAAAAGTCCGCGCGACGGAATATCGAATTCAAGGCGCATTCTGTCGCCGATTGCCTGCATGTGTACGAGATCGCCGCGACGTGCGCCGACCGCGCCCATGACCGAGCCGTTGCAGTCGCCGGGGACGTCGATGACAAGCCTGTCGATAGGTTCAAGCAGGGTGTCGCCTTCCTTTTTGAAAAGGACTTTGGGCGTGGATACCGCAAACTCATAGCCTTCGCGGCGCATTGTTTCGATAAGAATGGAAAGGTGCATTTCGCCACGACCGGACACTTTGAAACTGTCAGTGCTGTCGGTGTCTTCGACGCGCAGGGAAACGTCTTTCAGAAGTTCTGAATAAAGCCTTTCTCTCAGGCGTTGGCTGGTGACGAATTTACCTTCTTTGCCGGCAAAGGGACTGTCGTTTACGGAGAAAGTCATTTGCACGGTGGGGTCGGTAATTTTGACGAACTCGCACGGTTCGGAGTTTTCGGGGCTTGACACGGTGTTGCCGATGTTGATGTTTTCGATGCCCGAAACGCATACGATGTCGCCGACCGCCGCCGATTCGCAGGGAACGCGCTTTAAGCCTTCGATCTGATAAAGGTTGGCGATTTTGCTCTTATAAGGTTGAATGCGGTTGTGCCAGTCGCTGACGACGACGTCGGAGTTCGTCCTTATGACGCCTTGTTCGACGCGGCCGATACCGATACGACCGACGTAGTTGTTGTAGTCGATTGCGGAAATCAGCAGTTTTGCAGGTTTTTGGTCGTCGCCTTCGGGGCAGGGGATATGGCTCAGAATCGTTTCAAAGCGGGATAAGGTTTTCGCCTTCCGCGCCTTCGGTAAGGGTGCTTGTGCCTTTTCTGCCGCTGCAATAGACGATGGGGCTGTCCAGCTGTTCGTCGGTGGCGTCAAGGTCAATCAAAAGTCCCAGAACTTCTTCCACGACCTCGTGAATACGCGCGTCGGGACGGTCGATTTTGTTTATGCAGATGATTATTTTAAGCCCAAGCGATAAAGCCTTTGACAAAACGAATCTTGTTTGGGGCATCGGCCCTTCGACGGCGTCGACAAGCAAAAGCACGCCGCTGACCATTTTCAGGACGCGTTCAACCTCACCGCCGAAGTCCGCGTGTCCCGGGGTGTCGATGATGTTGATTTTCACGCCGTTGTAATGGATTGCGGTGTTTTTCGCAAGGATGGTGATGCCGCGTTCGCGTTCAAGGGCGTTGCTGTCCATAACGCGATCTTCAACCTGCTGATTCTCGCGGAAGGTGCCGCCTTGTTTAAGCATTTCGTCAACCAGCGTGGTTTTGCCGTGGTCGACGTGGGCGATAATTGCAACGTTTCTTAAATCTGTTCTTTTCATATTATTATCTCTCGTTTGATTTTTGTATTATATACATATCTTAAAATAATAGCAAGGATATTAACCGCCCGACGCGAATTTTTTTCAAAAAATTAAGTTTTCGGCAAAAGAAAAGGGACGGAAAAACCCGTCCCCGGAATGGATATTCGTTTGTCAGCCGTCGATTTCGTCGGCGTTTGTTTTCATATCGCCCATCCACTTTCTGAAAAAGTTTTTGACCCTGAACGCGACGCACCAGTCGCCCAGCATCGATATGCCGTGTACAAGCAGGAACACGCCCAGAAGTACCGTGAGATATATCGCGCCGCCGACGGGATTGAAGAACGCCAGCATACCGAAAACGATTTCGAATATCGAAGTTATCAGAAGTACCCACCAGTACGGCAGTTTGAGTCTGCCCGCGGCAATCGCCATCGACAATTCCGAAATGCCTTCGTAAATAAACCACATTGCGAAAATGAAGGGCAGGAATCCTGCGACGACGTTTTCGTTTGAAAGCATGATTATGCCGAGAATCGTCGTGATTATGCCGTCCGCAAGAAACGCACCACCGCCGAAAAGTCCGACCGTCGTGAAGAACATTGCGATTTCCACAACGCCGATTACGAGTACGATCGCACCGATTACGTATGCGAGCGTCGTAAGCGTGGTATCAACGGGCAACGCAAAGCACACGATACCCGCGGCAATCATCAGAATACTTGCTAAAAACCATAAGATTGAAGTTGATTTTTCATATCGTTCACCTCTTTACGCTTGCATTATACAACCGATAATTAGCAGTGTCAATAGTCGAGTGCTAATTTTTTTCGCAATTATTAAAATTGATTTTTTTTTGATAATAAATCTATCAATTTGATTTAATTTCCGTCGTTTAATTTCAGCATGAACGCGCCTTGCTTTGCGTGGCACAGCGGACATTCTTTCGGGGCGGATTCGGCGGTTGTTTCATAGCCGCAGCCCGAGCATTTCCATTTTACCGCTTTCGGGCGTTTATAAAGGGCGGAATCTTTCAGCTGCTCGTGCAGGTCGAGAAAGAGTTTTTCGTGGCAGGTTTCAACCTGAATAAGGTTTTCAAAAAGCCCCGCGATATCCTTGAATCCTTCCTTTTTCGCGGTTTCCATAAATTCGGGATAGATTCTTTCCGCCTCGTTTTTTTCGTCTTCTGCGGCAAATGCAAGGTTGTCAAGGAGATTCCATTTTTGTTTGAAAGGGAAGCCCGCGGAAATATCGATGTTTTTGATGACGTTTTCGTCGGCGGTTTGCAGGAAGGAATAAAGCATGCGTGCATGATTGAATTCTTCGTAAACCACTTTGTCGATGATTTCGGACAACGCGACGTAGCCTTCGTTTCTCGCGCCGTATTCGATGAACATATATCTGACGTGAGCCTGACATTCGCCGGCAAACGCCCGCGCCAGATTTTCGTAAGTTTTGCTGTTTTTCAGATTTTTCATAAATACCTCCGAAAAAAGTATCCGCAAATTTACAAAAAATATACGGTCTTGCTTTCAAAGTATCAAAAGATGTGTTATACTAATCGCCGTTATGAGATATTTGTTTTTCGACATAGAGTGCAGCGAAGGTAAAAGTATGTGCAGTTTCGGTTACGTTCTGACCGACGAAAAATTCCGCATACTTGAAAAGGACGATATTCTGATGAACCCCGAGGCGATTTTCCATACGGGCGCCTGGGGCAAGAAAAACAGGGAAACCTACCCCGGCATCGAAATGGCGTACCCGAAAGAAGTTTTTCTGAAAAGCCCGACTTTCCCCGCGCTGTACGAAAAAATCAAATCGCTTATCGAATATAAGGATCAGACCGTCATCGGGTTTTCGCACAAAAACGACACCGTGTTTCTGGACAACGCCTGCAAGCGTTACAACCTGCCGTCAATAGATTACGACTTCGTGGACGTGCAGACAATTCATAAGGATTACAATAATCTCATAAACCCGTTCAGCACCGAAAAACTTGTGGAAGAACTGAACCTCGACGTCAACAAATACGTCCCGCATAAGAGCGACGACGACGCCGAAGTGTCGATGCTCGTCACCAAAAACTTTTGCGAAAAGCTGGGACTGTCGCTTAATAAACTTATCGCGCAGTATCCGAACTGTATGGGTGTTCATAAAGCGTATAACACGGTTTATCTTTACAAAACGCGCGCAGAAAGCCTTATTTGTGCAATAAACCGCAACAGTACATCGGGAAGCAATTTAATGCGCGGCAGCAATTTCAACAAATACAAACACTTTCTGGAAGACTTTATCGCGGATTCTTCGGTTGAAAAATCGTTGTTCGGAAAACACGTCGCGGTGTCCAGAAATTACTTTGACAATCACTTCCGCGAGATGTTGCTTATCGTCGAAAAAGTCCGGGACAGGGGCGGCGTTATGGAATCGCACGTCGGCCGCGCCGATATATTTGCGGGCAATCCCTCAAAAGAAGAAGAAAGGGCGATTGAGTCCGCAGTCCGCCGCGGGAAAAACGTCCTTACCGTCACCGAGGACGACCTTTTTAAAATGCTTTCGATTGATAAAATATAATTGTTTTTTCAACCTTTATCACATATTGAGCATTTTTTTGCGAAATGCTTTTGACAAATGCAAACTCGTATGCTATTATAATTAAGCATCTTTTGTGACGCGTTTTCGGTTTAAGGAGAAATACCCAAGAGGCCGAAGGGGCTCCCCTGCTAAGGGAGTAGTACGTGAGAAGCGTAGCCAGGGTTCAAATCCCTGTTTCTCCGCCAAACAAAACGGACAAGTGATTACTTGTCCGTTTTTGTTTTACGTCACTTAACAACAGGGATTTTGCACGATGCGGTGCATCGTGCCGCCTGCGGCGTGAACCCTGTCACCGCCAGGCTGACGCTCCGCTTATGTGAGTAAACTCACCCGCTGCGCTATTTCACAAATCCCTGTTTCTCCGATGGATATAACGGACAAGCAAACTCGCTTGTCCGTTTTTGTTTTACGAAACTTAACAACAGGGATTTGAACGAGAGCGTTAAGAAACGGCACGGTGCGTCGTTTTTAGCGGCTGACCGCAAGCGAAGAGAGAAGCAAGCGCTTGCATTTGCGGAAATCGAGCGTAGCGGACATAGCCAACGATTGTGCGATTTGTCGCACAAATGCGTAGCATTGTTGCTTGCAACAAAGCGTTGAGCGTAGACCGAAGGCTTTTGCAAAGCATAAAAGTATTTCACACGGATTGCTTTGCAAAAGGCAAGAACAAATCCCTGTTTCTCTATGCTCCGAAACAGTGATTTTGCACGATGCGGTGCATCGCGCCGCCTGCGGCGTGAACCCCGACTCGTTAATTTACCCGCAAACGAAGAAAAGAAAAAGGCGAGCGGTTTTCGTTTGACGAAAAACGGGGCGCAACAGGGCGCAAGAAGACTTGATAAACAAATTTTTTTGTGATAGAATGGTTCCAACATCAGAAAGGCACGGAGGTATCCGACCATGAAAATGAAAAACAGCACGACCGGAAGCGCAAAGTGAACGAAACGTTCCTTTGCGTTTTTTTGTATTCAGAGGAAAGGCGTCGCGACGAATATAAAACGACAATACAAATATAAATAAAAAAATCGAAAGGCAGGTAAGCGGAAAATGGATAAACATATCGAACAATGCACGCACAGAGAAAAAGCGGATCTGGTTTTCAAAAACTGCAAAGCCGTGAACGTATTTATCGGCGAAATCGAAGAGTGCGACATAGCGGTTTCGGACGGAATAATCGTGGGCGTCGGGCGATACGACGGCAAGAAGGAAATCGACCTTAACGGCGCGTACGTTTCCGCGGGGCTTATTGACACGCACCTGCACATTGAAAGCACGATGTTATCGCCCGCAAACTTTGCAAAAGCGGTGATGCCTTACGGCGTAACGACGTGCATAGCCGATTCGCACGAAATCGCCAACGTTTCGGGGATAGCGGGCGTCGAATATATGATAAAAGAGGCGAAAACCGTCCCGATGGACATAAGATTTATGTTGCCGAGTTGCGTGCCTGCGACGCCTTTTGAAGACAACGGCGCAACGATTGACGCGTCTGACACGGAAAAATTCATAAAAAACCCGACATATACGGGCTTGGCGAATTTATGAACAGTCCTGCCGTCCGCGCGGGCGACGAAGAAGCGATGAGAAAACTGAAATGCTGCGCGAAAACAGGCAAAATAATCGACGGGCATCTGGTAACCGCAAACGAGGACGACGTCAACGCATACGCGCTCAAAGGGATAAAAACCGACCATGAAAACGTCTGCGAAAAGGACGTCCTGGACAAAATCAAACGCGGATTTTACATTCAGATGAGAGAAGGCTCCTCAACCCGCAACATAAACGCGCTGGCGGGGGCGTTCACCGACAAAACGAAACGCAGGCTGTTGCTTTGCACCGACGATAAGCAGGTGAGCGATCTGAAAGAAAGGGGGCACCTTGACAACAACGTAAGAATGCTTGTGAAAGCCGGGAAACCCTGTGGACGTGCTGACCGCCGCAACGCTGAACGCCGCCGAGTGTTACAAAACCGACGACCGCGGGGCAATCGCGCCGGGAAGAATCGCCGACCTTGTGGTGTTTGACGACCTGTACGATTTCAGACCGAAAGAAGTTTACAAAAACGGCGTGCTTGTCGCAAAAGACGGGAAAGCCCTGTTCGACGCGGAAAGCGTTTTCGACGCCGCCGTAAGAAACACGATGCATACGGATTATATTTCCGAAGACAAACTGAAAATAAAATTAAAGTCGGACAACGTAAAAGTCATCGGTTTAATGCCCGACAACGTCGTTACGTTCAACAAAACGAAAAAAGTCAACGTCAGAAACGGCGAATATGCCAAAACCGAAGGACTTAACAAAATCTGCGTTGTCGAAAGACACAAAAACACGGGGAAAATCGGGCTGGGACTTATGGAAGGATACGGTCTTAAAAACGCCGCCGTCGCGTTGTCGGTCGCGCACGACAGCCACAATATCATCGCAATCGGGGACAACGACAAAGATATGGCGGCTGCCGTCAACGAAATAATTCGCGCGGGCGGCGGAATGACCTTTTCAAGAAACGGCGTTATCGAAGAAACGCTGGAACTCCCCGTCGGCGGGATTATGAGCGACAAGGATCAGGAATACGTTTTGAAAAAACCGAAATTCTGCGAAAAAAAGCGCGTGACGCGGGCGTGCCGGAAGAAATCGAACCTTTATGTGCCTGTCGTTTATGTCGCTTGCGGTAATTCCCGAACTGAAAATTACGACGCGCGGGCTTTTTGACGTGATTAAATTCGATTTCACGCCGATTGAAGAATAACCGCCTTATCATCTCGTGAAACGAGAAAATATCGGCGTTTTGGCAACGCTTGTATTATTTTATTATTTGGCATATAAACGGAAAGTTAAAAGTGAAAACAAATTTAATCCACTTTATAATCCGCGCCGCGTGAAAAGTTTTTGAGATTTTTTAACTTTCACGCAACGACGCGGATTTTTTGTTGTCTTTATAGGTAGACGCAGCGTTTGATCGTCGACAAAATCGCAAACGGTTTTTCGACGTCGAAGGAGAAGCAAAATGAACGACCAAAAAATTATCGAATTGTTTTGGGAGCGGCACGAGAGCGCGATATCCGTCACGGCGGAAAAGTACGGGAAATACTGCCATACCATCGCTTACAACATTCTTTTCAATCATTTCGATGCGGAAGAATGCGTTAACGATACTTACCTTGGCGCCTGGAACAGTATCCCACCGCAAAAGCCCGGCAACCTGACGGCGTTTCTCGGAAATCGCCCGCAACCTCGCCATCAATCGCTATAAGCGGCAATCGGCTGCAAAGCGCGGGAACGGACAGGTGGAAATCGTTTTGTCCGAGCTTGAAAACTGTGTTCCCGACATAAGCGGCGTCGAGACGGCGATGGACGAAGCGCATCTCGTTGCAGTGATAAACAACTTTTTACGCGCCCAGCACAAAACGAAACGCAACTTATTCGTGCAAAGATACTGGTATATGTATCCCGTCCGCGAAATCGCCGAAATGCACGATATGAGCGAAAGCAAGGTCAAAGCCATTTTGTATCGTATGCGCGTCGACCTCAAAAAAAATCTCGAAAAGGAGGAAATCTACCTATGAAGAAGGAAAAATTATTGAACGCAATCGGTCAGATTGACGATAAGATGATTGCGGACGCAAAGCCCGAGGTCAGGGCAAAACAAAAACGAGTAAAGTTCAGCCGTATGGCGGTGGCAGTGGCGGCGTGTCTTGTGTTATTGCTTGCGGTCGGCGTGATAACCCCGATTGCGGTCGGAAACACGGCGGCTGGCACGATAACGATGGAAATCAACCCGGGGGTTGAATACACGATCACCCGAAACGGAAAAGTAAAAGAAGTTCGCTTCTGAATGACGACGCGGAAGGCGCGCTTGCAAAAGTCGCGCTGAAAGGGCAAAGTCTCGATACCGCGGTGGCTCTTACCGTTGCCGCATACAAGGCGGCGGGATTTATGGAAAGCAACGATACCGTGCTGATTTCTTTCGACAAAAAGTTGAGCGAAAACGCCAGACTGAAAGAGTCCGTGTCCGAGAACGTGCGGCGTGCGCTTGAAAAAACCAAGTCCGTCCACACGGTGGTTTACGCATCTGCAACAAGCAACGACGAAACGGCAGCTATCGCGAAAAAATACGGCGTATCGCAAGGCAAAGCCCAACTTATCGCCGACGCAAAGAAAAACAGCAGCATGTCCGAAGAAGAACTTGCAAATCTGCCCCTTGACGAGCTTGTCTGGTTGCAGAAAGATATCGACTCCAAAATTATCGTTTCCGGCTATATCGGTATTTTAAAAGCCAAAGCGATCGCATTAAGTGACTCCGGCTGCACAACGAGAGTGGAGTTTACCGAAGCAAGGCTTATCGACATCGGCGCGAGATATCCTTATTATCGCATCGTGTTCAACGACAAATACACGCAGTGGACATACCTTATCAACGCAATCAACGGCGACATTCTTGACAAAAACGAAGTGGCATTGTTCATATCTTTGGAAGACGCGCGAAGCATCGCTCTGAAATTCGCGGGGCTTGCCGATAACGACGAAGAAAAAGTCGAGTTTACCAAAGAAGAGTTGAGCAGAAATTCGGGACGCCCGTGCTGGATTCTGGAATTTCATACGACAAATTCCAATACTTTTTCAAAATCGACGCCAAAACCGGCGAGGTGTTCTTTTTCGAATACCATATCGACATAAGGAAAGCAAAAGAAATCGCGGCGCAAGACGCAGGTGTCTTTGAGGAATTTTCAAAGCTCACGTTCACCATTGAAGAATACGTCGGCGGCGGCATTAAAACCCCGTATTTCTATCTCGTGTTCAATAACGACAAAACGCAGTGGACTTACCGCATCGACGCAACCTTAGGCCACGTGCTTGACAAGAGCGAAGTCGCGTTACTCGTCTCGTTGCAGAAAGCAAGAGAAATCGCGTTGAAAGACGCCGGCATCACGGACGAAAACGAAGTTACTTTCACAAAGGAAGAACTGAACAAAGGTCCCGAACGCCCGTGCTGGATTATTGAGTTTTACAACGAAAAGTATCAATACTCCTACGTCATCGACGCCGAAACGGGAGAAATCTTATTCAGCACCCGCTACGTGAGCATGGCGAAAGCCAAAACGATCGCGCTGCAAGATACGGATCTTTCCGACGGCAGCAGGGTTGTCTTCACCGTGGAAGAACTGGTTGCCGGCGGCATTAAAACCCCTTACTATCTGTTCGTGTTCAACGACGGGAAAACGCAGTGGACATACCGCATCGACGCGACGGACGGTAGCATTATGTACAGCAACGCAGAAGCCCTTATGGTTTCTCTGGACAAGGCAAAAGAGATAGCTCTAACGGACGCGGAAATTCCGAAAGGAGTCGAAGTCGTGTTTACCAATGAAGTGTTGAGCAGAAATTCGGGACGTCCGTGCTGGGTTCTGGAATTCTACATCGAAAAGTACCAGTTCAGCTATAAAATCGACGCAAAGACCGGCGAAGTGATTTACAACCGCAGATATATCAATATCGAAAGAGCAAAGGAAACCGCTTTGAAGGACGCCGCGGTCGAAGAAAACTCAAAGGTCGTTTTCACCGTGGAAGAGCTGGTTGACGGCGGCATCAAAACCCCGTATTTCTATCTCGTGTTCAACGACGGACAAACGCAGTGGACTTATCGCATCGACGCGACAAACGGCGGAATCATTCATAAGGAAGATAAAGCGTTAAGATAAACCGACGGCGTAAAAAGCAACGAAAACGGAGATTTGTAAAAACGAATCTCCGTTTTTTCATTGTCAGAAACGACGCCGTTCGCCCGAAGAATTTTCGGGCAGAAAGCCGTTTGTTGCAAATTTGTGACAATTCTGACGCAATCGTTCGGGGAAGTCGGATTTATTATCTGGTAAAATTATCGTGTGCGGTCGGAAAGCACAAATATTGATTTAATCGCCGTGCGGCGTTTAAATAATAAAACAAAAGGAGTAACAAAATGAAAAAAACATTTATTATGACGATTTCGCTGGTTTCCGTACTTGCGATATGTATGGCGGTTTTTGCGGCATGCGGCAAGAAACACAACTTCTCAAAAACCTATACCTACAACAACGAGTATCACTGGCGCGCTTGCACCGATAAGGACTGCAAGGAAGTGAAAGATAAGGCGAAACATACCTATGGCAAATGGGAAGTAACGAAAAAACCCACCGCAACCGAAAAGGGCGCGAGAACCCGTTACTGCACCGTCTGCAAAAAGAAACATACAGAAGAGATCGCCGCTCTTCAAGCCAACCCCGTAACACTGAAAGAAGGCGTTATGCTTGGCAAGAAGTACGACGGAAAAGCCGTGACGTTCACGAAAGAACAATTCAAATTCATGGGCAACGGCGCGGTCACTTTCATGTATAAGGCAGGCGAAAGCGAATGGACGGCGGTTGCCCCCATGGCGGTCGGCATGTACAAAGTGAAAGTCATGGTTGCCGAAACCGAAACGTATCAGGCGGGCGTTGCCGAATTCGATTTCGAAATCAAAAAAGGCGACAACATGATTACCTTGAAAGACGGCGCAATGCTGGGCAAAGTTCATGACGGAAACGCCGTTGAAATCACCAAAGATAAGTTCAACGTGATGGGAATGGGCGAAGTAACGTTCATGTTCCAGAAAGCCGGCGAAGAAACGTGGTCGGCGGTTGCCCCCAGTGAGGTCGGCAAATACAAAGTCAAAGTCATGGTTGCCGAGTGCATGAACTACAATGCGGGCGAAGCAATGTTCGACTTTGAAATAACCGCTGCGGCATAAGGCGGCGAAACCAAGGAAAACAATACTATTTTATACCAATTCTTTTCCTATATCCTTATATAACGTTTTTCGGAGTGCGGCGCGTTTTATATGCGCCGTGCGACGGAAAATGTTGCAATATTGTTGCAAAAGAACTGCAGGTTTTCGGGGATTTATGCTTTCGGGATAAGATATGATTAAATTGTAAGCAACGGGCTTGCAAATAATCAAAAAGGAGCATATACCAATGAAAACCGAAAAAACAATGAAAGCAAAAAAGATAACTTTACTTTCCGCCGTAGTTGCGATCGCCGCCGTGGCAATCACGCTTACGGCAGTGCTTTTGCCGAAATATAAGGTTACGAAAGCCTCAACGGGGAACGAAAAGAACACCGCCGAAATCGAACGGACGATTTCACAAATCGAAAGTTTGGAGGCGGAATATCAGAAGTCGTTTGACGAAAACGCCGCGCTTTGGGAAAAATACTTTGCAGAGTTCCAAAAACTTGACGAAATTCCCGAAAATTTTGACGAAAGGGCGTTCATCAAAGAACTGAAAACTCTCACCGACGACGAAAAGACCGCGCTTTTGAAAAACGTTGACGAACTCGACGCGCTCGACGCGAAACTTGACAAGCTGTACGATGAACTGTATGATAAAGACGAGGACGTTCTGTACAACGATTGCAAGGACGGCTCCTGCGGCTTTTCCGGAAACGGATGCGGCGAGTACGACGTGCTTTTTATCGAATGCGATGAAAATTGTTTCGCTGAAAACTGCGGAAAATAAAAAATAAAACCCACCAAAAAATATCTTGCAAAAGGCATCGCGAAAAGCGATGCCGATTGCGCGAGAGAGGGAATATGGCGTACAGAATTTACGTTGCCGACGACGAAAAAAACATAAGGGAACTATTGAAAAACTTCCTTCAAAGCGACGGGTACGAAGTGAGCGCGTATGACACGGGCGACCTTCTTCTTGCCGCGTTTGAAAGGGAGCCTGCCGACCTTGTCATTCTTGACATTATGATGCCCGGGCGCGACGGAATCGAGTGCGTGAAAGAATTAAGAAAGTATTCGGACGTACCGATAATCCTTCTTACCGCCAAAGACGGCGAGCTTGACTACGTCAACGGGATAACGCTCGGCAGCGACGATTACCTTACCAAGCCGTTCCGCCCGACCGTGCTTTTAATGCGGGTGAAAGCCCTTTTGAGAAGGGCTGAAATGAGCGGCGACAAAAAGTCGAAAGGCAAGGTTTTGAAACATGCCGATTTGACGTATTCGGAAGATGAACATTCTGTTTTTGCCGATAAAACAGCCGTTCCGTTGACAAAAACCGAAATGAGCCTGCTGGCGTTTATGATGGAAGAACCGCAGAAAACCCATTCCCGCGATAGCATGCTGGACAAAATCTGGGGGTTTGACGAAGACACCGAAACGCGCGCCATTGACGAAACGGTAAGGCGGATAAGAAAGAAATTGTCCGCGGCAAAAAGCGTCGTAACCATAGAAACCGTGTGGGGATACGGATACAAACTAAGCGCGGCGGTGAAAGACGAATGACAAAAATCAAACTGAAAATAGTGCTGACGTGCTTATGTTCGGTCGCGCTTATCCTTTGCACTTTGCTTGTCGTCGTAAACGTCGTTGTTCCGAAAAGTTTGGAAAATCAGGCGAAAAAGGCGATTGAACAAGAAATCGGCGAAAATCACGACGACGAAAAGTCGGGCATGAATTTTCTGAGTTCGAGCGTTGCGTATCTGGAAACCGGCGGGGCGAACGAAGACCTTGTGTATCTCACCGAAACGGAAAAAGCCGTGCTGGCGTTTTGTGACGATAAAAAGCCCGTCCGCGGCGAGTTTTACAGAATGAAAGACAAAAACCGCGACGTTGTTCTGGCGGTTTATTCGTCCGACGCCGACTTAACGGATAAATACGAGTACGTTTTGTACGTCGATATAAAATCAATATTAAATTACGTCCGCTGGCTCAACCTGTTGTTTTGCGTCGCGGTGATAATCGTGGGTGCGGTGATATGCGCCATCGGCTTAAAGCTAGGCAAGACAATCGAATCGGCGCAAGAGATAAGACAGTCGTTTTTCCAGAACGCCTCGCACGAGCTGAAAACGCCGCTTATGGCGATTCAGGGCTATGCGGAAGGAATACAGACGGGGGTTCTCCCGGTAAAAGAATCCGCCGGCGTTATTATGGAAGAAAGCGACAGAATGACGGAGCTTATCGAAGAACTGCTGGCGTTGTCGAAAATCGACTCCGCACAGGCAAAACCGGAGTTTCTGGAAACCGACGTAACCGAAATAATAAAAAGCGTCGCAAATTCGTTTGCGCCCGTCTTTGAAAACAGTCATAAGACGCTTAAAACCGAACTTTCCTGCGAGGCGGCGGTTTTGTGTGACGAGAAGCAAATACGAAAAGCCGTTTCAAATCTCATATCCAACGCGTTCAAATACTGCAAAACGACGGTGACCGTTGCGTGCAAAAACGAAAACGATAAAACGATAATCGCGATTTCCGACGACGGCGACGGCATTGACAAGGACGATCTTCCGCACGTTTTTGAAAGGTTTTACACGGGCAAAAAGGGAAATACCGGCATAGGGCTTGCTCTCACGAAGGAAATAATCAAAATGCACGGCGGGGAAATCCGGGCGCGCAACGAAAACGGGGCGGTTGTCGAAATAACGCTCGGAAACGTAAACGGTAAAAAGAACCGCGAGCACCTTTGAGATGCGAAACAACGCCTTTTTCGGCAGAACGCGACAAATTGACAAAAACGAAGTTTTGTGATAAAATATTCATACCTAAAACAGGAAGGAGCAAACGACAATAATTTTTAATCGGAAGTTTTAACTCCGCGACGGAGGTAACCGCCTATGAGAAGAATTATCAAAGCGCAATCGGAATAAATTTTATTTCCTTGCGCTTTTTTGTTTTAGAAAACCGAAAAAGTCCTTGAAAAGCAAGTACGGATTATCTTTTGACAGGAATCTGAAAGGAGAAGAAAAATGGAAAAGTGTCTTGCAATCGACATCGGAGGATCAAAAGTTCTGGTGGGCGT
Organism: Clostridiales bacterium; assembly: GCA_022009995.1. Lineage (GTDB taxonomy): Bacteria > Bacillota > Clostridia > Christensenellales > CAG-917 > CAG-349. Next base: position 748,068 of record CP091734.1, read on the forward strand.
CGTTGACGAAACGGGCATTGTCGTCGAATACGATCGCAAAGAATATTCGTCGGCTTATTCGCTTGAAACGCTGTATGCGGACGTAAAACGAATGGCTGCGCCGTATATGGAAATACAAGCCCGAAATATGCGGCGTTTCGTTGCCGGGGCCGGTGAACGGCGATACGGGCGTATGTCCGCTCGCGCCTTTTTTGGGAATAAGGGATTGGCACGCGGCGGAAGACCTTAAACAAATTCTTGGGATTCCGGTGTATGCCGAAAACGACGCGAACGCTTGCGCCGTTGCCGAGAAAGTTTTCGGAAAGGCGGCGGACGTCGACGATTTTATGTGGATCACCGTCAGCAACGGAGTTGGCGGCGCGCTGTATCTGAACGGAAGCCTTTACGTCGGGGCGAACTTTTGCGCCGGCGAATTCGGGCATATCAGAGTCGAAGAAGACGGAAAGGCTTGTACCTGCGGGAAGAAAGGCTGTCTGAATCGGTGGCGTCGGGACGGGCGGTTTCCGCTTATTACAAGGAAAAAACGGGGCAGGACAGGACGGCGAAAGAGATTGGCGCGCTTGCAATCGAGGGCGATGAAATCGCAGTTGCGGCATACAGGCGCGCGGCAAAAGCACTGGGTGCGGTCATAGCGAAAGCCGCGACTCTTCTTGACGTGAACGTATGTTATCTTGGCGGCGGAGTATCCCAAAGCCTTGACCTGTTTAAAGACGACCTTATCGCAGAAATCAACGATAAACTGTTTCTTCCGATTGATAAAACCGTCAAAATCGAATATTCGGGGCTTGGATACTATGCGTCCCTGTGCGGCGCGGCGGCGGTTGCATACGGTGCGAACAAACAACGAGAATTAAACAAAGGAGAATAAATATGACGGACGAAAAAGAGAAAATTAACCTTTCCGCATTGTTCAGAATCGGCTACGGGCTGTACGTTCTGACCACCAACGACGGAAGAAAAGACAACGGCTGCATCGTAAACAGCGTAATGCAGGTCACAAGCAATCCGGTGAGAGTCGCCGTTTGCGTAAACAAACAGAATTACTCGTGCGGGACGATTCTGGAAACGCTGAAAATGAACGTCAACTGCCTGTCGGTCGACGCAACCTTTGACGTTTTCAAAAGATTCGGTTTCCAAAGCGGCAGAACCGTCGACAAGTTTTTCGGAGAAACGCCGAAAAGGAGCGAAAACGGGCTTGTCGTAATGCCAAAGTTTTGCAACGCGTTCATATCCCTTGCGGCGGAGCAGATAATCGACCTCGGTACGCACGACATGTTCGTTTGTTCCGTCGAAGAAGCGGCGGTGTTTTCCGATCTCGACACGCTGACTTATACGGAATATCAGAAAAACGTGAAGCCGAAGCCCGTCGCGCCAAAGAAGAAATCGTACGTTTGCAAAGTGTGCGGCTACGTTTTCGAGGGCGAAGAACTGCCGCCCGACTTCATTTGTCCGATATGCAAGCACGACGCGTCGGCGTTTGAACTTATGAAATAAATCAAATACAAATAAACCAAAAGGAGAACAAAAATGAAAAAGTACATTTGCGAAGTATGCGGTTGGGTATACGACGAAGAAAGTTGCAAGGAAAACGGGATTCCGCTTGTCGAGTTCGAAGACTTGCCCGACGATTTCGTCTGTCCCGTATGCGGAGTCGGAAAAGAATTGTTTTCCGAAATAAAATAGGACAAAAATGAAAACCCGGACAAAGACAATAATTCTTCTTCTGACCATGGCGTTGACGTTGTTTTCGTCGGTCGCATTCTCGTCGCCCGCCGTCTCGGAAGCGAATTCCGCGCCAAGAGAAACGATAGGCTACGATTCAAGCGGGGTTATCGTTAAGACCGAAAACAGCCCGATAGTCGTTGACAAGGAAGATCTGACTTTTCATATTTATTCCGCCGACCGATTTATTCCCGTGCAGGAATACGTCAGGCGGGGCATAGTTACAGCCGAATACACTTTCCGCAATCCGACAAATCTGATTGTCGAAACAAGGTGTCTGTTTCCTTTCGGATTCGTTCCGTATGACGAATCGCAGACCGAGGCGGACAAGGAATACTTTAAGGTAAAAACCAACGGAAAAGACGCAGACAAAACAATCCGCCATACTTATAAGGCGGATCCCTTTGAAAATTTCGACATTGACGAGGACCTTCGATACTTTTCTGACGACTTTATCGCCGACGATACTCTTTCAACAAATTTGACGGTTTACGAATACGTTTGGACGTTAAAGGTGCAAATGGAAAATTACCGACGTACGTCAAGTTTTCGGACAACGTGAAAAACCTTAAATACATAGTGGCGGATAATTACGTCAAATACGAAAAAAACGGGGACATAATGGAACTTGTCGCATGGCAGGACGGCCTGAAAGGCGGGCAGCTGACGCTGGCGTTTGTCGGGGAAGACGTTACTGATATCGAAAGCAAATTCAGTTTCTTTGACGACAAGTGGAAAAGCGTCGGGGGAAGCGTCGTCAAAGGGAAGAAGGTCGAGTATAATTTCAAAGATTACGCCCTGAAATTCAGACCGGCGGGAAGCGAAGTCAGCGACGTAGACTGGTACAACGCGACGGTTGCGCTGATTAAAAGCAGAGCGTCGACGGTGTTTCAAGTGTGGGAACTTTCGTTAAGCACGCTCTTGTTCCGCTGGTACGATTACACTCTTACGTTCGCGCCGGAAGAAACGCTTGTCAACACTGTATCCGCGCCGCTTTATCCGTCGGCAACCCGCAATTACGTGCCGCCGGTGTATTCGTACACTTATCTTTTAAGTCCCGCGGCGGGCTGGGCGGACTTCAACAACCTTACGATACGGATATATACGGACATGTACTTATTAAGGGGCGAAACGCGAAAGAGCGTGACAAATCCGGACGGCTCGGTTACCGTAACGGGGGAAACCGTCGACTTCTTAAAGGACGGCGGGGTTTACGAGGCGCGTTTTGAAACTGCCCGACGGCGATCTCACGCTTTTCCTTTGCGCGTCGGAAAATCCCGAAAGGTACAAGCCGCCGCTCGGAAAGGTGACCAAAATCATCATAGTATTGTCCACGGGCATCGGGCTGATTGTTATCGCGACGATAATACTTGTCGTTACCGTCAAAAACAGAAAACAAAAGGAAAGAAAAGATAAAATCAGAAAAAGGGGAACGCGTACGGCGGATTATTCCTGTTCCGAAACGGGGGCGGGGATTTCCGCGTCGGCGCGTTTTTTGCGTGTGACAAAGAATATGATAATCGCCGCAACGAGCGTCAGCATTTCGGCGGCGGGCGTTGCGAGCCAAAGCCCCGTGATTTTCCAAAGATGTGCGAAAAGATAAGCAAGCGGAATAATCAGCACGACTCCGCGCAGAAGGGTGATGATTTGCGAACATACGCCATTGTCGGACGCCGAAAAGTATGACGAAAATAACAGATTGAATCCCGAAAACAGCGAAGAAATGAAATACAGTTTTATGCCGGTCGTGGCAAGTTTGAAGGTCTTCCGCTTTTTCCGTGTTGAAGATTGCCGCGATGCCGTCCGCCGAGAAAAACAGAATAACGTACAGGACGGCGGCGGTCGCGCCGATTGTAATCAGGGCGTATTTCAGCACCTGTCGTATTCTCGTGAAATCGTGCTGTCCGTATGAAAAACTGATTATAGGCTGGGTGCCCAACGAAATCCCGTTGAAAATCGCGTTTATCACGTAATACACGTTGACGACGATGGCGAACGCCGCAACCGCCGTATCCCCGCCAAGCGACTTGAACAACTTATTGATGAGCATCATCACGAGTCCGAAGCCGAACTCCGCAATAAACGACGCAAGTCCCAGCGAGATTATCTCGCCGAACACGCGCAGAGATAGTTTCGTCTTTTCAAGACGGAACGTGTTTTTCTTTCGGAAGAAGAAAATCATCAGAATAAGCATGCTGATTACGGGCGAAATGCCTGTCGCAAGGGCGGCGCCGAGCATGCCGAGTTTGCACGGGAAAATAAAAACGTAGTCGAAAACGATGTTGAAAAGGTTGCCGAGAAGCGACGCGGTCATCGCAAGTCTGGGCGCGCCGTCGTTGCGGATGAAGTTTTGCAGAACGTTGTTGAACATAAAAAAGGGCGCAAAGCAAAGTATAATCTGCACGTAGGTCTTGCTCCCCGAAAACGTTTTGCCGTCCGCGCCGAGAAACGACGCCACGGGACCGCTTAAAAACGCGCCGAGAAGCACGAATACGACCGCAAAACACGCAACGACAAAAACAGTGTGAGTGAACACTCTGTTTGCGCTTTTGACGTCCCCCGCGCCTTTGTATATGGCGAATTTCGTGCTTCCGCCGATGCCGAACATAAGACCGATTGAAAAAACGATACTGAACGAAGGCATTGCCAGATTCAACGAGGCAAGCCCGGTCTTCCCGAGACTCAAAGAAATGAAAAACGTGTCCGCCAGAATATAGCAGGACAGCCCGATCATGGCAATCACGTTTGCCGACACGTATTTAAAAAATTCTTTCAAGGTCTGGTTTTTCATTTTTTCTCCACAAATAAAAAAGCGCCAGGTTGCATCTTCAAAGGCCTAACGATGCAATTTGACGCGCTCACCCGGCGGCGAGATTATTCATTTGATTGCATTATATAGAAGTAAACGGCGGTTGTCAACGAGATTTCGCCGAAATTTTTGAAAGACCGCTGCCGTGAAAATGCCGCTAAAAGTGAATAAATTATTGTCAACCGTTGTAAATAAGGATTTTTCGTGGTAAAATATCTTTGATTGAAAATTTTAAGGAGTTAATATGAAAGTTTGCATTTACGGAGCGGGTTCGCTCGGAACGGTACTTGGAGCATACGTCGCGAAAAGCGGCGAGGAAATCGACCTTGTCAACAGGAACAAAGCGCACGTCGCCGCGTTGAAAGAGAACGGCGCAACCATCACGGGGACAGCGAATTTCAACGTGAAAGTCAACGCGATGCTGCCCGAAGAAATGAAGGAAAAATACGACATAATTTTCCTTATGACAAAGCAGCTCAACAACAAAGAAGTCGTGAAAATGCTCACAAACTTTTTGGAGGACGACGGCGTAATCTGTACGATGCAAAACGGTCTTCCGGAACACAGCGTGTCCGAAATAATCGGCGAAGACAGGACGTACGGTTGTGCAATCGGCTGGGGCGCGCAAATGACCGCTCCCGGCGTCAGCGAACTCACGTCGGAACCCGACGCTTTGGTTTTCGCGCTCGGCGCACTCAATAAAAAAGCGCAGGAAGACAAGCATTTCAAGGAAATCGTCCGCATTCTGTCCATAATGGGCAAAGTCGAGGTTGAAGACAATTTCATAGGGGTAAGGTGGTCAAAACTTCTCGTAAACTCCGCATTCAGCGGAATGTCGGCGGTGCTCGGCTGCAATTTCGGCGAGGTCGCGGACAACAAAAAAAGCAGACTTTGCGCGCAACGCATCATAAAAGAAATCATCGACTCAACCCGCGCGGGCGGCATTCATATTGAGCCGATTCAGGGCAAAGACGTCGTAAAACTTCTGGATTACAACAACCCGATCAAACAAAAAATCTCGTTTGCGATAATTCCCGTCGCAATCAAAAAACACCGCCTTATCCGCGCAAGTATGTTGCAGGATATCGAAAAGGGCAAACCTTGCGAGGTCGAGGCAATCAACGGCGTCGTGAGCGAGTACGGAAGAAAGGTCGGCGTGCCGACTCCCGTCAACGACAGGGCGGTCGAAATAATCCGCGGCATCGAAGAAGGCAAGTACAAACCGTCTTTCGACAACCTGAAACTCTTCGACGACGTTCTTAAAAAGAAGTAACCGCAAAGTCAAAAAACAACAAACAAAACCGTCCGGATGCGGGCGGTTTTTTGTTGAAAAAAGGCGAGGATGATAGGATTTTAAGGTTTTCTACCAAATCTTTACAATCACAAAAAATCGTGCAAATACTTTACATTCCCGAATTTTCGTATTATTATTCATAGTGTAAACAAAAATATATCAAAGATATATTGAAAATGCGGCAATTTCGGACGGAAAATCCGATAATTCTTGCAAAAGAGGACGTATCAAAAACACCCGAATTTTACAAAAAAGGTTTTAACGACGCGAAAATTTTGAAGCCCTACCGCGCGCAGTATTTATCGTATGTGCAAGGAAGGGCGACGAAATGGCGCGCTCGAAACGAAATTTATAAAACAAATTTTCAAAGGAGAAAACAGCAATGGCAGAGATGAGTAAAGCTTACACACCGGAGTTTATGGGCGATCCCAATCCGCGTGAAAAAATTCTCAAACTCGCAAGAAAATCACCGACTGCGTCGACCATAAGATTCTGGGCGTCACGGTAAACGATCCCGAATACTGGGGACTTGCCTGCGTGGTTACCGACGAAATGGCGGACGTCGCGCTGAAAATGAAAGTGCGCCATCACTATACGTTTGAAGACCTTCTTGCAAAGAATCCCGAACTCGGGAAAGAAAAACTTCAAAAGTTGCTTGACGACATGAGCAGAATCGGTATTCTGGAATACGATTACGGCGACAATTACGACCACAACGGTCCCATTAAGGGCGCAAAGAAAATCCGTCGTTATACGTTACCGATGTTCGTTCCCGGTTCTGCGGAATTCACGAACATGATAAAGAAGCAGCTTGACGACCATCCGGAACTCGCGATGTTCTTCGAGCGTATGACGTATCTTCCCCTGACAATGGTCACGGCTATGGTTCCCCCGGGAGGCGCGGGAATCGGTATGCACGTTATCCCCGTCGAGAAAGCAATCGAGATGGAAAACGGCACAATGGATATCGAGCATATTTCGTATTGGCTCAAAGTACGAAGGTCACCTTGGCGTAGGCATTTGTTCGTGCCGTTACGGCAGGGCGAAACTGGGCGAAGGCTGCGGCGACAGCTGTGAAGAATGGTGCATCGGTATCGGCGATATGGCGGATTACTGCCGCGAAACGGGCAAAGGCCGCGATATCACTTACGACGAGGCAATGCAAATTCTGAAAAACGCCGAAAAGAACGGTTTCGTACATCAGATCACGAATATCGACGGCGAAAACAAGATTTTCGCAATCTGCAACTGCAACGTCAATATCTGCAACGCTCTGCGTACGTCGCAACTTTTCAACACGCCTAATATGTCCAGAAGCGCGTACGTCGCAAGGGTTGAAAAAGACAAATGCGTGGCGTGCGGCAAGTGCGTGGAATACTGCCCCGCCGGCGCGGTAAAACTCGGACAAAAACTTTGCACGAAACAGGGCGAAATCAAATATCCGAAGCACGAACTCCCCGACAATCTCAGCTGGGGACCCGACAAGTGGGACGAAGATTACCGCGACAACAACCGCATCAACTGCTACGAAACGGGTACGTCGCCTTGTAAGGTTGCATGTCCCGCTCACATCGCGGTTCAGGGCTACATAAGAAAAGCAAAAGAAGGCAAGTACAGGGAAGCGTTGGAACTTATCAAAAAGGACAATCCGTTCCCCGCAATCTGCGGACGCGTCTGCAATAAGCGTTGCGAAGCCGCCTGCACAAGGGGCACCATCGACGAAGCCGTCGCAATCGACGACATCAAGAAGTTCATCGCGGAACAAGACCTGCACGCGGAAACGAGATTCGTTCCCGAAGTCGTCATTCCGTCGAACGTCGATAAGCAATGGTCCGAAAAAATCGCAATCATCGGTGCAGGCCCTGCGGGACTTTCCTGCGCATACTATCTTGCGACGAAAGGATACAAACCCACCGTGTTTGAAAAGAACGCGCGTCCCGGCGGAATGCTCACTTACGGTATTCCTTCCTATAAACTCGAAAAGGACGTCATCGAGGCTGAAATCGACGTACTGCGCGAACTCGGCGTCGAAATTAAATGCGGCGTGAACGTCGGCACCGACGTCACCATCGACGAACTCAGAAAACAAGGCTACAAGGCGTTTTACGTTGCAATCGGCTGCCAGGACGGCAGACTCCCCGGCGTACCCGGCGAAGACGCAATCGGCACGGATATGGCTGTATCGTTCCTGCACGACGCAACCGAAAACCACGACAGAAAACTTGTCGGCAAGACGGTTGTCATCGGCGGCGGCAACGTTGCGGTGGACTGCGCTCGCACGGCTGTCAGATTCGGTTCCGAAGAAGTCGGCATGTACTGTCTCGAATCGCGCGAAACAATGCCCGCGTCCGTAAACGAAATCAAAGAAACGCTCGAAGACGGCATCTCGATCAACAACGGTTGGGGTCCCAAAGAGATTCTGAAAGACGAAAGGCAACGTTAAAGCGGTCGTGTTCAAGAAATGCCTGTCGGTCATCGATCCGAAGACAAATCGCTTCAACCCGCAATACGACGAAAACGACACGATTACGGTCGAGGCGCAACACGTCATCTTCGCAATCGGTCAGTCCGTTGTCTGGAACGACTTGCTGAAAGGCACGAAGGTTGAGTTCCATCACGGTAATTATCCCGTTGCGGATTCTCTGACTTATCAGACGGCGGAACCCGACATTTTCGTCGGCGGCGACGTATACAGCGGACCGAAATTCGCAATCGACGCAATCGAAGCGGGCAAGAACGCGGCAGTATCGCTGCATCGTTTCGTACAGCCCGGCACGAGCATGACCATCGGCCGCAACAGAAGACAGTTTGTCGAGCTTGACAAAGACAACATCGTCATCGACAGCTACGATACGGCAGGCAGACAGGAAGCGAAAGAACTCGACGGCGACAAGCACTCTTTCCGCGATCTGCACGGCACTCTCACCGAAGAACAGGTCAGGATCGAAGCGTCAAGGTGCTTGGGCTGCGGCGCGAGCATCGTCGACGAAAACAAATGTATCGGTTGCGGTGTCTGCACCACGAAGTGCGAATTCGACGCAATCCATCTGCATCGCGAACATCCCGAATGCTCCAAGATGAGCAGAAGCGAAGATAAGTTCAAGGAGATTTTACCGTACGCCATAAAACGCGGTATGAAAATCGCGTTCGGCAAGAAAACGCCCGAAGAAAAGGCTTCGCAAAAACGCCATAAGGCTCAGAAAAAAGCGGCAAAACAAGCCAAAAAGGATAAGTAATTTATGCACGAACTCGGGGTGGTCTTCCATATCGCGGACATAGTGCGCGACGTCGCGGTCGAAAACAAGGCGACGAAAGTCCAGAAAGTCGTCATGCAAATCGGCGAAGTATCGACGGTCGTCAACGACCAGCTTATCGATTGCTGGAACTGGAACGCAAACCGTACGGAACTTCTGAAAGGTTGCGTGCTGGAAATCGAACCGGTGAAAGCCGTGACGTACTGCGAAGACTGCAAGAAAGAATACGAAACGGTCAAATACGGCAAAATCTGCCCGTATTGCAAAAGCGAAAGGACTTATCTTTTGAGGGGCAACGAAGTCATGATAAAAGAAATCGTCGTGGAATAAGCGGCGGAAATCAAAAAACCATCGGGTGTTTTCCCGATGGTTTTTCTTTGTGCTTTTATTCTTCTTTTTCCTTTTCCTGTTCGTCGAAAAACGCGACGATGCGTTTCTTCACGTTACGCGGGATTTTTCTGTAATAAATACTGTTAAAGAAGTTTACGGGGTGCAGCGACACGAAAAGCCTTGTGAAGAACGCGGCGGCGGAATTTCCCTTGATTTCGATATCGGCGGCGGACGTTATCGGCAGCGATTCGTCAAGACCGTTTATGGGGCAAGTGCGCCCGAGATTTACCGTGATTTCTTGTTTCGCCGGGGACAAGGTCAAAGAAGTTGTCCGAAAACTTTGCGCCGTTAATATTGTTTTTGATGAACACGCCGCGCGCAAACACGTCCGTTGAAAGTGTGATTTTAAGCACGCCGTCGCGGATAAAGTCGTATTCTCTTTTGATGACGGGGTGCAAAAGTCGCGCGTATTTTTCCCGTCTTACAAGCCTTGTGTCGGTATATTTTCCGTCTTCCGTTTCAAGTTCCGCATAAGCAAAACACCTTAAACGTTTGTTCTGATTTCTCACGATTGCCATACCTTGTGCAAGTTGCATTTTGCTTTCTCCGGCGGCAAGGGTAATGTCGCTATGTTTCTCAACAAGCACTTCACCGTCGTAATTGCACACCTTAAACGTGAGTTTTGCTGAAATATCCTTATTTGTGTCATTGAAAGTGTGGACGTAAAAACCGCCGTCCACTACGTCGATATTGACTGCGACGGGCGCGTAATAACGCCTTAAATAATACCCCGCCGCTTTAATACTTTCGTCAAAATCTCTTACCGACCAGCTGAGCCCCTCGAACACGTCGTTGAGTTGCCAGACGATAGTGCCGTTCACGGTGGGCTTATTGCGCCTGAAATGCGACACCCCTTCGCGAAGACCTTCCGCCTGTGCGATTTGCGAGGCGTAAACCCAACCCGAAATATCTTTCGGCGCGTTGAATCTTTCAAGGGTATAATACTTGATTTGCCGATGCCGTTTGTCGAAAAGTCGCGGGCTTTCAGTTTTTTGGAATTTATATTTTCGTCGTCGCCGAGAATATTTTTCATACTGTTTTCGGACGGCAGACTCATCATGCCGAATTCGCTTGCAAAGCGGGGCAGGCGTTTTTTGAAATAAGTCGCGGGCTTCATACCGTGCCACACCGCCCAGATATGCGCGTCGCCGACGTTGTCCGCGGCGTATCCGAACATATACGACACGCCCGACGGGCTGCCGGGGATATACGCAACGTCGGAATTTTCTTGCACGATTTTTTTCAGGTCGTAATAGAAAAACGGTTCCGCCACGTCGATATAGCGCGAGAAAAACATCCAGTTGACGGACATCGCCTCAATCTCGTTATTGCCGCAGAACAGCGCAAGCGACGGGTGGAAGTGCAGACGTTTCACCTGATATTCCGCTTCCTTTTTTACGTTTTCCATAAACGCGGGCAGGAAAAGGGGATATCCCTGACACGCAAACGGGAAGTCCTGCCACACAAGGATACCGCGCTTGTCGCACTCGTCATAGAAAAACTCGTTTTCGTATCCGCTCCCGCCGAATATTCTTATCATATTCATATTCATAAATTCGACGTCGGAAAGCAAACGACGGCATTTTTCCTGTCGAAAACGTCCGTGACGTCGGGCGGGACGTAATTCGCGCCTTTATGAAAAGGGGCACGCCGTTTAACGTAAAGCGGAAGTTTTTGCCGATTTCGTCGGGGCTGTTGTCGAAAACAAGGTCGCGAAGACCGATTTTCACGATTTTGCCGTCGACGATTTCGTCGCCGCGGCTCAGACTTACCACGACTTCGTACAAAGGTTGTTCGGGCTTATCCGACAAATCTCTTGTCCACCAAAGCTTAGGGTTTTTGATTTCGATATCCGCCTTGAACAAGCCGTTTCGATTTCGATGCCTTTTGCGTTGAACTCCGACTTATCGGGGGACAGCACCGAAAAGAAGGTTGAAAAATCGTCCGTCGTATTGTATCTTTCGACGCGCGCCGTCATCGACAGCGTTACCGCGCCGTCCGAGTTGTGTTTTTGCGATATTCTGAAATCGGAAATTTCCGCGCCGCACGCCGTTTCGAGATACACGTCTTCGCGGATGCCCGACGCGGGGGCAAAGGGCGCAAAGTCCCAGCCGAAGTGGAAGGCGGGTTTTCTTATATGCACGTCGCCCGTAAGACCGTTGAGATTTTTCGGTGTTTTGATGAGTTTGGTTGCGCCGACGACGAAAGCAACCGGCCCGCAGATTCTGACTTCCAGCACGTTTTCGCCCGGCTTTAACAGCGATTTCACGTCGCGGCGGAAAGGCAGAAACGCGTTTTCGGAATGGTCGACCTCCTGGCCGTTCAGAACGACGAAAGCGAGCGTGTCGATTTTGTTCAGCACAAGGAAAACCTTGTCGGCTTTCAAAAAGTCCTCGCTCACGTTGAAAGTTTTCCGATAAATCCAGTCGTCCGTGCCCGCGCGGAAAAACCATTCGTTATCGCGCGTGTTTTCGGGCGAAACGTCCACAAGGGGGTTTTTCATGCGGTCAAGGCGGATAAGATCCAGAAAGTTCGTGCCGGGAACAACCGCGTCAAAAAAGCTCGCGTCCCTTGACGACTTGAATTGCCATTTTCCGTTCAGATCGAGTTTCATAAAGTAATGTTGCCTTTTTTTCGTAGGTGATAAACAAATTATACGACGATTTTCGGGGCGTTGTCAATGCGTGCCGAACAAGGTTTGTATTATTTTTTCCCGGCAGCCGAAAAGTCTTGTAAAGCGCAACAACTTAAAATTATTGACAATTCGTTTTGATACATAATAAAATAATTATATCAAAATAACGGAGACGGCAAATGAAAAAGAAAATTCTTTTATCACTTACGGCGATTGCGATTGTGTTCACGTCGCTGTTTTCTTTTACCGCTTGCAACAAAAACAAGGTAAAAATCACAAAGAATATGAAGCCCGAAAAAGTTTATGAGGCAATCGTAAAAAGCGACGTCAAGTCGTACACGCTTGAGATGAAAAGCGAGGGATATACGCAGTATTATCGCGCAACGACCGAAGGGTTTTCGTTGACGCACGTCGAGGGCGATAAGACAAGTTTCAGCGCATATATCTATGACGGCAAACGATTCTATACAATGAACAAAGATGGCGATGACGTCAGCATCGATATTATGGATATGTTGGGGGCAAAATCGTCCGAAGCCACTCAATATCGATATTATTTGATGAACTATTATGTTTTAGATACTCTTGAGGGTTACATTTACAACGAAAAAAACGGCTATAAGAACGATTATTCGGTAAAAGTCGAAAAGGGCAAACTTATTATTATCGCCAATGATGAGGACGTCCGGGTCACCCTTTCCAAAATCAACGAAACCACGCTTGAAGTGCCGCAAGAACTTAGCGATTATGCCACCCGCGCGACGACGTCGTATGCCGCAAGCTTTGAAGAAATCGACGGAAAGTTTGCGTTCACCGAGCTCAATTTACCTTACAAAGTTTAGTATTCCGGAAACGTTCAACGGGAAAACGGTCACTGCGATAATAGGTAAAGACAGCAGCAATAAGTGCAACAAATTAACGATTCCCGCAAGTGTGACTTACATTGAGAATTTACAGAAAGTGGTTTATTCTTCAAGCGATATTTATTACTCGGGAACAAAAGCGCAGTGGGGAGCAGTCGAAATTAAAAAAGACGGCTTGTCACAGACATTTACCGTACATTGCACCGACGGCGACGTCGAAATCACAAAGGACTAAGGAGGCGAAATTATGAAAAAGAAATTTGTATTTATAATGATGGCGATAATCCTCGTCCTTTCTGTGGCGATAGGATGTGCCGCCTGCAACAAGAAAGGCGAACTGAAACTCAACAATAAAATGGACGCCGGAGAGATTATGGCGGCGCTTGTAAACGCCGATATCAAAAGTTTGACCATGGTCGCGACGGAAAGGAGAAAACGGGGAAGACAAAATCACTTACGCCACCCAAAACGGGTTTTGCAAAATAACCGAAAAAGACGGCGTGAAAACCCAAATCGATATGGTATTTTACGAGGACGGCAGATATTACAATCTGTCAAAAAAAGGCGAAACAACAACGAAAACGGTTTATTCGTTGGACGGCAACGTAATCAATATGAGCTGGGTTGATGCGGTCACGGAAGAACTTGATTCCCTCAACAATTTCTTGTTTGCATACAAAATATACAAAGATAACGACGAGGAATTCGACGATATCAAAGTGCGCGTCGAAAACAAGAACAGCATAGTTACCGAGATCGAAGAGTCAAAGATTGTTTATAAGGATTTTAACAAGACGAACTTAGTCGTGCCCGAGGAGTTTAAGGATTATAAATCGTATGAGTCCCAGCCTGTCGGCATTTACGAAAGGACTTATATCAACGGACAGGAAGGACGTGAGTTTTCAGGACGAAAGGCAGGCATGGAGTTCAAGGAATTTACGATTGCCTCAAAATATACGATTGACGGCGTCGAATTGCCCGTAATAAGCGCAAGTATCAGCAACGACTATGCACAAATAATGAATATTCCGACAAGTGTCGTTAAAATTAGTTTCCTAAACGATTCCTACAACACCGAGTTCCGCTATATGGGGACGAAAGCCGAGTGGGCAAAAGTGAGCATTGCAGAAACCGAAAAAAGAAATCGTCGTAAAATGCACCGACGGCGAAGTCACGGTCGAAAAGAGAGCAAACGACTGACAAAGAACGTTTAGTTTTTTAAGGAACAGTTATTGCTTAAAGAGCAAAACAAAACCCCGAATTGCTTCGGGGTTTTTCATTGGTTTTGGATTATTCCTTGTCGGCGCGTTGCGCTTTGAGTTCGTCAAGAATTGCCGAAAGCAGTTCCTGCGTTTTGTCGGGAGCGGGTTCAACGGGCGCGACTTCAACGGGAGCGGGTTCTGCGGGGGCTTCTTCTGCGACTGCGACTTCTTCTTGGGCTTCCGTCGTTTCGGCGTCGCCGTTCTTTCGTTACTTTTTGTGCAAGTTGTCCCAGCCTTGCTTTTTCTTTGTCGCCGATTTCGCGCGCCTTATTGATTGCTTTCACGACAAGGAAGAGTACAAGCGCGGTGAGAAGGAAAGTAACGATTGCGGAAATAACCGCGCCGAAGTCCAAAATGACCGCTTCTTTTACGACTGCGCCTGTCGTCGCGTCGATGACGGGATCTCTCAGGACGACTTGAAGGCTTTTGCCGTCTTGTCCCAAAGGAATCATATTGATAAGGGGTTGAAGTATACCTTTGACAAGCGAGTTTACGATTGCGGTGAACGCGCTGCCGATAATCATACCTACTGCAAGATCAAGGACGCTGCCACGATTGATGAACGCCTTGAATTCCTGCCAAAGTTTGAATTCGTGTTTCTTTTTCATAAAGTGTGCTCCATAACTTGATTTTCGAGAGATAATATAGCACACCGCGAATAAGTTTGCAAGTATATGATTAAAAATAATTATATAATTATATAAGCAACAGATTTAAGCCGTACGACCGACAAAACCCGCAAAACCCGCCAAATCTTGACAGCGCGCCGCACGGGTGATAAAATATATACAACAATATTTTCGGAGAAGACTATGTATCATATTATTATAAATCCCGTCGGCGGCAAGGGCGAAAGCCAAAAAGCGCTGCAAACGGTCAAAAAATTGCTGGACGCCAAAAAAGTGCCGTATATCGTGCATGAAACGCAATACGCGCACCACGCAACCGAAATCGCAAGGGAACTTTCGCGTGAACCCGATACAAAAATCATTGCAATGGGCGGCGACGGCTCCTTCCACGAGGTGCTTTGCGGCATTGAAAACTTTGGAAACGTTACGCTCGGGCTTATCGCGTGCGGCAGCGGCAACGACTTTATCAAAAAGTCCGGTCACCCCAAAGACGTCGAAAAAGCACTTGACGTAATTTTAAAAGGCAACGTCGGTTACGTCGACTATATGGACCTCGGCACGACAAGGTGTCTGAACGTCGCGGGCGGCGGCATGGACGTGGACGTCCTTGTGAAATACGCCTCAGTCAAAAAACTGAAAGGCAGCGCGGCGTATAATTACGCCTTGATTTACACCCTGTTACATACCCGCTTCCACAAACTCCGCCTGATTGTCGACGGAAAAACGATGGATAAAAGCGTGTTTATGATCGGAATCGGCAACGGCGGCTTTATCGGCGGCGGATTGCCCATTTGCCCGCACGCGGAAGTGTCGGACGGGAAACTTGACGTCGTTATCGTCAACGAAATGAAAAAAAGACGGATTCCGTCGATGCTTCTGAAATTTGAAAGGCAAACACGTCGAGGACAAAACCGTTGAAGAATTCCGCACCGACCGCGTCATTATCGAGGCTCTGGACGACAGTCGGTTTGAACTTGACGGCGAGATTATCGAGGACAGATACCTTGACATAAAAGTTGTGCCGAACAAACTGAAAATGTTTATGTAAAAAACCAAATTTTTACCACAAAAAAAGCACTTCGCAAAGAAGTGCTTTTTGTTTGGAGTTTCAAAGTTAAATGCGAGTTGTTTTGTCTTCGCCGATACCGACCATGCCGTCGACGGTGTATTTTTTGCCGTTCGTGTCGGTGACGTAGCCGTAAATCTTGCCGTAAGGCAGGGCGTAATAAACAGCCACGGGAATGGGCATATAAAACACGTTGTCGATTTTGAAAGTGATATCGACAAGCCCTTGTCCCGCCTCGTCGCGGATATGCCATTCGTTCGCTTTCTTTTTGCCGTCTTTATGGGTGAATACCACGGGCGGCATCGGGAAAGATTCGCCTTCCAGCCAGATTACGTTTTCGTTGTAATTGACCTGATCGACCGATTGGTTTCTCGTCAGGTTGAAAGCAAAGAACTTCTGTTCGCCGTCGATTTCGGTCTTGCCCATCGTGGTGAGCCAGTCGTAGTGCGAGAAGAAGGGATAATATCCTTTGTGGTCGTCGATGATACCGACCGAGCGCTCGTTGGTTTATAGGTTTTGCCGTTTAACGTAATCGTACCCGTCGCCTTGAAGAAATCTTTTTCGCTGTAAAGGGGGTTTCTGAACGAGCCGTCCTTGTTTTTCATAAGGGGCATAACGCCGTTGGCAAGAGGTGAAAGACGTTCAAACGAAATGTCGATTGCAAACTCGCCGGATTTGCCTTTGGTATGACCGACGCATTGCGCTTTGCCGTTTGCGAAATCGTTGATAATCTTATATTCGCTCTTTTTGGTTTTGCAGTAGCAGTTGTCGGACAAAAGTTGTTTTGCGACCTTCGCGCGTTTCACGGGCACGAGATTGCGCCAGGCATAAATTTTGTTGTCGGCGTTGTTGTGCCATACGAAAATGGAAAAACCGATGGGACCCATGTTGTAGCACGCGCTGATGAGAGAGCCTTCGTCCATGTTGACTTCAAACGCTTCCCACTCGATAAGGCGCATGCGTTTGATGAACGACGGCGTCTTCATAAAGAAAGGTTTTTTGCAATCCATAAGGTTTAAGTCCTGAAAAGGCTCGCTGAACGTGCCGTAATGCGCGACGCCGTTTTCAACGATATGCGCGGGCGTCGTGACGGGCGTGCGTTTTTCGCCGATGTTTTTTGTAAAGTTACTCATAATAAAACTCCTTATCAAAAAAGATTTTGTATATTTTATCCGTAATTTAGTATATTGATGTTATCACACGCGCGTGAAAAAAGCAAGGTTTTTTGCCATTATTCGCGCGGCGCACGTTTGGTTTTTCCGAAAAGTATGACGGCGCGTTCCGACGATTTTTTGATTTCTTCGGGACTGACGCCTTTCGCCTCCGCCAGAATTTTCACGACCGTCGGGCTGCAAAAACCGCCCTGACATCTGCCCATACCGGGACGGCACCTGCGCTTAATCGCGTCAAGGGTATATACGGGCAGCGGACTGTCCAGCGCGTCCAGAATTTCGCCTTTCGACACTTCTTCGCAGCGGCAGACAATTTCGCCGTACGCAGGGTTTTGTTTTATCAGCGCGTCGCGCTCGCTTTCCGACATTTCTTTCGGGTGCGGGTGCTTTTTTCTTATGGGGTTAAAGGAAGCGTTCTTTTCAACCGCCTTGAATTTCGACACGTATTCGACCGCCCATTTCGCAAGGTCGACGGCGATTGCGGGCGCGGCGGTCGCGCCGGGCGATTGTACCCCCGCCGCTTCCAGAATATTTTCGGTGAAAATACCTTTTCTTACCTGAAAATCTTCTTCGTAGGTCGGCGAGCGCACTCCCGAAAAGTATGCGATGACGTCGGACGGCTTTATATTTTCGGCGACTTTCATTTGCTCGTTTATGATAAAGTCCATCGTCTCTTTGTCGGTTGTGACGTCTTCGCGGTCGGGCGTTTCCAGGACGTTCGGTCCTATTATCATATTTTTGTCGACCGTGTGAATGACGGCGATACCCTTGCTCGTGTTTTCGTGCGACAGGGCGAATTTCGTCATTTCGATGCGTTTTTTCAGCGATAGTTTTTCGTCGGACAAAACGGTTATCGGCGACTTGACTTCCGTCGTGTTGATGTATTTTCCGACTTTTTTGTCAAGGATTATGTCCGTGCCTTTTCTCGGGTGAATGGTAAAGGTTCTGTCGCCCGCCATATCGGCGATGACGTCGGTATAAACGCCGGCGCAGTTTACGACGATCGTCGGGTGCAGAGTGCCGCGGTTGGTTTTTACGGCGGTGATTTTGCCGTTTTCGACGTCCATGCCCGAAACCATCGTGTTCAGCGCGATTTTCGCGCCGTTTTCAAGGGCGTTTTCCATAAGGGCGACGCACATTTTATAAGGCGACGTGAATCCGCCCGTGGGCATATACAGCGCGCCCGTTGCCCACGACGGGGCGTAAGGCTCGATTTTCAGCAGTCCTTTTCTGTCGACGTATCTGACGCCGGGTATTTTCAGCCGCTTGGAGTTAAGCACAAGAAGGCGGGGAAGAAGTTGCTCCCACTTTTTCGCGATGAGCAAAAGATGACCGAGCCTTTCAAACGGGACGTCAAGGTCGCGCGCAAGGTCGGTGTACATTTGATTTCCGACGTAGTTATACTTGTGTTTTTGCGACGACGGGGAATAGTTTATGCCGACGTGCACCGCGCCGCCGTTTCGTGAGGACTGTCCCGCCGCGACGTCCGCGCCTTTTTCGACGACAAGTACGTCAAGGTTGTACTTTGAAAGTTCCCTTGCGGTTGCCGCGCCGACAAGCCCCGCGCCGATAATCAGAACGTCGGGGGAAAGTCCGTCCAGAGCGTTGTCGGTAATCGGGGGAACGTATTGCTTTTGTACAAAGCCTTTCAGTTTCACGTCGTTGACGACGCCGATATATTTTTTGTCGACGGCGATGCGCCCCGCCTTCACGACGGTGTTCCAGTCGTCGACTTCGCCCGAAAGGTAAATGCAGCCGTTTTTCTCTTCGGCGGTAATTCTGTCGTCAAGTTCTTTCAGTTTTTTGACTTTTTTCTCAAAATTGCTCATTTTATGTTTTTGATTTCCGCTTTTATTTTATTTTGCAAAAGTTCGCGCTCGGACGCGATGTCCCAGATGCCCAAACGCAGAACGTACGCGACGACGTCCCACGGCTTATGGCTGTCCATTGTGAAGCCTTTATTCATTTTTACGTAGTTTTTGATAAATCCGTTGTAAATGAACACGCGGACGGTACTCATAAGGAATATTTTGAGTTTGGAACTGCCGGGGAAAAGTTCCGCGTCGTGGAACAAAAAGTGCATCATTGCAAGTTCCGCCTCGGGACGGCCTTTGCAGGCGGTCATCCAGTCGATGACCTGATATTTGTCGCCGTCGCACATAATGTTGTCGGTGTGGAAATCGAGGTGGATTATGTTGTCGGCTTCGGGCAGGGCGAAAATATAGTTTTTAAGTTTTTCGGATTCTTCTGCCGAAAGAAAAGTAAAAAGCCCGTTGTCAAGGGTTTCGAGCGCGACGCGTCGGACGTCGCGGAGTTTGTCGGAGTGCGCGGAATGAACATGAGTGTGAAGCGCGGCGATGATTTTCCCGGCCTTGAACAAAATCGCGGGGTTTTTCATCGGCATGTTCGTCAAAGATTCGCCGTAAAGTTTTTTGAAAACGAGCCCTTGTCTTCCGTTTACTTCGACTTTGCCGAAACATTCCATCGGCGTGCAGCCTGTTTCAAACGCGACGGTCGTGTTCAGAAGTTCGATATCGACGTTTTCTTTCGATACGGAATCGAAGTAAAGTTTCAGCACCTTTTCGTCGCCAAGGTCGAAAACTTCCGAGGAACGAGCCTTGAACATCGGCTTCGATAAATCGCAATTTTTGACAAGCATCAAAATTTTTTCGTCCATAATTCTCCTTGTTTTTACGCGTACACGCGCACGAAATTCATATAATAATTTTATTTTACATCATATCAATATTAACTTTCAAGAAAAATTCGACAAAGTCTTTCTTTTTTTGCATAAAATAATTAAAAAAATTTCATAATAGGTATTGACAAACCCGAAAACGGGTGTATAATATAGTTAGCAATCAAGGAAAGCGAGTGCTAACAATCGCAAATGATAATTGCTAACAATCTTAAAAAAATAAGGAAGTGTATATTATGAAAAACAATCTTACAAGATGGGACAAATTCGAAAAAGGACTTGACAACTTCGGCAATTCTTTCAACGCCGCATTCGATAACTTCTTCCGCCCGATGTACGACGGGGATATGATGCGTACCGACGTCAAAGAAAGCGACAAGGAATACGTTTTGGAAATCGAAGTGCCCGGCTACGACAAGAAGGATATTTCGGTTGACGTCAACGACGGATACCTTACCGTTTCCGCAAAGAAAGAAGAAAAGAGCGAGGACGAAAAACACGGCTATATCCGTCAGGAAAGGACGGCAAGTTGCAGCCGTAACTATTACGTCGGCGACATTGACGAAGACAATGTCAAAGCAAAGTATGATAACGGCGTATTGACGGTTTATGTGCCCAAAAAGGAAGATAAACCCGAGAAAGTGCGCACAATCACGATTGAATAAGTCAACTTAACATAATTTCCAATCCCCCTAAAACGAGAAATTGCCTGCATTTTTGCAGGCATTTTTCGTTTGTTTAAAATTGAATTTATTTATGATTTCTTTTCAAGAAGGTTTTTGAAAAGTTTTACCGCGGCGTCGTAAAGTTCCTGTTTATAATTTCTGGACGGAAGGAGCGGCGTGTTTTCGGGCGAGGTCGCCGTCGCAAGGGCAAGTCCCGATTTTTCAAGGTCGAAACCCATCGCGATTTGTCCGCATATCGCAATCACCGGCACGCCGAACTTTTTCGCGTGTCTCGTGAGCCCGCTGATTGCTTTTCCGTCAAGAGTCTGGTTGTCGAGTTTTCCTTCGCCGGTAACGACGAAAGCGGCGTCTTTCAAAAGGGAATCGAAGCCCGTGCCGTCAAGCATTACGTCGATGCCCGACGTGAGTTTTGCGTTGAAGAAGGCAACCATTCCCGCCGCGATACCGCCTGCCGCTCCGCCGCCTTTCAGGTTTTCGACGTCGATGCCGACGTCGCGTTTTATAACGGACGCATAATGTTTCAGTCCGTCGTCAAGGTCTTTCACCATCATATAATCCGCGCCTTTTTGCGGGGCAAAGACGTACGACGCGCCGGTTTCGCCGCACAACGGGTTGTCGACGTCGCACATACAGGTAAGGTTAAAACTCCGGGCGTTTTTCACGTCGATTTTTTCAATGTTTTTAAGCGTGCCGCCCGTCGGGATAAAGGTTTCGCCGCTTTTATCGAAAAATTTCACGCCAAGGGCAGCCGCAATCCCCGCGCCGCCGTCGTTGGTTGAACTGCCGCCAAGTGCAAGGACGATATCTTTCGTACGCATCAATGCGTCGTCGATGATAACGCCCACGCCGTACGACGTCGTTTTTGCAGGATTTTTGAATTCCGTTGAGGCAAGTCCGATTGCTTTCGCGCTTTCGACGATCGCGCAAACGGGCGACAAAAGGTATTCCGCCGTGCAGGGACGGAAGTTGCTGTTTCTCGTGCGGACGCTGATAAGTCTGCCGGTGAGCGCGCGACGGAAACATTCAAGCGTGCCTTCGCCGCCGTCGGCAATCGGCAAAACGCGCGTGTTTGCCGCGGGCGAGACGTCCTTTATCGCTTTTTCGATGGTGTCGGCGACTTCTTCCGCCGTAAGCGTCCCCTTGAAACTGTCGGGACAAATGAGAATTTGTTTGTTTTCCATAAATTCCGCCGTGATTATTACTTCGATATAAGTATATTGCAAGCGCGCGGATTTTTCAAGGGAAAAATCAAAAGTCAGCGTTTTGTTGCAATGGTAAGTGCGATAAGGCGGTTTTTTCTGTGGGCGTCGAACACGACTTTTTTCGTCACGAGCGCGCCTTTTTTGATGATAGGGACGTTGTTCCTGTCGTAAACGGAAGACATCGCGACGCGTCCGATAAGAAATCCGTAGTTTGAAAGAGCCTTTACGGGAAGGGACAAGGCGTTTTCGGGCGGCGACAATATCGACACCTTAAAATCTTTCTCGGGTTTTTCGATGACGGGCTTGCTTTTTTGTTTCCGCACGCGCTTTTTCCCGTCGGGCAGGAGAATGACTCCTTGCGCGTCAACGGACGCGATTCTTTCGACAAGCACGGGCGTTTCGTTCACGATGATTGCGGTGGCGATTTTATCGGTGTTGCCGAAGTACAAATCCGAAAGAACGCCGAGTGCTTTTCCGTCGGCAGTATATACGGGCGCGCCGAGGGGAAATTCGATAAGGTCTTTTCCCGAAACGTCGGATTGGCTTTTTATGCATAAAAGATTAGACAAAACGACAGAATCGTCGTTTATTTTTTTCAGGCTTCGGGCGGCGACGTACATATTTTCTGAATCTTTGGAATAAAGGTCGGAAAACGCGAAAAAACCCACCGATTTCAGACGCTTTTCGCACAAAACCCCCGTGATAGTGCCCAAAATTTTGTGTTGAGAGCCCGATATGACGGGTAAAGACAGATAAGACGTGATTTTTCTCATATTATTCCTCGCAAAACATACTACAAAATTAAGATATTTCAAAAAACGGGCGTTTATGTTGCAAAAAACGTCGATATTCTTCCGAAAAAAGAAAGTTTGTCCGAAGATAGGCAAAAACGGCGCGGAAAAATCGGAAAAAATCGGGCGAAACGCCAAAATCGCAGCGGAAAAACATCGGCAAAGTTCGACAACTTTTTAACGAATAAATGTGGATTTGTCAACATAAAATAGTGCGAATGTGGATAACTCGGTGGATAACTACCCGTTTTTATACAATTTTTGAATAAAATCGCAACGGAGTGCAATGTGGACAAACTCGGCAAAACAATTTTCAAAATCAGTATGGCAATATTCGTAATTATTTTGACAATTTTTGCGTTTTTAAGCGTCGTATGTGTGAAAAACACGTTAAATATTCTGAAAAACGACGCGGGTTACGTCGTTGTGCTGGACGCGGGACACGGCGCACCCGACGGCGGCGTTGTCGGAACAAATACCGGCGTGCTTGAAAGCGATCTTAACTTTAAAATGGTGAAAATTCTGCAAAACTACCTTGAAAACGCAGGGGTGAAAGTCGTTTTGACCAGAAAAAACAAATACGCGTTGTCGGGCGGTGCAAAAGGGTTCAAAAAAGAAGACTTCAAACTCAGAAAAGAGATAATCGAGAGCGAAAATCCCGACGCGGTTATCAGCATTCACATGAACTTTTACAAGGCTCAGCCGTCGCGGCGCGGAGCGCAGGTGTTTTACGACGCGAAAAACCCGTATTCTCTGCCGTTTGCGGCGACGCTCATGCAAAAATCAATACGGAAATTAACAAAAAATACGGCGGACGGGAATATGCTGCGCTTTCGGGCGACTTTTATATAATAAATTCGACGTCCGCCCCCGCCGCAATCGTGGAATGCGGATTTTTAAGTAACGCGGAAGACGAAAAACTGCTTGTCGGCGACGAATACAAAAAGGAATTCTGTTATCACTTGTTTTCGGGCGTGATGCAATATCTTTACACGGGCGCAAAATAATCACGCGGAAGAGATTTACGTGATTATCAAAAAACCCACTTTACGCCGAAAGCGCGAAAGTGGGTTTTGTTATATCGTTTGCTTTGCAAACGGTTATATTTTTCGCCGACGGCGAAAAGTTATATTTCGGCTTTCAGCCGAAGTTATATTATATTTACCTTAACTTCTCTCAAAGAGAGAAATATCACTTTGCGACGGCAAAATATCACGCCGTAGACATATCACTTGCCATAAGGCAAATATAACTAAGGTGTTGCGATAAAACCACATCGCAACGCCGACTTTAAATTTCCGTTTTTATCAAAAGCAAAGGCGTCTGATTGCCTCGCGATAGATTTTGAACACGTTCATATAGGTCGAAATCGGGGTGCGCTCGTCGGGCATATGAATGGTGGACTCAACGCCCGGGAACTCCGGCCCGAAAGCGACGCCGTGTTTTAAGGCGCGTGCGTAGGTGCCGCCTCCGATTGAAATCGCGTCAAGGTTCGTGCCCATTACGTCGTTGTAGGTCGAAAGCAAGGTTTTCACCAAAATGTCGTCTTTATCGACGTAAAGCGGCTCCTGAAACTCCGATTCTGCAATCGTGAAGTCGTAAAGGCACTTGTCGAGAATATCAATCAAGGTGCTTTTTTTCACCGTGACGGGATAACGGATATTGATTGTGAACTTCAACTTTTCGTGCGAAGAAATTATGCCGAGGTTGACCGTGAGCGCGCCCGAAACGTCGTCGCGAAGGTCAAGTCCCGCGCCTTTTCCGTCATAGGTTTTGAACGCATTGTAAATCTTTTTCAAATCCACGTCGATATCGCTCAAAGTTTTCAGAAGTTTGACGATTGCGTTGTCGCCGAGCGCGGGCGTTGCGGCGTGAGCGGCTTTTCCGTGAGCGGTAACCACGATTCTGCCGTCCTTGACTTCGTATTCGAGCCCGGATTTTTCGATAATCGTCAGGTTGTCGGCGGTATCGGGGATACGCGCGGTGCAGACGTTAGGCACGACGTTGGGACGGGTGCCGCCCGAAATTTCGACGTTGCCCGAATAGTTTTTCTCAAACGTTATTGTAGCGATGCCTTTTTCGCAGTTGATGACGGGGAAGTCCGCGTCGGGCGAGAATCCCGTGTCGGGCATTTTTTCGACGGTATTGAAATGTTTTATACAACGCCAGCCCGTTTCTTCGTTGCAGCCGACGATGAATCTTATGCGTTTTTTGGGGATAAGACCTTCGTCAAGAAGGGACTTTACGGCGTACAGACACGCAAGCATGGGACCGCGGTCGTCAACGACGCCTCTGCCGTAAATGACGTCGCCCGAAATTTCGCCGTAAGGGTTATGCGTCCAGCCGTCGCCCACGGGCACGGTGTCAAGGTGACCGAGAATACCGAAAGCCTCGCCTTCGCCGATGTCCGCAACGCCGCAGTAGCCGTCAAGGTTTTTCGTCTGAAAACCGAAAGATTCCGCTTTGCTTAAAAACCAGTCGAGGCATTGTCTGTTACCTTCGCCGAACGGGGCGCCGGGCAAAGGTTTGCCTTCTTCGCCGTCGAAAGACAGGAGTTCTAGGGTGTCTTTCAGCAGTTCGTTTTGATATTTTTCCATTATTACCTCCGAAAAATCCGTTTAATTTTTGAAAAACGTTTGTAATTTTCAATATATTATTATACACTATTTATAATAAATGTGAACTAATATTTCAAAGCACAGGGCGATTTTATGCATGAGGGACATCGTGACAGAATGAGAGAGCGAATTTTGCAGTCGGGTATAGAAAGTTTACAGCCGCACGAGGTGTTGGAGTATCTTTTATATCACGCAATACCGCGAAAAGACACAAACGGTATCGCGCACGAGCTTATTTCGAAATTCGGCAGTTTCAACGGGGTGCTTAACGCCGACTACGACGCGCTTCTGGACGTAAACGGTATGACGGCAAACGCGGCGTTGCTGCTGACAAGTCTGAAAGGCGTGTTCAGAATGTACGCGTCGGGCGACAAGAAGGGCAAATCGTCATTGCGACGCGCGGCGACCTTGTCAGGTATCTCAGCCCGTTTTTCTACGGCGAAAAGACCGAAAAATTTTACATGCTGTGTCTTGACGCGAAAAGCACGGTAATCAAACTTGTGAAACTTTCATCGGGTATTCCGCAGGAAGTCCGTGTGGACGTCAGGGACGTCGTGGACAACGCGTTGAAATATAAGGCGGTTTCGGTCGTAGTCGCGCACAATCATCCGTCGGGCGACGTGTCCCCGAGCGTTCAGGACGTCGAACTCACGCGGGCGATCGCGGCGGCTTTGCAACTTATCAAAATCAAACTTGCCGACCATTACATATTCAGCGATTTCGGATATTGCTCGTTCGTTGAAGACGGCGTCGGCGGACAGATTCAACAAAACGTAAATAACTTCTTGAAGGACGGTATAAAATACTGATATGGAACAAAAAGTAAGAACCCGTTTCGCACCAAGCCCCACGGGATTTATGCACATCGGAAATTTAAGGACGTGTCTTTACGCCTTTCTTTTTGCAAGGAAAAATAACGGCACGTTTATTCTTCGCATCGAGGACACCGACCAGGAAAGGTTTGTCGACGGCGCGGTAGATCTTATTTACAGGACGCTCAAAACGTCGGGAATCACTCACGACGAAGGCCCCGACGTCGGCGGCAACTACGGCCCGTATGTCCAGAGCGAAAGAAAACCCATATATATGGAATACGCCAAAAAACTTATCGAACTCGGCGGGGCGTACTACTGCTTCTGCACGAAGGAACGCCTTGAAACGCTGACCGACGAGAACGGAGTCAGGACTTACGACAAGCACTGCTTGCACCTTTCCAAGGAAGAAATCGAAGAAAACCTTAAAAACGGCGTGCCGTACGTTATCCGCCAGAATATTCCGAAAGTCGGAACGGGCACTTATCACGATATGGTTTACGGCGATATTTCCGTCGATTATTCGGAACTCGAAGACAATATTCTTATTAAGTCCGACGGTATGCCGACGTACAACTTCGCAAACGTCGTCGACGACCACCTTATGAAAATCACGCACGTTATCCGCGGGGTTGAATATCTTTCCAGCACGCCGAAGTACAATCTGATTTACGACGCGTTCGGATGGGAAAGACCGCAGTATATGCACCTTCCGCCCATTATGAAAGACGCGTCGCATAAACTTTCGAAGCGTTACGGCGACGCCAACTTCGAAGACTTCATAAATAAAGGATTTTTGCCCGAAGCGATAATAAATTATATATCCCTTCTCGGGTGGAGTCCCAAAGACAACACCGAAAAAATGTCGATGGAAGAACTTATCGAAAAATTCGACGTGTCGGGGCTTTCCAAAAGCGGCAGCATCTTCGACGAAGCGAAAATGCGCTGGCTCAATCAACTTTACGTGAAAGAGTTGCCGTTTGAAAAGTTTATGGAATACGCCCGTCCTTACTTCGATAAAAGCTGTGCGAAAGGGAAGTACGATTACGACAAGCTCGGCCGCATTCTTATGAGCCGCGTCGAAATCTTTTCGGAAATTCCCGATAAGGTTGCATTCCTTGACGAGTACGGTTCTTTCGATACCGCGCTTTTCGTCCATCAAAAGTCCAAGACGACTATCGAGCTTGCGCGTGAAATACTTGAAAAGATTTTGCCCTTGTACGAAGGCGTCGACGAGTGGACGAACGAGAATCTGTTCAAGGTGTCGGAAGAGTTCGCCGCGGCGAACGGATACAAAAACAGCAGTTGTTCTGGGCGGTGCGAGTTGCCGTCGCAGGTCGCGACGTTACCCCCGGCGGCGCAACCGAGCTTATGGACATTCTTGGCAAAAACGAAAGTTTACGTCGCATAAATTATGCGTTAACACTATTTTAATTCAATTTGGAGGAAATTATGAAACAATTGTCAATGCGCGCGAAAACGATTATCTCTTTCGTTTTGTTCGCCGTGGTTTTCACGGGACTGACGCTTATCGCGTCTTACTGCGATCTGTCGATTTCGAAAATTCTCACGAAAAACACGTTGCCGGAAGGCGCGTATATTTCGACGAGCGTTTTCACGCTGTTCTTTGAGGCGATGGGAAGTTGTCCCATTTATCTCGTCGTGTCGATTGCCGGTGCGATATGGTTCTGGTGGGGCATCGCCCACAAGAAAATCTGGCTTTCGGTTATTGCCGCAATCCTTGTTTTCATCGGATTCTTTTTGACGCTGCAAGACGTTTTCAAATATTACACGGAAGCGGTCACGGCGTCGCTCAATAACGGTATCCCCGTCGAGGTCGAAATGAAGGGCGGATTTTACAAAACCCTTATTTCGGCGGTTATCGCGATTGCGGAAGGAGCATGCCTTGTGTTCGCCTGGTCGCGCGTCAAGCCCGAAACCAACGACGCTCTTTTCAAATGGGTGTTCGTCATCGTCGTCGCAATGGCGGGCTATCTTATCGTACACTTTGTGAAAGGTCCCGTCGGCCGCATGCGTTTCAGAACGATGAACGCCGCAGGCGACACGGAATTCACGCAGTTTACGAACTGGTGGGTGAGCAACGGAAAACGCAAACCTTATTCCGCGGAAGCGGGCTCGGCACTCGTGCTTCCTTCCGACCAGTGCAAGTCGTTCCCGTCGGGACACACTTATTCGGCAGGTCTTATTTACACCCTTATTTGTCTGCCCGATCTCGTGAAGAGCATCGGCGACAAAAAATGGACGCGTCCCGTCATTTATGCGGTAACGATCGCGTTCACGGGTATCGTTGCAATCAGCCGTATCGCCGCGGGCGCGCACTATATGAGCGACGTCTTGTTCGGCGGCACGCTTTCGTTCCTTTTCATGATGATCGGTCGCGAAATCTTTATTTTCAAAGGCGCACATTTCAAGGCTTTGTTTGAAAGAAAGGCTGTGCCGCTTGATGGCGACAACACGGAAACAGCCGAATAATCTTAAACAATAAACGAAAAGGCCCTCGCAAAGCGCAGTTTCCATAGGGAATTATTAAAATTAAATTTTAGAATTGCGCTTTCAAACGATGAACAAAAGACTCACGAGGATTTCCCGTGAGTCTTTTGTTGCAAAAAATTCGTGGTAGGAATTGAAGATATTCGATCTTCGCTTATTTTCAATAATTTTTTAGTCAAATAGTGTTTGTTTATTAAATAATGTTCCGTTGGTTTCTATAATTTTGGCTTTTGGAAAAATTTCGCTGTATTTATATATTGAGGCTAACACCAATTGATGATGGGAGTAATCTCTTTTTAATATGTTTAACATACCATCTATTGTGGATTTCTCAACTTCTCGACCACTAGGTGAATCGCAAAAAATAGGTATAGGATACTGTAAAACTTCAGACAGTAGCGAAATATACGCTAATTTATAAATAAATACCATTTTATGTAGTATCGCTCCAGATTTTGCCTTCAAATTCTTTGTAAAGATATCTATTTTATAATCAAACGGAATTGATAATTCTTGTGCGTATTTGTTAATTATATCATATGCTTTTTTTATCCAAGGATTATTTGTTTTTGTTTTGTTTGTTAATATGGTAGATAATTCTTTTTTTTGTTTTTGTAAACTATCTCGAAGCTTTATTATTTGAACAGAGTTAATTCCTTCTATATTAGCCAATTTTGCTGTAAGCGATTCATCGATGGTAGGTAAATTTATTAAACGAATTTGCTTTTCTTGTTCTGATTGTATTTTTGCAATCTCTTTTTTTAAGCCATTTCTTTTCACCATAAGGAGATCCCTCCTTGCTTTATTGAGATCATCAAAATCCTGATAATCCAGTAAAGTTGATTTTGTAACTGGAATAGGCGTAGAAGGATCTTGAGGATTCTTAACATATATCTTTTTTTGTTCAATATAATCAGAAAAATTTTTATTCGTTTTGATTATTTCCGACATTCTTGATATCTCAGCTTCGACATCGGATAGCTGCAATTTCAAATCATCAAGTTCAATATCCAATGTTTTATCATATGTTTTATAGTCTAAAGAATTGCCTCCTTCTTGCTTAACTATATCTTGATACTCCGCAATGTTAATCATTAAATTATATTGTGCGATTTTTTTCTCAATAGAAGAAATTCTTGCAACAATTTCATAACTTTCGATACTTTCGTCGCCTTTTAATCCTCTAAAAAAACTTTCAATGCTGAAACGATTAGTTCCGATGATTGTACCACGATTAAGCAAAGTCCAACCTTTTTCTTGGTCAAAATAAAATGTTCCAAGCAAGTTAGAAAGTATTTCTGGATTTGTTGTTCCGAAAATTATTGATAATACAGTCGTTTGTTCCATAGGTAAATCGTATTCGATGTTATTTACCGTAATAAACATACCTTTTCTGAAAATTATGTACTCTTTTTCCCTATATAGAGTTAAACGGAATTCGTATTTTTCAAATTTAACCAATTCAGTGTTCGGAACTGAAAAACCCATCGAATAAAGAATTGCTCTCATTAAAGTCGTTTTACCTGTTGAATTGCGAGTACTATAAAATATACATACATCTTCATCTAAATCAATCTTTTTCCAATTAAAATCGGTTATTTCTCTTATTTGAAAAGACTTAATTTTCATAAATTCGCAGCTTCCTTTATTTGATTTATCTTTTTCTTTTTCAATAGTGTTGCTAATATCACTAGTTTTACTAAGGCTTCTCGCTCTTGGTCGTCTGCCACAAATAAAAAATCTCCTTCATAATTTTTCCATTTTTCTTTGATAAAATCATATTTGGTCATTTTTTGTCCATTGCGGAGTCGCGATGAGAGAAAATCTCCTATTACTCCAGAAACAAATTGATAATCGCAGACTTTTCTATCTATAGAAGTGCGAAAATCAGATTGAAGTTCTTCAATATCATCATAATCGCACACTTTTGAAAACTCTTCTTCTGGAACTAATGGATTAAGGACTAGCACCATAACAGGGAAAATTATTTCTTTCTTTGTTAAAGTGCATTCCTTTTGATTATCTGGTATATCGGAACAGTTAATCATAAAGGTGGAAACCAACTGTCTAGAAGCTTTTGACTATACGAAGGATCATCAATAGCATCACGCAAAAATTCTGATATTTTCTCTTTTATGCTTGCAAATTTATTTTTTCCATCGCCAAAAAAATTTAACAAATATATTTTTAATTTATCTCTCGGAAAGTCTGTTCCAATATACGAGTCTATTTTTGCTCTGTCTTTATCGGACAAGATTGAATATTCATAAGTATGTCCATAACAAAAAGCACTTGCCTGCTTACTTGAAAGCGGATTCGCGATATTCGTTATGTAAATCAACTGTATCGCATCTCCATTTTGATTATCTTTGCTTAAAAGTTTAAGCGAGTCCTGTAATTTTTTTGACGCGCTGTTTTGATTTCCGATTTGAGTAACAGATTTTGCTTGAGCATATATTTTCCCCGTTGGAGTATTTATTTCAATATCGTCCGATTTCCCTTCCATTTTTATTGAAGTAAAATCTTTTATATTGTCCAACATCAGTGTTATTCCCGCGCCAACCTGAAAACACCAGCCATAAGCTGAAGGTGAAGCATTTGTTATCATATCGGTTTTGTTACTCATAAATTCTCCATAATTTCTTTTTGATACCACATGTTAGGAGTGGAGACGGATTGATACGCCTGCTCAAAAATACGATATAATTGAGCATAGGTTATATGTTTTCTTATAATCGCTTTTAATTCGGTTGTTTGGCAGGGTATAATTTTCATTCCATCAATCGAGTTAGTTCCGTCTGATGAATAATACGGCAAATATTTTCTTCCTCTAAAATCAGCGATAACATTTATATGTAAATATGTTGTGGCAAATACGCAGTAGGCTTCTTCCGTAGGGTGTTGCAACATATAATCACCCAAGTGCCTTGACACCGGTTCCATTTCCATTCTGCGTTGATTAGTGCTATTTGCCAAAGTCGCTTCAATCAAAAGTGTATGTGCGGGATAATTCGCTGTAGCTTCGTACTTATAAGTAATATCTTCGTGTCCACCTGCGGCGTGAGTTATCGGAAGCAAATCTGCATCCAACGATAGATTCATATACTCCAATACTTTGCCTTGTCTGCCCGAAATCTTATACCACACGATAGCAAGCACATATTCAAAGATGGTGGGAACGTCGGCGTTATTGGTAACAATAGATTGAATATTGTCATCATTACGATTTTCAAACATCGTCATCAAATCAACGAGTACGTCATCGGTAAAGCGAGTATCAATCATTTTATTAAACCGTTCGTATCTTTCTTTTTCGACGAGGTCCTGGACGTCAAAAAGACTATGAACCTGAACGCCATAAATTTCTTCAGCCTTATGGAACAACTGTTCTTGAGTAATTGCAAAAGTTGGTTCAATTGCTGATAATTCACAATTTATCTCTAAATTATCAGCTTTTGAAAATGCTATGCTTAATAGGCTGTTTTTCACCAATGAAAAATAGCAATTCGGTATAATATCAAATCTGACTTTATCATCTTGGAAAATAATTGTATCGCTTGTCTTAAAGTAACGTTTATTTAAATCATAATAGTCATCAAGCAAACTTTTTGCTTTAAATAAGTGTAGTAGTTTAAAAAATTCTTCTTTAAATGCGATATCACTGTATACCGTTATAATAGGTATATTTTGTTTAACCGCTCTAATGCCTATTGTTTCAATTTTCCTACGCGATACGGAATTAAAAAGATACATCTTCCAGTATAAACGCGCTTTGCCGGAAATTTTATCTACGGCATTAAACAAAGCAATTACCGACTCATTCGTGGGGTTAGTGCGAAATGATTGTAAAGTATCATACAGTGTAGCATAGGGAATATCATAAGTTCTACTTTTACGATTCATCCCTATTTCTTGAATGAGCAATTCATCAATACTGGAAGTCTTAATGAAGATATCCTTTGCTTCTTGATAATTTTCCATTTCATAAAGTATGGATATAATAGCTTCGTCTATTGTGGCATTATTAGCCCTTATAGCTTTGATATAGTTCACTATTCGCTCTGTTTTTTCTTTATTGATTGCAAGAGGTAAAAGATAAGTAAATTCCGCTTTACTTATTTCACCGATTTCGGACAATATGTATGCTAAAACAGCAAACGGGCGTACATTATTATTTTCAAACGGGCAAGACGATTTTAACAACTGTTTGAAATAAATAAAACTGTCTGCTGGAATGCGGAGTATATTATCTCTTGAAAAGTTTCCGCTTTCCGCGATAGCAAGTAATGCACAGCCAGCATCTGTTAGTCTACGTTCGTCGTTAATTATGCCCAAATCAACTAAACCCGAAGTTTTTTCTCTTGCGTCTTTATCTTTTCGCAGGGCATCTTTTTCCTCAATAAAGCCTTGCTCTCGAATAAAATTATAGTAAGCAACTTGAATAGCGCTGTTTGAACTCCATTTTTCGTCGGTATATTCAGGTGTATGCCAAAATTGATTGAGCAACCGTAATTGTTCCTCAATCTTTTTATTGAATTCTACCATTCTGAAACTTGTAGTTCCAAGCGACCAACAATAACTTTTGTACGAAGGCATAACGTTTACCCCTTAATAATTTACTATTAAAACTTCTTCTGTTTTAGAATTTTTGTCTTTTGTTTGATAATTTGAATTAGAATAGTCATAATCAAGATAAATAACGTGGTATTTTCCGATATTACGATTAATCCAATCCATAAGTATAGTATTCTCTTTGCCTTTGGATCGTAGAACATTAGATAAAGCAAATCGTATTTTTCGATCGTTAAGCTTGTCTAAATACGATAGCAATTCTTTTTCTAAATCCTCGTTCCAACCGTCTTGCTCATTGTAAGTTGCACAAGTAATCAGGTAAGGGGGATCTGCATAAACAAAAGTTTTTTCATTCCAATCATCGGTATTTAATTCGCGGAAATCCATACTTTCAAATTTATAGTCTCCGCTTTTTAACCTATCAATAAATACAGATAGTTTCTCTCGCATTTTTTTATTGAAATCTCTTTTGCCTACGGGAAGATTAAATTCACCTTTTCTATTAAATCTGATCTGATTGTTAAACGCATAAACAATCAAAACGTACAACATAACGTAGTAGTTATATTCAAGATTTTTTATATGGTTGAAATCATTTCGTAGTTTCAAAAATTTCTCGGAATTATAGGACGATAATCCGTCGGCACTATTACAACCATAGTGTTCATATCCATATTTGTCGGTATCAGACAATCCATAATCTTCGATAATTTTATCAATCATCTCAAAAGTGGATTCTTTATCAAGATTTTTAAATGTCCCGAACATAAAACGCAACAGACTATTACTGTCGTTGAATAAAACTTTATTGCACGGAACATTTATACCAACATTACCGCCGCCGCAGAATAAATCTATAAAATAGTCAAGGTCATCGGGAAAATGCGGTAGAAGTTGAGGTAAAAGTTTATACTTGCCTCCGGTATAATTTAAAGGGGATTGTATAATCTCTTTTTTCTTATAATCATAGCATTCACACAAGAAAAGCCTTTCTTCATTATTCTCAATAGAAGATTTTCCCGCACTAAATGCCTTATAACTTTCTGAAAACACCTTAACCTTTCCTTTTCTAGAAAGAATTCGCATAATGTCGGCATCGCTTATTTTAGCATTAGAGCGGTCATTTCCTTTCTCCGCCATATTGTTATAAGACAATATAATGTATTTTGCCCTGATATTTGCGATTAAGTCTTCAAAAGATTTTGTGGCATTAGATGTGCAATAATTACTTTTCAAACGGCTTCTATCCATCTTTAAGGCAACGCCCTTAACTTCGGGTTTTTCCCATCTTGCTACATTTTCAAGTAAATGATATGCATCACAATATTGTCTTGAATTGTATGGAGGGTCTATATATACCAAGTCTGCTTCTATTCTCTTAACAAGATTATTTGCATCTTCGTTGTAACATTGATTATTTTCGTTATTTTCATTACTTGCAAGCGGTAAAGAAAGTTCGAGATGTCTATCGAACGATGCACTTTTTATATACGCATCATAATGCCCGCAGGTGTTTGCTATTTTATCCATCGCATACAAAAGAGAAGTAATAAGCAAAGCTCTTTCTCTTCCGTTAATTTTTCCGCAGGCGTAATTATCTTCTATATCTTCCCTGATAAACCCTATCTTCCTGCAATCTTCAAGAGAGAAGAATGTATCCGCAAAATGTAGTGACATATAATTGTCTTGTTTGGGGACAATGGCATTATAATAACAAATCAATTCCTTTATCTTTGACTCGTCATATTTTTCAGAACCGAACCAAGCAATATGACAGATATAATTAAAATACAGTATATCGTTGGTTATTAATTTTTTGTCCGCAAAAGCAGATGCCACCGAACCTGTTCCGGCAAAAATATCAGCAACCGTATTAACGCCGACGCATTCACGCGCAACAGTAGAAGTAATAAAATCAAGTAGTTTATATTTATTTCCGAGGTATCTTCTATTATTGATTTTTGTTGTTTTAACTTCGGGCATTTCTTTTTCGGTTTCCTGTGGTTCAGATAAAACAATTTTTAATTGCTCAACGACTTCGCTATTCCAAGCATATCTTCCCGTATCAGTCGTTGGAATAGAGATAAGGTTGTTTTTCAGCAGATAGTAAAAAGTGGAACGTTTAATATTCAACTCCTTTAAAATATCGGCAGATGTAATTGATTGAGCCATATCTGTTACTCCTATGCAACTGATTTTATGTGTTTCTTAGACATTATAGCATATTTTTCAAGAAATATCAAGTTGTAATGCGCATGAAACAACAGATTTTTGGATGCACTTTACATATAGCATCAATTCTGTTACGATTTCTATAAAATAATAAGTAAAAACACTTGACGAACAAATGTTCGTATGCTATAATAAAATCGACTTGATGTAAGGTCAAGGTATTGCGCCGTAAGAAAAGGCGTTGTCGGGCGTGAAGATTTTGCCCAAACATTCGTTCTCTATGCTGTGGGAACGAATACGGATAAGCGTTTCGCTCACGTTTATCCGAGAGAAGAATTACCGTCGTTTACCATAGAGTTGCTATATTTTGGTGTAGCGATTCCGCGACGGGCGCTGAAATCGTTAAAAAGAGAGATTTCGGCGTGGGTTTTGTTGTGGTACGATTTTTCAAATAAAATCGGCTAAAATTAAATAATCGGGATTAAAATCCGTGCGAAGAACGAGCCTATAAAGGCAACCGAAATCGCACGGATTTTTTTGTCTACGGATACAAATCGGAGGTGCATTATGTAACGAAAATAAAAACTTAATACTTATGTTTTAAGTCGGTGATAGAAAAAATATCAGCGGCTTTTTTGTCATCTTTTGGAGGAGAAACAATGACAAATTACAATCAATATCGCCCGCCATAACGGGAAAAAACTTTGGAAGCAAATGCGAAGCGAAACAGAAGGCTTATGAGCAAAGTGTAGCCCACTATACTTTGCTTCGCAAAGAGTGGGCTCTGCGAGGCTGTGAATCCACTAATAAAACAGCCGGCAGAGATTCTACACACTTTGCTCAATGATTACAAAAAACAAATTTCAGGAGGAAAATCATCATTTCATATTTAGTGTGCCATATGGAGAAATACCATAAACAAGACGTCGCCCCTATCGAAAAGGAAAACGAACGGGACGAGAATTACGAAGCGGCAAATCCGCAAATAGATAGCGGACAAACGAAAAATAATTATCGGTTCACACAATATTTCGGAAAAACTTATACAGAGTTTATAAACGGCAGAATAAAAGAGTTAGGATTATCCCCGCGTAAAGACGCAGTTGTTATGAACTCGTTCGTGTTAGGTTCGGATAAAACTTTTTTCGACGGTTTAGCCAAGGTCGAACAGTATAACTTTTTCTCGGACTGCTACAAATTCTTTGCAGAGCGTTACGGCGAAGAAAATATAATCGCGGCGGTAGTACATAACGACGAAACAACGCCGCATATGCACTTAAACCTAATGCCCGTAACGAAAGACGGACGGCTTTGCAGTAAACAACTTTTCGATAAACCGCGACTGCAAAAACTACAAACGGATTTTTACGAAACAGTCGGAAAACGTTGGGGCTTACAGCGCGGAAAAGAAGGTGGTCAGAAAAAACACCTTTCCACTGCCGAATTTAAGGCAAAAAAGATAATCGAACAAGCGGAAACCATACGGGAAGAAAATCAAGTTTATGCGGACGCTTTAACCGAGGCAAAAAGCGGGAATATCCCACGGAAACGCGGAAAGTTACAGGAACAAGTAATCGCTTTAACGGCAGACAACGCCGACCTTTCAAAGCGGCTTACGAAATCTATGGACGAAGCATTGTTATATGCCAAAAAATCAGAAGCGTTGCAAAAGGAAAAGGATAATAATTTCCATTATACAAACGTCGGCAAAGAACTTGCAAGGACAAATCCGACGGAATATCGGCGTATAGCCTACGGAAAGCCGAAAACAATCGGCAGCTTTTTCGATTCCGTTCTTTCTCTATTCACGCCCGACGTCGTTCGGCAAGTTCCCCGCTTACAACAAATAGAAGCGGAAATCGAAGAAGAACGCAAAAAGCAAGAAAAACTAAATAATAACGACAATTATAAGAAATAAAGGGATATTTTCTGCCCGTTCACAAAAAGAGCTTGACTCCTGAGAGTAAAATCGTTATAATATGTATCAATACGATTTTATGTTTTCGGAGGTTTAACTTAATGGAACGGAAAGAAGATACTCCCGTGCGTAAAACGCGCAGGAAGTATGAAGAAAAAAATAAGGAAAAGAGAAAGCAAGCGAGCGGCAATTTCGGAACGATGATACCGAGAGCCTTATATGATGAGATAAACGCTTTTCTCGAAGAAAACGGAATTACGAAAGTCCGTTTGATAAAAGAAGGCTACGAAGCCTTGAAAAATATGAAAAAAAACGGCAAATTGTAAGCCGACTCTTCCTGCCGTTTTGCGTAAATAAATCATTGATAAGGAGATTATATTTACGAAAAACACGGCTAAAAACATAAATCAAAACAGTAAACCCGCGGCAAGTATATTCACCATCTATAAAAAAGAACCTAACGGTGAATATACTCGAACCCGCGAAAGAGTTCTCGGTAATACGGTTTATACCGTTATTGCCCACGAAAAACAGAACGTCGGCGTTACGGCGTTCGATATTACGAAAACGCTGATAGAACAGAATATAGACGAGGCGTTAAAACCTGCCGTTCGTATCACGGATCGGTTATCGTTTGAAAGTTGCAATTCGGGAGGTAATAAACAATGAATTTGCAACCGACAATTAAAAATAGAAAGACAAAAAGCACAGAAGAACAATGGACAGCCTGCTATTGCAGACTTTCCTGCGACGACGATTTAGACGGCGACAGCAACAGTATCCGCAATCAGAAAATGTTACTGCAAAAGTATGCGGACGAAAATCATTTGCGGAACGTAAGATTTTACGTTGACGACGGATTTTCGGGAAGTAACTTTGAAAGACCTGATTTCAAACGAATGATGTCCGACGTTGAAGACGGTAAAATTTCTACTGTAATCGTAAAAGATATGTCCCGTTTCGGAAGAGATCATATTCTTGTGGGATATTACACGAAATATTATCTTGCCGAAGCCGACATAAGATTTATTGCCATTTACGACCAAGTGGACAGCGAGAAATCCCGACGACGATATTACCCCGTTCAAGAACATTCTGAACGAGATGTACGCAAAGGATTGCAGTAAGAAAATCAAAGCGGTTTTCAAAGCCAAAGGCAATGCAGGAAAACATCTTGCGGGCGTTCCACCGCTCGGATATAAGAAAGATCCCGAAAACAAGGAAAAATGGATTATAGACGAAAAGGGTGCTGAAATCGTAAGAGAAATTTTCAAGTTGTGCGTTCAGGGCTTTGGTCCGACGCAGATTGCGAGAATACTTACCGAAAGAGGCGTAGATACACCCGTTATTTACTGCCGTAAAAACGGATTGCCGACGGCATTAAAAGTCAGAGAAGATTCGGAAATTTGGGATCAAAGGAGCGTCGCGGGTATTCTTGAAAATTTGGAATACACGGGATGTACGGTCAATTTCAAGTCGTATAAAAAGTCGTACAAGTCGAAAAAACGCATTAACTTGCCGAAAGAAGACTGGGCAATCTTTGAAAACACGCAGGAAGCGATTATCGACAAGCAGACTTTTGAAACCGTTCAGAAAATTCGTCAGGCAAAACGCAGACCGACCGATATGGGCGAAATGAGTCCTCTTTCGGGGCTGATTTACTGTGCCGATTGCGGACAGAAAATGTATCTTTGCCGATGCACGACGATGAAGCAAAAAGAATACTTCAACTGTTCGACTTACCGTAAAAAGAAGAGAAAATATTGCACTTCTCACCAGATAACGGTCGAAGCGTTGGCTGTTCTGATTCAGGACGATTTGCGGAGAACAATCTATTTCGCGCAACAGCAAAGAGAAATGTTTTTGCAGACGTTACGGAAAAACGCCGCAACGAGAACGGAAAAAGAACTGAAAGAGTATTCAAAGGAAATTAAAACTTCGGAAGAACGAATCGAAAGGCTGGATAAAATCATCGAAAGCCTATACGAGGACAAAGTCGAAGGTAAAATTTCCGAAGAGCGATACTTAAAAATGAGCGACACATACGAAACCGAGCAAGCCGATTTGAAAGGACGGGTTAAAACGTTAAAGTCGGAAATCTCGAAAGCGAAAGAAGACGACGATAAAATTCTCGATTTTATGATGCTTATTTACAAGTATAACAGTTTTGAAGAACTCACGCCCGAAATACTTCGCGCGTTCATCGAAAAGGTCGTTGTTCACGAAAAGACGAAAGTCGACGGACATTACAGACAAACGGTAGAAATCTTTTACAATTTCGTCGGAGCAATCGACCGACCGATATGGGGCGACGAACTCACCGACGAAGACGATTGAAACCAACAAACAACAAGAGAAAAGGCGTGGCATTACGCCACGCCTGACTCTGAACCTTGCGCCTTTATCTGAAATTCCCTATCGGAACTGCGGTAATGCGCGAGGGTTTTTTTATATAGAAAAAGTGCAGAAATCTAAACAACAAGAAACGACAAAATGCAACAAATTTCGATAATTATAATTAGACAAAGATACGGATAAACTAATTATTGTTAGTATTTCAAGTATGGTGGAAGAAGATTATAAATCGGACGTGTTTGCCGAAAGACTTAAAGAACTCAGGCTTGAAAAGGGCATAGGGCAAAACAAACTCGCAAGGGAGCTCGGCTTGTCCAACGCCAGCATAAGTTACTGGGAAAACGAAAAGCAAGAACCGACTGCGTCGGCTCTGTATAAACTTGCCTCATACTTCGGGGTGTCCTCGGATTATCTGCTGGGACTTCAAGAATACAAATAAAAAACGAAAAAAAAGCGTCGGGACAATCGTCCCGACGTTTGTTATGTATTGGTTTATTCTCCCTCTATTTCGGCAGATTCTTCGGCTTGTGCCGTTTTCGCCGCCGCGTTTTCTCGTTTTTCGGAAAGCGTCAGGCGCAGTCTGTCGCTGTCCTTCCTTACAAAATACAAAGGCAGGAACGCAAGTACCGCAACGATCGACGCCGCAAGGAAGATTTTGAACGGCGGCGTGAAGCCTGCCGCCGACGTATCGACGTCCGAAAGCCCGATAATAAGCGTGATCAACGGGCCGATAATCATCGGAAGAAGTACGTTGAAGCACATTCTCACGCCCTGGAATCTGCCTTCCGTGCCTGTGGGGATGTAGTCCTGGAAAGACGCCATAAGTGCCGCGCTCAGGCTCAGGATCGAGCCCAGCATAAAGATGCCCGCAACGTACAGCACGGGAAGCCACGCGGCTTTCGGCATAAACTCCATCAGATACACGATAAGCGTGCAGGCGACGATGACCGTAAGCAAGGGCAGATAAAAATGTTTTCTGCCGAGTTTGTCAAACAATACGCCCATAACCCCCGTGAATACCGCCGCGCCGATAATAACGACCGCAAGGGGCACGACGAAGTTGTCGCCGAGTTCCAGCGTGTTTTGGACGAAGTTGATGAGATATGAGAAAAACGTTTGTTGAGAGATGCCCAGTATGCACGAGGTAGCCAGACAGACGTACAACATACGGTTGTCTTTGATGACCTGTTTGCGGAAGCCGTAAAAGGTTTCTTTCAGGAAATCCGGGTTTTGGTTTTTGACGATATGCGTGCTGTCCTTCATCATAAAAATCGCAAGGATTCCCGCCACGATAGGGATAATTCCCAAAACTATGAAAAACAGCCAGTTGCTCTCATTCGTGGATTTATACAGCGATCCGAGCCCGATAAACACGATTACCGTCGCAAACACGGGCAATACCGACAAAACCGTATTGACTTTTCCGCGGTTTGTATCGTCGGTAACGTCGGTAGTCCAGGTGTTGAACGCGGCATCGTATGCCGTCGAACCCGCAAACGTCATAATGCAGTCGAACAGGACAAGCAAAAAGCCTAAGAGCCCCAGAGTATGCGAGTCGGCGCGCATAGGGATTGCCGCAAACAACATTATGGTAAGCCCCCAGGCGATGTATCCGTACGACACGAAAACCTTGCGCTTTCCGAGTTTGTCGCAAAGCCCGCCCGCAAATATCGTCGTTACCGTTGCGGTGATTGCCGAAAAGATGACCATAAGCGTCGTTACGACGTATGCCATATCTCTGTTGCCGGAGTTTGTGTAAATGTCCTGCGCGAAAGTTGCGAAATACATGTTCTCGACAACCCACGCAATCTGACCTACAAGCCCGAAAACGATTGCCGAAAACCAGATTTTCCACCCGAGACGAGTGGATTTTGCGTTTTCTTTCATAATTTCTCCTTAATCATAAAGCTATATATATTATGATAACACCAAATACAGTGAGTGTGCAAGAAAAAAATAATTAAACCGCAAAACGCTGCTCCGTAAAAAAAAGACTGCTTTCGCAGTCTTCTTTTCTTGGCAGGAGCAGTAGGAATCGAACCTACACCATAGGAGTCAGAGGCCTATGTGCTGCCACTACACCATGCTCCATCGGGGAAACTTTTTTCAAGTTCGTAAAAAATATAGCACAAGATAATATTTAAGGCAAGCGTTTTACCGAAATTTATGAAAAAGTGAATCATAAAAGAAAATTTTGCCGTTGCAACGGCGGGTAAACGGTGGTACAATGGTTTTATGGCAACACTCAGGGAAATTATCGACAACAGCAAATACGCCGTTTTCTTCGGCGGCGCGGGCGTATCCACCGCAAGCAACATCCCGGACTTCCGCGGAAAGAACGGCATTTACAACACCGAAAACGAGTGGGGGCTTCCGCCCGAAATCATTATCTCGCACACCTTCTTCACGCGGCGCACGAAAGACTTTTACGATTACTACAAAGTATATGGTATATCCGTCCGCCGTGCCGAACGCCGTGCATATCGCGCTGGCAAGGCTTGAAAAGGAAGGCAAAATCAAGGCGGTGCTGACGCAGAATATCGACGGATTGCATCAGGCGGCGGGCAGCAAAAACGTTTATGAACTGCACGGGAGCGTCCACAGAAATTATTGCACGCGCTGCGGAAAGTTTTATGACCTTGATTATATTCTCGGCGCAAAG
Source organism: Clostridiales bacterium (assembly GCA_022009995.1). Classification (GTDB taxonomy): domain Bacteria; phylum Bacillota; class Clostridia; order Christensenellales; family CAG-917; genus CAG-349. The sequence continues at coordinate 790,161 of CP091734.1, forward strand.
GGCGTGCCGACGTGCGAGTGCGGCGGCGTGATTAAGCCCGACGTCGTTTTGTACGAGGAGCCGCTCGACGACGACGTATGGCAGGGTGCGTGGGAAGAAGTGCGACGCGCCGATACGCTTATCGTGGGCGGCAGCAGCCTTACGGTTTATCCCGCGGCGGGGCTTGTCGATATGTTTTACGGCAAGAACCTTTGCATAATAAACGCAACTCCGACGCCATTTGACCGCCGCGCCACTTATCTTTCTCACGAAAGTTTAACCCGCGAGTTCGAAAACTTATAAACAGCCTTTTGTTGATTTTCTGTTTGACATACAAAACAAAAGCCTTCCGGAAGGGAAGGCTTTTTTGTGCGGTGAAAAATAAATTGTAAATGAGTTTGACGGTTTTTTGCTTGTCTTTTCCGATGAATAAGCGGTTATTTTTGTTTGTCTTTTCCGATATAGAAAAGGGCAAGACACTCGGGGCCGACGTGCGCGCCGATGATGGGACTCATTCCGTTTATGACGATGTTTTTATATCCGAAATGCTCCTCGATTTTTTGTTTCAGCGTGAGAGCGTCCGCCTCGCAATCGGCGTGTTCGATATAAACGAATTCCGAATTGTCGATACCTTCGGATTTTTCGCACATTTTATCAAACAGGGCTTTAACTGCCATTTTGCGACCTATAACCTTGGATATGGGCACAAGATAGCCTTCCGTATCGGTGATGAGAATGGGTTTTACCTGAATTGCCGTGCCGACGATTGCCGCCGATTTTTTGAGCCTGCCGCCGCGATACAGATGCATAAGGTCGTTGACGGTAAAGTCGTGATGGCAGACGTCGCGGAATGACGTTGCAAAGTCGACAAGTTCCTGAAAACTTGCGCCTTCACGGCGTTTTTTCAGGCAGTAGTAAACGAGCATGCCTTCGCCGCCCGAAGCCGACTTGCTGTCAAGTATGCAAATTTTCCTGTCGGGGTACCTTTCCAGAAGTTCTTCCCCGGCTTCCGTAACCGCCTTGAACGAGCCCGAAAGTTTTGACGAAAAACAAATGAAAAACACATCCTGACCTTTTTCAAGATACGGCGTGAAGAAATCGATTGCGGTCGTTGTATTGATAAGCGACGTGGACGGGAAAACGCCCGCGCGCATTTTGTCGTAAAACTCTTTTTTGGAAATGGTATCCGCGTCGTACGCTTTGCCGTCGATAATGACGTCCATGGGAATAATCGCGAAATCGTCCTCGTAAAACTGTTTGGGAAGATTGCAGGTTGCGTCGGATATGATAACGTAATCGTGTGCCATATATACCTCTTTACAAAGTGTCGCGCGGTCGCGCGAGGAGCGTTTACGAAAAAAGGAACGATAAAAATCCCGTTCCCCGCTTGTAAAATTCCTCGATTTTAATATAAACAAAAATACCACATTTGTCAAGTTTATTATTGCGCTTCCTAAAAAAAGTACGTGTATGCGTGCGCGCCCGCACTAAGTTTTTATTGACTTTTATATATTCAAAGGCGTATCATATTATTATCAATTATATCAAATCGTATATGTTCGGAGGAATTATGCAACACGAGATCACGAAACCCCAAAGATTGCTTGACGAAAACGGCAATATCAAAGAGCCCGGCTTTGCCAAAAAGATGCTTTACGAATATCACCGCTCCGACGTCAAAGCCAAAAACTGGCGCATTAAGGAATGGGATTACTACTACATCGGCAATCAGCATTACGGGCTTGCGCTCACTATCGGCGACAACGGCTTTGCAGGCGCATTGTCCACGTCGATTCTTGAATTCGACAAACCTTACGACGTTACGAAAACCGCGCTTGTCGTGTTCCCGCTCGGCAAGATGAACCTTCCCGAAACGTCGGAAAAAGGCACGACGAAATGGACGCAGGGCAAAAGTTCGTATTCCTTTGAAAACGACGGCAAAGTCCGTCATCTTAAAGGCACTCACGCCAAATTCGACGGCGACAACGCTTTGACTTTCGACATCACGCTTTCCGATTTCCCCGAAGAATCTATGGTAATCGCGACTCCGTTTGACAAAAACGCTCACTTTTATTTCAATCAGAAAATCAACTGCATGCGCGCGGAAGGCGTCGTAAAATGCGGCAATAAAGAATGGAAATTCGACAAGTCCGACAGTATGGGCACGCTCGACTGGGGGCGCGGCGTCTGGACGTACGACAACACCTGGTACTGGGGTAGCCTGCAAGGCTATCTCGAAGACGGCAGCCGCTTCGGCTGGAATATCGGTTACGGCTTCGGCAACACGTCCGCAGCGTCCGAAAACATGCTTTTCTATAACGGGAAATCGCATAAACTCGACGAGGTTACCTTCAATATTCCCGTCAAAAACGGCAAGGATGATTATATGAGCCCGTGGACGTTCACGTCGAACGACGGCCGTTTTGAAATGAATTTCACCCCGATTCTCGACAGACAGGCACCCTTGAACGTCGGCGTAATCTGCATGCTTCCGCATCAGGTATTCGGCAAATTCAACGGCAAAGCAATCCTTGACGACGGCACCGTGATCGAAGTGAAGGATATGATAGGTTTTGCGGAAAAAGTCCACAACAAATGGTGAGTAAAAAGTCATAATTTTGCGACCTTTTGAGTTTTTGGCAAAACCTTACTCGGTTACGTACGCCTAAGTACGCGCCCTCGTAAGAACTTGCCAAGAAACGTCAAAATCTCATCAAAATTCTGACTTTTTAGGGAATTATTATATTTACAAATTCTCGCCGTTTTTAGGGAGAGTGTATTCCGTGCGAAGCACTCTGTCATTGCGAAGCACAAAGTTGCCTATGGCAGTGATATGCCTACGGCGTGATATTGCGTTGCAGTGATATGCCTTGCGGCGTGATATTTGCCTTTGGCACGTTGCGGATTCACCTTAATTTTTACAAAGTCAGAATGAACGGCGAAGGCAAAGATAACTGCGTAGCAATCTGAGACCACATATGAAAATTTTTATATTTTTTACGTTTAGGTAGGAGGAGATTATGAAACGTACACCTTATTGTGAAATTCTGCAAGAATACGGCGGAAAGTTCGTCGACTTTGCAGGTTTTGAGATGCCGGTGCAATTTGAAGGGATTTTGCACGAGCACAAAGCCGTCCGCGAAAACGTCGGGTTGTTTGACGTGTCGCATATGGGCGAAATAATGTTGAGGGGAAAGGGCGCGCTCGATACAATACAGCGTCTTTTCACAAACGATTACACCACGTTGAAAAGCGGCCGCGTCAGGTATTCGCTGATGCTTAATGACGAAGGCGGGGTGGTTGACGACGTGCTTGTTTATTGTTTGTCCCCGGAACTTTATTTCGTATGCGTTAACGCGTCGAACGTCGAAAAAGACTTCAAGTGGATTTCGGCAAATCTTTTGCCCGACACCGTCGCCGAAGACGTTTCGGAAAACACCGCGCAACTTGCGATTCAGGGGCCGAACGCGATTAAAGTAATAAGGAAAATTTTTAAGGAAGAAGACATTCCCGAAAAGAACTATTCGTTCACGTTGGTTGACGGGCTGCTGAATTCCGCCGTAATGCTGTCGCGCACGGGTTACACCGCGGAAGACGGCTTTGAAATTTACTGCGCCTGCAACGACGCCGTGAGACTTTTTGACATCGTACACGAAGCGGGCAAAGAATTCGATATGGCGCTTTGCGGGCTCGGCGCACGCGATACGTTGCGTTTGGAAGGCGCGATGCCGCTGTACGGTCATGAAATGGACGACGAAACCCTTGCATCCGAAATCGGACTTAATATGTTCATAAAACTCGATAAACCCGATTTTATCGGAAAAGCCGCGTTGCTTGAAAAGGCACCGACCAAACAAAGGCTGGGCATCGAACTTATCGACCGCGGCATTGCGAGAGAACATTCGGACGTATATGCGGGCGATAAACTTGTGGGATACGTTACGTCCGGCACCATGTCGCCCACGCTCGGAAAAGCGATTGCAATGATAAGAGTCGATAAGGATATCGACACGTCCGATTTATCGGTTGACGTTCGCGGAAGAAGACTGAAAGCAAAGGTCGTCCCCCTTCCGTTTTATAAAAGACAAAAATAACAGGAGTAAATTATGGAAATCAAACAAAACTTAAAGTATCTCGAATCACACGAATGGGCAGACGTTAACGGCAACAAGGTCAAAGTCGGCATCACCGATTTTGCACAGAACGAACTTGGAGATATCGTTTTCGTGGAACTTCCTTCCGTCGGCGAAAAAGTCGTTAAGGACAAGGAATTTGCAAACGTGGAATCCGTAAAAGCGGTTTCGCCCGTCGTAAGCCCCGTTACCGGCAAAGTGATTGCGGTCAACGGCGCGCTTGAAGATTCGCCGGAACTTATCAACGAAGACGCTTTCGGCGCATGGTTTATCGAAGTCGAGGCGGAAAGCCTGTCCGCAAACCTTATCGACGCGGCGGCTTATGCGGAAATCGCAAAATAAACGGGAGATTTTATGAGTAGTTACGTTCCCAATACTTTTGAAGACCGCGCCGCCATGCTTGAAAAAATCGGCGTGAAGTCGATTGCGGATTTGTTCGACGTGCCGAAAGGGTGCGAGGCGGATCTCAATCTTCCCGCGGGGAAATCGCCGCTCGAAGTCGAAAGGATAATCAACGCGCTTGGCGCGAAAAACAAGGTGTTCAGGACGATGTTTCTGGGCGCGGGCGCATACAACCATTATATTCCGCCCGTCGTGTCGGAACTTGCCGCAAGGGAAGAATTCGTCACCGCATACACGCCGTATCAGGCGGAAATGAGCCAGGGCATATTGCAGTCCATTTTCGAATACCAGACCGAAATCGCAAACCTTACCGGCATGGACGCGTCGAACGCGTCGCACTACGACGGCGCAACCGCAACTGCGGACGGTATCCTGATGTGCATGGGCGCAAAGACGAAAGCGGTTTGTCCGACGCGCTTAATCCGGAATACAAGGCGGTCGTCAGAACTTATCTTGTGCCGCACGGTATCGAGGTTGTTTTTGCACCGACGAAAAACGGCGCTACCGATTTGGACGCTCTTAAAACGCTTATCGACGACGAAGTCGGCGCGGTATGTATCCAGCAGCCCAACTTTTTCGGGCTTATCGAAGACGCGGAAAGCGTCGGAAAAATCGCAAAGGAAAAGGGCGCGAAATTCGTGATGAGTTGTTATCCCATCGCGCTTGCGCTTCTTAAAACCCCCGCGGAATGCGGCGCGGACGTCGCAGCGGGCGAAGGGCAACCTTTGGGGCTTCCGCTTGCTTTCGGCGGTCCGTATCTGGGCTTTCTGACCTGCCGCGAAAACCTTATGAGAAAACTCACGGGGCGCATTGTCGGCGAAACGGTCGACCACGACGGACGTCCCGCATACGTGCTTACTTTGCAGGCAAGGGAACAGCATATCCGTCGCGAATCCACGTCGAGCATTTGCAGCAACGAGGCGCTTTGCGCGCTCACGTCGTCGATATATCTTGCGGCGATGGGCAAGGAAGGGCTTAAAGACGTTGCGAAACAATGCGTGTCGAAAGCGCATTATATGAAAGACGAAATCGTGAAAATCGACGGTTTCCGCCTTAAATACGACGGCGAGTTTTTCAACGAGTTTGTGATTGAATCGGACGTTGATACGTCAAAAATCGTCGATAAACTTCAAAAACGCGGCATTCTTGCGGGTTTACCGCTGAGCGACAAAGATATGCTCTGGTGCGTTACGGAGATGAACACGAAAGACGATATCGACGAAGTCGTAAACGTTCTTCGGGAGGTGAAATAATATGTTGATTTTCGATAAATCGGTATGCGGCCGTCGCGCCGTTACGCTTCCTGCACTGGACGTTCCCGAATACAATCTTGACGAAAACTTCCTCAGAAACGCGGAATTAAACCTTCCCGAAGTTGCCGAAATCGACCTTGTGCGCCATTACATAGGTTTGTCCTTAAAGGCGAAAGGCGTCGATAACGTGTTTTATCCGCTGGGCAGCTGCACGATGAAGTACAACCCGAAACTTAACGAGGTGCTTGCAAGGAATCCCGCGTTCACTTCGGTGCATCCGCTGCAACCCGCGTCCACCGTACAAGGCTCGCTCGAAGTTATGTACGACGTCGCGAAATCCCTTGCCGAAATCACGGGTATGGACGAAATATCCCTTGAACCCGCGGCAGGCGCGCACGGCGAATATACGAGTTTGCAGGTAATAAGGAAGTACCATTTGTCAAGGGGCGACTCAAAGCGCAACAAGATTATCGTGCCCGACAGCGCGCACGGCACAAACCCCGCAAGCGCGGCAATGTGCGGCTTTGAAATCATCAACGTGAAAAGCGATAAGCGCGGCAACGTGGATCTCAAAGCATTGAAAGAAGCGGTCGGCGAAGACACGGCGGCGCTGATGCTCACGAATCCGAATACCCTCGGGCTTCTGGACGAACATATTCTGAAAATCACTTCGATTGTCCACAAGGCGGGCGGGCTCGTGTACTACGACGGCGCAAACCTTAATGCCGTTATGGGAGTTATCCGTCCCGGTGATTTAGGGTTCGACGTGGTGCATCTCAATCTGCACAAAACCTTTTCGACTCCGCACGGCGGCGGCGGTCCCGGCTCGGGCGCAATCGGTTGCAAGAAAAAACTTGCGAAATTTTTGCCAAACCCGACCGTAGGCGTAAAACGCGGCAAATATTTCTTCAAGGACAGCCCCGACAGCATCGGGAAAGTCAAAGCGTTTTACGGCAACTTCCTTGTCGTTTTGCGCGCGTATGCGTATATCCTTACTCTTGGCAAGGAGGGCATCAGGGAAGCGTCCGAAAATGCCGTGCTCAACGCAAACTACCTGCGCGTTCTGATTGCGCCGTACTTCAAGACGGCTTTCGACAGAACCTGCATGCACGAATTTGTATTAAGCCTTGAAAAGTTCCACGAAGAAACGGGCGTCAGCGCAATGGACGTTGCGAAAGCGCTCATCGACAAAGGTATTCATCCGCCGACAATGTATTTCCCGCTTATCGTTCACGAGGCGCTTATGTTTGAGCCGACCGAGACCGAAAGTCGCGAAACCTTGGAAGCGGCAGCCGATATGATGCGCGAGATTTTTGAAGAGGCAAAGGAAAACGCAGACAGTGTGAAGGCAAGCCCCGTTTCGACGCCGATATCGAGGCCGGATGAGGTTTTGGCTGCCCGCAAACCTTGCGTAAAACGGCGATAATTCGCGCCTTTTCGGCGTTTTGACGGAACCCTGCTCAGTTACGTACGCCTAAGTACGCGCCCTCGTAAGAACTTGCCAAGAAACGTCAAAATCTCATCAAAATTCTGACTTTTTAGGACATTTAATAATTAAGCACCCATTCGGGTGCTTTTTTGTTGGATTTTTTTATTTCGTGCGAAGCACTATATGTCATTGCGAGCGCAAGCGTGATTCTCAACCCTACGCAAGATATTTTTCTATTTGCGTGGAGAAGAGAAACAACAAATGCTGTGTTATGAAACTTTTTGCCCGTTTTTCAATTACACAACTTTTACTCACCATAAAACTATTTTTAGCCAATGTATTTTTATTTCTCGTCGTATATTCTTTCAAATAGTTTCATCATTTTAGGGAATTTTAATTATTGAGCAAGAGTGTCCCCTTGACAGTTTAACGGATTTGGTATGCTATGAATCATATTGTATCCCTTCCGGGAGATTGCCACGCGTCATAAACTGCGCTTTTGACCAATCATTTTACGCAAAAAGCGAAAATGCTTGACTTTTGCTTGTTTATTCATTTTCCCCACGGGTACAAAGTATCCCGCGGGGTCCCCTTATTTCCGCTCGCAATGACATAAAAAGAGTAAAAATAATCCTTGTTTGGTAACAATTCGACATAAAAAAAGACGCCGTGGTCGGCATCTTTTTTGTGTGACAATTGATTATTCGATAAAGGGTCCGAGTGCTTCGATAAGGTCCGCGCAGTTGTCGCTGAATACTTCCAGCACCACCGGGGTGGACAGGTCAAGGCTGAATATGCCGAGTATCGACTTTGCATCCACAACGTGACGGCCGCTTCTCAAATCCATATCGTAGTCAAACTTATTCGTGACGTTTACGAAATGTTTGACGCTCTCTGCTGTACCGAGATTTAAGGTAACTGATTTCATATTGTCTCCTATATACAAAAATTATTTCAAATTAACTTTTTCGTAAGGAATTTTAGCATTTATGACTTTTTTTGTCAATTATTTACAGGCCGTACTTTTCCTTTATCTGCGTAAAAGTATAGGGCGCGTCGAGAAACGCTTTGTGCGCGTCGTATAAGGAGTAGCCTTTTTTCGTCAGCCCGTTTATGACGTCGGTAACCTGAATGTAGCCGTAGTAATAGGTCGCGGCGTTTGCGGGTTGCATAATCGCGTCGAAATAAAGGTTTGTCGCGAAGTCGGAAATCGTGCTTTCCTTGTAAACGAGTTTTTTGCTGTTTGTCGGATCCTGTGCGGAAGAATTCAGGAAGTATGCGTGTTCATTAAGTTTCACGGTGTCGGTGAGCCAGGTTTCGATGTCCGAAGCAGAAACGCCGTCGTAATTGACTTTCATATCGACAAGCACGCGAAGGTATCCTTGCGCCAGAACTTTTTTCACGCGGTAGCGCATAATAAGGTTGTCTTTGCTGTCCGTCGTGCCGTAAAGATTTGCGGCGTAATGTTCGGCGTAGGTTGCCCAGCCTTCCTTATATGCAGTGGGGCAAAGCACTTTCACGATGTTGTGCTGATTGCTGTTTTTCAGGTAATTGTACTGATAAAGGTGACCGGGGATTCCTTCGTGCGACAGCAAATCGTATGACAGATAACCCGTGCTGTCCCAGTTGTTGATGATAATCGTTTCGTCCGACGACTTGTTGTCAAGGGGCGACACGAAGTACGCGGCGGGCGCGAAGTTATCCTTCATGCTTTCGTCCACGACTTTGAGCGTTACGTTTCCCGCCGTAGTTGAAAACGCGGGGAATGTCGGCGAAAGCAAGCCTTTAAGTGTGTCAATCGTTTTATAAAGTGCGTTTTCCGACCAGTCGTCGTTGTTAAAGGCGTTCACGACTTCCTTGTCGATGTCTTCTTCCTTAATGCCGAGCGCGACAAGTTTTGCGCGGATTTCTTCGATTTCCGCAGTCGTTTTGTTGAACTCGGTCATAAGTCTTTGTGCGGCGGACGCAATCGTATCGCGCGTGCCTGTCGATGACTGGAACAGGGCGGCGTAATAGTTTGCCCGTTTCGCCGTAGGACGCGTATCCGCCCGAAACCCTTTGGATAAGCGTGCCGAGGGCAGGATCGGAGAAGATATGTTTCAGGTCGTTGCCGAGCCTGACGTACGCCTTAATCATCGTACGGATACCTTCGGTCGCCTGCTTTTTATATGCGGTTTTCTGGTCGTCCGACAAGAAAGAGCAGCCGTCGATTTTTTGAATCATATTTTTGTAAACGAAGTTCTTCTGTACGTTTTCGTCGGTTGCATAATCGTCGGGATTGACGTCCTCGCAGTTCATATAGTCGTAAATCGAAATATCGTCTTCCGAAACGCCGCTTGCGATAATTTCTTCCTTTGTGTTAAAAATGTGCGCGCCCGTGAAATTGCCCGTTTGTTCAACCGCGTAAAAGAGATTTATGCGGTGCTTCGAGAACCCGTTTTTAATGCACTCGATTTCGTAATTCACGTATTCGGGAAACGCCGACGCCGTGTCGTTCATCAGGAAGATATAGTCCTTTACGTCCTGTTCGTCGCGGAGTTTGTATTCGGTAAGGTACACCGGGAGACTCGCCTGCATGCCCGAATATCCGCCGATATAGCTGTCCTGCATATAGTACGAGCCCGCAAGTTTCGATTCCTGAATGAAAGTATTGCAAAAACGTGAACAAATCCTTGTCGGCGTCGTTCATTTTGCTGTAACGATAGGTGTACGCCATAAGGGCGGCTTGCATTTTGTATGACGAATACGCCGCGTCGTAATCTTCCTTTGACGACGGGCGGGGAAGCGCAGCCTTTGGCGTGAGACCGAGCGCGGTGTCCGCGTCCTCAAAGAAGAAGTTCGCGCTCATCGCGTCGTTTGAGAACAGCGACGGGAACAATTCGTCCGCAAATCGTTAATATTGTTTTTTCTGAAAAGGTTGCAGCCCGAAAGGGTGGCGACCGACACGAGAAGTATCGTCAACGTCAAAGCAACCGCCAATATTTTTTTGAAGTTTTTATTCATAACTTGTCCTTTTCCGAAGTGTATATGTTTATTCTTTAATCTTATTCTATATCAATATACATAAATTTTCAATAAAAATTCCGAAAAATAGTTGAATGCGTCAAAACTGTTGAAAGAAAACGCAAGCGTATGTAGACAGCCGCCGAACGCCGACCTCGTACGCTTATACTCGCATTCGCTCGTGTAAGCGCATCGGTCATCAGTACGAATATACTCAAACAAAGGATTGAGTAGGGCTGCTCACGGCGCACACTGCACTTTTAAAATCGCATTATCGCACGCGATAATGTTCACTCTTATGTTTGTGTGCGCCTTTTCCCCACGGGTACACAGTATCCCGCGGGGTCCCCTTTAATACACCTGAAAGTGCAGGACATAACGCAAGCGGTTGCAAGCAACCGCCGAACGCCGAAACAAAGTTTCGGGTTCTTGCCCTTGACTTAATCTCGGCACAAAAAAACACACACTTTTGAAGTGTGTGTTTTTTGTGGTGGGATTGAGTAGGCTCGAACTACCGACCTCGCGCTTATCAGGCGCGTGCTCTAACCAACTGAGCTACAATCCCATACTGGTGGAGGTAAGCGGATTCGAACCGCTGACCCCCTGCTTGCAAAGCAGGTGCTCTACCAACTGAGCTATACCCCCAAGGTATATGCCAGACAAGAATGATACTAGCCTTGCCAAAAAGTCGCAATTTCGCGCCTTTCGGTAAAAACTCACTTGTAGTACAACAAGTACAACTTCGTTCATTTTTCCCAAAAATCATCGGAAATATCGACGTTTTGGTCGCCTGCGAGTTCAACACCGAATTTTTAGGCAAAGACAAGGCACACGAATGGGTTAAGACTTTATGTCTAAGCCGTGAGTGTAACGAAGTATTTGTCAAAAATACGGCGTTTGAACCACGGTTCGTATTATTCTTGTCTGGCATAAATCGTCGGCGTTAATCAAAACGCTTATAAAGAATATCATTGTCTTGAAAATTTGTCAACGATTTTATTGAATATTCGGTAATTATTTGTCGCAAAACGAAAAAACGCAAAAAATCACATTTGCAGGTATGATTTTACGACGTTGCCGAGCGCTTCGGCGTTTTTTGAATACTGTTTATTCGTAATCAGCAGGTTTTTCAGCCCGATCCAATACGCCTTGATAAGTTGAGCGTCGCGCATATTCAGAACGGTGATGAAGTTGTCCAGCACGAACACGAGTTCCTTTCTTGTATCAAGGTCGAGTTTGCTGTCCTTAACCGCCGTGATTTGCGTTTTGACGTAGTAATCGGCTTGTTCGGACAGGGCGGCGTTGACCTCGATACGTTTTTCGTCGCGAAGTTCGAAATCGGCTTTTTCGTCGTCGGAAAGGAGCGTCAGCACCGCTTCCTTAAAGGGGGCGATGATGCCGTTGATAAACCCGACGTAGCTGTCGTTTTTGTCGTCGGCGCGGTAAAAATCCTGCACGAATTTCACGAAATCGCGGCGACCTTCGTCGAAGTCGAGAAGCAGGCAAAGTATGAGCGCGACGCGCTTTCTCAAAGACGCGGGAAGACGGAAAATCGTCGCCGTACCGAGGTTGACGATGGCGCGGTTGTATTCGTCGTCGTAATCGAAATTGAAACGGCAATCGTAGGCGAGTTTTTTAAGCTCGTCATAATACGCCATACACCTTAAAAGCATACGGATTTTCTGGTTGGACATTATGAGTTTGCTGCCGATAAACTCGTCGCACTGGGCGGAGAATGCGGCAACCGCTTCGTTATTGTAATCGATATTCATATTCTCACCGAAAGATATTATATTATGAAACCGCCGAAAAATCAAGCGCGAAAAGGACAAAAAGAAATCCGCCTGAAAAGCGGATTATACGTCAAGGTTTTCGTATCTGAAAACGTCGTCGTTCAGAAACTGCGCCGCCGTCATATCGAATGCGGAAGCAATCTGAACAATCGTGTCAAGAGTTACCGTTTTGTTTTTGCAGGTCATTATGCAGTGCATCGTGCCGTGAAAAATCCCCGAGTTTTGTTCAAGACGATATAAGGTCATATCGCGTTCCTTCAACAGAGATTGGATTCTGATTTTTACCGCTTCGCAACTTGTCATAAATCAATATTGTTCGTGTTATTTCTTTGCGATGCACTCGACCTCGACCAGAACGTTTTTGGGAAGTTTGCTGACTTCCACGCAACTTCTTGCGGGATAGGGTGCGACGAAATACGACGCGTAAATTTCGTTGAACGTCGCAAAGTTGGAAAGGTCGGTAAGGAAAGCCGTTGTTTTCACGACGTTTTCAAAGCCCATACCCGCCTCGTTCAGAACCGCTTTCATATTTTCAAAAACCTGTTTGCTCTGGTTGACGATGCCGTCCGCGACGTCGCCGGTTACGGGGTTTACGGGGATATTGCCCGACACGTACAAAGTGTCGTCGACGAGCACCGCCTGCGAGTACGGTCCGATTGCTTTGGGCGCATTGCCGCTTTCGATTTTGACTTTCATAATTTATTTACTCCTTATTATAAACGATATACGTCCATTATAAATCGGCGGCGGGCAAAAAGTCAACCCGCGATTTTGTTGATTTTTCGGGCGCAAAATAGTATATTGTGTTTATAAAACATTAAGGACGTATTTATGGACGTAAAAGAATTTCTGAATAAATCGTACACTGCTTATCACGCCGTGAAGTACGGCGCGGAAATGCTTGAAAAAGCGGGCTTCAAAAAACTTGATATGAAAGACGTATGGCGTATTGAAAAAAACGTCGGCTATTACGTCATCGAAAACGGGACGAGCCTGTTCGCGTTCAAGGCGGGCGAAAATCACGTTTTCAACGTGGTGGAAAGCCACACCGATTCCCCGTCGCTCAAAGTCAAGGGCAATAAACTTATCGACAGCGCGGAAGGGAAAAGGCTTAACGTTGAAAAGTACGGCGGACTTTTGCTGTATAGCTTTCTGGACGCGCCGTTGAAAGTCGCGGGGCGGATTGCATATTCGGACGGCGGCGAAGTAAAAACCGAAGTCGTCGAAAGTAAATACAACGTCGTTATCCCAAGCCTTGCCATTCATCATAATCCCGACGCGAACACGAAACTTGCGCTGTCGGTGCAAAAGGATATGCTGCCGCTTCTCGGGGACGCGAAAGACGTGTATTCCACGCTCACCGACAAGGACGTTATCGACGCCGACCTTTTCGTGGTGCCGGCGACAAGCGCGTTTTCAGGCGGCGTAGGCGACGAGTTTTTGTGCGCGCCGAGACTTGATAACCTTTTGAGCGTGTATTCGTCGCTGAACGCGATTATAAATTCAACCCCGAAAGACATCGCCGTCTGCTGCTGTTTCGACAACGAAGAAGTGGGCAGCGAAACAAAGCAAGGCGCCGCATCAAATATTTTAAGTACGCTTTTAAGGAAGATAAACCGTGCGTTTATGAAAAACGACGATGATTTCACCTTTGCGACGGAAAACGGCGTTTTACTGTCGTCGGACAACGCGCATGCCGTGCATCCGTCCTTCCCCGAAAAGAGCGACCCGAGCGAGAAAGTGTATCTTAACAAGCGTCGTCATAAAGCATCACGTCAATTATTCCACCGACGCTTTGTCGTCCGCCGTCGTGAAAACCCTGCTCAAAAACGAAAATATCGAGGCGCAGGATTATTACAATAATTCCGACGTGCGTTGCGGAAGCACAATCGGGCTCGTTACAAGCGCCGACCTTAATATGAACGCCTGCGACGTGGGTATCGCCCAGCTTGCGATGCACTCCGGCGTGGAAACGGCAGGCGCGAGCGACGTCGAAAAATGCAAAAGTTTATGACCGCTTTCATGAACGCCGCCTTCTCAAAAACCGAAAACGGTGTAAAAATCAACTGATATGTACGAAGTATATCTGAAAAAAGGCGAAGAAAGGCGCATACTTTCGGGGCATTCCTGGGTGTATGCGAACGAAGTGCAGGAAATCAAAGGCAAGGATAAAAACGGAAGTCTTGCCACCGTCTTCACGCACGATAAAAAATATATCGGGAAAGGATATATCAATCATTTGTCGAAAATTCTCGTGAGGATTTTCATCAGAAACGACGATATAGACGACGAAGAATTTTACAAAAAACGCATAAAAGCCGCAAACGATATGAGAATCGCTTTGGGCTTTGACGACGCGTACCGTATGGTGTTTGCCGAAAGCGACGATCTTCCCGCGCTCATTATCGACAAATACGCCGACGTGCTTGTCATGGAATGTTTGTCGCTGGGCGTTTCGCAAAGGAAAGACCTTATCGTGAAATGCCTTGTCGATTTATTTCACCCGAAAGGTATTTTTGAAAAAAGCGAAGCGCAGGTGCTGAAAAAAGAAGGCGTCCCCGAAACGCAGGGCGTATTGTACGGCGAAGTGCCCGAAAAAATCGTAATTTCCGAAAACGGCGTGAAAATGTACGTCGACGTCAGGAACGGGCAAAAGACGGGATATTTTCTGGATCAGAAAGAAAACCGCATGGCAATCCGCCGTTACGCAAAGGAAAAAACCGTGCTTGACTGCTTCTCGAACTCAGGCGGATTTTCGATTAACGCCGCAACCGTCGCAAAGGAAGTAACCGCCGTCGATATTTCGGAAATTCAGGTGAAAGCGGTGCTTGAAAACGCCGCGTTGAACGGGTTTAAGAACGTGAACGCCGTATGCGCGGACGTGTTTGAATACTTGCGACTCAAAAAACGGGAAAATAGAAAGTACGGCGTTGTCGTGCTGGACCCGCCCGCGTTCACGAAAAGCGCGGCGGAAGTAGGCGACGCGTACAGGGGATACAAGGACATCAACGTTCTGGGGTTGAAACTTGTCGAAAAGGGCGGGTATCTCGTCACGTCATCGTGTTCGCACTACATGACGCCGACGCTGTTTCAGAAAATGATTGTCGAAAGCGCGAAAGAAAGCGGAAGACGGGTGCGCCTTGTCGAAATCAGAACGCAGTCGCCCGACCATCCGTCCCTTCTTTCCATGGACGAAACGCAATATCTTAAATTTTACGTACTGCGCGTCGATTGAAACGACGGCATAGATTGACTTTTCAAAAGCATGGTGCTAAAATATATTTACTCCGAAAGAGCAACATCGACGGGGCATCAAAACAGGAGGTAATAACATTGAGCAACGGAACTGTAAAATGGTTTAACGCGACGAAAGGCTTCGGCTTCATCGCAAACGATGAAGGCGGCGACGACGTTTTCGTACATTTCAGCGCAATTCAGGGCGATGGTTACAAGACGCTTAAAGAAGGACAAAAAGTTTCTTTCGACGTGGAAGCCGATCCGAAAAACGCCGCAAAACTTCGCGCAATAAACGTAGTGGCAAAATAATGCATACAACCGACGGCAATGCCGTCGGTTTTTTATTGCAATCGCTTGAAAAACAAGTTTACATTTGGTAAACTTAACTTATAAACTATAAAACGTATCGGAGTCATTTATGTGCGACACAATCGTGGCAACCCCCGCTTACACCAAAAACGGGAAAATGCTTTTTGCGAAAAACAGCGACAGAAGTCCCAACGAGCCGCAATTTTTACAGCATATCCCGGCGAAGGATTACGACCTTCAAAAAACGCCGACGCTTGCGCTTACATACGTTACGGTGCCGCAGGTCGAACATACCTTTGAAATCACGATTTCCCGTCCGAGTTGGATGTGGGGCGCGGAATTCGGCTTCAACGAGTTTGGGCTGAATATCGGCAACGAAGCGGTGTTCACGAAAGAAAAGTACGTAAAAACCGACGGCGTAACGGGTATGGATATGCTGCGCCTGGCTCTTGAAAGGTGCAGGAGCGCGAAAGAAGCCCTGGACTTTCTGACCGATTTTATCGAAAAATATCCGCAGGGCGGGAATTGCGGATACGGAAAGAAATTTTATTATCACAACTCTTTTCTGATTGCCGACTCGTCGGACGCTTACGTTCTGGAAACCGCGGGGAAATACTGGGTATGGAAAAAGGTGAAAGACTTCTTTGCGATATCCAACTGTCTGTGTCTTGAAAACTATGACGAGTGCAGCGCGGGGCTTGTTGAAAACGCAATTAAAAACGGCTGGTGCAAGTCAAAAGACGACTTTAACTTTGTAAAATGTTATACTGAACCCTTGTTTACGAAATTTGCAAAGGGCAGAGAACGCCGCGCAAAAGCGATGGAATTGCTGGGCGAAGGCGCGCCCGACGTCAAAAAGTTTATATCGATTTTGCGCTCTCACGCAGGGAAAGCGGAGCGCGGATATCAGGAAGTCGGCAGTATTTGTATGCACGCGGGCGGCGTTATCGGCGACCAGACGACGGCAAGTTACGTTGCGGAAATCGACGGCGCGGACAGCGTGTATTTCGTCACCGGAGCGTCGTTGCCGTGCATAAGTTTGTTCAAGCCGTACGTCCTTGGAAAAAACGAGCACGTCGCGGAAGACGGCGAAGATAAAAAAGGCGTCGAGTATTGGCTGACGCACGAAAAAATGCTGCGCTATTTCATCAGCGGTACGCTTTTGACAAACGAGATTATCGAAAAAGGAAGGGCTGCCGAAAACGAGTGGATCGACAGGTTTTTATCCGCCCCGAAGGAAGACCGCGTCGCAATTTCCGAGGACGCATTCGAGCAGGACGAAAGGCTTGTCTTAAAGCAGCTTGACGACGCCCGTACAAAACAAATCTCGTTCACGAGAGGCGGCGCGTATTACAGGATTTTCTGGAAAAACAAAACGAAAAAACTGTATGAATTTATCAAAAAAGAAAATAAGGAAAAGTAATAATAATACTTAATTTAATTAAAAAACCGCATTGAATAAAAAATAAAACCGCCGATCGGCGGTTTTTCTTATTTCTTAAAAAGCGAAACAAGCATATCTATGACGATTTTACGCATGCGGTCGTAGTCGATATAAGAGTGCTTATCGAAAACCTTTTCGTGGGCGTAGGACTGCACGGTTTCCATCGCAAGGTGGACGCGTTCAAAAATATCCTCGCGGTCATAGCCCAAAGAGCGGAGTTTTGCGACGAACCTCATCGTCATATCGTTTTCAAGCGCCATAAATTTGTCGCGTACGGTTTTGTCCGTGGACGAAAGGGAGTGCAACGCCTCGTGAATGGCGGCGTTGTTTTCGTGCACCGTAACGGCGTTGTCGATGGAGTGCGTGATGATAAAATCGAAGTCCACGGGGGCGGTGATTTTGTCGAACATTTCAAACACGGGATAAAACACGTTGTCGACGTAAATGTCCAGCACCTCGATGAGAATATCGCGTTTATCGTGGAAATATCCATAGACGATGCCCGTGGAAACGCCCGCTTTTTTTGCGATTTCCGACGTGTTCGTGTTGAAATAGCCGACCTTTGCGAAAAGTTCGTACCCGGCTTCGATAATCCTGTTCTTTTTATCGATCGAGCGCTGTTGTTGCGGCTCGCGTACTTCCTGTGACATATTTTTTACCTCTCAAACATTATACATTACTTTCAAAGAAAAAGCAAAACAAAACGCCGTCAAAAAATATGAAAAAAAATTCAGATTTTTGCCAAAAAGGGTTGACAAACTATTTTCAAGCGAATATACTAACCTTGCAAATATGAAAGAAAATTCATATTCACATAATTCGGAGGTGGCTTATGCCGTTGGTAGTAGCACCCGTCGGCAAGGACGTGAGAGTCGTGAAAATCCTTGCGGACGAGAAAACGAAAAAACATCTTGAAAACCTTGGTATTACGATTGATTCCGTTATCCGCGTAATATCGGCAAGCGGGGGCAGCGTTATCTGCATCGTAAAAGACGGCAGGCTCGCTCTCGACAAAGAAATGGCAACAAAAATCCTTATTGCATAGGAGGCATATATGGAAAAGAGATTAAGCGAATTTTCGATTGGCGAAACCGGCGTGATTCGTCTTGTCGGCGGCGACGGCAAGATAAGACGTCGTTTGTTCGATATGGGCGTTACTCCCGGCGCGGAAGTTTATCTTAGAAAACGCGCTCCGCTCGGCGATCCCATCGAAATTACTTTAAGGGGTTATGAACTCACTCTTCGCAAAAGCGAGGCGGACGTCGTAACGATGGAGGTTGAAGCATGAAAAAGTTTGCACTTGCGGGAAACCCGAACTGTGGCAAAACAACCTTATTCAACTCCCTGACTGGTTCGACCGCGCACGTCGGCAACTGGCCGGGCGTAACGGTCGATAAGCGCGAAGGAACGTACAAGAAGTGCGCGGAGCCGGTGTCGATCGTCGACCTTCCGGGCATTTATTCGTTGTCGCCTTACACGCCCGAAGAAGTCATTTCCAGAAACTTCATTCTTGACGAAAAGCCCGACTGCGTCATCAATATCGTTGACGCGACAAACCTTGAACGCAACCTGTATCTGACCACTCAGATTATGGAAATCGACGTGCCTATGGTCATCGCGCTCAATATGATGGACGAGGTCGAAACAGGGCGATAAAATCGACGCGGCAAGCCTTGAAAAGAAAATCGGCATTCCCGTCGTACCCATTTCCGCGCTGAAAGAAAAAGGGCTTGAAGAACTTATGAAACGCGCGTACGACGCGTCCAACGAAAAGCGTCAGGGCAAAACCGTTCTCGAAGGCAGCGCGCTCATGCACCTTATCGGCGACTGCAAAATCGCGCTCGAAGGTCAGGGCGTCGACAACGCTTTGTTCCACGCGATTAAACTTGTGGAACTTGACGAGCTGGAAGTAAAAGCGCATCCGCAATCGACGGCGATGGTTGAAGAGTTCAAAAAGACTTTCTCCGACGACACTTTCGGCAGCGACTTCGAGGCGCTTGTCGCGGACAGCAGATATAAATATATCTCTAAACATTATTCGTCCGTACTTACGAAGAGCGAACAAAAGCAAAAGGAAACTTTCGCGCTCGGACAAGGCGGATAAAATCCTTACTCATAAGGTATGGGGTATCCCCATCTTCCTTGTAATACTGTTTCTGGTATTCCACCTTACGTTCGCGGAAGACTTTTTGTTCCTCGGCGCGGGCGGCGTGTTCGATAAGAAAGCGGTGGCTTATGACGCGAACAAAAACGTAATCGAAGTTACCGAAGACACTTACGATCCCGATAACGTGAAATACTACGACGCGGACGGCAACGAAGCCGAACTCACCTTTGAAAACGGCAAGCTCGCGTCGGTCGAGGCGAAACCCTTCGTGTTTACCGGCGACGGAAAGAAAGTCCTTGTCGAAAACGCGGCGGAACTGCCCGAAGGCACGAAATTCTATGCCAACGAAAGGGCAAATGGGAAGTAACTATCGAAGCAACTGAGTTTGTGTATTGGAAAAACAGCCTCGGCGAAGTCACGAGAATTTCGGCAGGCGACGCTAAAAACCTTGCGGCAGGCACTAAGATTTACGCCGACGAAGAATTGACTCACGAAGTTACTCTGAACGCCGACGGCGAAGTCGAAGGATACGCGGACATAGAAACGGAATACGAATCGGCATTCGTGTCGGGCATCGACGAGTTCTGCGCGGGAATTTCCGCGGCAACCTTCTTCGGATATGAAGAAAGCGTTTACGGTCCCGGCGTAATTCTTGCGAACCTTCTCAACACGTTCACCGACTTTTTAAGCACCTGCATCAACGAAGGTCTTGTGAAATCGGGCGCACCCGACTGGCTTACGGGGCTTATCGTTGACGGTATCTTCGGCGGCTTGTTCGCGGTGCTCGGCTTCCTGCCTCAGATTCTTTTGCTGTTCCTGTTCTTCTCGATTCTGGAAGACAGCGGATATATGGCGCGCGTAGCGTTCATCCTTGACAGAATTTTCAGAAGATTCGGTCTTTCGGGCAGGGCGTTCATGCCGATGATTATGGGATTCGGGTGCTCCGTTCCCGCGTTCATCAACACCCGTACGCTTGCCGACGAAAAGGAACGCGTCGCGACAATCAGGGTTATTCCGTTTTTCAGCTGCGGCGCGAAACTGCCGATTCTTACGGCAATCGCGGGCGGTATCGCAACTATGACGGGGCTTAAAAATCCCGACGTAATTACTTATTGCATGTACATTCTGGGCGTAGTCGTCGCAATCGCTTGCGTGCTGCTTATGAGAGCGACCACGATGAAAGGCGACGTTCCCCCGTTCATTATGGAATTGCCCGCATACCACGTGCCGCAACCCAAAAACCTTATGTTGCACCTGTGGGATAAGACGAAACACTTCGTCAAGAAGGCTTTCACGATTATCCTTGCGTCGACAATCGTTATCTGGTTCATGAGCCATTTCAGCTGGAACTGGAATTACCTGGAAGACACGCAGATGAATCAGAGTATCCTTGCGGGTATCGGCGGAATTATCAGACCTTTGTTCACCCCGTTGGGATTCGGCTCGCAGCTTGCAAATAGTTTCGGTTGGGTATTCGCGGTCGCGGCAATCACCGGTCTTATCGCAAAAGAAAACGTTATCGCGACGTTCGGTACTCTTGCGGCTTGCATAGTCGGCGGAATGATTGACGTGGAAGCGGACGGCGGTCTGATGGCAGTCGCGGAAATGATCAGAGCAACTGGCATCGGCGTTCCCGGACTCATCGCGTTCATCGCGTTCAATATGCTGACAATCCCCTGCTTTGCGGCAGTCGCAACGGCAAAGGCGGAACTTCCCTCAAAGAAGTCGTTCAGAAACACCTTGCTGTTCTGGGTCGGCACGAGTTATATCGTGGCAATGATGATTTACCTTATCGGCAGCTGGTGGTGGACGGTGTTCATCTTCGCGGCGATATGGGCGGCAATCATTACGCTCATCGTGCTTGACAACAAAGGTAAAATCGACGTAAACGGCTTTTTCAAAAACCTTAAAGGTAAAATGAGAAAAGCAAAGGAGTAATATTATGTGGTCGTGGCTTGCACCGTTAATCGGAATATTATGCGCGCTGTTCGTGGTAGGCGTCATCGTCTGGAACCGCACGCGCAAAAAGAAAGGAAAATCATCCTGTTGTAACGATTGCGGGGGCTGTCCGTGCTGCAACTCCTGCAAAGGTCGGGACGCCGAGTTGAAAAAACTCGAAGAAGTCAGAAACAAAAATAACGACGAAACTTCATTATAATAATAGTAACATTTGTCCCTCCCTGGAAAAAATCCCCGCGCAATTTGCGTGGGGATTTTTTATATCGTTTCGGGTTGGAAAGTCGTGTTATTTCAGTTTTATGAAATCGTTGAAAAGCGACGGAGCGTCGTCGTAAAACACGCCGGTGTCTTTTGCCGTTTTTTCATTGAAGTCGTTGTTTTCGCCAAGTTTTTCGCGGGAAGAATACATAAGAAACGGCACGGGATTTCTTGAATGAGTTTTGATTGAACAAGGCGTCGGATGGTCGGGCAGAAACATCAGCGCAAAGTCTTCGTGTTTTGCCGTCAATCCGTTTACAATCGTTCCGATTATGTCTTTATCAATCATTTCGATGCTGTAAACCTTGCGTTCTGCTTCTCCGCGGTGTCCGCATTCGTCGGGTGCTTCCACGTGGATATAGCAGAAATCGTTTGTTTCAAGGGCTTTGAGAGCGGCTTCTCCCTTGCCGAGGAAATTAGTGTCCCAGTTGCCTGTCGCACCGTTTACTTCGATAACGTCCATGCCTGCGCCTTTGCCGATACCTTTCAGCAAATCGACTGCCGAAATCATTGCGCCGCGAAGGGAAGTTTTGTCGACGAACGGGGTGAGCGCGGGCTTCACGCCGCCGCCCCAGAACCATATGCAGTTGGCGGGATTTTTGCCTTCTTTTTTACGCTTTTCGTTTATCGGGTGGTTTTCAAGCAATGCGTAAGATTTTTCGTAAAGGTCAAGGAACAAATCCTTGTAAACGCCTTTCGGGAGATAGTCCTTGATTTTCCTGCCCGTTATGTCGTGCGGCGGGGTAACTTCGTCGTCCACGACGCCGTGGTTTATAATCAGGCAATGGCGATAACTGACGCCCGGATAAAAATGCAGGGAGTCCGTTTCCAGATGTTTTTTGATATGCGCGACAAGTACGGCGGCTTCCGCCGTTGATATTTCGCCCGCGGAATAGTCAACCATCGTTTTGTCCGAAAAGTTTTTTTCCGTGGAGAGCGTGACAAGATTCATTCTGTACGCGACGTCGGTATCTTTCATATCGACGCCTATGCTGAGCGCTTCCAACGGTGAACGTCCGCTGTAATACTTTTCGGGGGCGTAGCCGAGCACGGCAAGGTTTGCGACGTCGCTTGCCGGCTTAAACCCGTCGGGCACCGTTTTCACAAGCCCGATTTTTGCGGTTTTTGCAAGTTTTCTTGCGTTTTCGATGTTTGCTTTTTCAAGGGGCGTGCCCGAAATCGACGGTATATATTCGTCCGCCATTCCGTCGCCCAGAACGATAACGTACTTCATACGGATAAAGTATAAATCAATTATCTTGCGTTTGTCAAACGAACGCGAAGATTGCGGCGCCTTAAAACATAATAAAATCTGCTTGCGTAAGCGCATAAAAGAATATATAATATATATACTTGTTGAAACGGTAAATTGAAACGGTAAAATTTATGGCAGAAAGCAAAGAAAAACTTCAAAAACTGCCGCTTGGCGAAATCAAGCCTATGGGATGGCTCAAACGGGAACTTGAATTGCAGGCGACGGGGCTTACCGGACGTCTGGACGAGTTATGGGACGACGTTTCCAAAAAATCGGCGTGGCTCGGCGGTCACGGCGAGGCGTGGGAGCGCGGCCCGTATTACCTTGACGGGCTTGTTTCGCTTGCGTATCTTCTGGACGACCGCCGTCTTATCGACCGCGTCGGATTATGGATTGAAAAAATCCTGTCGTCGGTTGACGCCAGCGGGTTTTTCGGGCCTGCGCGCACGGTTGACTGGTGGCCGCGTATCCTTGCGCTTCGCGCGCTCTGGTCGTATTACGAAGTTACCGGGGACAAGCAGATTCCGCCGTTTGTAAGGAACTTTTTCAAGTACGAATTCAATAACCTTGACGAGCAACCTTTTTACGTATGGGCTGCCGCAAGGTCGTTTGAACAATTTATCCCGATGAAACGGCTTTTCGACGAAACGGGCGACGAGATGATAAACCAACTTGTCGACAAAATCGTCGACGGCTCGTACGACTGGTTTTCGGTTTATGAAAAATTCCGTTATAAAAAACCCGCCTCGACTTATCTCAGCCGCGGCATTATAAATTTCGGCGCGAAAGTGGGCGCAAACGCCGACAGAAAACGGAAATACGGCGCAATGCCGCAAAAAAAACAGATGAGCGCGCATAAAATCACGGCGCACAACAAACTGCCCACCGTAAGAAAACTTATGCTTTTGCACGGCGTGAACAACGCGATGGCGGTGAAATATCCCGTTTTGCTGAACGATTTCCGTCCCGATCCCGAACTTGTGCTGTTGTCGAAAAGGACGGTTGAAAACCTTATGAAATATCACGGCACGGCGGCGGGCGTATTCACGTCGGACGAGACTCTCGATGGCACGAACCCGTCAAAGGGCGTCGAACTTTGCACGGTGGTCGAGTTTATGCGAAGCCTTGAAACGCTTGTCGAAAAAACGGGCGACACTTATTACGCCGACTTGTTGGAACTTAATTGCTTCAACGCGCTTCCCGCAACGATTACCAAAGATTATACGGCGCATCAGTACGTCCAGCAGCCAAACGCTATTGCGGCAAACCGTATAAAACGCGACTTTTTCAACGTGCGTCCGGACGGCACCGTTTACGGACTGGAACCCAATTACGGCTGTTGCACGGCAAATATGCATCAGGGATTCCCGAAATTCACGGAAAATCTTTGTTACAAAACCGACGAAGGATTTTGCTTTATGGTATATTCCCCGTGCAGAATTTCGACGCTTTTCAAGGGCGTAAGGGTTATTCTGAACGAGTCCACCGATTATCCTTTCAAAAACAAGTCGAAAATCGTCGTGGAGTCGGTGTCGGGCAATCCCGAAATCAAGTTTTCTTTCCGCGTGCCGCAATACACAAGCATCGAAGTGCTGGTGAACGGCAAAAAAGTCGTGTCGGGCGACAAGGGCATTATCGCTTTCAAGAAAAAGGTCGAAGCGGGCGACGTCATCGAACTTTTGTTCGATATGCCGCTTACGACGGTCGTGAACCCCGACAAGTCGATAAGTTTTCGGAAAGGAACGTTGCTTTTTGCGACGAAACTTCGCGCAAAGTGCGATACGCGCGGCAAAATCCCGTTTTGTGACTACGAATACAAGACGGTTTCGCAGTGGCGCACCTTGCCCGAACTTCAACATAAAAAACATTTGGCCGTCATAGAAACGACGGAAAGGGAAGTGCCGGCGATGCCGTTTGACGAGGACAATCCCCCCGTTGAAATCACGTATCGCGCGCGCTACGTCCAGAACTGGAACGAGGTCAAAAACAGCGCGGGGAGAGTGCCCCGCCGTGCAAGGTACGGCAAGGAAACGTTCGAGCGCACCCTTGTACCGTACGGTTGCACGAGAATACGAATTTCCCATCACCCCGTTTTTAAGTGAAATAATAAGCGTCTTTGCGACTACGTGGTCGGTATTTTTCAGTTGTGTACTCTGATGTACACGCCTTCAAAAATCCGCCCCTGTTGTCACAAATACACTCATTCTTTCACTTAAAAAGACGAAAGGTGCGACTACGCGGTCGGTATTTTTCAGTTACGTACTTTTATGTACGCGCCTTCAAAAATCCGTCCCTGTTGTCACAAATACACCCGTTCTTTCACTTAAAAAGAAGAGAAAAAATAAAACAAAAATAAAAAACAAATCCATATATTTTGTAAGGAGAAACTTATGAAAATAACCACAAAGTGGGGCGAAAAGATTGATAAAAACAATCCGTTGCCCGAGTATCCCCGTCCGCAATTCGAGCGTGACAGTTTCATCAACTTAAACGGCGTTTGGGAGTTATCTCATTTCCAAAAAGAAAACCGAAATCCCCACGGCGTTCGAAGGAGAAATCGTCGTGCCGTTCTCGCCCGAGTGCCAACTTTCGGGGGTTGAACGCGTCGTTATGCCCGACGACTTTTTGTATTACGAACGGGAATTTGACCTTCCCGAAGAGTTTATAAAAGGTCGCGTCATTCTGAACTTCGGCGCGGTGGATTATATCGCGAAAGTTTACGTCAACGGCAAGTACGTGGGCGCGCACAAAGGCGGATACAATCCCTTTTCTTTTGACATCACCGACTACATAGTCATCGGCAAAAACCGCATAAACGTTACCGTTACCGATCCCAGCAATACCGGCGATCAGTGCCGCGGCAAACAGACGCTGAACGGCACGGGAATATGGTACACCCCGCAAAGCGGAATCTGGCAGACGGTATGGCTTGAAAGCACGCCGCTTACCTTCATCGAAAAAATCAAAATCACACCCGATATCGACGAAAAGGCAGTTAAAATTGTCGTTTCGACAAATAAAGTCCCTGAAAGTAAGGCTGAAATCGTTGTCGTGGACGGCGATAACGTCGTTGCGAACGTGAATTTCGAAAGCGGAAAAGAAGTCGTGATTCCCATTGAAGATATGAAACTCTGGTCGCCCGAGGACCCGCACCTTTACGACGTCGTGGTCGTTTGCGACGACGATATGGTCAGAAGTTATTTCGGCATGCGTAAGTTCTCGGAAGGCGTCGACAAAACCGGCAAAAAACGCCTGTTCCTCAACAACAAACCTTATTTCCACAAAGGTCTTCTCGATCAGGGATATTGGAGCGACGGTATGCTCACTCCGCCGTCCGACGAGGCGATGATTTACGACATTCAGACAATGAAAGACCTTGGCTTCAATATGCTGAGAAAACATATCAAGGTCGAGCCGATGAGATGGTATTATCACTGCGACAGACTCGGAATGATCGTGTGGCAGGATATGGTGTCCGGCTGCAAACTACAACATTTTGTGCATCGCCGTTCTGCCGTTTTTGGGCTTTATGTTCAACGACAACAAGTACGGATTCTTCCACAGGAAAAACAAGGAAGCGCGCGACGAATACACGCAGCAATATTTTGAAATGCTCGACAACCTTTACAACGTCGTATCCATCGGAATGTGGGTGCCGTTCAACGAAGGCTGGGGACAGTTTGACAGCGCATGGTTTTCGGAGCGCACGAAAGAGTTCGACGCGACGCGTACGGTTGACAGCGCAAGCGGCTGGCACGATCAGGGCATCGACGCAAAGAGTATCCACTGCTATTTCACGCCGTTCAAAGTGCCAAAAAAAGAAACGACTTGTTCTTCTTTCGGAATACGGCGGATACAGTTATCAGGAAAAGGGACACGTTTTCAACAATAAGAAATTCGGTTATCGCATTTACAACGATAAGGAATCCCTGAACGCGGCTTACAAAAAACTGCACGAAAAACTCATTATCCCTGCAATCAAGGACGGACTTGCGGCAACGGTTTACACCCAGGTTTCCGACGTTGAGAGCGAAATCAACGGGTTTCTGACGTACGACAGGCGCGTTCTTAAAGTCGATCCCGATATGGTCAGGGCGGTCAACGCGCAATTAAAACTGTAAACCGCGTTGACAACGCGCGCGCGTTGTGATAACATTACAATAACGGAGGTTGTTATGAATTACCTTGCAAGTCATCTTCCGAAAGGTGAGAAAATTTACGCAAAAACCCACAAAAGCGTATTCATTTTTATGCGTGACGTGCTCATCGCGGTTTTGCTTTTCGGCATTGCCGTCGGCGTGCAGCTTGGGTTCAAGGTCGACACGAAAATCATGATATGGGTTTATATCGTGTGCGCCGTCGTGGTGGTTTTCTGTCTGTGTGACAGCGCGGTTCGATACGCGTCGACGTTGCTTGTGGTAACCACGCATAAATTTATGTACAAAGAAGATATCATAACGATTAAGGTTTTCGACACGCAACTTCAAAACATCGACTCTGTCGAGGTCGATTATAAAACTCCGCTTCGCCGTGCGTTGAATATCGGTGATCTCACGTTGCGTACAAGAAACTCCGTCCACGTGTTCAGAAACCTGTCCCGTCCCGACCGTTTCAGCGCAGTGCTCAACAAACGCGCGTCGGACGTGCAGGAAGGCAGGATCGCAAAGACTTGCATCTCGTTTGCAATCGGCAAATCGCCCGCCCCTTACGTTGAGAAAGGACGCCGCAAACGCTTAACAAAACAAAATTAAACGACCGTGAAAGCGGTCGTTTTTTTATGCAAAAATTTTTTGAAAAGCCCGTTTAATTAAACATATCCAAAAAAAGCCATTCGTGAAAACCGAAGTAACTTGCAAGTTCCAGCACGGCAACGATGAAAACAAGGTGGGCGACGTACACGATAAGGGTGTGACGTCCGATGAAACAGACGGGCTTGTTCCATTTCCGTCAAGTTTCGGCAAAAGAGTTTTCTTGTCGCAATAAAGATAGGGCGAGATTGCCGCCGCAAAGAAAAACATCCCGGAATACGGCAGAATCGGCCAGAAATCGCCGGGTGACCGCGCGAAAGTGCCGTCGGTAAAGACGAATACGAAAGCGTCGGACGCAACCTTTGACTGGAAATCAAGGTCGTACGCGCACCTTATCGAAAGCCCCGCGATAACAAATCCCAGCGCAATGCCCAAAAGAAAATTCAGGAACTTATTGTGCCGTGTGATAAGCTCGATAACCGCCCACGTCGCGACGCAGGTTGCAAGCAGGTGAATTATGCCGAAGCGGATTATCATTCCGGGCTCGAAAGAGTCCGCGATTGCGGTTGCCGTCGTTATCCCGATGGAGATAAGCGCAAGCGTGCAGGCGCGTTTCATATTGTTCCTTGAAAATCCCGTGGAAAGTCCGCAAAGGGTGATGAACGTGAACACGACGATGGGGTGAATAACCTCGCGCGCGGGGTGGTTCATATAAAATTCCGCCGCGGCGTAAAACCTTGTGAATCCGTTTGTCGCGCCGTGCGACAGGCGCAGCCATTCTGTCCCATAAAAGTAATCGACCGTCATAAGAAGATGGTCGATAAGCATCAGAAGAATCAGAAAACCGCGGATAAAGTCAAGTTCCCAGATTCTGCCGCGTTTTTTTGCGGCGGGTTTTTGAACGACGTCGACGTCGGTCATGAAATCATACGAATCCGTCATCGCTTTGCCTCGGTGCGAAGATATGTGAGTCTGCCGTTATAATCGCGATAGACTTCGTAGCGGTTGTCGTATTCGTAAATGATAAGGTCGGGCATAAGTTCGCTTCGGTAAACGAGCGGTTTCGGGGCGTTTCCTGCTGTCGTAAAATTTCAGCGCGCTTTTAAGAGGCGTCAGAATAATGTTTCTTACGGAAATAATCACCGAACTCACAAGACACAGCAAAAGCCCCAGAAGGTACAACTGCGAATTCGTCGAAAAGTCGAAAAGCACGACGCCCAGCGTCAGATGAATTATCAGACCGTATAAGAAGTAAAAAAACGGGACGTAAAGGCCGAAGTAAAGCATTATCGTCGATAAAAATCTGACGACGTAGCCCAAAAACTTCATCAGGACGCTCAGAATCCCCGCGCCCGCAAAGCCTGCGATAAATCCCGGTTTACTCATAATCCTATTTGTCGATAATCAGCGACACGATTTGTTTCGTATCGATATTTTCAATGCCGACAAGGTCCTGTACGATAAGTCCGTCGATTAAGATAAGCAACAAATCGGCATAGCCTTCGGCTTTTTCTTTTTCATCGATTCTTTCCTCGATGGTTTTTTTGATTATTTCGCGCCACGAACGATATTTTTCGCGGAACAGTTCGCAAAGTTGTTTGTTGTCGGACAACGCCTTGTTGACAAGGTAAATATGCACCTTGCTTCTTTCGCCGTATCTTGCGCCGAAGTCCAGGACGTATTTTGCAAGACGGGGGAAAGACGTGTCCTTATCGGCGTTGTTGATCCATTCGTAGTAACGCGTTGCAAGCCCGTTCAGATATTCAATAGTGATGTCCTCGAAGATAAGTTCCTTCGAGTTGTAATAATAAAACAGCGTGCCTTTCGTGATATTTGCGGCGTTTGCGATGTCCTGCAACGAAATTTCGTTGACGTCGCGGGTTGAAATCAGGGACAAGGTGCTGTCGATTATTTTTTGTCTGGTATCGGTTTTCAGTGTTGCTGCCAATGTTTGCCTCCGCTCGTGTGCCAAAACAAAACGTTTTTCGGTACACATAATAATATCACAATGCACGCGCGCCTGTCAAATGAGAATAAACTTAAATAATATGCTTACACTGTCGCCCGCGCGCAAGAAATTGCCCGTTAAACATTGATTTTGCGGCATTTTGTGGTATAATCGAAGGTGTGGAGGGTGGTTATGAGAATTATTCCGTGTCCGAAAGAATTTGCAAAAAAAGACGGCAGTTTCCTGTTCGACGCAGAAACAGGGTTTCCTGCGACTATGAGAATGTCGGGAATTCGATTTCTTCGTTTTTGAAAACCTGCGGTATCGGATGGCGTACGGGCGACGATATAAAATTCACGTCCGACGGCTCCGACAGTTCGTCCGAAGCGTATACGCTTGTTGTCGGCGAAGACGGCGTCAAGGTGTCCGCAAAAAGCGAACGCGGGCTTTTTTACGGCGCGCAAACGCTGAAACAGTTGATTCTTTCGTCGTTTGACGAAAAGACGAAAACGGCGGAGATTCCTTGTTGCGAAATCAACGACGAGCCGCGTTTTTCGTACCGCGGATATATGTTCGACACCGTCCGACACTTTTTCCCGGTCGAAGTCGTGAAAAAGTATATCGAGGCAATTTCGCTTCTTAAACTCAACGTGTTCCATTGGCATTTGTCCGACGATCAGGGCTGGCGCGTTCAGATTGACAAATACCCGCGCCTTACCGAGCACGGTTCGATGCGCCGTGAAACATGCGGCGACAAGAAACCCCACGGCGGTTTTTACACAAAGGAACAGATAAAAGACGTCGTCGAGTTTGCAAAAGAAAGATTTATCACGGTAATTCCCGAGTTCGATATACCGGGACATACCCGTGCCGCGGTTTCTTCTTATCCCGAGCTCGGGTGCAGCAAAAAGCCCGTGGAAGTGTCCACGAAATTCGGAATCCACAGCGAAATACTTTGCGCGGGACGAGAAGAATCGTACGATTTTGTCAAGGGCGTTCTTACAGAATTTGCGGAAATGTTTCCGTCAAAATACATCCATATCGGCGGCGACGAGGCCGTCAAGCACGAGTGGTACAAATGTAAGGACTGCCAGAAAAAAATGAAAGAACTCGGGCTTCGCAACGAAGAAGAGTTGCAGGCTTATTTCACCGAAAAGGCGGTTGAGTATCTTAAATCGCTTAATAAAACCACGATTTGTTGGAATGAAAGCGCAAACAGCGGCAAACTTGAAAGCAGCGTTATATTGCAGTTCTGGTCTGACGGGAAGGATAATGAAAACGTAATACGGGAAGTTAAAAACGGCAGAAAAATCATCGTGTCGAAGTTTAACCCGTATTATCTTGATTACCCGTATCCCATGCACTCGTTGAAGGCGGCGTACGAGTTCGAGCCCGTATTCCACGGCATCGAAGGATACGAGCAAAACGTGCTGGGCGTCGAAAGCACCTTGTGGACGGAGTGGATCGACAATACGGATTTGCTTGCGTTCAGAGTGTTCCCAAGGCTTACCGCGGTGGCGGAGAGCGCCTGGTGCGATAAGTCGAAAGGATTACCTTGCGTTTGAAAACTCGCTGAAAAACGTCAATAAACTTATTGAAAACACAACGGGTATCAAGGCCGCGCCGCTTAAAGACTGCAACGTCAAAAATCCGCTGAAACGCGCCGCAATCATGATGAAATTCGGCATGAATCTGATCGATTTCGAAATGATTGCCCGCTCCAATCGCGCGGCAAAAGAAATGAAAAAAATGCGTAGCGTCCGCAAAAAGGAGAATAACGGAAAATGATTACCAAAAGATACAAACTTTACAAAAACTTCGGAAAGTGTATGGAAATAAGCAACGGCGCGGTGAAAGCTCTCGTTACCGTCGATATCGGACCGCGCGTCATTTATTACGGCGTGAAAGGCATGAACATTATGCACGAAGACGTCGACAGGCTCACGAATAAAGGCGGCGAATTTTTCGACAAAAATTTCAAAGAAGGCGAAAAATGGTATCTTTACGGCGGACACCGCATCTGGAAAGCCGAAGAAGACTTGCTTTCCTACGTCCCCGACAACTACCCCGTGCGCGTGGACAGGCTGGAAAACGGCGCGATATTCACGCCTGCACCGCAAAAACTCACGTCGCTTCAACAGGTTATGCGCGTCGAAATGGCGGACGACGGCACGCTTACGGTCACGGAATCGTTGACGAATATCGGCGAAAATCCTTATGAACTTTCAATCTGGGGACTTTCCGTTTTGCGCCAGGGCGGCACCGAAATTATCCCGCTCAACACCGTCGATACGGGGCTTTTACCCCAGCAAAATATGGTATTTTGGCCGTATAACGACAAAAACGACAAAAGATTTTCGGTGAATACGAAGTACGCCGTGTTAAAACAAAAAAAGACTATTGAACGCGCGTTCAAGCTGGGACTTTTCAACCATCACGGCTGGTGCGCGTATCAATACAACAAATACCTTTTCGTGAAACGCTTTAAGGTGCTTGGCGGCAAATTGCCCGATTATCAATGCAACTTTGAAACGTACACGAACGAACATATTATGGAAATGGAAGTTTTGTCGCCCGTAACGACGCTTTTGCCCGGCGAAACTATTTCTCAGGAAGAAAGATTCTCGATTTATTCCGGCGTGAAACTTTCAAAAACGACCGACGAAGAAATCGATAAAATGTTTGAAGACATAGGTTTTAATGGATAAGTTTATGAAAATCGACAAAGACTTTTTGCCGATATACGAATTCAACAAGACTTTTGACGAAAAAGTCAGGAAAGAAGGCGCGGATTTATTCGCGTTTTCTGTTGAAAGAAACGACGGATATTCCGAGTGTTTTTCGATTGACGTGCTGAAAGAAGGCGTCGACGACGCGCTCAACTTCCGCCGCGCCGAAAGATTCATAAAAACCGCGCTTTGGACGGTCGGCGGATATAAACTGAAAATCATCGCAAACGACACGCTGTATAAAAGCCTTGAAAACGCGTATTCGCACGGCGGAAAACGAGATTTTGACGTGAAATTTTTTGAAAAGGTTTACGACGCGCCGTTTTCGGTTGAAAGAGTTTCGGCTCTTTTAAAAAGCAAGCGGGAACTCGTTGCGGCGGACAAAAACGAATGCGGCGCAAGAATCGGACTTGACGCCGGCGGCAGCGATATTAAGATTTCCGCGGTAGAAAACGGAAACGTGCTGTTTTCAAAAGAGATTTTGTGGCAACCGAAAGTCAATTCAAACCCCGCTTATCACGTAAAATTCATAAACGACGCTTTGAACGAGGCTGCGACGCACCTTAAAAAAATCGACGCAATCGGCGTGAGCAGCGCGGGGATTTACGTCAAAAACGAGGCGCGCGTCGCAAGTCTGTTCATAAAAGTGCCTGAAAACGACAATGACGCGGTAAGGCGCATTTACATTGACGCGGCAAAACGACTCGGTGCGCCGGTGACCGTTGCAAACGACGGCGACGTTGCCGCAATGGCAGGCGCAATCAGTATGGATATGAAAGCGTTTTGGGAATTGCAATGGGAACGTCGGAAGCGGCAGGTTTCGTCGACGACAAAAACCGTTTGTGGGGCTGGCTTAACGAACTTGCGTTCGTACCCGTCGATATGAACGAAAACGCGGCGGTCGACGAATGGTCGGGCGATATCGGCACGGGCGTGAAATATCTGTCGCAGGACGGCGTGATAAAACTTGCGAGCCTTGCGGGTATCGAGTTTCAGACGGGCGTGCCGTCCGAAAGGCTGAAAGTCGTCCAGAATCTCCTTGACGAAGGAAGCGAAGTCGCGGCAACCGTTTTTCGGACGTCGGCGTATATCTTGCGTACTCGCTTTTATACTATTACGATTTTTATAAATTTGAAAACGTATTGCCGATGGGGCGCGTTATGAGCGGACTCGGCGGCGAAATAATAATGAACAAGGCAAACGAAGTGCTTAAAGACTACGGCGCGGACAAAAAATTCAGAATTATGCTTCCCGACGAAAATTTCCGAAGGCTCGGGCAGTCGGTCGCCGCGTCGTATCTCGGCTGAAAACGAAAAATCAAACGATAATCTTTGAAACCGTCGCAACGCGGCGGTTTTTCATTTACTCGAAAGATTGTAAAAATGACACAAATTAATCCGATTATACGTTAATACTGTCACGTTGACTTAAAAATAATAAATAATGTGTCAATATGACAGGATATATGACACAATATCGAAAATCGGAAAGCAAGGGCGAAAGCGCATACCTTATTAAATTCGCGCGCACGCGCGCACGCGTGAGAATTAAAAAAACGAAATTTGGCGAATATCCGAAAGAACGACGTAAAAATAATAAGAACTATTGTCGGACAGGGGAAAGAGTCGCGAAATTTTCCGTCCGACAAAATTCGCGCTTTGCGTTTTCCGATAAATTCTCACGATTTTTGTCGATTTTTCTGTCGCCGCGGGTATTACGTCCGCAATTTTGACTCGAACCGCGTCGAAATACGGATTTTGGACGAAATTTAACCAAAAAAGTTAAAATTCGGTCAAAAAAATGAAATAATGGCGAAAATTTGCTTGACGAGTATTGATTTTTATTATATATTAATTAGGCTGTTTGATTTTGGGATGATGCAGGAAGTTACTTGTTTCACAAGAGAATTTCTGCGGACAAGGGTACGATGTGATTCGTGCGACTAACGGAAGCGGGCGATCCGCTTTTATTTAACAGGCAGCATGACACACACGGAAGTGTGTACGAAGTTAGGAAATTTTGGAGGTACAAAAATGGCAGGACAAAAAATCAGAATTAAGTTGAAGGCTTACGACCACACCTTAATCGACGCATCGGCAGACAAGATTGTCGAAACGGTAAAAAGAGCGGGAACCAAGGTTTCGGGTCCCATTCCTCTTCCCACCGAGAAAGAAATCATCACGATTCTTCGCGCGCCGCACAAATATAAGGACAGCCGTGAGCAATTTGAATTAAGAACGCACAAACGTTTGATCGATATCTACAACCCCAGCAGCAAGACGGTCGATTCTCTTATGAAACTCGATCTCCCCGCCGGCGTCGATATCAGCATCAAACTTTAATGTAAATACATTCGGAGGTGAACTTTATCTATGAATAAAGCAATCATTGGAAAGAAACTGGGCATGAGCCAGATATTCACGGCAGACGGCACCGTTATTCCCGTAACGGTTGTCGAGGCAGGTCCCTGTCCCGTCGTACAGGTCAAAACGAAAGACCGTGACGGATACGAAGCCGTAAAAGTAGCGTTCGGCGCTATTAAGAAAAACAACGTAAACAAACCCGACGCGGGACAATTCAAAAAAGCCGGCGTCGAAGCAAAGCGCGTACTTAAAGAGTTCAAACTCGAAAACGCTGCTGAATACAAAGTCGGCGACGAAATCAAATGCACCGTCTTTTCGGAAGGCGATCACGTGGACGTTGTCGGCACTTCGAAAGGTCACGGCTTTTCGGGCGTCATTCAAAGATGGAACGCGCAACGCGTCGGCAGCATGTCGCACGGTACCGGTCCTATCCACAGAAGCGTAGGTTCAATGGCTGCAAACAGCGATCCTTCCCGTGTTTTCAAAAACAAACACATGGCAGGTCAATGGGGCGCGGAACAAGTTACCGTTCAGAACCTTACAATCGCACGCGTTGACGAAGCAAGAAATCTTCTTCTGATCAAGGGCGGCATTCCCGGTCCTCGCGGCGGATACGTCTTCGTCAAACAATCAATCAAGGGCTAATCGGAGGATACAGAGATGAAATTAAACGTTATGAATATGGCCGGCAAGAAAGTCGGCACCGTCGAACTTAACGACGAGTTGTTCAATATCGAGTACAACGAAGCTCTTATCCATCAGATTGTCGTTGCACAACTTGCA
The DNA here is from genome assembly GCA_022009995.1 of Clostridiales bacterium. GTDB lineage: Bacteria > Bacillota > Clostridia > Christensenellales > CAG-917 > CAG-349. Next base: position 825,293 of record CP091734.1, read on the forward strand.
AACAAACGTCAGGGCACGAAAAGCACGCTCACCCGTGCGGAAGTCCGTGGCGGCGGCGTAAAGCCTTATCGTCAGAAAGGTACCGGTCGCGCTCGTCAAGGTTCAATCCGTTCGCCTCAATTCGTAAAAGGCGGCGTCGTATTCGCACCGAAGCCCCGCGACTTCTCAAAGAGAACCAACAAATTCGCAAGACGTCTTGCATTGTTGTCGGCTCTTTCCGAGAAAATCCGTACCAACGAAGTTACCGTCATCGATAACATCGAACTGAAAGACGCAAACCAAAGAGGTCGTTGCAGTGCTTAAAGCCCTCGGCCTTGATAAAACCACCCTTATCGTTACTGCGGACAAGGACGAACTCGTGCTTCGTGCGGCGGGCAACCTTGAAAAAGTCGAAGTAACGACCGCCGACCTTATCAACGTCTATGAAGTCGTGAAGAACAACAACTGCTTGTTCACCAAGGCGGCAATTGAAAAAATCGAGGAGGCAAATGCATAATGACTGCTTACGATATCATTATTAAACCTATCCTCTCCGAAAAGAGTTACGACGGTATCGCGGACAAAAAGTACGTCTTTATGGTCCACCCCGACGCCACCAAGACCCAAATCAAAAACGCGGTCGAGGAAATTTTCGAAGTTAAGGTTGAAAAAGTCAACACCATCAACGTTACCGGTAAAATGAAAAGAATGGGCAGAAACGAAGGCCGCAGGTCTTCCTACAAGAAAGCCTACGTACAACTTACCGACGAAAGCAAGTCCATCGAGTTCTTCGAGAGTCTTGCATAATAGGAGGAATGAACAATGGCTATTAAGAAATTCAAACCGACTACCCCTTCGCGCCGTTTCATGACGGTCTCGACTTTTGACGAAGTCACCACCACGACTCCGGAACGCAGCCTGCTTGTCAGCAAGAACAAATCCGGCGGACGTAACGCAAACGGCAGAATCACCGTCAGACACATTGGCGGCGGCAACAGAGTAAAATACAGAATTATCGACTTCAAACGCGATAAAGACGGTATCCCCGCAAAGGTCGCTACCATCGAGTACGATCCCAACCGTTCCGCAAACATCGCACTTCTCAACTATGCAGACGGCGAAAAACGCTACATCATCGCTCCTCTCGGAATTACCGTCGGCGACGTGGTAGTAAGCGGACCCGATGCAGATATCAAAGCAGGCAACTGCCTTCCCATCGAAAACATTCCCGTCGGTACCGTTATCCATAATATCGAGCTTAACCCCGGTCGCGGCGCACAACTTTGCAGAGCAGCCGGCAACGAAGCGCAACTTATGGCAAAAGAAGGCAAGTACGCAACCGTACGTCTTCCCAGCGGCGAAATGAGATATATCCTTGCGCGTTGCAAAGCGACCATCGGTCAGATCGGCAACGTCGACCACGAAATCGTATCGCTTGGCAAAGCCGGCCGTAAACGTCATATGGGCGTCAGACCTACCGTCCGCGGTGTCGTTATGAACCCCTGTGATCACCCGCACGGCGGCGGCGAGGGCAAATCTCCCGTCGGTATGCCCAGCCCTGTTACTCCTTGGGGTAAACCCGCATTGGGATATAAGACCCGCAAGAAGAAGAATGTCAACGATAAGTATATTATCAAGCGTGTAAACTAGGAGGCTATTATATGAGCAGGTCAGTTAAGAAAGGGCCTTACGTTGAAGAAAGGCTTATGAAAAGAATAATCGCAATGAACGAGAGCGGTGAATTGAAACCCGTCAAAACCTGGTCAAGGGCTTCCACCATCTTCCCTGAAATGGTCGGTCACACGATCGCCGTTCACGACGGAAGAAAGCACGTTCCCGTATTCGTTACCGAAGAAATGATCGGATGCAAACTCGGTGAGTTCGCACCCACCCGTACCTTTAAGGGACACGCAGCCGGCGAAAAATCGACCGGTGCGAAATAGGAGGTATTCAGATGGCTACAAGAAGTAAACAAAAATCTTTGGCAAGAAAGACAAACGCCGATAAGCGTCCCCATGCCGTAGCGAAATATATCAGAATCTCTCCCTTCAAGGTAAGAATCGTTCTCGATATCATCCGTGGCAAAAAATACAACGAAGCGGTCGCTATCCTCGAAAACACTTCGAAAGCGGCTTGCCCCGAAGTTCTTAAAGTGCTTAACAGCGCGGCGGCAAACGCCGAGAACAACCTCAATATGAGCAAAAACGATTTGTTCGTTGCAGAGTGCTTCTGCGATCAGGGTCCCATTCTCAAAAGAATCAACCCCGTATCGAAGGGACGCGCACACCGCATCAACAAACGCACAAGCCATATCACTGTCATTTTGGACACCGTTAAGGACTAGGAGGTAACTATGGGTCAGAAAGTTAATGCACACGGCAACAGAGTCGGTATTATTAAAGATTGGGATACCAAATGGTACGCGGACAAGAAACTTCGCAACCAACCTTAAACAAGACGACGACATCCGTAAATTCATTAAGAAAAATTATTACAAGAGCGCGATTTCGAAAATCACCATCGAACGCGCTGCCAACAAGGTTACCGTCAACATTCACACCGGTCGTCCCGCAACCATCATCGGTAAGCAGGGCGCAGGCGTCGAGGCAATGAAGAAAGATGTTCAGAAATTCTGCCCCGAACGCAACGTCAACATCAACGTTATCGAAGTGAAACGTCCCGATATGGACGCACAACTCGTTGCGGAAAGGATTGCGGAACAACTCGAAGCGCGCGCATCGTTCAGACGCAGCATGAAACAAGCGATGAGCAAGGCTATCTGGGCAGGCGCAAAGGGTGTTAAAACGATGGTCAGCGGTCGTCTTGACGGCGCAGAAATCGCAAGAAGCGAAAATTATCACGAGGGTTCTGTTCCCCTTCAAACTCTTCGCGCGGATATCGATTACGGCTTTGCGGAAGCAAAAACCACGTTCGGTCAGATCGGCGTAAAAGTTTGGATTTACAAAGGCGAAGTCCTTGGCGGAGTACCCAGAGAGGAGGTAACGACAAATGTTAATGCCTAAAAGAGTTAAAAGACGTCGTCAGATGCGCGGCAGAATGAAAGGCAACGCGAACAAAGGTAACAGAATCGCTTACGGCGAATACGGCCTTGTCGCAGCGGAACCCTGCTGGATTACAAGCAATCAGATCGAAGCGGCGCGTGTCGCAATGACGAGATATATCAAACGTGGCGGTCAGGTTTGGGTTGACATCTTCCCCCACAAGCCCGTTACGAAGAAACCCGCCGGCACCCGTATGGGTAGCGGTAAAGGTTCTCCCGAATATTGGGTAGCAGTCGTGAAACCCGGTCGCGTTATGTTTGAAATGGCCGGCGTATCCGAAGACGTTGCAAGAGAAGCATTGAGACTTGCTTCTGCAAAACTTCCCATCAAGTGCAAGATTTACAACAAGGCTCAACTTGAAGCAAAACTTGCCGAAAGAAGGCGGTGAAGCGAAATGAAAACGAACGTTTTATATAACAAGACAAACGAAGAGTTGCAACAACAACTTAAAGAGTTGAAGTCGGAATTATTCTACCTTCGCTTTAAGCACGCGACCAATCAGTTGACCAACCCCAACGTCCTCAGCAACTGCAAGAAGGACATCGCAAGGGTACAAACCATTTTGCGTCAACGCGAACTCAATATCTCTGTCGAGCCCGTAGCCCCCGCAAAGAAATCGGGCAAAAAGGCTAAATAGGAGGGACTTAAATGGAAAACACAGTAAATATCGAAAGAAATCTGCGTAAAAACCGCGTCGGTATCGTCGTATCCGATAAAATGGACAAGACCATCGTCGTCGCAATCGAGCAGAGAGTAAAGCATCCCCTCTACAAGAAGATCGTCAAACGTACCAAGAAATTCAAGGTTCACGACGAAAACAACGTTGCAGGCGTAGGCGACAAAGTTCTTATCGCCGAAACCCGCCATCTCAGCAAAGACAAATGCTGGCGCTTGGTGGAAGTCATCAAGAAAGCAGAGTAAGGAGGGCGTGATAAATGATTCAACCGCAAAGTAGATTAAAAGTCGCAGACAACTCCGGCGCAAAAGAAATCATGTGCATCAGAGTTTTGGGCGGCAGTTTCAGAAGAAGTGGCAATATCGGTGACGTTATCGTAGCCTCCGTAAAGAGCGCAACGGTTGGCGGCGTCGTTAAGAAAGGCGACGTTGTCAAAGCGGTTATCGTAAGAACGAGCAAGGGCATTCGTCGCGCAGACGGCAGCCATATCAAGTTCGACGACAACGCGGCAGTCATCATCGACGCACAGAAACAGCCCCGCGGTACTCGTATCTTCGGGCCTGTTGCAAGGGAACTTCGCGATAAAGATTACATGAAAATCATTTCGCTCGCTCCCGAGGTTCTGTAAGGAGGACACACGACAATGGCAGCATTAAACGTTAAAAAAGGCGATAACGTAATGGTTATCACCGGTAAAGATAAAGGCACTGCGGGCGAAGTCCTTAAAGTATATCCCGAGGACAATCGCATCGTGGTAAAAGGCGTCAACGAGGTTCACAAACACGTGAAACCCCGCAAAGCGCAGGATAAAGGCGGCATCGTCAAACAAGAAGGCACTATCGACGTGTCCAACGTTATGGTCATTTGCCCCGCTTGCCACGAAGTAGTTCGCGTAAAACACGCAGAACTTACCGAAGACGGCAAATCCAAGAAGATTCGTGCTTGTGCAAAATGCGGCGCAGACCTTGACGGCAAGAAAGTTTCCGCCAAGAAAGCAGCCAAAAAAGTTGCGAAAAAAGCCGCATCCAAGGCAAAAGACGCCGAATAATACGGAGGTAATATATGGCTGAAAAGACAAACGATGTTCAAAGAAACTGGTTGCAAGCCTATTATAAGGAAACGGTAGTTCCCGCCCTTATCAAGGAATTCAACTATACGAATATCAATCAAGTTCCTAAAATCGAGAAAATCGTTCTCAACATGGGCCTTGGCGACGTGAGAGACAACGCAAAGAGTTTGCAACTCGCCGTTGACGAACTCAAACTTATCGCAGGACAAAAGCCTATCGTTACGAAGGCAAAGAAGAGCGTTGCGAACTTCAAAGTAAGAGAAGGTCAGAACGTCGGCGCAAAAGTTACGCTCCGTGGACAGAGAATGTACGATTTCTTTGCAAAACTTACCTGCATCGCGCTTCCTCGCGTACGTGACTTCAAGGGCGTATCGAGAAAGTCCTTCGACGGCCGCGGCAACTATGCGCTCGGCGTCAAAGAGCAGTTGATTTTCCCTGAAATTTCCTATGATCAGGTCGAAAAAATCCGCGGCTTCGACATTTGCGTCGTCACCACCGCGAACACCGACGAAGAAGCAAGGGAACTTCTGAAACTGATGGGCATGCCCTTCGCAAAGAATTAGGAGGCTTAAAATGGCAAAAAAAGCATTAGTCAATAAACAACAAAGACCGGCTAAATATTCGACGAGAGCATACACCCGTTGCTCCATCTGCGGCCGTCCCCACGCGGTACTTCGCAAGTACGGCATTTGCAGAATTTGCTTCCGCGAACTGGCTTACAAAGGTCAGATTCCCGGCGTCAAGAAAGCAAGCTGGTAACAGGAGGATAGAGATATGTCAATGACAACAGACCCCATTGCAGATATGCTTACCCGCATCAGGAACGCACTTACTGCAAACACGAAACAGTTGAAATCCCCGCCTCCAAAATCAAGGTTAACATCGCCGAGATTTTAAAGAAAGAAGGCTATATCGCCGATTACGAAGTCATCGAAAACGGCGTTCAGGGCGCAATCAAAATCACGCTTAAATACGCAGGCAAGAACAAGAAGGTCATCACCGGACTTAAACGCATCAGCAAACCCGGTCTTCGCGTTTACTGCGAAAGCACGAAAATACCTTCGGTTCTGAACGGAATGGGCATTGCCATTCTTTCGACCTCGCAAGGCGTCATGACCGACAAAGAAGCAAGAGAAGCCGGCTGCGGCGGAGAAGTTCTTGCTTACGTCTGGTAATAAAGGGAGGTACAGAATATGTCAAGAATAGGAAGACTTCCCGTTGTTATCCCCCAGGGCGTTACCGTAACGTTTGCTGACGGCGTCGCAACCGTCAAAGGACCGCTCGGCACCCTTTCGGAAGAAATCAAAGGTCATATCAACCTTGAAATCAAGGGAAACGAAGCAATCTTTACAAGAGATAACGAAGAAAGAAACCAAAGCGTTGCACGGCTTGTACAGGGCAACCCTTCACAATATGGTGGAAGGCGTTACCAAAGGTTTTGAAAAACACCTTATGATCTCGGGCGTCGGCGTCAAGGTTACTCTTCAAGGCACGAAACTCGTTATGAACATCGGTTTCTCGCATCCCGTCGAAGTGGAACAACCCAAAGGTATCACGTTCGCCGTCGTCAACGCCACCCCGAACCTTGTCGAAATCGCCGTCAAAGGCATCGACAAAATCGAAGTCGGTCAATGCGCGGCAACTATCAAAGCCATCAAGAAGGTTGAACCTTATCACGGCTACGGCATCTACTACAAGGACGAAGTCGTTGTACGTAAAGAAGGCAAGACGGCCGGTAAATAAAGGAGCGTAAAGTATGATTTCCAAATTAGATAAAAACACTGACAGGCTCGCAAGACACGCAAGAGTCAGAAAGAAGATCGGCGGTACTGCTGAAAGACCCCGCTTCGACGTTTACAGAAGCAATATGCACATCTACGTTCAGGTCATCGACGACGTCGCCGGAAAAACCCTTGCCGCAGCATCTACGGTAGAAAAAGAAATCGGCAAAATGGTTGAAGGCAAGAGCAAAACCGAAGCCGCGAAAATCGTCGGCGCGGAAGCCGCAAAACGCGCGATCGCCGCAGGCATCACCGAAGTGGTTTTCGACCGTGGCGGTTACATCTATACCGGAAGAGTCGCAGCGGTTGCGGACGGCGCAAGAGAAGCCGGCCTGAAATTCTAGGGAGGTTATTATGGCAGAAAGAAACGAAAAGTTCAATAAAAACAGAGGCGAGAAGCGCGAGGACAATACCCCGCACAGACTCATTGCCATTAACCGCGTAACGAAGGTTGTCAAAGGCGGCCGCAGAATGCGTTTCACCGCACTTGTCGTCGTCGGCGACGAAAAGGGCAGCGTAGGTATCGGCACCGGTAAGGCAGCCGAAGTACCCGAGGCAATCAAGAAGGCGGTCGAAGCGGCAAAACGCGACGTCAAACCCGTCGCAGTCGTCGGAACGACCATTCCTCATCGCGCAGAAGGCGTCTATGGCAGAGGCAGAGTTCTTCTTATGCCCGCCGAAGAAGGTACCGGCGTTATCGCCGGCGGTCCCGTACGTGCCGTTCTTGAAATGGCAGGTATCAAAGATATCCGTACGAAATCCATCGGCACCACGACTCCTATCAACTGCGTACGCGCAACCATTAACGGTTTAAGACAACTCCGCACCGCCGAAGAAATTATGGAAGTAAGAAACATCGGCAAAGCGGACGACGAAAAATCGTGCTGTAATCGGAGGTAACCGAAATGAAACAAATTAAAGTAACTTTGGTTAAAAGCACCATCGGCGCAGTCAAAAAGCAACAGGCTACCGTTGAAGCGTTAGGTCTTCACAAAATCGGACAGTCCAAAGTATTTACGGACAGCGAGGTTTTGCAAGGTATGCTTAAAGTAGTCTCCCACTTGGTCAAAGTGGAAGAAGCGTAAAGGGAGGGCACATTTATGAAAATGCACACTTTACAACCCGCCGAAGGCGCGGTAAGAGACGTAAAAAGACTTGGCAGAGGTATCGGCTCGGGTACGGGCAAAACCTCCGGCAAAGGTCATAAAGGTCAATGGGCAAGAAGCGGCGGCGGCGTACGTCCCGGCTTCGAAGGCGGTCAAATGCCTATTTGCCGTCGTTTGCCTAAACGCGGCTTCACCAATAATTTCAAGAAAGTATATTCAATCGTGAACGTGGGCGACCTCGATGTGTTCGAGGCAAACACCGAGATCACGCTCGAACTCTTGTACGAGAATCGCATCGTCGGAAAGATGGAACCTTATGGTCTGAAAGTCCTCGGATGCGGCGAACTCACGAAACCCTTACCGTTAAAGCCAGCAAATTCACGGCTTCTGCGGTAGCGGCAATCGAAAAGGCAGGCGGAAAAGCAGAGGTGTTATAATGTTTGAAACTATTAAAAACGCATTCGGAACAAAAGAAATACGCGTAAAAATCTGGGCAACGCTTTTGTTGCTTCTGGTTTACCGTATCGGCTGTTTTATTCCCGTGCCCGGACTTAACGTCAGTATTATTTCGGACGCTTTGAAAGGTAGCAGTGCTTCGTCGTTCTTGAACGTAATCAGTGCTATCACGGGCGGGTCCCTTTCGCAAGGTACGCTTTTTGCTCTCGGAATAATCCCGTTTATCAATAGTTTCATCATAATGCAACTTCTGACGCTCATCATTCCCAAACTGGAAGAAATGAGCAAAGACGGTGAAGAAGGCCGTAAAAAAATCACGCAAATCACTCGTTACGTCGCAATCGTACTCGCAGTGGTTCAAGCCATCGGCATTGCGTTTTTATGGAAGAATTACATCAACCCCATTTACGGAATGCAAAAGAACTGGCTTGCGATGATTTACGTAATCGTAATTCTCGTCGGCGGCAGCGTAATGGTAATGTGGCTGGGCGAAAGAATCACGGAATACGGCATCGGCAACGGTACGTCGCTTATCATCTTCGTCGGTATTCTTTCAACGGCGGGCACCTCGCTTCTGAACGCGTTCAGAACAGTCCCCACCGATCCCAACAAACTCTGGAACATTTTCGGGTTCTTAATCCTTGTCCTGGCACTCTTTGCGTTCATCGTCTTTATGGACGGTGGCGAAAGAAGAATCACGGTGCAATATGCAAAACAGGTTAAGGGCAACAAAATGTACGGCGGACAAACCACGTTTATTCCTATTCGTGTAAACGCGTCGGGCGTTATGCCGATAATCTTTGCGTCGTCGTTCATTATGTTCCCGCAGATGATAATCAGCTTCATTCCCAAACTTGCCGAAAGTAAATTCGGCGTATGGTGGATGAGAAACCTTACCACTTCCGGCGGAACCTGGTGGGGCAGCCTGATTTACTACATCTTCATGGTTGTATTCATCATCTTCTTTGCATATTTCTATTCGATGATTCAGTTCAACCCCGAAGACGTTTCAAAGAACATTCAGCAATACGGCGGGTTTATCCCCGGTATTCGTCCCGGTAAACCCACGTCGGATTACCTTAAACGTATCAACAACCGTATTACTTTGTTCGGAGCAATCTTCCTTTCGATCATTTGCGTAATTCCTACGTTCCTGTTCAACGTTATCGGCAAGGACATCGGACTTTCAAGCGCATTTTCGGCAACCGGACTTCTTATCGTAGTATCCGTCGCGCTGGAATTCAACAAGTCGCTTGAATCGCAAATAATGATGAGACATTACAAGGGATTCCTTAAATAATAAAGTATGAGGGAAGCGGCGCAAAGCGACGCTTCCCGAAACCTTGCTTTTAAGGACGGGGGAAAGAGTTTTTTCAGGAGAGTTTATGAATATTATTCTTTTGGGCGCACCCGGAGCAGGAAAAGGCTCGCAGGCGGCGAAAATATCGGAATATTACAAAATCCCGCACATTTCGACGGGCGACATATTCCGCAAAAACATTAAGGAACAAACGGCACTCGGCAAACTTGCAAAGACTTTCATCGACGCAGGCAATCTCGTGCCCGACGACGTGGTTATCGATCTCGTCAAAGACAGGCTTTCAAACGACGACTGCAAAAACGGATATATCCTTGACGGATTCCCTCGCACCATTCCCCAAGCCATCGCGCTTGACAAGGTTGCGGATATCGACGTCGTTCTGAACATCGACGTTCCGTTTGACGTCATCGAAGACAGACTGACCGGCAGACGAGTATGCATTTGCGGCGCAACCTATCACGTATCTCAACTTAACGGCAGGGATACCTGCGAAAAGTGCGGTCAAAAACTTTTCATCCGCGACGACGACAAAATCGAAACGGTGAAAGCGCGCCTTAAAGTCTATGAGGAACAAACCGCGCCTCTCGTCGAATATTATCAAGGTCTCGGCCTTGTCAAAACGATTAAAGGACGCGACACCGTCGACGAAACTTTTGAAGAAGTCAGGAAGGTTCTCGATACGTTATGATTTACCTTAAAACCGCAAGCGACTTTGAAAAATGCGCGTGGCGGGCGCAATCGTCAGGGACACCCTTTTGCTTATGGAAGAAAAAGCGAAAGAAGGCGTCACGACGGCGGAACTTAACAAAATCGCCGACGCTTACATCAGAAAATGCGGCGCAGAACCGAGTTTTCTGAATTACAACGGATATCCGTTCAGCATTTGTGCGTCGGTCAACGAGGAGGTCGTCCACGGGTTTCCTTCCAAAAGGGCGCTTAAAGACGGCGATATTGTGAGTATCGACGTGGGGGCCGTAATCAACGGTTTTCACGGAGACGCGGCAAGGACATTCCTTATCGGAAACGTAAAGGAAGAAGTCAGAAAACTTGTCGAAGTAACGAAAGAATGTTTCTTTAAGGGGATCGAAGCCTTTAAGGACGGAAACAGACTTTCGGACATCGGAATCGCGGTGCAGACGTACGCCGAAAGTTTCGGATACGGCGTCGTGAGAGAAATGGTCGGACACGGCATCGGCAGGAAAATGCACGAAGATCCCGAAGTCCCGAATTATTTTACGGGAAGAAGGGGACCGAGACTTGAACCGGGTATGGCGCTTGCCATCGAGCCGATGATAACTCTCGGCAGTCCGGACATCTGTCTTGACGAAAATCAGTGGACGGTGTCGACAATCGACGAAACCCGCCGCGCATTACGAAAATACCACAATTTTAACAAAAAACGGCCTCGAAATATTGACATTATAAAAAAATTAATGTATAGTATGAAAATCAGTGTCGGAAGTATTGTCCTGTCAAAAGCGGGACGCGACAAAGGAAGATATTTCGTCGTGACGGAAGTCGTCGACGAAAACTACGTCAGAATTTCCGACGGCGACCTTCGCAAAGCGGAGAAAGCCAAACTCAAAAAGTAAAACACTTGAAGTTCAGCGGTGATAACTTGCCCGAATTTGCAAATATGCAAAACAAGGACAAGGGTGTTGTCAACGCCGAACTTCGTAGCGCGTTAAAAGCGTACAAAAACACCTGTAAGGAGGAACAATAGTGTCCAAGGAAGACGTCATCGAAGCGGAAGGCCGCGTTGTCGAGGTTATGCCCAACGCAACTTTCAAGGTTCAGCTGGCAAACGGTCATATCGTTATTGCCTACTTGTCCGGAAAACTCAGGATGAATTATATCCGTATTCTCGAAGGAGATAAGGTTACTATTGAAATGAGTCCTTACGACCTTACGAAAGGTAGAATTACCTGGCGTAGCAAAAATTAATGGAGGTATCAACAATGAAAGTCAGACCGTCTGTTAAACCTATGTGCGACAAATGCAAGGTTATCAAAAGAAACGGCAGAGTTATGGTTATCTGCAGCAAAAATCCCAGCCACAAACAAAGACAGGGTTAATTTCACTATTGCATATTATCTGCCGGTAGCACGCGGCTGATTACCGTATCATTCCATTTACATGCGGTATGTGTGAGGGCGACAATATAAAATATCATTTGTAAATTTAATGGAGGTTACAAAATGGCACGTATTGCTGGCGTAGATTTACCCCGCGAGAAAAGGCTTGAAATCGGACTTACCTATATTTATGGTATCGGCCGTCCCACTGCCACGAAAATCTTACAGGAAACCGGCATTTCCCCCCGACGTCCGCGTCAAGGATTTGACCGAAGAACAAGTAAGTCTTCTCAGGGAGTATATCGAAAAGAATCTTCACGTCGAAGGCGATTTGAAGAGAGAAATTTACACAAACATCAAACGACTGAAAGATATCGGTTGTTATAGAGGCGTAAGACATCGTAAAGGCTTACCCGTACGCGGTCAGCGCACGAAACAAAACGCGCGTACCTGCAAGGGTCCGAAGCGTCTTGTCTCACGCAAAAAGTAGGAGGTAACTTATGGCAGCACCCAGAAAAGTTATTAAGAAACGTAAAGACTTAAAACGTATTGAAAAAGGTTGCGCGCATATCCATGCCTCTTTCAATAACACTATCGTTACCATCACCGACACCGAAGGCAATGCCATCAGTTGGTGCAGCGCGGGCAAACTCGGCCTTAAAGGTAGCCGTAAGAGCACCCCGTACGCAGCGCAAATGATCGCAGAAGCCGCTGTCAAAGACGCGCTTCCCCACGGATTAAAGAGTGTTGAAGTTTACGTCAAGGGTCCCGGCGCAGGTCGCGAAAGCGCAATCCGCGCAATCAACACCGCAGGCCTCGAAATCACCCTTATCAAGGACGTCTCTCCCATTCCTCACAATGGTTGCCGTCCTCCCAAACGCAGAAGACTGTAAGGAGAATTTGATTTATGGCTAAATATACAGGACCGGTACTTAAAAAGTGCAGAGCGTTGGGTATCAGCCCGATGGAACTCGGCATCGATAAAAAATCAAACCGTCAGGTTAAAGTTTCCAGAAAGAAACAAAGCAACTACGCTTTGCAACTCAAAGAGAAACAGAAGGTTAAATTTATCTACGGCATTCTTGAAAAACAATTCAAAATGTACTACAACAAGGCTGAAAGAATGCGCGGCGTAACGGGCGAAAACATGCTCGTTCTTATCGAAAGCCGCCTCGATAACGTCGTTTATCGCCTCGGCCTCGGCAGCAGCCGCGCTATGGCGCGCCAGATCGTAAACCACGGTCACATCACGGTAAACGGACACGTCGTCGACATTCCGAGTTACCTTGTGAAAGCGGGTGACGTCATTGCCGTTAAATCCAACAAACAGGACAAAGTCATGTATGCGGACATCAAAGAAGGCAACAAAGTCGTACTTCCCGCATGGCTGTCCTTTGATAATGCAACCCTCACCGGAAAAGTCGAGCGTCTTCCCGAACGCGCGGATATCGACCCGTCTATTTCCGAACATCTCATCGTTGAGTTGTACTCGAAATAATCCGATTTTGACAATCAGATTATCCTTTATAGGAGGAATTGTTCTATGATGGAAATGAAACGACCTAAAATCACTTACGAAGAGAACGAGTCGGGCAGTTTCGCCCGTTTCGTGGTAGAGCCTTTGGAACGCGGTTTTGGTACGACGCTTGGGAACAGTTTAAGAAGGATTCTTCTTTCCGCACTTCCCGGTGCAGCACCCGTCGGCATTAAAATTGCCGGCGTCGACCACGAATTTTCAACCATTCCCGGTGTACGCGAAGACGTTACCGAAATTATCCTTAATATCAAAGGTCTCGCAATCAAAATCCACGGCGCTTGCCCCGAAAAGAAGGAAATCACCCTTTATAAGAATACGGCAGGTCCCGTGACGGCCGCAGACATCAGCGTTCCTTCCGATGTTGAAATTCTTAACCCCGATATGTATATCTGCAACCTCGAACAGGGCGCAGTGCTCGATATGTCGATTTATATCGATACCGGTCGCGGATACGTTCCCGCAGACCGCAACAAGGACGCCAAAGCGCCCATCGGATATATTCCCGTCGACAGCATCTACACCCCCGTCGAAAGCAAACTACACTGTCGAGAGCACCCGTGTCGAGCAGAGCATCGACTTTGACAAACTGACAATCGAAGTCCTTACAAACGGCACCGTTTCCGCAAAGGAAATCATCAGCCTTTCTGCAAAAATCATGAACGACCACGTTCAGCTTTTCGTCGACCTTATCGACAATATGTCGAGCTACGATATTCTCGTTTCGCAAGACGACGACAAACAACAGAAAGTGCTTGAAATGTCCGTCGAGGACCTTGACCTCAGCGTTCGTTCGTACAACTGCTTGAAACGCGCAGGTATTCACACCGTCGAGGATTTGACCAAAAAATCCGAAGAAGATATGCTTAAAGTGCGTAATCTCGGCCGCAAATCGCTTGAAGAAGTCATCAATAAACTTCACGACCTCGGCCTTGATCTTCGCAACAAAGACGAGTAAGGAGACTTTTTATGGAACCCAAAAAATTAGGAAGACCTACCGACCAACGTCTTGCCGTCCTCAGAAACCAGGCAAGCGAACTCTTGTGGTATGGCAAAATAGAAACAACCGTTGACCGCGCTAAATCGGTCAAAAGCATCGCTGAAAAACTTATCACCCTTGCTATCAACTCTTACGAAGATACCGTTAAGGTTACCAAAACCAAAACGAACTTGAAGGGCGAAAAAGTCGAAGTCGAATTCACCAACGACGGCCCCAAAAAACTTGCTGCACGCAGGAAAATGATCGCCGAACTTCGTGATATCCCCGAAGCCAAAGAGGAAAAAGAAAGCAAAACCGCATATGCCAAACGTACCGCGGACGTCAGCAATCCTCTTGTTGAAAAACTCTTCAACGAATATGCTCCCAAATACGCAAAACGCGCGGAAGAGAAAGGTCAGAAGGGCGGCTACACCCGCATCGTCAAACTCGGCGAACGTCGCGGCGACGCAGCATCCATGTGCATTCTGGAATTGCTGTAATCTTTAAAACTAAGGCACGCGGAAATGCGTGCTTTTTTTTATGCAAAAATTATTGATAATATCGCGCGTTTTTTATATAATTGACCTATGCAAAAGATTCTGAGTACAATGCGTCGGGCGATAACCGACTACAATATGATCAGTGACGGCGACAAAATCGTCGTGGGCGTTTCCGGTGGCAAAGACAGTTTATTGCTATTGACCGCCTTAAAGCCTTTCAACGCTTTTCTCCCGCGAAATTCGACCTTGCCGCAATCACTATCGACATGGGCTTTAAGGACGCGTCTGTCGCCGAAAAACAGGCTTTGTCGGCGTATATTGCGGAACTCGGCGTGCCGTATTACGTCGTCGACACCGATATTGCCGAAGTCATCTTCGAGGCAAGGAAAGAAAGCAATCCGTGCAGTCTGTGCAGCAAGATGCGTCGGGGCGCGCTTAACAACAAGGCAATCGAGTTGGGATTCAACAAACTCGCCCTCGGGCATCACGCCGACGACGTCGTGCAAACCATGCTGTTGTCGCTTTTGTACGAAGGCAGGTTTTCGACTTTCCAGCCCGTATCTTTTATGGACAGAAGCGGCATAACGCTGATACGTCCGTTCATTTACACAAGCGAATCGGACGTCAAAGGCGCGGTCAACAAACTGAACCTGCCCGTCCTGCACAATCCGTGCCCCGCGAACAAGCACACCCAGCGCGAATACGTCAACGAACTTGTGAAAAGGCTCACGAAGGAAGTGCCGTACGCCCGCGAAAGAATGCTTGGCGCAATCTATCACCCCGAACGTGCAAACCTTTGGCAAAAACCCGATAAATCCGACGATTAAAAGGTCATAAATCCGTTGTCCCCCTACATATTTTATAAAGCAGGGGGAATCAATGGAAAGGAATATCGAAAGGATTTTAAGGGAAGCCCGATACGTCTTGGAAAACAAGTGTACCGTGCGGGAAGGCGCAAAAAAATTCGGCGTGTCGAAAAGCACTTTTCACGCCGACGTCACTTATAAATTGAAAGACGTCGATAAGGAAACGTACGAAAAGGTGCAACGCCTTATGGATTATCACTTTTCAATCCGCCATTTAAGGGGCGGCGAAGCGACAAAAAGAAAGTATAAACAATCAAAATCGCCCGTTTAACGGCAAAAACAACCGCACTCATTAAAGTGCGGTTTTGTTGTGTGGTTTATTCTCGTCCAACGAGTTCGTCGATAGTAATATCGAAAATGTCCGCAAGTTCCCACAGCGTTTCGATATCCGGCGTATTTCGCCCGATTTCGTAATTACTGATAAGGGTTTTTCGGCTGCCGAAACGAGCGGCTAATTCTTCCTGCGTAAGCCCCGCCTGTTTTCGGAAAAACCTGATATTTTCCGCAATTTTAATATTTTTCATACAAATTATTCTCTTCCGACAAGTTCGTCAAGGGTAATGTCGAAAATATCCGCAAGTTCCCACATTTTGAATATATCGGGAACGTTTTTGCCGTTTTCATAATTGCTGATTAATGACTTGTCGCTGTTAAAATGCGCGGCAAGTTGACTTTGGGTAAGCCCTGCTTGTTTGCGGTAATATTTCAGATTTTCTGCAAATTTGAACGATTTCATATTGACAATAGTACAAGAATCTTGTACTATTTAATAAAAAGTTAAAGCATTCTCAACTTTGTAAAGGGGATTCAATATGAATTTAACAGAATTTAAGCGGGAAATTTTGAAACTTTTGAACGAAAACGGTCGGGATTGGAAGATTAAAAGCGACGATGGCTTTAATATCGCGGTATTTACCGAAAACGACGGCAGTTTTATCGTAAAACTTCAAAACGGATCGTCGATGAAAAGAAAAACGAGGCAGTTACCGTTGAAAGAGTTTAAGGAAAAGTACGCGCCGCACGAATAAAACGAACAGGGCATAAAAAAAGACACTCGGCAGTGCGAGTGTCTTTTGTTTTTGCTGAATTATGCTTTGCCTGCGCAACCCAAAACGTCGATGAGTTTGTGGCGGACGCATTCCTTAATCGCCGCTCTTGCGGGCCCGAGATATTGACGGGGATCGAAGTGCGAAGGATTGTTATAGAAATGTTCGCGGATAGCGGCGGTTGCTGCCATACGAAGGTCGCTGTCGACGTTGATTTTGCAAACAGCCATACGTGCGGCTTCGCGAAGCATATCTTCGGGAACGCCTTTTGCGCCGGGCATACTTCCGCCGTACTTTTCAATGGTTTCGACGTATTCTTGCGGAATGCTGGACGCACCGTGCAATACGATGGGGAAGCCGGGCAGACGTTTGCCGACTTCTTCAAGGATGTCAAAGCGCAGACGGGGAGCGGTCTTGAACTTGAATGCGCCGTGGCTGGTGCCGATTGCGATTGCAAGGGAGTCGACGCCCGTGCGGCCTACGAACTCTTCAACCTGGTTGGGGTCGGTGTAGCAAGCGTCCTTTTCGCTGACGTTTACCGCGTCTTCGATGCCTGCCAGCTGGCCGAGTTCCGCCTCGACAACGACGCCGTGGTCGTGAGCGTATTGGACGACTTCCGACGTGATTTTGATATTTTCTTCAAAAGAGTGATGCGACGCGTCAATCATAACCGAAGTAAAGCCGCCGTCAACGCAGGATTTGCAAAGTTCGAAACTGTCGCCGTGATCGAGGTGCATTACGATGGGCAGTCCGCTGACTTCCGACGCCGCCTCGATAAGATGACGGAGATATACGGGGTTTGCGTACTTTCTTGCGCCCGCGGATACTTGCAAGATAACGGGAGCGTTTTCTTCGGTGCAAGCCTCGACGATGCCCTGGATGGTTTCCATATTGTTGACGTTAAAAGCGCCGATTGCGTAACCGCCTTCATACGCTTTCTTGAACATTTCGGTGGATGTAACTATTGGCATAAATAACCTCCATTGATTATTATGTTTATTTTTGTCAAGGTTATTATATATTAAAAGCCGATAAATTTCCACTAAAAGACGCACAAAATTGAAAAATACTTCAATTTTTTACAAACCGCGCAAAATGCCGAAAAAGGCGAAAAAAAACCGCAACGGGCGTTGCGGCATTAAAAAAAGGCGAAATTATTGTTCTGCGCTTATGGGTTCGTAGGGGATATAGGCGTCGTCATCCTCGATAATCTTTCCCTTTTTGACAAGGTGTTTGTAATGAAGAATCTTAATGACGAGAATGAATATTCCAAGCGCGATGGGCGCGCACGCCGCGACCACGATGACGTAGTAAAGAAGCGGATTGAAAATGCCTGCGTACGACGAAAATCCCGTATAGGTTTTTATCGACAGGTAATACGTCAAAAACGTTGCCGCCGACGAAGCGAATCCGAAGCCCACAAGATGATATATGCGGTTTTTGCCCGTGAGAGCAAGCACGATAAGCATCGCTGCTCCGTAAAGAATCACGATGTAATACCACTTTGAAAACAGCACGTTGTACGCAAGCGACGTATCGATTGCGGCTTTTGCCGCGATGTCAAGCATCTTATACGATTCCGTCTTCATAAATCTGCGTTGGGCAAGGGCGGCAACGTTGTTTGCCATAAAATACCCTGCCGCGGCTGCCGCAGCAAACACGATGATGAAACAGAACACGGTATAAATCGCATACGCCGTGCGTTTCGAGTTCAGATTCTTCTTTTCCTGTTCAAGAGCGCTGTCGACGGGAAATTCCTTGACGTTGGCTTTCTTGACTTTTTTCTTATTATCTTTCTTTCCCATAATCTTAATAAAAGGCATATACCTTACATCTATTTTAAGGCTTAAAACGGTAAAATGTCAATACAACTTTGAAAAAATGTGTCGATTTCGCCCGATATACGGTTGAAAACATAGTTTTTACTGTTATAATATATACGAAATATTGAAAAGCAGAGGTTTAATTATGATTTCAGATGAAAGACAAAAACTGCTGGCAAAGAATCTTGTGGAATATTCGATAAGCGTTCAGACGGGCGAAAAGGTCTGGATCGACGCTTTCGGCATCGACGTTTCTTTTGTGAACGCGCTTGTGGACGCGGTGTATGCGGCGGGCGGACAACCTTACGTTTTCCTGCACGACAGACGCGTCGAACGCGCTGTTCTTAAAAACGTTACCGACGAACAGCTGGAACATATGGCGGCGCACGACGCGCGTCTTATGTCCGAAATGCAATGTTACATCGGCGTCAGGGGCGGGCAAAACAGTTACGAATTGTCCGACGTGCCCGACGACCGTATGCAGGCGTACAACCGCATTTACAACCACCCCGTGCATCACGAACAACGCGTGTGCAAACCAAATGGGTGGTCATGCGCTATCCCACGGAAGGCATGTCGCAACTTGCCGGAATGAGCACCGAAGCCTTTGAAGATTTTTATTTCAAGGTATGCTGTCTGGATTACGCAAAAATGGAAAAAGCAATGCAACCGCTTGTTAATCTGATGAATAAGACGGATAAAGTGCGTATTGTGGCAAAAGACACCGATTTAACGTTCAGCATCAAAGATATTCCCGCGGTTACTTGTTCGGGCAGAATGAATATCCCCGACGGCGAAGTTTACACCGCCCCCGTGAAGAACAGCGTCAACGGAGTGATACACTACAACGCGCCGAGTATCGAAAACGGCTTCCGCTTTGAAGACGTCAGGCTTGTTTTCAAAGACGGCAAAATTATTGAAGCGACCGCAAACAATTCTGCGGCGGCAAACGCGATTTTCGACACCGACGAGGGCGCACGCTACGTCGGCGAATTCGCAATCGGCGTCAACCCTTACGTCAAGAACGCAATCGGCGATATTCTGTTTGACGAAAAAATCAGCGGCAGTATTCATTTTACGCCGGGTGCCTGTTACGACGACGCTTACAACGGCAACGTGTCCGCCGTCCACTGGGATCTGGTTTTGCGCCAAACCCCCGACGTCGGCGGCGGTGAAATCTACTTTGACGATGTGTTAATCCGCAAAGACGGTTTGTTCGTACTTCCGGAGCTCAGCTGTCTTAACCCGTCCCACCTTGTTTAACGGCGATAATTCGCGATATTCTGCTTTTTCGGCGGAACCCCGCTCGGTTACGTACGACAAAGTACGCGCCCTCGCGAGAACCCGCCGAGAAAAACACAATCTCATCGAATTATCGCCGTTAAACGATAGAGATAGAGATTATGCCTTTTCGGCGTTTTTGCAGAACCCGAAAAATCGTGTACGTCAAAGTACACTGGATTTTTCTGAACCTACAAAGAACCCCAAAAATCCATCGAATTATCGCCGTTAAACGGCAGAGCGGAATAGCCGCGCCTTTTCGGCGGTTTTCGCATTATCAAACAAAAAACAGGGCGAATTTTTGAAATATCAGTAACTTACTCGGGTATTTTTGGAAATATCGTTAAAAAATAAACAATAATTGGTAAAAAGTGGGTAAATTTGCTTGTTAAAATTACATTTTAAGGGTAAAATGTACTTGCAATTCGGGTTTCCGATTGTTAATTACTTCGTAATATAAATTTTGGAGGATATCTATATGTCACAAAACGTCAGAGTTGCTATCAACGGCTTCGGCAGAATCGGCCGTCTTGCTTTCAGACAAATGTTCGGCGCGGAAGGTTATGAAATCGTCGCTATCAACGATCTTACCAGCCCCAGAATGCTCGCTCATCTTTTGAAATACGACTCAACCCAAGGTAACTATGCAAACAGCCACAAGGTTGAAAGCGCAGAAGCTGTTCTTAACGAGGACGGCACCGTTAAAGAAGACGGCTACATCGTTGTCGATGGCAAGAAAATCACCATTTACGCACAAAAGAACGCCGCTGACCTTCCTTGGAAAGCCCTTGACGTAGACGTTGTTCTCGAATGCACCGGTTTCTATACCAGCAAAGCGAAAGCGCAGGCTCACATCACCGCAGGCGCAAAGAAAGTCGTTATTTCCGCTCCCGCAGGCAACGACCTTCCCACAATCGTTTACAACGTAAACCACAAAACACTCAATAAAGACGACAATATCATCTCCGCCGCAAGCTGCACCACCAACTGCCTCGCTCCGATGGCAAAAGCCCTTAACGACTTTGCTCCCATCAAATCGGGCATTATGGTTACTATTCACGCTTACACCGGCGACCAGATGGTTCTTGACGGACCGCATCGCAAGGGCGACCTTCGCCGCGCTCGCGCAGCTGCCGTGAACATCGTTCCCAACAGCACCGGCGCAGCAAAAGCAATCGGTCTTGTTATTCCCGAACTTAACGGAAAACTTATCGGCTCCGCACAACGCGTTCCCACGCCTACCGGCTCCACCACGATCCTTACCGCTATCGTTGAAGGCACCGTTAAGAAAGAAGACATCAACGCCGCTATGAAAGCAGCCGCAAACGAAAGTTTCGGCTATAACGAAGAAGAAATCGTTTCAAGCGACATCATCGGTATGAGATACGGCAGCTTGTTCGACGCAACTCAGACGATGGTCATCAACCTCGACAACGGCACTTCCGAAGTACAAGTCGTTTCCTGGTACGACAATGAAAACAGCTACACCAGCCAAATGGTCCGCACCATCAAATACTTCTCGGAACTTCTCAACAAATAATCGAAAAACAAAAAATACCCTCGGCAAACGCCGAGGGTTTTTTATTTGCCTTTGTTCTTATGCCGTCGTCGACAACTGCGTGACGGTGATAAACGCGTTGTTGAACGACGCGGTGTCTGCCGTCGTGTTGTAAATCGACAGCGTGCCGGGCGATGAAAAACTCAGATAAACCGTCTTCGCCGCGGACGTAATCCCCGTGTCGGAACCGTCGTAAACAACGTTGTTCGACGTCGCTCCGTTGACGTACAAAGTTATGGTTTTCTGGGTTGCGCCCGTGGTTGACGCCGCGCCGCCGAAAGTTACGAGATATTCGCCAATCGGCACGTTTACGGCGTTATTTGATACGGTAAACGTCCCGTCCGTGCTTTGTGCGGTCTGCGAAATCGGGATAATCGTGTTGGTTGCAACGCTTTCTGTTGCGGTGTTTTCCGCATGCACGGTGTAGCTTACGCCGGCAGGTCCCTGCGGTCCAGTTGCACCGGCAGGTCCTTGTGGACCGACCGCGCCCGTTGCACCTGTTTCGCCTTGCGGTCCCTGAGGTCCCGTTGCACCGGCAGGTCCTTGCGGTCCGACTGCACCCGTCGCACCTGTTAAACCTTGCGGTCCTTGCGGTCCCGTTGCGCCGGCAGGTCCTTGCGGGCCGACAGGTCCGGGCACGCCTTGCGGACCGCGAAGTCCGTTGAAGCCGCGAGGCCCCGGTATTCCTTGCGGTCCGACGGGACCGCGTGGTCCTGCTATCACGCTGCAAAGTCTTGCGGGCGGATTGCAAGGATAAATATTGTTTCTGCATAAACAACCCATAGTTTTACCTCCGAAAAAATATGTAAACAAGGGCTTTCGTTATATCCTATGCCGCCGCGCTTTGGCGTGTGATTTTCAATGGTTTGACATCATAAAAATAATGTGATATATTTTATATATTCTTTTATGGGAGAATTGATAATGAACTATGTAATAAGCACCGACGCGTGTGCAGACATGCCTGTCGGATATGAAAAAGAACACGATATACCCATCGTTCCGATGCCGTACTCTTTGAAGATGCCGAAGGGCACGCCGAAAAAACTCGACTTTATCGGGAAGGCGAACACGGAGTTCGATATTGTGGAATGCCGCACCGACACGACGGGCTTCATTCAGAACATGAAAAAGTTCTTTGACACTCTTCGCGCGGGGGCGATTCCCAAGACGAGTCAGTCCAACGCCGAAATCACTTTTGAAACGCTTGAACCTTACGTGAAAGCGGGCAACGACGTTTTGCATATCGCGTTTTCGTCGGGCATGAGCGGCAGTTTCAACTCCGCCTGCATCGCGGCAACCGAACTTATGGAAAAATATCCCGGCCGCACGGTGAAAGTCGTTGACAGTCTCGGAGGCGTCGGCGGCGAAGGGCTGTGCGTAATGGACGCGGTGAAACTTCGCGACGAGGGCGTGAGCCTTGAAGACGCGCACAAAAAACTTACCGAATACGCGCCGAGATATCATCATTATTTCACGGTCGGCGACAAAGCCTATCTTGCAAGAAGCGGCCGTATCTCGGGCATCGAATACATGTTCGCAACCCTTCTCAATATCCAGATTATTCTGGGACTTGACGGCGAAGGCAAGGTTTATCCCGCCGCAAAGGTCAGGGGAACGAAAAACGTATATAAAAAGTTTGGAATTGTTTGAAACCGAAAAGGGCGACGAAGACAACTCCGAAATCATTTTGTGCCACGGCGACAATCCCGACGGAATCAAACTTCTGGGCGAAATGATGACCGAGAAATTCCCCGAAATCAAAAAAATCGATTACAACTACGTCAACCAGATGGTGGGCAGCAATTCGGGCCCCGACAGTCTTGCGCTTTTCTTCCACGGAAAACCGCGCGCGATTTACAAGAAGTAATAAAAAACAAAAGCGAGGTAAAAATCCTCGCTTTTTTTATGCAAAAAAAGCAGTTATTCGTTGAAATCTTCGCGACTTAACGTTTTTCCGCTTTTTGCCGATTGATAAATGACGTAATAGCCTTTTCCGTTTTCATCGTCGGTCAGTGCCAGCCAGTCGCAGACGTTTTTGATTTCGTCGGGCGGCGGGCTCTTTTTTTCGTACGGCACGCCGTAGCAGATGTATTCGACCTCGTCAAGGTTGAAAATCAAGCCCACGACGTAATTGCCGTCGTCGCCGCTAACGTCCACCCATTTGCTGTTCGGAACGGCGTTTTCAAGGTCAGTGTTTTTTGGAAAACAAATGAACATTTCGTCAAGTTGCGGCTTTACGGCAAGGTAAAAATCGTTGCCTGTAAAACTTTCTTTTGCGAAATCGGGGGCGGAAACGCTTGCGTTTTCCACGCGAAAACCCGCGTCTAAGGCATCTTGCGGCGGTTCGTCGGGAGGTGAAAACCGTGCGGTTTCGGCGGTTTCGGACGCGGTTGACAAATCGACGTTTTCATCTTTTTTCCGTGTTTTTTCGACGGGGTTTTCTTGTTTTTTCACCGCCGATTGTTTGCGTTTTTCCGTTTTCTTTTCAAAGTCGGATAACAGGTTGAAACAGCGGAATTTGTCGTTTCCCGTCGTGCCGAAATACAAGGTTTTGCCGTTTTTTGCGATAACGCAATCTATGTTGTCGGAAAGCGAAAGGGTGCCGAGATTTCTTTCTCCGTTTTCTGCATTAAACGACAAAATTTTGTCGCCGATTCGTATTATCATCGTTGCGTCCCGAACGTCGTCAACGTGCAAAGAAGTATTGAAAACAGTGCGCCCACCGTCGGACACAAAACGCAGAATACCGCTGCCGACGCCTGTTCTGACGTCGGATAAAATAATAACTTTTTTCTGAAAAGACATATTAAATTCTCCTTTTAAGAAATAATATGTGCCATACGTTAAAAAAATGCGCCTGTTTTGAAAACAACAAAACAGACGCTTTAAGTTTAAAAAAGATGTTATAAACCTATTGTTTTGCGACAACGGTTGCGGAAGCGATGGCGGCGATACCGTCGCCCGCGCCGACGAGACCAAGTCCTTCCGTCGTCGTGAAGGCAATCGACAAATTGTCCTTGCATATCGAAAGAGCGTGTGACAACGATGTGCGGATTTTGTCGAAATACGGGTTAAGTTTCGGGCGTTGACAAGCGACCGTTGCCGAAACGAATTTCACGACGTAGCCGCGCTTTTCTAAGCGCGATAAAACTTCTTTCAAAAGAAGCATACTTGAAATTCCTTTGTATTTTTCGTCGGTGTCGGGGAAAAGAACGCCGATATCTCTTTCGCCGATTGCGGTAAGAATCGCGTCCATTACGGCGTGCGTCAGAACGTCCGCGTCGCTGTGACCGAGCAGTCCTTTTTCAAAGGGGATTTCCACGCCGCCGAGCACGAGTTTCCGATTTTCGACGAGCTTGTGCACGTCGATGCCTACGCCCGTGCGGTACGGGGAAGTTTCAAGGTCGGAAAACCTTGTGATTTTAATATTTTTCACGTCGCCGTCCACGGCTTTCGCGTCGTCGTACAAGGTGAGATAAACCGACGCGTCGTCGGTAAAGGACGAAGAAATGCGGGCATAAGCGGTTTTCAGTTTTTCGGTTCTGAAACCTTGGGGGGTCTGAACGCGACGGAAATCTTCGCGGTCTGCCGCGCGGTATCCGTTTTTCACGTTCGCGATGCTGTCGTCGAGTTTTATCACGGGGACCACTGCGTCGACGTCGTTCAGCGCGTCAAGTACGTTTTTTATCACGTTGTCGGAAACAAAAGGCCTCGCGCCGTCGTGGATAAGAACGAATTCGGCAGTTACGCGTTCAAGGGCGCGTTTCACGGTGTCGGTGCGGGTGCTGCCGCCCAAAATCACGGTTACGTTTTCGTATCCGTCGAAAAGCGAGCGCGCGCGGGCAAAATTCTCGTCGTTCACCGCGACGATTATTTTTTCAAGACCACAAAAAGCAAGAAAGGGCAATACGGAATTTTCAAGCACCGTACGGCCGTTTACCGTGCAAAAGAGTTTGTTGAGGTTGTCTGAAAAGCGGGAACTCTCGCCCGCCGCCGGAATAATTACGTCAAACATCAGTCGTCGATCACCTCATATAAATCGGTTGCGTTTGCCTTGTTTGCGACGTCGGGCGTTGCAAGGATTCTGATTTTTACGGTGTCGTTGCCGAAATGCACGACGACGATATCGCCCGCTTTGACGTCTTTGGACGGTTTCGCGTCGCGGCCGTTGACCTCGATTCTGCCGCCGTCGCAGGCGTCCTGCGCGACGGTGCGGCGTTTAATAATGCGTGAAATTTTCAAAAATTTGTCGATTCTCATTATTTTTCGTTTATTTTTGTACTTTTTTTATTTTATTTATAAATATATAAGCAAAAAAACGGTTGACATCTTGCTCGACTTCGTGTAAACTCGTAAAATGCGTAAAAATATGAATAAGTATATTTTTCTTTTTCGAATCAGTCGGAAAGGGTAGGGGCGAATGTCGCCTTTTTGCGTTGTCGTACTGAGGTTTTAGCCCTCGCGAGGTGCATCAAGACATAACCTTCTTATGCACTTATCTTATTATAATGCACGGTAGCAAAAATTTCAACATAATTTCAAAATTTAATTTCCAGTAAAAAAGGAGTTACACGATGTCAGAAGTAAAAGTTCACAAGGTAAAGTATGGCAATACCGAGCGTTACTCTTTCAGCAAGATTAAAGACGTGCTCGATATTCCGTACCTCATCGAAGTTCAGAAGAATTCGTACAAGAGTTTCCTCGAACACGGCATCAAAGACGTGCTGGACGAATATTCGCCCATCCGCGACTTTCGGGACGTATGGAATTGTCCTTCATCGATTACAGACTCGACGGCGAGCCGAAGTATTCGGTCAGGGAATGCAAAAACCGCGACGCGACGTATGCCGTGCCTCTTAAAGTAAAGGCTCGTCTCACCAACCTCGAAACGGGCGTTATTGAAGAGCCGGAAGAAATCTTTATGGGCGATATTCCTTTGATGACGGACAGCGGAAGTTTCGTCATCAACGGCGCGGAACGCGTTATCGTCAGCCAGCTTGTCAGAAGCCCGGGCGTTTATTACAAGGGCGAAAGGGACAAGAACGGCGTAATGCGCTATTCCAACCAGATGATTCCTAACCACGGCGCATGGCTTGAATTCGAGCAGGACGCTAACGGTTTGCTTTGGGTACACGTCGATCGTCAGCGCAAAATCACCGCAACCACGCTTTTAAGGGCTTTGGGTTACGGCACGGACGACCAGATCAACGCCGTATTCGAAGAAAAGATGATTGCCGACACCTGTGAACGCGATCCGCAAGGCTCGCACACCGAAGAAGCGGGCAAAATCGACCTATTCAGAAGAATGCGTCCCGGTGAAGTTCCCACCCTCGAAGGCGCGAACATTCTCATCAACAATTACTTCTTCGACAATCGTCGTTACGACCTTACGAGAGTCGGCAGGTATAAGTTCAACAAAAAGTTGAGCATTGCTTCCCGTATCGAGGGACAAAAATCACCCGCGACGTCGTAAGCGTTCTCACCGGCGAAATCCTTGCCGAAAAGGGCGAGGTCATCACCGAAGAAAAAGCAAAAGAAATCCAGAACAACGCCGTGAACGAAGTTTACGTCGAAGTTTCCTCTGTCGAAAAAGACGGCGAAAAGAAAACGATTGAATTCAAAGTCATCGGCAACAACACCGTCGACCTTGACGCAATCGTCGACTGCAATCCCGAGGAACTCGGAATTCTGGAAAAGGTTTATTATCCCAACCTCAAAAAACTTCTTGACGAAGTCGAAGGCGACGAAGCGCGCCTTGACGCAATAAGAAACAACGTGAAAGAACTTGTCGTAAGACACCTGACGCTTGAAGACATCGTAGCGGCAATCACTTACAACCAAGGTCTTTCCTATGGTCTCGGCACGACCGACGATATCGACCACTTGTCGAACCGTCGCGTCCGCTCCGTCGGCGAACTTCTGGAACATCAGTTCGGAAAAGGTATGCTCCGTCTTGAAAGAGTTATCAAGGAGCGTATGTCCATCGCCGCCGAAACCGCCGATATGAAACCCTCGACGCTTATCAACACCCGTCCCGTGGCAAGCGCGATTAAGGAATTCTTCGGAAGTTCCCAGTTGTCGCAGTTCATGGAACAGCCCAACCCCATTGCGGAACTCACGCACAAACGTAAAGTTTCCGCTCTCGGCCCCGGCGGTTTGTCAAGAGAAAGAGCCGGCTTCGAAGTCCGTGACGTTCACCACACTCACTACGGTCGTATGTGCCCGGTAGAAACGCCAGAAGGACAGAACATCGGTCTTATCACTTCGCTTGCTTCGTACGCACGCATCAACGAATACGGATTTATCGAATCGCCGTACAGAAAGGTCAAAAAACCCGAAGGCATCGTTACCGACGACGTCACTTATATGGCGGCGGACGAGGAAGATAAGTACGTCATCGCGCAAGCCAGCGAAACGCTTGACGAAAACGGAAAATTCATTCACCAACGCGTTACGTGCCGTATCCGCGAAGATATCCGCGAGGTTGACGTAAGCCGCGTCGACTATATGGACGTATCGCCCAAACAGTTGGTATCCATTGCAACCGCTCTTATTCCGTTCCTTGAAAACGACGATACGAACCGTGCGTTGATGGGCTCGAACATGCAGCGTCAGGCAGTGCCTCTGCTTCGTCCCGAAGCGCCGATGATCGCAACCGGCGTCGAACATAAGATCGCATACGACAGCGGCGTGCTTATCATCGCCAAAAACGACGGTATCGTAAAATACGTCGACGCAGACAAAATCGTCGTGGCTCGTCCCGACGGCGAAGACGATACTTACTACACCTCGAAATTCGTACGCAGCAACCAAAGCACCTGCATCAACCAGAAACCCATCGTGGTCAGCGGTCAGAAGGTGACGAAGGGTATGATCCTTGCGGACGGTCCTTCAACTCAGAACGGCGAACTCGCGCTTGGCAGAAATATCCTTATCGGATTCATGAGCTGGGAAGGCTATAACTACGAAGACGCGGTACTTATTTCCGAACAACTCGTACGCGACGACGTTTTCACCTCGATCCACATCGAAGAATACGAAAGCGAAGCCCGCGAAACGAGACTCGGCGAAGAACAAATAACGAGAGATATCCCCAACCTTTCGGAAGAGGCTCTTAAAAACCTGGACGAAGACGGTATCGTCAGAGTCGGCGCGGAAGTCAGAAGCGGCGACATTCTCGTCGGTAAAGTCACCCCGAAGGGTGAAACCGAACTTACGCCCGAAGAAAGACTTCTTCGTGCAATTTTCGGCGATAAAGCAAGAGAAGTGCGCGATACGTCCCTCCGTGTGCCTCACGGCGAAAGCGGTATCGTTGTCGACGTGAAAATCTTCACAAGAAAGAACAGGGACGAACTTGCTCCCGGCGTCAACAAACAGGTGCGCGTATATATCGCGCAAAAACGTAAGATTTCGGTCGGCGACAAGATGGCGGGCCGTCACGGTAACAAAGGCGTCGTGTCCCGCGTTCTTCCCAAAGAAGACATGCCGTTCATGGCAGACGGTACGCCGCTGCAAATCGTGTTGAACCCGTTGGGCGTTCCTTCCCGTATGAATATCGGTCAGGTTCTTGAAGTTCACTTGGGACTTGTCGCGAAAATGCTTGACTGGAAGATCGCAACCCCCGTATTCGACGGCGCGTCCGAAAACGACATCAAACAACTTTTGCAGGAAAACGGACTTCCCGAAGACGGCAAAATTCAACTTTTCGACGGCCGCACGGGCGAACCTTTCGAAAATCGTGTAACGGTCGGCTATATGTACTACCTTAAACTTGCTCACCTTGTCGACGACAAGATTCACGCAAGAAGCACGGGTCCGTACAGCGTGGTAACGCAGCAGCCTCTTGGCGGCAAGGCACAATTCGGCGGACAGCGTTTCGGCGAAATGGAAGTCTGGGCGTTGTACGCATACGGCGCGGCGAACATTTTGCAGGAAATCATCACCGTTAAGTCGGACGACGTCGTGGGACGTGTCAAGACTTACGAAAATATCGTGAAGGGCAACAACGTGTCCGAACCGGGTATCCCCGAATCGTTCAAGGTTCTTATCAAAGAATTGCAATCGTTGGCTCTTGACGTCAAAGTTCTTACCGAAGAACACGACGAGGTCAAACTGCGCGACTTCACCGAAGAAGACGCAGACACCGTTGCGTTCAACGCGGATAAGAAAGACGAAGAACTTGCGGAAGTCGACATCGACGACTTGTTCAAGGTTGACAACGTTGACGAAGGCGATCTGTTCGGCGACAATCTGTTCGACGACAGCGACGCTGATTTCGATAACGATATTTTCAAGGATATGGCCGACAACGCGTCGGACGATGCTGAGTAAGGAGGTATCGGCATTATGTATGAATTAAGTTCTTTCGATTCAATGCAAATCGGTATTGCCAGCCCTGAAAAAATCAGGGAATGGTCGTACGGCGAGGTTCTTAAACCCGAAACGATAAATTACAGAACACAAAAACCCGAGCCCGGCGGACTTTTCTGCGAGAAAATCTTCGGGCCCACGAAAGACTGGGAATGCCACTGCGGCAAATATAAACGCATCCGTTACAAGGGCGTCATCTGCGAAAAGTGCGGCGTCGAAGTAACGAAAGCGAAAGTCCGTCGCGAACGTATGGGACATATCGAACTTGCGGCGCCCGTATCGCACATTTGGTATTTCCGCGGCGTTCCTTCGCGTATCAGCCTTATGGCAGATATTTCCCCGAAGGAGCTTGAACAGGTTTTGTACTTCGTATCCCATATCGTTCTCGATCCGGGCGAAGTACCCGAAATCCATAAAAAACAAGTCCTTACCGACCGTGAATATCGCGAACTTTGCGAAAAATACGGCAGCAAGGCTTTCCGTGTCGGAATGGGTGCGGAAGCTATAAAAGAACTTCTTATCGAAATCGACCTCGATAAGGAAAGCAAAATGCTGAAAGACATCGTCGCGAATTCCGTCGGACAAAAGAGATTGCGCGCGGTAAAACGTCTTGAAATCGTGGAAGCGTTCCGCATCAGCGGCAACCGCCCCGAATGGATGATTCTGGACGTTATCCCCGTTCTCCCGCCCGAACTTCGCCCGATGATTCAGCTTGACGGCGGACGTTTCGCAACGAGCGACCTTAACGACCTTTACAGACGCGTTATCAACCGTAACAATCGTCTGAAACACCTGAAAGAACTCGGCGCGCCCGACACCATCATTCACAACGAAACGTATGCTCCAAGAAGCCGTCGACGCTCTTATCGATAACGGCAGAAGGGGCAAAGCGGTCACCGGCAGCGGCAACCGCGACCTTAAATCGTTGTCCTCGATGCTGCGCGGTAAACAAGGCCGTTTCCGTCAGAACCTGCTTGGTAAACGTGTCGACTATTCAGGTCGTTCCGTTATCGTCGTAGGGCCGGAACTGAAACTTTATCAGTGCGGTTTGCCCAAAGAAATGGCTGTTGAGTTGTTTAAGCCGTTCGTAATGAACAAACTTGTGGAACGCAACATCTGCCATAACATCAAGAGTGCGAAACGCTTTGTGGAGTCGATGAAACCCCAGGTATGGGATATTCTGGAAGAAGTAATCAAGGATCACCCCGTACTTCTGAACCGTGCTCCGACGCTTCACAGACTTGGTATTCAGGCGTTTGAACCCGTCCTTGTCGAAGGTCGCGCAATCAAACTTCATCCGCTTGCCTGCGGCGCGTTCAACGCCGACTTCGACGGCGACCAGATGGCAGTCCACGTACCTTTGTCGATCGAGGCGCAAGCCGAAGCCAGAATCCTTATGTTGTCCACCAACAACATTCTGAAACTTTCGGACGGCCACCCGATCATCTCTCTTACACAGGATATGGTAATAGGTTCTTATTACCTTACTGTCATACGCCCGGGCGCGAAAGGCGAAGGCAAAATATTCAGATCCCCCAACGAGGCGATGACCGCTTACAGAAACGGCGTCATCGACCTTCAGGCAAAAGTCGTAATGCGCGTTGAAAAGGAAATCGACGGCAAAGTGTACAGCAAACGCCTGACCACTTCCATCGGTCGTTGGATTTTCAACGAAATCATTCCGCAGGATTTGCATTTCGTACCGCGCGACACGCCCGAACAAATGCTTGACCTCGAAGTCGAAGGGCTTATCAACGAAAGCAAGGGCATTATCGCTCTTCGCAAGCAGGAACTCAACAAAATCGTCGACAACTGCTTTAAGTACAAGGGCGCAACCGAAACCGCAAAAGTCGCTGACGCTATCAAGAGTCTTGGCTATAAATACTCGACTTTGTCGGGCGTAACGACAAGCGTTTTCGATATGCATATTCCCGAAGGCAAGGCGGCAATCATCAAGAAAGCCGACGACGCAATCGTCAACGTCGAAAAGAACTTCCGTCGCGGTATCATCTCGGAAGACGAACGCTACAATGCGGTTGTCGAAACCTGGAAGAAAGCCACCGACGAAGTCACCGAAGAACTTAAATCCGAAATGGATCCCTTCAACCCCATCTGGATGATGGCGAACTCCGGCGCTCGTGGTAACATGGGACAGATTCGTCAGCTTGCAGGTATGCGCGGACTTGTTTCCGACCCGTCGGGCAGAACGATCGAACTTCCCGTCAAGGCAAACTACCGCGAAGGGCTTTCCGTTCTTGAATACTTCATTTCGTCGCACGGCGGACGTAAAGGTCTGGCGGATACCGCTCTTAAAACGGCAGACTCGGGTTATCTTACCCGTCGTCTTGTCGACGTATCGCAGGACGTCATCGTCAACGAGGACGATTGCGGCGACACGAAAGGCGTCGAAGTCACGGCAATTTACGACGGCAAGAACAGACTTGAAACTCTTGCGGAACGTATCGACGGCAGATATACGGTGAAACCCGTCCTGCATCCCGTCACCGGCGAGGTGCTTGTGGAAGCGGATACGATGATCCTTCCCGACAAGGCGCAGGAAATCGACAAAATTCTTACCGACGAATGGATTAAGAACGGCTCCGATCTCAAAAAACTGCCGAAAGTCGCAATCAGAAGCATTCTTTCGTGCAAAACACGCCACGGCGTCTGTGCAAAATGCTACGGCAAGAACATGGCAAGCGGCAACCCCGTAAAACTCGGCGAAGCGGTGGGTATCATCGCGGCGCAATCAATCGGCGAGCCGGGCACGCAGCTTACGATGCGTACCTTCCACTCGGGCGGCGTTGCAACGTCGGACGATATTACGCAAGGTCTTCCCCGTGTCGAAGAATTGTTTGAAGCGCGTCGTCCTAAGGGACAGGCGGTCATCGCGGAAAACAGCGGCGTCGTAACCCGCACCAACAACGACCGTGAAATCATCGTTACGAGCGCGGACGGCGAAACCAAATCGTACGCGATTCCTTACGGCGCGAAACTCAAAGTCGATAACGGCAGCAAGGTGGAACCGGGCGATCCGTTCACCCAAGGTTCAATCAACCTGCAAGATATGCTCCGCGCACGCGGCGTAAAAGGCGTACAGGATTACGTAACGAAAGAAGTCCAGTCGGCGTACAGAAACTCCGGCGTCGATATCAACGATAAACATATCGAAGTCATCGTCCGCCAGATGCTCAGAAAAGTCAAGATCGAGTCGCAGGGCAGCACCGATATGCTCCCCGGCACGCTCGTCGACATCTTTGCGTACGAAGACGCCAACCAGAAAACCCTTGAAAACGGCGGAGAACCCGCAAAGGCAAAACGTACGTTGCTCGGTATCACGAAAGCCGCTCTCGCGACGGAATCCTTCCTGTCGGCGGCATCGTTCCAGGAAACCGCCCGCGTACTTACCGACGCCGCAATCAAGAACAAAATCGATCCGTTGCTCGGTCTGAAAGAAAACGTTATCATCGGTAAACTTATCCCCGCCGGCACCGGTATGAAGATTTACAAACATCACCACCGCTCCCGTTGTGGATCATCCCGAAAAGCCGGTTACCTGCACTTTCGAAGATAAGGAATTCGACGACACCCTCGGCGATTACGACAACGAATAACAAATACACGGCGGTCACATCGGAAGTATATCCTTTTTGACCGCCGATTTTTTGGAGATACTATGAAAAGACTGTTTACATCAGAAAGCGTTACCGAAGGGCATCCCGATAAGGTTTGCGACCAGATCGCGGACGCTATCCTTGACGATATTCTTGCAAAAGATCCCGGGGCTCACGTTGCGTGCGAAGTTTGCGCGACGACGGGCGTCGTGTTCGTAATGGGCGAAATCACGGCGGATTGCTACTCCGACATCTCGAAAATCGCGCGCGACGTCATCAAAGACGTCGGTTACGACAGCAGTGATTTAGGATTCGACTACAACACCTGCTCGGTTCTCACCGCGATTAACGAGCAATCGCCCGACATCGCAATGGGCGTCAACGACGCGCAGGAATTCGACGGCGATATTATCGACAAAACCGGCGCGGGGGATCAGGGTATGATGTTCGGTTTCGCCTGCGACGAAACGGAAGAACTTATGCCGATGCCCATCGTGCTGTCGCACGCGCTCACCAAAAAACTCACGGCGGTGAGAAAAGACGGCACTCTTTCGTACTTGCGCCCCGACGGGAAATCACAGGTTACCGTCGAATATGACGACGGCGTCGTGAAACGCGTCGATACGGTTGTCATTTCCGCACAGCACAACCCGACGTATCGCAGGAACAAATAAGAAAAGATATTATCGAAAAGGTCATAAAAACCACAATCCCCGAAAACCTTATCGACGACGATACAAAGATTTTCGTCAACCCCACGGGCAGGTTCGTTATCGGCGGACCGCACGGCGACAGCGGGCTTACGGGACGTAAAATCATCGTCGATACGTACGGCGGATATTGCCCGCACGGCGGCGGCGCGCTTTCAGGAAAAGATCCTACGAAAGTTGACAGAAGCGCACTTTACATGGCAAGATACGTCTGTAAAAACGTCGTTGCGGCAAAACTTGCAAAAAAATGCGAAATCGAGGTTGCCTATGCAATCGGTCGCGCACACCCCGTTTCGGTGTCCTTGAACACGTTCGGCACGGGCATAGTGTCCGACGAAATTCTGACAAAAGCGGTGCTGAAAGTGTTTGACTTCCGTCCGCTTGCAATCATCAACAACCTTGACTTACGCAAACCCGTTTACAGAAAGGTCGCCAACTACGGCCATCTCGGAAGAAACGACGTTACTTGGGAAAAGACCGACAAAACGGAGGAACTTAAAAAAGCGGTAGCGGAGATTAAGTAATGATTATCTCGGGCGACGTCGAAAAAATTATTTTCAGAAACGAAGACAACGGTTATACCGTCGTCGATTTAAGAAGCAGCGGTGATTACGTCACCGCTGTCGGCGTTTTTCCGGAAATTTACGAAGGTATGCGGCTGGAACTTACAGGCGACTATAAGTACCACACAAAGCACGGCTTGCAGTTTCTTGCGGAAAGCGTGAAAGTTGTCGAGCCCGATGGCGCGGCGGCAATCGAAAAGTTTCTGAAAAGCGGAATTTTTAAGGGCGTCGGCGAAGTTACCGCAAGGAATATCGTGGAGCGTTTCGGCGAGCGCACCCTCGACGTGATGAAAACAAGCCCCGAAAAACTTGCCGAAGTGAAAGGAATCAGCGCGAAAAAGGCGGCGGAAATATGCGCCACCCTTCGCGAGCACGGCGAAATGCAGGATACGCTTGTATATCTTCAACGCTTTGACGTGTCCTTAAACCTTGCGCTTAAAATCTATAAAACGTACGGCGCGCGCACCGAAGAAGTCGTAAAAACCAATCCGTATCAACTTATTTCCGACGTGGAACGCGTCGGGTTTCAGACCGCCGACAAAATCGCACAGGAAGTCGGAATCACGAAAGACAGCGATTTCAGAATTCGGGCGGGCATAATTTATACCCTTAAAGAAGCGTCGAACAAGAGCGGGCACACCGCGCTTCCCGACGATATACTCAAAAAAGAACTTTTATCCATTCTGGGATTTGACGAAACTTATCTTGAAAAGGTGGAGTGCAATATCGAAGACCTTATTTTCCTGGCGGAAATCAAAGACTACGTCGTCGATAACGCGCGCTTTTATATGCTTTACAAAAGCTACCTTACCGAAAAACGATTGCAAGACGGCTTGCGCTACTCGAAGCGGCGCACGGCGGCATCGAAGTGGATTTTTCGGAACAAATCGATAAGTTTGAAGAAATGAGCGGCATAAAACTGCACGAAAAGCAGCGTGAGGCCGTGTCGAACAGCCTTAATTCCGGCGTGCACGTCATAACGGGCGGCCCCGGCACGGGCAAAACCACGATAATAAAGTGCATTCTGCACATTCTCAAATTTTTGAAGCTGTCCTATCAACTGTGCGCACCAACGGGACGCGCGGCGAAACGTATGGGCGAGGCGACGGGTGAAGAAGCGAAAACCATTCACCGCCTGCTTGACCTCGATTTCAAGGACGGCAAAGGCTATTTCACTTACAACGAAAACACGAAAATCCCCGTGGACGTCGTCATCGTCGACGAAGTGAGTATGGTTGACGAATACGTCTTTTCAAGCCTTGTCAAGGCGTTGCAGGACGGCGCGACGCTCATACTCGTGGGCGACAAGGATCAGCTTGCGTCGGTGGGCGCGGGCAATGTTCTTGCGGACGTAATCGCGTCGGGACTTTTCAAAATAACGTACCTTGACAAAATCTACCGTCAGTCCGACGGCAGTATGATTATCGAAAACGCGCACCTTATAAATCACGGCAAAATGCCTGTGCTCGACAACCGCGCAAAAGACTTTTTCTTTGTCGACAAGTCCGACCCGACCGAAGTCAAAGAAGAAGTCGAAGCACTTGTCACGACAAGACTGCCGAATATCTGAAATGCGAGCAGACCGACGTGCAGGTACTGTGTCCGATGAAAAGGCGTTGCGGGCGTCATCAGCTTAAACGCCGCGATAAGGGACAGCCTTAACCCGAAAAAGGATTCTGCCGACGACATAAAATGCGGCGAATACACCTTCCGCGAAGGTGATAAAATAATGCAGACCGTCAATAATTACGAGCAGGAATGGTTTGAAGAAGTTGACGGAAGAATTAAACGCGGGGCAGGCGTTTTCAACGGCGACACGGGCTTTATCGAAAGTATCGACCGACAAAATATGAAGTTTAACGTGCGTTTTGACGATAATAAAGTGTCTGAATATTCATTAAGCGATATTGACCAGATTATCCCGGCATACGCCGTTTCGGTGCATAAATCGCAGGGAAGCGAGTTCAAGGCGGTGGTTGTCGCGCTCTCGCAGGGGAACTATTTCATAATGACCAGAAACCTTTTGTACACCGCCGTAACCCGCGCAAAAGACCTGTGCGTCATCGTGGGCGCGGAAGATGTCGTAAAGCGTATGGTCAGGAACAATTACACCGCAAAACGTTATACGTTGCTCACAAGATTTCTGACGGAGGCGTACGGTGAATACGACTAAGATGAAAGGGTTTTTCAAAAAACTTTCCGATAAGTTTCTGGATTTGCTGTATCCCGAAGGGCTGACCTGCGTCAACTGCGGCGACGAACTTCAACACGAAACAAGGCTGAATCTTTGCGGAAAATGTTACTTAAACCTTATCGAAAACGACGGGCATCGCTGCAAAATCTGCGGCATAAGGATGAAAAACGAGGCGGATTACTGCGACAACTGCACCCGCTTCGATAAATACTTCGATATGAATCGTTCGCCGTTCATTTACGAAAAAACGGCAAGCGACCTTGTCAAAAAACTTAAATTCGGCAACAAACTTTATATCGCGAAAGAACTTGCGAAAGCGATGGCGGACGAATATTTTACGGGCGGTTTTAATTGCGACTTCATTTTGTACGTCCCGATGACCGAAAAAGAAGAAAAGAAAGGGGCTACAATCAGTCGGACTTCTTGCAAAAGAGGTCGGACTTCGCACCGGGCTTTCGGTTTTGACAATCTCAAAAAGGTCAAAGAAACCGACAGGCAGAAGAAACTGACCGCAAAAGAGCGTCGTGAAAACCTGAAAGGCGTTTTCGACGTTGTCCGCGCCGACGAAATCAAGGGCAAAAACGTCCTTGTCATCGACGACGTTTACACGACGGGCGCGACGATAAACGAATGCGCGAGAGTACTAAAACGCGCGGGCGCACGCAAGGTTTATTCGATAACGGCGGCGCAAACCGCGTTCAAGCCCGACGGCGAAAAAGGCGAAATCGCCGAAGATAACGCCAACGCTTTACACAAAAACTAATTTAGTGTATTATATAAAAAAGTCATTTTTTGCGCGCACGCGCACAAGGAGATTAAATGGGTATTTTCAGCACGCTTTTTGACGAGAACGAAAGAAACGTTAGAAAACTGAAAAAGATTGCCGACAAGGTTGAAGAATTGTCGGAAAGATTTAAGGCTATGTCCGACGAAGAGTTGCAAGCGATTACGCCGGCATTGAAAGAAAGATACAATAACGGCGAAAAGTTGGACGCACTTCTGCCCGAAGCGTTTGCGGCGGTGAGAGAGGCGTCGACGAGGGTTACCGGGCTTCGTCATTATTACGTGCAGCTTCTGGGCGGCATCACCTTGCATCAGGGACGCATCGCGGAAATGAAGACGGGCGAAGGAAAAACGCTTGTCGAAACGCTGCCGGCATATCTCAACGCGCTTACGGGGAACGGCGTACACGTCGTTACCGTCAACGATTACCTTGCAAAGCGCGACGCCGAGTGGATGGGAAAGATTTACAGATTCCTCGGAATGAGCGTCGGCGTCATTTTGCACGATATGAAGACGGAAGACAAAAAAGCCGCCTATAACGCCGATATTACTTACGGCACGAACAACGAATTCGGCTTCGATTACCTTCGCGACAATATGGCTGTCACAAAAGAAGACCGCGTACAGCGCGGACACGCCTTTGCAATCGTGGACGAAGTGGACAGCATACTCATCGACGAAGCGCGCACGCCCCTTATCATTTCGGGACGCGGCGATAAGTCAAGCGATATGTATATCCGCGCAAACCGTTTCGCAAGGACGTTGAAAGAAGGCGAAGATTACACCCACGAAGAAAAGGAAAAGACGGTCAATCTCACCGACGAAGGCGTCTCGAAAGCCGAGAAATTCTTTGGGGTGCAAAACCTTACCGACCTTGACAACACTGCGCTTAACCACTATATCAATCAGGCGATGAAAGCCAACGTCATAATGAAAAAGGACGTCGATTACATCGTGCAGGACGGACAGGTGCTTATCGTCGACGAATTCACCGGCCGCGTTATGACGGGACGTCGGTTCAGCGACGGGCTGCATCAGGCGATCGAAGCGAAAGAAAACGTAAGGGTACAAAGCGAAAACCGAACTCTTGCGACGATTACCCTGCAAAACTACTTCCGCCTTTACAAAAAACTGTCGGGTATGACGGGTACGGCGAAGACGGAAGAAGAAGAATTCCAGAACATTTACAACCTTGACGTCGTGGTTATCCCCACCAATCTTCCGATGATAAGAATCGACGAAAACGACCAGATTTATACGAAAAAATCGGGCAAAATCGACGCGATTATCAAGGATATCAAAGATTGTGCGGAACGTCGTCAGCCGGTGCTTGTCGGCACGGTTTCCGTCGAAAAGTCGGAACTTTTGTCAAAAATTCTGCACAGAGAACGCATTTTCCACAACGTATTGAACGCGAAAAACCATAAGATGGAAGCGGATATCGTCGCGCAGGCGGGCAGAATCGGCGCGGTTACCATCGCCACGAACATGGCAGGCCGAGGCACCGATATTATGCTGGGCGGAAATCCGAATATCTTGCCAAACAACGCCTTGAAAAAGAAGGATACAGCACCGAAGATATCGAAACCGCAACGTCGTTTGTGAAACTCGACGACGAAAACCTTATTAAACTTCGCGACGAATACCAAAGATATTATAAGTCGTACAAGGAAACTTGCGACAAGGAAAAGGAAGAAGTCATCGAGGCGGGCGGTCTTCGCATAATCGGCACGGAACGCCACGAAAGCCGCCGTATCGACAACCAGTTGCGCGGTCGAAGCGGACGTCAGGGCGACAAAGGCAGTTCGATTTTCTATATCTCCCTTGAAGACGACATCGCAAGGATTTTCGGCGGCGATAAGTTGAAACGCATCACCGAAATGATGAACGTCGACGACGATATGGCGATTTCGAACAGCGTCATCAGCAAGCAGATCGAACGCGCTCAGCGCATGGTCGAAAGCCGCAACTTCTCAATCAGAAAGAGCGTGCTGAGTTACGACGACGTCATGAACAAACAGCGCGAAATCATTTACGAAGAGCGCAACAAGGTTCTGGACGGCGTTGACGTACACGCGCAGGTCATCGATATGATCGAGCCTGTCGCAAGGGAAATCGTCGGGTTCTATTACGACGACGAAAGCCCGTTGAAGAGTGGGATCTCGAAGCGTTTAACCGCGCGCTCGAACAAAGACTTTTCCCCGAAGGCACTGCGTTTATCACGGCGGAAAAAGCCAAAAAACTCAGCCGCGAAGGGCTTGTCGAAGAAGTCGCCGCGAAAGCAAAAGAACTCCTTGAAGAAAAGGTCAAGTATTGCGAATCGGTCGGTCTTGACTTCCACGACCTTGAAAGGTTTGTGCTTTTACGAAACGTCGACAGCAAGTGGATGGATCATATCGACGCAATGTCAAGTTTGAGGGAAGGTATCGGACTTCGCGGATACGGTCAGCACAATCCCGTGCAGGAATATCAGAAAGAAGGCTTTGAAATGTTTGACGAAATGATCGACAACATTCGTCGCGACACGGCGATTACCCTTATGAAAGTCACCGTGGAAAGAAGCGAGGACGGCGAAGTTAAGCAGGGCGTCGAGCGCGTCAACAACAAGGCGAAACCCGTGAAGAGCGCAGGCAAGGTCGGCAGAAACGATCCGTGTCCGTGCGGCTCGGGCAAAAAATACAAGAACTGCTGCGGAAGAAACCAGAATAATTAACGACAATGGTAGATTTTTTCAATCAGAAAAATAAAATAAAGGAATTTGACGACACCCTTAAAATGGTTGCGGACGCTTTGATTTGGGCAGTCTGAAAGCCCGCGTCGACGTCCTTACGAAAGAACAGCACTCGGACGGTTTCTGGGATAATATGGCGCACGCGGGAGAAGTTAACCGCGAGCTGAAAATGCTGGAAACAAAAATCCAGAAATTTGAAAAAGTAAGGGCGGAAGTCGAGGACGTAAAAGTCCTTATCGAGCTTGCCGAAGAAGCCGACGACGAAAGCGAAGTCGAAAGCGTAAATGCCGAAATCGCAGGTTTAACCGACAAAATCGAGCATTTAAGACTTGACGCGCTTAAAAGGCAAATACGACTCGCTCAACGCAATTATTACTTTGCATGCGGGCGCAGGCGGTACGGAAGCGCAGGATTGGGTGCAGATGCTGTATCGCATGTATTCGAGATATATCGAAAGAAAGGGTTATCAGATGAAAGTCCTTGACCTTCTCGAAGGCGACGAAGCGGGCATAAAAAGCGTGACGTTCACGGCGGAAGGCGACAATGCGTACGGATATTTGAAAGCCGAAAAAGGCATACACCGCCTTGTCAGAATTTCCCCGTTCGATTCGCAGTCGCGCCGACACACGTCGTTCGCGTCGGTCGAAGTGATGCCCGAAATCATCAACGACGAAGAAATCGAAATTCGCCCGGAAGACCTGAAAGTCGATACCTATCGTTCGGGCGGCGCGGGCGGTCAGCACGTCAACAAAACCGAAAGCGCGGTGCGTATCACGCATATCCCGACGGGCATTATCGTTGCTTGTCAGAACGAGCGCAGCCAGATTCAGAACCGCGAAGTCTGCATGCGTATGCTGAAATCGAAACTCATCGAAAAACGCGAAGAAGAACAAATGGCGGAAGCCAATTCCATAAAAGGCGACCTTAAAAAAATCGAATGGGGCAGCCAGATAAGAAGTTACGTTTTCTGCCCGTACACTATGGTGAAAGACCACAGGACGAATTACGAAACGGGCAATATCCAGTCTGTTATGGACGGCGATATCGAGCCGTTTATCGTGGAATACTTGAAGAGGCTTTAATGTACGAAGAAATCGCCGAAAAAAAGTTTAAGGAACTTCAAAACAAGGACGATTATCTTATTCTTGCGATAGAGTCGAGTTGCGACGAAACGTCGGCGGCGGTAACGCGCGGCAGGGACGTATTGTCGCTTGTCATAGCGTCGCAGATCGAGATTCACAAGCGATTCGGCGGGGTTGTCCCGGAAATCGCAAGCAGGAATCACGTTTCGGCGATAAGAAACACCGTCGATGAAGCGTTGAAGCAGGCAAACGTGTCGCTTTCCGACATATCCGCCGTGGCGGTAACGTACGGAGCGGGACTTCTGGGCGCGCTGCTTGTCGGCGTATCGTATGCGAAAGCGCTTGCGTACGCAATGAACGTGCCGCTTATTAAGGTCAACCACGTCAGGGGGCACATTTCGGCAAACTATATCGCGGACAAATCGCTGGAACCGCCGTATCTTTGCTTGCTTGCGTCGGGCGGACACACCGCAATCGTGGAAGTTACTGGGTACGACGACGTAAAAGTCATCGGCACGACGCAGGACGACGCCGTCGGCGAAGCATTCGACAAAGTCGCGCGCGTTTTGGGGTTGCCTTATCCCGGCGGCCCGGAAATCGAAAAACTTGCAAAAGAAGGGAAACCCACGATAGATTTCCCGAAAGGATTTCACAACAAAAACACCCTCGATTTCAGTTACAGCGGGCTGAAAACGTCGGTGATAAATTACATGCACACGGCGGCGCAAAAAGGCGAAGAAGTAAACAAAGCGGACGTCGCGTGTTCCTTCCAGAAATCGGCGGTCGGCGTAATGACCGAAAACGTCGAAAAAGCACTGCTGAAAACGGGGTTGAAAACCGTCGTTATCGCAGGGGGAGTCGCGTCCAACAAGCACCTTCGCGAGGAGATGGAAAAGGTCGGGAAAAAGCACGGCGTGAACGTGATTTATCCGCCTTTGAAACTTTGTACGGACAACGCCGCAATGATCGGCGCGTGCGCTTATAACCTCATAAAAGAAGGCAAAGGACGGGCGTCTTTGGATCTTGACGCGTCGGCGTCGGTAAGCCTTGAATAATTGCAAAATACAGAGATTAAGTTGCAATAAGGCGATAAACACCTTATTTTGCGGAAACATACACGAGACTTTTAGGGAAGAACGATGAAACTGACAAGAAGCGCAAACATAATCGAAGTCGACGTAAACGGCAGAAAATATTCAAAGGTAAACTATTCCGTGCCCGAAGAAATCGCAAACTGCGTTACGCACGGATTGCCCATACTTTTTTATATCGCCGGGCTTATTTACATGCTCACGATAAGTTTCGACGCAAGGACGTACGCGACAAGTATTATCACTTGTCTTTCGGCAATCACGGTATATACGATATCGACGATTTACCACGCCGTTCAGGACACCGTGAAAAAGTATTACTGGCGCAAGGTCGATCATTCCGACGTACCGTTTCTTGTCATCGGTTGCAGCTGCGCGGTGTGTTTATTGTTGTCGACACACGTCTATAATTATATCGCGCTCGGCGTAAGTTTCGGTATCGCGTTCATAAGCGTTGCGCTCAGCGTGACGAACGTCGACAAATTCAAAGCGGTAACGATGACGCTCGACTTTGTAATCGGCGCGGTCATGCTTGCGGCGTTCATAATCAATTTTTCGTACATACCTCACACAGTGAAGATACTTTATCTTTCGGGAGCGTTGCTTTGTATTGCGGGGAGCATACTGTTCGGCATAAAACTCAGATTCGTGCACGCGGTATTTCACGTATTTATCACGGCGGGGACGATATGTTTTTACGTCGCGAGCCTGCTTTTGATGCAAAATTACCACGGTTTTTGAGATTATTTTATAAAAATCCCGTTTTTTTCTTTGACATCTTGTTCTTTTATTGATATTATATTAGGGCTTGTAGTATTGCTACAAGATGTTTTCTATTACTCTAAATGTGAGAGTATATGATAAATACTAAATTATTAAAGACCATTTCGGAATCCGAAAAAGTGGTCGGTACAAAACAAGTGCTTAAAAGCATTGAAGGAAAGACGGTAAAGTGTGTCATCGTCGCCGACAATGCCGACGGCTTTATCAGAAACAGCGTGACCGCGTTGTGCAGGGAAAACGGTATCGAAATCATAAGCGTTCCTTCCAAAAAGGAACTCGGAAGAATTTCGGGCATCGACGTTCCGGCGGCGGTCGTGGGGTTGAAGTAAAGACGTTACCATAAATGTTTGAGTTTATCTTCGGGTTGCTGATAGGCTCATCCGAAATTACATCAGGAGGTTAGCAAAAAATGCCGACAATTAACCAATTAGTCAAGCAAGGCAGGGAAAGACAGGTCAAGAAAAGCACCACGCCTATTATGCAGCAATGCCCGCAAAAACGCGGCGTATGCTTGTCCGTCACCACGACTTCCCCTAAGAAACCTAACTCGGCGCTTCGTAAAATCGCGCGTGTCCGTCTTGTAAACGGTATGGAGGGTACGATTTATATCCCCGGTATCGGTCACAATCTGCAAGAGCACAGCGTGGTACTTATCCGTGGCGGACGTGTCAGGGACTTGCCGGGCGTCAGGTATCACATTATTCGCGGCACTTTGGATACGGCAGGCGTTGCAAATCGCAGACAGGCTCGTTCCAAGTACGGCGCAAAACGCCCCAAATAATAATCGGATGATTTCAACACCCAAATAAACAGGAGGTTACTAATATGCCAAGAAGAGCAGGCGTACCTAAACGTGACGTACTTCCCGATCCGAAGTTCAACAGCAAAGTTGTTACGAAACTCATCAATCAGGTAATGTACGACGGCAAAAATCAACTGCCGAAGGTATCGTTTACGGTGCATTTGATATTGTAGAAAAGAAATTAAACCAACCGGCAATCGACGTTTTTACGAAGGCCCTTGAAAACGTGATGCCCGCAGTCGAAGTCAAAGCAAGACGAGTAGGCGGCAGCACGTACCAGGTACCTCTCGATATCCGCGCTGACAGAAGACAAACGCTGGGCATCCGCTGGATGACCTTGTACGCAAGAAAACGCGGCGAGAAAAAGATGGACGAACGTCTTGCAGGCGAAATTATGGACGCTTTCAACAGCACGGGCGGCGCTTTCAAAAAGAAAGAAGAAACCCATCGTATGGCAGAAGCCAACAAAGCGTTTGCACATTATCGCTGGTAATTTGTATCAACCAATACTTATTGTTAAGGGGAGTCATGAGAATATCTTAATTATAAATAGGGAGAACAACCTAAACTATGCCAAGAGAAATTGCGC
The DNA here is from genome assembly GCA_022009995.1 of Clostridiales bacterium. Classification (GTDB taxonomy): domain Bacteria; phylum Bacillota; class Clostridia; order Christensenellales; family CAG-917; genus CAG-349. Next base: position 869,720 of record CP091734.1, read on the forward strand.
TTGAAAACATAAGAAATATAGGTATCATGGCTCATATCGATGCGGGAAAGACCACAACGACCGAGCGTATCCTGTTTTATACCGGCAGGGTTCATAAACTCGGCGAAACGCACGAGGGTACCGCCACGATGGACTGGATGGAGCAGGAGCAGGAAAGAGGTATTACCATCACTTCCGCCGCTACCACCGCGTACTGGAAAAACCATCGTATAAACATTATCGATACCCCGGGTCACGTTGACTTTTCCGTTGAAGTCGAACGAAGCCTTCGTATCCTTGACGGTGCAGTCGCATTGTTCTGCGCCAAGGGCGGCGTCGAGCCGCAGTCCGAAGCGGTATGGCGTCAGGCCGACAAATATCGCGTACCCCGTCTTGCTTTCGTAAACAAGATGGACATCACGGGCGCAAACTTCGACAACGCAGTCCGTATGATGCACGAAAGGCTCAAAGCCAACGCCGTTCCTATCGAACTTCCCATCGGAAGCGAGGCGGATTTCAAGGGCGTTGTAGACCTTGTCGCAAACCACGCCATCATTTACAAGGATGAACTGGGCGTAAACGTCGAAATTACCGATATTCCCGACGATATGAAAGAAATTGCGGAAGAAGCCCGCACAACTCTTATCGAAGCGGTTTCGGATTTTGACGACACCATTATGGAAGAGTTCCTCGACGGTAAGGAAATTACCGCGGAAGAACTGAAACCCGCAATCAGAAAAGCAACCATCGCTTTGAAAATGGTTCCCGTACTGTGCGGAAGTTCATACAGAAACAAGGGCGTACAAAACCTTCTTGACGCTATTGTGGAATACCTTCCTTCTCCTTTGGATATTCCTTCCATCGAAGGCGTCAATCCGAAGACCGACAAGGAAGAATTAAGACACAGCAGCGACAGCGAACCTTTGAGCGCGCTCCTGTTCAAAATAATGACCGACCCCTTCGTCGGAAGAATCGCGTTCGTACGTTTGTACAGCGGCACGATGAGGACGGGTATGACGCTCATAAACGCCACAAAGGGCAAGCGTGAACGTATCGGAAGAATTTTGCGTATGCACGCAAATAACCGTCAGGATATCGAAGAAGCGTATGCGGGCGACATCGTCGCGGTCGTAGGGCTGAAAGAAAGTTCCACGGGCGATACGCTTTGCGATATGAACCACCCCATTATTTGGAACAAATGACCTTCCCCGAACCCGTTATCAGGGTCGCTATCGAGCCTAAAACGAAAGCAGGTCAGGAAAAAATGGGCATCGCGCTTCAAAAACTTTCCGAAGAAGACCCGACATTCAAGGCTTACACCGACCAGGAAACCGGACAAACCATCATCGCGGGTATGGGCGAGTTGCACCTGGAAGTTATCGTCGACAGAATGCTTCGCGAATTCCACGTCGAAGCCAACGTCGGTAAACCGCAGGTCGCATATCGCGAAACCATTACGAAAACCGTTAAGAAACAGGGCAAATACGTCCGTCAGTCGGGCGGTAAAGGACAATACGGCGATTGTACCGTCGTGTTTGAACCGCTGGAAGCGGGCTCCGGCTTCAAATTCGAAGACCAGACGGTCGGCGGATGCATTCCGAAAGAATACATTCCCGCAATCGAATACGGCATCAGAGAAGCGTCTCGCAGCGGCGTCCTTGCCGGATACGAAACGGTTGATTTCAAAGCAACTGTCGTCGACGGAAGTTATCACGACGTCGACAGCAGCGAAATCGCTTACAGAATCGCTGCGTCAATGGCTTTCAAGGAAGGTTGCAAAGAAGCAGGTCCTATCCTTCTTGAACCTATTATGAAAGTCGAAGTTACCACCCCCGAAGATTATCTCGGCGACTGTATGGGAAGCATTACCGGACGTCGCGGCGAAATCGCGGGTATGGAACCCAACAACGGCATTTACCAGATCGATGCGAGAGTGCCTCTTTCCGAAATGTTCGGTTACGCGACAAACCTCAGAAGCATCACTCAGGGCCGTGCAAACTTTACGATGTTTTTCAGCCACTATAAAGAAGTGCCGAAGAGCATCACCGAGAAAATTCTCGGAAAATAACCGCTATTAATGCTTTGCATTAAAATAAAAAATAAAACATCAGAATTTGTAGGAGGATTCAAAAATGGCAAAAGCTAAATTTGAAAGAACAAAACCCCACGTTAACATCGGCACTATCGGCCACGTTGACCACGGCAAAACCACCCTTACCGCTGCTATCACCATGTACTGCGCGGCGAAGGGCAATGCAAAAGTCATGAAATATGACGAAATCGACAAAGCTCCCGAAGAGAAAGCACGTGGAATCACGATCAACACCGCACACGTTGAATACGAAACCGCAAACCGTCACTATGCTCACGTTGACTGCCCGGGCCACGCCGACTATGTCAAGAACATGATCACCGGTGCTGCTCAGATGGACGGCGCAATCCTTGTTGTCGCTGCATCCGACGGTCCTATGCCTCAGACTCGTGAACACATCCTTCTTGCTCGTCAGGTCGGTGTTCCCTATATCGTAGTATTCCTTAACAAATGCGACCAGGTCGACGACGAAGAACTTCTTGAACTCGTTGAAATGGAAGTTCGTGAACTCCTTTCGAGCTATGATTTCCCCGGCGACGATACTCCTATCATCCGCGGTTCCGCACTTCTTGCTATGCAGGCTCTTCTCGACGGCAGAGTCGACGATCCCGCAACCAAATGCATTCAGGAACTCCTTGACGCGGTAGACAGCTATATCCCCGCTCCCGAACGCGACACCGACAAGCCCTTCCTTATGCCTGTCGAAGACGTTTTCACCATCACCGGTCGCGGAACCGTTGCTACGGGCCGTGTTGAACGTGGTCAAATCAAGATTCAGGACAAAGCAGAAATCGTCGGTCTTTCCACCGAAAAGAAAGAAACCGTTATCACCGGTATCGAAATGTTCCGTAAACTTCTCGATTACGCAAACGCAGGCGATAACATCGGTACTCTTCTCCGCGGTATCGACCGTAAAGAAATCGAAAGAGGACAAGTTCTCGCAAAACCCGGCACGATTCATCCCCACACCGAATTCACCGCTCAGGTTTACGTCCTGACGAAAGATGAAGGCGGCCGTCACACCCCGTTCATTAACGGTTATCGTCCTCAGTTCTATTTCCGTACCACGGACGTTACCGGCTCCATCAAACTCCCCGACGGCGTTGAAATGGTTATGCCCGGCGACCACGTAGATATGGAAGTAACGCTCATCACTCCGATCGCTATCGAAGAAGGTCTCCGCTTCGCTATTCGTGAAGGCGGCCGTACCGTTGGTTCGGGTGTTGTTGCGAAGATTATCAAGTAATTAAGATTACTGATTTCTACAAATTCAAAAAATAAAATCATTATTGACCGCGTGCGCAAGCGCGTGCGCGGTCAAGAAGGTTTATGTTTTTTGTCTTAAAACAAAATAATAAGGCTGACGCACAGGTTGCAGGACTACTTGCAATATCGTTGACAGCGGTCAATTACTGTGCTATATTATTTAGGCGCCTTTTTTCAGGCGTAATATTTTGGAGGTGTAATTATGCGAGTCAAGATTACTCTTGCATGCACCGAGTGCAAACAACGCAATTACGATACTTATAAGAACAAGAAAAACGATCCTGACAGACTTGAAATGAACAAGTATTGCAGGTTCTGCAAAAAAACGACTCTGCACAAAGAGACCAAATAACGGAGGGTCATATGGCAAAGAATATGCCCGAAAATCAGAACGGCGAAGAAGAAGTCAAGGAAGTCCGCATTTCGCGCGAAGAGTTAAAACAGGCTCGTCGCGAGGCTAAGGCCGCAAAAAAAGCCGCTTCCGAAAAAGAAAAACTTCAGAAGACCGACTCTGACAATAAAAATCAGAAGGTCAAGGCAAAGACCGACGCCAATGCGAAACCAAAACTCGGCAAGCGCATTTCCAAGGCTTTCAAGGAAATGATTTCCGAACTCAAAAAGGTTACGTGGCTGAAAGGAAAAGCGGTATTGCAATCAACGCTTATCGTTTGCGTCGTCGTGCTTGTCTTTTTGGTAATTTTGACTGCTATGGACTTCGGTCTTGGCAAATTGCTTGAACTGCTTGTCGAAAGCAGGGGCGTAATCGTATTATAGGAGTTTTCAATGGAAAATAACGGCGAAGCCAAATGGTACGTTGTGCATACGTATACCGGCCATGAAAAAATGGTTGAGGACAACCTTAAAAAGATGATAGAAAACAGCAATCTTCAAGACTTTATTCAGGAGATTGCGATTCCCGTTGAGGAAGATATCGTCGAAAAGAACGGAAAGAAAAAGGTTGTCGAACGCAAAAAATTCCCCGGCTACGTTTTTGTAAAACTTATCGAAACGGCACACATCTGCTTTATGGTTACGAACACCCGCGGCGTTACTAACTTTGTTGGTCCCGTCGGAAAAGCAACACCGTTGTCAGAAGACGAAGTAAAGCGTCTGGGACTTGAAAAGGTCGAATTCGTCGACGTTGATTTGAAAGCGGGCGACAGCGTACGCGTTGTCAACGGCGCGCTTGAAAGTTTTATCGGCGTGGTTGAAGATATCAGTCTTGAACGTCAGAAGGTCAAAGTTATCGTTTCAATGTTCGGCAGACAAACCCCGGTCGAACTCGACTTGTCACAGGTCGAAAAAATTCAGGGTTAAAAAAATTAAAATACGCCTAATCGGGGCGAAAGCCCCTTTACATATCATATGTGATGTGGGAGGAACGTAAATTCGATATGCGTTCCGCGATTGACCACGATTAGTCTTGGAGGTTTTTATGGCTAAGAAAATTACAGCGGTTGTCAAACTTCAATTACCCGCCGGTAAGGCAACCCCGGGCCCGCCCGTAGGTTCTACGCTCGGTCCGCACGGCATTAACATTCCCGGATTCACGAAGGAATTCAACGAGAAAACGGCAAAACAAGCAGGTATGATCATTCCTGTCATCATCACGATTTACGCAGACCGTTCGTTCTCGTTCATTATGAAGACGCCTCCCGCGCCCGTTCTTATCAAGAAGGCTTGCGGTATCGAGACGGCTTCGGGTGCTCCCAATAAAACAAAAGTCGCTTCGCTTACCAAAGCGCAAGTGGAAGAAATCGCAAAAATCAAAATGCCCGACCTTAACGCTGCTTCTCTCGAAGCCGCTATGAGCATGATCGCCGGTACTGCGCGCAGTATGGGTGTTACGGTAAAGGAGGACTAATAATATGTTCAGAGGTAAAAACTATAAAGCATCAATTGCGTCCTTCGACAAGACTAACTCTTTCGAGCCCGAAGAGGCTATGAAAATCGTGGTCGATACCGCAAAGGCAAAATTTGACGAAACAATCGAACTTCACGTAAAGCTCGGCGTTGACTCCCGTCATGCCGACCAGCAAGTCCGTGGCGTCTGCGTACTTCCCAACGGCACCGGTAAAACCGTCAAGGTTTTGGTAATCGCAAAGGGCGAAAAAGCAGACCAGGCACAAGCGGCAGGCGCAGACTTCGTCGGCGCGGAAGATATGATCGCAAAGATCCAGAACGAAGGCTGGTTCGGATTTGACGTTATGATCACGACTCCCGATATGATGGGTCTCGTCGGTCGTCTCGGTAAAGTCCTCGGCCCCAAGGGATTGATGCCTAACCCGAAATCCGGTACCGTTACCATGGATATCGTTAAGGCAATCAACGACGTTAAAGCAGGTAAGGTCGAATATCGTGTCGACAAAACCTCGATCGTTCACGTTCCTATCGGCAAAAAATCGTTCGGCCCCGAGAAACTTCTTGAAAACTTTAACACGGTTATGGAAGCACTCGTAAAAGCGAAACCCGCAGCGTCGAAAGGTACTTACCTGAAAAGCATCACCATCGCCGCAACGATGGGCCCCGGCGTCAAAGTCATCTATCGCATGAACTAATTTTATTATTATTTATAATAATAATTCACCGGGCTATTAAAAACGCTTGACGAAAGCCGACGTTTTTAGTATTATTACAGTAACTTAATATCCAAAGACAGCAAGCACCTTTTGGTTTAAAATTCGCTCGCCGAGGAACTACTAATCATTATTAAACGATTATGCCGTTTTTCACGTCTTTGGGAAACGGCATTATTTTATGCCTTAAATCTTAAAGGAGGTTATAAATGTCAGAAATCAGAACACAAAAAGAAGCGGTTGTCGAAGAAATCAAGTCGAAAATTCAGGCTGCCAAATCCGTCGTTCTCGTTGACTACAAAGGCTTGACGGTTGCCCAGGATACCGAACTTCGCACCAATTTCCGTAAAGCCGGCGTCGAATACAAGGTTTACAAAAACCGCCTTGCAAAAATCGCTTTCAACGAACTCGGATACACCTGCTTTGACGCAGCGCTCGAAGGACCTACCGCTATCGCATTTGCAATGAACGATTCCGTATCGGCGGCGAAAATCGCGGCAGAAGGCGGCAAAAAGTTCAACAACTCGAAACGAAGTGCGGTCTTGTCGACGGCGAATTCAACGACGCGGACGCATTGAAGATCATCGCATCCTTGCCTTCAAGAGAAGTTCTTATCGCAAAGATGCTCGGCAGCATGCTTGCTCCTATCAGCAAACTTGCTTATGTGCTTAACGCTATTGCGGAAAAGCAAGAAGCTCAGGCGTAATTTTACGTCAACAAAATTAAAAACATTAAACTATTTATATTTGGAGGATTAAAAAAATGGCAGATGTCGCTAAATTGATGGAAGAAATCAAAAGTATGACAGTTATAGAATTATCTAATTTCGTAAAGGCTCTTGAAGAAGAGTTCGGTGTTTCCGCAGCTGCTCCCGTCGCAGCAGGCGCTGTTGCAGGTGCTGCCGAAGCTGCTCCCGCAGAAGAAAAGACCGAATTTGACGTTGTCCTTAAAGAAGTCGGCGCAAACAAAATCGCCGTTATCAAGGCTGTTCGTGAAGCAACCGGTCTTGGTCTTGTCGAAGCTAAACAAGCTGTTGAAGCTGCTCCGAAGACCATCAAAGAAGGTATCCCCAAGGATGCAGCGGAAGCTCTTGTTGCTAAGTTTAAAGAGGCTGGCGCTGTTGCCGAAATCAAGTAATTAAAACATCATAATTTTGCAATATTTTCCTTTTTCGGCGGAACCCGAAAAATCGTGTACGCATTAGTACACTGGATTTTTCAGAACCCGCCGAGAAAAACAAAATCTTATCAAAATTCTGACGTTTTAGAAATGTGCAGAAAAATAAAATCTCACCTTTAAAGGGTGAGATTTTTTATGTCATTCCGAGGCGTTTTGTTTCGGGGTCCCCCAAAGATACTTGTACTTTTGGGGAAAAGGAGCACGCAAGCAAAAGAGTGAGCATTATCGTCCCCGACAATGCGATTTCAAAAACGAAGCGTGCGACGCGTACGCGCCCTCGCGTGAACTTGCAAAGAACCTCGAAAATCCATCAAATTCTCGCCTTTTTAGGCGGGAATTTTTTTTGGGGTCCCCGCGGGATACTGTGTACCCGTGGGGCTTATGGTCGCCTTTTTACAGTGCGTTAAACATAGTATTCGGGGCCCCCGCGGGATACTGTGTACCCGTGGGGATAAATGACATCAAAATTCTGACGTTTTAGGAATTTTCAAAAAAATAAAATCTCACCTTTAAAGGGTGGGATTTTTTTATTTTTTCGAAGATACTTGCGTTTTCGGGGCGTTTGTTCTTGTGTTTTTTTGAATATCGTAATATAATGTGTGCGGATTAAAGTTATGAAAATCAAAAGCATTAAAGAAAACGATAAAAATATTTTCAAGGAACTGTCGAAAGAGTTTTACGCGTCCGGCGCGACGATAAATCCTTATAACGACGAAACAAACGAAAAAACTTTCAGATACCTTACTTCGGCGCATCACAACCTGTTCGGTTATCTCATCATATCCGACGACGGAAACTGCGCGGGGTATTCCTTGCTCACGTCGTATTGGTGCAACGAAGAAGGCGGCGAAATCATTATCATTGACGAACTGTACGTCAAAAAAGAGTATCGCCAGCACGGATACGCAAAACACTTTATCAGCTGGGCGGAAAACCACTTCAAAGGACGCGCCGTCGAAATGACGCTCGAAGTGCTGTCCGACAACGCGCACGCAATCGACTTGTATTCGGAGCTGGGGTTTGCGCCCGACGGTTTCACGACAATGACAAGAAAAATATAAAGGCTTCCGACGGGAAGTCTTTTTTATGTTTTCGACATTGAAAAATCGCCGCGTGTGTGATACAATAAATTTACAAAACCAAATCGAAAAGGAAACGAAATGAGCATCGGAACAAAGATACTGAACAAAATCGTGTCGCTCGCGCAGGCGACCGGCGGGCAGGTTGAAGGAAACAAGGACGTAACCGACGAAATGAAAAACCTTGCGCGGACTACCGCGGAAGAAGGCGTCGTAATGCTTAAAAACGACGGCGCGTTACCGCTGTCCGAAAACGACGTCGTTGCGGTTTTCGGCAGGGTGCAGAACGATTGGTTTTACGTCGGATACGGCTCGGGCGGGGATGTCAACCGCCGTATAAAGTAAACCTTATCGAAGGGCTGGAAAAGAAGGCGTGAAAATCGACGAAACGCTGAAAAAAATCTATGCCGACTGGTCGGTCAAAAACGCGCCTTACGAAGGATTTTGGGGGCATTGGCCGTTCCATTTTGACGAAATGCCGCTTTCCGACAAGGTTGTCGGCGAAGCCGCAAAGCGCGCGAACAAGGCGATTGTCGTTATCGGGCGCGCGGCGGGCGAGGATCGGGAACAAAAACTTGAAAAGGGCAGTTTTTATCTGACCGACGAAGAAAAGAAAATGCTGTCCGTCGTGACGAAAAATTTCAAAAGCGCGATTTTAATCATCGACAACGGCAATATTATGGATTTGTCGTTTATCGACGCTTACGGCAGTGCGCTTTCCGCCGCGCTTTACGTCTGGAACGGCGGAATGGAATCGGGAAACGCCGTGGCGCGCGTCCTTTCCGGCAAGGTCAATCCGTCGGGCAGACTTCCCGACACGATAGCAAAACGCTATAACGATTACCCGTCGGCGAAACTTCGGCGGAAAGAAATATAACAATTATCAGGAAGACGTTTACGTCGGCTATCGCTTTTTTGAAACGTTTGACAAAACCGCGGTGAGATATCCTTTCGGCTTTGGATTAAGCTACACGACGTTTGAAGAAACGGGCGCGCTCAAAAAGGACGAACAAGGCTTTTTCGTTGACGCCAGCGTGAAAAATACGGGCGACGTTCCCGGAAAAAACGTTGTGGCGGTGTACGTTTCCGCGCCGCAAGGGGAACTCGGGAAGCCCGACAAAATCCTTGTCGGATTTCATAAGACAAAGGAACTTGAAACCGGCGAAACCGAAGAATTTATCATTCGGATTCCGCTTGAAAACATAACGTCGTTTGACGAAACGGGTTGCACGGGATACAAGTCGTCGTACGTCGTCGAGTGCGGCGAATACAAGGTATTTCTTGGCGCAAACGTGCGCGAAAGCAAGTTAATCGGTGCGTTTTATATCAATGAACCGTGTTTACGACAGTAAATGCAATTTGTCCCGTACAACACGATTTCAACGTGATATACCCGAAATACTTTAAGCGCGTGAAATATATTATGGGTGAAAAGCCCGTGCATAAGGCGAAGTTTGAAAGAGCCGAACGCATTATTGCAAATATCCCGGCACTTTCTGAAAAGAAGGGAGACGTTGACTTTTTTGAAGTGTCTGACGGAAAGTGCAGCCTTGACGAATTTATCGCGTGCTTGTCGATTTCGGAACTTGAAATGCTGACGCACGGCGATTACAAAATGAACAGCCCGTTGGGCGCGAAAGGCAACGCAGGCGTATTCGGCGGGATATCCGAAAGCCTTAGGAAAAAAGGAGTGCCGGCGGTTGTTACGACCGACGGTCCGTCGGGAATAAGGCTTATGACGTACGCCTCGCTTTTGCCGTGCGGTACTGCGATTGCATCGACGTTCAATAAGGACCTTGTGGAAAAACTTTACGGCGCGGTTGCGGAAGAAATGTTAAAAAAGGCAGCGACGTTTTGCTTGCGCCCGGAATGAATATACACCGTGACCCCCTTTGCGGAAGGAATTTTGAATATTTTTCGGAAGATCCCGTGCTTTCCGGGAATATGGCGAGCGCGGTTGTCAAAGGTTTGCAAAGCAAGGGCGTATCGGCGTGTCCGAAGCATTTTGCGTGCAACAATCAGGAAACGAAACGGAAGAAAAACGATTCGCGCGTATCGGAGCGCGCGCTCAGGGAGATATACCTTAAAGGTTTTGAGATTTGCGTAAAGACGGCGGATCCCAAAATGATTATGACGTCGTACAACAAAATCAACGGCGTTTACAGTTGCTATAATTTCGATTTATGCACCGAAGTTTTGAGAAACGAGTGGGGCTTTACGGGCGCGGTAACGACCGACTGGTGGAACGTCCCCGAAAACGATCCCGATAACGCCCGCGTGAAAAACAACGCATATCGCGTACGGGCGGGCAACGACGTACTTATGCCGGGAGGGACTCACGTCAAGGGAAAATACGACAATTCCGCCGAGCAATCGGTGAACGACGGTGCTCTCCGCCGTGAAGAACTTGAAAACGCCGCGCGACACGTCCTGACGATGATGCTTGACGTGCCGTCGGTAAGAAGGAAAATCAAAAAATAAAATCGTTTATAAAAAAAAGAGCGGACTATCCGCTCTTTTCGTTTCCAAGAAAATCATTTTACGTTTCGGGTGAAGCATCTTGTCTTTGAAAGACCGTCTTCGACGACGATGTGGTCGGCGGAGCATACGCCGTCAGAGTTATAGGCGCATTTTACGGACGCGCACGTGACGGAGTTTTCGATATTGCCCGTGCCGAAGTCTTCCGCCGCCTCGATATCGGCAAAAGTCTGTGCAAGAATACCGCCTTCACGCTTGATTTTGCTGGCGCATACGCCTTTTTCGGTGATGTTTACGATGCCCGCCACGCAGCGGGATTTTACGTTGTGTTCACAATTTACCGTATGACAAATAATATTATCCATTTTATCCTCCGAAATAATTTTTTTCAAATGCGGCAAAAATATACGGCGAAGTCGTCAAAAACTTGAAAACGCTCCGTATTTATGGTATTATATCGTTGAGGTGATAATATGAAAGTTATTTTATTAAGCGACGTCAAAGGCACCGGCAAAAAAGGGCAAATACTTGAAGTCAGCGACGGATACGCAAGAAATTGTTTGTTGAAGAAGAAACTCGCAGTCGAAGCGACCGCCTCCGCGCTTAACGAAAACGCGCAAAAGAAAGCGGCGGAAGAAAAGCGCATCGCCGAAGAAATCGCGGAAGCGAAGTCGTCAAAGAAAAGCTTGAAAAAAGCGTCATCGACATCGGCGTGAAATGCGGCGACGGCAAAATGTACGGCAGCGTAACGACCGCGGACATCGCGGAAGGCTTAAAAAAACAAGGCATCGAAATCGACAAAAAGAAAGTCGTGCTGAAAGAAAACATCAAGGCTTTGGGCGTGTTTGAAATCGAAATCAAAGTGTACGCGGGCATTTCCGCAAAAGTAAAAGTCAACATCGTCAAGGCAAATGACTGACCTTTTTGAAAACGAGCGCATCGACGATCTGGAAATCAACGACCTTCGGCTTATACAAAATGCCGAAGGCTATTGTTTTACGTCGGACAGCGTGCTCCTTGCAAACCTTGTGAAGGCAAGGAAGACGGACAAAATTCTGGACGTCGGCGCAGGCAGCGGAATTATTTCGATACTCCTTGCGGGGAAGATGGGATACGGCAACGTGTCGGCGCTCGAAATTCAGAAAAATATGGCGGATCTTGCCGCGCGAAATGTCGAAATGAACGGTTTAAGCGATAAAATTGTCGTGATAAACTCTTCTTTGCAGGATTTTGCAAAAAGTGTCCCGGCGGAAAGTTTCGACGTCATCGTGTCGAATCCGCCTTACAAAAAGCCCGACTCAGGCGAGATGGACAAGAACGAAACCCGCGCCGTTTCAAAGTACGAACTGAAACTTACGCTTGACGAACTTATCGAAAACGCAAGACGACTTTTGAAGTTTCGCGGGAAGTTTTATATGGTGCATCGCGCCGACCGCATGGCGGAATGTATTTATAAATTGAAGCAAAACAATATCGAGCCCAAGGTAATGACGCTTGTTTACCCAAAGGCCGAAAAATCCCCCGACGTCGTGATTTACGAGTGCATTAAGGGCGCGTCGGAAGGCGTGAAAATCAACACGCTTATCGTTTACGACGAGAACGGCGAATATACCGCGCTCGCCAGAAAAATGTATTCCAAGGATTGATATGGCAGGCACTTTATACGTTGTGGGTACGCCCATCGGAAATTTGAAAGACATCACTTATCGCGCGGTCGAAACGCTTTCGTCCGTGGACGTCATCGCGTGCGAGGACACGCGCGTATCGTTAAAACTGTTGTCTTATTATAACGTCAAAAAACCCCTTATCAGTTATTACAAACAAAAAGAACGCGAAGGCTCGGAAAAGATAATTTCGCTACTTTCGGACGGCAAAAACGTCGCGCTCATCACCGACGCGGGTATGCCGTGCGTCAGCGATCCGGGCGCGATACTCGTGTCGGAATGTAGGAGTGCGGGGCTTAAAGTCGAAATCGTACCGGGGGCAAGCGCGGTCGTGTCGGCAGTCGCGCTTTCGGGGATAACTTCGCGCGGGTTTACTTTTTTGGGATTTTTGCCCGAAAAACGCAAGGATAAGGAAGAACTTGTAAAAGATTTTAAGTTTTCTTCCGAGCCCGTCGTATTTTACGTCAGCCCGCACGAGATAAACGACGACGCGAAATTTTTGTACGAATCTTTCGGCGAAAGGCAGGTTTTTGTCGTACACGAGCTGACGAAAATGTTTGAAAGCGTCGAAGAACAAAATCTTTCTTCCTTTTCGATACCGTCGCCGAAGGGCGAATACGTCCTTATCGTGATGCCAAGCACCGGCGGAAACGCATTAAACGACCTTAGCATTGCCGACCACGTCCGCCATTATATGCAAAGCGGTATGACGAAAAAGGACGCGATAAAGCGCACGGCGTCCGACAGGAACGTCGACAAAAACACGGTTTACTCAGAAGTTCTTGATTTATAAACAAGAATTTAACGGCGGAATTGACAAAAATCCGCATACTTTGACAAAACAAATCAAAAACGAAAAATCCGCGACACCGTCTTAGTGTTATTATTTTTGCAAATAACATAAGGGCGGTATTTTTTCATTGAAAAACGACGCGGACGGAAAAATAATTTCACGGGAAGAATTCGGAAAGGGCAATTTGAAAAAGATATGCGACTGTTTGTCGAAAACGTTTGATAAGGGGAACGTGCTGGTTGTTTTCGACGAAAAGAGCAGTAACGTTTCCGACGACGTCGTAAGGTACCTTTTGAAAGGCGGATATTTCGTAAGGACGGCAAAAACACACGGAAAAGCCGAGGAACTTCCCGCAGTCGACGAGTGCGTAAAATATATCGTGGGAGTGGGCGGCGGAGGTGTTGCGGACGACGCAAGACTTCTTGCAAAACGTCAAAGCGTCGGATATTCCATTGTGATTACCGCGCCCGACAACGACAATTTTGCGTCGGACGGGGCGTATATCCTGAACGAATACGTGTATACGGGCGCGCCCGATTTCGTCCTTATCGACGAGGAAGTCGTTGAAAAATCGACGGGAGCCACTGCGGCGGCGGGCTATGGCAGGGCGTTTTCGTGTCTTGTCGGGCTGTTCGACGCGGACTTCAAAAAACTTATGTTTGCGCGTGATTTTGACGAATCCGCCGTGAATACCGTCGCGGAAAGCATAAAAATATTCGAGTCGAAGAAAAACGACGACAACTTCAAAACCCGTCTTGCAAGGCTGATGTTCACGATTTCCAAAGCGAAAAACAACCTCGATATGAAAGCGGAAAGCGCGGACGCCGTCGCAAGGGTGATGACCGAAAAATTCGGCAGGACTTTCGGCGAAAACTCATTTCTTGCGGCGTATATGATACTGAACGTGTACAGGCTGTATCTGGAATCGGACGCCACCGACACGCTTATCCCGGAAGATATTGTGTTGACCTTGAAAACGCTTGAAAAAATGCGCGTTGTAAACTATAATAATTACATGTCCGATTTGTCGGTAACGATGGCGACGGATTATCTGAAACAAACGTTCATATTAAGCGAATATCGCAGGGAAATGTACGAGCGGCTGGACGGCATGGATTTGCCCGCCGTTGCGAAATTCTGGCGAAGGCTTTACGACGACGCAGGCTTCTGGCTGAAACGATACGCGTCGTCGGACGAGTTGTTTAAGGTGATGGCTCTGGCGTCGGAACTGTCGGAAGGCGGACTTTTGAAATACGTAAAAAGGACGGGCTTTTTCGAAAGGTTTATCTGATATGACACTCACGAAAGAACTTTTGGACGTTGAATTGTTTTTGTTCGATATGGACGGCACGGTCTATATCGGCGATAAGGAAATCGCGGGCAGTTTCGACGCGATACGCGCGCTGAAAAAACTTGGCAAGCGCATTTGCTTTTTCACGAATAACAGCAGCAAAGCCGCGGAAGACTACATCGAAAAACTTCATAAAATGGGGCTCGATATCACTCGCGACGAAATTTATACTTCGGGCGAAGTAACGTGCGAATACGTCAACCGCGTTTATCCCGGCGCGTCGGTGTTCGTCATGGGCAACGAAAAACTCAAAGCCGAATTTATCCGCCACGGCATTAAACTTTCTGAGGACAATCCCGATTTGTGCGTGCTCGGCTTCGATACCGAACTCGAATATTGGAAACTTTATCGCTTTTGCAAGTGGCTGAACAAAGGAAAGCCGTATATCGCGACTCACCCCGACCTTAACTGTCCCGCGGACGACTGCCCGATGCCCGACATCGGCGGAATGATTTTGTTTATCGACGCAACCATATCGAGAAATCCCGACATCATAATCGGCAAACCCGAAAGAGAAGCGGGCGAAGGCGTGAAAAGAAAATTCAATCTCCCTGCAAACAAGATCGCAATGGTCGGCGACAGGCTTTACACCGATATAGCGTTCGGCTTCAACAACGGCTTTAAGACGGTGCTGGTGCTGTCGGGCGAAACGACGGAAGAAATGGTTGGTGCTTCGGACAGGAAACCCGACGTAGTACTGCCGTTTGTCAAGGACTTAATCAAATAAACAAAGCGTCCGAAAGGACGCTTTTTTCATGTGCAAAACATTTTCGTTTATTATCGAATAATAAGTTATTTTTGTCAAAACATTCATTTTATCAATCGTTTTTTAATGATAAAGTTTATTTTATACCTTTTCAAAGAATAATCGTTTTTAATGCCGAATTAAAACGGCAGTTTCAAAATCGGAAAGGTGGCAATAATTCGGGTATGAAAAAACTATTGCTGCTTATTCTTATCGCGATATCGTGCACTCTGCTTTCGGGAAGGGAGTTGAACGAGTTTTTCACAAACCGCGATTACGTCGAATACAGAAACGACAAGGGAAGACTCCTTGGCGAAACGTTCACTTTTGACGAAGACGAGTTTTCAAAAGACGATTTATATAAAAAGTTTTTCGTGATTTATCATTTCGACGGGAACCTTGACGACGTCGAGATAACTTATGCTTATTCTCCTGTTTTGAAAGGCATCGAAATCGTGGACGGAAAGCCCGTAAATTTGCAGATAACGAAGCGCGGCGACGTCGTAACGGTGTCGAACCCCGTCAACATGGGAAGTTATTGATTATTTTGAGGGCGGATGGTATAAGAAAATTTTTTCGGGACAATAATCAAGCAGGAGGTCAGTATGAACAAATTCAAGTCAGCGTTAATAAAAACAGGTAAATTTTTGAGAAAGAACGTTTATTACGTAGTAATCGTCGTCGCGGTTGCGGCAATCTGCGCGATCGTCGGCGTTACGGTTTCAAAAACCAAACAGGCGAAAAACAGCACGCCCGTCGTCAACGACACGAATATCGAGAGTCCTCAGGACAAACCCGTGGACAAACCCGTGGACAAACCCGACCCGGTTAAACCCGATCCCGTCGTGTTTATCGTACCCGTCAAAGACAGCGCGGTCGGCGCAAGTTTTTCGGAAACGGAACTCGTGTTTTCAAAAACGTTGGAACAATGGAGCACGCATAGGGCAATCGACTTCATGGCAGAAGAAGGCGCAAGCGTATTTGCGGTATGGGACGGCACGGTGTCCGAAATCGTCAACGATCCGCTTTACGGATACTGCGTGAGCATATCGCACGGGGACGGGCTTGTCACGAAATATTGCGGCTTGTCCGACAAGGTCAACGTATCCGTTTCGCAAACGGTGAAGAAAGGCGCGAAAATCGGCGAAATCGGAAACAATATGATTGTCGAAAGCGCGGACGGGACGCATCTTCATTTTGAAACCTATAAGGACGGAAAACTCATAAATCCCGAAGATTACTTCGTCCAGAGCGAAAAATAAAAACACTGCAAAACACCCTATTTAGGGTGTTTTTTCATGCAAAAACCGCCGTAATTTCGTTACTTTTTTAACAATACTTAGAAAATAACATAATACTTGACAGCGTAATAAGCCCTGCGATATAATTAAATTGTCGGTCAGTCGTACGACAAATGCCGACAGAAGGGAAATTATGAAAGAATTTGCAAAAATCGAAAGGGCGGTGCATGCGATTGCGCCGTCAGTCAACGTATCTAATGAAAACAACTGTGTGGTTCTTCGCGGGGAACTCGACAACTGGGACGACGTCGTCAGGTGCGGCAGGGCTGCCGTCAGCAAAAAATATCTGGGCGTCATCAACGATATCACGCTTCGCGGTTTCGAACAAAAGGTAAGACTCCCAAAAATCAACGACAAACTTTACGACGGAAGAAAACCCGACGTCCTTATCGTGGGCGGCGGTATTTCGGGCGCGACGATTGCACACGAGCTTTCAAAATGGCAGCTTGACGTGATGCTTGTCGAAAAGGGATACGACGTCGCCGTCGGCGCAACTTCAAGAAACGACGGTTGCGTGCACGTCGGCATCGACCTTACGCCGAAACTCGTCAAACACGATTACCTTATCAAAGGCAACGCGATGTACGACGAATTATGCGACGATATGGACGTCAAGTTTGAAAGAACCGGGCACATGATGCTATGTATTATAAGTGGGAAAGACTGCTTATGCCCATTGTCGGACTTTGGTCAAAAATCCTTAAAATCAAAGGAATGAGATATATCGACAGAAAAGAACTGCTGAAAATCGAGCCCGAAGCGGTCGAATGGGCGCGCGGCGCGTACTATATGCCCACGGGCGGTATGGTTTCGCCGTATAAACTTACGGTCGCGCTTGCGGAACACGCGGCGGAAAACGGCGTGCACGTTTGTCTGAACACCGCGGTGCTCGGGATGAAGGTCGAAGACGGCGAAATCAAAAGCGTCGAGACCAACCGCGGCACGATTTATCCGCGACTTGTCATAAACGCGGCGGGCACTTACGCCGACGTCATTGCCGATATGGCGGGTGACAGAACGTTTACCATTCACCCGAGAAAGGGTATTGATGTTATTCTGGACAAGAAAAAGGGCAATCTCGCGCATACGTCGATGTCGAAAATGCCGTTTGTCCACGTTCCCGCAAACTGGAAGGAAACGAAAGGCAAAGAAGGGTTGCTCAAAACCCTTATGAAAGGAAAAAGCCTGAACGAAACGCAAAAGACGCATACCAAAGGCGGCGGCGTTATTCATACCGTAGACAACAACGTATTGCTTGGGCCTAATGCAATCGAAGTGCCCGACCGTGAAGATTTTACGACGGATATGGAAAGCATTCAGGACATCGTTACGAAACAAAAAATCATACAGGACAAACTCGGTATGGGCGACGTCATCACGTACTTTGCAGGCGAACGTCCCGCAACGTATGAGGAAGACTTCGTCGTGCGCCGCGGTATATTCACGAAAAACATCATCGAGGTCGCGGGGATTCAGTCCCCCGGCATTACGACCGCGCCCGCCGTTGCGAAAGACGTCGAAAGATGGGCGATTATGTTCCTTGGAAAACAAGAGAAAGTCAAGGTCAACGAAAACTACAATCCGAAACATAAAAGCGTGCCGCACCTTGCCGATATGAGCGAAGAAGAACGGAACGAACTTATTAAGAAAAATCCCGCTTACGGCGAGATCGTTTGCCGTTGCGAGGAAATCTCGAAGGGCGAAATTCTGGACGCCGTCAGAAGCGCGGTGCCTGTATATACGGTTGACGCGATAAAGCGCAGAGTGCGTCCCGGTATGGGCAGATGCCAGGGCGGGTTCTGCGGTCCGACGGTTGTAAAAATCCTTGCGGAAGAAAAAGGCTGCTCCGTTGAGGAAATTACAAAAGGCAACGATTACAGCGTGATTTTATACAATAAAACCAAAAAGGGGGCTGAAACTAATGTATGATACGGTAGTTATCGGCGGCGGCCCCGCCGGTCTTGCAGCGGCAATTTCCGCAAATAAAGAAGGCGCAAAAGTATTGCTTATCGAGCGCGAGCCGAAACTCGGCGGTATCCTGAAACAGTGCATACACGACGGCTTCGGACTTATCACTTTCAAGGAAAAACTTTCGGGGCCTGAATACTCCGAAAGGTTCATCGATAAACTTTTTGAAACCGACGTCGAAGTCAAACTTCTGACGTTCGTCACGAAAATCGAAAAAACCGAAAACGGCTTCACGATTTACTTTGTCAACAGAGACGGCGCAAGCCACGTTTCGACAAAAACCATCGTCCTTGCAACGGGTTGCAGGGAAAGAACCGCAAGGCAGATTTTCATACAAGGCACCCGTCCGTCGGGCGTATTCACCGCGGGCACGGCGCAAAACTACGTCAACCTTATGGGCGAAATGCCCACGAAACGTTGCGTGATTCTGGGCAGCGGCGACATCGGCCTTATCATGGCGCGCCGCCTGACGCTCGAAGGCGCGAAAGTCCTGGGCGTTTACGAAGTGAAACCGACGCCGTCGGGACTTACGAGAAACATTCATCAGTGCCTTATCGACTTTGATATTCCTTTGCATTTGTCGCACACGGTCACCCGCGTTTTCGGCGAAGACAGGCTCACCACCGTCGAGGTTGCGAAAGTCGACGAAAAAATGCAGCCGATTAAGGGCACGGAAGAAATTATCGAGTGCGACGCGCTTATCCTGTCCGTCGGACTTATCCCCGAAAACGAACTTGCCGAAAGCCTGGACGTCGATATTAACCGCCGTACGAAAGGCCCCGTCTGCGATCAGAATTATATGACGAGCGTCGAAGGTATTTATTCCGCGGGCAACTGCCTGCACGTCAACGACCTTGTCGATTACGTCACGGAAACGCTCTCGAAGCGGGCAGAAACAGCGCGCATTACGAAAAACGCGCAAGAAAATACGTGCCGCTTTCAATCGACAACAACTTTTTGTATATCGTGCCGACCGTGCTTGACGTAAACGGCGACACGTCCGACGTCACGGTTTACTTCCGCGCGTCGCGCGATATGAAAAACGCAAGGCTTAGACTCAGCGTCGACGGCAAAGAAGTCATGACCAAAAAGTATCAGGCGGTACGCCCGCCCGAAATGGAAAGGCTCAAAATCAATTTCAAAGACTTCGGCGTGAACGAGAATTCCAAGGTGGAATTCACGCTTTTCGAGGAGGAATGATTATGAAAGAACTCGTATGTATCGTTTGTCCCAACAGCTGCAAACTTTCGATATCCGAAAACGGCGAAGTAACGGGTGCGCGTTGCCCGCGCGGCAAAAAATTCGCGACGGAAGAACTGACCTGTCCGAAACGCACCGTTTGCACGACGGTCGCGACGGTTTTTGACGACTATCCCGTTTTGCCCGTCCGCACGGAAACCGAAATTCCCAAGGATAAAATCCCCGCGCTTATGGAACTTGTCAACAATTTCACGCTGAAAAAACGCGTGGCGCGCGGCGAGGTCGTCATCGAAAACGTGCTCGATACGGGCGTGAACCTTATCAGCACCTCGAATATGCTTTACGATTATTTTGTAAAAATATAATTATAAAGGGGAAAAAATTATGAAATACGGACCTTTGGCATTAAGTTTCGACTTCGGCACGCAGAGCGTGCGCGCCATACTTTTCGATAAGACAGGCGAAATCAGAGGCAAAGAAAAAATCGATTATAAACGCCCGTATTTTTCGGTAAAGCCCGGCTATTGCGAACAGACCGCCGATTTTTACTGGGATAATATGTGCACCGTTTCAAAGATGCTCAAAGAATCTTCGGGCGAACTTTGGAACGATATCGTCGCAATGAGCGTAACGTCTTTGCGCGACGTCATCACGTGCCTGGACAAAAACAACAATCCGTTAAGACCATTTATTTTGTACCTTGACGGAAGAAGGGTTGAAAATCCGCTTGATTATATGCCGTCCGGGAAGAAAAAACTCGTAAGGCTTGCGGGGGCGCTCGATATGTGCGCCGCTCAGTACGCTGCGACTTTTTCAAACTGGCTTGCCATTAACGAGCCGAATATCTGGTCAAGAACGAAAAAAGTCGTAATGCTCCCGACGTATATCCATTATAAACTGTTGGGAAAACTTTGCGACAGCGTTGCGAATCAGGTTGGGCACGTCCCGTTCAATTACAAGAAAAAAGAGTGGATGCAACCGTCCGAAATGACCTATTTCATTTTCGGCAGCATCAGACCCGATATGCTTGTGCAGGACCTTAAAAAGCCGTGTGAAGTTATGGGATACATATCAAAAGAAGTCGCCGAAATCACGGGGCTTCCGGAGGGGCTTCCCGTTATCGCGTCGGGCGCGGACAAGGCGTGCGAAACTCTTGCGGTAGGTTGCGATGGCCCCGACGTCGCCGCAATATCCATGGGCACCGCCGCAAGTATCGAAATCACGACTGAAAAATACGTGGAGCCGCAACCGTTTTTGCCGGCGTATCCGTCGATTTATCAGGACAAATATAACCCGGAAGTCCTTATTTTCCGCGGTTACTGGATGATCAGCTGGTTCAAAAACGAGTTCGCGCATAAGGAGCTTGTCGAAGCGTCGGAGCGCGGCGTTATCCCCGAAAAACTGCTGGACGAACATTTGCGCGACGTCCCCGCGGGTTCGGACGGGCTTATCCTGCAACCTTTCTGGTCGCCGGGCACGTCAAATCCCGAGGCGAAGGGCGCGGTCATCGGTTTTGCAGACTACCACACGCGCGTGCACGTTTATCGCGCTATTATCGAAGGCATTGGATTTGCGCTGTACGACGCGCTTAAATCAATGGAAAAACGCGCGGGCTACGATATTAAACGCATTATGGTGTCGGGCGGCGGCGCAAATTCGGAAGAAGTGTGCCAGATTACCGCCGACTTGTTCGGTTGCAAAGTGCAAAAAATTCAGACGTACGAAACGTCCGCTCTCGGCGCGGCGATGGCGTCGTTTACCGGCGTAGGGGAATATAAACAGCTTTCGGACGCGGTGAAGAGTATGTCGCACATCACTTACGAGTACGTGCCGAACAAGGAAAATCACGAGATTTATCGCAAACTTTACGACAGAGTTTATCGCAAACTTTACGACGCCAACAAAAAATTCTACAAAGAAATCCGCGAAATCATCAAACATTAAAAGCGGAAATATGCACATATCGGCATAAATAAAAAGGGCAGACTTTCGTCTGTCCTTAATTATTTGCTCACAAGATCACGCGTTGTTTTCGTCTTCGCGCAGCGCCTTTTCGTACGCTTCCAGAACGCGGGTTTTGATAAGTTCGCGCGTTTCGGTGTTGATGGGGTGCGCGATATCCTTATATTCACCGTCGGGCGTTTTTCTGGACGGCATCGCAATGAAGTTGCCGTCGTTACCTTCGATAATTTTGATGTCGTGAATCACAAAACAGTCGTCGATAATTATCGAGGCGACCGCGCGGAACTTGGTTTCGTCGCGTTTTATAAGCCTGATTCGTATGTCTGATATGTTCATGTTTATCCCTCCGCAACATATAATTTAAGATAATTTTACAAGGTTTTTCCCAATAATGCAATACTTTTTTGTATTTTTTCTCGTTATTGTCAAAAAATCGGCGGCAATCATATAATGCCGTATGATTTTTTTAAGCGGAAAAAAAGTGCATTTTATAGGCGTCGGGGGCGCGTCGATGAGCGCGCTCATAAGGTGGGCGAAGTCGTACGGGGCGAAAGTTTCGGGAAGCGACGGGGCGTATTCCAAAACACTTTCGGGACTTATTGAAGACGGCTTTGACGTGTACGTCGGCACAGACGAAAAGAGAATTGATGACGTCGATATCGTCGTTTACACGTCGGCGGTGAGCGATGAAAATCCCGAACTTTCCCGCGCGCGAACGCTCAAAAAAACAGTTGTCGAGCGGCACGATTTTCTGGGACTTCTCAGCGAAAATTTCAAAAAGGTTATCGCCGTTTCCGGCACTCACGGCAAAACCACGGTAACGTCTTTAATCGCCGCGATTTTGAAATATTCGGGCAAAAAATTCACCGCGCACATAGGCGGATTTTCAAACGATCTGGGCGGGAATTTCGTAAGAACCGGCGACGAAATTCTTGTGACGGAAGCGTGCGAATACAAGGGACATTTCCTGTCGCTGCACCCCGATATCCTTGCGATTCTGAACGTGGAGTGCGATCACCCGGACTGCATAAACACGTTGTCGGACGCATTGTCGCTTTTTGCCGAGTTTGCACGAAACGTGCCGAATAACGGCTTAATAATCAAATTCAAACGTAAAGTACTGTGATTTGCATATATGCAAAAATGTGCATATTGAAAACTTTGGCGGCGCGGACGCGAAATGGCAGGTGGAAAACATATATTCGCACGGGGGAATATGTGAATATGATATCCTGAGAAACCGAGAATACTATATGCGAGTCCGCCCTGCGCTTTTAGGGCGACACAACGTGAAAAACGTCCTTGCCGCGGTTGCCGTTTGCGACGCGCTTTCGATTGACAAAAACGTAATAAAGAAAGCCCTTGAAAACTTCAAGGGAGTCAAACGCCGCCTTGAAAAAACGGGGGAAGTAAACGGCGCGGACGTGTACGTCGATTACGCCCATCACCCGTCGGAAATAACGGCGTCGATAAGCGCGATTAAACCCGTTGCGAAGAACAGGCTTTTCGTGATTTTTCAGCCGCATACTTTCAGCCGTACGGCAAAGTATTTTCAGGAATTCGCATTATCGTTCAACGCTGCCGACGAAGTATGGTTCGTCCCGACCTATCCCGCGCGCGAAAAGGAATCGGACGGGAAAACGTCTTTCGATTTGTTCAGATACGTCGACGAAAACGTGCGCCCCGCCGAATACGTGAAAGATTTCGTGACGGCGGCGAAAAAAATCAAGGAAACGGCAAGAGCCGGCGACGTAATAATGATTCTGGGTGCCGGCGACGTCGACATCATCGCAGACCTTCTGAAAGAGCAATAGGTTTCCAAAAGAAAAAACAGAATTAAGCCGAAAGAAGAAGCGAGTGAACACAATAAATAGTAAAGCCTTGGAAATTGAGCGAACGCGAAAAACCTCCAAGGCTTTTTTGCGGGAAGAGAAGAAATTGAGAGTAAACTGCATAAATATTGACATTATGCATAAAAACTGCATAAAAACAACAAGGTGAACAACGAGAAAGAAAAAGGAGATAAAAACGGGTTTTCTGCTGTATCAATTTATTGTGTTGAAGCAAAGCAGAATATAAGATGGTAAAATATAGTCATATAAACTACTTATAATATATAAATAGCGCGGGAAACGGCGAAAAACGCGCGGAAAATGCGAAAAGAATCGCCCAAAAAGCATAAACAAGAGTGAGTAAAAATATATACATTTGCATAAAAAACAAAAAAATAAATAAAAAATAATTAAAAATTGTTTACAGATTGGCTAAGTACCTTTATAATAGAAACATCATAATTTGTCAGAATACTTTGATAAAGTCCGCAAAAAAACGCAGACGAGACGGACGAGAAACGCAGTCAACACATAAGTATCCGGCAAAAATGAAAAGGCAGACACCAACAATGTTGGCAAAATTTCCAAAGATATTTTTTAGGAGGTAAAAAACATGAAGCAAAGAAAATTAGTTGTTGCATTGGCTGTGATTTTGGTTCTTGTTCTTGCAATCGGTGTTCTTACCGCGTGCAAAAAAGAAGAAAAGATCCCGTACGAAGCCATTGATGACAATGATATTGTTAAGGATTTGACATACGGTGTTGATTATAAAACATTGTATGATCAATTTGGCAAAGAAGCCGACGCATCTAAACTTACGTTTAAGAGTAATGGTTTGGCATACCAAACGTTTAGTGATGGCAAAGAGTATGAACTTGGACTTGACTTTGACGATGGCAATGGTATACAAATCCAAAAACGAAGGCGAATACGTAAAATGGTGGAAAGCGTTCATTCAACGCTGGAACTATTTGCTGCCGGAAGTGCCCCTTTACAGCAACCAATATTATGATGTGTTTGACGCTCGAGTAATCGACAAACAATCTGTTATCGACCATCCGACCAACCCGTATTGGAGCGTAGCAAATGCGCTTATTGATTGGAAAGCTGCTGCCGGCAACGCAGACAAAAAGATCATTATCGGCAATACGACGGAACTTTCAGGCAGGCTTCGCCTTTCAAATTTTGGTGTAAGCAGCCCTGCGGCTTCCGATTACGATATCGATGGTTTGATCAACGGTTATTCCACGGTTGTCGCAAACAAAGTTGGCGATTATCAATATGATAGCACCGTTGTTGAAAGTCACGAAGATAAGGTAAACGCAGACGGTACTCGTACGTTCACCGTTAAGATTAAGAATGACCTTAAATTCTCCGACGGTACTCCCATCACTGCAAAGAACTTCCTCTACTATTTGATGGCGTTCAGCACTCCGATCACCGCAACGAAAGAAGGTGGCGGAAGCAATACTGCAGGACAGGCTTACGTTGGATATAAAGAGTATTCGCAATTTGACGGAACAAACGACGGCAAAAATATTTACAAGAAAGACAAAGACGGCAAAGATACTTCCGAAGTTGATTATACGATTTCCAAAAAGTTCAAAGGCGTACGTCTTATTGATGAATATACCTATTCTCTGACTGCAACCGAAGATTACGCAACGTACTTCTATGGCATCGCGCTCGCAGGTCTTTCTCCGACGGCGAAGGCTATGTATATGGGCAATAATGACGTCAAAGACGATGGCGACGGTTGCTACATTGTTGAAGCAGAAAATGCAGCAGACAAATTCTATAACACCAAGACCGAAGATAAAGTAACGTCATATACGTTTGCATCTTATATCAGAAAATCCGCATCCAACACCAATCAAGCAGATGAGGCCAAAATCCCGTTCACCGGCGCATACAAGATTGATAATTACGACAAAGCAAAAAAAGAATGCACACTTGTTCGCAACGATCAATACAAGGGCAACTTCGAAGGCCAAAAAGGCGGATTTGATAAGATTGTGTACGTTCAAATAGTTTCTGAAACTCAACTTACGCAATTAGAACAAACAAGTCAACGTTGTTGCAGGCATCACCGGAGGTACCGATACCGATGCTGCATTGAAACTTGTCAGAGAAAAATCCGATAGTTTTGCTTCTGTCGACTATGCTCGTGCGGGTTACGGCAAACTCGGATTCCGTTCCGACTTTGGTCCCGTTATGTTCCAAGAAGTCAGACAAGCAATCGCATATTCAATCGATCGTCCTGCATTTGCAAAACAATTTAACGGCGGTTACGGCGGTGTCGTCGACGGTCCCTACTACACCGGTGCATGGATGTACAAAAAAGCCGTAGAAGAAGGAATGAAACTTGACGTTTACACTGCGTCGGTGGACTCTGCAATCGACGTGTTGGAAGAAGGCGGCTGGACGTACAACTACAAAGGCGAAAAATATAAAGCTGGCGACGGCATTCGTTACAAGAAATTAAGCGGTGCCGAACTTACCTACAACAACTTGCATTTTGCTTCTCAAGACGGCAAATACAAGACCTACAAACTTGGCGGCGCATATTATATGCCTTTGGTTATCAACTGGTTCGGCACCACGCCCAACCCGTTTACCGATCAGCTTATTTCGAGCTGGGCAACGTCATCTGCGCTTCAACAAATCGGCATGGCAGTTCAATACAAACTCGGTGACTTTACGCCGATGCTTGCTGAACTCTATCAAGATGAAGGATCTGGCTACAACGGTGTTGCAACTTACAATGCATTCAACTTTGCAACCGGTTATAACTCTGCCGCATACGATTATTCGTTCAATTGCAGCATTGAGCCGAATTTATTTGAGAACTCTCAGTGGTACATCAAGGATGCAGCCGACTACTACTATATTTCCAAATAATCTGTAATTGATTTGAAAATTAGTTAAAATCATCGCGACAAAGGGGGAGCGTAACTGCTCCCCTAAAGTCGTGTAAATGAGCAAATGGAGTAAACAATGGTAAAATATGTTGTAAGACGTATTCTTTACATGATATTGGTGTTGGTCATTTTATCGCTGATCATGTTCTTTTTGTACAACCTGATACCGTACGATCGTGCGGCAAGTGCGGCGCGTGCAGAAGTTACAAACAATAAACCGTGAAACTTGACTATGACACCGTATATCTTAAATATCAGCGCCTATACGGAACTGACGGTTCGACGATGGATCGTTATTTGCGATGGGTTGGTGTAAAACCATATTATAACGGAGAGAAAAAGGGCATTCTTCAAGGATATATGGGTTATAGTATAACTTATGCAAAGGACGTTACCGAAGTTATTTCAACGCCTATGCGTAATACGGTGCGAATCAACTTGATTGCCACGGTGGTTGCACTTGCTATTACCATCCCTTTGGGGATTGCATGCGCGGTTAAACGAGGAAGTGTTTTTGACAATGGAACACAAATCTTTACTATTATCGGGTATAGTATACCGGTGTTTATAACCGCAATATTATTTATTTGGGTGTTTTCAGGCACCCTACACTGGTTCCCCGCAAGCGGCATGGGGACTGCCGGTGAAAAATATACCGGAATCAAAGCGTTTAACGATTGGCTATATTATATGGCGCTTCCGCTTATCGTTATGACGTTCTGCTCGCTTGGCGGAATGACCAGATACGTTCGTGCGTCTATGATCGAGGCGCTCAGCATGGATTGTATCAGGACGGCAAGGGCAAAAGGTCTGAAAGAAAGGACGGTTATCTTTTCGCATGCATTCAGAAATGCGTTGATACCGATTGTAACACTTGTTATCGGTTGGTTTTTGGGTATATTCTCGGGCTCGTTGATGGTTGAATCGATTTTTGGCTTAAACGGCGTGGGAAAACTGCTGATCTCGTCGCTTAAAACAGGCGACTATGAGGTCGTTTTGTGTTTGCAAATGTTTTACGTTTTAATTGCTCTTTTGGGTAATATGATTATCGACCTTGCGTATGGCATCATTGATCCGCGCATCAGAGTTTCAAAATAGGAGACCAAAATATGAAAAAAGAATTAAAAAACGATAATTCCGCTTCAAAGGTCAAAGCCTTTTTTGTAAAACTCGGCAAAGGCATTGTCAACATGTTAAAAACGGTTGGCAGATGGCTATACCGTGCTTTCATGGGACCATCCGCCGTTTTAGCGAGAGAGGAATCAAAAAGACGAAAGCAAGCACTTGCTGAACAGGAAAATAATTCGGCGTCAAACCTTGACCGAGTCGATGGTCAGGTTTTGCGCGATGTTGATGATAAATCGTATAACGATACCATTTGTGATAATGCTGTAAATGCAGATGAAACAACGGATATTGACGATAAAATAAATAAAAAAAGAAAAAAGCGCAGAAAAAGCAAGAAACAAGATGACAATAATGTCGAAGAAATTGTCAGTCCGTTCAGACAAGTTTTTAAAAACTTCTTTGGAAAAAGACTGGCGGTAACTGCTCTTGTCATTTTGATTTTAATGTTCGGACTGGCGTTTATCGGGCCACTGTGTATGCCGAAGTACTCGGATACATACAGCGAGTTTTTCCATCTTAATCAAAAACCGGGATTTAAATATCTTAAAATCCCAAAAGAACTTGCATCAGATGTAAAATATATTTCCACATGGGACGCTTTTTCCGCGGGATTATCCAACAGCGGCAAAGTTTATGTCTGGGGTAACACGGATATCGGCGCAAGCGGTATCGACGTTGGGAAAATCCCCGACGAAGTTAAAAATGCAGATATTAAGTTTGTCGGTGCAGGCGAGGATCACATTGTGGCAATCGGCTCGGACGGCAAGATTTATTGTTGGGGCAAAGACGACGTCGGACAACTTGGCAAATACGAAACAACCGAGTTATATTATGAGATGCCGGTGGAAATCCGTGACGGCGTAAACATCAATGAAGTTTCTCAACTTGTAGTCGGACATTTTGTAACGGCACTTGTTATGAAAGACGGAAAAGTTTATATGTGGGGCGCAAAGGCTTCATTGTTAAACTTTGAAAGTATTGCGGCACTTACAAACGTTGAAAAACTAGTATTTGAACAGTCGTATGCGGTTGCTTTGTTGAAAGACGGAACCGTTTCAACCGGTGACAAAAACGTATTTAAGAAGGTTTACTTACCAGACGGAACAAAAAAAGACCTTGACGCGTTCACAAGAGGAAGAAAAATAGTAGATTTGGCGGCGAACCAAAGTTGTGTGGCTCTTGTCTTGTCGGATGGTACGATTGGTTTTGGCGGCACCGTTGACGAAAAAACGTATACAACGGGCATTCCTGACGGTGAAAAAATCACACAACTTGTCAGTGGTCAAAGACACTTTGTTGCGTTGACCGATGCCGGTAACATTTATACGTGGGGCAGCGACATTTTAAATCAAACCAAAATGCCAAAAGCTTCAAAACTGCAAGGCACGGATACCATTTATGCGGGAGCATTTGCTTCGTATGCGGTAAAAGATGGCAAAGTACTTGGCAAGTGGGGCTGGAAAGGATATTTGTTTGGAACCGATGCATCGGGCAGAAGTATTTTGCAGCGTTCGATCAGCGGTGGCAAAATGACGATGACGGTCGGAGCAGTTGCGGTGTTGATAAGTACCGTTATCGGTATTGTTATCGGTATTATCTCCGGATATTTCGGAGGTTGGGTTGATATGTTCTTAATGCGTGTGTGCGAGATTGTATCTGCAATACCGTTTTTGCCGTTTGCAATGATTCTGTCGTCGGTTATGTTGAAAATGGATATTACAAACAACCAAAAAATCGTGCTGATCATGGTTATTTTGGGCGTGTTGACCTGGCCCGGACTTGCTCGTCTTGTCAGGGGACAAGTTTTGGCAGAAAGAGAAAAGGAATTTGTCACTGCGGCAAAGGCGATGGGCGTCAGGGAAGGAAGAATTGCGTTCAAGCATATCTTACCAAACGTAATCAGCGTTATCCTGGTTTCACTGACGTTGGACTTTGCGGGTTGCTTGCTTACCGAATCTTCGTTGTCATACCTTGGCTTCGGCGTTCAACAACCGAGTCCTACCTGGGGTAATATGCTGGATATGTGTAAAGATATCACGCGTATTTCAAACTACTGGTGGCAATGGTTGTTCCCGGCATTGCTGTTGGCGACGTCAACTATTTGCATAAACATCATCGGCGATACATTGCGAGACGTAATGGATCCGAAATCGAATATTGATAAGTAAAGGAGGTAATTTATGGCATTATTAGAAGTTAAAAATTTGCATACTTACTTCCGTACAAAGAAGGGCATCGTCAAAGCCGTCAACGGCGTTTCGTATTCGGTGGAAGCAGGTCGCACTATCGGCATCGTCGGCGAATCCGGAAGCGGGAAAAGCGTCGAGGCAATGAGCATATTGCGCTTGCTCGACGAGAACGGCTGGATCGAAAGCGGCGAGATTTTGTTCGACGGGCAGGATATTACCAAAGTTTCCGTCAACGAAATGTGCAAGATCAGAGGCAACAAGATTTCTGTTATCTTCCAGGAGCCGATGACCAGCCTTAACCCCGTATTTAACGTTAAACGCCAGCTCAGCGAGCCGTTTATCATCCACCAGGGAATGAAGAAGAAAGAGGCCGAAAAGAAAGCGCTTGAAATGCTTGACGCCGTCCAGATTCCCAACCCCGCGGCGGTTTTGAAACAGTATCCGCATCAGCTCTCCGGCGGTATGCGTCAGCGCGTTATGATCGCTATGGCGCTTGCTTGCAAGCCCAAAATCCTGATTGCGGACGAGCCGACTACCGCGCTCGACGTCACAATTCAGGCGCAAATCCTGCATCTGATGAATCAGTTGCAACGCGATAACGGCACCGCTATTATCTTTATTACCCATGACCTCGGCGTTATCAACGAGATGGCGGACGACGTCGTCGTTATGTACTGCGGTCAGGTCGTGGAACAGGCGCCCGCGTCGGTCATCTTCACCGATTGTCGCCAAAGCCATCCTTATACCGAAGGCCTTATGAATTCTATCCCTCGTATTGAGGGTGATAAGGGCAAACTCGAACCCATACCCGGCGCCGTGCCTCACCCGCTCGCGCTCCCCAAAGGTTGTAAGTTCGCCCCAGGTGCAAGTACTGCACTCAAAAATGCATCGACGAAGAACCCGAACTCATTGAAGTCGCCTCGGGACAAAAAATCAGATGTTTCTATCCCGAAAAGGAGGTTAGAAGAAGTGATGAACACCTCAAAGAAGTTGTTGAGTATAAATAACCTTAAAAAGTACTTCCCGATTGCAAAATCTTCAATTTTTCAAAAGGAACAATTGTACGTTAAAGCCAACGAAGATATATCCCTTGATATTTACGAGGGCGAAACTATCGGCGTCGTCGGCGAGTCGGGTTGCGGAAAATCGACGCTCGGCAGAGTATTGCTTCAACTTTATCCTCAAACCGCGGGCGAATCTATCTATTACGGCAGAAGCATCGCAGAAGTCGCACCTGCATACATCAGGGAGACGATTGTCCATTTCGACCGCCATTTGAAAGTATGAGAAATTGCGCGCTAAGGCCGAAAAACTCGAACAAGAGGTGGCGGCTGTCGGCGAGGAACAAGCGGATTTCTTTTTGCTTCAAAACAGGAATTTGGCGGAGGCAAACGCACAGACCGAACTTCAACACATCGTTAAAATCGTAGGCGGGTTCTTTGCTGTCAGAGACCAGGATGGTTTGCGAAAGAACCTTGAAATTTACAAGTGCAATATTAAAGATGTGAAGTTGAAGAGAAAATTCGACACGCAAAAAGTGAAACTCGAATATCTCGAAGGCAAAGTGCAGGAAGAAGGTTTGTCCGATGCGAGAAGAACATTCTATAATAAAAGAATCGAACGCATACGCACGATGCATGAAACCACCGAAAAAGCGATAGTTGTCGAGGACGAAAGATTCAATAAGTTGTGCGGCGAACTTGACGAAATAAAAGCCAGGTACAGCGACAACGAAGAATTCCAAAAGTATGAAGCAATGCTCGACAACGGCGTTGATCTGGCGCGCCTCAAATACAAAGAAATCAGACCGCTCAGGCATGATCTGCAAATCATTTTCCAGGATCCGTATTCGAGTTTAAATCCTCGTATGACGGTCGGTCAGATTATCGAGGAAGGTCTTACGACGCACAATTTCTTCCGCCACGGAAGCAAGGCGATGAAAGAATACATCTTGCAAACAATGTCAAAATGTGGTTTGCAGGACTATATGTTGCACAGATATCCTCATCAATTTTCGGGCGGACAAAGACAACGTATTTGCATAGCGCGTGCGTTAGCGGTCAAGCCGAAGTTTGTCGTATGTGACGAATGTGTTTCCGCGCTTGACGTGTCCATTCAATCGCAAATCATCAATCTGCTTGAAGAACTGAAAGAGAAAGAAGGATTGACTTATTTGTTTATATCTCACGATTTGTCCGTCGTCAGATATATCAGCGACCGTATCTGCGTTATGTATCTTGGCAACGTTGTCGAACTTGCGGATGCGGAAACAATTTTCAAAGATCCTCGCCATCCCTACACAATCGCGTTGCTAAGCTCCATTCCTACGACTGATATCGAGAGTTTGGAAAAAGAGCGCATTTTGTTGGAAGGCAGCATTCCGAGCCCCATTAAGCCCCCGTCAGGATGTAAATTCCACACCAGATGTTATATGGCGTGTGATAAATGCAACAGAGTTCCTCCTCCCCTTGTTGAAGTTGAGCCGGGGCATTTCGTAGCCTGCCATAAGTTGGAAAAGAAGTTGGACGAAGAGGGTAACTATTTGTTCGAGATGCCTAAAATGGTCAAAAAAACCGCAAAGATACAGGAAGTCAAAAGTGAAGAGGGCGAAGAAAGTTTGCCCGCAGACGTCGTGGAAGAACAAATAAATGCGGAAGCCGATCAAAACGAAACGGATGCAATAATCGCAGAAGATATTGCAAAAAAATCCATGGACTGATATGAAGCGACTGCCAAAAGACGAACGTCCCCACAGAGAGGGCTTCTTTGAGTTGATGACGAGGCTGAAAAACCAGGTCGACGACGACAAGCAACTCAAAGACGAGGAAAAGATTAAGCTGGACAAGAAAGATATCGTGGCGTTGTTTTTATCGGCGTTTTTCACGTTATTCTTGCCGGTTGTCATATTCCTGGTCGGGATAGTGTGCCTTGTTATGGCACTGTTCGGATTTTTCGGATAGCCAAAAAAAACCATTTACAATATTTCAAAAAGCATCACGGAAGTCAAGCAAGAAAAAAGACTTTCCGTGGTGTTTTTTTATTATTTGAATTTTGCATATAAGTCCGTGGAATGGTCAAATTCAGAGTTGTTATTAAAAGAACAATCGCCGAAAAATGTGAAATATAGCATATCGTGTAATATTTGCTAATAAAAGCATAAACAGGAGTTTAACATTACGAAATATATCAATTAACGAACGATATTAACATATTCGAATGTTTTATAATATGTTAAGAAAGGCGTCGTTTGTTGGCAAAAAAAGAAAGAGTTCGACAAAAAATCGAACTCAAAAAAAGAGATGTTTTTCAATAGTTTTTGACGGTCACATGCAGTCGACGACGACTTTGCCGTAGGCGTATTTGTCCTCGGAAATGCGCGGAAGTTCGCGATCGATGTCGTCGAATTTTATCACGGAGTCGATAAAGCCCTCTGTATTTATGACCTTGTTTGCAAGCAGGTTTATTGCCGTATTGAATTCCCCATAGCCGTTTTTGACGGCGGTGACGTTGAGTTGTTTTTCCAGCACGTCGCCGAGGTTCAGTTGCAGATTGCTCAGAAAGTAATTGTAGCCGATGACCGCGACCGTGCCGCCTTCCTGCGTGATGCTGGGAATGTAGTTGGGGAGCATGTTGGAGCGGGGTTCGTACAAAGTGAATTCCGCAAGTTTGCCGCCTGTGATTTCGATAATACGCTGGCGGACGTCCGCTTTGGACGGGTTTATGGTGTAATAAATGCCGTGATTTTCGGCAAGGGACAATTTCGTTTCGTCCACATCGATGACGATCGGCACGAGTTGGTAATAAATGCAAAGTTCCGCCGCGATGATGCCGAGCGTGTTTGCGCCGAGAATCGCCACGTAGTCGCCGCGTTCCGTTTCGAGCGCGCCGAGGGATTTAACCGCAAGGGCGATTTGTTCCGTAAAAATGGCGTCGTTGTCCTTAATACCTTCGGGCAGGGGGTAAACGTTTTCGGGCGGCATCGAGATGAAGTCGCACAAAAAGCCGTCCATATCGAGCCCCATAACCTTGACGTCGGGGACGAGCGCGCCTTTTTTCTTGTAAAACGGATCGTCGAGAACGTAAGGGCTCAGAACCACGCGTTCGCCTTTTTTCAAGCCCGACATTGCGTGCGCCTCGGACACGAGACCGATTGCGGAACGCACGGGAATAATCGGATAAGAAGCCTTTTTCCCCTCAAAAATCGCGACGTCGGTTGAAGACAAAGCAACTTCGCTTATTCTGACTTTGACGTCGGTTGCCTCGGCTTCCTGCTTTTTCTCGACAAGGGCGATTTCTTCTTTGGCTGTGATTTGCCACGCTTTCATACAATTCCTCCACAATATGAACAAAGCCATTATATCATATCGAGATTTGTTTGTAAACCGCAGGTATAAATTAAAAAATACTTATTTTACGCAAAAAACCGTGAAAAACCGTTGACTAAATGCGTTTATGAACTTATAATAATTAAGCATTCATTCTTTTAAGGAAATAAAACGGAGGTATAGATATGAAAGATAATATCCATCCCGATTACCACGAGGTTACGGTAACCTGCGCTTGCGGCGCAACGTTCAAAACCGGTACGACCAAGAAGGGCGATACGATGAAGGTTGATATTTGCAATAAGTGCCACCCCTATTTCACGGGCAGACAAAAACTCGTTGATACCGGCGGACGTGTAGATAAGTTCAAGAAACGTTATAATCTTGACTAATTCATTTTGTGCAGATTGTCAGAAGATAATCTGCATTTTTTAAATTTTAAGATATGAGAAAAACCCAAATCGGCGGACAGGCGGTTATGGAAGGCGTTATGATGCGCGGCAAATGCAGTATGGCAACCGCGGTCAGAAATTCCGACGGCGATATCGTTGTCGAAAGCAAGCGCCTTATCCCCGTCGAAAAGAAAAACGTCTGCTATCGTATTCCCGTATTGCGCGGCATCATCAACTTTGCGACGATGCTTTATACCGGGACGCAAACGCTTTTAAGGTCAAGCGAAGTCTACGGCGAAGAAATCGAACCCTCGAAATTCGACAAATGGCTCTCCGAAAAACTGCATATCGACATTATGAAGGTCGTGATATGGTTTTCGGTGCTTTTGGGGGTGGCGTGCGCCGTAGGTCTTTTCGTGTTCCTGCCGCAGTTTCTTACCGAATTACTTTTCAAAGTTCCCGCGCTCAATGCGCTTTCGGGCAGCGTGCGCGACGTCGTATTCAGCGTTATCGAAGGGTTGATAAGGCTTGTCATCTTCGTGGCGTACGTCGCGATATGTTCCTGCGTGCCCGACGTGAAACGCGTGTTCATGTATCACGGGGCGGAACACAAGACGATAAACGCCTTTGAACACGACGAAGAACTTACCGTCGAAAACGTGCAGAAGTATTCCACGATTCACAAGCGTTGCGGCACGACGTTTATGGTGCTCGTTATGGTTGTCAGCATCATCGTGCTGGCGTTTGCGGGCTGGCTTACAGTGGACGTTTTCGGCTGGCCGAACAATGCCGGCATCAAGTTTGCGGTAAGGATTGTGATGATTCCGCTTGTCGCGGGCATTTCTTATGAAATTCTGAAACTTCTGGCGTTGTCCGACAATATCGTCGTACGCATTATCCGCTGGCCGGGGCTGCAACTCCAAAGGCTCACAACCCGTCAGCCCGACGACGATATGGTGGAAGTGGCGATCGTCGCTTTCAAGACCGTTTACGAAATGGACGCCGACGAAACCATTCCCGAACGCACTTTCGACATCGGAAAACCTTATAAGGACGCGCGCGAGCAGGTGGAAAAGATTCTGCCCGCAGACAAATTCGATAAGTCCGACGTCGATTGGATTTTCACGGAAGTCACGGGCAAAAATCGCTCGGAACTGCCGCTTCTCAAAACAATTAAGACAAGCCAGCTTGAAAGGGCGCTTGCGTATGCGAAAGAACGCGAGACGGGCAAACCCTTGCAATACGTGTTCGGACACGTCGATTTTTACGACGCGAAACTTCTTGTGAACGAAAACGTGCTTATCCCCCGTCCCGAAACCGAACTTCTGGCGGAGGCGGTTGCAAACCGCGCGAAAGACAAAAGCGTGCTCGACTTATGCACGGGCAGCGGCGCGATTGCGATAAGCGTGAAAAAGCACGAGCCGACGGCGGCGGTCACCGCAAGCGACGTCAGCGAAAACGCGATTTTCGTGGCGAAAGCGAACGGCGTCGCAAACCTTGTCGACGTGAAGTTTATCACAAGCGATTTATTTGAGAACATCGACGGTGAATTCGATATAATAGTGTCGAATCCGCCGTATATAAAGACGGACGACATCCAAAATCTTGACGTCGAAGTCCGCGGGTACGAGCCGATTATCGCGCTTGACGGCGGCAAGGACGGGCTTGATTTTTATCGCCGCATAATCGACGGCGCGGCGGCTCACCTTAAAGACGGCGGGGAACTTTTGATGGAACTCGGCATAGGCGAAGCCGAAGACGTGAAAGCGTACGCCGACGGAAAACTCGAATTTTCCGAATTTATCAAAGACTACGACGGCATCGACAGAATCGTGGTTTTCAAAAAGAGGTAATTTATGTTCAATAAACTCGAAGAAACCAAAAAAAGATATGAGTTTCTTACCGACGAAATCGTCAAACCCGAAGTCATCGCAAATCAGAACGAGTGGAAAAAACTCGTGAAAGAACGCGCCGATATCGAAGAAATCGTCAATAAGTACGCCGAATACAAAGAAGCCGAAAAAAACTTTGAAGATTGCAAGGCGATGATGAGCGACGACGACGCGGATATTCGCGAACTTGCGAAGAAGAATACGATTCATTCAAAACCGCGCTCGATAACGTCACCGAGGAATTGAAAGTCTTGCTTATCCCGAAAGATCCCAACGACGACAAAAACGTCGTCATCGAAATCCGCGGCGGCGCGGGCGGCGACGAAGCCGCGCTTTTCGGCGCGGAACTTATGCGTATGTATATGCACTACGCCGACGCGAAACGCTGGAAAGTCGAGGAAATATCGTCAAATATGACCGAACTCGGCGGCGTAAAAGAAGTCGTATTTATGGTGTCCGGGAAAGGCGTTTACAGTAAACTTAAATACGAAAGCGGCGTTCACCGCGTACAGCGCGTGCCGGAAACCGAATCGCAAGGTCGTGTGCATACCTCGACGGTCACGGTTGCGGTGCTCCCGGAAGCCGCCGACGTCGAAGTCGAAATTCTGGACAAGGACCTGAAAATCGACACTTTCCGCTCGGGCGGCGCAGGCGGTCAGCACGTCAATAAGACGGAATCCGCAATCCGCATAACGCACCTTCCCACGGGTATGGTCGTCATCTGCGAGGACGAAAGAAGCCAGATAAAAACCGTGAAAAAGCAATGAAAGTCCTGAAAACCCGTCTGTACGACTACTATCAGCAAATCGCCGATAAGGAAATTACCGATAAACGCAAGGCGCAAATCGGCACGGGCGACAGAAGCGAAAGAATCCGCACCTACAATTATCCGCAAGGTCGCGTCACCGACCACCGCATAGGTTTCACGCTGTATTCTCTCACGAACTTCTTAAACGGCGATATGGACGAGATGATCGAGGCGTTGCAAATCGCCGCAAGGAACAAAGCGCTGGAATCCAATGCCGAAGGAATTTTGTAATTCTTATATTATTTCAACAATTTTTTGAAATAACTTGAAAAATATCCGCATACGGGTTAAAATAGAATCAGTAATTAACGGAGGTATTCAATATTGATACATTTGATTTACGGCGCGAAAGGCTCGGGCAAGACTAAAAGAATTATCGACATGGCAAACGCCAGTATCGACACAACGACGGGCGATATCGTTTTCATCACCGATACCAACCGATACATGTACGATATCAAGTATCAGATTCGTTTCATCAATACCGAAGATAATCATATTTTCACCGAAGAAGCGTTGCTCGGCTTTATCAAAGGCCTTATCGCAGGAAATCACGACATAAAAACCATTTACATCGACGGCGCGCATCGCATCGCGAAAAAAGACGTCGACGCAATGCAGGATTTCTATGCGGAACTTGAAGTTATTGCGGAACGTCAGGACGTTGAGTTCGTCTTGTGCGTCAGCAAAAACGAGGATGAATTACCCGACTTTTTGAGGAAGTATTTATAATGCTTTATACAAGTACCCGCGACGGCAGCGTACGCATCAC
The DNA here is from genome assembly GCA_022009995.1 of Clostridiales bacterium. Taxonomy (GTDB): domain Bacteria; phylum Bacillota; class Clostridia; order Christensenellales; family CAG-917; genus CAG-349. The sequence goes on from CP091734.1 coordinate 907,612, forward strand.
GGGAAGTCAGGCAATCGTAAACGGAATTTCAAAAGACGGCGGATTGTATGTTCCGTCGTCTTTTCCAAAATATTCCTTGAACGATATCGAGGCTTTCAAAGATTTATCGTACGTTGACCTTGCGACAAAAATTTTATCGGATTTTCTGGACTTTTCAAAAGACGAAATCAACGGCTTTTGCAAGGCCGCTTATTCGCGCTTTGAGACGGACGACGTATGTCCCGTCAAAAAAATCGACGAATCCACTTATATACTGGAACTGTTCCACGGCCCGACGCTTGCTTTTAAGGACGTCGCGCTTACGCTTTTGCCGCACCTTCTTACGGCGGCGGCCAAGAAAAACGACGTCAAGGAAAAGGTGCTTATTCTCGTCGCGACAAGCGGAGATACCGGGAAAGCCGCGCTGGAAGGATTCAAAGACGTCGAAGGTACGAATATCATCGTGCTTTATCCCGAAGACGGCGTGAGCGAAATGCAAAAACTGCAAATGCGTACGCAGGAAGGAGAAAACGTTGCGGTTTTCGGAATAAAAGGTAATTTCGATGACGCACAAGCCGCGGTCAAACGCATTTTCCGCGATGAAAAATGATTGCGGCGTTGAAAGAACAGGGCTTCGTGCTGTCGTCTGCAAACAGCATCAACTGGGGACGACTTGTCCCGCAAATCGTTTATTATTTTTATTCGTACGGAAAACTTTTGGCAAAGGGCGATATTAACGTCGGCGACGAAATCAACTTTTCGGTGCCGAGCGGCAATTTCGGCGACATACTTGCGGGCTATTACGCAAAGAAAATGGGACTTCCCGTCAAAAAACTTATTTGCGCCAGCAACGTAAACCGCGTGCTTGCCGACTTCTTTGAAACGGGCGTTTACGACAGAAACCGCGACTTTTTCAAAACTATCTCGCCAAGTATGGATATATTGATATCCAGCAATCTTGAAAGGTTCTTGTACGACGTGTCGGGTGAAACCCGGATTTCGTCAACGAAAAGATGACCGCGCTTGCAACGTGCGGGAAGTACGAGATACCTTACGATTTGATTGAAAAAGCGGGCATTGTCGGAGGATACGCGGACGAAGACGATACAAAAATGGCGATTGACTGTTTCTTTGACAGCTTTGATTATCCCCTTGACACACATACGGCGGTCGCCGTTACAGTATATAACAATTACGTCGCAGAAACGGGCGACGAAACGCCCACCGTCGTCGTTGCGACGGCAAGCCCGTATAAATTTCCCGCGGACGTGTACGACGCAATCTCTCACGAGAACTGCGACGACGCGTTTTCGGCAATACAAAAACTTCATCGCATATCGGGCGTGAAAATTCCCGACGCGATAAGCACTCTCGTCACGAAACAGGTAAGGTTTAATACCGTCGTCGATAAAAACGACGTCGATAACGCGGTATTGAACGCTTTTAAGGAATAATATTATGGAAGAAAACAAAAAAATCGTTTACAGCGCGCTGAAACCGACCGGCGATTTACAACTCGGCAACTACATCGGCGCATTAAGAAATATGGTGAAAATGCAGGACGAATACAACTGCGTTTATATGGTGGCGGATTTGCACAGCCTTACGGTGTCGAACCTGCCCGCAGACCTTCGCAGAAGAACCTACGACTTTATGGCGTTGTTCCTTGCAATCGGGCTCGATCCAAAAAAGTGCGTGCTTGCAGTACAAAGCCACGTTCCCGAACACTCGGAACTCGGCTGGATTCTCAACTGCTACACAATGTTCGGCGAGGCGAGTCGTATGACGCAGTTTAAGGATAAGTCCCTGAAAAATCCCGACAACGTCAACGTCGGACTTTTTGCGTATCCCATGCTGATGGCTGCCGATATTTTGTTGTATCAGACCGACCTTGTCCCCATCGGAAAGGATCAGAAACAGCACGTCGAAATCGCAAGGACGATTGCGGAAAGGTTTAATAATAAGTACTCGCCCACGTTCGTCGTGCCCGACTGCTACTTCCCGAAGACGGGCGCGAAAATCCAGAACCTCCTGGATCCCACCGCGAAAATGGGCAAAACCGACGACAATACGAACGGCGTAGTTTTCCTGCTTGACGACAAGGATACGATCGCAAGAAAGTTCAAGCGCGCCGTCACAGACAGCGGCAACGAAATTATCGTGTCGCCCGAAAAGCCCGGCATCAGCAACCTTATTACGATTTACAGCGTGTTTACCGACAAAACCCAAAGCGAGGTCGAGCAGGAGTTTTCGGGCAGGTCGTACGCCGAGTTCAAGACGGCTGTCGGCGACGCGGTAATCGAGAAAATCGCGCCGATTCAGGATAAATATCACGACCTTATGAAAAACAAGGATTATCTGAACGCGATTATGAAAGAGGGCGCGGAAAAATCGTCCTACCTTGCCGAAAAAACACTCAGAAAAGTCAAGAAGAAAATCGGGCTTGTGGAGATGCCAAGATAGGTTTACACGGCCGAATTTATAAAAATTTTGACAAAATCGGCAAAAACACGACAAAATAATCCCATAAAAATCAAAGCGCACCGCAATTTTCGGCGGTGCGTTTTTCATTTGTTTTTAATGACGAAATATTTGAAAAATCGTTTGAAAAACGACGGTTACAAGCGTTTTATAACCTCGTCGGTAAACTCTTCCGTCGAAATTACTTTTTGAGTTTCGTCGCGTCCGTTTTTCATATCGGGGGTGACGAAGTTTTGGCTTATCACTTCTTCGACGGCGTTCTCGACGGCGGTTTTTGCCAAGGATTTATCAAAAGAGTATTCAAGCATTTTCGCCGCTGCAAGGATTATTCCCACGGGATTTACGCCGTGCGGATTTTTTACGTCGAAGCGTGCGACTTTTGCAGGTTTATAAAGCCCCGTTGCGGCGTCGCCCAGATACCCTTCGCAAAGGTTTCCGAAACCGCCCGAAATCGCCGCGCCCAAAGAAAACAAAGTATCAGAAACGTTTTCGTTTGCGACGATTACGTCAAATGAAGACGGGCTGAAAAGAAGCGGCGTGACCACGCTATTCAGGGTATAAGACGTAAGGTTTACCAAAGGGTAGTCCTCGTTGATTTCGTGAGTGATTTTGCGGCGCAAAAACTCGGTGTTGAACGTGTCCGCAAGGTCAACGGAAGCAAGACGATTCTTGCGCTTTTCGGCAAGTTCGTAGGCGATTCGCCCGATGCGCTCCGCGTACATTTCGGGAAGAGTTACGACGTCGTAAGCCTCGCGCCCGACTTTTCCCGTCTTGTAACCTTTTTCAACAAACTGCCTTGCGGCGATATCGTGCACAATCAAAAAATCGACGTTTGATACTTCGTCTTTGTCGTTCAGTGCAGAACTGTTAATCGTGTTATAAAAGGACTTTATTGACCTGAAATTGCCAAATAAACCAAGGTTTTTGCAAATTAAAGTAATTACGTCGTCGTGGACAGAGGAGCGTGCGAAGTCGTATGAAAACGCGCCGGCAATCGCCGCGTCCGCCGATTTTACAACTTTGTATTCGTCGGTTTTCAGTATCTCGCTTTCGGATTTTCCCAAAAAAGCGCGCGCGTCGACGGGGTAAAAATTCAAAGAAAAACCAAACTTTTCGGAAACGGCTGTCAGGACATTTTTTGCCGCGGCGGTCAGAATTTCTGAATATCCGTCGCCGTTTATAATCGCAACGTTGAACATACTCATTTTCTTTTGTCGGAAAGATAGTATTCCGTGCCGTCCAGAAGGGCGTGCCAGGACGCGTCGATGACGTTTGTCGAAACGCCGACGGTCGTCCAGTTTCTGAACCCGTCGGACGACGTGATAAGTACGCGGACGGTCGCTTTCGTCGCTTCTTCACTGTTGAGAACGCGCACCTTGTAGTCGGTCAGCGTAACGTTGTCGATTTCGGGATAAAACTTTGACAGCACTTTGCGAAGGGCGATGTCAAGGGCGTCGACCGGGCCGTCGGTGCCTTCGGCGGATTCTTGTCGTTTTCGCCGCCGACGGTAACGGACACGGTTGCGTTTGACACGTTTTTGTCGCCTTCCGCGCAAATGCTCACCGTATATTCTTCCGCGCGGAAAAACTCGGGCAGAAGATTTATCGCCTTTTTCACGAAAAGGTTGAAACTTGCGTCCGCACCTTCAAATTGATAGCCCTGCATTTCCATTTCTTTCAGTTTTTTGAGTAGGGCGTCGGATTGTTCTTTATCGAGGGGGACGTCGGGGAGAACGTCCTGCGCTTTTTTCAGAAATATCGCGCGCCCCGCGACCTCGCTTATCGGGAAACTTCTTTCGTTGCCGACAACCGACGGGTCGATATGTTCGAAAGCGGGGGAATATTTCATCACGCCGTCGCCGTGCATACCGCCTTTGTGCATGAATGCGGCTTTGCCGACGTAGGGCGTGTTTTTGGGCAGGCGGACGTTTGTGATTTCAGCAATGCGCCGCGCCGTGTCGGTAAATTTTTTGATTGAATCTTCGGGCAGGATATCGTATCCTTTTTTGAGTTGCAAATCGAGTATCGCGGTGACGAGATTGCAGTTTCCGCATCTTTCGCCGAATCCCAAAAAAGTGCCTTGGATATGAGTCGCGCCCGCGTCGACCGCCGCAATCGTGTTTGCAACGGCAAGCCCAAGATCGTCGTGGCAGTGTATGCCGATTTTCGCGCGCTTGAAAGTTTTTACGACGGTTTTTACGATTGCCGAAATTTCTTCGGGAAGAGTGGCGCCGTTCGTGTCGCAAAGGACAAGAGTTTTCGCGCCGGCATTTTTTGCGGTACGCAACGTATCGAGCGCGTAATCGGGGTTTTCCTTGTATCCGTCAAAGAAATGTTCCGCGTCGAAAAACACCGTTTTGTTGCGGTCGCAAAGAAAACGAATGCTGTCGTAAATCATTTTCAGATTATCTTGCGCCGACACCTGCAAAACCTTTTCGGCTTGCGTTACGCTGCTTTTTCCGACGACGGAAACGAATTGCGTTTTTGACAAAGAAAGCAGGTTTAACGCGCTGTCTTCGTCGGTTAAGTTGTTTTTGTGTCGGGTTGAGCCGAAAGCGACAAGGTGAGAATTTATCGTTTTCACGTCGTCGTCGCACAAAAGTTTTTTGTCTTTCGGGTTGGCGAAAGGAGTGCCTGCCTCGATATAATCGATTTTCAGGTCGTCAAAAAGGCGTATGCATTCCGCCTTGTCGTCAATCGACAAAGTAACGCCTTCGGCTTGCGCGCCGTCCCTTAAAGTTGTGTCAAGAACCTCGATTTTCATTTGTCGTTAAGTAATTTATTGACTGCGTTGACGTAAGCGATGATTGCCGCTTCCAGTACGTCGGTCGAAACGCCGCGGCCGCTTACGGTACGCCCGTCAAGGTCAAGTTTTACGATTGCTTCGCCCAGAGCGTCCTCGCCTTCCGTGACGGAGTGCAGCGAAAAGTCGCTGAGTACGAAGTCTTTGCCGACGATATTGTTGATTGCTTTGAAACTTGCGTCGACAGGACCGTCGCCCGATTCCTTTTCGGTAACGGTGCCGTCGTCGGTTTTTAAGGTGATTTCCGAAAACGCGCTGTTTTTATAGGACGAAATATCGTACGCTTCGAGGGCGTATTTTTTCGGCACGAGCGCGCTTAATTTGTCGCCGTGCGGCAAAAGCGCCTCGACGTCGCGGCGGGATATCGTCTTTTTCCTGTCCGCAAGCGCCTTGAATTTTTCAAAAAGTTCGTCGATTTTGTCGGGAGAAAAGGTATATCCCATATCGGACAGAAATTGTTGAAAAGCGTGTTTTCCGCTGTGTTTCCCGATAAGGATTTTGTTGTCGACGATGCCCACGTCGTGCGGATTCATAATTTCGTAGGTTTCGCGCGCCTGCATTACGCCGTGTTGGTGTATGCCCGCCTCGTGCGCGAAAGCGTTTCTGCCGACGATTGCCTTGTTCATCGGGATTTTCAGACCGACTACGCTTGACAAAAGCGTGCAGGTGCGGTAAATTTCGCGGCTGTCCGCGCGAGTCGTCGCGTCGAAATAGTCGCCGCGGGTTTTCAATGCCATTATGATTTCTTCAAGGTCGGCGTTGCCCGCGCGTTCCCCGATGCCCAGAACCGTGCCTTCGATCTGATTTGCGCCCGCTTTCACGGCGGAAAGCGAGTTTGCGACGGCAAGTCCCAAGTCGTCGTGGCAGTGGACGGATAGGTTAATGTCGCAAAGTCCGTCAACTTCCGAAAGGAGTGTTTACGATGTTTGCCATTTCGTCGGGGGGTGGAATATCCGACGGTGTCGGGGATATTTATCGTCGAAACGCCGGCGTCGACCGCAAGCCGCGTAACTTTCACAAGATAATCGAGGGGAGTACGCGACGCGTCTTCAAACGAAAACTGCACGTTGTCGGTATATTTTTTTGCGTAACGAATGGCGTCGGTCAGCGTGTCGATTGCGGCGTCGGGCGTGATTTTGTATTTGTAGGCAAGGTGAATCGGCGAGGTTGCGATGAACAGATGCAACCTTGGGTTTTCGGCTTCTTTCAGCGCGTCCCACAGTACGTCGATATCGTGTTGTTTGCACCTTGCAAGCCCGGTGATTTCGGCGGTTCTTATGCGTTTTGCGATTTGTCTGACCGCTTCGAAGTCGCCTTCGCTCGCGGCGGGATAGCCTGCCTCGATAATATCGACGTTCAGGCGTTGCAGCGCGTCCGCCACGGCGATTTTCTCGTTGATGTGCATACTGCACCCGGGGGATTGTTCGCCGTCTCTTAAAGTTGTGTCCAGAAGTTTAATCGTTCTCATTCGTTCTCAACGTTTTTCCGCCGCGTCCGAGTGCCGAGCCGCCGGAGCGCGCCATTTCCAGCACGCCGTAAGGTTTCAGCACGTCGATAAGGGCGTCGATTTTGTTTGTTTCGCCGGTAAGTTCGATAATCATCGTGTCGTCGGACGAAACGTCGATGGGCTTCGCCTTGAAAATTGTGCAGATATCCACGATTTCGCTGCGCTGACTTGCCGCGCATCTGATTTTGATTAAAAGCAACTCGCGGAAAACGCAGTCGTCGCGGTCGAGATCGGCGATTTGCACGACGTCGACCTGCTTTTGAAGCTGCGCCTGAATTTGTTTTATGATTTTATCGTTGCCGCGCACCGTGACCGTCATACGGGAATAATCGTCGTTTTCGGTCGCGCAGACGGTAAGGCTGTCGATGTTGTAGCCGCGCCGCGCGAAAAGTCCCGAGATGCGGGTAAGAACGCCGGGGCGGTTTAATACGAGTACGGATAATCTGTGCATGTTGTCTTGCATAAAAACCTCACAATATATTTTCCTGCTTTTTAAGTTTCAGGTCGATGACGGCAGGGGAGTTTAAGTCGATTGAAGAAAGTACGCCGTCAAGCTCCCGAACGGTTTCCGCGCGGTATGCGGGTATGCCGAAAGAGTTTGCAAGGCGCACGTAATCGACGCCGCCCGGTAATACGCTGTCGACGACGTTTCCGCCGTATTTCTTCTTCTGAATTTCATAAATCATACCAAGCGACGAATTGTCGAAAATCACCGTAACGACGGGCAAAGAATAACGCCTTATCGTGATAAGTTCGTTGAAACTCATGTTGAAGAGCCGTCGCCCGTCACGTACAAAACGCGCTTGCCGTTGCGAAAGCGGTGCCTGCCGCCGCGCCTATGCCAAAGCCCATTGCGCCAAGTCCCGCGCTTGTGATAAGTCTGCCGTCCAACGAAAAGTCGTAATAATTCGTGACGTAAAGTTGGTGTTGTCCGACGTCGGTCGTAACGTACGCGTCACGCCCGAAATGACGGCAAAGGCAGTTTATCATACACTGAACCGTCGATAATCTTTCGTTTGTCGGGTTGTGCGTTGAACCAGGCGTGATCTTTTTCATTTACGCGGCTTAAAAGCAAGGGAAGCGTATCTGAAAGGTCGCCGACGATCCTTGCGTCCGACTGGTGATTTTTGTCGATTTCGGCAGCGTCGATATCAAGGTGCAGAAGTTTCAGCTTTTTGTTGTAAAAAGTTTTTTCCGTTGCCTTGCTTGAAAACCTTGCGCCGACGGAAATAAGAAGGTCGGCGTCTTTTAAGGCGGCTTTCGCAAGGGTGTTTTTTGCAGTCGAAACGCCGATGAAATATTCGTTGTCAAAGTCCGTCACGCCGACGCCGCGCATCGAAACGCCGATGGGCGCTTTGAGAATGCGGGATAACTTCGTGACGAGATTTTTCGTGCCGCTTGCAATGACTCCGCCGCCGGCGTAAATCAAAGGACGCGCCGACTCGTTGATGATTTTTGCCGCGTCGGCAACTTCCGTCATATCGACAAGGTCTGCGGGTTTTTCGGTTATTTTTGCGGGGACGTAATCGCAGGTTTCGTCAAAAACGTTTGCGGGAATATCGATAAGGACGGGACCTTTTCTGCCACTCGTTGCGACGTAAAACGCTTCCGAAACGGCGAAAGACAGGTCTTTCACGTCCTTGACGATGTAGTTATATTTTGTGATCGGCATAGTGATGCCCGTCGTGTCGACTTCCTGAAACCGTCGTGACCGAGCGTATCGACGCTCACGTTTCCCGTTATCACGACAAGGGGGACACTGTCCGAAAAAGCGTCGGCAATCCCCGTGACAAGGTTTGTCGCGCCGGGGCCGGAGGTTGCGATGCATACGCCGACCTTATTCGTCGCGCGGGCATATCCGTTTGCCATAAACGCCGCGCCGCGCTCGTCCGCGGGCAGAATATGCCTGATATCCGACCGCGACAACTCGTCGTAAGCGACAGAATACTTGCCCCGGGGTATCCGAAGACGATATCCACGCCGTGCCGACGAAGTTCTTTTATTAAAATCTCCGAGCCTTTCATCATAAAAGTGTCCTGAACGCGCCTTTTCGTTCGTATAATGATTTTTAACCATTTTATTATAATTATTTTATATAGTCAAATCTTTTCGGTTCGGAAATTCGTTGATAATACGATGAAAAACGGTTACAATATAATCATGAGTTTTTACGACGTGGTTTACGAACAAGTGAAAAAAATACCAAAGGGCAAGGTCGCGACGTACGGGCAAATCGCGTTTTTATGCGGCAGTCCGCGCGCAAGTCGCGCCGTCGGATACGCGCTGCATTTCAATCCCGATCCCGATTCGATACCGTGCTATCGCGTCGTAAATCGTTTCGGCGGGCTTGCGCCCGCGTTTGCTTTCGGCGGACGGGAAGTGCAAAAAGCACTGCTTGAAAACGACGGCGTCGTCGTCCGCGACGACTTCACGGTCGACCTTGAAAAGTATGGTATGAGATGAAATTCATTGACATTTTCCGCCTTATTGTTTTATAATGTCTTTTGTTTGAAAAGGAGTAATTATGGACAAGTTTTATCACATCAACATTGCGGGGCTTGAAAGGGATTTACCCATTTGCCCGATTAACGAAAACCTTTACATAGCCGGATTCGTCATGTTTTCCGACGTCGAAATGACCGTCAGGTGCGCGGAAGAACTTCTGAAAAAAGCACCCGAACACGACCTTATCATCACGGCGGAATCGAAGGGTATTCCTTTGGCGTACGAGATGGCGAAACAGGAAGGCAAAAATTATATTCTTGCCAGAAAGGGTTTAAAAGCCTATATGGTCGATCCCGTTAAGGTTGAGGTGAAGTCCATCACGACGGCGAAAGTCCAGACACTTTATCTTGACAAGTTTGACATCGACAGAATGAAAGGCAAGCGTATCCTTATCGTCGACGACGTTATTTCGACGGGCGAAAGTCTGCACGCGATTGAGGAACTTGTGCGTATCGCGGGCGGTCAGATCGTCGGGAGAATGGCGGTGCTTGCGGAAGGCGACGCGGCGGAAAGACACGACATTATTTCTTGCAGACGCTGCCGTTGTTCTTCAAATAAAAGCGGATATAAAACCAAAGAAATATTTAAGGATAGCGAAACCGCTATCCTTTTTGTTTGTTTCGATATATGAAGAATGGGTATTCGCGTTGCACAAAACGAGAGAAACGGTATGTGCAAAAACGCACTTGCAAAATATTATTTTCTGTCTTCTTTTGCCGTGGCGAGCATGGCTTTAAGGACAACGACGTGCAATTCTTCGTCCTCGATTATTCGCTCAATCGTGGCTTTTAACGTATTGTTTTGTATACATAAAATTGTGTTTTTGTAATTTTCAATCGCACACAGTTCGCCTTGAATATCATATTCCAGTAGTTTAATAAGGTCTGTTGCGTAGTTGACGTAACTGCCGTTCCAGAACGCCGTCCTGCCGCCGATAACGGGGAAACTTCCGTAAGCAGCAATCGCCGTCCCGAGGATTTTCTGGTGTTTCATTTCGCAAGCCGCAATCTCTGCAAGCTTTTTTGAAAATTCCGGAAACTCCCGCGATAAAACGTAACTTTGATAAACGTATTGCAGGATTGCCGTAGTTTCGCTGTCGCGCCCGCCGTAGTCGTTCATTAGTTTTTTCGCCTCGACGGGGTTCGGGTACGGTATGACCGGCTCGGGATATGGTAAGTCTTTTCTCACGCTCAAATCAGAAAAATTCATAAAAAACGCCTCCGCACGTACAAGATATGCGAAGGCTTGAAAAAAGGTTCAAAAAATCATAAATACACGACGAGCGCCGCAACGCCGAACAATACCAAAAAGTACAAAAAGTTGACGGCAAGAAGTTTCAGCACGAAATGTTTTTTGACGTCGTATTTTCTTTCAAGGCTCATTACCATATAGTTGTTCAAAGGGGCGGTGCCGTATTTTCCGATATTTATGCCGTACATCAGCGACACGGTATTTTTGAAAAAGTCGGGAACACGAGCGCGACGGGATTGTTTGTGAGAAGTTGCGACGCAAGCGCCGAAAGCCACAGCTCGTTGCCGGCGATGATTTTTGTCAGAAATCCGTTGACGGACGGCATACGCAGGAAGTTGCCGCTCATCACGAAAAACGCCGTAAACATTATAATCACGCCGTAGTTCGCTTTTTTGTAACTTCTGGGGTGGACGAAAAGCATCACGACAAGGATAATCGGCGTAACTATATAATAAGGCAGAACGTCGAAAATCGAAATTATGATGAACACGAACATCACGAAGTATATTAAAGTTCAAACTTCGGCAGTTTATATTCGCCGACGGGGGGCGGATTGAGTTTTCCTTTTTTGACGAAAAGGCACATTATAAACGTCAGTCCGTATCCCGCAAGCGCAAGCGGCCACAGGTTTTTGACAAACCAGAAGAAATCGAAATCGTAATAATCGATAAGGAACAGGTTCTGCGCGTTGCCGAGCGGCGACACGATGCCCGATAGTTTCACCGCCATCGTCTGCATAATCACGACGAACGGGATAAGGTCGTTCGCTTCCGCCTGCGACAGCATGATTATCGCAAAGGGAATAAAAGTAATCGTCGCGATATCGTTCGTGATGAAAAGGGCAAAAAATGCCGGTAAAAAAATAAGCACCGTCGCGATGGCACGGCGGTCGGATATTTTATCGAGGATTTTGCCCGACATGATCCCGAAGAAGCGGCAATCTTTCAGCCCCCTGACGACAAGCATGAGCGACAGAAGACACAATATCGTTTTGTAACTGACGTAGTTTAAGTATTCCTTATCGGGCGGAACGAAGAAACAGGTGATTATCGCGCCGAGGACGGCAATTATCACGATAATGTTGTTTTTCAGAAGATTCTTGAACTTTAAAAGGCGCAGATAAGCGTCCGTCCCGTCGTGCGGGTCGGTTGAAAAAAGTTTAAGTTTTCTCTTAAAAATCTTGCGTTCCATTTTATTACTATATTTATAAGGTAATAATTAATATACAGTCGTTTTACCGTAAAGTCAATAACAAACGGAAAAATTTAACGCGAAATTTTTAATATTTGCTCCTAAAACGCTGAAAAACGGTTGTAATTTTGAAATTTATATGTTAAAATTCACTTTGCTAATTAAATTCGGAGGAATTTATAATGATAAAAAGTTTAATGCCGATGTTATCGGTTATACAATATGAAGTCGGTCAGAAGGTCGGCTGGGCAATGATGACGCTCATGGTGCTTGCGGCAATCGCTCTCGTCGTCGTGGTTCTTATGCAAAAGAGCAGCGGCGAAGATATGAGCGCAATCGCCGGATACAACCAGAAAAACGACTCGTTCTTCGGAAAGAACAAATCGCAAAGTTCCGAGGGCAGGCTCAGAATCGCGACGGTGGTATTATCGGTATTACTTCTTGTAGTTTCGGTTATCTACTTCGTAATTTTAAGCCTCAGCGGAAGATGAGGTTTATTTTAAGTACAAAGGGCGACGATAAGTCGCCCTTATTTTTAATATGGAATTTAAGGAAAGATTATTAAACGAAATAAAATCGGCGGGGCTCGACAACTTTTCGGACAGATTGTTAAACCGAAAACTCGGGATATATTCAACGTTTGAAAAGCGCGAGGTCACGAAAGCCCTTGACGAACTCGTGCATGACGGCGTGCTTGTGTCCGTCGAAAAAGGAAATTATACGCTGAAAGACAAATGCGACGCGGTAAGCGGCGTGCTTCGCGGCAATCGCAGGGGTTTGCGTTTCTTATCCGCGACGACGGCAAAGCCGATTTATTCATACCGCACAAAGGTTTGCACGGCGCGCAAAGCGGCGATAGGTTTACGTCGTGCCCGTGAAAGGCACTGCCGACGAAGGCAAAGTCGTTGCCGTTATCGAGCGCGGAAAACGCCAACTTGTGGGCGAATATACAAGCGACCGCGCTGGACACGGATTTGTCATTCCCGACGACGAAAGTTATTTTTCGGACGTGTTTATTCCGACTGCGGGACGCGGCGGCGCAAAGAACAAAGACAAGGTCGTCGTGAACATTTACGACTGGGATTCGGGCAAAAATCCCGTTGGCGAAATCACTGAGATTTTGGGGCGCGCAACACCGTAAAAGGCGATACGCTGGCGATAATTCGTGACCACGGGTTTTATGAGAACTTTTCAAAAGAGGCACTTTACGACGCGGAAAGAATAAATAAACCCGTCGATAAGAAAGAAATCGCAAAACGCACAGATTATCGCGATTTGCTCACGATTACAATCGACGGTGCCGACGCGAAAGACTTTGACGACGCGATAACGGTTGAAAGACGCGGTGACGGATTTGTTCTTTACGTTCATATCGCGGACGTCGCGCATTATATAAAACAGGACGGAATTCTGGACGCAGAGGCGTTGAAACGCGCAACGAGCGTTTACCTTCCGAACATGGTGTTGCCGATGCTTCCCGAAGCCGTGTCGAACGGGGTTTGTAGCCTGTCGAAAACCTGGACAGACTGACGCTTTCCTGCGTTATGGAAATCGACAAAACGGGAAAAGTCACGGGAAACAAAATCGTCGAAAGCGTGATAAGAAGCAATCATCGCATGACCTACGACGACGTGCAGAAAATCCTTGACGGCGACAAAAAACTCATTGAAAAATACGCCGACGTATACGATATGATAACGTGCGCGCGCGACCTTGAAAGGATACTGAACGCGAAAAGAAGAAATCGCGGTAGCATAAACTTTATCTCGGAAGAGCCGAAGTTTATGATAAAAGACGGGAAGGTCCTGGACGTCGCGCCGTATCCTTATTACGAAAGCAACCTTATTATCGAAGAATTTATGCTGCTTGCAAACGAAACCGTTGCGGAGTTTATGTATCATACCGAACTGCCTTTCGTTTACCGCGTGCACGAAGCGCCGAACAAGGAAAAAGTGCTGGAATTCAAAAAGTTCGTTTCGTCGTTCAATTATAACTTCGTCGTGCACCAGAGCATGCACGCGTCGGAGTACCAGAAACTGCTGGACGACATAAAAGGCACGGCGGAAGAGCGCATAATCAGCAAAGTTATGCTTCGCAGTATGCAAAAGGCGAAGTACACGACGGGGAATGCGGGACACTTCGGGCTTGCGCTCGAATACTACTGTCATTTCACGTCGCCGATACGCCGTTATCCCGACCTGACCATCCACCGCGTCATCAAAAAGATGCTTGCTGGACAACTGTCGGGCGCGGAGATTACGAAAACGCTTATCAGGTGCGAAAAGTCGGCGGCAATATCGTCGGAAAGGGAAATCGCCGCGGAATGTGCCGAGCGCGACGGCGACGATTACTTCAAAATGCTGTATATGGCGGACAAATCCGGCGAAATTTACGACGGTATAATCAGCGGCGTAACGGGTTTCGGGGTGTTCGTTCAACTTCAAAACACGGTGGAAGGGTTTATCTCGCTTGACAAACTTCCCGCCGGAAAATATAAATTCGACGAAGGGCGGTTCACTCTTTCTTCGGGCAAACACGTTTATTCGTTGGGCGATAAAATAAAAATTAAAGTCGACGGCATTTCCCGCGAAATCCGCCGTGTAAATTTCTCGGTTTATGAAGAAAAAGCAAGACGGCAATAAAATCATTGCTACCAACAAAAAAGCGTATCACGACTATTTTATCGAAGACACTCTGGAAGCGGGCATCGCTCTCGAAGGCACGAGGTAAAGTCGTTAAGGCTTAATAACGTCAATATGAAAGACAGTTTCGCAATCGTGAAAAACGGCGAGGTTTTCCTTGTCGGCATGCACATTTCGCCGTATAAAATGGCGACGATGTTCAAAATCGATCCGATGCGTAACCGTCGCTTATTGTTGCATAAGTCGGAAATAAGAAAACTGAAACAAAAGGTGGAGCAAAAGGGATATACCCTTGTCCCCACGAAACTTTATTTAAGGACGCGCTCGTAAAGGTCGAACTCGGCGTCGCAAGGGGCAAAGAGTTGCACGACAAACGAGACGCGATTTCGGAAAAAGAAAACAAAAGAAAACTCGACCGCGTATTGAAAGAGTACGGCGCGAGATAGGAGATATTTATGGATAAAAAAATCGATACTTATGCGTACAGGCGGGCTATACTCCGAAAAACGGCGAGCCCCGTCAGATCCCCATCGTGCAAAGCACCACGTTTAAGTATGATTCGAGCCCCGAAATGGCAAAACTTTTCAATCTCGAAGCAAGCGGGTACTTCTACACAAGGCTTCAAAACCCCACCAACGATTACGTCGCGGCAAAGATCGCGGCACTCGAAGGGGGAACGGCGGGCATGCTCACGTCAAGCGGTCAGGCGGCAAACTTTTACGCCGTGTTCAATATCGCAAGTTGCGGCGATCACGTCGTCAGCAGTTCCGCAATTTACGGCGGCACGTACAACCTGTTGCGGTTACGATGAAAAAGATGGGCATCGACTTTACGTTCGTATCGCCCGACTGCACGGAAGAAGAACTCGAAGCGGCGTTCCGCCCGAATACGAAAGCGTTGTTCGGCGAAACAATCGCAAATCCCGCGCTTGCCGTTTTGGACATTGAAAAATTCGCGCGGGTAGCGCATCGTCACGGCGTTCCGTTTATTATCGACAATACGTTCGCAACGCCCGTGCAATGCCGTCCTATCGAGTGGGGCGCGGATATCGTAACGCATTCCACGACGAAATATATGGACGGTCACGGTGTGGCGGTCGGCGGCGCAATCGTTGACGCGGGCAAGTTCGACTGGTTCGCTCACGCCGACAAATTCCCCGGGCTCACCACCCCCGACGACAGTTATCACGGCATCGTTTATGCAGAGCGTTTCGGGAAAGAAGGCGCGTTCATCACGAAAGCGACGGCGCAACTTATGAGAGATTTCGGCTCGATTCAGTCGCCGCAAAACGCATTTTATCTTAATCTCGGACTTGAAAGCCTGCACGTCAGAATGAAACGCCACGCTGAAAACGGTCTTGCCGTCGCGAAGTTCTTGTCGGAAAACGAGAACGTCGCGTGGGTTTCGTATCCGCTGCTCGAAGGCGACAAGTATTACGACGTTGCGAAAGTATCTTCAAAGCGGCGCGTGCGGAGTCGTCAGCTTCGGCGTGAAGGGCGGCAGGGAAAAAGCCGAAAAATTTATGGCTGCGCTGAAAATCATCGCAATCGAAACGCACGTTGCCGACGCAAGAAGTTGCTGCTTGCACCCCGCAAGTTCGACGCATCGCCAGATGACCGACGAAGAGTTGACGGCGGCGGGCATTTCTCCCGACCTTATCCGCGTAAGCCTGGGGCTTGAAAACGCAGACGACCTGATTGAAGATATCCGTCAGGCGCTTGAAACGGCGGTGAAGTGATATGCCGATCGTTATCCCGCGCGACCTTCCTGCATTCGACAGTCTGCTTCACGAAAAGATTTTCGTCATGGACGGCAGCCGCGCCGTGTCGCAGGACATTCGCCCCATCGAAATCGCAATTCTGAACCTTATGCCCACAAAGGAAGTTACCGAAACGCAGCTGCTGCGGTTGCTTGGTAATACGCCTTTGCAAGTGAACGTCACGCTTGTCAAAACGTCGACGTACAAGGCAAACCATACGAGCGAAACTTATCTCGACAAGTTTTACAAAAGCCTTGACGAAATTAAAAAAATGAAGTTCGACGGTATGATAATCACGGGCGCGCCCGTCGAAACCCTGCCGTTCACCGACGTCAAATATTGGGCGGAACTTCAAGAAATCCTTGATTTTGCGGACGATAACGTCACCAGCACTATGTTTATATGCTGGGGCGCGCAGGCGGCGCTTTATTACTACTACGGCATAAATAAGCATCTGCTTGACAAAAAACTTTTCGGGGTGTATAACAACGTTAAGTGCGTCTTGCACGAGCCGCTGCTAAAAGGCATGGACGACGTGATTCGGATTCCGCATTCGCGCCATACCGCAATCGACGAAGATAAGCTGAAAAAATGCCCGGATCTTGAAGTGCTGGTGTCGGGCGAAAAGTGCGGCCCGTCCATTATAAAGTCGAAAGACAACCGCCGCATCTTCCTTACGGGACACAGCGAATACGACCGCGAAACGCTGGAAAGAGAATACCTTCGCGACAAAGAAAAAGGGCTTGAAATCGCCCCGCCCGAAAACTATTACAACGCGGACGGCACGATAAATATGAGCTGGGGCAGCACGGCAAATCTCTTGTATTACAACTGGCTCAACTACTACGTTTATCAGGTCACGCCCTTTGAAATCGACACGATTTCAAAATAAACGGCAAAAAATAATACTGCAAATCAAACGGTTTATCGTATCGTTTCGTACGGTAAACCGCAAGATATATCAACTTAATACTTTTTTCGTTATTTTGTCCACGGGGATGTTTTTGGATTCGACGTTTTTGTATGGACGATAAGAAGCATGTCGCAGGTCCGGCTGCGTTAAAGACGGAAAATTAAAATTAAACGCAAAAAATAACGAAAAAGTGAACGCTCCTGCGTTCGCATTCGCTGCTTAATTAATTAGCGGCACGTCGACCTTACGTTCCTGTTCCGTAAGCAATCGGCGTCATACTGAACGGGCTACGGATTTACCCACGGCGGTAAGTAAATCGGCATTCTCCGCCTCTTCAAAACCGCCGTCTGTCGGCGAACGACGGTAAGAGAACTTAATCACCGAATAAGCATGTAGAAGGTGTCGGGTGTAGAAGGACGAACCGGGGTTCAAATCCCCGCATCTCCACCACAAAAAAGACAAGTTGAACTTTTCTGTTCAACTTGTTTTTCTATGTCGTCAATGCGGGGATTTTGCACGGCAAAAGCCGTGCCGTTGCTCTGCAACGTGAACCCCGGTACCCGGGCTGACACTCCGCTTTAAAATGCAAGCATTTGCGCTTCGTTATTACGCAAACTATGTTTGCTACAAATCCCGCATCTCCACCAAAAAAGGAACAGCGAAGGCTGTTCCTTTTTTTATTCCGAAGCGGGGATTTTGCACGGCAAAAGCCGTGCCGTTGCTCTGCAACGTGAACCCCGGTACCCGGGCTGACACTCCGCTTTAAAATGCAAGCATTTGCGCTTCGTTATTACGCAAACTATGTTTGCTACAAATCCCGCATCTCCACCAAAAAAGGAACAGCGAAGGCTGTTCCTTTTTTTATTCCGAAGCGGGGATTTCGCACGGCAAAAGCCGTGCCGTTGCTTTGCAAGACAGGATGCGGCAGGAAAGACGGTGGTTTTCGGCGGTTTTTTGTTGCGGGAGATTCTAATTATAATTAAATATATTGTTTTGTTATCTTTACGCTCGTAAACGCCGCGTGCAGTGTGGTATAATCTCAAAGTATGTTTAAGTTGCTTCGTCTGTTAAAGCCCGACGCGGGCAGAATAGTGCTTGTCGTATTTCTGACGCTGATAACCTCGGCGGCAAGTCTTGCGCTGCCGTATCTTATGAGTTATATCGTGGAATACGGTATCGGCGGGCAGAATATGACGGTTACGCTTGCGTGTTCCGGGATAATGCTCGGCGTGTCGATAATGGGGCTTGTCGTGGGCATTTTGTCCTACAAAATCTCGGCGGGCGTCGTCAGCAGATATTCAAAAACTTTGCGCGAAGTAATTTTCAAAAAGGTAAACACGCTCAATCCCGACCAGCTCAATCACTGGGGCACGGGCGCGCTCATCACGAGAAGCACAAACGATATCTGGCTTCTGGAAGAGTGCGCGAGTATGCTTATGCAGAGCGTCATCAGTATTCCCATTCTGGTGCTTGGCGGAAGCGCGCTGGCGTTTCTTGCCGATCCGTGGCTTGCGCTTATCATGTTCACGTTCGTGCCGGTCGTCGTGACGGTGCTGTATTTCGTCGTGCGTCGCATTATGCCTCTTTGGGAAAAGAGCGACGAATACATCGACAAACAGAACAGCATTATCCGCGAAAGGTTGACGGGTATCCGCGTTATCCGCGCGTTCAACAGGGAAGACCGCGAGTGCGACCGCGCCAACGAAGCCACGCTCGTCATGGCGAAAAACATCATAAAAGCCAACGTCAATATGGGGCTTCTTACGCCGGTTATCATGCTGGGGCTTAACCTTGTCACGATTCTTATCCTGTACGTCGGCGCAAAGCTTATGCAGGGCGGAAAGTCGGCGGTTACGGGGGCGGATATTATCGCGATCGTGCAGTACGTCGCGCTTGTCATGAACGGCATTATGATGTTTGCGATGATGCTTGCGTTTTTGCCGAAAGTCGCCGTAAACAGCAGACGTATCAACGAGATTCTGGAAACGGAAGTTCAAAAAGAACCCGACGACGAAAACCTGCCCGCTTTTTCGGGCTCACTTAAATTTTCTCACGTCGATTTCAGATACGAAGGGGCGTCGGAGAACGCGTTGAGCGACGTGTCTTTCGATATCGCGCCCGGCGAAAAGGTTGCGTTCATCGGCGGTACGGGCAGCGGAAAAAGCAGCATCGTCAAACTTATTATGAAGTTTTTTAACCCGACTTCGGGCGAAATATCCTACGACGGAAAATCCGTGTCGGAAATCAGCGGAAAACGCGTCAGAAACAACGTGACGTGCGTGCTTCAAAACGCCACGATATTTTCGGGCACGATCGGCAGCAACGTCAGAATGTCGGCGGCGGACGCTTCCGACGAGCAGGTGTACGACGCGCTTAAAATCGCGGAACTGAAAGGATTTGTCGAAAACCTCGAAACGGGGCTCGACTACGAAATACTAAGCGGCGGCAGTAATCTGTCGGGCGGACAAAAACAACGTCTGTCGATTGCGCGCGCAATGCTTAAAAAAGGTTCGATTTATCTTTTCGACGACAGTTTTTCTGCGCTTGACTTCCTGACCGAAGCGCACGTCAAGGAAAACCTCGATAAAACCCTTTCGGGAAAAACGAAAATCGTAATGACGCAACGCGCGTCGACGGCGGCGTCGGCGGATAAAATATTCGTCCTGGACGAAGGGCGCATCGTCGGGCGAGGAACGCACAAAGACCTTCTTTCATCGTGCAGACAATATCGTGAAATTTACGAGTCGCAGACGGGACAAAAAGTCGAAGGAGGCGCATTATGAAACGGTTTCGAAGCGGCGACAAAATGACGAAAAACGAAACGAAAAGCATAATTCTGCGCCTTGTCAAAGAAATCGGCAGAATCAAATGGGGCATGGTGTTGGTGTGCGTATTAAGCGCGCTTACGATGGCGGCAAACATCGCCGCGCCCAAGTTCTTGTCGGACGCTCTGGACGTCCTGAACGCATATAACGGGACGGGCGATCTTGTCGGACAAATCAAAAACACGCTCATACTTCTTATCATCATATATACGGCGTATTCGGTGCTGAGTTACGTCGAAATGCTGGCGTCGAACAAGATTGTCAGCATGCACTTTACGGCGGGACTTCGCATGGATATGTCCACGAAAATCAAGTACCTGCCCGTGTCTTACGTCGACAGGACGGAAGCGGGGCAACTTCTTGACAGAATGACGGGCGACGTGTCGCAAATGGGCAACAGTATCCACAGTATTGTCGAAACGCTTTTAATGGGCATTTTGCAACTTCTGACGATTATCGTTATGATTTTCACGATAAACTGGGTGTTTGCGCTGATTGTTATCGCGTTTGTGCCTGCATCGGTTGTCGTGTCGTACGTCATCGCAAAGAAGAGCGAACCTTATTTCGATAAGATGTTCAAATCGTCCGGCGAGATTTATCAGGTTGTCGAGGAAACGTATTCCGGGTATCAGACGATAAAAAGCTACAACGTGGAAAACCGCCAGGAAGAAAAGCACGCGCGCGTCAACGACGAAATGTGCAAGGCGGAAGAAAGGGCGACGTTCCTGTCGTCGATAATCACGCCCGTCGTGTCGCTCACGAACAATATCGCCTACGTCGCGATATGTTTAATCGGCGCGTATTTCGCAATCGAAGGTATGAAAATCGGCGGCGACGTAGTCAGCGTCGCGGACATTATCGCCGTCGTCATTTACGCAAATGTTTTCGTCCCCGCTTGAAAGAATCGCCGGCGCGATAAGCAGTATTCAAAGGGTTGCATCGGCGTCGAAAAGGGTGTACGAGGTGCTTGACGAACCCGAAATGGACGTAAGGGAAGGCGAGATGCCCGAAAATGTTCAGGGCGTCGTCGACTCAACCACGTCGCGTTTTCTTATAATCCCGAAAACCCGCTTATCAAAGACATGAATATCCACGTCGAAAAAGGGCAAAAGGTGGCGATCGTCGGGCCTACGGGCGCGGGCAAAACCACAATCGTCAACCTTCTTATGCGATTTTACGATCCGAACTCCGGCGAAATAATAATCGACGGCACGGACACGGGCAAAGTCTCGCGCGAAAGCGTAAGGGGCTGTTTCTCGATGGTGTTGCAGGATACCTGGCTTTTCGGCGGCACGATTTACGACAATATCGCTTACGGAAAAGACAACGTTTCGCGCGAAGAAGTTATCGCCGCCGCAAAATCCGCGCACGCCGACGGCTTTATAAGGATGCTCCCCGACGGCTACGACACCGTCGTCAACGAATCGCTCACAAACCTTTCGGGCGGACAAAAACAGTTGCTGACGATCGCAAGGGCGTTTTTGTCGGACAGACCTTTGCTGATTCTGGACGAAGCGACAAGTTCGGTCGATACCCGCACGGAACTTCTGATACAGGGCGCAATGGACAAACTCATGCGTAAGAAAACCAGTTTCGTCATCGCCCACAGGCTTTCGACAATCGTCAACGCCGACGTGATTCTCGTCATCAAAAACGGCGACGTCGTGGAATCGGGCACTCACGAAGAACTGCTTAAAAAGAACGGCTTCTATGCCGAAATCTACAACGCCCAGTACAATTTCTCATAAATCAACCGGACAGCAATTCTTACGGTGACGGAAATTTAATTCAAAAAGCAGACGAAACGGCAATTCCGAAACGGCGGGATTGCCGTTTTTCGTTGTCGGTTTTTAATGGTTTCGGGCAAAAAATGTAAACGAAAGTTGTTGTTATTTTCACAAAGTAATGTTATTATAGTAATGTATAAGGGTTAGTGTTCCCTTTTTCAGGAGGAAAATATGAAGGCGAAGAAGAAACTTATCGGCATTCTGCTTGTAATAGTGGTGGTTGTTTTGAGCCTTGGCGTGCTTACCGCATGCGGCGAAACCCCGGGCGAAACGTCGAAGAATAAAAAGGCTGTCGTCATTTGTACGGCGTTGCTTTCGGGCGGGCTGTACGACACGAAGACGAACGAGGCAATCTGGGATCCCGTTGCCGAGGGCGTTTATTTCCAGCAGGTGTTCCCCGGCGGGGATATGATGGGACTTGTCATGGCGGTGCTTACCGACAAGACGACGTACGACTTAATCGACGGCATTATGAAGTACAAGGACGAATCCGTCGAAAACTTATTATGGCAAATCACGCTTGACGAGCAGGGCAAAAGCAACAATCCGAATCTGCGCCCCGCAAACGTTCGCCCCACAACCGCGGACGGCACGTTCAAGTCAACGCTTTATAACGATTCCGGCGAAGTCGTCGACGGATACGGCGCATACACGGCAGGCGAAAAAATTCAATACGGCGCAATCGCCACGTATCGTCAGCAATGCCTGGATCTGAAAGCCAGATACGAAAAGCAGGGCTGGGACGTCGTCGTTTTCAACTACGACTGGCGCATCGACAACAGGATCAATTCCGAACTTCTTGAACAATTCATTCAGACCAACGGCTGGGAAGAAGTAATTCTCACGTCGCACAGTATGGGCGGCCCCGTCGTTGCGGGATATATCGCAAGACTTCAAAACAAGTGGTTGGACGCGGAAGCGAAAAACCCCGGACAAACCGACGTCAAAAAACCGAACCAGATCATTCGCTCGTATCGCGCGTTCTCGCCTGCAACGGCAGGTTCACTTGACGCGATTTATTATCTTGACGATCCCATCGGAGCGATTGCCGACGTTGTAAACGGAACGGTCGGCGACACCCTCGGCGGCGTTGTTCTGGGCGTCGACGCGATTTCGGAAGGCATAAAGAAACTTGCGGGACCGCTTGCACAGAACCTTACTTCCGTAATGCAACTTCTGCCGTTCCAGACCTTTGCGGACTCCGATTATTACGGCGAAAACGAAAGCCCCGTTTACGTTGACGGCGTACCCGTGACGAATATGTACGAATGGTACTGCTCGCGTCCCTGGGCGCACACCAGCGACTGGAAACCGGGCGTCGACGGCATTTACGACAAACTTAAACCCGGCATGAAAAACCTGCCGGCATACTGGGATTCCTTCTACGTCAAAGAAAGCGTGAACGACAAAGACGCCAACGTTTACGCGCCCGAACTCGTGAACACGACTTATTGCCTGGGCGTCGGATACAACACCAAAAAGAGCGTTCAAATCGTGACGAAAGACACCGACACCGTTAAGGTCAACAAGGTTACTTACGAAATGTGGGACACCAAAAACCATAAGTACGACACGCCGCTTACCAGCATCGAATATTATTCCTACGACCACAAAGCAATACTCTTTGGCGACGGCGACGGAACAATGCCCACCAACGCATGCCTCGGCGGACTTAACTACAATGGCGACAAGACGATAAGCAACACGAAAGGTCGCGCGATTTATCCCTTGCCGGAAGCGCGCCAGACCACGACGATTTGCTACTATAACACGAACCACGGCACCGTCGGCGGATATTGGGACGTCCTGAAATGGGACTTCTACGAGATGATGGATAAGATTATCGCCGAAGACGAAATAAATCCTTTCTTTTAAGCCTTGATTAGTAGCGAAAGCACGCGCTCGCCGCGTGCTTTTTTGTTGCTCTTTTTCAAAAACCGAATTTTCTTACAAGTGTATAAAATTTAGGTTAATATTAAGTAATAATTATATACTTGCAATAAAGACTATATTTATGTATAATAAGAAACGTAATGAAAAAGAAGGAAGCAAAAAAACTCAATAAAATCGACGCGCAGGCAGTGCATAAGAAGCGCGCCCTTATCACGGAAAAAATAAGGGAATCTTTCGTATCGACCTTGCCGATAATCATCATAGTTGCGATAATGTGTCTGTCGATACAACCTGTGCCGACGGGCTTATTGTTGTCGTTCCTTATCGGCGCGTTGCTGATAATCGTGGGAATGGGGCTGTTCACGCTTGGTGCGGACACGTCCATGACGCCGATCGGCAGCCGCATCGGCACGACTCTTACGAAGTCGAAAAACCTGCCGCTTATTTTGTTTGTAAGCTTTATTCTGGGCGTTGCGATAACGATTGCGGAGCCCGACCTTCAAGTTCTTGCGGAAACCGTGCCGCACATCGACGCCAAAGTCCTGCTGATTACGGTGGGCGTCGGCGTAGGGTTGTTCCTTGCGGTATGCATGCTCAGGACGATTCTGGGCATAAGGCTCAGATGGCTTATCCTTGCGTTTTACATAATCGTATTCGTGCTTGCGGCGTTTGCCGACAAACTTTTTGTCGATTGCATTCGACTCGGGCGGGGTAACGACGGGGCCGATGACGGTGCCGTTTATCCTTGCGCTGGGCATAGGCGTAGCGAATATCCGAAGCGATAAAAAGGCGGAAGCGGACAGTTTCGGTCTTGTCGCGTTATGTTCGATAGGGCCGGTGCTTGCGGTGCTGATTTTGGGATTCTTTTACAAGGGACAGGGCGTTGCGGACGTGAACCTTCCGTTCATCCCTGAAACGACGACCGAAATGGGGCTGGAATATCTGAAAGCGTTCCCTGCATATATGAAAGAAATGGCGATTGCACTGTCGCCGATTATCGTACTGTTTGATTTTCCAGGTGGCTGCTTTCAGGATGAGCAAAAAGAGTTTTTTGAAAACGCTCATCGGTATTCTTTACACATACGTGGGTTTAGTGTTGTTTTTGACGGGTGTAAACGTCGGTTTCTCGCCGCTGGGGTTATATCTCGGTCAGCAACTGTACAGCGGCTGGACGCAATATATTCTCATTCCCGTGGCAATGCTTATGGGCTGGTTCATAATTTCCGCCGAGCCCGCGGTATTCGTCCTTGAAAAGCAAATCGAAGACGTGAGTTCGGGCGCAATCCCCGGGAAAGCGATTAAGTTGAGCCTGTCGATTGCAATCGCGCTGGCGATGGGGCTTTCGATGATCCGCGTCCTTACGGGGATATCGATACTCTGGTTTATCGTGCCGGGTTATCTCGTCGCGCTTATACTGATGTTTCGTCCCCGACATATTCACGGCAATCGCGTTCGACTCGGGCGGGGTTGCGTCGGGACCGATGACTGCGACGTTCATGCTGCAATTTTTCATCGGCGTATGTTCGGCGCGCGGAGGCAATATATTAAGCGACGCTTTCGGTGCGGTCGCACTCGTTGCGATGATGCCGCTTATTTCCATTCAGATCACCGGTCTTGTTTACAAGAAGAAGAAACAACGCGCGGAACGCGTGCCCGAAGTCGTTTACGGCGACGACGATATTATCGAACTGTGGGGGAACTGATATGTACTTTGTAATCTCGGTAATCAATCCCAACGGATTGTCGATTCTGAATAACATTTGTCAACGGCTGGAAATCCCCGTGATTCTGTCGCTTATCGGCCACGGCACCGCGTCGCAGAAGATACGCGATTTGTGGGGGATCGAGTCCACCGATAAGAGAATCCTTTTTGCGGTCGCGGACGAAACAAAACGAAGTCGCTCATCACGGAAGAACGACGCCGTCTTTACATCGACGCACCAGGCAACGGCATTGTGATTTCCGTCCCGATTAAAAGCGTCGGCGGCGGCAGCACCCTCAATTTTTTGAACGGAGGAAACAAGGATATGAAAGCACCCGATATAAATTTTGAATACGAACTCATTCTCGCGATTGCAAACGAAGGACATACCGACGCCGTTATGGACGCCGCAAGGGCTGCGGGCGCGGGCGGCGGCACCGTTATCCACGCAAAGGGTACGGGCGGTATGGGCACCGAGAAATTCTTCAACGTGTCGATTGCAAGCGAAAAAGAAATCATTATCATCGTTGCGAAAAAGGAAAAGAAAGCGGACATTATGCGCTCCATCGTAACGACGGCGGGCGCGGGCACCGACGCAGGCGCGATAGTTTTCTCTCTTCCCGTTTCCGACGTCGAAGGGTTCAGACGGGACGACGACAACGCCGAAATTCCCAAAACCGAACAAAAAACAGAACAAGCAGAATAATCTCAGGCCCTCCTATTTTTCGGGAGGGCTTGATTATTTTCTTATTCGGTGGTAAAATATAGACATAATTTACGGTAGGTGGGATATGTTGGATTTCGAAAAACACAAACAGGCAGGGGAAAATTATTTATCTTGCGACGTTGAAAAGAACTTATGTTTCCCGATGCATTGCAACGAAACGTACGAGTTTTTATACTGCAACGACGGGCTTGCAAACGTTACCGTGCTGGACAGAATTTATCGTCTTCGCGCGGGGAAGTGTATGGTAATTCCGCCAAAGTTCGCGCACGCTTACGAAACGCCCGATTACAGCAACGTCTTCATCTGCAAGTTTTCAAAGGATTGGGTTCCCGACTTTTACGAAAAGCACGACGGCTACGTCGCGACTTTCCCGGTTTTCTCGATAGATTTTGCGGAATCGCTGACAAGAAGGATGCCTCTTATTACCAATGATTTCAGGCGAAAAGCCGTTTTGTATCATATTCTTGCGGAGTTCGAGACGCACACGGCGTTTATCCCGGTTGACAAAAAGAAAGTGGACGTCCTGAACGCAATCGCGAAATACGTTTCGCACAACTTCACGGAAGACATAAGCCTGAAAGACCTGTCCGACAAAATGGGATATTCTTACAATTATCTTTCGGCTGTTTCAACGAATATTTCGGCGCGAATTTTTCCGACGTCGTGAATATTTACCGCATAAATTACGCAACCGATCTGTTGTATTCGACCACGCTTTCCGTCGCGGAAATCTCAAAAAAGGCGGGTTACGACAGCGTGCGTAGTTTCAACCGCAACTTCCAGAAATACAAAGGAAAGTCGCCGCGCGACGCCCGCGAGTTCGTGAAAGAAGGCATTATCGTCGACGTTTGACGGTTTTTTGCGGTTTTTACTGTATATTTTTGGTCATTTGTATAGTAAAAAAAATAAAGACGTCGTTTGTTTGAAAAGAGCGTCGTTTTTGTGATATGATAATCATATAAATATAAAAAATAAAGAGGAGAGCATTATGGCAAATTTTTCAAAATTGATTGAAAAAAAGGCAGACGCCGCGCAATATATGGTTGACGAAATCACCCATATCTGCAAGGATATGCCCAAACGTACTCCCGGCGAAGAAGGCGAAAGAATCGCTTGCGAGTATATGGCTGACGTCCTTAAAAAAGACTGCGGATGCGAACGCTCCGACGTTGAATCGTTTAAGGAAAATCCCGGCAGCTTTTTCGGCTGGATTTATATCACGATCACCTGCGTTCTTGCGGGGCTTATCGCATACTTCTTCCTGCCGATATTAGGCTTTGCGCTTATCGTTTTCGGTTTCTACGTAATGATAATGCAATTCGGTCTTTACAAAAAGACTTTCGACTTCCTGTTCCCCGAAAAGACGGGCACGAACGTTACCGCAATCAAGAAATGCACGGGCGAAGTCAAAGGTCGCGTATTCTTTAACGGTCACCCCGACGCAGCGTGGAACTGGCCCGTCAACAATAAGTTCGGCGGCAAAGTTTACGAAGCGAACATCGTTATCGTTGTCCTTGGCGCGTTGTTCCTTATGGGATGCAGCCTTGCGACGGCTATACTCACCGGTTTCAAACCCATGATTCTTAAACCCGAAAACGGCGTTCTGTTCTGGCTTGGCATCGCGAACCTTGCATTCGTACCTTTCTATTTCGGTATGTACCGCATGTGGGATCCGAACACGACGGTTGACGGCGCAAACGACAACCTTACGGCTTGCCTTATGGGCATCGCGATCCTTAAAGCGATGAAAGACGAAGGTATCGAACTTGAACACACCGAAGTCGGCGTTATCCTTTCGGGCTCCGAAGAAGCGGGACTCCGCGGAGCGAAAGCGTGGTGCGAACAACACAAAGGCGAATTCGACGACGTTCCCACCTGGATTTATTCTTTCGACACTATTCACGATCCGAAATTCCTGGGCGTAAATTACCGCGACCTTAACGCAACCGTCAAAGCCGACAAGGAAGTTTCCGACAGCTTTATGGAAGCGGCAAAAGAACTGGGCATTCCCTGCAACAAAACTCTTGTTCCTCCCTTCGGCGGAGCAACCGACAGCGCAGCGTTCGCACAGGCAGGTTTCAGGGCAACTGGTATCACCGCTTTGAACCACGTTCTGGAAGATTATTACCACACGCTTAAAGACAGTTACGACAACCTTAACAAAGATTGTCTTGCGGATTGCTATGCAATTTCTGTCCGCGCGCTTGAAAACTTTGACAAAAAGATTTCAAACAAATAAGTAAAACAAACACGATAATGAAGGATAGCGAGTTTTCGCTATCCTTTTTCGTTGAAAAAAAATCGGTAAAGGCGGCGGATATTTTTTTCATTCTTGACAACAACGTATATTTAATGTAATAATAAAATTAATTTAACGCAACGTGGAAAGTATGGAAGAAATCAAAAACACCGACTGCAATCTCATAACGGGACTCACGTCCGAAGAAGTCGAAGCGCGCGTCAAGAGCGGGCTCGTCAACGGATTGCAAACAATAAAAACCAAAAGCGTACTTAGAATACTTATCGACAACACCTTCACGTTTTTCAACTTCGTGTTTTTCGTGATGGCAATCATCGTCGCGGCGTTTTCGGGATTCGACAAGGACGGCATGGGCAATTACGGTTTCGTGATACTGTGCGTCTGCAATACGCTTATCGGTATCGTGCAGGAACTTCGCGCAAAGCACACGATGGATAAACTGTCGCTCATTTCCGCCCCGAAGTCAGGGTTATCCGCGACGGGGAAGTAAAAGGAAATCGCCGTGAAAAAAACGTCGTTATGGACGACGTTACGATATTGCAGGCAGGGACACCAGATTTGCGCGGATTCGGTCGTTGTCGAGGGCAGTATCGAGGTCAACGAAAGCCTTATCACCGGTGAGCCCGACGCAATCGTGAAAAAAACGCAGGCGACAGCCTTATGTCGGGAAGTTACGTCGTATCGGGACGCGCAAAAGCAAAAAGTCGTGCACGTCGGCATGGATAACTTCGCAATGAAAATATCCGCCGGCGCGAAGTATTTCAAAAAAACCCGTTTCGGTCATCAAAAATTCTTTAAATAAAATCGTAAAAAAAACGATGTCGGTGGTCATTGTGCCGCTTGGGCATCGCTCTTTTTTTCAGTCAAATATTACATTCAGGGCAACGATATGAACAACCCTGACTTTTTAAAAGGTACGGTGCTGACGACAATCGGCTCGTTGGTCGGCATGATTCCGAGCGGCCTTGTCGCGCTTACGTCGGTCGTGTTCTGTCTGAGCGTCATAAGGCTTGCGGGACACCACACCCTTGCACAGGATATGTACTGCGTCGAAACGCTTGCAAGGGTTGACGTGCTGTGTCTTGATAAAACGGGCACGATTACCGAAGGCAGTATGGAAATCCACGGCATAAAAACCGTCGATTTGTCGGAAGACGAGTTCTGCCGCCACCTTAAAAACCTGTCGGACGCCGTTAAGGACGAAAACGCAACGGCGGCGGCGGTCAAAAATTACGTCGGACAGTACGAGGCGGCGGGCGAAGTCAGCGTTGTCGTGCCGTTTTCGTCGGACAGAAAGTGGAGCGGCGCGGTTATCGACGGCAGAAGTTACGTTCTGGGCGCGCCCGAATTGTTTTCCCCAATACCGCGGAAGAAATAAAAGCAATCACGCGCGAAAAGGCGGAAGAAGGGCTCAGGGTGCTTGTCCTTGCGTCGTCGGACGTCGGAATTATCGGGCATAATCTTCCCGACGGACTGAAAGCGGAAGGGTTTATATTCATCGCCGATAAAATAAGAAAGGAAGCCCCCGATACGCTGCAATATTTCAGGGATCAGGGCGTTACCGTCAAAATTATTTCGGGCGACAACCCCGTTACCGTGCGCGCCGTCGCAAAACGCGCGGGACTTTCCGATTGCGACAGTATCATTGATATGTCGACACTGAAAACCGACGAGGAAGTCATCGAAGCGGCGGAAAAATACACGATATTCGGCAGGGTTCTGCCCGATCAGAAATTATTGCTTGTAAAAGCCCTGAAAGCAAACGGACACACCGTTGCGATGACGGGCGACGGCGTCAACGACGTGCTTGCATTAAAGGAATCCGACTGCTCGATCGCGATGGCTTCGGGCTCGGACGCCGCGAAGAACGTGAGCAGTCTGGTGCTTCTTGACAGCAATTTCGCGTCGATGCCGAAAGTCGTTGCGGAAGGCAGACGTTCCATAAATAACCTTGAAAGGTCGGCGTCGTTGTTCCTTGTAAAGACGGGCTACAACTTGCTTATCGCGCTGTTGTTCCTTATCGTGCCGTCGATTCTGCCGTTCGAGCCAA
The DNA here is from genome assembly GCA_022009995.1 of Clostridiales bacterium. GTDB lineage: Bacteria > Bacillota > Clostridia > Christensenellales > CAG-917 > CAG-349. The sequence continues at coordinate 937,886 of CP091734.1, forward strand.
GACACCTTACGCTGCTTGGCGGGGTAACGATCGGGATTCCGTCGGGAATACTCGCGCTCGAACCCAATAAACAGGGTGGAAGGCAGGTTTTTGCCAAAAGTCATTATGAACGCGGTGCCAGGCATAGTAACCGTAATGGCGGGTATTATCGCAATCGTAATCACAACGCAGACGATACTCACGGGGCTTTCTCCGGACGAACAGCACGCGCTGTATTTCCTTGCGACCGTGTTTGCGGGATACCTGTTCGTGTTCAAATCGTGCTGGCCGTTCAACCTGTTGCACGCGGTGCTTTTCGTGGGCGTAATCGCGCTTCTGGTGCTGTGTTACTTCGTGCATCTGTCGTTTATCGACATACAGTCGTTCTTCGGTCTGTACCGCGGAATAACGCCCGCAATGTGGAAAGTGCTTGCGGTGGTATGGTCGATACTCGTCGTTGTATTTGCGGCGATGTGGGCGCTTGATAAAAAGTATAACGTGCGCTTCAGACGACCGTCGGCGACATCGAAGACAAAATCGATTTAAGACACGAAGAATCCTCAAAAAAAGAGAAGCGAAAAAGGCAAAAAGAAAAGCCAAAAAATCCCTGTAAAAAAAGACAAAACAAAACCCGCAATCTGCGGGTTTTTTAATGGGGTTTTTCAGAAGAACGAGTGCAAAACAAGCATCACTATGCCAAGGATTAAAAGCACCACGCCGACGGTAATATTAAGTGTTTTGGGCTTTACCTTGTTTGCGATAAGCGCGGCAAGTTGTGCCGAAACGAGCGTGCTGAATATGCAGGTTATCATTGCCGTAGTGTCGGGCAAGCCGCCGATTCCGAAATGCGATACCGCCCCGACAAGCGCGGTAAACGTCATGATAAACACGCTTGTGCCGACCGCCTTTTTAAGCGGAAATCCCATAAACGACGTGAGTACAAGGAGCATCATCATGCCGCCGCCCGCGCCGACGAATCCGCAAATCATACCAATCATTGCCGACAGCGCGAACGTTTGCACCGCGTCGCACCATTTGTTTTTGTACAAGCGGTCCTTTAAGGGATCTCTGCCGTTGACGGGAACGAGGATGAATTTAAGCCCGAGTAGTGACGTTGCGAAAATGGAAAAGTTGCCCATAAGGTGATTGTCGATTTTTGACGCAAGAAAACTCCCGAGAACCGTAAAGCACAAAACGACGACAAGCATTTTCGAGCCTTTTTTCACGTCAATGTTTTTATCGACGGCGTAAGCGGTTGCGGACACGGCGGACGCCAAAACGTCGGAAATCAGCGCGATACCGATGGCGTCGTACGACGGGAAGTCCAGAAATGCGACAAGCATCGGTGCGATAAACGCGGCGGCGGACAATCCCGCAAATCCCGTGCCTATGCCTGCGCCAATGCCTGCGAAAATATATACGATAATTTTAATATATTCTTCCATACAATTGTAATAAATTATATCACCGCGCGCTTTTATGTCAACCGTTCGCCGTTGACTTTCCGATATTAAAGTGGTATCATATACTTTATGAAAATAATGTTCGTGTGCCTTGGAAACATCTGCCGCAGCGCAATGGCGGAATTTATGATGAAAGACGCCTTGAAAAAGCGGGGGATATCAGAAAAACACGTTATCGACTCCGCCGCGACGTGCGGGCTCGAAGCGGGCAACCCCGTTTATCCCGACGCGCTGAAAAAACTGAAAGAGCACAATGTCCGACGTACCCGCATTATTCGAAACAGGTCAGAAAAACCGATTACGACAAATACGATTTTTTTGGAATGGACGATAAAAACGTCGCGTATCTCAAAAATCTTTTTGCGCCCGACGAAAAAAAGAAGGTAAAAAAGTTTCTGGAATATGCAGGGCAATCCCGCGACGTCGCGGATCCGTATTATACCGGCAATTTTGACGATACTTATTACGATTTGAAAATCGGTATCGAATTTTTGATAAATAATATTGAAAACAGGAAGTGAATTTATGAGTGAATGTACGCACGATTGCAGCTCCTGCGAAAGCCACGGAAGTTGCAACGAAAAAACTGACTTCACCGTCCCCGTAAACGCATTGTCGAAGGTCAAACACGTTATTGGCATCGTGTCGGGAAAAGGTGGCGTGGGCAAATCTCTCGTAACGGGGCTTATGGCGTCGATTACGGCAAAACAAGGGTTTAAGACGGCGATTCTGGACGCTGATATTACCGGTCCGTCGATTCCGCGCATGTTTAACGTGGACGGTCCCATCGACAGCGACGGCAGTTTCTTTTATCCCGTGAAATCAAAGGGTGGCATTGAAATTATGTCGGCAAACCTTTTGCTGGAACACAATAACGATCCCGTCGTATGGCGCGGTCCCGTCATCGCGGGTATGGTGAAACAGTTCTGGACGGATTGCGTCTGGGGCGACGTGGACTTTATGTACGTCGATATGCCTCCCGGAACGGGCGACGTGCCGCTTACGGTTTTCCAAAGCCTGAACGTCGACGGTATCATCGTCGTGACAAGCCCGCAGGAACTCGTGTCGATGATTGTCGGCAAAGCCGTGAAGATGGCAAATATGATGAATATCCCCGTGCTTGGCGTCGTTGAGAATATGAGTTACGTCAAATGCCCGGACTGCGGAAAGAGTTTTCGATTTTCGGCGACAGCAAGGTTGACGAAGTCGCAACCGAATTCGACCTGAAAGTTCTCGGACGGATTCCGTTTGACAAAAACATCGCAAAAGCCTGCGACGAAGGCAACGTCGAGTCACTTGACGCGGACTTCCTTGACAGCGCGAAAGAGGCGATAAAACGCCTTGCAAAATAAACGAAGAAAAAAAGAAGCGCCCCGAAAAATCGGGGCGTTTCTTAAATATATAAGGGGGAAGGAAATTATCTTGCGTTTAAGCGGTCGAATTCTTTCACGTTTTCCACGATAAGGTCAAAGAATTTTTCAACGATTTTTTTGTCGTCGTCGTTGCCGCGGATTGCAATCGTCATCGTTACGACGTCGTTTAAGGTTGTGAGCGCAAGTTGCATAAATGGTTTGTACTTGACCGCGCCCGTCATAAATCCGTCAACGGGTTTCGCATTGCCGAAAGTCAGTTTATCGACGGGAAGAAGCCCGATGTTGCTCATACCGATAAGCGGGTTGGCGTACCCGATTTTGATTGCGAATTCCGAAATCGAAAAGGGCAGTATGGTATAGGCGAGTTTCAGAAGAGGCAGGCTGTAAAGCCCCATATATTTGTCGCGCTTGCTTTTCTTTGTGGAACGCATGACGTTGATAAGCGTATCGTTGATCGTTTCGCCCTTGTTATGCACCGTGCAAAGCATAAATCCCGTGTGATTCGCAAGTCCGCCGGCCTCATCGCCGCCTTCGATATGACGGCGCAAATCGACCATGCAGGGGATTGAAAGGGTTTCGTCGTCGCGCATGCCCGAAATATCGTAAAGCGCGCGCACGTACGCCGCAAGCAGCATATCGTTGACGGTAACGCCCAGACGTTTTCCCGCGTTTTTCATATTAAGGAAAGTGTCGCGGTCGATTTTTCTGATGTTGATCATCGTGTGGTCGTCGGGACGGGGTTCGGTCAGCGGAAATACGTGTTTGTCTTTCACCGCGCTGATGTTTTTGAAAAGACCTTTCGCAACCTTTTTGTCGGCTGCGTCGAGTTTCGTATAAACCTGTTCCGCGCTTCTCGTGCCTTGTTTAAGGTCGGTGGGGTTTTCGCCGTTCAAAATCGCGTTGTAGTTTTTTGCAAGCTTTTTCAAAAAGTATTTGAAGTCGCCGCCGTCAAAGCACATATGGTTGACGATCATCGCAAACGTCGATTTTCCGTCCTTGTTCAGGACAATCACCTTAAACTGTACGTTGCTTGAAACGGGGATACTCTGGCACAGGAAATCGTACGCTTCTTTTTCGGGATCGTCGCTGTCTTTTATTGTCAGGATATCGTCGACGGTGTAAGGCTCCACCTTCCAGTAAGGATTGACGGGATTCTCGTGAAAACTACTGTGAAGCACGGGAGCTTTTTCGCACATTATGACCAGCACGTTTTTAAGCGCGTCGGCGTCTAAGAGCCCGTCGAAAGTCAGGGTTGCGTGCACCATACGGTCGTAATAGTTTCGGAAAAGATATTGCATCTTATCCCACATTTCGGCTTTTATAGTTTTGCTCATAGTATCAAAATCAGTATTTTATCGTATCGTTTTTACGAGATAAAGATGTTATTTGTTTTCGTCGTTCCACATTGTGTAGTACGCTTCGTCAATGCGCGCTTTCTTTTCGGCTGCCGCCTTATCCTTTTTCTTTGCATAACTCACAAGAGATGCGATAAGGATAACGACGTCGAGAAGGGCTGCGCCGACGGGAAGAAGCCACGACGGATGCCACGGGATAACGTGCGCCACGCCCAGCATTACGTACACCATAACGGCGGTTACTTCAACGGTTGCAAGCAGGTCGAAAAGCCTTGATTTACTGTTGTAAGAATACGCCTCGGCGGTGTCGGTGATAAGCATTGCGACCACCATTACAAGGAAGGTCATCCAACTGTACTTGAAGTGCACGAGTATTTGCAGAATAAGGAAAATAAACGTGAACGTAAGCGCGATGATGACGTGCGACAGACCGCGGATTGCAAGGTGTCTTTTCTTTTTCGCAAGGACGATAATACCGAAAATCGCGCCTGCGATAACGCCCATAAACGCGCCGCCCACAAGAATGAGCCAGGTTTTGTCCCATGCGCGGGTTGCGAAACTGACCGAAAGATATCCGATCACGACAAACAGCGCGATTGCGATGCCGGTGAGCACTCTTGCGCCGATGCGGGGCACTGCGCGCTTTACGTTGTCCAGACGGTTTTCAAAATCGACGAGCGTGTCTTTGAAGTTTCCGAGACTGTCGATGCACAGGTCGTAGATGGCGTTTTCGTCCGTCATACCTTTTATCTTGTATTCCTGCGCGCGGTCGAGAAGGTTTTGCAAAACTTCTTCGCGGTATTCCATTGCCTCTTTTGTGGGAGAGATGGCGCGGAATTGTTGTTCGAGATACTTTTTGAAGCGGTCGATTAACATATTATTTTGTTCCTCCGTTGATTAAGTCTTTCATTATTTTTATGGTATCAAACCAGTTGGTTTTGTTGAAGTCGTAAAAGGCGCGGCCTTTTTTGGTGATGCGGTAATATCTGCGTCTTGCGCTGGCGTCGCTTTCGCCCCAGTAACTTTCGATAAACCCGTCGTGTTCCATACGGCGGAAGGCAGAGTAAAGGGTGGCGTCTTTCGGGACAAGTTCGCCGTGGCTAAGGTCTTCGATCGCCTTGCTTATTTCATAGCCGTAACTGTCGTTTTTGATAAGTTGCGCGAGAATTATCGTTTCGGTGTGACCGCGCAGCATATCGGCGCTTATTGCCATTTTATTTCGCCTCCTTATGTATATCGCCTGACGATATATATCATAACACAAAAAATGACGATGTCAATAGTTTTTGATAGAAAAACGAAAAAAAATCCCAAAAATATTTTTCGCCGAAAAAACGTGTTTACAAACCCGCATTTTATATGGTAAATTATTTATATAAGATAGTTTCGGGTGGATATATTATGGACAAAAAAGAAAGAACGAAAAAACCGATGAAAAAGGGCGCAAAATGGGCGCTTGTCATTTTTATATGGGGCTTTTCGGCGTATTTTCTCGTTGCGCTGTCGGGATTTATCGCGGCAACCGTTTCGGCAAAGGACGCGAAAAGCGTCTGGGCGGACTGGCAGAACGAATACGTCGCGCTTCTTGAACAGCGTTACGCTGCCGACGAAAACTTTTCAAAGGTGAACGACGAGGATTTCCTTACCCGCACCGATATGGCAGAAGTCCTCGGCGCAAAGCTTAACGAGATAAGGTATATCGCGTCGCACAACAGTTACAAAACGGGGCTCACTCCCGAAACGAAGTATTTTTATCACGGCCCGCTTGCGGCGATAATGGGAAAGCAATACGATTATATCTTCGACACGATTACCGAACAGCTCAACGCAGGTATCCGAAGTATCGAACTTGACGCGAATAAGGTGAAAACCGCCGACGGGTTCAGAATCGAGTGTCTGCACAGCGATATGCTGGAAACGAACAGCACGATGATCGACTTCGACAAAGGTCTTAAAGAAATCAGAATGTGGATGGACAGAAACGAAAACGCTTTGCCGATTATCGTCCTTGTGGAGCCGAAAGGCGGCAAAAAATTCGACCTCGAAGCCTTTGATAAATTCGACGAAATGCTGTTTAATAACTTCGGCGAAAAACTCGTTACTCCCAAAAAACTGCTTGACGCGGCGGGCGTTTCCGACTTTGACGAATTCCGCGCGAAAAACGCTTATCCGACCGTTGAAAGTCTGAAAGGGAAAATCATTTTCTTGTTGCACGAAAAGGACAGCCTGGAAACGTACATGCAACGCGATCCCGATATGCAAAAAAGCGCGATGAATATCGCCCTTGACTACGCCACCGTTCAGAAAAAAGGCAAGGATTATTCCCGTTTCTCGTTCACCGTGATTCTGAACGATCCGACGAAACACAAGGACCGTATTTCTGAGGCGATAAACCGCGATAATTTTATGGTCAGAACGAGGCTGGACAAATACGCCGTCGTGAAAGACCACTGGTACAACAACGGAATCGAGTCCGACGCGAATATTTTAAGCACCGATTACACCCCGCACGCCAAGGAAAGAATAATGGAATATCCGACGAAAGGGAAGTGGACGGATACCTATTACGCAATATTGTACGAGGCGGACAAAACGGTAACCTTGCGCGGCAAATAACGAAAACGAAACGGTCGGCGACGGCCGTTTTTCGTGCGCCCGCGACGTTGTATCGTAATATTTTGAATGATATTGAAATTTTTTGTTATTTTTGGGGTTTTCCGAAAAAAATTTTGTTACAAGAACGCTTTTCCGTAAAAAATTCGGAAAAAAATCAATAATTTCGTTTACACCGCATATAACGTATGTTAAAATCGAATAGTAAGGAAAAAGGAGATAACCGTGGATAACACCGACGTAAAAATATTGCAGTGTCTTATGAAAAACGCTCGTGCGAATTCGTCCGAAATCGCCGAGAAGGTCAAGCTGTCCACGTCCACCGTTATCGAACGCATCAAAAAACTTGAAAACTCGGGCGTTATCAAAGGCTATGCCGCGATTATCGTCCCCGAAAAACTCGGCAAAGACGTCACCGCGCTTATAAGCGTCGCAATCGACCATCCGAAGTTCAACGACGGTTTCGTCGCCGCGGTCAAGGACAACCGCCACATTGCGGAATGTTTGTATATCGCGGGGGAATTCGATTACTTTTTGAAAGTCGTCACCGACAATACGAAAACGCTTGAAAGCGTGCTGAACGAAATCAAGAGTATCCCCGGCGTTTCAAAGACGCAGACGAGCATCGTTTTAAGCAGTCCGAAGAACGAATACAGCGTCCCCATAAAGGCGAAAAAAGAAAAGTAAAATATGCGCGAAAGCGCGAAATTATAAAATAAGGGCGAAAGCCGAAAATTAAGGAGAAATAATAATGATAGTTGGTATCCCCAAGGAAATTATGCACGACGAAGCGCGTGTTGCTGCAATCCCCGACACCGTAAAGAAAATGGTCGCCGCAGGCATGACCGTTCTTTTTGAAAAAGGCGCAGGCGAAGGCTCGCACTACCATGACAAGGATTACCTTGCCGCAGGCGCAACCATTCTTGAAGATTGCGAAGAAATTTTTGCAAAATCCGACGTTATCCTGAAAGTTAAGGAACCTCTCTTCAACGAAGAAAAGGGCAAACACGAAATCGAGATGATGCACAAAGGTCAATATATTATTACGTTCATTCACCCCGCGTCTCCCGTAAACCACAAGATGGTCAAAGATATGGCGGCGGCAGGCGTTATCGGTCTTACCCTTGACGGCGTACCTCGTATCTCCCGCGCACAATCCATGGACGCTTTGTCCTCGATGAGCACCTGCGCAGGCTATAAGGGCATGCTCATGGGCGCAAACGACATCTCCAAATTCATGCCTTTGATCGGCTCGGCAGTCGGCGTTATCCAACCCGCAAACGTTCTCGTCATCGGTACCGGCGTTGCAGGTCTTCGTGCGGTCGCAACCGCAAAAGGTCTCGGCGCGAAAGTATATTCTGCCGATATCCGTCCTTCCGCAAACGAACAGGCAATGTCGCTCGGCGCGAAATCGTCCCGACCGGTGTTCCCGAAGAAATCGCGGTACGTCGCGTAGGCGTTGTCGAATATGCAAAACGTCTTCCCGAAGAATGGCTTGAAAAAGAACGCGCGGCACTTGCAGACGCAGTCAAAAACGCCGACATCATCTTCTGCTCGGCACTCCTTCAAGGACAACTCGCTCCCACGCTCCTTACCGATGAAATGGTCGCTTCCATGAAGCCCGGCTCTGCAATTATCGATATTTCCATCGACCAGGGCGGCAACTGTGCAATCACCTCTCCCGGTATCCGCGACATCAAACACAACGTCATTATCGAAGGTATCAAGAATATCCCCGGTCAACTTCCCACCAGCTCGACCTGGCTCTTCGCATACAACATCTACAATCTGCTTGCGTTCCTCGCGAAAGACGGCAGCATTAAACTCGATATGAACGACGAAATCGTACAAAGCATTCTCGTAACGATTGACGGTGAAATCGTACATAAAGGTGCTCGCGAGGCGATGGGACTTTAAGCGCCGACATTTAGCGAATTTCTGAGTGTTTTAAGAACCCGAGTTTTCGTGTACGCAATAGTACGCTGGAAAACTCGGAACCTTAAAAGAAACGTCAGAACTTCATCTAAATCTCGCCGCTTAAACGAAGATAATCACCGCTTAAACGGCGAATATGGCGAAAACCGCTTCACAGCATTAACTTTTATCAACAAAAGGCAATCCCCTGCCTGCTTTCGGGCAGGGGGTATTTTTAATAATGATACAGGCAGGAATTTAATATGTTATCAACGTTAAACTCTGTTATTACCGGCGCGCTCGCAATGGGCAACTTCGGCCTTGAAAAAGCGATTTACTTTCAGCTGATTCTTCTTGGCGTATTCGTTGTAGCGACGCTTGTCGGTTACAAACTTATTTCAAACGTTCCGACGCTTTTGCACACCCCGCTTATGTCGGGTATGAACGCTTTGTCGGGCGTTACGGTGCTTGGCGCGTTGTCGGCAAGTGCCTCGCTTTTCAAACTCGGTACGGCGGGCATCGTGCTTTCCGCGATATTCGGTTCACTTGCAATCGCTCTCGCGATGGTCAACGTCGTCGGCGGCTTTATGGTCACCGACCGTATGCTCGGCATGATTGCGAAAAAGAAGGCGAAAGGGCAACCCGTGATTTACGCGGCGTCGGCAGTTGCGGGCGCAGGACTCCTTGCGGTAATCTGCTGCATGGACGTCATCGCAAAAGGCGCGGGCACGTCGGCGCGCGATTGGGTTTACCTTGCAATGGCAATCGTATTGTCGCTTGGCGTGCTTTTGGGCATCGCGATGATGGGCAAAGTCGCTTACAGCAAAATCGGCAATCGTTTCAGCGCGATTTGCATGCTCCTTGCGATTATCCTTATTATCGTGTACGGCAACGGCACAAGCCACATTGCGGCGGTATGGACGCTCTATATCGGTCTTGCGCTCGGCACGGTTGCGGGTATTGTCCTTGCAAAGAAAGTCAAAATGATTCAGATGCCGCAGATGGTCGCTCTTCTTAACGGTCTGGGCGGCGCGGCTTCGGCAATCGTCGGCGCGTTTGCGATGCTCGGCGTAGGCACGGGCTTTGACGCGTTCTCGACAACAACGTCGGCTCTTGCGCTTGCGGTCGGTATGATTACCCTTATCGGCAGCCTTGTCGCAGCCGGCAAACTTCACAAGATTCTTCCGCAAAAACCCGTCGTTTACAAAGGACATCAGGCGATGACCGTCGGCAGTCTTTGCTTGACGCTTGCGCTTATCGTTGTTTTTGCGGCAATTGCGGCTCTTTCGGGCAGCGGCAAAATTGCTCTCGGTATCGACCTGAAAGCGTTTTGTGGAATTATGATCGCATTGCTGTTCGTCATTTCGGGATTCTTCGGATACATTTTCGCGATTCGCGTAGGCGGCGCGGATATGCCCATTACGATTTCGCTGCTTAACAGCCTTTCGGGCGTTGCCGGCGCAATCGCAGGTCTTGCAATCAACGACTTGTTGCTCGTTGCGGTCGGCGGTATCGTCGGCGCGTCGGGACTTCTCTTGACGCAAATCATGTGCAAGGCGATGAACAGAAAACTCGGCGCAATCCTTCTTGGCGGCACGTCGTCCAACGACAATGCTCAAAAAACCGCCCCCGAAAAGGTTGAAGTCAAGGCGGAAGCGAAACCCGCCGAAGTGAAAAAGGAAGTCAAGGCGGAAGAAAAACCCGTTGTCAAGACGGAAATCAACTATGCCGCAACTTTGAACAACGCGAAAGAAGTCATCATCGTTCCCGGATACGGCATGGCTATCGCGCAGGCGCAACACCTTGTAAAGCAACTTGCGGATAAACTCACGGCAAACGGAACGAAAGTAAAATACGCAATTCACCCCGTCGCGGGACGTATGCCGGGGCATATGAACGTTCTTTTGTGCGAAGCCAACGTGGAGTACGAAGACTTGTTTGAAATGGACGATATCAATCCCGAGTTCAAGACGGCGGACGCAACGATAGTAATCGGTGCAAACGACGTTCTGAATCCTGCCGCAAACACTGCGGAAGGCACGCCGATTTACGGAATGCCTGTTCTGGATGTTGCGGATTGCAAAAACATCTTCATCTTCAACTATGACTTAAAACCCGGCTATGCGGGCGTAGATAACCCCATTTATACCCGCGAAAACGGCGTACATCTGTATCTCGGCAACGCGCAGGAAACCCTGCAAAAGTTTATCGCAGATATGGACAAACCCGTTGAAACCACGACGGAAGTCAAGGCCGAAAAGACGGAGGCAAAACCTGTCGAAGTCAAGACCGAAACCAACTACGCTGCAAGCCTTAACGGCGCAAAAGAAGTCATTATCGTTCCCGGATACGGCATGGCTATCGCGCAGGCACAACACCTTGTAAAACAACTTGCGGATAAGCTCGCCGCGGGCGGCACGAAAGTAAAATATGCAATTCACCCCGTTGCGGGACGTATGCCCGGACACATGAACGTATTGCTTTGCGAGGCGGACGTCGACTACGAAGATTTGTACGAAATGGACGATATCAACCCCGAGTTCAAGATGGCGGACGCAACGATAGTAATCGGCGCAAACGACGTTCTGAACCCCGCCGCAAACACCGCGGAAGGCACGCCCATTTACGGAATGCCCGTACTTGACGTTGCGGATTGCAAAAACATCTTCATCTTCAACTACGACCTTAAACCCGGTTACGCCGGCGTTGACAACCCCTTGTATTCACGCGAAAAGGGCGTTCACCTGTATCTTGGCAACGCACAGGATACCCTTCAAAAGTTTATCGCCGACATGGACAAACCGTCGGAAATAACGCTTGAAAAGGCGGAAGAAGAAAAGCCCGCAGTCGTTGAAGAAAAGGCGGAAGAAAAACCCGCTGAAAAGGTTGAAAACCCCGCAAAACTTTTGCGTGACGCGAAAGAAGTCATCATCGTTCCCGGATACGGAATGGCTATCGCGCAGGCGCAGCACCTTGTAAAACAACTTGCGGATAAACTCACGGCAAACGGCACGAAAGTGAAATACGCAATTCACCCCGTTGCGGGACGTATGCCCGGGCACATGAACGTATTGCTTTGCGAGGCGGACGTTGACTACGAAGATTTGTACGAAATGGACGACATCAACCCCGAGTTCAAGACGGCGGACGCAACGATAGTAATCGGCGCAAACGACGTTCTGAACCCCGCCGCGAACACCGCGGAAGGAACGCCGATTTACGGAATGCCCGTACTTGACGTTGCGGATTGCAAAAATATCTTCATCTTCAATTATGACTTAAAACCCGGTTACGCCGGCGTTGACAACCCCTTGTACACTCGCGACAGCGGCGTGTATCTGTATCTCGGCAACGCGCAGGAAACGCTGCAAAAGTTCATTTCCGACATCGACGCGTAACAATCAAAACAACCGAAATCTGCCACCGTGTAATGCGGTGGCATTTTTTTCGCATAAGTTTTCCGGCTTTGCACAAACTCCGATAAGGAGGCAAATATGAATCTTTTGAAAGAAGTAATAAAAAACTGCAACGTCGGCGTTGACGCAATCGACAACATCTGGGAAAACGTCAAGGACACGAAACTGCGCGAAACCATCTGGAAACAAAAAGTCAAGATAATGGATTTGTCCGACAGGGCGTCCAAAGAACTCGGGGACGAGCCGTCCGCAAAAGACGGTACTTATCCCAACAAAATGGAAAGGGCAATGATGAAAGCCGCCGTAAAGATGAAATCGGGGCTTGACAAGTCCACGACGAACATTGCCGAAATGCTTATCGAAGGCAACAATATGGGCATTAACGACGTCGTTAAAACTTCGCATCTTTATCGTGAAGAAGACACGCCTTTTGCCGGCGAACTTATCAAACTTTACGACGCCAACGTCAAAGAGTTGCGCCGCTTTTTGTAAAAATTCAAAAAAATCAAACCGCGCCGCAACAAACAAAACAACGCGTTAAAGTATTGTTTTGAGACGATAAAGCATGGATAATGGAAAATTATTATTATCTGTGCTTTCGCGCTAATGCCTTGCATTTGACACTGCGTGTCCGGTTGTTGACTATGTCCGCTGCGCTTGATTTTCGCAAATGCAAGCGCTTGCTTCTCTCTTTACTTGCGGGCAGCGCGTAGCGGTTCAGGACGTTGACGGACAAAATGTGACGTTAACGGGGCTGCTCGGCATAGGGTAGTTTTGAGATATATTGCGAAACGACACAAAGTGACTGCTAAGATAGACACGCTGCATAACGCAAGAAACGCAAGCGTTTTCCGAACACCAACCTTCGGTTGGGTTCTCTGCCCCGTAAGTCACAAACAAAAAAACGCACAACCAAATCGGTTGTGCGTTTTTGTTGGTGGACGTTAACGGACTCGTTTAATAGCGGAACGGGCGAGTTTACTCGCAAAGTGGAGCGTCAGCGCGTAGCGGTTCAGGGCGACAGCCCGCGCAAATTTATTTGCGCAGAGGACGTTAACGGACAAAAAAATAACGCAATCGTTTGATTGCGTTATTTTGGTGGACGTTAACGGACTCGAACCGCTGACTTTCTCCACGTCAAGAAGACACTCTACCAGCTGAGTTAAACGTCCATAGCGAAGATTATATTACCACACAATTTTGATTTTGTAAACAGTTTTAAGGGGGAAATTATTTATTTTCCGGACAAATTTTCAAGAAGTTCCGCCGCGTCGCCGACAAGTTCGACACAAGGGCGCTTTTTATAATAAGCGGCGGTGCGCGGTTCGGGCGTGGGGGAAGTGTCCGAAACGCCCAGAAGTTCCTTGCAGATAATGCTTCCGTTTTTTTCCTTGAAACCTACCGCAAGTTTCTGGACAAGCGCGTAAAGTTCTGCCTTTTCCTGTTTTGCCGAAGGATCGGAGTAACCGTATTTAAGCCCCGCGACCATAAACATACCGCTGACTGCGCCGCAGACTTCGCGCATTCTGCCCATGCCGCCGCCGAACGACGACGAGATGAGAGCAAGCGTTTTTTCGTCGATTTCAAGTTCGTCGGAAAACGCAAGAAGAACCGCTTGCGCGCAGTTGTATCCGTTTTTGAAGTTTTGCATTGCTTGTTCGCGTTTTGTCATAATATCACCGAAAAAGAAGTTTAGTTTTGAAAATGATATGATAAATGCGGGTTTTTGCGATTATCAAATTAAATATATTATACAACTTTGCCGCCGTTTTGTCAAATGCGGGAAAAGTATTTAAGAAGAAGACGGCGCAAAAAAACTAATGCGGATAAAATTTCCTTGTAATATTACTTAATATGTGCTATAATAGTATTCACTTTGAAATTTATTCAAACATTCAGGAGAGATTATGGCATACGAAATGTTGTTAAGCCCCATTAAAATCGGTAACATGCAGCTCAAAAACCGCGTGGTCATGGCACCGATGCTTATCGGTATGGGCGACTTCGACGGTAAACCCACGGAGCAACTTATGAACTATTACGTTGAACGCGCAAAGGGCGGCACCGCTCTTATCATCACGGAAATCACGCGCGTCAACGATTTTCACGGCGCGGCGGCGTTCGCGCAACTTTCGATGAGCAAAGATTCGCATATCGAACCTATGCGTAAATTCGCCGATCGCATACACGAGGCGGGCGGAAAACTTGCGGTGCAACTTCATCACCCCGGACGTCAGAATCTCGGGCTTTGCATCGGCACGATTCCTCTTCTTATCCCGTTCCAGAATATCAAATGCGTCAAAAAGCTTATTTTCAAAGTCGTGCCGAAAGTCGGGCCGAAACTTCTGGAAAAGCACTGGTGTCCGAAGGTTTATGCCCCGTCCGTTACGGAGCGCGCGAAGTTTGCCGACAGCAAGATGAAGGCTTTTTCGCATAGACAAATCGTCAACCTTGAAAAGGACTTTATCGACGCTGCCGAAAGGTTGCAAAAAGCGGGAGTCGACGCCGTTGAACTGCACGCGTCGCACGGCTATCTTATCCAGCAATTTTTAAGCCCGTACACCAACCGTCGCACCGACGAATACGGCGGAAGCCTTGAAAACCGCATGCGCTTTTTGCTGAATATTATTAAGGGCATCAAGGAGCGTTGCCCGGGTTATCCCGTTCTTGTTAGACTCACCGTGGACGAGTGCTATTCCTATATCGGAAAGCCCGGCGTCGGATACGACCTGAAAGAAGGCGTCGAAATGGCAAAACGCCTTGAAGCGGCGGGCGTCGACGCAATCGACGTATCGTCGGCGGGTTACGACACTTTCAACTACTGGCTTGAACCCACGTCTTTCCCCGTCGGTTGGAGAAAATATATGGCGGCGGAAGTCAAGAAGAACGTCAAGATTCCCGTGCTTGCCGCAAACCTTATCCGCACTCCCGAACAGGCGGAACAGCAACTTGAAGAAGGCACGCAGGACTTAATCAGTCTCGGTCGTCCGCATATTGCCGATCCGTATTTCGTCAACAAGTGCGCGTCGGGACATCCCGAAGATATCCGCCGTTGCATCTGCTGCTTATACTGCATTCAAAGTATGGAAGAGCAGGCATTCCACGGCAGTCATACGTTGTGTTCGCTCAATCCGTATCTCGGCCACGAGGGCGAAATGGACAAAATCACCGAAAAGGTCGGAAACGGCAGGCTTGTCGTAATAGTCGGCGCGGGCGTAGCGGGGCTTATGTGCGCGGAAGTTTGTTAAGGCGCGGCTTCAACGTCACGATTGTCGAAAAAGAAGCGGTTGCGGGCGGACAGCTCAACCTTGCGGACAAAGGTCCCGGCAAAGACAAAATCGCGTGGGCAACGGAAGACCTTATGACGTCGGTAACAAAACTCGGCGTGAATATTAAATTCAATACGGAAGCGACCGTCGAAATGCTGAAAGAGATGAATCCTTACGCGGTCGTTATCGCAACGGGCGGCGTGGCGATTAAGCCGAAGTCCATAAAAGGCATCGACAACAATAACGTTTGCACGTCAACCGAGATTTTGTCGGGCGCGGTCAAACTTGAAAACAAACAGGTTGTCGTCGCCGGCAGCGGTATGACGGGGCTTGAAACGTCGGAATATCTGTGCAAAGACGGCAATCACGTTACCGTGGTCGAGGGCAAAAACCAAATCGCGCCCGGTATGTGGTTCCAGCACGTTGACGACGCAATGCAAAAACTTTCAAAGTACGACACCAGATTCGTTACCGGCAAAATGCTTGTCGAAATCAACGAAAAAGGCGTGGTCGTCGAAGATACGAAAACCAAAAACAGAAGCGAAATTCCTTGCGACAACGTCGTTATCAGTCTGGGCGTAAGAAGCGACAACAAACTTTACAAAGACGCGAAAGATATGTTTGAAAGAATTTACGTCATCGGCGACGCCGATAAGACGGGACGTATCGCAAGCGCAACGAAGGAAGCGTTTGAAACCGCTTTGAAAATCAAATAAGAAGTATGCTTGATAAGTTCAAAATCGGTCATTTCACCGACGAAACAAACGGAACGGGGGTTACCGCGATTATTTGCGAAGACGGCGCAGTCGGCGGCGTCAGCGTCCGCGGCGCAGCGCCCGCAACGCGCGAAACCGACCTGCTTTCGCCCGAAAAAACCGTCGAAAAGGTAAACGCGGTCGTGCTGTCGGGCGGCAGTGCGTTCGGGCTGGAAGCGTCATGCGGCGTTATGCAGTATCTTTCGGAACAGGGCAAAGGCTTTAAGGTCGGGAAACAAGTCGTGCCCATTGTCGTCGGTGCGTCGATTTGATTTGGAATACAAGAACTTTGCGTTTCCCGATAAGGCGGCGGGATACAGTGCCGCGAAAAACGCCAAAGAAAACGATTTTTCTTCCGGCAATATCGGTGCGGGGACGGGCGCGACTGTCGGCAAACTTTTGGGGATGGAATGTGCCGCAAAGGCGGGGCTCGGCGTTGCAAGCGTGACGATCAACGGCGCGGAAGTCGCGGTTATATCGGTCGTGAACGCATTGGGTGACGTCGTGGACAACGGCAAAATCATTGCGGGCATCAAATCTCCCGACGGAAGTTTCCTGGACAGTCTGAAAGTTTTCACGGCGGGCGCGGTCGGACAACACGGCGCAAATACCACGATAGGGTGCGTCCTTACGAACGCGAAAATCACGAAAGTTCAGGCAAACCGCCTTGCGGATCTTGCACACGACGGGCTTGCGCGGGCAATTTCCCCATCGCATACGAACTTTGACGGCGACGCATATTTCGCGCTTGCCTCAAACGAAAAAAGTATCGAGTTCAATATCCTTACCGCGCTTGTGCCGCAACTTACCGAAAAGTCGATACACGCGGCGGTTACGGGACAAAGTAACTTGACGCAAAAGAAAACGGATAAACTTATCTTCGGCATTTTCCAGAAAATGTGGAAGTAACGAAAAGGTACTATGACTGAATTTGAAAAAATCTTAATCGAATTCTTTACGGGGGACGGTATGACGATTGCGCGTACCGTCGCCGTGTTTATTTTCGGGTTGCTTGCGGTGAAGCTCATACTGCTTATCGTGAACAAACTTTCGGTGCGCGCGCACATCGACAAAACCATTTCAAGTTTCGTGTTGTCGGTCGTGGGCGTTTTGCTTTATTTCGGCTTATTGCTGCTGACGGGCAAATCGGCGGGGATTTCGACGGCGAGTTTCGTCGCGCTTATTTCGGCTGCCGGGCTTGCGATATCCCTTGCGCTCAAAGACAGTTTAAGCAACCTTGCAAACGGATTTATTATTCTCGGAAGCAAGCCTTTCGTCGTGGGCGATTACGTTGCGGTAAACGGTGTTGAAGGCACGGTGAAATCAATCGGGTTTTTCAACACGAAACTTGTGACCTACGACAATCAGATAATCACTTTGCCCAACTCTTCGCTTATCGGCAGCGGCGTGGTGAATTACAGTACGAATCCGACGAGAAGGGTTGTTTGCAGACTGCGCTTTTCATACGACGAGGACGTCGAAAAGGTCAGAAAGATTATGCTTGACGTCGCCCGCGGCAGGAATGAGATTTTGTCGTCGCCCGAGCCGAGCGTGGTTGTTGAAGACTACACCGACAGCGCGATTTTAATCACTCTTCGCTGCTGGGTGCCTACCGAGTATTATTGGGACGCGCTTTACATTTTGAACGAAGAAATTGTCAAGTCTTTGAAAGAAAACGGCGTTGCCGTTACGACGAATAAACTTGCCGTAAAGGTTGTCGGAGATAACAAACAATGAAAAAACGCACTTTAATTATCATATTTTTACTGTTAACGTTGCTTATTGCGTTTTCGACGTCGGGCGTTGCGTATGCGGCGGACGGCGCGGCGAACGAAACGAACACGGAAGTCAAGTTTTCTGACGACGATTTAATCAAGCTTATCGCAACGTACTGCGCGTTCGGTCTGTCGATTATCGTCGGAATTCCGCTTATCAAAACCGTCAACAGAAGGAAGAAACAAGGCTACGTCAACAGCCTTGCGGAAGAAACCGAGTACGTCGCAAAACAGGTGCGCGCGCTTTACGAAAGTCGCGACAAGGAAAAGTCGAAAAGAGAAATTTTGAAGTTTTCGATTAAGGTTACGGCGGTTGCCGACCACGCGCTGACGACTTACACCGAAAAGCAAATACAAGGTTATTACGAACTGTACGAATGCTTGTCCGACATCAACGCAAAACTTCTTGCGCTTGAAAAAGTCAAGGATGACAAGGAAGAGTACGACAAGGAATTTCTGCTTATCGTCGACGCCGCCGAAAGCGTCGCGGAAAAGGCGAAACTCCTAAAACAAAATGCAGAAATCATTGAAAGGTACAACAAATGATTGACATCGAAAGGCTGAATTATCTGGCAAAAAAATCCAAAATCGAAGGGCTTACCGACGAAGAAAAAGCCGAGCAAGCCGCAATTCGCCGCGAGTATATCGACAGCGTAAAGGCGTCGTTGAAAGCGCAACTCGACAACACCTATATCGTTGACGAAAACGGCGAAAAACACAAAGTTCAACCAAAGAAAAAACAATGAGCAACGACATTAAGGACGTAACGTACGAAATCGAGGACAATTACCTTAGCCCCTACGCGTTTAAAAGTCGCGACACGGCGGGAAGGGTTACTCCTGTCGAAGAATGCAAAATCCGCACGGAGTTTCAGCGCGACCGCGACAGAATTATTCACTGCAAAGCGTTCAGACGACTGAAACACAAGACGCAGGTTTTCCTGTCGCCCGAAGGCGATCATTACAGAACGCGCCTTACGCACACCCTCGAAGTGTCGCAAATCGCAAGGACGGTCGGGCGCGCGATAAGGCTCAACGAAGACCTTATCGAGGCAATCGCAATGGGACACGACCTCGGGCATACCCCGTTCGGACACGCAGGCGAGCGCACCCTGAACGAATTGACGAACGGTCGTTTCGCACAACGAACAAAGCGTACGCGTCTGCGAAGTGTTGGAAAAACTCAATCTCACGGCGGAAGTGCTGGACGGAATCAGGGAACACCGCATCGACGGCAATCCGAAAACGCTGGAAGGGAAAGTCGTGGGATACGCCGACCGCATCGCCTACGTCAATCACGATATCGACGACGGCATACGCGCCGGGCTTATCGCGGAAGAAAGCCTGCCCGAAGAATGTATAAGCGTTCTCGGTCGCACCCACCGCGACAGAATCAACAATCTTGTATATAATCTCGTCGAGAACAGCGCGGGCAAACCGTATATTACGCTGTCGGACGAGTTCGAGCGTGCGCTTGACGGGCTGCGCTCTTATATGTTCGCAAACCTTTATACTCAGTCGGAAGCGAAGTATGAAGAAGTGAAAGCAAAACGACTTATCGAAAGCCTTTTCGATTATTTCGTAAAAACCCCGACGAACTTCCCGACCTTTATAAAAATCTGTTGTCGGAATACGGCGTGCAGACCGTCGTGTGCGATTATATCGCCGCAATGAGCGACCGCTACGCCGTCAAAGTTTTCTCGGACATCTATATTCCGAAAGGCTGGCAAGAAAAATCGCGCGAGTTTTAGGAATTATCGATTTTTTGACGAATAATAAATTGTAAACGTTTTGAGCGTTTGAGGTTATATGTTTCAGAAAGAAGGCTATCCTTTGGACTGGTTACAGGAATTAAAGGAAAAAAACAACATAGTCGAAGTTATCTCGCGGTACGTGCAGTTGCAGCAAAAGGGCGGCAAATTCTGGTGTTGCTGTCCGTTTCACCATGAAAAAACCGCGTCGATGTGCGTCAACGAAGACGGACAGTTTTATCATTGCTTCGGCTGCGGAGAATCGGGCGACGTCATCACCTTTATAATGAAGATGGAAGGCATGACTTTCCCGGAAGCGGTTGCCTTTCTTGCGGAGCGCGCGGGTATGCAAGTCCCCACGCCCGTCGGTTTCAAAGTAATGCGGAATCCAGACAAAAACGCGACAGATTGTATGAAATCCTGACTCTCACCGCCAAATTTTATTACAAATCCCTTATGAGCGACGAGGGGAAAGACGCGCGGACGTACCTTGAAAAACGCGGCGTTGATAAAAACCTTATGACAAGGTTCGGGCTCGGCTTTTCGCCAAGTTACGACGGCGTAATAAAGTACCTGAAAGAGCAGGGATTTTCCGAAGCCGAAATGCTCGACTGCGGCGTTGCGTGGCAAAGCGACAAATCAAAAAGAGTTTTCGACGCGCTGCAAGGCAGAATGATCGTGCCGATTTTCGATATGCGCGGCAGAGTCGTCGCATTCAGCGGACGAGCCGTCACGAAAGAGTTTTCGGGCGGAAAGTACGTGAATTACCGCAACACGAAAGTCTTTGAAAAAGGCAAGGTTCTGTACGCCGCGAACTTTGTGAAAAAGGAAAAACAAAAGGTTGCCATCGACAGAGTAATCGTCGTCGAAGGTTATATGGACGTCATATCGCTTGCAAAGTACGGCTTCAACAACGCCATTGCGGGAATGGGTACGGCGTTCACGCCAGAACAGGCGCGCGCACTTCGTACGTTGTCCGAAAACGTATGCGTGTGCTACGACGGCGACGCTGCGGGACAGCACGCAACCGTCAGAAACCTCGAAATTTGAATAAGGAAGGGCTGAATCTTAAAGTCGTGTCAATCCCCGAAAACGGAATGGACCCCGACGATTACGTCAAAAAGTACGGCCACGCCGGTTTTGAAAAACTTCTGGACAACGCCGTGCCTTACGTCGAGTTCGTGCTTTCCGTCATTGAAAAGGACAACGACCTGTCAACGAATACTGGGCGCGCAAAGTACGTCAACGAGGCTCTTGCTTTCATAAAGACTTTGCCAGAAACGACAGGACGCGACGTTTACCTTGAAATTGTGCACGATAAAAGCCGTGTTGCGATGAATATATTGCGCGACGGACTTGTGAACGAAATTTCCGAAGTCGTGTTTTCGGAGCCGCAAATCCAAAAGAGCGAACTGCCGGTAAGCCTGGAAGCGGCGCGGTTCGTCCTGAACAAAATGGCGTCGGGCGAAGAATACGCAAAGCCCACGGACGTCGTATCCCGCGACGTGTTCGGCGACAACGAAGTGCATAAACTCGTGTACGACTACGTCAAGGAAAAACGGAAGCCGGCGAAAAACCGCAGGCACACATGCTGTATTCTTTGTCGCAGGACGAGGAAGTCGCAAACGTATTGAATTCCGTGAAGGAATTCCACGACGAAACAAAACTCATAAAGTATTACCGCGACAGCGTGAAACTCTTAAACTTAAACTACGTCAACTACCGCATCAAAACGCTTTCGCAAAGTTTCGACGCATGCCCCGACGCGTCCGAAAGACGTCGGATTCTCACCGACCTTTCGGTTTATCAGAACATGCTGAAATCACTTAAATAAGAAAAAACGCAACTCGCTTGCGATAAATATTTTTACCGTAAAAGAACTTGCATACATAAGGAGGTCTTAATGGAAAACAGGGAAGCCTTATTAAAGGCCGAAACCGACAAACTGATTGAAGAAGGCAAAAAGAAAGGCTCTTTAACTCAGGAAGAAATAATGTCAAAGCTTGAAAAGATTGACGCAACCGCAGACGAAATGGAGGACGTCTTTAAGACAATCGAAGCCGTCGTTCAGGTTGGGGAAACCGAAGATAACTTTGACAAGATTATGGCGGAAGGCAGTCTTGACGACTCCGTCAAAATGTATCTGAAAGACATCGGCCGCGTGCCGCTTTTGTCCGCCGAACGCGAGGTCGAACTTGCAAAACGCATGGAAGAAGGCGACGAGGAAGCAAAACGCATATTAAGCGAAGCCAACCTTCGTCTTGTCGTGTCGATTGCAAAGCGTTACGTCGGCAGAGGTATGCAGTTCCTTGACCTTATTCAGGAAGGCAACCTCGGGCTTATGAAAGCCGTCGAAATTCGATTACAGAAAGGGGTTCAAATTCTCGACCTACGCGACGTGGTGGATAAGACAATCCATTACCCGCGCGATCGCCGACCAGGCAAGGACGATTCGTATCCCCGTGCATATGGTCGAAACCATAAACAAGCAGGTGCGCGCGACGCGTCAGCTTTTGCAAAAACTCGGCCGTGAACCCAGCCCCGAAGAAATTGCGGAGTTTATCGGCTCCACTCCCGAGCGCGTGCGCGAAATCCAAAAAATAGCACAGGATCCCGTGTCGCTCGAAACGCCTATCGGTGAGGAAGAAGACAGTCATCTTGGCGATTTTATCGAAGACAGCAACGCCGCAGCCCCCGCGGAAGTCGCGGAAGCGAATATGCTGCGCGAACAGCTTATAAGCGTTTTAAGCACGCTTACCCCGCGCGAAGAAAGGTGTTAAGACTTCGTTACGGCATCGACGACAGCCATCCGAGAACGCTTGAAGAAGTCGGCAAAGAGTTCAACGTAACGCGTGAACGTATCCGTCAGATCGAAGCGAAGGCTTTAAGAAAACTGCGCCACCCGAACCGCATCAAAAAGCTGAAAGATTATACCTAAAAATGTTGACGCTTGACGAAAGATTAAGTGCCGTCGTGAAGGAGCTGGAACTTGGCGATAAGGTTGCGGACATCGGCTGCGACCACGGCAAAATCGCAAATTCCGCCGTGCAAATCACGAAAAACCCCGTTTATGCCGTCGATATCAGCGCGGAATGTCTGATGAAGGCGCGGACGCTTTCAAAGGAACTTTTGCAGGAAGACGACGTGATTTGCCTTGTCGGCGACGGGCTTAATCCCGTGAAAGACAAAGACGTCGATACCATCGTTATTGCCGGTATGGGCGCGCACGAAATCGTGAAAATTTTAAGCGACTCGGACAAGCGATACGAGAAGTATATTCTCGTCCCGCATCAGCACGCCGACGTTCTGAGAGCCTTTTTGCAGGAAAACGGATTTTTCGTGAAAAAGGACGGCGTCGTGAAAAGTGGCAACAAGTTTTATCCCGTCATCGTCGCGGAAGGAATCGGATATACGCGCTACACGCCGTTTGAAACCTATTTCGGAAAGGACGAAACGGAAGACCTTGCGGAATTTATCGGCATGCGTAAAAAAATTCTGAAAATGCTTGCGTCCCGCGCGAAAGGCGAATCGCTTGAAAAAATCCTTGCCGAAACGAGAGAGATCGAAGAATATGAAAATCAAAGAAATAATCGCTGAAATCGAAAGAGTCGCGCCGCTTGACACGGCGTTGCCGTACGATAACCCCGGGCTTATTGTCGGAGACGACGAGAAAGAATGCACGGGCGTGCTTCTGACGGTCGACGCGACGTACGGCGCGCTTAAAGAAGCCGCAAGCAATGGCTGCAACCTTATTATTTCGCATCACCCGATAATCTTTACGCCGCGAAAGAGTTTTTTGACGAAAGATTATAAATGCGACGTAATTGCGTCGGCATACGTGTCGGGCACGGCGATTTACGCCGCCCACACGAACATTGACGGATTTCACGACAATATGGCGGTACGCACGCTGAAAGCAATCGGCGCGAAAAACGTAACGACGCTGTTCGATAACGGATTCGGCGCGCAAGGCGACGTCGATATGAAATTTTCTGAAATTAAGGAAAAAGTCAAAAAACTTTTGTGCGACGACACGATTTTCACGGTCGGCGACGAAAACAAGAAGATTAAAAAAGTCGCGATGATAAACGGCGCGGGCGGCGACGACGAATGTTTCTCCCGTGCAAGAGAAGTCGGCGCGGATTTGTGTATTTCCGGCGAGTTTAAGCATCATATCCTGCTGGAAGCAAAAGAAACGAATTACGCTTTAATGTCCGTAGGACATTATGCAAGCGAAACGTGTTTTAATGACGTTCTTAATGACATATTAAAGTGTCACTTTGACACAATCAAAATTGTAAAATATTATGAAGGAAATCCCTTTAACGGCTGATTTCCGCGAGGTGTATATATGAAATTTGACAGTATGCTCGAATACCAGAAAATCGATTCGGAACTTGTAAAAATCGAAAGAGAACTCAACAACAGTACCGAAAAAGAAAAGGCAAGCGCCCTGAACGCAAAAATCAAGACCGCGGGCGACAATATGGCAAAATTCCAGAGCGAAGCGGACGAACTTAATCTGAACGCCGAAAAACTTGCGGCAAACGTCGGTAAGTACGAATCCGAAGTGAAAGAAATCGCGGACTCCATCTCCGACGTTCAGGACGAACAGGAAATCGAATATTACGAAAAGGTTCTTGCGGGGCTTTCCGAAGACGTCAACAAACTGCTACGGGAACTGCAAAGAGTGTCCGCCCGTATCGATCAGGTGAAAGACAACAGCGACAATCTTACCCGTCAGGCGGTGCAGCTCAACGAGCAATACAAAGTCGCGCTGCAAAGTTATCAAGGCTTGAAACTCAAACTGCAAAACGAAGGTCGCCCCGTGATGGAAAAACTGAAAGCGGTTGAGAAAAACATAGATCCCAAATTCATTCTGATGTACAAGCGGTGCAGGGCGGCAAGAAAACTCCCGGCATTCGTGGAATACGCCGGCGACGGAAGTTGCTACTGCGGAATGAACCTTCCCAACGACTGCATCGGAAAACTGAAAGAAGACGGCGACTTTGTTGAATGCCCGAACTGCGGCCGCATCGTAATCCTTAATAAATAAAAAACCGACATATAACTTACAGGAGAAAGACCATGGAAAAAAAGTTGTTCAACGATATAAACGTTTATAACGTAAATGCCGAAAAGCGCAACGGCGCGGGTTTTCCGTACGACGACGAAGGCAACAAAAAAATAGTATCGCTTAACGGCAAATGGAAATTCAAGTACGCGAAAAAAATCGCGGATATCCCCGAAAACTACTATGCGGCGGACTACGACGTGTCGAATTTCGACGAAATAACCGTGCCGTCCAACTGGCAGATCGAAGGGTACGGCAGACCGCAATATCTCAATATCCGTTACCCGCACGCGCTTGAAACGAAATCAAAAGCAAGATTCCGCACGTAAAGGAAGACGAGGCTCCGGCAGGGTTATATGTCCTTGATTTCGAGTGCC
This sequence comes from Clostridiales bacterium, assembly GCA_022009995.1. Lineage (GTDB taxonomy): Bacteria > Bacillota > Clostridia > Christensenellales > CAG-917 > CAG-349. Next base: position 962,999 of record CP091734.1, read on the forward strand.
AAAAAAACGACGACGATAACGTTCTTATCAATTTCGGCGGTATCGAAAGCGCGGGCGAAGTTTACGTCAACGGCAACTTCGTCGGGTACAGCGAAGACTCGTTCGACTATCAGGAATACGACGTTACCGACTTCGTAAAAGACGGCGTAAACCGCCTTGCGGTGACGGTTTATCAGTTCTCGACGGGCAGTTACCTTGAAGATCAGGATATGTGGAGAATGAGCGGTATTTTCCGCGACGTTTTCCTTGTATATCGTCCGAAGAAATTCATTTCCGACATCTTTAACTATTCGGAATTCACCAATAAAGACGGTGTTATGTTCTTTCGCGCGGAAATCTCGATGCGTGCGGAACGCGCCGATTTCAGCGGCGGCAGGCTTGTCGTGATGCTTCGCGACGCCGACAGGCAGGAAGTTTTTAAGGACATTGTCATCATTCCCGAAATCAAAAACGGCGGAAGTTACAAGGTCGACTTTTTGAAAGAAGTCCGCGACGTAACGCTTTGGGAAATGGAAAATCCTTATCTTTACGAAGTGGATTATATCCTTTACGAAGACGGCGAAGACACCGTGATGGCGGACAGAAGAAAACTTATGTTCGGTTTCAGAACGGTGGAAATCACGGGCTATAATCCCGAAACAAACCGCGGCCCGTTCATTATGCTTAACGGCAAACCTTTGAAATCCGCGGCGTAAACCGTCACGAATTCGATCCCGAACACGGCAGATACGTCTCGCGCGAGTTCAATGAAAACGACATCATCCTTTGCCGCAAAAACAACATCACGGCAATCCGCACGAGCCACTATCCCGACAGCCGCGACTTTTACGAACTTTGCGACAAATACGGCATCATCGTAATGAGCGAATGTAACCTTGAAACGCACGGTCTTGCGTCCAGAATCCCGGGCTCTGACAAACGCTGGGAAGGGCACGTCGTTTACCGTATGCGTAACATGGTAGACTCTTACAAAAACCATCCCTCGGTCATCTTCTGGTCGCTCGGAAACGAGGCGGGCTACGGCCAAAACTTCGTAAAAATGCGCGAAGCCGCGCTTGAAATCGACAAAACGCGCCCCATTCATTACAATCCCGACACCGACTTCCGCTCGTCCGACGTTCTGAGCGATATGTACACCCGTCAGGAGAAAATGAAACGCATCGGCGAATGTAAAAAACCTTATACTCACTGCATAGCGTTGTGGTCGCCGACGGGCAAGGTCTTTAAGCCCAAGGATTACCGTGACAAACCTTTCGTACTTTGCGAATACGCGCACGCGATGAACAACAGCCTCGGCAACTTCAACGATTACTGGAAAGAGTTTTTGAGATACGACAGACTCGCAGGCGGGTTTATCTGGGACTTTGCGGATCAGAGCATCAAAAAGGTTGAAAACGACGGCACGGTCAAATGGACGCAGGGCGGCGACTTTGGCGACGTACCCAACGACGGCAACTTTGTCTTCAACGGTATCGTTCAGCCCGACAGAACCCCGCAACCCGCGCTGTTTGAAGTGAAAAAGTATATCAACTTGTCGATTTTTCGACGAAGGGCGACAACCTTATTATTAAAAACCGCCACAGAATAACTCCGCTCGACGACAGATTCAAGCTGTCGATGAGAATTCTGAGAGAAGGCAAATTCGTGGAAAAGGTCAAGCTCGACCTGCCCGAAATCAAGCCGCTCAGCACGGGCGAAATCAATATTAAAAAGTATATCAAAAACCGCGAAAACGAACTTTCGATCGTGGTGGAACTCAGTCTTGCGGAAGATACGTTCTTTGCGCCGGCGGGGCATATCGTCGCGTACGAGCAGATTTTGTATAATCCGAAAAAGGGCAAAGCAGTCGATATGACCGTCAAACCCGTTTACGAAAACAACAAGGACGAGGTACGCGTTTATACCGAAGAATTCGACGCCGCAATCGACAAGAAAACGGGCGGACTCAACTTCTTCACGAAAGACAACGCGCCGCTTCTGCACGAACCCGTAAAACCCAACTTCTGGCGCGCGATAACCGACAACGATTACCTGCCGCAAGTCCCCGCGTTCGTAAGGGCGATTATGGGCAAGTGGTATTACAAAAAAGCCACGAAACGCCTGAAAGTCGGCAGGATTAAGGTCAAGGAACAAAACGGCTCGATCAAGGTCGAAGTGCATTGGATAAGCACAAGACTGGGGCTGAAAACGACCTATAAATTCGACGGCGTGGGCAACGTTATCGTCCAGATGTCGGTGCGCGGACGCGCTTACGGATTGCCGAGATACGGCTTCGTGACCGAACTCAACGAAGGTTACGACAAGATGCGTTTTTACGGGAAAGGTCCGTTTGAAAACTATTGCGACCGTGGCGACGCGGCGATTCTCGGCGTGTACGAAGGCGAAGTCGGAGAGTTCGAACACGGCTATCTCACCCCGCAGGAATGCAGCAACCACACCGAAATGAGATGGCTTGAAGTGTGCGGCGAAGACAAGCCGACGCTGCAAATCAAATATGTCGGAAAACCCTTTGAAGCAAGCGTCAACGAGTATAGTATCGAACAGTTGGAAAACACCACACACAGGCATTTATTGCAAAAAACCGGACGTTTAACTGTCACTTTTGACGGAAAACAACGCGGCGTAGGCGGCGACGTACCTGCCTTTGCATGCACTAAACCGAGATACAAAATCTATCCCGTCGTGAAGCATTCGTTCAGCGTGCAGCTCTCTTTCAAAAAGTAAAAAGTCATTGAAATCATAATCGTCAAAAAACCCTCGCTCAGTCGGGGGTTTTTATTTTTAAGGTATTTTTTAATTGATTGTAATACTTTTGTAATGTGATAAACGACCGAAAACGTTTGTCAAAACCGAACGCGTATGGTAAAATGCAAGCGATATAATATTAAAAGGATTATATCGTTGCTTTACGCACACTATAACAAATACGAAAGGTGCAAAATGAAAATGAAATTCAAAAAGAATAAACACGAACTTGAAGTCGCGGAAACGCCCGACCAGATTATGGAAGACGCCACAGCGGAAGAACTTGAAACTCTTGACGAGCGCGAACCCGAAATTCTTGACGACGTAAGCGCGTCCAACGACACGGAAGTCCACAAAAGACTTGGCGATTTTTCAAACGAAAACACCGTCATCGAAGGCGCGCCCCCGATGCTTAAAATCGACCACCTTAAAAAAAGGTACGCCAACAGCGAGGTATATTCCGTAAAAGATTTGTCGCTGGAACTGAAACCCGGCGAAGTTTTCGGATTTCTGGGCAAGAACGGCGCGGGCAAATCCACGACCATAAAATGTCTGACCGGCATACTTCCGTTTGAAGAAGGCAAAATCACGATTTGCGGATACGATATCGTGAAAGAGCCTATGCAGGCGAAAATGAACATGGGTTACGTCCCCGACAACCACAGCGTTTACGAACGTCTGACGGGCAGGGAATACGTAAACTACGTCGCCGACCTTTACCGCGTGCCGAAAGCCGACCGCGAAGAAAGGCTCAACATGTTTCTGGACTTATTCAGACTTCGTTTTGCCGTCGACCGTCAGATCAAGTCGTACAGCCACGGTATGAAGCAGAAGATTTGTATCATCGCCGCGCTTATTTACGAGCCGAAACTCTGGGTGCTGGACGAGCCGATGATGGGACTCGACCCGCAATCCACGGCGGAAATTTTAAGTTATATGCGTGAACACGTCCGCAAGGGCAACACGGTATTTTTCAGCAGCCACAACCTCGATATGGTTGCGAAGGTCTGCAACAGAGTCGCGATAATCAACGACGGCATTTTGCACTGCGTCATCGACTTGTCCGATCCCGCAAACCGCGAAACCCTTGAAAAACGATTCTTTGAAATCTCGTCCACCGAGGAAGAAAGGAGGGCGTGGAATGTCTGATAAAATCAACAAGGAAGCGCTTGCCGCGCATCGGAAAAAGGTGCGCGACGATTGGTTTACCATACGCGCGCTTTTGAAAATAGATATGAAATCCCGCTTGGATACGGCACACGTATCGGCGCGGGCAACGTCGGGAAATGGATATTCAATTTAATTATGTCCGGCCTGATGTATGCAATAATCGTATTTTTGATTTTGCTTTTCACGCAAATGTTCGTCGCGCGTCCCGGACTTCGCGACAGTTACATCGTCATCGTGTCGATGGCGTCGATAATCCTGCAATTTTTCATTTGCACCGCAACGCTCATCAAGGCGCTTTATTACAGCGGCGACAACGAAATATTGCTGCGATTCCCCGTGAACGGCACGCAGATTTTCATTGCGAAGTCGATATTCGTATTCATCAGCAACTTTTTGATTACGATGGGGATTCTTCTGCCGTTTTACATTTGTTACGGCGTTATTCTGCAAAAGGCGGGCGCACTCGGAAGGCCGCCTGAGATTTTCTATCCCGTGGCGATACTCACGACGTTTTTAAGCAGCTTCCTGCCGTTCTTCCTGGCGAACATCGTGGCAATCCCCGTGATGAAGTTAATCAACCTTATCAAAAACAAATACGGCATCGTATTGTGCGTTACGATCCTTGTGGTCGTGGGCATATTCGTCGCGTACATGCAACTGCTGAAATCGCTTGTCGGTTTTTACATTGAAAAGGATATGGCGTTGTTCAGCCCGGAAGTCATGGGCAGAATCGGGAAGTTTGCGGCAGGCGCGTTCCCGTTCAACCTTTACGCGAACATGCTTTTGGGACGTCACCCGTATATTAACCTTATTTACGTCCTGCTGCTTACGACGGGCGTCGGGCTTATTGCGATGCTCATCGTCAAAAAGTGGTATTTCAGCACGATTCTGGACGGCATCGAAATCAGCGCGCTTCTTTCACGAAACGCACCTCGGACAAACCTCTTCCGCCGTTCCTGTCGTATATGCGCCGTGATTTTTACGGGATTTTAAGAAGTTTCAATTACAGCTTCCAATATCTCGTCATGGCGGCGGCAGCACCCGTTATGGTATATTACTGCAACGCGCTTGCGGGTTCTGTCGGCAGCAACAGCGTCGGCAACAACATTCTGCCCGGCATATCGCTTATGGTCATTACGATTTTCGTAACGGTCATCGTGTCGTTCTCGTCAACGGCGATAAGCAGGGAAGGCGGATGCTTTTATCATACGAAGATTATTCCGTTGCCGTACTGGAAGCAGGTGCTTGCAAAATTCCTTTTGTATTCGGGCGTAGCAACGCTTTCGATTATCCTTTGCTGCATCGCTGTAAGCGGCGCGAAGTTCGTATCGCCCGTAGACGCGGTTATGATATTCTTTATCGCGGAGTTTTCAAACATTGCGTTGACGAGTCTTTGCATGTGGTTCGATACCAAATCGCCCACGTTCAACTTCATGGGCGACGGCGAGCTTGTCTCGGCAAACAAAAACGTTGCCATCGCGCTTGCTCTCGGGCTTGTGTTTGCGGTGTTGTACGGCTTGTTTACGATGATCGGCGGGTTCCTGCCCACGTTTGCGGGAATACCCATCAAACACGGCGCAAAGTCGATTATGGGGCTTTTGCTCATCGTGTCGGGCGTTGCGGCGGCACTGGGGCTTGTGCTTCTTTTCGTAAAACTTAACAAACGCTATAATAAACTTTATCAATAAGTATAATTTCAAAACGAAATATTGTATGTTTCGTATATTCCTTGCGGCAGACGAAAGGTTCTTTGCCGCTGAAAAAAAGTAGGAGACGCCGATGAAAAAAGTACTGATAGGATTATTACTGATAATTCCTATGGCAATCGTTGCGGCTGTTGTTCTTGTTACAAACGTGGTTCTGATCACGCCCGATATTACGGTTGCGAGCATTGCAATCGTTGACCCCGATTTTTATCAGGACGTTGACAGCGTTTCGCTGTATTTTGACCGCCCCGGCATGCAATATCAGCTTGCCGCGCTGGTCCTTCCCAAAAAAGCAACGAATAAAAAAGTCCATTGGAGCATTGAAAACTCGGTATCGTACGATCCCGAGTACGAAGGCGATATTGCAACCGTCGACGATAACGGCAACGTTACCATAAACTGGACGGGCACGTTCGACGTTGTCGCGAAAACCGACGACGGCGGCAAAACCGACAGGTGCCGCTTTGAGATTAAAAGCGATGTCGCAAGGTCGGCTTACATCGTTTATAAAGACGCGAAACAACTCGACGGAATGCCCGGCATCGACATCACGACGGACGAAATAATCCGCCTTGAAGCGTGCGCGCACCCCATCGACGTGGATCTTGAATACGTCACCTGGGAGTCGAGCGACAAAAACGTTCTTTCGGTTGACGCAAACGGCGTTGTCGTGCCGCAGGGCGCGGGAACGGCAACCGTCACCATGAAACTCAAATCCAAAGATTTCGTGTCGGGAAGCGAGAAGCGCGTTGCGCCCGAAATCGTCCGCACGGTTCAGATTACGGTGCGCGGCGGAGTGTTCCCGATGGCTTTGAAATACGTTTATACCGACAGCGTTTCGCTTTCGTCGATAGGCGCGGAAGGAAGCACTCTCGTTAAATCTCAAAACGCCACGCTTGAATCCGGCGCAATCGTGTTCAGCGGAAAAGCGGGTTACGCCGTCCTTGAAAAGGGCGGAAAAACAATGACGTTACGCAAGGTCGAAAGTGAAACTTCGATTGTTTTCGAAAACGCCGACGTTATTGAAAACAGCACCGTTATCGTCGGGAAAGTCCCGTATAAACTCAACGCGATATTTGCCGCAAGCGGCGAAAAAGCAAGCGGCGCGCGTTATTATTCGTCAAACAACGACGTTGCGACAATCGACGAAAAAACGGGGTTAATCACTGCGATTTCAAGCGGTGAAGTCACGTTTACCGCAGAATTTGGCGAAGAAAGTATTTCAATCGATCTTCACGTGAGAAAACCCGTTATATATTTTATGCTGGAAAAAGATGCCCCGCAAGGTATCGCGGACGAGTGCGTTTACGGCAATATGTATTTTGAATATTCGGGCGAAGAAATGACAGGTCGGCTTGTGCCGTTCAGACAAATCAAAGTCGTTGCGCCCGAAGACCTTACGGGCAGTGAAAACCTGAACCGTTTCAAATGGTCGGTAGTAAGCGACGGCGATATCGCGACGATTGACGAAAACGGTGTGATTACTTTTTCGGAATTTGAAAAAGGCGTACGCAAAAACGTGAAAGTCGTTGCCGAGGCAAAGGACAGCCCGTATGCCGGCGACAGCATCAAAAGGGAATATAACTTCACGGTGATGTACGGCGTCAACGTCGAAACCGCCGATGAACTCATGAAAGCCGTCAACGAAGAAATCGACGGAAAGAAGTACGAAGTGTTCATGAGAAACGATATTACAATTCGTTCCAAAAGATATACCGAAGCAGACACATCCCGTTTTTCGGGCGAAAAGGGCGAAGAAACAAGGACATGGGACGATGCGCCGCTCAGACTCAAGACAAGTCTTTACGGCAACGGGCATACGATTGACTGGAAACATCGCGACTACGACGATCCGACCGCCAAGCCGAACATCATGGGCTCGAACATACTCGTGATGGACGGTCCTGAGGGAAAAGACGCGCCGCGCGTACTTTTAAGGAACGTGAAGATTAAGTCGTCCGAACTTCCGAAAACAACACTTTTGCAAGCAAAGACTTCGTCGGTATCGGCGTCGAAACGAAGGGCAACGTGCACGTGCAATACTGCGTCATCGAAAACGCAATGTACTGCATGAAAGTCGGCAGCTACAACAACGAGGAAGAGGCGATAAAGAAAGGCGATTTTGCCGAAACGCTTATCGAAGGCACGATTATGAGCAACAGCAGCAAATTCACCTGCTTCTCCTGGTGCATTTTTAAGAACCAGAGAGTCGTGATGAAAAACTGCGTATACGGTCAGGCGGCATCCCCGTCCGTCGGATTTTCCAGCGGCGACAACAACGAAGAGCATACCTGCAATCTCGACATTCAGGGAATACTGAGAATTTACAACTGGAAACAGGACGTCGACCTTGACCTTGTCGGCGGAATCACCAACAACGACGCAATCGACAAGATTCTGAAAGACGTTATCCAAAAAGGATTACAGGGGAAACGCTACGAGCATCTTTTTGTCAAAGACTCCGGCGTAAGATATATGCACTGCGGAATGTTGTTCAGCGGGCTGAGTCACGAAAACCGCGTAACCGTAACGGGCGCGCTTGAAGAAAACGGATTCGATCACGCAGAAATCAAGCTCAACGAACTTGTTGCGGAAATCAGTCCCGGCGCGGCAATTATCGTGGGCAACATGAATCCCGTGACGTTTTACGGATACACCGACGAAAGCAAAACGCCCGTAAAACACAATTCAAATCTCGTTCACTCGCAGGAGTTGTACAAACTGCTTCGCGGAGAATAAACAACGATTGAACTTTGTAACCGCCGTATTTACGGCGGTTTTCTTTTTCGTTCTTGACAAGCGCGCTTTATGATAGTTATAATAATGTGTATAAGAACTATCAGAGGTGTTTTATGAAAGGTCTTGCATTGGAAGGCGGCGGCGTAAAAGGCGCGTATCACATCGGCGTTATGACGGCTCTGCGCGAAATGGGGCTTGCCGATTTTGACGGCTACGTCGGCACGAGTATCGGCGCGATCAACGCTGCTATGTTCTGCGCCGGCGACTGGGAAAAAACCCTGGAACTTTGGGACAATATCAATATGCAGAACGTCCTTGATATGGACGAACTGTCGATAAAGAACTGATGCAGGGGCAATTCAACGCGCAGCTTATCGGCAACGTCGGGAAACTTTTAAGAAACCTTGGCGTGTTCGTCGATACGACGGCGGACAAAATGCGCGCATTTCTGAAACAATATATCGACGAAAGGCAATCAGAAAAAGTGATAAAGACTTCGGACTTGTGACCTATTCCGTCCCCGATTTCGCGCCGCATTACATGATGAAAGAAGATATCCCCAAAGGGCAGATTTACGATTACGTAATGGCGTCATCGGCGTATCCCGCATTCAAATGGCAAAAAATCGAAGGCAAAGAAAACAAGTGGTTCATCGACGGCGGCGTTTACGACAATATGCCCGTGAAAATGCTGGTCGACAAAGGCTACGACGAAATCGTCGCAATCCGCACGAATATCAAAAAATACCGCGCGTACCGCGACGTTGACTTAAAGGGCGCGAAACTTCTGGTGTTTACCCCCAGCGAAAAGCTCGATTACGCCGTAAACTTCACGAAAGAAAATATCGACAGATTCAAGGAAATGGGCTATTACGAGGCAAAGCGCACAATTCTGGGCTTGCCGAGTTTCAGATTCTGCGTGCGCGCCGTCGACGATCAGGCGTTTTCCGACTTTATGCACGGCATCGACAGAAAAGCCATCGAAGAAGTCGTAACCCTTGCGAAACTTAAAGTGCATAAGTCGCAGGACGCGAATATCGAGGACGTCATCGACACGCTGCGCGATATACTTAAACTGTCGTCGAAGTCTTCGGACTTGCAGGTGTTTGAAAACTTCTTGGAAGTTTTCGCCGTGTATTTCAACGTCGACCGCTTCCGCTTTTACGATATCGACGAGTTTTACGACGCCGTTTTCTCCGCCGCGAAAAAAGCCGCAAAGGGCATTAAAGGCGGCATAGACGAGGTCATCAAAAACGACAGGGGTATCAAAAACGAATTAAAGGAAATATTCATAGCGTTTTATAAGTGCTATCACTCGCCAAAACGCCTTAATAAATAATGGAAAAACTTTTACTTCTCGACAGCAACAGCCTTTTGCACCGCGCGTATTACGCGCTCCCCGGTCTTACCGACAGCAAAGGAAACCCAACAGGCGCGATCTTCGGATTCGTGTCCATGCTCGCGCGGCTTATCAAGGAAGAAAAACCGACGCATATCGCGGCTGCGTTTGACCTGAAAGCGCCGACGTTCAGACATAATATGTATGCGGGCTACAAGGCGACCAGAAAACCCATGCCCGAAGAACTTGTGAAACAAGTGCCCGTCCTTAAAAAACTTATCGGCGACCTTGGGATAAAAATCGTGGAACTTGAAGGCTACGAGGCGGACGATATTATCGGCACGCTTGCAAAAAGGTTTTCGTGTCCTACGGATATCGTCACGGGCGACCGCGACAGCTTGCAACTTATCGACGACACCACCAACGTGCTTTTCACGAAAAGGGGAATCACCGAAGTCGTGAGATACGACAAGGAAAGGCTTTTTGAAGACGGCTTCGAAACGCCGTCGGCGATTATCGACTACAAGGCTCTTCGCGGCGACGCGTCCGACAATATTCCGGGGATTCCGGGCATCGGCGAAAAGACCGCGATGGAACTTCTCAAAACCTACGGCACAATGGAAAACGTCCTCTCTCACGCCGACGAAATCAAAGGGAAACTCGGTGAAAAAATCAGGGACGGAAAGATATGGCGCGGCTTTCTTACACGCTTGCGACAATAAATACCGCCGTGCCGATTGATATCGGAATGTCGGATATTACGTTTTCGTATCCGCTTTCAAAAAGTGCGAAAAACGCGCTTATCGCGCTGGAATTCACGTCGCTTACAAAGCGTTTCTCTTTCACCGACGAAGAAGTAAAATCCGACGAAAATGACACTTCACAAGTCAAAATCGAATATACAACCGTTGAAATTGACAACATCGACGATTTGAAGAAGTTGTTTGACGACAACAAAGGAAAGCCTTTCGCGCTTAACGCAGGGGCGGACGTCGACGTTGCGTTTTCTGCCGACAGACTTTATGTGATTAAACAAAATTACGACCTTTTCGGCGGTATGACGATGGACGACGTACTGAAAGAAATCGCGCCGCATTTGACAAGCGAGTGCGTCGTATCCGACCTGAAAAAACTTTTGCATCTTTTCAAGGACGCCGGCGTCGAAACGTCGGCAACGCCAAAGGATATCGGACTTCTTGCTTATCTCGTTTTCGGCGGAAGAAGTTTCAAGGATATCGTTACTCTTGCCGCCGCCGCAAACGTTTCGGGCGACTCGGTTACGGCGTTTTTCGCAATCTGCGACTACCTTGAAAAGGAACTTGAAAGCAAAGATCTTTCGTCGCTGTATCACGATATCGAACTGCCGCTTGAACGGGTTTTGTTCGATATGGAATGTGCGGGCGTGAAAGTCGACGTCGGGGTTCTGGAAGAACTTCGGAAAAAATACGAGGACGAAATCGAAACGCTCACCGCAAAGATTTACTCGTACGCCGGCGAAACTTTCAACATAAATTCGCCGAAACAACTTACGGTGATATTGTTTGACAAACTCGGGCTGAAACCGTCCAAAAAGAACAAGACGGGGCTTTCCGTCAACGTGGACGTGCTTGAAAAACTTTACGAAGAGCACCCGATTATCCCGCTTATTTTAAGGTACCGTCAGATTTCCAAACTGTTGTCGACGTACGTGCTGGGGCTTGAAAAGGCGGTGTCGTCCGACGGGCGCGTGCATACCGAATACAAGCAGACTCTGACGAACACGGGCAGGCTGTCTTCGACCGAGCCGAACCTTCAAAATATCCCGACTCGCACTGTCGAGGGCAAGGAAATCCGCCGTGCGTTCGTCGCGGAAAAGGGGAAAGTGCTGATTTCCGCCGACTATTCGCAAATCGAACTTCGTCTTATGGCGCACATGAGCGGCGACGAAAACCTCATACGGGCGTACAACGAAAGCTGCGACATTCACGCCTCGACCGCTGCGGAGATTTACGGCGTCGATATTGCCGACGTAACGGACGAAATGCGCCGCAACGCAAAAGCGGTCAACTTCGGAATAATTTACGGAATAAGCGACTTCGGGCTCGCGCAAAACCTGTCGATCAGGGTTACCGACGCGCAAAAGTATATCGAACGGTATTTCAGGACTTATCCGAAGGTCAAGGAGTTTATGGACGGACAGGTCGAATTCGCAAAAGAGCACGGCTTTGTAAGAACACTTTTCAACCGCATACGTCTTATGCCGGAACTTTCGTCAAGTAACTACGCCGTGAGAGAGTTCGGCAAGCGCGCCGCAATGAACTTCCCGCTGCAAGGTACCGCCGCCGACATTATAAAAATCGCAATGCTGAAAACGGCGAAAAACCTTGAAGGAACAAGCGCGAAACTTCTTTTGCAGGTTCACGACGAACTTATCGCGGAAGCCGACGAAAACGAAAAGGACAAGGTTGAAAAAATCCTGAGAGAAAGCATGGAAACCGCGGTAAAACTCAGCGTCCCCCTTACGGTCGGCGTCGCAAGCGGCAAAAGCTGGTACGAGGCGTAATATGAAAGTTGCGGTAACGGGCGGCATAGGCGCGGTAAAAGCGAATTTATGCGCGCCGTGAAAGAACTTGGGATAAGGACGTATTCCGCCGACGAAATCAATGCGGAACTTTTGCGCGACAAAGATATATCGAAAAACTTTCGGCGGCATTTCCGCTTGCCGTAAAAGACGGGAAAGTCGATAAGGCTGCTCTTCGCGAAGAAGTGTTTTCGGATGAGAAGAAACGCAAAACGCTCAACGCGCTCGCGCACCCCGAAATACGGCGGAAAATCGAAGAAATCACGGGCGATGCCGTCGTCGAAGTGCCGCTTTTGTTTGAAAGCGGAATGACGGATTTGTTTGACAGAGTAATCGTCGTGACTGCCTGTGAAGACGCGAGAATAAACCGCATCGTTTCGACAAGGAACATATCAAAAGACCTTGCGAAAAACATAATTAAAAATCAAACCACGGACGACGAAAGAATAAAGCGGGCGGACTACGTCGCGATAAACGACGGCACCCGAAAAGATTTATACGAACAAGCGAAAAACATTATAAAAGGATTTTTGAATAATATGGAAAACGTTCTTGACATTCTCGGCGGCGTGAAAGACTACGCCCATCGCGGCTGTTTCGACAAGACTTTGCCCGAAAATTCGCTCACTGCAATCCGCATTGCGGCGGACAAAGGGCTGGGGCTTGAAATCGACGTGCATCTGACAAAGGACAATAAACTCGTCGTGTTTCACGACTACACGTTAAAGCGTATGTGCGGCGTAAGCGGCGTTGTCGAAGAAATGACGGAAAGTCAGCTGACCGCGCTTAAACTCAAAAACACTTCGCACACGATTCCGACGCTGAAAGACGTGCTTGCGGCGGTTGACGGGCGCACCCCGATATTGATTGAGTTGAAGTGCCGAAACAACGAAATCGCACTTTGTGACGCACTGATTGATGAGTTAAAGTCCTATAACGGCAAATATATGTACATAGGCTTCAACGAAAAGGCGGCAAAGTATTTTAAAGATAAGGGATATACAATTGCGCTCTCGTGCTTTAAGCCGAAGACGCCGAAACTCGATTTCAAACCCGATTTTCTGCTTTGCAATATTCTGGGGATTCCGCGCAGCAAGAAAAACGCGCGAAATATCCGCCGTTCATATCCTGGACAATCGAAAGCGAGCGCGGCAGGAAAAAATCGGAAGAAACGTCGGTCGCGACGATTTACAACACGGCAAATTTCAATTTTTGAAAATAAAAAAGATAAGAGGTAAAATTATGCAAAACATCACAAACGGCATTCTGGACGTAACGGTCAACGAAAACGGCAGCCTTCTCGACAGCGTGAAATATCGCGGCGAGGAATATCTCTGGCAGGGCAGCGAGAAATCGTGGAAGTCGAAAGACATCGTCATCTTCCCCTTCGTCGCGCGCCTTAAAGACGGCTGGTATACCGTCGACGGAAAACGCTACGAAATGAAAAACCACGGGCTTGCCCGCTACAACGTCTTCACGGCGGAAAGCAACACCGGCGACACGCTCGTAATGGACTTTAAGTCTTCGGAAGAAACCAAAAAACAATATCCGTTCGATTTCGATTTCAAGGTGAAATACGCGCTTGTCGGAAACAGTATGAAAATCACGTACACCGTCGTAAACACCGGCGACGTCGATATGCCTTTCGGGCTCGGCACGCACTTTGGATGGGCGCTTGTCGGCGACGAAACCGACGATACTTGCGACGTATCCGGCAACTTTGCGATCATCGACACCGATAAACCCATCGAAGAATATGAATTCGACGACGATCTGCACCTTGTCAAGGGCGAGAAAAAGTCGGAATTTACCAACAAAATCCCCCTGGTGAAATCGACCTTTATCCACGATGCGGTCGTCACGAAAAAAACAACGCGAAAAAAAGTAACCCTTCTGCGCCGCGACGGCAAGAAAAATCACGTTCGACATCGGCAACGTTCCCGTGCTTGCGATATGGTCCAACAACAAAATGGGCAAATACGCCTGCATCGAAGCGTGGTGGGGGACTTCCCGACACCGTCGATTGCGACAGAGAACTGAAAAAAACAAATTCCCTTATCAACACTCTCCCCGCGGGAAAGACGTTCGAATATGAAGTAACCGTTACGTTTTAATAACTAAACGGCGTTTATTATTGAAATTTTTCAAAGGCGCGTGCTACAATTTAACGGTAGCGCGCGTTTTTTCGCGCAAAGGAGTATTTATGCAAAGAATGAAAGTTTCGGAAATTCCTTATGAAAGAGCGGACGCCGAAAAGGTATGCGGCGTCATTGATAAAAGCGGTTGAAAAAAATCAACGCGGCGAAGTCCGTCGACGACGTGCTGGAAGCAAGAGAACTCGTGAACGACGCTTTGCGCGATTTTTTTATACGGAGTCGTCGCTTGCGAACGCCCGTTTTCACGCTTAATACCAAGGACGAGTTTTACAGCGCCGAAAAGGACTACTACGACGAGAAAAATGCCCGTGGTGCAGGTGAGTTATCTGAAATACGCCGACGCGATTTTTAAGCAGTAAGTGTTTTTGGACGAACTCAAAACAAAAAAATAAATCCCGTCATCATTAAACAATTCGAGTTGCAGAAAAAAAGCGGTGAGCGACGCGATCGTTCCCGAAATGCAAAAAGACAACGCGCTTGTTACGGAATACTCAAAGTTCGTGTCGGAATGCACTTATAATTTCCGCGGCAAGGATATTACGCTTGGCGAACTTCGCAAATTCGCACAGGACAGCGACCGCGCAACCAGAAAGAAGCGTACGTCGCACTTGGAAAAACGCTGGAAAAACACAGCGATTTTCTGGACGACGTCTTTGACAGAATGGTCAAAAACCGCGACCTTATGGCAAAGAAAATGGGATACAAGAACTACGTCGAGTTGGGCTACTACAACATGGGCAGGCTTTGCTATGACGAAAAAATGGTAAAGGTTTTCCGTGAAAACGTCTTAAAGGATATCGTGCCCGTCGTGACGCGTCTGAAAAAGCAGGTTGCGGAAAAACTCGGCATCGACCACATGCGTTTATACGACAACGACACGTATTTTCAGGAAGATCCGAAACCCGCTCTCGACGAGCGCGGCATTCTGAAAGCAGGGCAGGAAATGTACAAGGATATGAGCCCCGAAACCGGCGCGTTTATGGATATGATGATGGATACCGACGCGTTCGACGTGTTCACGCGCGAAGGCAAATGGACTGGCGGATATATGACGAGTTTCGATAAGTATCACCAGCCGTTCATCTTCGCAAACTTCAACGGAACGACCGCCGACGTCGACGTCGTAACACACGAGGCGGGACACGCTTTTGCGTATTATATGTCGGAACCCGTCGTGCCGTACGAACTTGGTCTCGGCGCAATGGAAACGGCGGAAACACACAGCATGTCAATGGAGTTTCGCCTGGAAATATATGGATATGTTTTTCGGCAAAGATGCAAATAAGTACCGTTATAAGCACCTTTTCGACGCTTTAACCTTCATTCCGTACGGAACGATAGTGGATTACTTCCAACATATCGTATACGAAAATCCCGATATGACGCCTAAGGAGCGCGACGACGTCTGGCTGAAACTTGAAAAAGAATTCCGCCCGTGGATGGACGCCGACGACGTGCCGTATCTTTCAAAAGGTACAAGATGGCAATACCAGAATCACATTTTTGAAAGCCCGTTTTATTATATCGATTACTGCCTTGCTCAGACCGTCGCGATCGAGTTTCTGGAAGAATCGCAAAAGGATTACGACAAGGCGTTCAAGGCGTATCTTGCACATGCAACGCGCGGCGGCTCGTACGTCTTCACCGATCTTGTTCGCCTTGCGGGGCTGAAATCTCCGTTTGAAGAAGGCGCGCTTAAAGAAGTCGCGAAAACGTCCGAAAACATTCTTTCGTCGCTTCAAAAACGTTTTAATTTTTACGGAGATAAGAAATTATGAAAAAAACAAAAGTCAGGACAAGTAAAATTCTGTTGTGGGTTGTGTCGGCGGCGCTCGTCGCGATACTGTCGGTGTCGCTTGCCTTTATGGGCGTTGCGCTCAACCGCACGAAAAACCTTTATAAAACCGATTTTTCAGACCTTACCGGGCTCGCAAGCAAAACCGTGTTGTTTATCGGCGACGGTATGGGCGAAAACCATATTAAAACGACGGAAACGTATTACGGCGAAAGGGCGTTCATGCGCTCGCTCGGGGCAGACGGGTTCGTAACGACGTTTCAAACAACGTCGGGATTCCCACGGACAGTGCGGCAGCCGGAAGCGCGCTTGCAACCGGACAAAAATTCAATAACGGCGAAGTCGCACGCCACGGCGGAAATAACGTCAAAAGCATCGCAGAGTACGCCAAGGAGAAAGGGCTCGGCGTGGGTATCGTGACGACGGACAAACTTTACGGCGCGACGCCGGCGTCGTTTTCGTCGCACGCAAACAACAGGGGCGACACTTCCGAAATAATTAAAGGGCAGATTAACTACGTCGTGGACTTGTATCTCGGCGCGGGAAAAGACGAATACACGAAATATAAATCGCAGTTTGAAAGCAAGGGCTTTACGTTCGCAACAAGCTTCAACGACGTCGGCGGAAGCGTTTTGAGCAATAAATTAATTATGCCGTTTTCGTCGCTTCCGTCGGAAGACGGCACCGCCGATACGCCTACGCTCGAAATGTGCACCGAGTTCGCGCTGGAATTTATGGAAGCCCGCTTCCCGGACGGATATTTCTGATGATCGAGGGCGCGCATATCGACAAGAAAAGCCACAAAAACGATATTATCCCGATGACAAAGTACCTTAAAAGCTTCGACAACTCCATTAAAATCGCATACGACAGGCTAAAAGACCTCGACAGCGCGATTATCGTCACCGCCGACCACGAAACGGGCGGGCTGAAATACAAGGACGGCGAAACCAAAGACGATATCAAAAACAGCCTTTATACCACAAAAACGCATACGGGCACCAACGTGAAATACTTCATTTTCGTGAAAGGATTGTCCGCGGACGAGCTGAAAGCGATTATTCCCGAGAAAATCGACAACACCGACGTAAACCGCATCGCACGCGCTCTTCTCGCCGCTTAAACATAAATGGTTTCAAATACTTGACTTTATGCGGTTTTTAAGATATTATTTTATCCGTTGTGCGGACATGGCGGAATTGGCAGACGCGTAAGATTCAGGTTCTTATGGTCGCAAGGCTGTGCAGGTTCAAGTCCTGTTGTCCGCACCAAACAAGAATAAAACGAACCGAAACTATTCGGTTCGTTTTTTTATATCTTAGTTTGCGACAGGACTTGTGACAATGCAAGGCATTGTCTGCACACTCCGTGTGCCCCTGCACGCTGTGCAGCTGACGCAACGCTTTGCAAGTGAACTTGCTCGCTTATGCTATTACGCTCGCTTCGCTCTCTACAAGTCCTGTTGTCCGCACCAAAAGCTCACATTGCTCGAAAGATATAAAAAAATCGAATATTAAGGTTTTTGTGATTGCTTTTTCTATGAGATTGGATTGATTAGCGATGTCATAAACATATTGACTTTACAAAAATCCGTGATAAAATGCAAAATGAAGTTCGAAGGAGACGAATCCTTTGAACTTTTGTTTTAGCTAAAACAGTGTAAAAAACAACAAGAGGTGATATAATGGGTGCAGGAGGCGTTCCAAATCGAGCAGTAGAAAACATTTACGGAAAGAGAGGCGACTTACCGACAAAGGGCGCAAAGCCTAATTCGCGATATGACTTGTATTTTGAAGGAATAAGAATACAAAGTAGGTGGTTTGACTCCAATGGTTGTGTTGTCAGAAATAGAGATTATGATCATCAAAACGCTCATAATAATCATTTTTTCCCGCACGACCATAATTGGGTGTGGAAAAACGGAATGCCGCATAGAATTTCCGATATCTTAGAACCTGATTATAATAAATACTATTAGGGGGATGAAAATGAGAAAGATTGAGAGCGAATACGAAATCGATAAACAAAAAAGGAAGCAACGACTTGTCAGGAACGAGTTTTTGTATAACGGGGAAAGCGTCGGCGTATACGATATGCCGCTTATCAAAAAGCAGGATATCGACGTTGAAAAAATACAACTTCTTTGCTATGCAGACGCAAGAAACGGCGACGAAAAAAACAAGGATAAGACCATTCATTTTTTCACGTACGATTGGAAATTCGGAAAGGTTTATGACAATCCCGACGAAGAACTTGAAAAACTCGGGCAATACTATGCTTTATTCAGCCCGGATTTCAGCGTTTTTACAAACATGCCGCTTGCGCTTCAAATCGAAAGCGTATTCAAAAATCGCTGGTGCGGGGCGTTCTGGCAAAGCAGGGGGCTCAGGGTAATTCCGACGGTATCGTGGGGCGACGAAAGGTCGTTTGATTTTTGTTTTGACGGCATTGAAGAAGGCTCGGCGGTTGTGGTATGCACGTATTGCCGGGAGAATTGCGAAGAAGATTTTATGCTCGGCTACAACGAGATGATGAAAAGAATCAAACCGAGCGTTGTTTTGTGCTACGACGAGCCGTTTCCCGCAATGACGGGCAATATCAAGGAATTTTTACCGACCGCTTACGAATGGACGAAAAATCTGAATTGGGAAGATTTGGCGCAGTTCAAATGGGAGAAGCGCAACAGAAACGTTTCGGGACTTGATGCAAAAAAATTCAAGTTTTTCAAATACGACGATCCTTACAAAAAAGACGAGATTGTGAAGTGTCCGGTGTGCGGCGGCGTCGCGTTGCAGGACAGGTACGGCAACGGCGAGTGCGAAAACTGCGGATGGAAATTTGAAAAGGACGCGGATATTCTGGAAAAACAATGGGGAATAAGTTATCCCATGCTGGTTTCGACGACAACCGCAAAAAAACAATATGAACAAGGATTGCCGTTCAAAGCGACTTTTGACGAGTTCGTGAACGGGCTGTACTTTTACAGCGAAATGCTTTTTACCTATGAAAACGTATCATACGAAGTGTTTCTGAAAGGGAGAGAAACGGTTGTGTTTTGCTCGGAAGATATGCAGCAGGAGTATGGTTCAAGAGAGGAGTTTGAAGCAAAAGCGAACATCGACGGAGTACTGCTGAAAGACCTTTGGGCGGACGTGAGTTTCGCGGGATTTATGTACTGCGGATAACGAATTCGTTTGGCTGGCAATATCCGTATCCCGACAAAAAACAATGTTTAACAATCAAAAAAGACCGATAAAACGTCGGTCTTTTGTTTTTGCGGTTTGGGGGAATGTGATTAATTTTCGTCGGTGAAAATCTTTTCCTGCTTTTTGAAAGATGTTTTGAACGTAAGGAACGAGAACTCGTTTTTCATATTTTTGAAACTTTCGGGTTTTGCCTTAAACCAGATAAACCCGACGATCGATACCGCGACAACGGCGATGCCGATGCCCGATAGCGCGCCCAGAAAATCGATTGCGACGTCCGGCCAGGTTGCGTATCGTCCGCTTGTGAAAACGGGCAGTTGGAACATTTCCGAAATGCCTGCGACGACAAACGCCGAAAGCAAGGAAAGGGGCAACGACACCCATCTCGGCTTAATAAGCAGGAAGAACGTGCCGAACAATCCGAACCCCAACACAAGGAAAAGCGAGAAGTGCCCGAGCCCTTTTCGTATAAGCGTGTGGAAGGTGTCGAAGACGGACACGGTAATCGTCTTTTCGACGGTAAGGTCGGGGCGGCCGACGTACGTTGCGCGCACGGTGACTTTGCCCGATTTGTCGGACGTAAACACGCCGTTTTCATCGATTGAGCCTTCGCCTTTGACGACTTCCCATTTCACGTTTTTCGTGACGTTGCCGCCCGTATAAGCGGTGAGATCGATTTTGCCGCCTTTGACGCATCTGTCGGGGGCGACGACGGTAAGCCCGTCCACGACGTCGGGCACGGTGACGTGCAGCGTTGCCGTTATTGTATTGTCATAAATTGAAAAGTACGTAATCGTGGCGGTGCCCGGTTTATATGCGTGCAGGTGCGTTGTGTCTGCGCTGACGACGTTTGTATCGGACGATTTGCTGATTATGTTTGACGGCGCGCCGTCGCTTTCGTTTATTGCTCGGAAGCCGAGTTGGCTTGTGATGACCAGGTGTTCGTCTTTTTCATTGTAAGGCTGAACGAGCCGTCGTCGTTTTTTGTGACTCGTTTATCAAAAATGAATCCGGTGGCTTCCGGTCTCGATCCTTCCACGATTCTGATTTTTTGAGAAACGGTTTTATCACCCAGTTTTATTTCAAGAGTTAAATCACCGTCCGTTGTTTTTAACGGATAAAACCACTGCTTTGCGGGAAGGAAAAAGATTTTGTCGTTGGCATTATGCTTTTTTCCGTCAATCAGAATTTCTGTTTCGATAGTAGAGACGCCGTAACCGTTGTATTCGTCGTCGGTGACAGCCAGCACCGACAGATTGTATTCTTCGCAGGTTTCAAGCGTGATTATCCCGTCTTTATCGGCATCTACTAAGTCTTTGCCAAGATAGATTTCTGTTTTTATTCCTTTGACTTTGTCGGGGTTGACGCCTTCGTTGTATATTTTTAAATCGTACAACACGTTGTCGGGGTTGTCTTTTGACTTAATAACCACCCTGCGATAGCCCCATGAGAGAAGCGTGACTTCGCCGTTTTCTTCGACGTTTATGTAGTCTTCGGGCATGTCAAAACCGCGCTCGAAGTAAAGTTTTGAGGTGTCGGCGTTTTCAGGAAGACACTTGACGCCAAGTTCCAGAACGTCGCCCGTATAATAATGATCGACGTCGGTCAGAACTTTGCCGTCGCGCCTGACGCTTTTGACAAAATATCCGGTAACGGCGGAAACAGGGGGCGCGGGCTCATCGGATTTCATTGCCGACTGAATGTTGTCGGACACCTTCACCGACTGAATCGCGCTTTTATCGCCGGGCGTCAACGCCTCGCCCCAGATAAAAATGGTGAGCGCAATCGTACAAAAAAGGGCCGTTAGCGCAAGCGCGCGAAGCCCTTTGAAATATTTACGTTGACTTGTAGTTTCCACAAAATCCCCCGTCCCGAAATTATTTATCGGATTTATTGTATGCCTTCACGGATTTGTCCAGCATCTCTTTGGTAATTTTCGAGTTGCAGTACGGACAAACGCCGACGTCGTTGATAAGCTCGAACTTTGCGTTGCAGAAAGGGCAGTGGACGAGATTGAGCGTCCCCGCGCGTTCCGCCTCCATCATTTCGTAATCCTTGTCGCGCATTGTGGTTTTGTCGATGATTCTTTCGTTGTCGAGGACGAGATAACCGTCAAGATAACCTTTTTGCACCATCGTTTTGACGTCGTTTGCCACGACTTCGGGATTCCTGTTGTGGACTTCCGCAAGCATTTTCACGCTTTTGATGCCGTCGCCGACAATCTGCGCTTTGAGACGCGAGAAATATTTAAGCTGACCGAAATGAATCCATACCATCGGCGCGCCGTAAAAGCCCATAACGATAAGGATAATGCCGACGATGCCCATCGCGCGGAAAGACTGACCTTTCGTAAAACCGATGACGGTCATCGCGATTCCCAAAGGGAAACCGACCGAAAGGAAAATTGCCCATAAAAGAGTCCTTCTTGTTTTTATATCGATTTTGTTCATACCTGCCTCTTAAATCGTGTCTTTGAGCCCCAAAAGATAGTCGGAAGATACGCTGAACACTTTTGCAACCGCGACGATGTAACTTGCCTTAGGCTCGTTTACGCCGTTTTCCCAGAACGAAATTGTGCTTTTCGTAACGCCGATTTTTTTTGCGAGCTGATCGCTCGTCATGCCTGCGTCGATGCGCAGATCCTTTAATCTTTCAGAAAAAGCCGATATATTCATATTATACACCTCGTATAGAATATTGTAAAGAATTCAAAACAAATATAAGCATCAATTTAGAATTCAAAACGATACTAAAGGCGTTGAAACGAGAATGCAAAACGCTTAAAGCAGCGCGTAACGGTTGGCGTTTTTGAAAAAGTATGATAAAATTGACGATATGAAAGTCACGGATACTTACCTTGCCGAAATTACCGACTTCGGACTTGACGGCAAAGGGTTTTCAAAAATCGAAGATATTGCGGTGTTTACGCCGTACACGGCGGCGGGCGACCTTGCGAAAATCAAAATCAAAAAGGTTTACAAAGGAGTTGCCGAGGCGGACGCCGTGAAAATCGTGCGCCCTGCAAATTGCCGCGTCGTTCCGCCGTGCAAAACGTACGGGGAGTGCGGCGGCTGCGTGTTGCAGCACGTCGATTTCCGACCGAAAACAAACTGAAACGAAAACTCCTTCAAACCACGCTGAACAAGGCGGGAATAAACGTTCAGGTTTCGGACACGGTTTTTGACAAGGAGTATGAATACCGCAACAAACTGCAAATGCCTTTCACCGTCGACGGCGGCGAAATCACGCTCGGCTTTTTCAGGCGGAACACGCATGACGTGGTCGCGCTGTCCGGGTGCATGCTGCACGGCGATTTCGCGACGAAAATAATAAACGCCGTGAAAATTTGGGCAAACGACGAAAAAAGAAGGCAAAAACTTTCCGTTTATGACGAGGCGACGGGCAAAGGGTTACTCAGGCACTTTGTCGCAAGGTACGTCGACGGGCTGCTGTTCGCGACGGTTGTGATAAACGGGAAAGAGTTGCCGTACGGGCGTGAACTTTTTGAAATTTTATCGAAAGATTTTGAATGCGTTTTGTATTCGTCCGCCAACGAAAAACGCACGAACGTGATTATGGGCGACAACGTGAAAAAACTATATGGTGCGGAAAGAGACGTCGATATCGACGGCATAAAAACCACGCTTTCGCCAAAGTCGTTTTTGCAGGTCAACGACGGTGTCAGACAAAAACTTTACGACGGGGTAAACGCCGCGGTGAAAAACGCTGACGTAATCATCGACGTTTATTCAGGCATAGGAATCCTTACGTCGATGCTTGCAAAAGCCAATAAAAACGCCAAAGTCTACGGCGTGGAAATCGTGAAAGAAGCGGTTGAAAACGCAAACGATTTGATGAAGAAAAACGGGCTGTCGGGGCGCGTCGAAAACATTTGCGGCGACGCAACGAAAGTGTTGCCAAAACTCGTAAACGATATTTTAAGCAATGAAAAATCGGGCATAAAGCCCGAAATATGCGTGGTTATCGATCCGCCGAGAAAGGGCGCGACCGAAGAAGTGCTGGATGCCGTGATAAGGTCGGGCGCCGAAAAGTTCGTGTACGTTTCCTGCAATCCGAAAACCTTGCAACGCGACGTAAAATACGTTGGTGATACTTTTGAAGTCGCGTCGGTAACGCCTTACAACATGTTTCCGAAAACGGCGGAACTCGAAACATTGTGCGTGATGAAACGCAAGTCTTTATGACATGTTTTTGAGATAAGGCAGGGCGAATCTGAAAAAGGTTTTGTACGCCTTGCATTTTTCAACGTCGCGCCTTTCGCGCTTGCAGCCGCCTTTGCAAAGCATATAATATTCGCACGATTTACAAGTCTCGTCCACGACGAGGCTTTCTTTTATGAATTCGACGGCTTTGTTCGTGTGTTCGAGCGTGAAAAAGTCTTTGTCCGAAATGTTGCCAAGAAGATATTCGTCGGTGCAATAAAAGTCGCACGGATACACGCTGCCGTCCGATTCGATCACGAACTGGTGCGTGCAATGCCCGTTCATACCGCACTGTTCGGCGCGCTCGAAGTGAGCAAGTCGCACGAAGTTGTCAAACTGGCGTATCGACGTGTAATCGCCGTTTGCCATATCTTTCTGGTACAACGCGAACGCCGACAGTAAAAACAGGGCGTAGCTTTTTTCGTCAAGGTAAAAATCGGGGTTTTCGACCTCGCCGGAAAGAGGTTTCAGACAGGGGATAAACTGCAACCTTTTGAAGCCTTGCGACGTGAAAAACGGATAAATCTTGCCGATTCTCATCGCGACGTCCTTTGTCAGAACGGTAAGGATATTGAAATTTACGTCGTGTTTTTGAAGAAGTTTTGCCGCCGCGACGACCTTTTGAAAAGTTTGGTTGCCGTCCTTGTCCACGCGGTTTACGTTTGCGATTTCGTCGCCGTCAAGGGAAAGTCCGACAAGGAAGTCGTTGGTTTTGAAAATCTCGCACCATTCGTCGTCGATGAGTGTGCCGTTTGTCTGGATTCCCAAAAACACGGGCGAGTTTTTGATATTTGCGCGGGAGATGAGATTAAGCGTCGCCCTGAAAAACGTTTTCCCGGCAAGCAGCGGTTCGCCGCCCTGAAAGTTGAACCAGACGGGATTTCCGTCGGCATAGGCAAACGCCTTTTTGACGACGGTTTCCGCCGTTTGAAGGCTCATTGCGCCGTGCGACGGCGTTTCGCGGTTTTTCGCGACGTCGTTGTAAAAGCAGTATTTACACCGCATATTGCACGTTGACGACGCGGGCTTAATCATTATCGAAATCGGCGGCATTACTTAATCCCCCTGCGGTTTTCTTTCAACGATTTTCTGAAATCTTTAAGCGCTTCTAAAAGGGTGTCGGCGACGTCGGGATAGGTCATCGAGATATTGTAGCCTTCCGCCGGGTCTTTATCGAGATTGAACAGATAGTTTTTGTATTGCTGGTCGATGAACGCCGAGTTCTCGGTGCGTACTTTCTGATAATACTTGAAATCGTACGTTACGCCGCCGACTTCAACGGGCATTTGAACGGCCTGAACCGTGCCTTTTTTCATATAGAAAAGGGCGTCGTGCACGCGGGAATCCGGGGTGACATCGCCTTTCCAAAGCGATTTCAGATTCACGCCGTCGATAATACGATCCGAGGGGAGAACGTCCACGCCCGCGTACGACAATATCGTCGGGAACAGGTCGGTAAGCATTGCGCTCGATTCGATTTTATATCCGCCGGTCATATGTTTATCGTGCCGTTTCTTACGCCCTTCGGGTAACTTACGATCATCGGGACTTTCATACCGCCGTCGAAAGTGGTGTTTTTCCTTCCGCGGAGACTTCCCGTCACGCCTTCACGTCCCGGGCCGTTGTCGGACGTAAAGATGATCATCGTGTCGTCAAAGACGCCTTTGTTTTCAAGCATATCGAAAATTTCGCCAAGCGACTTGTCGAATTCTTCGATGCAGTCGACGTAACTGTCGTCGGTGGTGTCGCCTTTTCCGTTGCCGTTGTTATCCGAGAAAATGGGGTAATGCGGCCACGGCGTCGCGTAAAACGAGAAGAACTTATTGCCACTGTCGATTGATTTCGAGCGTGGATTTCAATTCGTCGGTGAAAAGCCTTGTGGATTCGGACTGGTCAAGATTTTCGGCGTGAGTACGCACTTCTTCGGATTTACCACCGACTTCGCGCACCCAGTTATAGGGCGTCATATCGTTGACGTAATAGCTGCCGTAGAAGTAATCGAAACCCTGATTCGTGGGGAGATATTCGCCATAGTCGCCAAGGTTCCACTTTCCGATGCACGACGTGTCGTAGCCGACCGCTTTCAACGCTTCGGCAATGGTGATTTCGTCGCCCAAAATACCGTCCACGTTGTTTAAGAACTGATATGGATTGATAAAGTGGGTGATTGAGTACGGATCGCTGTCGCAAGGCGTCGGGAAAATAACGTTGTCGATATAGCCGCGCGTGGCGTAACGACCGGTAAGAAGACTGAACCTTGACGGGGTGCAGACGGGTGCGGATGCGTAAAAGTTTCCATAAAAATTCCGCTTTCCTCCGCATACTTTCCGCCTTCTGCAAGGGAGTCGATGTTGGGCGTTTTAATGGTGGCGTTTGCTTTTCCGAGATAGCTGTACGCCGAAATGTCCGAGTACGCCATATCGTCCATAAGTATGATAAGGACGTTGGGCGCGGTGGCGTCGGCTTGTGTTTTCGACAGTTCTTTAAGGTATGCGTCGTGTCCCGCCTGCAAACTTTCGACGGTCGGACGGATTCTCAAAGACATATAAAAGACGTAGCACAAAGACGTCGCCGTCATCGCAAGGGACAACGCCGCCGTCGCAAAGCGCTTCAGAGTGCCGTCGGGAAGTTTTTTGTCAAGCGCGTAAAGCATAAGTCCCGAGAAAAGCGGCAACGCGGACAAAATAAGATTATACCACACGATTTTGCCGAATTCGTCCGCGCCCCAGAAAAGGAAATACACGAACAATTCAAGAATCATATAAGCGTACGAGACGACGAAAAGCGGCTCAAACTTTTTGTTGAACAGCGCGCGGATAAATACGATAAGCGCGGTAACCGCCGCAATCGCCGCCGCAAACGGGGCAAGAAAATTGTATCCCGTGCCGAGCAGCACGACGGTGTACGCGATTGAAAACAAAAACCATACAAGGGCAAAGCCCGAACGTTCTTTTGAATTTTTAAGCATAATTTAACCTCTTACCGTATGATTATAACATAATGGGAGCGTATTTTTCAAGCAATTACGGCTGCGTAAACCGTACGTTTGTCCAAAAACGTCGCTTTTATGTAATTTCTTGACACCATACGCCATATTTGATAAAATAGATACGTATTTTTTAATACTTTATCTACAAAAGGAGCGTTTAATGCTTAAATTAAAACACATTACCAAGGATTACGTCACAAAACAGAACACGGTTCACGTTTTGAAAGGCATCACCTTGAACTTCCGCGAGTGCGAATTTGTCACGATTCTGGGACAAAGCGGCTGCGGCAAAACCACGTTACTGAACATTATCGGCGGTCTTGACAGATACACCGACGGCGACATCATTATCAACGGAAAGTCGACGAAGGACTTCGACGACAGAGATTGGGACAGATATCGCAATAAACAAATCGGCTTTGTTTTCCAAAGCTACAACCTTATCCCGCATCTCAGCGTGCTTTCCAACGTCGAGCTTGCTTTGACGCTTGCGGGGCGCAAAAAGGCAGAATGCGAGGCAATTGCTCTCGAAGCATTAAAGAAGGTCGGGCTGGAAGATCAGGCGTATAAAAAACCCAACCAGCTGTCGGGCGGACAAATGCAAAGGGTTGCGATCGCAAGGGCGCTTGTCAACAATCCCGCGATAATTCTCGCGGACGAACCCACGGGCGCGCTTGACACGGAAAGCGGCAAAATGGTAATGAACCTGTTGAAGGAAGTTGCCAAAGACCGCCTTGTCATCATGGTGTCGCACAATGCCGACCTTGCGGCGGAATACAGCACGAGAACGGTCAGAATCGTCGACGGAAAAGTCGTTGACGACACCGATCCGCTTATCGATCCCGACGACGTCGAGGAAGAAGAAGTCGTCCTTGACGAATCGGGCGAACCTCTGCCCAAAAAGAAAACAATCCGTCAGCGCATCAAAAAAACATATCAGCAGATAAGACACGAAAGACGGGAAGAACGCAGGTTTCCATGGGCAGCGCGATGACGATAAGCATATCCGCCAAAAACCTTTACAGCAAAAAATGGCGCACTTTCCTTACTTCGTTTGCGGGCAGTATCGGCATTATCGGTATTGCGCTTGTTCTGGCGTTGTCTTCGGGCGTGAATAAATATATCCGCCAGACCGAAGAAAGCGCGCTTTCTCTTTACCCACTTGAAATCAGCGATAGCGGCGCCGATATTATGGAGCTTGCCAACATGCTTATGGCGAAGAGCGAAGGGCAAATTCCCTTCCGGCTCAACCATCGGCATAAATCCCGTTGCCGGAAATCTGGTGAAAGATATCAGAAGCATTACTCAGTTTTTGAACAACAGCACGCTGTTTTTTGAAAACGACCTTAAAGAAATCAAGTCGTATCTTGACAATCCCGACATCGGGCTTAAAGATACCGACGGCTACGTAAAATACGTTTATTCGTCAAGCCTTAACGTTTACAGGCGTATCCCCGTCAGGGATTCTGCCACCCGTGAAATAAAGTATATTACGGGCTTTCCGGCGAAGGAGATAATAAAAAGCCGATTTATGCGAATCAGGATACCGCCTTGTCCGATATCCCTTATACCAAAATTAACCCGTTTGCCGACTCGATTGAGCCGATGATTAAAGAAATGGGATTTGGAGGAGCTTTCAAGGATATGCTGGGCGAATTCAGCGGATATCTTGACGTGTTCAGCGTGTTTTCGGAACTTATTTCCAACCAAAAAATTCTTGAACAGCAATACGACGTCCTTGCGGGCGCATGGCCCGAAGACGCAAAACAAGGACGTATCGAAGTCGACGAAAACGGCAAAGAATACAAAGTTTTCGACTGCGTGTTGAAAGTCGACGAATACAACAAGATTCAGGACTTCATGCTGTTTGCGGCAGGACTTGTACACCCGTCCGAGGTCAAGGATATGTTCGGCGGGACGAAAAGCGGCAACGGCTACGGATTCTATGACAGGGACTTCACGGAAGAAGAGCTGCTTGGCATCGAATATGCGATCCTTTGCGACAGCGACTACTTCGACGTGGAAAGGCGTTCTTAAAAAGTCGTATATAAGCTTTGGTACAGATGGAAAAGGAAACAGAAAGATATTACGCACCAAAGACGACGGGGACTTTGTCGACAGACATTGCGGCATCAAAATGAAAGTGTCGGGCGTTGTACGTCCCAATAAAAACGCGTCTGCTTCGGCAATTCAGGGTATCGTCGGATATCCCCATGCCGTTATCGAGGCGCTTGTCGAGCGTTGCCAGAGCATCGGTATCATTGATTCGCAGCTTAAGAATTGTTATAAGGTCAAATACGACGATAAAGTCGGTAAATATCAGGTCATGAGCGATGGTACGGTTGTAACAATCGATGAGGAAGGCAACCTTGTTTATAATGACGTTCCCAGTGGATCGTCAATCGCTTTCGTAAGCGTGCTCGACACCATAGGACAAACGTTCAATAAGGGCGAGTATCTTGATAATTCGATAATAATAAAGGACGCTGTCGGCAGCATCGACAAAAAGGATGACCTTAAAAAGGCGGTTATTTCGTATATGAAATCCAACTTCGGATATGCCGAACTCGATAACCCCGACAGTATTCAGATTTACGCGGCGAATTTCGACGGCAAAAAGAACATCTTAAAAGTCCTTGACGATTACCAAAACTATACGAGATGGTTCAACGAAGACGGCACGTACACTTGGGTGAGTATCCAGGATATGATTGACCAAGGGAAAATCATAAGAGAAGAAAATAAAGACCCAGAAACCGGCGAAGTGATATCGACAACACTCAAATGGAAGGATACGAACACAAAAGTCAAAACTTCCTCAATCAAATACACCGACATGCTGCAAACGATTATGGGCTACGTCGAAAAAATGACCAACGCCATGATTACCGCGCTTATCGCGTTTTCGGCGGTGTCGCTTATCGTTTCGTCGATAATGATTTCAATCATCACTTATACGTCCGTCCTTGAAAGGCGCAAGGAAATCGGCGTTCTGAGAAGTATCGGCGCAAGGAAACTCGACGTAAGCAACCTGTTCATTTCCGAAACTTCGATAATCGGTATGATTTCGGGCGCGCTGGGTATCGGGTTTGGCTATCTTTTGATTTACATCGCAAACGTGATCATTAAGAAAGTCATCGAAATTCCCAACCTGTTGCACCTTGACTGGTATTACGCCATTTCGCTTTTCGTGATAAGTTTCTTCTTGTCGATGATTGCGGGCATTATCCCCGCGGCGATTGCGGCAAACAAAGATCCCGTCGAGTGTCTGAGATCGGAATAATCAACCGCTTGAAACTGTCGCGATATGCGGCAGTTTTTTATTGTCCAAAACGTCAAAAAACATTGACTTTAAGTATATTTAGTTATATAGTATAATAACATTTAAGATTACCATAAAAGAGGCCGTTTTATGAACTATTACGAAATCTTATTGCCGCTTGCGCTCATACTGCTTTTGTCCAAGTTTATGTCGATTCTGTTCAAAAAACTCGGGCTGCCGCAGGTTGTGGGGATGTTGCTTGCGGGCATACTTTTGGGACTTATCAAGTTTATCCCGGGACAAACGATATTCAACGCCACCGCAATGGAAGGCATTTCTTTCCTTGCAAAAATCGGCGTAATTTTCATAATGTTTTCGGCTGGGATAGAAACCGACCTGAAACAATTCAAATCCACGGGGGTAGCGTCGGTTGTCATCACGACTCTCGGAGTGGCGTTTCCTTTGCTGTTCGGATTTCTGGTTGCAAGCGCGTTCAACGGCGGATTTCACGTGTCGCGCTCACAGATTCTTTCGAACCTGTTTACGGCACGATACTTGCGGCGACGTCGGTCAGCATTACCGTTGCCGCGCTTAAAGAGCTGAAAACTGCAAACGCGCGTCGGCACGTCGATTGTCAGCGCGGCGATTCTGGACGACATAATCGGCATTGTTTTGCTGTCGCTTATGATCAGCCTTGACAAAAGCGGGAACGCCGCGGACGTCTGGGTTGTCGTCGCAAAACTTATCGCATTCTTTGCAATGGCGATACCGATGGGCTACGTCGCGTTGTTCATAATCCGCCGCATAGATTTAAGATATCCGCACACAAGACGTATCCCGATTCTTTGCGTCGTGGTGTGTTTCGTGTTCGCTTACGCCGCGGAAACTCTTTGGAATTGCTGATATTACGGGTGCTTACGTTGCGGGACTTATGCTTTCGGGCATTGCCGACAGGACGTACGTCGACCGCCGTATCGAAATCAGCAATTATATGATTTTCGCGCCCGCATTTTTCGCAAACATAGGGATAAACCTTAATTTTGACCACTTTAACCCCGCTTTTGTGGGATTTGGCTTTGCATTCGTTGCGGCAGGAATACTTGGAAAAGTTGTCGGTTGCGGTCTTGGCGGATTGATTTGCGGATACGGCATAAAAGACAGTTACCGCGTGGGTATCGGTATGATGGTGCGCGCGGAAGTCGTGCTTGTCTGCACGCAAAAGGGCATCGACTACAATATGGTCAATCCAAGCATTATGCCGTTCGTTCTCATACTAATTCTTGTGACGTCGCTTATCACGCCGCTTCTTTTGAGGCTGTCTTATAAGAAGGAAGAAAACGGCGGCAAACTTCCGCCGATAAATCCCAATGAAAAAGTAAAGTTATATAGCACCGACGACAACGAATCGGACTTCATAAAAACCGACACTGACAAGACAATCTGATATGACGCCGAAAGATACGATTTATAACGGCGCGGACGAAAAAACAAGAGCGTTCAGCACAAAACTTATACCGACGAAAAAGGTGATAATCGGGCTTAAAACGCCTTTTGTCGAAAGCGTCGCAAAAGATATCGTGGCGGGGAAATACGGCGACGTACGCATCGTCGTCGGTTCGCTTTCCGATGACGTGTACGAAGAACTTTTGATAAAAAGTTTCGTCGTTGCAAAACTTAAAACCGACGACGAAACGAAAAGGGCGGACGTAAGAAACATCGTTGCCGCAATTGACAACTGGGCGAATTGCGATATGTTCGTCGCAAGGTGCAAGTTCATCGGGAAAGACCGCGAAAAATGGTTTGATTATCTGACGGAATATCTTGAAAGCGATAAGGAATACGACCTGCGCTTTGCAATCGTCGCGATGATGACGTATTATCTCACCGACGAATATATCGACCGCGTGCTTGCGCTTTCGTCAAACATAATAAGTGATAAGTATTACGTAAAGATGGCGGTTGCCTGGCTTATGGCGACTGCGCTTTGTAAATTTCCCGACAAACTCTTGACGTGATAAAAAGTAACGTCTTGGACGTATGGACGCACAACAAGGCTTTGCAAAAGGCGCGCGAAAGTTTCAGAATCGATAAGTCGCAAAAGGATTATCTCAACACTCTCAAACGAAAATAATCAAAAAAGGCATAAAAAAAACCACCGGGATTTTTTCCGCGGTGGTTGTTTTTTTGAAGATTACATAATCTTTCTGAAAATCGCCTCGATTTCCTTTCTGTCCCAGATTTGCGGGCAGGGATACAAGGGGTTGGCTTCGTGCAGGGCTTTCGTGATGCAGTCGGCAAGGTCTTCTTCCTTAATGAGCTGGCTGCCGTCTTTCGCGCGGATTTGTCGGGAATGTTCATGGAAGAGTTCATATCCCTGATCCACTGAATGAAAGCGTTTGCTTTTTCAGCGTCGTCTTTGCCTTGGATACCGATGCAGTCTGCAAGGCGGGCAAGTTTCTTATGCGCGCTCTTTCCGTACGCTTCGAGAACGTAGGGAAGGATAACCGCGTTTGCAAGACCGTGAGGCACGCCGTAGTGTCCGCCGAGCGTATGCGCGATTGCGTGTACGTATCCGACGTAGGAACGGGTGAACGCGCGACCTGCGATGAACGAAGCGTATTGCATTTTGTTTCTTGCTTCAAGGTTGTCGCCGTGGTCGTAAGCCTCTTTCAGATACTTGTGGATAAGTTGAACTGCCTCGACGCTGTCCTTTGGTTTGCGCGGTGTTTTCGCCGCCGATGTAACCTTCGACTGCGTGAGTCAAAGCGTCCATACCGGTGGTGGAAGTAATGTGAGGGGGCAGACCGATTGTGAGTTCGGGATCCATCACGATATACCGCGGTATAATCTTCGGGTCGTTAATGGGGTATTTTTCGTGCGTATCGGGATTGCTGATAACAGCGGCAAGAGTTGCTTCCGAACCTGTGCCGGACGTCGTGGGAATCGCGACGAGCGGGGGAAGTTTTCCGAAAGGTTTGCCCAAAGTAACTTTCAGCACGCCTTTAAGTTGGGGTACCGATTTTTTGGGAAGCATGACGCGTGCGCCGATGCCTTTTGCACAGTCCATGGGAGAACCGCCGCCGAGAGCGATGATGACGTCGCAATTATTTTCCTTGTAAATGCGAAGACCGTCTTCGATGTTGGTGATGGTGGGATTGGGCACTACGTCATGGTAAATGACAGCCTTCATTCCTTCTTTTTCAAAAGCTTCTTTAATGGGGTCGGCAATACCGAGTTTGTACAAGCCGCCGTCGGTAACGATAAGCGCGCTGGTGCAACCTTCTTTTTCCTTGATCCATTTGGGAAGTTGTTTGATTGAACCTGCGCCCGAAAGTGTGCCTTTGTTCTGATGCCACGGCAAGAACCACATTGCAACCCACATGGATTTCTGGAATACTCTGTAACCGAATTTAGTTAATCCGTTCATTTTATTCCTCCTGATTAAGATTATACGAGAATTATACCATCTAAATGCAAAAAGAAAACGATTTTCACGAAAAAAAAGAATAATCGTTCGGTTTGCGCCAAAGAACCGCCGGTTTTTTCGGCAAAACAGACAGCCTTGTCCGCCGCCGTATATAAAAAACGTAAACCTTTTCGACGGCGCATATATTGACTTTGAAACTCACTTAGTGTAATATATATTATGTCATGCCAGACAAGATTAAAACGAGCCTTGCCAAAACGCCGCAATTTCCGCGCTTTTTGTCAAATTCTCGCTTGAAGTACGTATAGTACGCCTGCGTTCGCCTTTACCAAAAATCATCGGAAATATCGGCATTTTGGTTGCGGGCAAGTCCGACGGCGAAATTTTAGGCGAAGACAAGGCACGCGAACGGGTTAATACTTGATGTATAAGCCGTGAGCGTAACGATGTATTAGTCAAAAATTCGCCGTCAGACCACGGTTCGTTTTAATCTTGTCTGGCATAAAACAGGGAGAAAAATTATGTCGGAATCTATCTCAAACGAAAGGTTAAGCAAACGTAATTTGTGGGGCTACTCGATGGGCGGTATCGGCAGAGATATGGCTTATCAGCTGGTCAACACGTACCTTCTGACGTTCATCACCTTTACGAAAGGGCTTTCGAACACCGAGTTCGCAATGGTTGGCGTCATTATGGTTATCTGCCGTATTTTCGACGGCTGCAACGACCCGTTCATGGGCAGCCTTATCGAAATCACAAGGACGAAAATCGGCAAGTTCAAGCCGTGGATTCTTGCGGGCGTATTTACGAACGTTGCGGTTATCATCGCGCTGTTCTGCGTGCCGCTCCGCGGGACGAGTTATCTCATTTTCTTTGCGTTCGGATACCTTTTGTGGGGTATGACCTATACGATGAACGATATTTCGTATTGGGGAATGTTGCCTTCGCTGACTTCAAACCCCGGCGACCGCAACAACCTTACGACGCTTGCAAACATCGGCGCGGGTATCGGCGCGGGGCTTTCTGTCCTTGCAATCCCGTCGCTTACGCAGGGCAACCTGGCAATCGCGTCCAACGCAAGTAAGTCCTACGCAATCGTGTCGATTATCGTCTGCATAGTTTCTTTGTATGCCAGATTATGACGGTTTTTGTCGTAAAAGAAAAACCTTTGCCCAAAGTCCGCGTGGACGACGGCGAAAAACGTTCCTTGAAGGATATGTTCAAGGTCATTTTCAAAAACGACCAGTTGAAACCCGTTATGGCGTCAATGCTCCTTTACAACATAGGCAGTTGCATTACAATGGCTCTTGCGAGTTACTGGATTTATTATCGCTTTGCATATCAGGGGCTTCTCGTCACGCTGTTCACGGTTATTTCCGGCGTATCGACGCTTGTTATCGTGTTTTTCCCGATGATGTGCAAAAAACATTCCAGACGCTGGATTTCAAAACTTTCGATGATTATGATTATCGTCGGATATCTTTTGATGTTCGTCATAAGTCTTACGACGGGCATAAACCCCGACGCGGACAAAGTCGGCTTCAAAATCGGCGA
This sequence comes from Clostridiales bacterium, assembly GCA_022009995.1. Classification (GTDB taxonomy): domain Bacteria; phylum Bacillota; class Clostridia; order Christensenellales; family CAG-917; genus CAG-349. The sequence continues at coordinate 997,869 of CP091734.1, forward strand.
AGTATTGATTCCCGTTACGTTCATATTCACGGGACTTACGGGAGCGTGCGCGTTCTTCGGACAGACGCTGTTTTATCAGGTGCTTACGATTTCGGTCGCGAACACGGTCGAATACAACGAATATACGACGGGAATGCGCGACGAAGGCGTTATATTTGCGTGCCGTCCTTTCACTGCGAAACTCGGCAGTGCGGCGGTCGTCGGCATTACGACGCTTGTCGTTCTCGCGCTTGGTCTTAACCCCACCAACAAGGCGATTTCCAACGCCGACTATGAGGCGGGACAACTTGCGGTTCAGGTGGAACAACTCGTGAAAGACGAAACCCCGAATTTCGACTCCCTTTCAAAGGAAGAGCAGACGAAACTTATCGAGGCAAAGAAAAAGTCCATCGAAACCGAAAACGTCGCGAAAATCGAAAACATTATTCACACAAACGAAGACACGAAGGTCGCAAAATGGCAATATCAGACAATGTTTGCGTTCATGACGTTGCTGCCCCTTGTGATTCTTCTTGGAAGTTTTGCGATATACTTTAAGAAGTACAACATAAGCGAGGAACGTTACGACGAAATCTGCGCCGAAATCGCAAAGCGCAAACTTGCGGCGGAAGGCAACGCGGAAGTCGTGCTTGACGGCGCGGACGTAAACGAACTCGAAACGATTTAGCATCTTCCGATGCGGAAACACCGGATGAAATTTTTGAACAGGAAGCGGCGGCGGACAAAATATCGGAAGCCCCGGACGAGGTTGAAAAATAGTCAATGATAGTTGCGGTTATTCTCGGAAACAGAATGAACGATAACGGCACGTTATCCGCGCTTGCAAGAAAGCGTCTGGACCTTGCCGAAAAACTTTATAAGGAGTATTCGCCCGAAGAAATTATTCTGTCTGGCGGACGCGCCAATCCCAACGTGGACGTCACCGAAGCCGACGCCATGCTCAAAGAACTGAAACGCCGCGGCAATATCGACGAAAGCGTAATCTTGCTGGAAGGGAAATCCATGTCGACCAAAGAAAACGCGAAATATTCCGTGCCGATGGCGCTTAAATTCCACCCCGATAAGATTATCGTGTGCACCACGCGCGAACACGCGACGCGTCCTTATCTCAATCCGCTCAGACTTTTCCGTCGCGCGGTCAAAGACAACGGAAGCAACGTGCCCGTTGAAATCTATACAAACAACAAATAACATTTTTGGAGATATGATATGTCTGAAATCAAAAGCGACGTCCTGATCATAGGTGCGGGACCGTCGGGTATTTTCACGGCGCTGGAACTTATCCGTAAGAACAGCAACAAAACCATCACCATCGTCGAACAGGGACGAAACATCGACAGACGACACTGCCCGAAAAACAAAACGGGCAAGTGCGTAAACTGCAAGCCTTACTGCAACATCACCACGGGCTTTTCGGGCGCGGGCGCGTTTTCCGACGGGAAACTTTCGCTGTCGCCGGAAGTCGGCGGCGACCTTCCCGAGCTTATCGGCTACGACACCGTGCAGGAACTTATCGACTACACCGATGGGATTTATCTCGATTTCGGAGCGGATAAGAAAATCGAGGGCGCAAACAGCGAAGACGTAAAGGTCAAAGAAATTCGTCGTCGCGCAATCGCAGCAGGACTGAAACTCGTCGATTGTCCCATTCGCCATCTCGGAACGGAAAAGGCGCACGAAGTGTATTCCCGCATTGAAAAATTCCTTATCGACAACGGAGTGAACATTCTTTTCGACACGTCGGCGGGCGACCTTATCATAAACGACGGAGTGTGCGAAGGCGCGCATTTCATCAACAACGTTACTAAGCAGGAATTCGTCATAAAGGCGGAAAGAGTGATTGTGGCAGTCGGTCGCGTCGGCGCGGACTGGCTTGACGATCTGTGCAGAAAGTACGGCATAAAACGCCGTGCGGGCGTCGTCGATATCGGCGTCAGGGTTGAGTGCCGCAACGAAGTTATGGAAGAAGTCAACGACGTGTTGTACGAAAGCAAACTTATCGGTTACGTCCCGCCGTACAACGATAAAGTCCGCACGTTTGCCAGAATCCCGGCGGATTCGTCTCGCAGGAAAATTACGAAGGCGGGCTTGCGGTCGTAAACGGACACAGTTTCAAGATAAAAAATCCAAAAACACCAACGTCGCGATTTTGTCGTCGCACCACTTCCGCGTACCTTTCGATCAGCCGATCGAATACGCAAGAAAGGTCGGGGAACTCACGAATATGCTTGGCAACGGACAAATCCTCGTGCAACGCTTCGGCGATATCCTTGACGGCAAACGCACCTGGGAAAAAGAACTTGCAAGAAGCAACGTGCGTCCCACGCTTCCCGACGCGGTTGCAGGCGATATCACGGCGGCAATGCCTTATCGTCCGATGTCGAATATCATCAACTTCATAAAAGCGGTCGATAAAGTCGTGCCGGGCTTTGCGGGCAAGGAAACCCTGTTATACAGCCCCGAAATCAAGTTTTACAGCAATAAGGTGGAAATTGACGAGCGCTTTGAAACGAGCGTCAGAAACCTTTATACTCTCGGCGACGGCTCGGGCTGGACGCGCGGACTTATGCAGGCGTCGCTTATGGGCGTGCTCACCGCAAGAAATCTTTTCTCGGAATAAGAAAAACAAAATACGAACAAAAAATAAAAGCCTTGCGTTCTTGCAAGGCTTTTCGTTTGTTGGTTGATTAAATTTTATGCCGCGCGTTCGTAAATTTCGTTTTCGCGACGTTTTTTAAGGACGGGAAGTTCCGCAATGCGGAAAAGGTGGAATTTTCCGTTTTCGTCCTTTGAGAACAATAAAAGGATTTTGCCTTTCACGACGCAGATGCCTGCGGCAAGCGGCTCAATCAGGAATACGACGCCAAGGATTGCCATAAACACGAATACTACCCAGATAAACGCGCCGTCCTTGAACCACATTTCAAAGCCTTCGTAAATGGTATGTACGCCCATAATGTTGCCGAAGCCCGAAAGTCCCAACGCTTTTCCGGCGGCTTCGTTGACCTGTGCGGTCGTGTACTCGGGATGAGCAAGGCGCGCCGCGTCGATTGCGTTTTCGACGTCCGCCATATTGTACTTTGCGTGGAAGGGAAGCATTGCGATGAGTACGTAAGTCAAAGGAATTGTCAGTATGAACGCAAACGCCGTGATGAAAATCGTCAGACGTTTTCTCAGTTTATCGTCTTCAAAGCGCAGCGCGACGTTTGAAAACAGCATAATGCCCGTTGCCATTACTAAAATGACGACAAGATATTTTGCAAGGGGGTTTTTGATTGCGGCATAACTTTTGTAAAAGTTTGCAACGCCCATCGCGTTGACAAGGAACAGTATGCCGAACACCATAATGACGCACGATAAAATAATACCGTAAACGCATTTTTTGTCGTTTGACGAAAGATTTTTCATAATTTCTCCTTACCCTGAAAATCGGTTGCCCGTAAAACCATAATAACAAGCGCAACAAACGCGTGTCAAATATTTTTTGATATACAATATATTTTTATTATACTGTATTTATATTGTATGGCATAATCGGCGGGCAATTTCTTGCCTTTCGCGCCGCGTTATGATAATATTATATGGAAAAACAAGAGGTTGTATATGAGTTACGCAGACAAAGTATTCGTTGAAAACGTCAAAGATATTCTTGAAAACGGCGTGTGGGATACCGACAAGGAAGTCCGCCCGCATTGGGAAGACGGCACGCCCGCGCACACCGTCAAGAAGTTTTGCGTCGTAAACCGCTACGACTTGCAAAAGGAATTTCCGATAATCACCGTAAGGCGGACGTTTTTCAAGTCCGCAATCGACGAAATTTTGTGGATATGGCAAAAAAAATCCAACAACGTCCACGATTTGAAAAGCAGAATCTGGGACAGTTGGGCGGACGAAAACGGCAGCATCGGGAAAGCGTACGGATATCAGCTTGCGAAAAAATCAATTTATAAGGAAGGCGAGTTCGATCAGGTCGACCGCGTGCTTTTCGATTTGAAAAACAATCCGCAAAGCCGCCGCATTATGACGAATATCTATAACTTCGACGACCTGCACGAAATGAATTTGTATCCTTGTGCATACAGTATGACTTTCAACGTTTCGGGCGACACCTTAAACGGTATTCTGAACCAAAGAAGTCAGGACACACTCACCGCAAACAACTGGAACGTCGTGCAATACGCCGTGCTTTTGCATATGTTTGCACAGGTTTCGGGGCTGAAAGCGGGCGAACTCGTGCACGTCATAGCCGACGCTCATATTTACGACCGTCACGTGCCGATTATCAAGGAAGTCATTGAAAAGCCGCAGTATCCCGCGCCGAAGTTCTGGATAAATCCCGACGTCAAAAACTTTTACGATTTCACCGTCGACGATTTCAGGTTGGAAGGCTACAAATTCAACGACCTTGACAAAAAAATCGAGGTGGCAATCTGATGAAAACGATAGTTGCAGTCGACGAAAAATGGGGCATCGGCAAAAACAACGGGTTGTTGTTTGCAATCCCCGAAGATATGAGGTTTTTCCGCGAAACGACGCTTAATAAAGTCGTCGTGATGGGCAGCAACACGTTGAAAAGTTTCCCGGGCGGCAAACCCCTGAAAAACCGCGTCAATATCGTGCTTTGGCCGGACGCGGACGAGCGCGACGACGTCGTCATCGTGAGAAACCTTGACGAACTTTCAAAAACCCTTTCCGCCTACGACACCGACGACGTGTTCATTATCGGCGGGGCAATGTTTTACAAAACCATGTTGCCTTATTGCGATACGGCGTACATCACGAAGGTCAGGGCGGACGGGCAGGCGCAGGTCTTTTTTGAAAACCTTGACGACCTTTCCGGCTGGTCGCTTGAAAAAGAATCGGAACTCATAAACAACGGACAATACGAGTTTTCGTTTTGTACTTATAAAAACAAAAACCCGAAACCGTTTTAACGAAAAAACACAAGCGCATCGCACAGGCGGTGCGTTTTTTTTCCACGCAAGTACAAAAGTATCTTGCGTGGGTTTTATAACAAGGATTCCCTTCCGGGAGATTGCCACGCTACGCTCGCAATGACATGAAGTGCGTTGCACGGAATACTACAATGGGTAGTGTTTCGCAATGGCATTTTTTATCCGCAACGTGCCAAAGGCACACATCGCGCCGAAGGCAACATCGCTTTTGCCAAAGGCAAAAACATCACATCATCGCTTTTCAAGGTGTCCTTGAAAAACATAGAACGGCGCAAAAAAAACCTCGGCGGAAACCGAGGTTTTTCGTTAAGTTCAATTAGTCGTTAAGGTTCTTGTAATCGTCTTCCTTCTTCTTGGAAGTCTTTTTCTTATCGACTTGTTGTTTGCCTTCCTTGTGTTTGGGCAGGTACTTTTTGATGAAGAATGCCGCAACTGCGATGACGACGATTGCGCCGAACGCTACCGAAGTGAAGATAACCCAGTTGAATTTCTTGCCGCTGTCTTTGTTGTCTTCCTTACCGGGCTCTTTATCGGGAGTGGTTTCTTCTTCTTTGTCGATTGCGCTGTACTTGACGGTGTTGACCGTAAGGTCTGCGTGTGCCGCCTTGAAGTCGTTAACGTGTTTGTCGAATTCGTCCGCTTTCACATCGAGTTTTTCGATAAGGACGTCGTCGAACAGAACGTATCCGCTTGCTTTATTATCGGCAGATTCGCCAAAGCCCAGACGGATTTTGAGAGAAAGGTCTTTCGCATTGTCGCCGTACTTGTCGATTTTCGTGTCGGACGAGGGCGCTTTGATGAAGAACACGTACTCTTTCCAGTCGGTGCTGTTGACCTCGATTGTCTGCGAAGCGTAGTCATCAACGTACTTGCTGTTTTCGCCGTAGTTTGTCGCGACAAGCGTGATATACGCTTTGCCGGTGTGACCTTCGGACAATTTTGCCCAGACGGAAATCTTATAGAAGCCGTCTTTCGTGAGCGTCTTTGCATCGCTTGCGTAATAGCTTGCGCCCGCCGTGGTAAGGTAAGGGATAATCAGGCAGGATTCGCCGCTGTGCGCTTTGTATTTGTCTTCGGTGCTGTAAATAACGCCGCTTTGAAGTTGCTCGGTATCGGTATCCTTGGTCAGGGACGTCTTTGTCCAGCCTTTCGGGGAAGTGGGTTTGTTCTCGTCGGGGGTGGTTGCAAGACCGAAGCTGTCCAGGTTCATTTCGACGCGTTTGGTTTCTTCGTACTCGTTGGCGGCAGACGCCGTTGCGCTTGCGGTTTTTGCATTGTAAACGCTTTCGGAAATGTCTTCCTTGATGACGTAGTCGAAGAGCACCGTGCCGCCATTCGCCTTGCCGCTGTAATTATAAGTTTCGGTGGCGTCTTTATGGGTGTTCTTGTTGTAAACTTCGTATTCGTTGTCGGCTTTTTTTACATACTTGCCGTTAAGACCGCCCGTAGGCACCATATTCGCGTCGGTGAGGGCAATGTCTTTGTCTTCGCCGCCAAGGTACAAGCCCAAGGTTGCGCTGATTGACGAGAAGCCCGTCTTGACGTAGAAGGTGTAGCGTTTCCAGCCGCCTGTTTGAGAAGCCGTGGACGCTTCGACGATGTTTTCAAATTTACTGTCGACGTTGGTTTCTGAGATGTTGTTGTCGGTCATAAGGTAAACGCTTGCTTTGCTGTCGCCCATGACCTTGACCATAACGCTTATTTTGTAATAAGAGTTCGCGTTGAGCGTGAAACTGTTGGACACGTAACCTACGCGCACAGATTCTTTCGCAAGACCTTCAACGTCTGCGGAATTGATGAGCAGGTAAGAGTCGCCGCCCGCATAAATGCCGAATGTTTCAACGTCTTCTTCTTTGCATTTAAACGGTGCGGTTTTGAGCGTGTCGACAGAAACGCCGAGTTTTGTCGCAAGGTTATTAAGCAGGTTTTCGCGATTTACGTCGACGATGCCGGCAACAGCATTGTCTTTTTCGCCTTTAAGCGTCCAGCCCGAAGGTACGCCGAAAGAAGTGCTTTGGAACACTGCGTCGGTGTTGCTGGAATCTTTGCCGCCGTCCTTGAAGAACTTCGTATCGGAGTAGTTGTATTTTTGGAATTGACCGTTGGTGAACGTTTCGCTTGAAAGCGTTTCATACCAGTCGTATTTCTTTTCGTACGTGCCGGAAGCCGACGCGCTGTTGTATTTTGTATAATCCGTTTCGACAAGAGACGCGTTTGCGATATAAGCCGTGCCGCTGAACAGGGTGGAGCTTGTGAACGCGCCGCCGCTGCCCAAAGAGATTTCAAACGTTACCGGTTGTTCGTCCTGAGTCGACGCGGTGTGGAAGTAGCAAACGAGTTCGCGATAGCCGTTAAGGCTTGACGAGCTGTCCGCAAGGTCTTTGTCGGTGGTAACCGCGGCAAAGGTCGCGATTGCTTTCACAGCGGAGTTAGTGTTTTTATCGCCGTCGTATACGGTCAGGACGACGCCCGAAGTCGAAGGAACGTCAACAGTCCTTACCCACACGCTGAAACGGTAATATGTGTCTTTTTGAAGTTTTGCCGTGGTCTGGAATTTCGCAAGGGTTGCTTTCGCCGACGTGAATTTTCTGTTTCTTGCCGAGAAGATTGACGAAACGTAAGGCGTTTTATCGTCTGCCGAGAATTCTTCGCCGTCGCCGGTGATGGTCACGGGAACGCCGTTGATGTCGGTGCCGCTCTTGTTGACGAAAGCGTCGGTGAGTTTATTGTCTGTCGATTTGAAACGATTGTCGGTGACGTTGGGCGCGTCGGGTTGCGTGGTGTCGTCGGTTTCTTCGATTTTAAGGTCGTCGACAAGGATATAACCTTTTGCTTTGTCGCCGCTGTCTTTACCGAGACCGAAGTGGAAGTACAGTTCGTCCGCGGTATTCTCGTTTGCGTAAACGTAGAAAACGTGTTCTTTCCAGCCGGGGTTTTCGGCGTCTTTTCCGACGGGGATAATTTTATTGTCGGACAAATCTTTGCTCTTACCAAGGGCAAGGTATGCGCTGCCGCTTTCGATATAATCCGTGTTCAGAGAAACGGTTACTTTGTAATATCCGCCGCGCTTGAAGTAAAGGGGATTCGTGGTGTAAAAGCCCATTCTCGCGTCGGCGACGTTGTAGATTGCGAAAACGCTGCCGTGTCCTTTGACCGCGGCCGCGTCAACGGTGTATTCGTTCACAAGGGTGATTTTGCCGTCTTTTGCATCGACTTCGTTCACAAGACCGTAGTTGCTGTTGGTGTCGGTTGTCGTAACTCTGTTGTAAAGATAAGGATAATCCGACGTGGTTTGTAATCGAAGCTGCCGTTGGGAACGGAAAGGGTAATCGTTTTTACGTTTTCGGTGGGCAGGACGGTATCGTCTTTGACGGTGGTCAGACGGATATTGTCAAAGAAAGCGTAACCGCTTGTTTTGTATTCGTCGCGCAGGTTGTTGTTGCCCAGCATGAGTTGCAGTTCAAGCGAAGTGCTGCCGTTGTATTTTCCGTCGATAATGAAGGAATAAGTCGTCCATTCGCCGACGGTGACCGCGTCGAAACTTGCATAGCCTTCGGTTGCGGGAATCGACGAGCCCGAAGAATAACTTTTTGCGATTTTGATCGTCGCGCCTTTTTTCTCGCCGCCGTTAAGGTTTGCCGTTCTTACGTCGACCTGCAAAAGGTATTTCGTGTTTGCCGCCGCGCTGAACTCCGAAGATCTGTACATATAGTAACGGGCTTCCGTGTTGTTTATCATAAGAACGTTGTCGTCCTTATTATAATTTTTCGCGTCTTCTTCGTCCGTCAGGCGTTTCGCGTCGAACTTCGAGAACGTGCACCATGCGCCGAGACTTTGATAATCCGCAAGGTTGATGACGCCGCGTTTTACGGTTTCGAGCTTGGGAAGGGTGCTGCCTTCGGTATCAGACGTCGGCGAACCGGTGAAACTCGACGGGGCGTAAGGATATCCTTTGTCCGACGTCGTGTAAGACCTGAAATTGCCGTTTGTGAATGACGGAGAAGCGCTCGTATTGTCGGGTGTCTTGTTGTCGTCGGTCTTTTTGTTGCATGCCGCAAGAAGAACGACGGACACGATAAGCGTCAGACATACGAGAAGTGTGAGCAATTTTTTAAGATTGAGTTTGTTCATTTCGACTCCTGTATAGTGTGTACTATGCGCACGTTGCGTGCGCTAAAAATAAAATATACATATTGCATTATAATACATATCAATATTTTTGGCAAATAAAAATGATTATTTTGCACTGTTATTTTGACGTCGTGATGATAACACGCCGGGTTAAAACAAAACTAAAAGACGGCGCCGTATTATTTTTTGAAAAATCAAGATACTACGGTTATGCAAAAATACGCGCGGGTCGAAAAGAAAAAAGAAGTTTTAAGGACGGCGGCGTTGATACTTTCCGGCGCGGTTACGGGGATACTGTCGGGGTTTTTCGGCGGCGGGGGCGGAATGCTTGTCGTGCCTGCGCTGACGCTTATTATGAAACTTACCGAAAAGCAGGCGCACGCAACCGCAATCGCTGTGATTCTGCCCGTTACCGTCGTCGGCGCGGTAACTTATCTTTTGCGCGGAGTTTCCGAGGGGGATGGTTTTGCGGGGACTGCCATAGGTGTTGTTATCGGCGGTCTTGCGGGTGCGATGCTCCTCAATAAATTGTCGAATAAGTTTGTTTCGTTTTTGTTTTACGGCGTGATGATTGCGGCGGGAATAAAAATGGTTTTGTGACACAAAACGGTGTTTAAGTTGTGAAATGGAAGTTTTATTTATCGTTTTCGGAATAATCGGCGGATTGCTCGGAGGAATGGGAATGGGTGGTGGAACGCTGCTTATTCCGCTTCTGACTCTTGGACTCGACGTGCCGCAACAGACGGCGCAGCTTCTGAATTTATTGACGTTCATCCCGATGAGCGCGTTTGCTCTTATCGTCCACGCAAAAAACGGATACGTCGTAAAGAAACGTATCTTTTTCGTTATTCTGCCTGCGCTGGCGTTTGCGATTTTGGGCAGCGTTTTCGCAACGAAAATATCCGCAGAAGTCCTGAAAAAAGCGTTCGGATACTTTCTGATACTTCTCGGCGGCACGTATTTCATAAGTTGTTTCGTCAAAAAAATTCGTGATAAATAGGAAAAAATATGAAAAATGTTTGAAAAAAATCGCGGAAAACGCCGTGATTTTTTTACCAAAAAAACGTTAAAAAAATTAACTTTCTATCAGTTTTTAAATTTTTTATTTTACAAATATTTATAATAAGTGTTATCATAAAATTATCGTGAAATAAGGAGGGACATAATTTTTGATTTTCACTTTTAAAAGAGGCGTTCACCCGGACGGCAAAAAGAAGTTGACGGAAAACGTCGCGCTTTCGGATTTTCCGACGCCCGTTTCAGTCTGCATACCTTTGTCGCAACACATCGGTGCGCCTGCCGAACCCGTCGTCAACGTCGGCGATTACGTCAAAGAAGGACAACTTATCGGAAAATCGACGGGTTTTGTTTCCGCAAACGTGTTTTCGTCCGTTTCGGGCACGGTTACGGGATTTATGACTTTGCCGACCGCTCCCGGCGGAACGTGCAATCACGTCGTCATCGCAAACGACGAAAAATACGACAAAGTTACGCTTCCCGCTCTGAATAACCCTTCGCCCGAAGAAATCGTGCATAGGATTCAGGAAGCCGGTATCGTCGGTATGGGCGGCGCGACTTTCCCGACTCACGTCAAACTTTCGCCGAAAACCCACGTCGACACACTTATCATAAACGCCGCCGAGTGCGAGCCTTACATCACCTGCGATTATCGTCTTCTTCTTGAAAGACGGATGAATTCATCGCAGGCGTTTTGTTGCTGAAAAAGGCCCTCGGCGCGGAACACGTCTTTATCGGTATCGAAAAGAACAAGCCGGAAGCGATCAAAAAACTTATCGCCGACTGCGTGAATACCGACATCGCCGTTGCGCCGTGCAAGGTGAAATACCCGCAGGGCGCGGAAAAACAGTTGATTTACGCCGTGACGAGAAGGAAAGTTCCCTGCGGCGGACTTCCCGCGGACGTCGGCGTCGTCGTATCGAACGTTCATACGGCTTATTCGGTAGCGCGCGCCGTTTATAACGGTGAGCCTTCCTACAAAAGGGCAATGACGGTATCGGGAAGCGGCGTGCAGAATCCCGGCAACTTCTGGGTAAGGACGGGAACGTCTTATCAGTTCATATACGACACACTCGACAAAGACGTGTCGTTGCCCGAAAAGAACGTAAAAATCATATCCGGCGGCCCGATGATGGGATTCGCTCAGCCGTCGATGCGAGTCTGCACGACAAAAGGCAGTTCGAGTCTGCTGTTTCTGACGGAACAGGACGTCGAAAACAAGCCCCGTACGCAGTGCATCAACTGCGCCGGCTGTGCAAAAGTCTGTCCGATGCACCTTATGCCGATGAAAATCGAGGCGGCGGTTCTTTCAGGCGACTGGGAAGACGCGAAAAAATACGGCGTTCTTAACTGCATCGAATGCGGTTGCTGCGCTTATAACTGTCCTGCGAAACGCCCGCTCACTCAGGCAATCCGTCTTGGCAAGAAAACCATAAAGGAGAAGAAGATTTAATATGAACGACAGCAGTTATAAATACATAGTTTCGACTTCTCCTCACATCACGAACGGCAGAACGACGAGGGGCGTTATGTTTGACGTAATAGTCGCGCTTATGCCCGCGGTAATAGCGTCGTTTGCTGTACGGACTGTATACTTTGCTCATGACGGCGGTTTGCGTCGCGAGCGCGGTTTTCGGGGAATATATTTACAACCTTATCAGGAAAAAAACCGCACACCGTCAACGATTTGTCGGCGGTCGTAACGGGCATACTTCTGGGGCTCAATCTCACGCCGACCGTTCCGGTTTACGTGCCGATTATCGGCGGAATTTCGCGACGCTTGTCGTGAAGATGCTTTTCGGCGGTCTTGGCAAAAACTTTGCAAACCCCGCAATCACGGCTCGTATTTTCGTTATGCTTGCCTGGACGACGGCGATGACGACTTTCGTCGCTCCCATCGATTTGTCGAACGGCGGCGCGGAACTTGTCAAATATTTCAATCACGATACGGTCAACGCTTTGACTTCGGCAACTCCGCTCGTCGGGCTTAAAGAAGGCGCGGTGAACGCGTCCGCGCTCGATTTGTTCCTTGGAAGAACGGGCGGCTCTGCCGGCGAAACGTGCGCGCTTGCGCTTATCATCGGCGGCGTATACCTTGCGATAAGAAAAGTCATCGACGTTAAAATTCCGCTTATCTTCATACTTACGTATTTCCTTGTCACGCTTGCGATTTACAAGGACGCGAACGTTGCGGGCTGCGGCATTTTGTCGGGCGGACTGCTTCTCGGCGCGATATTTATGGCAACGGATTACTCCACGTCGCCCGATACCGTTATCGGCACGTGCATTTATGCGTTCGGTTGCGGGCTTCTCACGGCGATTTTCAGAAAGTACGGCAGTATGCCCGAAGGCGTTTCGTTTGCGATACTGCTTATGAACGTCGTTACGCCGCTTCTTGACAAATACATTCGTCCCCGTCCTTTCGGTTACGTCAAACCGGTTAAACCGAAAAAGGGCAAAAAATCCGAAAAGGAGGCGCAGGCATAATGGCAACGAAAGAAAGAAAACCCAATAAACTCGTCGTGTGGCTGAAAGACCACCCGATGCCCGCTTGCGTGATAGTATTGTCGTTGATCGCGCTTATCGCAGGGCTTCTTCTCGGCGGAGTAAACCAACTTACCTATCAGTCGCCCGAAGAAAAACTTGCGAAAAACCTTAGCAAGGCTTACGCAAGCGACGCCGGCTGGACAAAGGTCGAAAACCTTTCGGATTACAACGTTTCGCCAAGCGATTCTTCAACGACGCTTACGGCGGCTTACAAGAGCGCGGCAGAAGGGAAAGACGTTTATATTTACACGACTTCCGCAAAAGGATACAAGTCGGGGCTTGAACTTATGATCGTCGTCGAAAACGATAAAATCATAAAGATTATGAAAACGTCCTCGTCCGAAACCATGGGCGTCGAAAGCAAGGAAAGTTTCCTTAATCAGTTTTACAACGTCGACCTGACGACAATCGACGGGTTCCGAACAAACAAACAAAAAACGACAGTCGGCAAGGAAGTGTCCGCCGTGTCGTCGGCAACGAAAACGTCCAACGCGGTTGCGTCGAGCGTCGATATTGTCGCAAAATACCACAAAGCAATCAAAGGGGGTAACAAATAATGAGAGCAGGAAAAAACCCCAACAGTAAATGGAAAATCGTGACGAACGGCATTGTCCGCAATAACCCCACGTTCCGTCTGGTTCTTGGCACTTGCCCGACGCTTGCGCTGACGACCGCGGCGATGAACGGCATATATATGGGGCTTGCGACGACCTTCGTCCTTGTGTGCAGCAACGTGATGATTTCGCTTCTTAGAAACATCATTCCCGACAAAGTCCGTATCCCGGCGTACGTCCTGATTATCGCGACTTTCGTCACCGTCCTCGATATGGCGATGGAATACGCTTTACCCGACGTTTATGAAATACTGGGACTTTATCTGCCGTTAATCGTCGTTAACTGCATCATTCTGGCAAGAGCGGAATCGTTTGCGTCCTGCAACTCCGTCGGCGACAGTGCGCTTGACGGGCTTGGAATGGGGCTTGGATTTATGTGTTCGCTCACCATTATGGGCTGCATCAGAGAAGTCATCGGCGCAGGTACTTTCTTCGGTATCGCAATCGGAAGTCTTCCCGAATATTCGATGTCGGTAATTGCGATGGCTCCCGGCGGATTTGGTGTACGGACTTATGATGGCTGCCGTAAACTACATCAGCAACAGAAAACGCGATAAGGCTCTTCGCGAAGAAATCCGCATTGAAGAACTGAAACCCATTATCATAAAGGAGGGTAAATAAATGTCGTACTTATACATTATTATCGGCGCGATATTCGTAAACAACTTTATCCTCGCGCAATTTTTGGGAATCTGTCCTTTCCTCGGCGTGTCCAAAAAGACCGACAGCGCGCTCGGTATGGGCGTTGCGGTTATCTTCGTTATGGGCGTCGCGTCGATTATTACTTACGCGGTCAACCTTCTTCTTATTAAGTGGAACGTCGAATACATTCAGACGATTGCGTTCATTCTCGTCATCGCCGCGCTCGTGCAGCTTGTCGAAATCGTGATCAAGCGTTTCAGCCCGGGCTTGTATAACGCGCTGGGCGTATATCTGCCGCTTATCACGACGAACTGCGCCGTTCTGGGCGTTGCAATCGTCAACGTTACGCCGTCGTACGGATACAACCTTATTCAAGCGTTTCTGAACGGCGTTTTCAGCGGCGTCGGCTTCACGCTCGCAATCGTACTTATGGCGGGCATACGCGAGAAATTGCGTCACAGCGATATCCCCGAAAATTTTCAGGGTTTCCCCATTACGCTTGTTGCGGCGTCCATTATGAGTATGGCGTTCACGGCGTTCGGCGGTATGATTTAAGGAGGGCGGAAATATGATTAATTTATTAGCGGCGTCAAAAGCGCTTCAAGTATTTATCCCCGCTTTAATCCTTCTTGTCCTTGCGATGCTGTTCGCGATTGCGCTTGCGTATCTCGGAAAGAAACTTGCGGTAAGCCGCGACGAACGCATTGACCAGGTCAGGGATTGTCTGTCGGGCGCAAACTGCGGCGCGTGCGGATACGCCGGTTGCGACGGTTTTGCAACCGCTCTTGTCGAAGGAAAGGCGGAACTTTCCTCCTGCAACGCAACCTCAAAAGAAAAGAAAGAAGAAATCGCGGAAATTCTGGGACTCACCGACACCGGCGAAGCGACGAAAGTCGTCGTTTGCTGCCACGGCGGTCAGGACGCGAAAGACAAATACGATTACGTCGGATACGGCGATTGCAGAAGTATGGAACTTCTTGCAGGCGGTCGCAAACAGTGCGCCTGGGGCTGTCTGGGAACGGGCTCCTGCGTGGACGCGTGCCAGCATCACGCCGTTACCGTAAAACAAAAAGGATATTCCGAAGTGTCATTAAGCAAGTGTATTTCCTGCGGCAGGTGCATATCGGTGTGTCCGAAAAAGATAATAAAAAGGATCCCCGCAAGCGCGACTTATTACGTTGCGTGCAGCAATCACCAGAAAGGTAAGGAAGTGCGCGAACTTTGCACGAAAGGCTGTATCGCGTGCGGTATCTGCGTGAAACAGTGCGAGGTCGGCGCGATAACCATCGTCGACAACCTTGCCACAATCGATTACACGAAATGCATAAACTGCGGCAAATGCGCCGCGAAATGTCCGCAACGTTGCATAGTCTCGACGGACGCCAACAGATAATTTTGGCAACGTTCGTATTATAATCTGTTGGCATAGCGTGAAATAACAAATCGCATTCTTCAAAAACGTCCCTGTGAATAGCGGGGATTTTTTTGCGCGTTATTTCAAAAAATCGTCGAAAATCTCCCGAAAAAATTGTCAAAAAGTGCAAAAATTTGAAAATACCCCCTATACAAACGTTTTTTTATGTGTTATAATTCCATTAGTTTTAGGTTCAATAATAAACAACAATATACAAGTTTTAAGGATTTTTTTATGGAAAAGATTGCAATTATCGATTTAGGTTCAAATTCCGCGCGTCTCGTACTCGTCAACATTCTCGAAGGCGGATACTTTGTCGTTTTCGACGAATTGAAGGAATCCGTACGCCTCGGGCAGGATATGGACTGGGACGGCTTTTTGAAGCCGCAACGCATCGCGCAAACGATAAAAACGCTGAAAATGTTCCGCCGTCTTTGCGACGCGAACGGCGTTGAAAAGATTTACGCTTACGCAACTTCCGCCGTACGCCGCGCCAAAAACCAGAAAAGTTTTCTTGACGAAGTCGCGGTTTCGTGCGGTATCAAGATTCAGGTTCTGACAAAGGACGAACAGGCAAACCTTGTTTATCAGGGCGTCATCAACAGTCTGGAAGTGCCCAAAGGGCTTATTATGGACATCGGCGGCGGCAGCACGCAGTTCATTTATTACAGCCGCAAGAATATCCTTGCCAGCGAAACGCTGCCTTTCGGCTCGGTTACGCTTACCGACCTTTTCAAAAACGATAATTGCCCGCCCGAAGAAAAGGCGAAAAAAGTTCAGGATTTCATCAAAGAACATCTTGACAGGATCGAATGGTTCAAAGAAATCGATCCCGATACGCAATTCGTCGGCGTCGGCGGCACGTTCAGAAACCTCGGTCGTATAAGCAGGAATATCAAAAAATACCCGCTCGATATGATGCACAATTACCATCTTTCGACGGAAGAATTCAATCAGATTTACAACACCATCAAAACGCTTGACCTTGACCGCACCCAAAAAATCAAAGGGTTGTCGTCGGGACGCGCCGATATTTTCCCGACCGCGCTTGCTGTCGTTAAGGAAGTTATCGATTACGTCGGTCTCAACGAAATCATCGTCAGCGGTTGCGGACTTCGCGAAGGCGCAATGTTCCGCTATGCCGTGCCCAGCACCAACGAGAAGCCGTTGTCGGATATTCTGGGACACAGCATTCAGACGCTCATGCACTATTTCGACGCGAACATTCCCCATGCGGAACACGTGTATAATCTGTCGTTACAGCTGTTTAAGCAGTTAAAAGTGCTGCATAAACTGCCCAGAGCGTACGTTAAGGTGTTGCGCGTCGCCGCGCTTCTGCACGACAGCGGTATGCGTATCAAGTTCTATGACCACCATCGCCACAGCAGTTATATCATCTTAAACAGCAACCTTTACGGCATTTCGCAAAAGGATCTTGTCGTGGCGGCGTTCGTTGCGGGCGGTCACAAAAAGAGCGACTTTAACGAACTTGATATGAGCAAATACCGCGTCCTGCTTTCTCAGGAAGACGTCGAGGCAATCAAAAAACTTTCGGTCATTCTGCGTATTGCGGAAAGTTTCGACAGAAGCCAGAGCGGGCTTATCACCGGCATCAACTGCGACGTGCTCGGCGACAGCGTGATTATGAAAACGGAAACCGAAGGAGACTGCTCGCTTGAAATCAAGGAAGCACTCACGGCCTCGTCCGAGTTCAAACGCGCATACGGTAAAAACCTTGAAATCTTATAATGACGTAAAAGTGGTTCTTGCGTCGGGTTCGCCCCGAAGGAAGGAACTTTTAAGGGAGATTTTTCCCGAATTTACGATATCGGTAAACGACGCGCCCGAAAAGAAAATCGGGCGTTTTCCGTCAAAACTCGTCACCGATAACGCGCGCGAAAAAGCAATGGCGTCCGACGCTTTGGACGCGCTTGTCGTCGCCGCGGATACCGTCGTTTTTATGGACGGCAGATATTTTCTGAAACCCAAGGACGAGAACGACGCCACGGAAATGCTGAAAACCTTGTCAAATCGCACGCATTTCGTTTATACCGGCGTCGCGTTGAGATTCAACGATAAAATCACGACTTTTTACGTCGTGTCGAAAGTTAAAATGAAAAACCTTTCGTCGGATACGATTAAGGAATACGTCGCAACGGGCAGCCCCCTGGACAAAGCCGGCTCGTACGGCATTCAGGACGACGTCGTCGTGGCGGGTTATTCCGGCAGTTTCTCAAATATTATGGGCTTGCCCGTCGAAGAAACGGCATTGCGTATCGACGAATTTTTAAGGAGTATTTATGGCACTCATGGAACTTGCCGTTGATTTCGGCTCGTCTTACATTACGATTTATAAGCGCGGCGAAGGCATCGTTCTGAAAGAAGCGTCGGTCGTCGTCGTCAGCACGCACAAGAAAAAACGCGAAGTCGTGGAATCGGGAAACGCCGCGAAAAACTACGTCAAAACGACGATGGGAAACGCGCGTGAAATTTATCCCGTGCGCGAAGGCGTCGTTGTGAGCGTCGAGGACGCGTCGCTTATGATGAGCGAATTTATCAAAAGACTTTTGCCCGAAAAGATTTTCAAGCCGCAAATCCGCGCGGTTGTGATGATTTCGTCGGGACTTACCGTTGTTGAAAGGCGCGACGTCGAAACGGTTATGCTAAACGCCGGCGTGAAAGACGTCGTTCTTGTTGAGTCGCCGCTTGCGCTGCTTGCATACACTAACAGCGTCGGCGGACTGTTTCTGGATATCGGCGGCGGCACTGCGGAAGTTGCAAGCGTCACGAAAAACGGAATTTCCGCGGCGTGCAGCGTGAATATCGCGGGCGCGATGCTCAATTCCAAAATCATTGATTATTTCGTTGAAAATTACGGTTTGAAAATCGGCGATTATACCGCGGAGAAGTTGAAACTAGACGTCGGCAGTATGTACGACAACGATTTGTCGGCAACCGAAATCAGCGGTCGCGACGTTCTGGACGGAACGCCCCGCAGTATGGAAGCGTCGGCAAAAGACGTGCGCCGCGCCATTTCAAAATCAATCGACGCTCTTATCGAAGTCGTTGAAAACGTCCTGAATATGACACCGCCCGAACTTGCGGGTGAAATCGGCAAAAAGGGCATTTTCATTTCGGGCGGCACGTCGGAACTTCCGGGGCTTATCGAATATCTGGGCGTCAGACTTTACCTGCCGATAACGCAACTGAAAGACTATGACAATGCCGCGGCTCTCGGCGGCGGCGTGCTTTGGAAGACGGCAAAGCGTTAAGTCAGATGCTTAATATGAAGGTTGATTGACGGATATTTATCGAAATCGTCCGAAAAATCAATAAAAACATATAAAAACAAGCAAAATCACGAAAAAACACATTGAGTGTTCTTTTGACACAAAAGACTGTGGTTTTGACATAAATCGACATAATCGGCGTTTCTTTTACGAGAAACGCTTTTTTTTGCAGAATTTCACGGTTTACCATATATGCGGAGGTAAATTGTGGGAAGAAAAATTGTTGTTACATCGGGAAAAGGCGGCGTCGGAAAAACGACGCTCACGGCAAGTCTCGGAATCGCGATTGCGGAAACGGGCAAAAAAGTCGTGCTTGTGGACGCCGATATCGGACTTAATAACCTTGACGTCGTGCTTGCGGTCGAAAACAAGGTGGTTTACGACGTCCTTGACGTCATATCGGGGAAATGCAGACTGAAACAGGCGTTGATTCAGGACGTCGACAATCCCACGCTTTACGTTTTGCCGTCGGCGAAAATTCAGGACAGTCCGCTTATTACGGCGTGCAGTTTCCGAAACGTCGTGGACGCGCTCGCGCTAAACTTCGATTTTGTGATAATAGATTGTCCAGCGGGCATCGACAACGGATTTCACCGCGCGGTATCGGCGGCAACCGAGGCAATCGTCGTAACGACGCCGCATATTTCGGCTGTGCGCGACGCCGACAAAGTGTTGTCGATACTGTCAGGGTACTGTCTTATGAGCGTCGGACTTGTTGTGAACCGCGTGCGCGGCGATATGGTATCGAAGGGCGAAATGATGAGTGCGGGCGATATAGTGCGCGCCGTCAGATGCGAACCCGTCGGAGTTATCCCCGAGGACGACTACATCACGATGTATTCGCAGACGGGAAAGTGCCTTTCGACACGACTTCGGGGCGCGCTTTTAAGATGCTTGCGTCGAACGTCATAAACGGCACGAAAAACATTTACGACTGCGTTTCGCGCGCAGGACTCGGCACAAGAATCAGGAGGTTTTTCGGACTGTGAAAAAGACTGCAAAACTTGCAAGCGAAAGATTGAAAAACGTCATTTTAAGCGATAAAGTTTCCCATCCCGACAGGCTCAACGACCTTTTGAAAAGCGACGTAAACGATATGCTGAAAACTTATTTCGAGCTGTATCCCGGAAGCATAAAAGTGTGTCTGAAACCGT
The DNA here is from genome assembly GCA_022009995.1 of Clostridiales bacterium. Taxonomy (GTDB): domain Bacteria; phylum Bacillota; class Clostridia; order Christensenellales; family CAG-917; genus CAG-349. The sequence goes on from CP091734.1 coordinate 1,017,633, forward strand.
CGGAATACGGGCTGGATATTCTTATCGACGCAACCGCCATACGGGTTAAGGATTTCGGAAGTTTCGGGGAATAACCTCGCCGATTTTTTTGAAAGCGGATTGTTCAGAATCAATCGTTGCATATCGTCTTCGCCGAGTTTACACACGACTTCGTTGTTTTTCATAACGTAAAAAACATAACGATAATCGGGCTTTATCAGGCATAAAACGCGCTGTAAAGTTGCGTTTTCGTCGATATACAATGTTTGACCGATAACGCCTTTGTCATAGTTTTTCACAATCGGGGAAGCGTTGTTAAGGTATTTCAGGTCTGCCGCGTCGCTTTCAAAAATGTTGTAAATCATCAAAAACGCCGCCATCAAAAGAAAGGTGAAATTCGGCGTGGTTTTTAGCGAAAACAGGTAAAATATCAGCAGCGCGAGCGACAGGATTATCCCAAAAATTCTGAGCAGTTTTATCACTCTCGGTTTATATCCCGAAATCGCCTCGATAACTCTTGCGCCGTCCAGCGGAGTTACCGGCAAAAGATTGAAAAGCCCCGTCCAGAGATTTGCGTAAAAAAACGTTTGAAGATATGCAAAACTTTCGGGAAAAATCCACCATATCGCCACGGTAAAAAGCGCAAGCGAAAGGTTCAGAAGCGGACCTGCAAGCGCGATTATTACGTTGGATGTTTTGTCGAAATCGTGATTGTTGTAAAGCGCCGCGCCGTAGGGCAAAAAAATTATCCGCTCGGACGGATAACCTCTTGTTTTCGCGGCGATCGCATGGAAACATTCGTGCAGAGTAACCGCAAGAACGCTCGATAAAAACGCCCCGATGCCGAATTTCCACACAAGAAGGGCGGCAACGATTATCGACATCGGGTGAATTTTGATTTTCACTTTTTCAGGTCAATATCGAAGTAAGCGCGGCAATGCTTGCGTATTTTGCGATTTGTGCAATCAGAAAGCCGAGGGAAATCGCGGTAAGCGCCATAAGCGGCAGAATCAGCAGACTGCCCGTGCCTTCCTTATTGAAAGAGCCTTTGATTTTCTCAAAGAATTGCCGCGATTTGCGCGCGGGTTTTACGTCGTACGAAACGTAATCGTTGTTGATAATCTGGTTTTCCACGTTATCGATGTCTTCGTATTTCATATTTGTCACCTCACGCTATTATACGGCGGATTTTCACGATATATGCCAACGACTTAAAATCCCATATCCCTTGACATTTTTTATCATACATATTACAATATTTAGTTGCATAAATGAATGAAAATCGAATAATCGAATTCGGTTGAATATATTTTTGTCGGACGCGAAAAACACCGTTTGCACGGCGGAATTTTCAAAAATCCGACGTTTTATAAGGAATTTTTATGAAAAAACTCTTCATCGACTACCACCCGAAGCGCGTTTGCGTCGCAATGACCGAAAATAACGAGTTGAAGGAATATTACGTCGAAAAAGCAACGAAACCGAAAATCGTCGGCAACATTTACAAGGGCAAAGTCGTCAATACCTTGCAGGGAATGAAAGCGGCGTTTGTCAATATCGGGCTTGAAAAAAACGCCTTCCTTTACGCGGGCGAAACGCTTGTCGACAAGACCACTTTGGGCGACGGCGCGCTTGTTATGCCGCAAAAACTCAACGTGTCGCCGGGCGACCGCATTATGTGTCAGGTCGTCAAGGATTATTTCGGCACGAAAGGCGTCAGGATTTCGCAAAACATATCGTTGCCGGGCAGGCTCGTGGTCATTATGCCGCAGATGGATTACGTCGGCATATCTCATAAAATTTCCGACGAGGCAAGAAGAGACGCGCTTTTGAAACTTGTCAAAGAAAACTGCCCCGCGGGCGTTGGCTTATCATTCGCACCGCCGCGCAGAACGCCGACGACGCGGATATCGTCAAGGAAATGAATTCCCTTGTCCAGAAATGGAAAAACATCGTGCAAAGTTACAAAACCGCGCAGGACGGCGACGTCGTTTACGAAGAGGGCGACCTTATCTTCCGCACAATCCGCGATATTCTGGACTCCGACATCGTCCGCATTATCGTCAACAACGAAATCGTTGCCCGCGACCTTCGCCAGAGTCTTGTCGAAATTTACGGCGACAGAGACGTTGTGGAACTTTATACGGGCACCGAAAACCTGTTCACTTATTACAATTTGCAGTCGCAGATTTCAAAACTCATTAAACGCAAAGTAATTTTGAAACGGCGCGTATATTGTCATCGACCGCACCGAAGCGTTGACGGCAATCGACGTCAATACCGGAAAATACGTCGGCGAGAACGATTTGGAAAAAACATTCCTCAACACCAACTTTCTGGCGGCGGAGGAAATCGCCAAACAGTTGCGCCTTCGCAATATCGGCGGTATCGTCATCGTCGACTTTATCGATATGGAGCTGGAAGAAAGCCGCAAAAAACTGCTTGCCGCTTTTGAAAAGGAACTCAAAAAAGACCGCGTCCGCACCAGTAAACCCGTAATGACCACTCTGGGACTTGTCGAAGTCACGCGAAAGAAAACAAGAAGCAGCGTTTACGATTTGCTGCTTTCGGAGTGTCCGTATTGTCAGGGCGACGGGTTCGTTTTCTCGGAAGAATACGTCATTATGCGTATTCGCGAAGCACTTATGAATCTTATGAGCGACGAGGATCCGCGTTCCGTCATCGTTACCGCAAACCCCGACGTTTACAACAAAATATTCGCTTTGCGTTACCTTGAAAGAGAGTGCAAAACGATTTGGAAAGGCAAGCGCATCTACATTATTCCCGACGCGCTTTTACACCGCGAAAAGTTCAGCCTTTCGCCGACGAACGAAGCTGTCCTGAGCTTACCCGAAAACGCCAAACTCCTTTATTAAAAAGTCATAATTTTGCGCCTTTTTGAGTTTTTGGCAAAACCTTACTCGGTTACGTACGCCAAAGTACGCGCCCTCGTAAGAACTTGCCAAGAAACGTCAAAAATCCATCAAAATTCTGACTTTTTAGGGATTTTCAGAACCCCGAAAGAAACGTCACGGGGTCCCCACAAGATACTGTGTACTTGTGGGGCTTAATAGCATCAAAATTCTGACTTTTTAAGAGAAATTTATTATATTTGCAAATTCTCGCCATTTTAAGAGAACTATATTCAGCACCCGGACGGGTGCTTTTTTATTAGGGTGATTTGGGAATCCTTATTTGTTTGCCCGAACGTTATAATTATGCGTAAAAATGCGGTTTTTCGGGCGCGCATATATTATTTATATAATAAAATCGGTTGACATTGCCGATTTTTTTTGTTATATTACATTTCGTGCCGCGTAGAAAGGGTACAAAGTGCGCTTGCGCCACCCCGATAGCGAGACTGGAGAGAGGAGGTATTTAATATGTACGCTATTATCGCAACCGGCGGTAAACAATTCAAAGTTGAAAAGGACCAGATTATTAAGGTTGAAAAACTCGACGCCAACAAAGGCGACAAGGTAACTTTGGACGTAGTTATGCTTGCGGACGACGGTAAGGTGCTTGTCGGCGACGACCTCAAAAAGGCCAAAGTCGAGGCGGAAGTTTTGTACAGCGACAAATCCGATAAGGTTATCGTTTACAAATACAAAGCCAAGAAGAACGAGCGCAAACGTCAAGGACATCGTCAGCCCTACACCGCACTCAAAATTTTGTCCATTAAAAAGTAATGACAAAGGTCAGGATTCAAAAACATAACGGCAGTATCGTAAGCGTTGAATGCGACGGGCATACGGGATACGGCGTTGAAGGCGAAGATATCGTTTGCAGCGCGTTATCGTCCATCGTACAGACGGCGGCTTTGGGGCTTATGCAGGTTGCCGGCATCGATCTCGATTACGAAGTCAGGGAAGAAGACGGATATCTTAAATTCACGCTCCCCCCGCTTTCAAAGGAAAGACGCCGTGACGCCGATATGATTCTGAACACACTATATCTGGGAATCTTCGATTTGCACGAAGGCTTTCGGATTTCATTGAATTGGAGGTAAAGTAATATGTTTATTAATATACAATTATTTGCTCATAAAAAAGGTTCGGGTAGCTCGCACAACGGACGTGACAGCGCGGCAAAACGCCTCGGTCCCAAGCGTTCCGACGGACAATTCGTGCTTGCAGGCAACATTCTTATGCGCCAACGCGGTACGAAAATCCATCCCGGCACCAACGTAGGTATCGGCAGCGACGATACGCTTTACGCATTGAAAGACGGCATCGTCCGTTTTGAAAGAAAGGGCAAAAACGATAAACAAGTTTCGGTTTACGAAGCGGAATAAGTTGAAAAACGAAGCACCCTGCGAGATTTCGCAGGGTTTTTTTGTGCGAAAATTCTCACGCGCGCGCATATTTATGGATAAATAAAGCAAAAAAACGCTTGACAGCGGTATTTTTCCGGATTTAATATAATCCTTATGGATTATATTGTCGAAAAAGGTAAAATTACCGTAATAAATCCCCGTGACTTCGATATACGGAAAACTCTGGAATGCGGACAGGTGTTCCGATATAAAAAAATCGACGACGGATACGAAATAATCGCGAAAAATCAGCGCGCCCGGTTAAAAAACGTAAAAAATAACGTAGAAATAGCCTGCACGGACGAAAATTTTTTTGTAAAATACTTTGATTTGTGCAAAAACTATGATATAATTAGGTTGAAATTGGGTGATAAAGGCCTTTTTCGTGCGGCAATCGATTTCGGACAGGGGATAAGAATTCTTCAACAAGATCCGTTTGAGACCTTGATAAGTTTCATAATTTCGGCAAACAACCACATTCCCCGCATAAAATCGATTATCGAAAGGCTGTCGACGGCTCTCGGCGACAGGTGCGACGGTTTCAACGCGTTTCCGACGGCAGAAGCGTTGTCCGGAAAAGACGCCGATTATTACTTCAAAGCAGGGCTCGGGTATCGCGCCCCTTATATCGTCGAAACGGCGCGTGCGGTGAAAGACGGTTTTGACCTTGACGGTCTTCAAACTCTTTCGACCGACAAGGCAAGGAAGGAACTTATGACGCTCAAAGGCGTCGGGCCGAAAGTTGCGGATTGCATACTGTTGTTCGGTTTCGGGCGAGAAGACGTTTTCCCCGTCGATACCTGGATAAAAAAGGTTTACAATTCCTACTTCGGGCACGAGGACAATCCCGCAAAAATCAGAAAGGCTCTGACGGATAAGTTCGGCGACCTGTCGGGATACGCACAGCAATATTTGTTCTTTTATAAAAGAGAACTTGAAAAATAATATACATTGTTAATAAATGGAGGGTTATTTATGAATACCAAGAAAATCGTTGTTTTAGCCGATATCGAAAGTGTCCGCGTACCGTTCACTTCCTTTGAAAAGGCATTGAAAGAAGTATCCAAGTACGGCGACGTCGCAGGTTGCAAATTCTACGGATACAGCGCAAAACGTACCAAAGACTACGCAGACTTCATCGCAGACAATAACTATGACGCGTTGTCCTCTCTCGCAGGAAAGAGAAAAGGTAAACTTGACCTTCGTCAGGTCATCGACGCCACCCGCATTGCGGAAAACCGCAAAATCGACGGTATCTTCCTTCTGTACGGCAAAGGAAACATTAAACCTTTGATCAGCTATCTCCGCAACCTCGGCATCGAAGTTTACGCAGGCGTTATCACGCCCGACGACAACAGCGCGAAATGCAACCAGACCATCATCCTTGAAGAAGGTTTGCTCTATACGCAGATTTCGCACGCTGCTCCCAAGAAAGCGGCTCCCGCTCCCGCGCCCGCAGCACGTCCCGCGGCACGCCCCGCAGCAGCGAACGACGATGACGATATCATCGCAAACTCGCAGCGCTTCTCGGTGACTGATAACTACATAAGGTAAGAGGGAGAATGCCTTATAAAAAGGCGGTTCCTTCGCGAGCAAAAAAGAAAAACACCGCCGACGATTGTCGGCGGTTTGTATATTAAACAGAGGTTTATTATGGCAAAAATCATCATCAATACGGAGGCTTGCAAGGGTTGCGGATTGTGCACGCTTGCCTGTCCCAAAAAAATTCTTGCCATCTCGGCGCACAGCAATAACAAAGGTTATTATTACGTCGAAGTCACCGACAAGGAAAAATGCACGGGTTGTTCTTCGTGCGCGATCACTTGTCCCGACGTCGTTATAGAGGTGGAAAGATGAAAAAACTTATGAAAGGTAACGAAGCAATCGCGGAAGCCGCAGTACGCGGCGGCTGTCGATTCTTTGCGGGATACCCCATCACCCCGCAAAACGAAATTCCCGAATATCTGAGCTGGCGTCTTTTTGAGGTCGGCGGACAGTTCGTGCAGTCGGAAAGCGAAGTCGCGGCAATCAATATGGTTTACGGCGCGGCGGCAGCCGGCACGCGCGCAATGACAAGTTCGTCAAGCCCCGGAATTTCGTTGAAACAGGAAGGCATTTCGTATATCGCCGGCGCGGAACTTCCGTGCGTAATCATCAATATGGTCAGGGGCGGCCCCGGACTCGGCGGTATTCAGCCTGCACAAAGCGACTACTTCCAGGCGACGAAGGGCGGCGGACACGGCGATTATCATATGCTTGTTTACGGTCCCAACAGCGTGCAGGAATGCGTCGATATTTTGTACAACGCTTTTGACAAAGCCGACGAATATCGTATCCCCGTTATGATTCTGGGCGACGGTATGCTCGGTCAGATTATGGAAGCGGTCGAACTTCCCGAAATGAAGGATATCGAAAAACTTCCGAAAAAAGACTGGGCGGCAACCGGAAGCGGCGTCGGTGAAAACCGTTGTATCGTCAACAGTTTGTATATCGAGCCCGACGCGCTGGAAGAACTTAACCACAGACAGTTTGAAAAGTACGACCTTATCGCAAGTCGCGAAACGAGATATGAAGAATACCTTTGCGACGACGCCGAAATCGTACTGACGGCATACGGCACTGTTGCGCGTATCGCGAAATCCGCCGTGAACATCTTGCGCGAACAGGGCATAAAGGCAGGACTTTTAAGACCTATCACGTTGTACCCGTTCCCGAACGAAGCGTTTCTGAAAGTCGCAAACAACCCGACTGTCCAAAGATTCGTATGTTCCGAACTTTCGATGGGACAAATGATCGAGGACGTGAAACTCGCAATCGAATGTAAGAAACCCGTCGACTTCTTCGGTCGCACCGGCGGCAACGTCATGACGCCCGAAGACATTGTCGAATTCGTGAAAGGGGAGGTAAAAAAATAATGGCAAAAGTATTTGAAAAAACCAAAATGCTGACAGACGTGCCGTTCCATTACTGCCCCGGTTGCACGCACGGCATCGCGCACAGACTCGTTGCGGAAGTTCTGGAAGAACTCGGCGCGGAAGGACATTGCATAGGAATCGCTTCCGTCGGATGCAGCGTGTTCTCGTATAACTATTTCAACTGCGATATGATTCAGGCGTCGCACGGTCGCGCACCCGCAGTCGCAACGGGAGCAAAGCGCGCCAATCCGAACAACGTCGTGTTTGCGTATCAGGGCGACGGCGACCTTGCAAGTATCGGTATGGCGGAAATCGTGCACGCGGCGACGCGCGGCGAAAAATCACCGTCATCTTCATCAATAACGCGATTTACGGCATGACCGGCGGACAAATGGCTCCGACCACCCTTGACGGGCAAAAATCGACGACTTGTATTTACGGCAGAAATCCCGAAATCAACGGCAACCCCGTGAAAATGTGCGAGCTGTTGTCCACGCTTACGGGCCCCGCTTATATCGCAAGACAAAGTTTGTGCGACGTAAAACACATCGTCCAGGCAAAGAAGGCAATCAAAAAAGCCTTTGAACATCAGATTAACGGCGACGGTTTTACAATGGTGGAACTTTTGTCAAGCTGCCCGACCAACTGGCACATGACGCCCGAACAAGCCCTTCAATACGTTGCGGGCGATATGGAAAATCTGTACCCGCTTGGCGTTTTTAAGGAGGTATAAGTATGGAAAAGATAATCATCGCAGGTTTCGGCGGACAAGGCGTTTTGTCGCTCGGACAGTTTATCGCATACGCCGCCTTATACGAAAACAAAGCGGTAACCTGGCTTCCGTCGTACGGTCCCGAAATGCGCGGCGGTACGGCGAATTGCAGCGTTGTCGTTGACGATACGGAAGTCGCGTCGCCCATCATCGCGGTGCCCGACACGCTTATCGCAATGAACAAACCGAGCCTTGATAAATTCAAAAACAAGGTGCGTCCCGGCGGACTTATCATCGTCAACAGCAGTCTTATTTCAGACAAGGTGGAGCGCACCGACGTTACCACGATTTACGTCCCCGCAAACGAACTCGCGCACGAAGCGGGCAACGACAAGACGGCGAATATCGTGGTGCTGGGCGCGTATATGAAGTACAGCAGCCTCTTCCCGAGGGAAGTAATGCTGAGCACAATCGAAAAGGTTTCCACGCAAAACCCAAGGTAATCCCCGTCAACCAGAAAGCGTTTGACATAGGTTACGGTTTATAAAATTCATGCCCGGCTTCGGTCGGGCTTTTTCATTGCAAAAAAACGATATATTTGCAAAATAGCAAGTTTATCGTACAAAATAAAGGGGTAAAATATGAAAAACAGAGTAATGCGTACCGATTATCCGATAAGGAAAATTGCCGACGATGCTTATATGATAAGCGACTTCGGCATCGCGAACTGTTATCTTTTAATAGGTGAAGAACGCGCGCTGTTGATCGATTGCGGGCTGGGTATAGGCGACATAAAAGGCGCGGTCGAAAAAATCACCGACAAGCCAATTACCGTTGTCGCGACGCACGGACACGTCGACCACGCGGGCGGCGACGGACAGTTTGAAAAAATTTACGTCCACACCCTCGACACCGGCAAGACGTATAAATTTATGACAAGTTATATCGTCAGGAAACTGTTCCTTATCGGCTCAAAGGGGGTTGTCGACAAAAGTATAAAAGTCAAAGATCTGGTAAAGTACGATAAGCGTCCCGAAGTCGTCGGCATAGACGACGGTTATGTTTTCGACCTTGGCGGACGACAAGTGAAAGTCGTTCATTCCGTCGGGCATACTTACGGCAGCATATTGCTTCTGGACGATAAAACGAAAATTGCTTTCGTCGGCGACAATATGTGTCCGTCGCCGTGGCTGTTTCTGCCGAACGCGTCGTACGTCGACGAATGGCTGGAAAGCGCAAGGGAAATTTTGAAGATTTCAGACGAATACGCGATATGGTGGGGACACGAAGGCGGCTTTCTTTCGCAGGGACTTATCGAAAACGTGATTAAAATCGGCGAAGAAGCAATCAAAAAGTACAAGAAAAACCGCATTTTGTTCCGTGTGATTTTTTATCCTTGCAACGACAGGGTGAACGGCAGCGTGGTATTCAGAAGCACCCGCCTTATCAAAAAATCAAAATAGCGGGGCAAAACTTTTCAATAACGGCGCGAAGAAAGAACACATAATATAAATATATTATTGTGTTTTTTCTTTTTTTATGGTATCATTTTCATAGGAGAATTCCGAGAAATTAAAAAAGGAGCCGGGCTTATGACTTTTGATATTGCGCTTTTGAGCACGTTTTCGGAAGAAATAGTTTTTCTTTTTCAGGAGATGAACGTTGCTTCGGCGATTTGTTTTTTCGTCGGACTTATATTCATTATCGTGGAAGTATTCACGCCGGGTTTCGGCTTTTTCGGGATTTCGGGCATAATACTTTCGATAATCGGCATTGTTCTTCGCGCGACGCAGGGCGGCAACGGCAATCCCGTCATACAGGCGCTTTTATTGCTGCTGATATTGCTTATCGCGTGCGTGATAGCGTTCGTATTTATGGCGGTGTCGTCCAAAAAAGGCTGGTTGTCAAGGACGCCTTTCGTCATGAAAGAGAGCGCGGTTTCGACGGGCGTGTCGGAAGGCACGGCGGATTACAGCGGACTTCTTGATAAAACGGGGAAGACGCTTTGCGCGCTTCGTCCGTCGGGCATTGTCGAAATCGACGGTAAAAATACGACGTCGTTGCCGAAAACGAATTTATCGACGCGGATACGGAAGTAAAAGTAATAAAGGTCGAGGGCGTGCGCGTCGTCGTCACGAAAAATAGTTTTTAATTTGTAGATTTTTGGAGGTATAAATTATGTTGTTTACCGCACTTTGTCTTACAAGTGCCGTTACCACGCTTATCGTGGTGCTGGCGGTTCTTGTCGTGTTGCTGGCAGTGTTTTTCGCGCTCGTTCCCGTGGGAACGTGGTTTCGCGCGTTGGTTTCCGGCGCAAGAATTTCAATGGGACGTCTTATCGGTATGCGCCTTCGCCGCATCAACATCAGAATGATTGTCGAAGCGTATATCAACGCCGTGAAAGCCGGGCTTGAAATCGACGTCGTGGAACTTGAAACGCATTATATGGCGGGCGGCGACGTTCTGAAAGTCGTCAACGCATTGATATCGGCGCACAGCGCAAACATCGACTTGTCCCTGCGTACCGCAAAAGCCATCGACCTTGCGGGACGCGACGTCCTGAACGCGGTGAAAGTCAGCGTCAACCCCAAAGTCATCGAAACCCCCGCGATTTCCGCAATCGCCAAAAACGGTATCGAACTTCGCGTAAAGGCGCGTGTTACCGTCCGCGCAAACATCGCGCGTCTTGTCGGCGGCGCAGGCGAAGAAACCATAATCGCCCGTGTCGGCGAAGGTATCGTCACGACAATCGGCAGTTCCAACACTCACGAAGAAGTTCTTGAAAACCCCGACCGTATCAGTAAGACGGTTTTGCAAAAAGGTCTTGACGCGGGCACGGCTTTTGAAATTCTGTCAATCGACATAGCGGATATCGACGTCGGCAGAAACATCGGCGCGCAACTCCAGATGGATCAGGCGGAAGCGGATAAGCGTATCGCCCAGGCAAAGGCGGAAGAACGCCGCGCAATGGCTGTCGCTCAGGAACAGGAAATGAAAGCCCGTACGCAGGAAATGCGCGCGGAAGTCGTCAAAGCGGAAGCGGAAGTCCCCGAAGCAATGGCGGACGCGTTCAGAAACGGCAGACTCGGCGTTATGGATTACTATAACATGCAAAACGTCATCGCCGACACCGCAATGAGAAACGCGATAAGCGGCAAAAAACCCGACGAAGATAAAAAATAATGATTAACGCACTTTCGATGGACGGAATGTTCGTTTTCGTCATCGCCTTTTTCGTAATGGTGTTTTTGGTTATCACGTCGATGACAATCAAAATGCTGAAAGGCGCAAACGGGAACAAGAAATCCGGAAACGATAACACGCAGAATAATCGAGGTCGGACGACGAACCCCGACGAAGGGCAGAAGAAAGATTCTGCCGAGTCCGAGCACGACGAAATTATGAAACGTCGCATGGAAAACATGCAAAAAGCGTCGGGCAGTCGTCAGAACGCGTTCAATGCGAGAAAGGAAGTGAAAACCGTTGACGACACGTCGGGCAACGTCGTAAGGTCAAAGGATATTTGCGACGCCGCAAAAGCCCCCGTGCCACACAAGCACCCGTCCGCAACCCCGACAAAAGGCAAAGTCAGGGTTGAAAAGAAACCGCTTGCAGAAGGCGAAGGCGACGAAGGTTGCGCGCATAACGACGTGCGGTTCGTGCTGGACGACGTGATGCCGAAAGATAATTCCGACGAAAACGTGAAAGAACTTCAACGTATCGTCGTGTGGAACGAAATTCTCTCGCACCCCAAATTCAAAAAATAATTAAGATAAAGGAAAGCGGCAATTATTTTGCCGCGCGCATTTTTATGAGCAAAGTTAAACTTGACGAAAGACTTATTGCAGTTACGCACCCCGAGGCATTGAAAAGCAGCGTCGTTTTGGGCAAAAATTTCCGCATAACCATGCTTACCGACAGGCTTTTCCGCGTGGAAACGTCCGTCACGGGGAAATTCATCGACGACGCAACGCAATCGGTATGGTTTCGTAACCTCGAAACGCCGAAATATAAGGCGGAAAACACCGAAAACACGGTGAAAATCACAACCGACGCGGTTACTCTCGTTTTCGACAAAAAAAGCGAAAAATCGAAAATCGTAACGAAATCGGGCGCGGTCATTCCCGCAACGAACAAGGGCAACCTGAAAGGCACGATGCGAACGCTTGACGGCAACTTCGGAATTTACTTTTTAAGCTTGGCATAATGAGCAAGACGGGCGTTGCGGTATTTCAGGACAAAGGTCTTATCCTGAATAAGGACGGCGAGGTCGAGGCGCGAAAAACCGACACAATCGATAAATATATTTTCGCATACGGCACCGACTACCGCACCGCGCTCAAAGACTTTTTCAGGATTACGGGCGGCGTGCCCCTTGTCCCGAGATATGCTTTCGGCAACTGGTGGAGCAGATATCGCGCGTATACGCAACAGGAATACGTCGACCTTATGCAAAGGTTCATCGACAAAGATATCCCCATCACGGTCGCGACGATCGATATGGACTGGCACTGGGTGAACGTGGACGAAAGGTTCGGCACCGACTACAAACGTTCCGCGGCAAACAGATTCCAGGGTCCCGGCTGGACGGGATACAGCTGGAATACAGATTTATTCCCCGACTACAAAGGCTTTCTGAAATGGCTCAACGAAAAGGGATTTAAGGTGACGATGAACCTGCATCCCGCCGACGGCGTGCGGCATTTCGAAGATATGTACGAAGATATGGCGCGTGAAATGGGCATCGATCCCGACACGAAAACCGACATACCTTTCGACATGACCGACAACCGCTATATCAACGCGTATTTCAAAACGGTGAATCACCCGTACGAAGACGACGGCGTGGAATTCTGGTGGATTGACTGGCAACAGGGCAAAAAGACCGCATTGTCGGGACTCGATCCCTTGTGGGCGCTCAATCATTACTTCACGCTTGACAACGCGCGCAAGCATCGTCCGCTCATTTTGTCAAGATACGCGGGCGTGGGCAGCCATCGTTATCCGCTCGGTTTTTCGGGCGACTGCATTGTATTCTGGTCGGCGCTTAGGAAGCAGCCGTATTTCACGAATAACGCCGCAAACGTCGGCTATACCTGGTGGAGCCACGACATCGGCGGACATATGCTGGGCATACGCGACGACGAACTTTATTTAAGGTGGGTGCAATACGGCGTATTCAGCCCGATAAACAGATTGCATTCGTCAAACAGCGACCTTTCCGGCAAAGAGCCGTGGTCGTATCGCGCGGACGTCGATCACTTCGCGACGGAAGCGTTGAAATTCAGGCACAAACTCATCCCGTATATCTATACGATGAACTATAAAACGCATACGGAAGGGCGCGCTATCTGCGAGCCTATGTATTACGCCTATCCCGACGAGAAGGACGCCTTTAAGGTGAAATCAATATATGTTCGGAAGCGAACTTATGGTGTGTCCGATTGTCAGCCGTATCAACAAAAACACGGGTACGGCGGCGGTCAAAGCGTGGCTTCCGCACGGCAGATGGACGGATATTTTCACGGGACAGGTTTATCATGGCGAAAAATTCCTGAAACTTTTCCGCGGCGAATCGTCAATCCCCGTGCTTGCAAAAGAAGGCGCGATTATCCCGCTTTCGGGCGACGGCGGAAACTCCGTGAAAAATCCCGAAAATCTGGAATTTTTGATTTATCGCGGAAACAACGAATTCACGCTTTACGAAGATCAGGGCGAGGATTTGTCGTATGACGTATCGTTTGTCAAAACGAAAGCGGAAGTGTCCGAAAACGACGGCAAAGACGTTACGTTCACGCTGCATCCGTCGGAAGGCGATTTGTCGCTTATCCCCGAAAAACGCAATCTGAGTTTCTCGTTCGCGGACGTGTCGAAAGCACAGGTCAAAGTGTACTTAAACGAGGTTCTTCAAAGCGACGAAACGTGCAATACGCAACCGATTGTGTGCTTAAACGGCGTGAAACCCACAGATAAAGTTACGATTGTGTTGACTGACTACAAAATACGCGTCAATCCCGCAGGCAACGAGGTTATTGCAAAGGTCATGGCGCGCTGGCAAAAAGGCTATTTCAAAAAGAACATACTGTATTCGGCGGTCAAAAAGAAAGTGAAGTCGCGCGATTATAAATCGGCGGTGAAACACAGTCTTCTTCCGAAACGGTTGAAAGAAGAAATTTACGAAAATCTCGATTAACGGACAAGGGGGAAAATCATGGCGTATATTTACGTTCTGGTGGCGATAACCGCCGTTCTCAGCGTGGTTGTCGTCGCGCTTGAAAACAAGGGAATCCTTGCGCTCAAATACGTTCTGAAAACCGTCGCGAGTTTGTGCTTTGTGATGATTGCGCTGCTTTCGATGGCAAAGGGCGGATACGACAACTGGAAAATTCTTGTTATCGCCGGGCTTGTTTTCGGTATGCTCGGCGATATATTCCTGTCAAGCAACAACGTGGTTGCCGACAAAAAAACGCTTGGCGTACTCACGATTGCGGGCGGACTGTTTTTTGCGGTCGGCCACGTCATATACGTCGTATGGCTGCTGCGCTTTGTGGAAGGGTTCAACTATTACACGCTTTTCGCGGTGTTCGGAATGCCGGCGCTGTTCGTGGTGCTGAGTCTTCTGAAAGTGATGAAAGCGGGGAAGATAACTCCGCTTGTTACGCTGTACGCGGCGTTTCTCGGCACGATGCTTATGGGCGCGATTAACGTGTACGTTTCTTTCGCCCGAAAAAATCGCGTCTTTGATACTTGCGGGCGGCATACTGTTCACGACGTCCGATCTTGTGCTTGCATACTATAACTTCGGGCATACCGAACAAACGAAAGTAAAATATATTTATATGACGACATATTACGCGGCGCAGATATTGTTTGCGCTTACATTATTATACTAAGGAGAAAATTCAACATCATGTACGACTTTAACAAAATCATCGACCGAAAAGGAACAAGCAGCTGGAAATACGATTTTTACGAAGAATACAACAAGCCCTCGGACACTCTTTCGATGTGGATTGCGGATATGGATTTTCCGACCGTTCCCGAGGTCGTAAAAAAGATGGAAGACGTCGCGACCTTTGGCATTTACGGATATGCCCGCCCGATGTCGGGCTATTACGAAGCCCTTAAAAACTGGTACAAAACGCACTTTGACGCCGACTTTGAAAACGAACAGGTAGTGTTCACGCCCGGCATAGTTTTCGCGCTTAATATGGCGGTCAAAACTTATACGAACGAGGGCGACGGCGTGCTTGTTATGCGCCCCGTGTATTACCCGTTTCTGAATGCGATCAAAAACAACAAAAGGAAACTTATCAACAGTCCGCTTGTGTATTCGGACGGCAAATATTCGATAAACTTTACTGACCTTGAAAAGAAAATCGTCGATGAAAAAGTGAAACTTATGCTGTTTTGCAATCCGCACAACCCCGTGGGACGCGTTTATACGAAAGACGAGCTTGACCAAGTGGCTGCAATTGCAAGAAAACACGGCGTATTCGTGTGCGCGGACGAAATCCACAGCGACTTCGTTTACGGCGACAACAAACATATTTCGTTTTTGAATATCGACAGGGAAAACTGTATGGTTTGCACCGCGCCCAGCAAAACTTTCAACCTTGCGGGATTGCAGACTTCCAACATAATCATTCCGTCCGACTCGCGCCGCGCGGCATATCGCGAAACGGTAACTTCCACGGGCTACGAATACCCGAATATTTTCGGGCTTAACGCTTGCGAGGCGGCTTATCGTCACGGCGAACAATGGCTGAAAGAACTGCTTTCTCATATTTACGGCAATTACGAATATATGGTCGATTTTTGTAAAAAGAAAATGCCACGCGTGAAGATTGCCGACCTTCAGGGCACGTACCTTCCCTGGTTCGATATGAGCGCGTACGGGCTTTCCGACGAAGAAATATTGACAAAACTTGAAAAAGACGCAAGAATCTGGCTGGACGAAGGCACTTTGTTCGGGACGGAAGGCAGCGGCTTTATCCGCTTTAATATCGCTTGTCCGCGAGATACCGTGGTTCAGGCGATGGACAGACTTTACGAGGCTTTTGAAAAATAATGGCTAAAAAAGAAGGCCGCAGGAAAAGCGGTGACAAAACCAAAATCGAAAAGGGAACGCTCAGACGCATTTTCCCGTTTTATAAACCTTACAAAGGCTTATTCGCGCTCGATTTGTTGTCGGCGTTTATAATGTCGATTGCGGGGCTTGTGTTCCCTGTGCTTGTAAGGGTTCTTATGTACGACGTTCTGGGCGACGACTTCAAATGGGCGTTTTTGTTCCAGATTGCGGGGATAATGATTGCCGTGAAAATTGTCGAAGTCGCGTGCAGATACTACATGACGACCGTCGGACATATTATGGGCGCGCGCATCGAAAAGGATATCAGAATGAGTCTTTTTGACAAGTTCATGCGTCTTCCCACAAGTTTTTACGACGACAACAAGGTCGGCGAACTTATGAGTCGCAGCACGACCGACCTTTTCGACATTACGGAATGTACGCACCATTGTCCCGAAGAAATTTTCATCGTCATCGTGAAATTCGTCGGAACTTTTGCGTACCTTATGACGATCAACGTCGAACTCACGCTCATAGTTTTTGCGACAATTCCCGTTTTCGCGGTGGTAACTTATTTTTACAACAACCGCCTTAACAGGATTTTCAGGCAGAACAGGAAAAAGATTGCGGAACTTAACACGCATCTTGAAGACACTTTGTCGGGAATCCGCGTCGTGAAATCGTTTGCAACCGAGGATTTGGAAACGAAACGCTTTGAAAAGGACAACGAAGACTTTGTGAAAATCAAACGCCAAAGTTATATGAATATGGGCGGATTTTTCTCGTCCATTACGCTGTTTTCAAGCATCGTGTACATTTTGACTGCGGTTACGGGCGCGGCGTTCATTCAGAAAGGGCATATCAACACGGCGGATCTTATCACGTACTTGCTGTTCGTAAACACGCTGCTTGGCACGGTCGATATCCTCGTACAGTTTACCGAGCAGTATCAGCAGGGTATCGCGGGCTTCCAGAGATATTGCAACCTTATGGACACGCCCGAGGATATTTCCGACAAACCCGACGCAATAGATATCGAAAGTTTCGACGGCGAAATCGAGTTTTCGGACGTGTCGTTCAGATATAACGACGGCGCGGACGTTCTTAACCATTTGTCCGTCACCGTCGAAAAGGGCGAAAGCGTTGCAATCGTCGGACCGTCCGGCGGCGGCAAAACCACGATGGTAAGCCTTATTCCGCGCTTTTACGACGTGAATTCCGGCGCGGTCAGAATCGACGGAAAAGACGTAAGGGACGTAACGCTCAGATCCCTTCGGAAATGTATCGGCATCGTGCAGCAGGACGTTTATCTGTTCAACGGCACCGTCGCGGAAAACATCGCCTACGGCAATCCGTCGGCAACCCGCGAAGACGTCGTGAAAGCGGCAACCGCCGCAGGCGTCAACGAATTTGTCGATAAAATGTCGGACGGATACGACACCGTCGTCGGCGAACGCGGCGTAAAACTGTCGGGCGGACAAAAACAACGCATAAGCATCGCAAGGCTGTTTTTGAAAAACCCGCCCATTTTAATTCTGGACGAAGCCACGAGCGCGCTTGACAACGAGTCCGAAAGAATGGTGCAAAAATCCCTTGACAGACTTGCCGAAGGGCGCACGACGCTGACAATCGCGCACAGGCTCACGACAATCAAAAACGCCGAAAGAATCCTGGTGCTTACCGAAAACGGTATCGCCGAAGACGGCAACCATAAAGAACTGATGGAACTGGGTGGAATATACGCAAATCTTTACCGCACGTATGAAAATTGAAAATTGCGGAAAAAACTGTTGCAATTTAGTGTAAGAAAGCGTATAATTTCATACATTAAATATTTCACCGGAGGTAGTTTTATGGTAAACAAAGGTCCATCACTTCAACTCAGAACAACAGAAACGGCAATAAAGCTTATCAAAGACAACTTTGAAAGACTACTTGCCGGCGCACTCAATTTACAGCGTGTTTCCGCACCACTTATTGTAACGTCGGCATCGGGGCTTAACGATAATCTGAACGGCGTGGAACGCATCGTGTCTTTTGACGTACTGAACAACCCGGGCGTCGAATGCGAGGTCGTGCAATCGCTCGCAAAATGGAAAAGATACGCTTTGAGTTATTACGGATTCAAGGTCGACGAAGGTTTGTACACCGATATGAACGCAATTCGTCGCGACGATAAACTCGACAGGCTTCACAGCATTTACGTCGATCAGTGGGACTGGGAAAGGGTGATTTCCAAGGAAGAAAGGAATATCGACTTTCTGAAAGGCATCGTTACGAAAATCGTCGGCGCGGTTGCCGACACGGCAAACATCGTCAATATGCATTTCCCGCTCAATATGACGAAAATCAACCGCGAGGTTAAATTCGTCACCACGCAGGAACTTGAAGATTTATATCCCGATAAGACTCCGTCCGAAAGGGAACAAATCGTCACTCGCGAGTACCGCACCGTCTGCATTATGCAAATCGGCGGGAAACTGAAAAGCGGCGTTAAACACGACGGACGCGCGCCCGACTACGACGACTGGTCGTTGAACGGCGACATATTTCTGGCTGGACAGCATCGATTCCGCAATCGAAATTTCCAGCATGGGCATAAGAGTCACGCCCGAAGTTATGAAAAAACAGTTGGAAGAAGACGGCTCCACCGACAGGCTTGAACTGCCTTTCCACAAAGCCCTTATGAACAACGAACTTCCGCTGACCATCGGCGGCGGTATCGGTCAGTCAAGGCTTTGCATGCTGCTTCTCGGGAAACGTCACATCGGCGAGGTGCAGGCGTCTGTCTGGCCCGATGATATGATTGAAGATTGTGCAAAACAAGGCATTTATCTGCTGTAACAGGCGGATAAACTCCTGAATACAACAAGGAAATTTTTATGAACACAACACAAATCAAAAGCCTTTATGCCGATTTTTCGTCCTTTGACGGAAAGACGGTGGCAATCTGCGGCTGGGCGCGTACCATCCGCGACAGTAAAAACTTTGGATTTATCGAACTGAACGACGGCAGCTTTTTCAAGAACGTTCAGGTTGTTTTCGAGCGTGAAAAACTTGGAAACTACGACGAAATCGCACGCCAGAACGTCGGTGCGTCGTTGCGCGTCGAAGGCGTTCTCGTCGTGACGGAAGGCGCAAAGCAACCGTTTGAAATCAAGGCGACGAATATCGTCGTCGAAGGAACGTCCACGCCCGACTATCCCCTGCAAAAGAAACGTCACAGTTTTGAGTTTTTAAGGGAAAAGGCGTATCTTCGTCCCCGTACGAACACGTTCAACGCTGTCTTCCGCATCCGCAGCGAAATCGCGTTTGCGATCCATAAATTTTTCAACGAACAGAATTTCGTTTACGTCCACACACCGCTTATCACGGGCAGCGACTGCGAAGGCGCGGGCGCAATGTTCCAGGTGACCACGCTGGATCTTGACAACGTCAAAAAGGACGAACAGGGCAAGGTCGATTATTCCGAGGACTTCTTCGGCAAGAAAACCAGCCTTACGGTATCGGGACAACTCAACGTCGAAACTTTCGCAATGGCATACAGCCGCGTTTATACTTTCGGGCCCACTTTCCGCGCCGAAAAGTCCAACACGACGCGTCACGCGGCGGAGTTCTGGATGATCGAGCCCGAAATGGCTTTTGCCGACCTGAACGACAATATGGATATGGCGGAAGCAATGGTCAAATACGTCATCGGGTACGTTATGAAAAGTTGCAAGGAAGAAATCGCATTCCTTAATCAGTTTGTCGATACGGGACTTATCGCCCGCCTTGAAAACGTTGTGGGCAGCGATTTTGAACGCCTGACCTATACGAAAGCCATCGAACTTTTGCTCCCCCATAAGGACGAGTTTGAATTCCCCGTATATTGGGGCTGCGATTTGCAGTCGGAACACGAAAGATACCTTACCGAACATATCTTCAAAAAACCCGTGTTCCTCACCGGTTATCCGAAAGAAATCAAGGCGTTTTATATGCGCCTGAACGACGACGGCAAAACCGTTGCCGCAATGGACCTTCTCGTCCCCGGCATCGGAGAACTTATCGGCGGCAGTCAGCGCGAAGAACGTCTGGACGTTTTGTATCAGCGCATCGACGAAATGGGGCTTAAACGCGAAGACTATTGGTGGTACACCGACCTTCGTCGTTTTGGCGGCACCGTTCACTCGGGCTACGGTCTGGGTTTTGAACGTATGGTAATGTATCTTACGGGCATAACGAATATAAGAGATGTGATACCGTTCCCGCGGACGGTTGGCAACTGCGAGTATTAAAACGGCGACAATTCGCGCCTTTTTGAGTTTTTGGCAGAACCTGAAAAATCGTGTACGCCAAAGTACACTGGATTTTTCAGAACCAGCCAAGAAACGTCAAAAATTCATCAAATTCTCGCCGTTTTAAGGGTTTTTCGAGCGCGTACGCTAACCCTTTTACCCCCTTTCACTTTTTTTGAAAACGCGGTTTCCAAAAAAAGAACAGAGGTAAATACTATGACCGAACAGGAAAAAGAACAAATTTTAAGGAAAATGAAAAATCGTGAGCAGGGCGACGTCGCGTCAAACGACGACGACCTTGTCCGCAGCGAAAAATACATGAAAAAAGGTCAGTACGCCCGTTCAAAGTATAAGGAGTTTTACGACGACGTGAAACTTTCCATCAAAGAAGACTGGTAACAGAAACAGTATTAAAAAGAGTACCGAAATCGGTGCTTTTTTTATGCCAACGGATAATAATACGAACGTTGCCAAAACGCCGATATTTCAACGCTTTTATGAAAAATGCTCGCTTGCAGTACATACAGTACAACCGCGTTCGCCTTTTCCAAAAATCATCTGAAATCTCGGCGTTTTCGGTTGTGAACAAGTTTTCCGTCGTGTTTTTAGGATAAGACAAGGCACGCGAGCGGCTTAATACTTTACCGTATAAGCCGTGAGCGTAACGCAGTATTAGTCAAAAACACGGCGGAAAACCAAAGTTCATATTATTATCTGTTGGCATCCGTCAATCCCAAAAGATAATCGGTCGTCACGTTAAAAAACTCGGCAAGTTTTTTGAGGTTTTCGCCCGTAATATCGGACTTGCCGTTTTCCCATCTCAAAATCGCCATATCGCTGACGCCGATGCTTTTGCCAAGTGCCATTGCGGACAATCCGCTTTCTGCACGGAGTTCTTTAAGTCTTTCCGAAAATTCACTCATAATCATATTATACAACGTTTCAGAGCAAATTTAAAGAAAAAAATAATAAAAACCAAGTAAAATTGACAAAAGGGAAGAAAATTTATATAATTTTCTTATGAGTATTTTTGACGGAAAAATGAATTTGTCGGTTACGTCCGCAAGCGGTATCGAGGCGGTCACGAAAAGGGAACTCGAATCACTCGGCTACGAGGCGGGCCCCGCGGTTTTCGGGCGAATCGGTTTCAACGGCGATATGACCGCGCTTGCCCGCACGAATATGTTTTTAAGGACGGCAAATCACGTTTACGTCAATCTTTTTTCGTTCAAGGCGACGACTTTTGACGAGCTTTTCGACGGGCTTATATCATATCCTTTTGAAGACGTTTTTGAAAAGGACGCGCGCATTACCGTTGACGCAAAAAGCAATAAATCGGCGTTGTACGCGCTGTCGGCAATCCAGAAAGTCGCAAAAAAGGCGATTGTCGAAAGGTTGAAAAGGAAATATAAAATCGAAACGCTGAGTGAAAGCGGCGCGGCGTATCACATCGAAGTAAACGTCGCGTACGACGAAGTTACGATATGTCTGGATACGTCCGGCGAAGGGCTGCACAAAAGGGGATACCGCCCGATAATGGGGCTTGCGCCGATGAAGGAAACGCTTGCCGCGGCAATAATAATGCTGTCGGTATGGAACAAGGATCGCCCGCTTATCGACTGTTTTGCAGGCAGCGGAACAATACCCATCGAAGCCGCGCTTATCGCGCAAAACACCGCGCCGGGGATAAAACGGCATTTCGCTTTCGAACAGTTCAAAGGTGCGCCGCAAGTCATCGACAAAGTGCGCGACGAGGCGTTAAGCGTGCAAAATCTTGACGTTAAAACCCGTATTTCGGGATTTGACATTGACGGCGACAGCATAAAAATGGCAATGATACACGCCGAAAACGCAGGCGTTAAAAACCTTATCCACTTCCAGCAAATGGACATGCGCGACGTGTCCACAAAACAAAAATACGGCGTGCTTATCAGCAATCTGCCGTTTGGCGAAAGGCTGTTGACCGAAAAGGAATTGAAGCCGCTGTATCGGGATTTCGGAAAACTTTTCAAGTCTTTGGACACGTGGAGTTTATACGCTTTCACAAGTTATCCCGACTTTGAAAGGAACTTCGGCCGCCGCGCCGACAAAACGAGGAAACTTTACAGCTCGCAACTTGAATGCGTGCTTTATCAATATCTTGGACCTCGTCCGCCCAAAAAATCACAGGACGAAAAGGAGCAGTTATGAAACGCAACGGAATGTGCCCGATTTGCTTTGTCAAAAGATTTTTCAACGTGCCGTCGAAGGTGAGCGAAGTTTACCCCGCCGACTTTTATTGCAACGGCGCCGCGCTCACGCCCCCGATGGGCTGGTCAAGCTGGAACACTTTCAGAAACCGCATTGACGAAAACCTTATTTACGACACCGCCGTCGCGATGAAAGAAAAAGGGCTTGTCGACGCCGGATATCACTTTGTCAATATCGACGACAACTGGGTTGACAACGCGCGCGACGACGAGGGAAGAATTCAGGCGGACAAGCTGACTTTCCCGAACGGTATTCCCGCGCTTGTCGAAAAGGTGAACGCGATGGGAATAAGCCTTGGCGTGTACAGCAGCAACGGCACGGCAACGTGCGAAGACCTTACGGCAAGTTTATATCACGAATGGACGGACGCATACACCTTTGCAAAGTGGGGCGTGGAGTATTTCAAATACGACTTCTGCCACAATATTCCGCTGTCGGAATACGCGCCGCTCGTTTACGCCGTGACGATAAGCAAACGGAATCGGCCGCACCTACGACTGCAAGGAAGCGGAACTTTCCGGGCTTGCCCGCTATATGAAAAAGAAAGGCTTTGACGGGAAATACGTGTCTGGGCTCGACCGCCGCGAGGGCGCGATGACTTTTGACAATATCGAAGTGGAAGAAGACGGCGTTTACAACGTAACCGTCCATATCGTGAAGCACGGACAGTACGAAAAATGCCTGATGCTGGAAGCAAACGGCAGTGAGCGGGAAGTTCTGATTTTCCCGTCGCAAAAACGCTTTAATATGACGGCGAAGTTCACGGTGTCGATGCGCCTGAAAAAGGGCAAAAACACCCTTAAACTGTTCAACCCCATCGGTACGCGCGCCGACAGCGCAATGCTGCAATACGTCAACATGGGACGTCAACTCAAAAAAGCCACCGAAAAAGTCGCGCGGGACGCCGGAAAGCCTGAAAAACCCATCACGTTTTCCATCTGCGAATGGGGCTTCAATCAGCCGTATAAGTGGGGAAGATACGCGGGCAATTTGTGGCGTACAACCCCCGATATCCGCCCGATATGGCCGTGGATCAAAATCCTTTACAACCACACCGTCAAACTTTATAAGTACGCGGGCGTGGGCGGCTGGAACGATCCCGACATGCTGGAAGTCGGCAACGGAAAACTCACGTTCGAGCAAAACCGCTCGCACTTTGCGCTGTGGTGCATGATGTGCGCGCCGCTGATTCTCGGCAACGACCTGAGAAATATTTCGGACGACGTTTTGAAAATCGTTAAAAATCCCGACCTTATCGCAATAAATCAGGACGCGCTCGGCGTCCCGGCAAAAAGAGTTGTGAAAGGCACTGTCGATGTGCTTGTTAAGCCGCTTGCGGACGGAAGCGTCGCGGTGTGCGCGTTTAACAAGGGCGGAAAGAAGAAGTATAACCTGAACCTGAAAAAGGTTTTGTCCGACGAATACGCAAGGTGCAAAAAAACCGAAAACTTTGTCGCGACGAACTTATGGGACAAGTCGGAAACGACGACAAACGGAGCGATTTCGGTTTCCATCAATAAGCACGACAGCGCAGTATTTATCGTAAGGTAAAATAGAAAGCAAAAAAAAGGACGGCAGTGAGTGCCGTCCTTTTTGTTTTGTAAAAAAATCAGTTGCAGAATTCGCGGGTGTTTTCGCCGGTCAGCCAATTTATCGTCCATACGCCTGACTTGCCGTTTTCGGTGAAGTACACTTTTGCGGTATTGTTGCCGCGATAATCGACGTGGGTGACGACCGCCTCGGACTTTGTATAAATCTCGTTCAAAAAGTCAAGTTGCTTTTGAGAAAACTCGCCGACGTTGTCGGAGATGAACAAAAGTCTGCCGAAAGTCTTGTTGACCTCGGCGACAAGTCGTTTTTCGGAATCTGTGTATTTCAGGTTGACCTCGCGCATAAAGAAGACGTCGGGATCGTTGCCGAACGCGCGCCCGTCAAGACCGCGACGGAAAATCGTATTCTGAATCGACGTCTGGGTGGACACTATTTCGTTGTTCGTGAGCGAGAAAATGAAACGCGGCTTGAACTGAATATCGACGTCCGAGCCGATGCGGCAGTAATCGAACCTGCCGAACGCGGGGAACAGCGGCACGCCGCAACCCAGAATGTATTTGTCGCCGCAGCAGTCGCGAAGGAAAGCGCAGGCGTCATCCATAATCTCGCCGCGGGTTTTGTTGCCGAAGGGGACAAGGCACGCCGTGTACAAGAAGTCGAGCTTGACCATATCGTAGCCCCATTCGTTCAAAATCACGTCAAAGAAGTGGCGGATATAGTCGGCGCACTCTTTGATGTAAAAGTTGAGCGTGAAGCACGGACGAGTGCCAAGCATGCCCTTTGTGGGTTTGCCGTTGGCGTCTTTCAGAATCCAGTCGGGGTGAGTTTTTGCCACGACGCTGTCCTTTTCGATATAGAAGGGCGCAAGCCAAAGCCCCGCCTTGTAGCCGCTTTTGTGGATTTCGTCGGCGATGAACTTCATACCGTGCGGGAATTTCTTTTTATCGGTGGACAGCCAGTCGCCGACTTTCGTCTGATGGCCGTCGTCAATCTGGAAAATGTCGATTTTGTCCGAGCGGGCAAGACCTTCAAGGTCGCGCAGGATAATCTTTTCGTCGATTTTCGTGAAGTAGTTGTACCAGCTCGTGTAGCCCGTGGTGTGGTTTACGCGGCATTTTGAAACGTCCAGAGTTTTGAAATAAGCGTCGAAACCTCGTCGTAACTTCCGTTGAAAAACGCGACGTCGAAAAGGGTGAAGTCGCCTTTTATCGTTTTTCCTTCAACGTCCTTTTCAAGCGTGATAAGGTTTTTGTTGAAGTCGAAATTGAGAATCGTCCAGCCGGAGCGTTCGTTTAACGAGCCGATAAACTCGTGCGTGAAGCCGTTTCTGACATAGCCGAACGAATATCCGTGGAAAAACCCCGCGGTTTTCGGATAAGTTTTGAAGTTGTAGTCGCCGTTGATAGCAGCGATTTCCCTGCCGAACTTAATTTTGTTCAGGGGGAAGCGGATACCTTTTTGCAGTTCGTCCCTTTTCCATTCTTTCGTGAGCGACCAGCTTTGATAGCCGTTTGCAAGGACGGACGTTTCTTTCTGGAAAGAATAATCCGTTGCGATTTCGGCGTGGACAAGCTCCATCTCGCGCTTGGGGCAGATCTTTACGAAAAGACGGTTGCTTTCGCGCGTGATTTTCAGGTCAAAGTCGTTGTTTGCGCCGTTTGCAACGCGACCGCTGCCGCCGACGTTGTAATATAAGGTAAGTTTTGACGTTTCAAACATAATCGGTATCCCCCCGCATTGTTTAATACATTACGATATAGTCTTCGCGTTCCGCGCCGACCGACACGTATTTGATTTGCATTCGGTCGCTTTTTCGATAAAGCGGATATAATCGACGGCTTCTTTGGGCAGATCTTCGGGCTTTCTGCATTTCGAGATGTCGCACTTCCAACCTTTAAGGACGGTGAATTCGGGCTTTGCGATATTAAGGTCTTCGCCAAAGGGGAACTCTGTCGTGATTTTGTCGCCGACTTCGTACGCGGTGCATACGGGAATCGCGTCAAGATAAGAAAGCACGTCAAGTTTCGTCAGGGCGATTTCGTCCGCGCCTTGCATTCTGATGCCGTAACGGCTTGCAACGACGTCGAACGCGCCGACGCGACGAGGTCTGCCTGTTGCCGCGCCGTATTCGCCGCCCGCCTCACGCAGGTCGTTTGCGAACTTTCCGAACGCTTCCACGGTGAACGGGCCTTCGCCCACGCAGCTGCTGTACGCTTTCATAATGCCGATGACGTTGTCAAGTTTAAGGTTGGGCACGCCCGCGCCGATGGGTGCGTACGCCGCAATCGTGTTCGACGACGAGGTGTAAGGATTGATGCCGAAGTCGATGTCGCGAAGCGCGCCGAGCTGCGCCTCGAACATAATGCGCTTGCCAGCTTTGTTGCTTTCGTTAAGGAAGACGCCCGTGTCGGTGACGTAGGGCAGGAATTCGTCGGCAAGTTCTTTCAGATGTTTTTCAGGTCATCCGCGTCGATGGGGGTGCTGCCGTAAGCCTTTTCGATGAAAAGGTTTTTCCATTCGACAATGCTGTCGAGGTGCTTATCGAGAGCCTCCGGGAAGCGCAGGTCGCCCATGCGGATTACTTTTTTCAGATATTTGTCGCCGTAAACGGGTGCGATGCCGCGGCGGGTGCTGCCGTATTTCGCGTCGCCGAGCCTATCTTCTTCCAGACAATCCTGACGGACGTGATAAGGCATGCAGATTATCGCGCGGTCGCTGATTTTAAGGTTGTCGGGAGTGATTACGACGCCTTTTTCGCGAAGGGACGCGATTTCTTTATGAAGGTGAGTAAGGTCGATAACCATACCGTTGCCCATTACGCAGGTAACTTCGGGACGAAGTATGCCCGAGGGAAGAAGATTTAAGATAAATTTTCCTCTTTCGTTCACGACGGTGTGTCCCGCGTTGTTGCCGCCCTGATACCTGACGACGATATCGTAATCTTGGCTTAAAAGGTCGACCATACGGCCTTTACCTTCGTCGCCCCAGTTGATTCCAACGATTGCTGTAAGCATATATATCCTCCGAACTTATATTCAAAAATACATTAGTATTATATCTAATAAACGATTGCCGTGTCAAGGTTAATCGTTAGCAAAAAAAGAAAAGGTTTATTTAAAAACCTTTTCAAAATTTTCGTGCAGTATCATTTGTTTTTCTTTTTCGGAAAGCGGCAGGCTCAAAAACCTTTCAAGCTCGTCTTTCGGTCGCCACATCGGGAAGTCCGTGCCGAAGAAAAACCTTTCGACGCCAAGATTTCTTAAAAGTTTGACCGCCTCGGTTTTGTCAAGGAACGGAAGAGTCGACGACGTGTCGAAATATACGTTGTCAAGCCCTTTGTACAAAAGCGAATTTTCCCATTCGGAATAGCCGCCGAAATGCGCGCCGATGACGATTTGCGAAGGATATTTTTTCGCAATTTTCACAAGCCTTTCGGGGTTGCTGAAATTATATCTTTTGTCGCCGGTATGAAAAAGTATGGGAAGACGACCGTCCAGCGTTTTGTAAATTTTTTCGGCGCGCGGCTCGTCTATGGCGAACTTCTGAAAGTCGGGGTGAAGTTTCACGCCGCGTATGCCGTGCGATATCGCAAAACGTATTTCGCCGTCCATATCTTCTTCGTCCATATCGGGGTGCAGCGTCATAAATCCGATGAACTCGGGATGGGCTTCTGTCTCCGAAACGATATATTTATTGATACTTTCAACCTGTTTAACTGTCGTTGCTGTCGAATGAACGACAAATTTCGTAATCCCGGCAAGGCGTCCTTCCTGCAATAAAACGTCGGGCGTGCCTGCCGATTCGGTCATTTGTATGCCGTAAAAATCGCCGATTGCATCGGTTGCTTTTTTGGCGATTTTGTCGGGAAAAATATGTGCGTGAGCGTCGATAATCATTTTCTTTTCGTCCTTTTTCAACGGGTTATTTTATCATATCGCGCGCCGCCTTGCAAGCATATGAAAACGATGTCCTATAAATTATGATTTTTTTTGGAAATAAGTTGATATCGCCCATAATATATGGTAATATATTTTTATATTTTATAAAGGAAGGAAATTATGACAGAATCACTCGATAAGCCCAAAAAACGGGTTTTAGGCCTTACGGGGAATATGTGGATTTACGCCTTTGGCGTGATGGGCATCAACCTTGCGATAGGTCTTGTCAACAGTTATCAGGCGGAGTTTTTCGACAAAATCATGAGACTCAATCTTGTCGGAATCGCGCTTATTATTCTTGCGGCAAAGTTTATAAGTATCGTTGCCGACTTCGTAATCGGAAATCTCATTGACCGCGCCAATTTCAAGGCGGGCAAAATGCGCCCGTGGATTTTGTTTTCGGCGTTCCCGCTTTTCGTGTTCACGATGCTTTCGTTCGCGTTCATTCCGTTCCCCGAAACGAAGGGCGGCGAAGTGGGTAAATATATCTACATTACCTTCATTCTTATCCTTTGGAACGTCAGTATGACAATGGCGGATATTCCGTCGCAGGGTATGCTGAAAATGGTCGCGGGCACTCCCGAAGACACCAACAACGCCGCCGGCTGGGCGAATACGCTGAAATCGGTTGCGCTTGCATGCTCCGGCGTGTTCATCACCGTCGTTTGTATGATAACGGGCTCCGGCGCGGTAGGCTGGAAAGAATACCTTATCACCGCCGCGATTCTTTCGGGCATCGGGCTTATTCTGCAACTGCTGATGTACTTCAAGGGCAAGGAAGAATACAAGGTCAACGCAAGTTCCGCAATGAGTTTCAAGGAAATGTTCAGGGAACTCAAAAACAACCGTATGATCCAGATTGTTCTTGTAACGTACCTTTTGGGATTCGGCAGGAATATCGGCTTGTCGATTGCGGTGCAGGCGTCCTGCATTATGATCCGCGACGGCATCGACCTTACGAAACTCGGGCTTGGCGTTATGAGCGGCGACGCGTGCAGTTGGGCAATCGGTCTGACCTCGGCAATTTCCAGCATGGTCACAATCATTCTGAACCCCGTCATCAACAAGAAACTTGGCGAAAGAAATACTTTATCATCGCGGGCTTTTACGGCTTTGCGGTCAGCTTGATTTCGTTTTTACTGTACGTTCTCACGCCTGCGGAAACCGCGACGGGCGGCGTACCGTTTTTGAGAAGTATCTGGGCAATCTGGATTTATCAGTTCTTCCTCGGGTTTGCGTACGGTCCCAACGGCTATCTCCCCATGGTAATGACGGCGGATATCGTCGACTATCAGGAATGGAAAACGGGCAAACGTACCGAAGGTACGCAGTTTGCAATCCTGTCGATGTCCAACAAACTCAGCAACGCTTTGTCTGTGTCTTTGGGGCTTTTATTCATCGGCGCAATCGGATACAGCGCAAACAGCTATGCGGATGCGGTTAAGGTCGGCGTCGAAATTATCGACAAGAAGGAAGTCATCGTCGACGCGGTCGCGCACACCAACGCGATTCACGCCGCCGTTCCGGGCTCCATGCAAACAAGGCGTGGGCAATTTACTTCCTGCTGCCGGGGCTTTGCATGCTGGCAAGTTCTTTGGTAATGTTCTTTTATAAAATCGATGAAAAAACCAAAAAACAAATGCGTGAAGAGCTTGCTTTAAGACGCGGCGAAGCGACCGAAGAAACCGTCGCGGAAAACGCGGTGGACGCTTTGTCGGAAGCGAGCGAAGATTTTGAAGTTTCCGAAGAAAACGACAAAACGGAAGAATAACAACACCTAAAAACAAAAAAATAACGCACCTTTTCGAAGGCGCGTTTTTTTTATTAATAATCGCCGTTGCCGACAAGATAATCGGCGCTGACGTCAAAGAACACCGCAAGATTGTATATAATCGTTGCGTTTGGCTCGGCAACGCCGGATTCCCAGTAAGAAACCGCACGCTGACTTGCGCCGATTGCTTTTGCAAGTTCGGTCTGAGAAATGCCTTTTTGTGTCCTTAATTCTTTGATTTTCTTTCCTATTTCCATAGTTTTAGAATAGACAAAAAATGCTAACAATATTTGACATAGACATATTTTGCTAATATAATTTAACTATGGTACAGTCGGAACGTTATTTAATATTTATAGGTAAATATATTTTTATAGGAAAATATAAAGGGAAGAAAAATATGTTTTGCGTTTTTACGCAAGCACAAGAGTATGACGAAGATGCCAAATTATGGTTCAATCTTGGCACAATATATTTGAATAACGATAAAATATTAAGCGTTAAAACGTAAAAGGTTTGAAAGAATATAAAAAAATAATTATTCCTTGATAAAAGCGCAGCGAGTAAATCGTTGCGTTTTTTTGTTTACTTGTTTTAATTTTGCCCGTCACATAAAAAAGTTGAAATTTGTCGAAAAAATTTGTAAATGGTGAACTACGTTGTCATATTTAGTGTGAGATAATATGCCAACAGATAGTAATGCGAACGTTGCCAAAACGCCGATATTTCAGCGCTTTTATGAAAAATGCTCGCTTGCAGTACGGAAAGTACAACCGCGTTCGTCTTTTCCAAAAATCATCTGAAATCTCGGCGTTTTCGGTTGTGAACAAGTTTTCCGTCGTGTTTTTAGAATAAGACAAGGCACGCGAGCGGCTTAATACTTTACCGTATAAGCCGTGAGCGTAACGCAGTATTAGTCAAAAACACGGCGTAAAACCTAAGTTCGTATTATTATCTGTTGGCATACTCACGGAGGAGGGTTATGAGTTTTAAGGAATTGACAAAATACAGAATGCAACTTCTGAAAGTGCTGTCCGAAAAAGAATTTTCGCTTGACTTTCACATTTTTGCGACGGAAGCCGTGCAGGACGCGCAGTATATAAGCGAAGAAGACGCGGAAAACGTCGCAAAACTTATCGTGGATTGCGTGAACGCGGGCGACGGCGAAGACGAGATAATCGAAAAGGCGCGGTTTAAGGTTGATTACGCAAAGTACGTTTTCGGCGTTAAAAAGGCGCTTTACGGGCTCGGCGTCGAAGACGGGCGCGTTGAAAACCTTATGTCCCTTTACAAGGAAGATCTTATGAACGCGTTCAATCACGGTTGGTCGGCAGAGTGCGTTGCCGAAAACATGAACGACGATTATTGACGAACTGTACGGTTTTCGTTTTTAACTCCTTACTTTTTATATGCAGAAACGGCTCGGGATTTCCGAGCCGTTTTTGTTTATGATTTAATTTTTAAGCCTTTATTAAAGAGTTAAACCATTCTGTAATGATTTGTGTAAATGCCGTTACGTGTTTTTCCCGCGTTTTCGATGAAGATTTTCAGTTTTCCGTCGTCGAGCATTATGTCAAACGTCCAGACTGCGTCCGCCTTGAAATATCCATCTTCAAGCGTCGTGTCTGTCACGTAATAGAACGTGTACGTCGGGCACGGGTTGTCGCTGAAATAATCGGCAAGGTCGGTTTTTTTGAGAATTTTATAATAATACTCGTTGGTTGACGGCGAGTATTTTTCCAAACTGAAAGCGTTGATAGCGCCGAAACGTCCGTCGTATTTGGACTTGAAGTAATTAAGATATGCCTCGGCGTTTTGCGTGAACTTGTCTTCGTCGGGACACGCCTGATGGAACGAATACCCGTCGTTGTACCAATTCAGGTCAGAACTCATATCGCCGCTGAGTCCCGTGGGAGCGGGAAGAGCGGACAATCCTTTTTTGGCAAGTTCCGCTTCCGTAAACCATTGATTGCTGTTGCGCGGCACGTTCGTATCGCCGCCGCCTTCGCCGCCGCCTTTGTTGCACGCGGCAAGGAAAACGCCGCACGTCATGACAAGCGACAGGCACAATGCCATAATAATAATTTTTTTGAGTTTCATAATAAAACGTCCTTTTTGTTTATTTGATAATATGATACTACTTTATTATCAGAATTGCAATATCCTATCTGAAAAATGGCATAAAAAAACCTTGCAAATAACGGCAAGGCTCAAAATGGAGCGGGTAACGGGAATCGAACCCGTGACCACAGCTTGGGAAGCTGTTGTTTTACCTCTAAACTATACCCGCAAGCAATAATAATTATATATATTTTGACAAAAAAAATCAACTGATATTTACAATATGATTTTCTTGTTGTATAATATTTTTCAGACGGAGGCAACTATGAAAATCAATTTTAACGAAATGACGGAACAAACCATACCCAATTTCTTAGGCGGCAACGGCGACTACAACGTGAAAATGTACGTCGACGGCGAAGGCAACAAGCTGATGGTCGGAAGACTTGCGCCCGGCTCGTCGCTGGGGCTTCATAGGCACGTGATAAATGCGGAAGCCATTTACGTTTTGTCGGGCGAGGGCGTCATGCACACCGACGAAGGCGACGAATACCTGAAAGCCGGCGAATGTACGTTTTGCCCGAAAGGTCACGAACACAGTTTTGAAAACCGGAGCGAGAAGGACCTTGTCTTTTTCGGCGCGGTGATAAAATAAGAACAACGCAATAAAAAAGCGCCTGCAAAACTTTGCAGGCGCTTTTGTTTTTGACGATTATTTGTCTTCGTTTTCTTTTTCGGTTTCGTCTTCCGCCTTGTCTTCAAGGACGACTTCGACTTTTTCGTCGCTGTCGATACCGACGTCGATGGTTTCGGTTGCCGCCGCTTTTTTGGCTTTTTTCTTGTTAATCATAATTTGCGCGAATGCGAACAGAGCGCAGAATACGATACCTACCATAAGCGACAAGCTGCCGATGTTGGTCTTGCCGTGCGAAACGCCGCTGATAAGGGCGGAAAGCCCGATAAGGATTGCGCCCGGGATAACTGCCATTTTGGGGTTTGACGATATATTTTCCGCCAAGGCTTCCGAACAGAGCGTATACGACGCAGCCGAATGCGGGGGTAAGGTAAGGTGCCTTTTCAATGGATTGCTGCAAGGGCGATACCGCAAGGCACAGCACCATAACCGCAATGATTAGTACGGTGACGAGCGAACTTATCGCAACCGCAATCGTGGACACGAGTTCGTTTTCTTCGGTGCCGAGTTCGGTCTCCGCAATCTCGTGCGCTTTGACGACGCAAGGGATTTTCAGGTTGGAAAGGTTGCCCGTGATAAACGCCAGGTATTCGCCGTTGGTGCCGAGCATCGGCGCGTAAATGACGGGTTCCGAAATTCCCGAGCCCAGGTTAATTATGATAAGCGTAATAATGCCGCCGTCCGCAAAAACTGCCCAGTTGGGGCTGACTTTCAGATGAATGCAGGCGACGATAGGCACCGCAATGATAAGAAGGATACCGATGGTATTCCAGATTCTGCCGATGGTGTGCCATTTTTTATTGTAATCGAAAAAGTCTTTTTCCTTTTGAGACATCGCCTCGTATTCGGCGCGTTGTTTTTCTTTTTTCTGTTCACGCGTTAATTTTTCTTTCTTACTCATAGTGTTCGCGCCTCCTTAAAATTGTCCCGTCGTGCCGCTGATAATGCCGACGATCAGCATTGCAAACAGCATTGAAAATGCAACCGAAAAGTCGTCCAACCATTTCCATTTGAGTTTTTCACAAGGAAATCGGAAAGGACCATAAACAATGCCGCCACGATAACCGCAATGAAGTTGTAATAACTTGTGATGCGACCGGGCATAGCCGCAATCGCGCCGATGGACATTGCAATGTAGCCGATAATCATACCGATGAAGGACACTTGGAACGCCAAGTCGCCAAGGTTGATGCCGTTGGGGTTTGCCTTTTTGCGTCGCTTTCCAGGTTTTTCGTCGCCGTATCGGGATCGACCGCGCCGCCGACTTTCATCGCGCCGAGTTTGGCAAGTTTCGGTTGAAGTTTTTTGTAAAACAAAACGACAAGAACGGGGCCCGCGATGATTGCAACCGTCATAAGGGTGACAATTGTTGCGTAATCCTGAGCGGTAACGCCGCGTTGTATAAGTAACGTTAAGCCGTCGGTGCTGCCGGTGATTGCTTTTGCCGCGCCGTCAGCCATTTGCGTCTCATATTGCAGCGCGCCGATGACCGAAAGCCTGATTGCGGGGACGGTAATTCCCAGCGAGCCGATGAGCGTAACAACGCCGATACCGATACCGATTGCGGGCAAGACCGAAAAACTTGCGGACGTCTTGATGACCTTTTTGATTTTGGTCATATCCATGCCGATTTGTTTCGCTTTCTTTACCGATTTTACAAGATAAAAAATTGCTTCTGCCGAGATAAACACGACGATAAGGGCGTACATCAGATACATTACCCACGAGTCGGGGTTGAATCCGTTGAACCAGCCGAGGGAAGTATAAAACATAAAGTTCTCCTCTTTAATAAATTAAAGTATTAAGTTTATTTTACATTACGCGTATATAATAAGTCAAGATATTTTTTGTTTCGCACGGTAATTTGCAGGATATTTCCAAAAAAAAGCGCAAAAAAAAGCCTCTCCGAAGAGAGGCCTTGATTTTGTCGTTTCCGATTACTTCTGAGTCTTAACCCATTTGGTAAGTTCGGTAAAGATGACGCCGAGACCGTATGCGCCCGCGTCGGGATGTCCGATGGACTTTCGCCGACAACGCCCGCGCGACCGAGTCTTGCGGTGATTTGTTTGGTGTATTCCGCACCTTTGACAGCAGCGCGTGCGCCTTTTTCCATTGCTACGAACAGGCTGTCGCCTTCTTCCGCCGCTTTGGTAACTTCGTCTGCGCAGGGAACAAGAGCGTCGATAAGAGTCTTGTCGCCGACAACCGCGCCGTGACCGAACGAACGTTCGCCGGTGGTTTGTACGCCTTTAACCGCGCCTTGCAGAATCTTGCCGAGAAGGGTTGCGTCAAGTTCGTCCGCATTTCCCGCCGCTTTGCCTGCATAACGGAATCCGCTTCCCCAGATGGGGCCCGACGCGCCGCCGCAATATTCCATAATGATATCGCTTGCGCTTGTAAGGAATGCGCCGATGTTGGCTTTGTCGCGGGTTGCCCAGTCTTTCTTCAACTGTCTGAAACCTTTTGCGATGCTCATGCCGAAGTCGCCGTCGCCGCAGCTGTCCATATCGCAGAAGTGAACTTCGTTTTCGATGATGACGTCAGCCATTTTGTCAACGAGTGCGACGAAAGCAGCCGTATTCATTTTGGGTGCGAACACGGGTTTTTCGGTGAGTTCGTAAACCGCTTTCTTTTCAGCCTTTGCGGATTTTTTCGCGGTTTCCGCTTTTCCGCACATTCTTCTTTTGCAGCGGGAACGACGTTCATCGCTTTTGCAAGAGCGCGCACCGCAACGAGCGCGGCTTCCGCTTCTTCGCTTGCCGTCGCGCCCCAGGTAAGAGCGGGGGTGTTTACGGGAGCGTCAAGCAGTGCTTTGAGTTCGTCATCGAGTTTTAAGAAAGTAATCGACGCGCCTTCCATATCAAGAGAAGTCATGTAGTTGCCGACAAGTGCGCGGTGCACTTTGAAGCCTTCTTTTGCGATGACTTTGTTGACGGAGTTATTGAGTACGTAAAGTTCCGACAAAGGAGTGCCGCCGAAGCCGTTTACGATAACCGCGATTTCGTCGCCTTTTTGAGTTGGATGACGGCGTTGTCTTTAACGCGCGCGACCATCTTTTCGGCAAGTTCGTCGGAGGTGACGAATTTTTCGGTTGCAACGCCGGGTTCGCCGTGGATACCTACGCCGAATTCCATGTTTTCGTCCGCAAGTTCGAAAATAGGCGTGCCTTTTGCGGGGGGCGTGCAGGAAGAAATCGCAAAGCCGATACTTGCGACGTTATCGATGACTTTCTGAGCGATTCTTTTGACTTCGGGAAGGTCCTTGCCTTGTTCCGCCGCCGCGCCTGCGATTTTGTGTACGAACATCGTGCCGGCAACGCCGCGACGACCGACGGTGTACAAAGAGTCGGTGACGGCAACGTCGTCGTTTACGAATACGGCGTCAACGTTAATGTCGTCGTCTTCTTTGGCGCGTGCGCCTGCGTTGTTGAAGTTCATGCAGTCGCCCGAGTAGTTTGATGATAAGCAGCGTGCCTTTGTCGCTTGCGGTCGCCTTAATCGCTTCGTAAACCTGAATTTGCGAAGGGGACGCGAATACGTCGCCGCATACCGCCGCGTCGAGCATGCCTTTTCCTACGAAACCTGCGTGTGCGGGTTCGTGTCCGCTGCCGCCGCCCGAAATAAGGGTGACTTTGTTGCGGTTAATTTCCTTTTTCTTGACAACCTTAAACTTTTCAACGAATTCGAGCTCGGGATGCGCTGCCGCAAGACCGTGGCACATATCGTATACGAAAGTTTCGGGAGTGTTCATTATTTTTTTCATATCGCTAAGCCCTCGATTCGTCAGAGATTAGTGGCAGCAACCGCATTCTTCGTCTTCGCAGCCGTATTTGTATGCGTGGCCGATTGCGTCCGCCGTCTTGATTGCCGCAGCGACCATGTCGGGCGTAACGGGGAACGGCATGTTGTGGACGGATTCGTCGGGAATGCAGGTCTTTTCAGCAACCGCTTTAAGAAGGTCGTCGTCGATGCTGTCGGTGCCGAGGTCTTTAAGGCAGACGGGAAGTCCGACGGACAGGCAGAAGTCAAGAACTTCGTAAAGTTCGTCTTCGGGGCTGTTTTCAAGAACAAGCTGGCAGATCGTGCCGAACGCTACCATTTCGCCGTGGAAGAATTTCGTGTGAGCGGGAAGGAGAGTAAGACCGTCGTGGATTGCGTGCGCCGCTGCAAGACCGCCCGATTCAAAACCGAGACCGGAAAGAAGAATGTTGGTTTCGATAATTCTTTCAAGAGCGGGGGTTACGACGTGCTGTTCGCATGCTGCAAGAGCCTTCGTGCCGTCGGAAAGAAGGGTTTTATAGCAAAGTTCCGCAAGGGCCGCCGCAGCCATCGTGCCGTAGCCGAGCATTTCGCCGGTTGCACGGTTTGCGCCGCAGGGAAGTCCTGCGTTGACGTTTGAGAACGATCTCACGTTTGCGCGTGCTTCGAAGTAGGTCGAAAGAGCGTCGCCCATGCCCGATACGAGGAAACGTGCGGGAGCGTTTGCGACAACCGTGGTGTCGATAAGTACTACGCTGGGATTCTGTTTGAAGTATGCGTAATCGTCAAAGTGATGATCGTCGGTGTAAAGAACCGCCGAGTGCGAAGTGGGAGCGTCGGTTGCGGCGATCGTCGGGCAGATAATCAGGTTGTTGCCCATAGCGACGCATTTTGCGGTGTCGATTGCTTTGCCGCCGCCAAGACCGATTGTGCATGCGCAGTTGTTTCTTTGCGAAGTCTTGCATTTTCTTGACTTCGTTTCTGGAACATTCGCCGCCGAAATCGCAGGAATACAATTTGATGCCGAATTTCTTTTCGGTTGCCGCAAGCTTGTCTTTGACAAGATTCTTTGCGAACGGGTCGGCAATAAGCAACGCGCTGTCGCCGAATGTTTTAACGAAATAACCGAGGTTAAGAAGTTCGTCTTCGCCCTGAACGTATTTGCTGGGGCAGATAAATGCTTTTCTCATAATAAGTCTCCTTTATATAAATTATATTGATTTTTATTCTTGGAAAACCAAGTAACAACTATATTATAAAACAACATAGCATAAATTACAATAAAAAAATCGGTCGAAAAATAAAAAAATTTTGAACAATAATGAGATTATTTTGCACTGTATCGACGATTATAAACAAAAACTGTCAAAAGGACATATAAATTGACACAAAAGCAAATTGTTTTTCGCGATTATGCGAGTAAATATACGAGACAATCCGCAAAAATAATAGGAAAATTCCGACAATTCGTAGGAAATTTTTTCAGCATTATCGAATATTTTTGAACAAATTTTTGAAAAAGCGTTGAAATTGCCGTGCCGATGTTGTATAATCGCGTTGAGGGAAAATATGATTAACTACGAAAGCGAACTTGCTGCAACCATAAGAAATTGCGATTTTCAGAATTACAGGACGAAATGGCAAAAGCCACAAAACTTGCGTGCATTACGGTGGACTATACGGGCGCACCCGTTACCGCGCACAGTTGCTGCACGGATTTTTGCGCGCTCGTAAGAAATCATCCGGAATATAAACACCTTTGCGAAAAGTGCGACAGTCGCGGCGGGCTTGAAGCGGCAAGGAATAAAAAACCGTACACTTACGTTTGTCATATGGGCGTCGTCGACGTTGCGATTCCCATTATTTACCAGAATCTTTACGTCGGCGCGGTTATGTGCGGTCAGATTTTACTGCCCGAGGCGGACAAAGCGCATATCGAGAAAATCTTTTCCGAAAAAAGCGCGGTTGATTTCGCCGAAAATGCGAAAGCTTATTACGATAAGCTCACCCTTATGTCGAAAGCCGACCTCGACGCAAACATCAGCCTTATAAATTACCTTTGCAATTACCGCTTGTCCAACGTTTTGTCGCAGTCCGGGAACGGCGTGCTGCCGGAAAATCAGACGTTCAGGCGCATCAATAAAAACGCGTCGATTATTCAGCCCGCGATAAACTACATAAACGACAACTATACTTCGCCCGTGAAACTTCAAACTCTTGCGTCGATGTGCGACGTCAGCGCAAGTTATTTCAGCAAACTTTTCAAAAAAGTCACCGGCGAAAACCTTATCGAACATCTCAACCGCCTGCGTATCGAGCGCGGGAAGAACGAGCTTCTTACGACAAACAAATCCGTGCAGACCATTGCAAAAGAAATCGGTTTCGACGACAGCGGATATTTCATCAAAGTTTTCAAGGGGGAGGTGGGGTGTACGCCCAGTGCGTTCCGCGACCTCAACTCTTTTTAAAAAGTCATAATTTTGCGCCTTTTCGGCGTTTTGACGGAACCCTGCTCAGTTACGTACGCCTAAGTACGCGCCTTCGCACGAACCCGTCAAGAACCCCGAAAATCCATCAAAATTCTGACTTTTAAGACTTATATTTTATTATAAAATTCTCGGCTTTCAAAGGGCGTGTTGTTATTGGAAAATATTGAACAAAAATTGGAAAATGTTGTCAAAACAAGGAAAATTCCGCCGTGGGCGGTTTTTTTAATGGGAAAAAATTGCATTAAAAAAGGCACGCGGTTTGCGTGCCGATTTCGCTTTTATTCTTTATAAAGTGTTGTTGTCAAAAACGTTTTCCTCGTCGGACGAAATGCTGAAAGCGGGGCGGGCGGGATCGTTTCCGTTGTAGTACGCGCGTCTTACGTCGTCATAGAATTTCACCGTCGAAGTCATAATATACGGCGTCAGCCAGATATAAAGGATGCCGAACGTGAACGCGCCCAGAATAAACCAGCCGACGAAACTCAGATACATCAGGAAAAGTTTGCCCTTATAGCCTTTCATAATGGCTTCGCTCTTTTTGAGAGTCTGCCATACGGAAAGGTCGGGCTCGTCGCGAAGGACGTAAGGGTACATCGAATACGCAAGCCCTTTGATAATGCCCGGGACGACAAGAAGTATCGCCCAAAGCGCGCACAAAATCGTGTTCAGCACGACGACGCCGACTTGTTTGAAATATCTTCGCGGAATTGAAGCCGCCGAAAAGCACTTTCCATTTATTGACGTCTTCGCCGCGCGACCAGGCAAGCACGTTTTGAGCAACGCCGATATTCAAGGGGATAAGAACAATCGTAATAAGCACGTTCAGAACGTAATACCAGCCGAAAACGCTTGACGAAATCTCCTTTGGGATATTGTCGGGATTGCCCGCGATTATGTCGGAAAGATTTGACAATCTGTCGCCGAAAATCCATTGCGGCAGCGAGTTTGCCAAAGACTCGATAATGCCGACGACAAGAAGTACCGACCAGAACATCCAGAGTCTTCCGCGAATGAAATCGCGCGCGTTTGATTTTATTACTTTGTTATCAAGCGGTGTGTAAAAATTATCCATATTTTTATTATAACAAAATCCGAATACATATTCAAGAGTTTGAAAAAAAATCTTGTAATAGATTATATGATATGTTATAATACCTAATGACTCCATACGGAAATTTTGACTTTTGGGAGAATATAATGAAAATCAGCGAACTTGTTAAAATTGTCGACGCCACGGTGTACGCACCTTCAAATAAAGACGTCGAAGGCGAAATCATGGGTGCGTTTGCATCCGATATGATGAGCGACGTCCTTGCGTTTGCGAAAAATCAGGACGTACTTATTTCGGGACTTTGCAACCCCCAGACCGTACGCACGGCGGTAATGCTGGATATGAAATGCATATTGCTTGTACGCGGCAAGATTCCAACCCCCGACATGATTACGCTTGCCCGCACAAACGACATCGTGCTTTTGTCCACGATGTATAAAATGTATACCACCTGCGGTATCCTTTACGAAAAAGGGCTGGGCTCAGGCGAATATCACGAATAATGAACTGTATCCACGTTGAGTTCGAAGTGCCCGGCAATAATTTTTTGTCGGCAGGGAGCGCAAGCGACTCGGTAAAAAGCACGCTTAAAAAACTCGGAGTGCCTGCGCCTGCGATAAGGCGGGTAGCGATTGCGATGTACGAGGCGGAAATCAATATGGTGATTCACGCCGGCGGGGGAAGGTGCTATGCCGATATTTTCGACGACCACATAAGAATAGTTATGAAAGACGAAGGCAACGGTATTGCCGACGTCGATCTTGCAATGCAGGAAGGCTATTCCACTGCGACCGACGACGTCAGAAATCTGGGTTTCGGCGCGGGAATGGGGCTTCCGAATATCAAAACGTATTCCGACAGATTGAAAATCGACACCGAAGTCGGCGTCGGCACGACGCTTACCATCGAAATCGACTTTGATTGACAAAATCGGTAGTTTAAGAGGGAAAAATGAACGAAGAAGTTAAATCTATGCTGAATACCGTTATGCTCGATCCCGATAAATGCAAGGGATGCATAACCTGTATGAAACGATGTCCGACCGAGGCAATCCGCGTGAGAAACGGCAAGGCGAAAGTCTTGTACGAACGGTGCGTTGCGTGCGGCGAGTGCGTAAGGCTGTGTCCGCATCAGGCAAAACTCGCAAGTTTTGACTCGTTCGACGTGATCAACAATTATAAATACAAAATCGCCGTGGTTGCGCCCGCTCTTTACGGGCAGTTCAACAACCTGGACGATATAAACATTATACTGAACGGGCTTTTGCAAATCGGTTTCGACGACGTGTTTGAAGTAAGCCGCGCGGCGGAACTCGTAACGGCTGCAACGAAAAAGTATATGAAACATCACAAGTACCAGCAACGCCCGATAATTTCGACGGCGTGTCCCGCGGTGCTCGAACTCATACTTGTCAGATTCCACTCGCTCGCCGACAGATTGCTGCCGATGAAAGCGCCCGTGGACATCGCCATAAACCTTGCAAGGGAAGAGGCGGTGAAAAAGGCGTGAAAAAAGAAGATATCGGCGTGTTTTTCATCTCGCCTTGTCCTGCGAAAGTGTTTGCGCTGAAAACGGGAATGGGGCTTGAAAAACCCGAAGCAGACGGCGTTCTTTCGATTGCGGAAGTGTACAAAAAACTGTTGCCGGCAATGAAAAGCCTGACCGAGGTGAAACCGCTTGCGAAATCGGGAAGCCTGGGGCTTTCGTGGGCGTCGAGCGGCGGCGAAGCGGCAGGCGTATGCGACGTCAAGTTTCTGGCTGCCGACGGCATCGAAAACGTCATAAACGTATTGAAAGAACTTGAAGACGATAAACTGCAATATCTTGACTTTGTGGAGCTTAACGCCTGCAACGGCGGATGCGTCGGCGGCGTGCTGAACGTTGAAAACCCGTTTGTCGCAAAGGCGAGAATAAGGGCTCTTCGCAAGAATCTGAAATACACCGCAAGCGAGCCTATCGCCGAGGATAAGGACGAATCGTTTTACCTGTGGGATAAAATGCCGGAGGTCAAAGACGTATTCCGCCTTGACGAAAACAGGCGCGTTGCAATGCAAAAACTTGCCGTTATCGAAAACGTATTGTCAACCCTTCCGGGGCTTGACTGCGGCGGTTGCGGCGCACCGAGTTGCAGGGCTTTTGCGGAAGACGTCGCCGCAAACGAAGTAAGCAAGGACGAATGCGTAAGATACGAAAAATGAGGTTTATATGAAACTTTCGGAACTTAAAACCAAACTTTGTGCAAAAGAATTATATATGCCCGATCCCGAAAGGGAAGCGGACGGCGGTTACTGCGGCGACTTTCTGAGTTTCGTAATGCAGCGCGCTCCCGAGAACAGCGTATGGTTTACGGTGATGACAAACGTCAACGTTGCGGCGGTTGCGTCGCTTACGGGCGTTGCCGCCGTCGTTGTGTGTGAAAGCAGTAAGTGCGACGCCCAACTTGTCGAAAGAATCAAAAAAAAACC
This sequence comes from Clostridiales bacterium, assembly GCA_022009995.1. GTDB lineage: Bacteria > Bacillota > Clostridia > Christensenellales > CAG-917 > CAG-349. The sequence continues at coordinate 1,059,930 of CP091734.1, forward strand.
GAAGTTGCGCTTTTTGAAACCGACCTGGATATTTTCGGCGCGGTGAAGGCGTTTTTAGACGTTGAATAATGACGAAAATCCTGTATGATTTGCATATCCACAGCGCGTTGTCGCCGTGCGCGGACAACGATATGACGCCGGTGAATATCGGCGCGATGTCGTCCGCCAAAGGGTTGCAAATCATTGCCGTTGCCGACCATAACGCGATTGCGAACGTCGTTGCGGCAAGGGAAGTCGGCGAGGCTCTGGACGTTATCGTCGTGCCCGCGGTCGAATTGCAAACGCAGGAAGACGTGCATATCCTTTGCCTGTTTGAAACGTTTGAAAACCTGCAAGGTTTTTTTGACGAGGTAAGTTTCAAGGATTTGAAAAACCGAGAGGAAATTTTCGGCGAACAACTTATCGTGTCAAGCGACGACGAGGTCATCGGACGGGAAGAAAGGTTGTTGCTTGCAGGCGCGAATTTGTCCGAGCCCGAGGTAAAGCCGCTTGTCGAAAAACACGGCGGAGTTGCGGTGCCGGCGCACGTCAATCGCGACGCAAACGGAATCGTGGCAATCCTCGGCGACGTGCCGGATTATTACACGGCGGTGGAACTTTCGTCCGACTGCGACGAAGAAACCGCCGCGATGTACGCAAAAAAATTCAGATTGATTTTCGACAGCGACAGCCATACTTTAAGCGATATCGGCAAAACGCAAAGATATCTTGAAATCAATGAAATTAGCGAAAGGGGAATTTTATCATATTTAAGAGGTGAATAAAGTATGTTAAATTGCAAACAAGAAGTTGAAGCCCGCGTTGAATGGATAAAAAATCTTCTGAAAACCACGGGCGCAAAAGGTATCGTTTACGGTAACTCCGGCGGTAAGGACTGCACCCTTGTCGGTATCCTTTCCAAAATGGCGACCGACAACGTAACGGGAATAATCATGCCTTGCGAAAGCAGCCGCAATTTCGGTATCGACAGGGAACATGCGATACTCGTCGGCGAAAAATACGGCATCCCGCAAATCGAAATCGACCTGACGCCGGTCAAGCAAGCGTTCCGGAACGTGCTTTCGGACAGTATCGGCGACTGCGCGATGGCGTATGCAAACATAAATCCGCGCCTCCGCATGACGACGCTTTACGCATACGCTTATAAAAACAATCTTCTTGTCGCGGGCACCGGCAACCGCAGCGAAGCGATGATGGGTTATTTCACGAAATGGGGCGACGGCGCATACGATTTCAACGTCATTTCCGACCTGACCGTCAGGGAAATTTACGAAATTTTAAGGTATCTCGGCGCGCCGAACGAAATTATTGAAAAAGCACCGTCGGCAGGTTTGTACGAAGGGCAGACCGACGAGCAGGAAATGGGAATCAAATATTCGGAAATCGACGACTATCTTCTTCTTGGAAAGGGCGACGAAAAAACGATTGAGATTATTAAAAAGCGCATAAAGAATACCGCCCACAAGAGAAATCCCGCCATTACTTTCAAAAAACCCGAATAAACATATAAAAAATGATAACCCCGTGAAAATCGGGGTTTTTTCACGGCAAAAAAAGCCGAAAAACTAATGCATTTTATTTATTTATAAAGAATATATATATTTTTGATATATTACAATATATTTTGTATGCGTTTTGCTTTTCAAAAGCAAGCGGATATGTTATAATAGCAATTAGTTAAATTTTTTTCACAAATATTCTAGTTTTACTCAGAGGGAAAGAAAATTTATCAAAACAAATCAGTAGGAGGACAAAATGGCAAAAATCAAACTCACGAAAGTTCCGTTTGCCGGTACGCCCGAACAGGACGCGAAACTTACCGAAAAACTCGACGAACTGAAAGGCGTTCCCGGTGCGCTTATGCCCGCGATGCAGACAGCGCAGGAAATTTACGGATACCTTCCCGTCGAAGTTCAGAAAAAGATTGCCGACGCACTGGACGTTTCGCTTGAAAAAGTTTTCGGCGTCGCGACATTCTATTCTCAATTTTCGTTGAATCCGAAGGGGCAGTATCAGATTTCGGTATGTCTCGGCACGGCATGTTACGTAAAGGGCAGCGGCGATCTTCTTGCCGCGATCGAGCGTGAACTCAACATCAAGCACGACGAATGCACGTCGGACGGCAGGTTTTCGCTGCTTGAAACAAGGTGCATCGGCTGCTGCGGACTTGCGCCCGTACTTACCATCAACGAGGACGTGTACGGCAAACTTGTACCCGCGGATATCCCCGGCATTATCGCAAAATACAAATAAGATATGAGAGAATTGTCGCTTAATATCCTGGATATCGTTGAAAACTCGGTGCGCGCCGGCGCGACGCTTATAAAAGTGTCGGTCATCGCGAAAGACGGTTTTCTCACGATTGAAATCGCCGACAACGGCAAGGGTATGAGCGAGGAGTTTTTAAGGAGCGTTACCGATCCGTTCACTACGACGCGCACGACGCGCAAAGTCGGAATGGGCATCCCCCTGTTCAAGATGGCGGCGGAAACCGCAAACGGCAGTTTCGATATAAAGTCGAAATTGGGGGCAGGTACGACGGTTACCGCAAAGTTCGAAATCGACAACGTCGATCGCGCGCCTCTCGGCAATCTTGCGGAAACGGCAGCGACGGAACTTTTCGACGGCACGCCCGACTTTGTCTGGACGTTTACCGTGGACGACCGTTCGTATTCGTTCGATACCCGCGACCTTAAAAGTCAACTTGACGGAATTTCCGTCGACAATCCCGAAATAACGCATTTTGTAAAAGAATTATTAACCGAAAATTTTGAAACAGTCAGAGGAGGAACCGATTTATGAAATCAATAGCCGACATCAAGGCAATCAGAGATAAAATGCAAGCCGACAAAACGACGCGCGAAACGTCGAAAGACGGCGACGTAAGAATCGTCGTCGGCATGGCGACTTGCGGTATCGCTGCGGGCGCACGTCCCGTTTTCAACGCGCTTATCGACGAAGTTGCGAAACGTGATCTTGAAAACGTCAAGGTTACGCGCGCAGGCTGCATCGGTATGTGCAAACTTGAACCTATCGTCGAGGTTTTCGTGCCCGGCGAAGAAAAGGTAACTTACGTCAAAGTCGACGCCGACAAGGCGGTCGAAATCATTGAAAAACATATCGTCGGCGGCAATGTCGTCGAAGAATATCTTTTGAACGAATAGGAGGACGGTTATGTTCAGGTCACACGTTTTAATTTGCGGCGGTACGGGCTGTACCTCCAACCACAGCGCAGATCTTATCACGGAGTTCGAGCGTCAGATCAAAAATGCACACCTTGAAAACGACGTACAAATCGTTAAGACGGGCTGCTTCGGTCTTTGCGCGGTGGGCCCCATTTGCATCGTTTATCCCGAAGGCGCGTTTTACAGCGAAGTCAAGGTCGACGACGTCAAAGAAATCGTTGAAGAACACCTTGCGAAAGGTCGTCTTGTCGAAAGACTTCTGTACAAAGATCACAAGACCGCCGAAACCGTAAAATCGCTGCACGACAGCAACTTTATGAAAATGCAAACCCGCGTTGCGCTTCGTAACTGCGGCGTTATCAACCCCGAAAACATCGACGAATACATCGGCACCGACGGTTATCAGGCTTTAATCAAAGCATTGACGGAAATGAAACCGCAGGACGTCATCGACGTCATCAAGGCTTCGGGGCTTCGCGGAAGGGGCGGCGGCGGCTTCCCCACCGGTCTTAAATGGCAATTCGCGAAAGACCAACCCGGCGACGATAAATTCGTATGCTGCAACGCCGACGAAGGCGATCCCGGCGCGTTTATGGACAGATCCGTTCTCGAAGGCGACCCCCACGCCGTGCTTGAAGCAATGGCAATCGCAGGATATGCAATCGGCGGACATCAGGGCTATATTTACGTTCGTGCGGAATACCCCATCGCCGTTCAACGTCTGAAAATCGCAATCAAACAGGCAAGGGAATATGGACTTATCGGCAAGAATATCCTTGGCACGGGCTTCGATTTCGACATCGACATTCGTCTGGGCTCCGGCGCGTTCGTATGCGGTGAAGAAACCGCTCTTATGACCTCGATCGAAGGCAACCGTGGCGAGCCTCGCCCCCGTCCTCCGTTCCCCGCAGTCAAAGGTCTGTTTGGAAAGCCCACCATTCTTAACAACGTCGAAACGTACGCAAACATCGCGCAAATCATTTTGAAAGGCGCGGATTGGTTTGCTTCGATGGGCACCGAAAAATCCAAAGGCACGAAAGTTTTCGCACTCGGCGGCAAAATCGTCAACACCGGTCTTGTCGAAATCCCGATGGGCACGACGCTTCGTACCGTTATCGAAGACATCGGCGGCGGTATCCCCCACGGCAAAAAGTTCAAGGCGGCGCAAACGGGCGGTCCTTCGGGCGGCTGCATTCCCGCGGAACATTTCGATATTCCCATCGACTACGACAACCTTATCGCAATCGGCTCCATGATGGGCTCGGGCGGTATGATCGTCATGGACGAAGACAACTGCATGGTCGATATTGCAAAATTCTTCCTTAAATTCACCGTCGACGAAAGCTGCGGAAAATGCACGCCTTGCCGTATCGGTAACAGAAGACTTCTGGAATATCTTGAAAAAATCACGTCGGGCAAAGCAACGCTGCAAGACCTTGACGAGATGGAAAAACTTTGCTACTACATAAAGGCAAACAGCCTTTGCGGACTCGGTCAGACCGCGCCCAACCCCGTACTCTCGACGCTTCGTTATTTCCGCGACGAGTACGTGGCGCACGTTGTCGACAAGACTTGCCCCGCAGGCGTTTGCAAAGATTTGTTGAGTTACGAAATCACGGACGCGTGCAAAGGCTGCTCGCTTTGTTCCAGAAAATGCCCCGTCGGCGCAATCGACGGCGTCATCAAACAGAAATTCCATATCGACAAATCGAAGTGCATTAAGTGCGGCGTATGTATGGAAAGCTGCAAATTCAACGCTATCGTTAAAAATAAGGTGGTGCGACTATGAGTGAAATGATTAACGTAAAAATTGATAATATTCCCGTTACCGTCGAAAAGGGCACGACTATCCTCGACGCGGCAAGAATTGCAGGCGTCAAAATCCCGACGTTGTGCTACCTTAAAGACATCAATGCTATCGGCGCGTGCCGCGTTTGCGTGTGCGAGGTCAAAGGCGCTCGTTCCCTTGTTGCGGCGTGCGTTTATCCCCTTGACCGCGAAGGCACGGAAGTGTTCACCAACACCCCGAAAATCCTTGAATACAGAAACCACGGTCGAACTTATTCTGAGCGACCACGACTACAACTGCACGAGCTGCGTCAGAAACAGAAGTTGCGAACTTCAAGAACTTGCGCTTGAACTCGGCTGCGATTCTGAACGCTTCAAGGGCGAAAAATCGGATTATCCCGTCGATACGAGCACGTCGTATCTTATCCGCGACAACAACAAGTGCGTGCTTTGCCGTCGTTGCGTGGCTGCCTGCAAAGAATATCAGGCCGTCGCGGTTATCGGCGCAAACGCCCGCGGATTCGACACGCATATCGCTTGCGCGTTTGAAACCAACCTTTCGGACAATCCTTGCGTCGGCTGCGGTCAATGTATCGAAGTATGCCCCACGGGCGCACTTCGCGAAAAGGACGAAATCGACGACGTCATCCGCGACCTTGCGAACCCCGATAAGTACGTTATCGTCGGCACCGCTCCCGCAACGCGCATTGGCATTGGCGAAGAATTCGGATATCCCGTCGGCAGCAATACCGAGGGCAAAATGGTTGCGGCACTTAGACGCCTCGGCTTCAACAACGTCTTTGACGTTGACTTCACCGCCGACCTTACCATTATGGAAGAAGGCTATGAGTTCCTCGGAAGAGTTACGAACGGCGGCGTGTTGCCTATGATGACTTCCTGCTCGCCCGGCTGGATTAAGTTTGTGGAACATTATTATCCTGAACTTATCCCCAACCTTTCGTCCTGCAAATCGCCGCAACAAATGTTCGGCGCGGTGTGCAAAACCTATTACGCAGAAAAACTCGGTATCCCCGCGGAAAAAATCAGCGTAGTATCCATTATGCCTTGTACCGCCAAAAAGTTTGAAAAAGGTCGTCCCTTCCAGAGCGCGGCGGGCGTTCCCGACATCGATCACGTCCTGACTACAAGGGAACTTGCAAGACTTATTAAACGCAAAGGTATTTTGTTCAACAACCTTCCCGACGAAGAATACGACGTGCCGTTCGGCATCGGCTCGGGCGCAGGTCTTATCTTCGGCGTAACGGGCGGCGTTATGGAAGCGGCTCTTCGTACCCTGCAAGACGTCCTTACCGGAAAATCGCAGAACAAGATCGACTTCACCGCAGTGCGCGGCGTCGAAGGAATTAAGGAAGCGAAATACGTGCTTCCCGTCAACGGCAAAGATACCGAAATCAAAGTTGCCGTCGCGTCCAGCCTGAAAAACGCAAAAACCCTTATGGACCTTGTCAAAGCGGGTAAGGCGGATTATCACTTCATCGAAATTATGACTTGCCCCGGCGGTTGCGTAAACGGCGGCGGACAGCCCATTAAGGACGCTTATACGAGAAATACCACCGATATCCGCGCAGAACGCGCAAAGGCCGTATATGACACAGATAAGGGTATGAAACTGCGTAAATCGCACGAGAACCCCTACGTCAAGGCTTTGTATGAGGAGTATTTCGACAAGCCCAACAGCCACAGGGCGCACGAAGTGTTGCACACGAAATATGTCGTCCGCGGCAAATAAGCAAAACCCAAACCAAAACAAAAGCACCGAGCAATCGGTGCTTTTTCGTTGTAAAAAAACAAGTAAGCGCATAGGCCCGAAGCCTAAACCGTTGCTTACTTGCCGTCGATATATCCGACAAATTTATTATATATGAAAGAAGAACAAAGATTAACAAAATATAATGAATAAACAGTCAAAAGCATAAAAAATAGAGCGACGGAAACTGGCATAAACGCGTCTTGGTTTCCTGTTACTGGAATCAACCTTTCGGGATATCACAACCGCTCTACAAAATTATTATATATGAAAAATACAACATATGTCAATGTGAATTAAATAAAAAATGTAGCGTCCCACGGGCGTAACCGAAAATCGGTTTTCTCATGATTTTACTACGCTACCATAAAAAGTAAAATAAAATAATAATGAATAGCGGTAAATCTAAGAAAATATACCCGGATTGCATGTCTAAAAGTAAGTGTCAAAATAGTGTCAAGGCGTGTTTTTTAATAAAAAAAGAAAAAGTCCGATGAGCCTGAAACCCAGTGTTCATCGGACTTTCTAATGGTCTGGGTGAGAAGATTTGAACTTCCGGCCTCTTGAACCCCATTCAAGCGCGCTACCAAACTGCGCCACACCCAGTAACTGTCAACGCAAAATATTATAATCAATATCTTATTATTTTGCAAGTAAAATCAAGGCGTTTTTCAGTTTTTGTTGCTTAATTTTTTATTGCGGCGGCTTATCACGAAATACAGTGCTGTAATTAAAACCGTTGCGGACGCAAGGACGATTGCCGCGATCTGACCGCCCGTAAGACCTTTGTCGATTTTGAGCGCGGAAGTCAGGATATAGCCTTGCTGACCGTTGTATTCGACAAGGGTGAACTTTGCCGACGCGTCGTAATCTTCCAAAAGTTTCAGTTTTGCGCCGTCGGGAACGTCAAACAAGACGCGCGACGTATCGTCGGGCATTGCGTAAACGTCGACGGTCGTGCCGACTCTTTGCGCCTTGGCTTTTGCATACACGTCTTTTTTCGCGCTTTGGTTTGCCGCGACGTAGGACATAACGCTGGTTTTATAAACGTATCCGTATTTCGTTTTGCCGTCAATTTCGTAGGAAACTTTCAGGAATTCGCCGTTTATACCAAAGCCCGCGCAGTCGTCGACAAGGGTAAGGATTTGCGATTTGACAAAGGGCGTGCCGGTTTTTGCGCCCGGGTAATCGTATACCGAAACGTTGTCGAAAAGGGCAACGACTTTGCCCGAAAGCGCGGACGGCTCTTTGCGGATAAGGAAGGCGTCGGAATTCAACGTATATCCGAACTTTTTGTTTTTCGTCATCACGAAAAGCATATTGTCTTTTGCGTCAAGGATTGCCATTACGTCGCCTGCCGGGACAACGTCGGAAATATCCAAAAAGTTATTGATTGACGAGTAAACGAGCGTGCCTTTCGAGTACGCATAAGATACGGTTTCGGACGAAATTTCGTCGGGGTTACACGGCTTATCATAAGCGGTATCTTTGTTGTCGAAAGAATACGTCGTTTTCAAAAGCACGTTTTTAACGTTGTCGACAAGGTAAACGTCGCCGTTTGACGATAAGTCGATTGCAACGCCAAAAAGACTTAATATTTCAAAATCGCCGTGTAAAGTTGCGGTTTTTGCGACTTCCAGCGCGCCTGCCGTACGAGCGACGGTTTTCAGGACAAAGCCACGGTCGTCTTTGGACAGCACGACGGCGTTGCCGGTGTTGTCGACGTCAAACGAAATCGCGTTTTTCACGGATACCGAAAAATCGGTTGTTTTCGTTACTGCGGACAGTATACCGTTTGCAAGGGTGTAAACCGTCGGATTGTTGCCTCCGATTGCCTTGATTTCGGTCACGCCCGCGCGGGAATACGCAAACAATGAAAACTCGTTGCCGGAAAGTCCCGCGGTATAAATCGCCTTGGAATTTTTGTCGTATATCGCAACCGCGTCGTTTGTGAGAGAGATTGCGCCGACGTTTTTGTCGGTGTTGATTTCACGCAAGGAAAAGTCGGCGTTGTTTACGACGTAAACTTTTTTGCCGTCGGTGTAAGCGGTGTGAGTGGTATTTACGGCAACCGACGTTGCGTTTTTTGAAACCGAAAGTTTTTTGTAAGTGCCGTCGCCGAAAAAGAATTGAACGCGCGCGTTGGATTTATCCCAAACCGCGACGTTGCCGTTTTCGGAAAACACTTTTTCGGGGGAGTCGAACCATTTGTCTTTCGCGCTTTTGGAACCGTAAGTTTCCTTTTCGTTCAAAGCCGAGTCGTACGTAATAATCGCGTTGTCGCCGACGGGGATTGTCGCGATGAATCTGCCGTCCGACGTAGCGTTCCTGACGGCGGGAAGGGCTGTTTTGACAAGAGTTTTATTTTCAAAATCGACCTTTGAAATTCTGCCGTCCGACACGGCGTACACGTCTTTTCCGACAGCGAAAAGCGACGTTACGTTTTCGGAAATGGGAAATTCCGTTGTTTTATCAAGCACGAAATCGAGCGTCAGAATTTTGTGCTCGTTCACGAAATAAGCGTAGCGGCCGGTTGCCGCAAAAGCGGTCGATTTAATAATTTTGAACTCGATGTCCTTAAAAGACGTAAAATCGTTGCCGTTGTACGCCCAGACGTTGATAAGAGAGTTATAAAGATAAAGCACGCCTTCGTACGACGAAATATCGGTGACGATTTTGTCGCCGAGATTGACGTTGTTCTGCGTTTTGACGTCGCAAAGGCGGGAACGGTTCGTGAGATAATAAAGCGTGCCGTTGGCAAATGCCAGATTTATGATTTTTTCACCGTCGGAAAGCGTCGGGGTGTAAACAAGATGCTCGTCGCCTGCCGTGAAAATTTTGTTTTCGTCCTTGTCGTAAACCGCGACGACGTCGTCTCGAATCGCCACGAGCGCAGGATTATTGAGATAAAGATATTTGTTTATGTCGGGGGAAATAACGGCGTATTCGCACGAATCGGCGGCGTCCGCAAACGAAACCGAGCCCGAAAAACCGCAGAAAACCGAAAGCCCCGCGGCTGCAACAACAAAAAATATAATAAGGTTTAATACTCTCTTTCGCATAGATAATATTATAAATAAGAATATATGATAAGTCAATTGCTAAATGATGTCAAAGTCGCTTGAAAAATGCCGTCCGATGTGTTAAAATATTTTGCGAGGTAAAATATGGCAAATAATAATAAATCAAGACACCGCCGTTTCGCGCCGCAGGTCGAGGTCAAGGGCGATAAGGAAGTTTTGTCCGCGCCGATCGAGTCGCTGGGGCTTCCCGAAGAAACGCTGGTTCTTTTGAAAAATAACAGGTTCAACACGGTGTTCGACATCGCGCGTCGTACCGAACGGGATATGTTCCGCGTGCAGACGTTCAACAAAAAACACCTTATCGCAGTCAAAAAAGCGATAAACGCAAAAGGTATAGATTTCCTGCCGTTCGTCAAGGAAGAAAAACCCGACGAACAAAAGAAACAGGATAATTTGCAGGAAAAATCCGCCGGAAGATCGCCCGATGCAAAACCGCAAGGTATGCCGCACGGCGAAAAACCGCAAAACAGGGATAATCGGCAGCAGAAAAACCGCGACCGCGGGAAGTGCGCTCAGCAGGACAACAGACTTTCCAAACCGCAAAACCAAAATTCCAAACAAAATCAGAAAAACGGACAAAAACAAAAACCGCAACAGGAAAGACGTCCCAAGGTCGAATTGCCCGTCGAAGAATGGCTGAAAATTTCAAAAAACGGCAAATGGGGATTTTCCAACGGATTGACAACGGTAATCGAGCCGCGCTTTGACGAGGTGTTTTGTTTCAAAGACGGCGTGGCGTGCGTTGACGACAACGGAAAGTTCGGCTACATCGACACGAAAGGCGATTACGTTATCGAGCCGAAATTCGAATGTGCAATGTCTTTCTCGGAAGGGCTTGCGGTGTTTTTCGAGGGCGAGAAGTGCGGATATATCAATAAGGAAGGAAACGTCGTGCTTCCCGCAAAATACGACGCTGCGACGGCTTTTGAAAACGGCAGGGCAAAGGTGAAGGAGTTCGGCAAATGGTCGACGATCGACACCGAAGGAAACACGCTCTGGTCAAAATAACAAAACATAACGAAAACAAACTCTTGCGAAAGTGCAAGAGTTTTTTAATGCAAAAATAATTTTTTGCCGCGATTTTTCCAAATAGAAAAAGGCAACCCTAAGGTTGCCCCAATGTTTGTCTTTTTGACGTCAATACGTCGAAAAGACTTTGTATCGAAAATTATTCAGCCTTTGCCGCCTTTTTGGTGGTTTTCTTTTGAGGTGCGGCTTCGGCAGGTTTGGCTTCCGCTTTCAAAGCGTCAAGAGCGCGAGCAAGCGTCGCTTTCTTTCTGGAAGCGGTGTTGATATGATAAATGCCGTCGACTCTTGCGCTGTCGATTTCGCCGATTGCGGCGCGGTATGCGACTTCTGCGGTTGCAAGGTCTTTTGCCTCGACTGCGGCATTGAATTTTTTGATTGCGTTTTTAACTTTGGTTTTCTTTGCGCTGTTTCTTGCGTTTTCGATTGCGCTGACTTCTACGCGCTTTACTTGTGATTTAATGTTAGGCACAACAATAATCTCCTTTCAACTAATGTGCCTATAAATACTAACATAAAGAAAAAGAATTGGCAAGAAAAAAGCAACAATTTTTGAATTTTTCGCATAATATTTTTATGAAAAACGGCAATTTCAGGCTCGATATGGCAGAAGAAAGCGCGGATTTTTTGAAAATCGACGTAAAAACCGCACAAAAAAGAGTCGGCGAAAACGTAACCGTCAGGGTAACTTGCGTGCAAAAAGACGAAGAGTCCCGCGCATTGAACCGCGATAAAGGCAAATATATCACCGTCGACGCCGAAAAAAACGTGGCGTATCCGTCGGTGAAAAGGGACGTGACGGCGGCGGTAAAGGACGCAATCCGAAATCTGTCGTCAAAGGCGTTCAGGGAAAGACCGCGCGTTCTCGTGGCGGGGCTTGGTAACAGATACGTTGCGGCGGACGCGATAGGCCCGAAAACCGCCGACAATATCGAAACCGCGGGGAAGACCGAAATGTATGCGATTTCGACGGGAATTTACGCGATGACAGGGCTTGAAAGCGCAACGATAATAAGGGCAGTCGCGCGGGAAACGAAAGCCAATCTCGTCATCGTCGTGGACACGCTCGCAACCGCAAAACCTATGCGAGTTTTCAGAAGTTTTCAGCTTACCGACGCGGGGCTCGAACCGGGTAGCGCGACTCAGGCGGGGCGCGACAAAATCAACTTCAAAAGCGTGGGTGTGCCCGTCATTGCAATCGGCGTCCCGACGTGCGTTTACGCAAGGCAAATCGTGCTCGATACACTTGAAAAGTCGGGCGGATTAAGCCTTGCCAAAGTACGAAATCACGCACGAAATATTGAAAGAAAACGTATCGGCACTGTATTGTCCGAAGGATTCCGAAGCCGCCGCAACCGTCGCCGCCGAAATAATAAAAGACGCAATAAACGGAACTTTTCAGGGAAAAACGCACTGATTCCGATTTATGAGCATATAATCATATATGCACAAAATCGGTATTTTAGACAGCGGAATAGGCGGATTAACAATATGTTCGTACATTTTCAGGGTTATGCCGGACGTCAATATCTTATACTACGCCGATACCTTAAACGCGCCGTACGGAAGCAAGGAACGCGGGGAAGTTTATGCCGCCGTAAAAGCGGGCGTAAGTTATCTTTTCGACGCGGGCTGCGACGAAGTCGTCATCGCCTGCAACACCGCGACCACAACGTGTATCGGTGAACTTCGCGGGGAATTTTCAAAGCCGATAATCGGCACGGAGCCCGAACTTAAAAACGCTTTGAGCGGCGCGGAAAAACCGCTGCTTCTCGCAACGCCGCTCACATACGAAAACATAAAAAACGATTCCTTTGAAACCGCCGATACGACAAGCCTTTCAAAGATTATCGAGGAGTCGGTATTCTGCGAAAAAATAAGAAAAGATATTGCGTGCGCGCTCGTTTCCGAAAGCCGCAAAAAGGTGGTGCTCGGATGCACGCACTATTTGTATCTTGAAAAGTTTTTGTCCTGCAAAACGTACGACGGCGGACGGGGAGTCGCAAACAGGGCGAAAAGCGTTCTCATCGCAAATTATCGGAAAACCCGTCGCGGCGGCAATTTGTTTATTGTGTTTTCGGGAAAGAAAGTTTCATAAAGTATCTGACGGCGTTTTCGGATTTCGACGCATACAACCGCAACAAAGTAGAACGATAAAATTCGTAATTCAAAATATAAAAAATCTTCTTGCCATATCGCCTTATATAAGTTATAATAGAAAGCGTTTTGATACTAAAATCCAATTAAGAGGTAAAATATGAGCAAGGTTACAACTGATATGATTCGCAATATCGCTTTAATCGGCCACTCCGGCGAGGGCAAAACTTCGCTTGCCGAAGCGATGTTATTCAACGCCAAAAGCATCGACCGCCTCGGCAAGGTCGAAGACGGCAACACTACGATGGACTTCGACGCCGAAGAAATCAACAGAAAAATTTCGATAAGCCTCGCAGTCGCGTACGCAAACTGGAAAGGAAACAAAATCAACATTCTGGATTGCCCCGGTTTCTTCGATTTTGAGGGCGAGGTCGTTTCGGCACTCTCCGTTGCGGACAGCGCGATCATCGTTACGAGCGCAAGCGGTTCTCTTTCGGTAGGCACCGAAAAGATGCTGGAAATGTGCACCGACAGAAAAGTCCCGGCAATGGTTTTCATCAACCAGGTCAACAAGGACAACGCGGATTTCCGCGGCACCTACAACGCAATCGAACAGGCATTCGGCAGCAAGGTTCTGCCCATCGAACTGCCCATTATCGAAGGCGGCAAGATGACGGGTTGGGTTGATATCCTTACCGGCAAAGCATACAAACTTTCGGCACCCGAACAGGAAATCGACGTTCCCGCCGATATGAAATCGGAAGTCGAAGAACTGAAAGGCAGACTTGTCGAACTCGCGGCGGAAACCGACGACGCTCTTATCGAAATACTTCGAGGGCGAAGAACTCACCGCGGAAGAGCTTGAAAAAGGCGTACGTCAGGCAATCCTTAACGACAGCCTTATGCCTTTGATGGCAGGAAACGCAACCACCAGCGTGGGCGTTACCAACCTTATGGATAAGATTTGCAAGTTCATGCCGTCACCCGTTCGCGACGTCAAAAAGACCGTCGACGGAAAAGACGTTGCCTGCGACGCAAACGGAGCGTTCTCCGCACAGGTATTCAAAGCGGTTGCCGACCCGTACGTCGGAAAACTTCTTTACTTCAAAGTGTATTCGGGCGTTTTACACAGCGGCGACCAGATGCTAACACCTGCTCCGAAAAACCCGAAAAAGCAAGCTCGCTTTACGTCCTTAAAGGCAAAAAACAAGAAGCCGCGGACGAACTCGTGGCAGGCGATATCGGCGCTCTTGCGAAACTCGTGTCCACCAACATCGGCGACACCCTTTGCGCGCCCGACGCCAAAATCAGATTTGCCCCCATCGACTTCCCCGAACCTGTTATCAGCCTTGCGGTAACAAGCGTGAAGTCCGGCGAAGAAGACAAAGTCATCAACGGTCTTAACCGTATGCTCGAAGAAGACAGCACGTTCAAACTTGAAAAGAACGCGGTCACCGGCGACGTCCTTATGAGCGGACTTGGCGAATCGCAACTCCAAATCATTTGCGCGCGTCTTAAAAATAAATTCGGCGTCGAGGCGAAACTCGCAGACCCGAAGATCGCATATCGCGAAACCATCCGCAAGCCCGCCGAAGCCGAAGGCAAACATAAAAAACAATCGGGCGGCGCAGGGCAGTTTGGCGTTGTCAACATTAAGTTCGAGCCGGGCGCGGCAGACGGCGATTTCGAATTCGTCGACGCTATCGTCGGCGGCGCAGTCCCCAAACAGTTCATTCCCGCAGTCGAAAAAGGCTTGCGCGAAGCAATCAAAAACGGCGTCCTTGCAGGATATCCGATGGTCAACCTCAAAGCAACGTTGTTCGACGGCAAATACCATCCCGTCGACAGTAAGGAAATCGCGTTCATCACCGCTGCGAAACTTTCCTACAACGAAGCCTGCATGAAGGCGAATCCCTGCTTCCTTGAACCGATTATGGACGTCAAAATCACGATCCCCGACAGCTATATGGGCGATATCATGGGCGACATCACCAAACGTCGCGGCAGAATTATCGGCACCGATACCGTTGGCAAGAAGATGGTCCTGACCGCGGAAGCCCCGATGGCGGAAATGTTCCGTTACGCAACCGACCTCAACAGCATGACGCAAGGTCGCGGTCGTTTCAAAATGAGCTTCAACCGCTATGAGGAAGTCCCGTCGACTCTCAGCGCAAAGATTATCGAAGACGCCAAAAAGAGAGCAGCGGAAGCCGCAAAATAATTAGTAAATAATTGCTAAATCAGTTGCAAAAACAAAATTGTTGTGCTACTATGATTTAGCAATTTGTGCCGGTGTGATGGAATTGGCAGACGTAGTGGACTCAAAATCCACCGGTAGCGATACCGTGCCGGTTCGAGTCCGGCCACCGGCACCATAAAAAATAAGACAACCGTTTTGGTTGTCTTATTTTTTTATGCCGCCGATGAGCCGCACTGAACCCAAAACGAAGTTTTGGCGTTCGGTGACCGTAGGGAACTTTTGCACGAATGTGCAAAGCCCCGGCCACCGGCACCAAACAAGAATAAAACGAACATTGATGAAAATTCAAAGTTCGTTTTATTTTTTACAAGAGATTATTTGGTTTAAGAGTAAGTTAGAATAAGCATAAAATAAAAGGCGAGAAAACTATCTCACCTTTTATTTTATGCAATGCTTGCCGATAATTTGAGCGTACCGTCTATAATAATATATACTTAGTCTTCTTTTTGTTTTCTATATTTGTTTTGTTATACTTTTTGATAAAGTTTTCTATTTTTTATGGTATCCATTATTAATAATAAGATAAATTGCACGATGTGTTTCCTTTTTGCATATAAATTGATAATTGAACTTCTGATGTTCCTGCTAAGTATATGGAAAAAACAAAAGCAGGAGTATTGACAAGCCGAAAATTTAATGGTATTATTAAGTTGCTTAACGATTAAGCAAACGGTTAAGCATAAAAATTTGAATTACTTTTGTAGGAGGGATTATGAAGAAATTTTTATCTATCGTATCGATTGCGTTGCTCATTGTGGCGATGACGCTTTCTATGGTTGCTTGCAACAAAACGGAAACGGTAACGCTCACTTTGTACGACAACGACGGAACAACCGTTTTGTCAACGCAAAAGGTTGAAAAGGGCAAAGCGCCTACTATGCCGGAAGCACCGACAAAAGAAGGCTTTACTTTCAGGGGTTGGTTTGTTACTCCGACCAGTGCAAAGGCGTTCGATTTTGACGCTCCGATGAAAGAGGACGCAAAAGCGTATGCGCAATGGCAAGACAACAGTTTCGTTGACACGAGAGACTGGGTTATTTCTGGCACTATGAACGGTTGGGGAAATGATCTTGCCAACTATCATATGACCAAAGTAACGGGCAAAAACAACGTGTTTGAACTGAAAATCGATTTGCACGTCGGCGACGCTTTCCAACTCACGGTGTTGCTTGATACGGGTATTCTTGATTACAACAATAAAGACGGCGCACGCGCTTCTTTCAGAAACCTTGTAGGTGCGGACGAATACATGGAAGCTGCCACCGGTCTTGACGAAAATAAAAATATCAGCGTCAAGCAAGACGGCAATTACACGCTCACGCTTACAACCGATTCCAATACAAGCAACAACCGCCTGACCGTCACGCGTAACGGCGACGCAAAGCCCGTTGAAGTGCAAGAAGTCGTCAATTATTACATCAAAGGCGCAGGAATCACCAACTGGGCAAACGTTTTCTCGCCGGCAACTCGTTTCGTAGCGGGAGCGGACGGCAAACACACGTTGACAGTTCAACTCAAAGCGGGTGAAGAATTCATGTTCATGGGCGCCGTAACAAAAGGCGACGAGATCAAAGAAAACAGCCAATATTTCAACATTACCAACGTTGATGAGGCAAGTATCGCATTGTTTACCGGGAAAACCGATGAAACCGGCAAACTTGTAGGTAATATAAAAACCAAAGAAGCAGGCATATATGACTTTGTTCTCGATCCCGAAAGCAAAACTATCTCTGCAACCAAGAGCGCGGTTGACGCAACAGAATATAACTACTTCATCGACGGCACAATACTTGGCGGAAATTGGGGTGACTATCAAAAGTCGGCAAACCAAGCAAAATACAAAATGACACAAAAGGTGACGTTTACACCTGAAAACGTTGTGCTCAACAAGGCGAAGAGTTGGTTGTCCGCGCACACAAAACAACTGACGAAGCACTTACATGGGACAATGTAATTGCTCAATACGATGCGGAATATCTTGTCGGCTCGGTAGGTTTTTCGGCAGTAAGCAAGGATAACAAAAACGTCAAAGTCGGAGAGAGCGGAACTTATAACATAACGTTCAACTCTTACAGCAAGGTTTTGACTATCGCAAAAGTAGGCAAAGATGTTTTTGTCAAAGGCACGATGAACGGCTGGAACACGAATTCAAAGACGAATTCAAGATGACGGCGAACAGCGAAAATAAGGAAGTTTATGAAATTACTTTGACGTTTGCAAAAGATATCGAATTCGGTCTGGACGCATATAATATCGGCGCGAAGGAAGGCGGCCTTTGGGTTGGAAAGGATAAGCTCGGCACGACCGGCGACGCAAACGCAATATTCACGGTTGAAGGAAAGAGCAACATTTGCTGCTCCGAAGCAGGCGAGTATCGAGTTACTTACAACTATAAAACGGGCATCATCGATATTTATAAGGTACAAGCAACAGCATAACAATAATAAATGCCCCTGCGACGGTTTTGTTGCAGGGGCAAAACTAATTTCGGTGTAAAATCAAATTCGTATATCGCTTGACACGGCTTCTTTTCGGTTGATTGCGATGTCAAGACACTCTACGATTTTGTCGATCTTTTCATCGGAATGAGAATCAATAGTCAAAACGTCAGGAACGTTTTTTTGACAAAACTTCGACACCATACTGCCCAGGACGACAATGTTTTGCGACTCTGTCGAAACGGGGGAATCGTCTTCTATAAACTGAACGTGATTCAATTGTTGCAACAAGCGTTCTTTCAGCTCTTCGCTGTTTGGTTTCAACGCAACGGCAGTCCAGTTGTCCGTGCCGAAAACGGAATTTGCTTTTTGTGCCACGGCGTTGTAATCGGTTGTGATCTGATAAAACAAATCGCCGTTCGGAATGACCGTATCGAGCGCGAGAAGGGGGCAAAAGTTTACCTCGCCAAGCGCACGGAAAAACGAGTTGTCGGTATTGTAGCAAATGATTGCGTCGCAATTCGTGACACGCTTGACGGTTTTGTCAAAAGTAACCTGCAAGGAATATCCGACGCTTGCGAGCTTATCGGAAAGTCTTTGGATAAGGAGCATCGTTTCGGCTTTGTAGGCAGAGGAGTCGTTGTCGCCGATATATATCGTTACGACGTCGGTGTTGCCGCTGCTCAGACATTTTGCCGAGAAGTTGATGCGGTAATTATAGAGATTGACAAGTTGCCAGATTTTGCGTTTTGTGTCCTCGCTTATGCGCGAATCGTCCTTGTCGTTAAGGACGTAACTCACGGTAGCGACAGAAACGCCTGCCTCTTTTGCGATATCTCTCATTGTGACTTTCTTGCTCATAATAATCGAATTATACAGCTTAAACAAAAAAAAATCAATAAAAAATGAATATTCAAGCAATTTATCATCGTCCCGAAAGCAATTATTGCTTCGCAACGGACCATAAAACAATAGTGTTGAGAATTCGCTTTGCAAAGGGCGAACAAATTTGCAAATTGTCCGTTTTGTATAATACAAAATATCATATTGCGCAACAACAATTCAAACAAGAAATGCAATTGATTGCAAGCGACGCGCAGTTTGATTATTACAAAGCGACGCTTTGTCTTGACGATCCAAGGCTTGCGTATGTATTTACTTTGAAAACAATGACAAGTCGTACTACTTTTGCGAAGACGGCTTGGTTTCCACATACAATTTTAACTTAGCATATTTTAATAGTTTTCAGTTTGCTTATATCAACGACGATGACGTGATGCAAAACGTCGAATGGCTGAACAATGCGGTGTTTTATCAAATCTTCGTTGACCGGTTTTGCGGTTCAGACAAGATAAAATCAAAAATC
This sequence comes from Clostridiales bacterium, assembly GCA_022009995.1. Classification (GTDB taxonomy): domain Bacteria; phylum Bacillota; class Clostridia; order Christensenellales; family CAG-917; genus CAG-349. The sequence goes on from CP091734.1 coordinate 1,078,941, forward strand.
AATGCCAAATGGGACGAATTGCCCACTCCGACTTCGTTTTACGGGGGCAATCTTGACGGAATAACGGAACATTTAGACTATATAAAAGAACTTGGGGCAACGGCGATTTACCTTACGCCGATTTTCAAAGCAACTCAAACCACAAGTATGACACAATAGATTTTTATTGCATAGACGAGTCTTTCGGCGACAAAGAATCCTTAAAAAGGCTGGTCGGAAAGGCGCATGAAAAAGGGATGCGCGTAGTGTTGGACGCCGTGTTTAATCACGTCAGCCATGACTTTGCCCGGTTTAAAGACGTTATGAAAAAGGGCAAAAAGTCAAAATATTTTGATTGGTTTGTCATAGACGGAGAAAAAGTCAAGCAAAATCCTTTAAACTATGCGTGCTTTGGGGATTGTGAATATATGCCGAAACTCAATACGTGCAATAAGGACGTGCAAAACTATCTTATCGACGTTATGACATATTGGATGAAGGAATGCGACGTGGACGGGTGGCGTCTTGACGTGTCCGACGAGGTTTCGCACGGTTTTTGGAGAAAGGCGCGAGAAGCGGTAAAGTCTCAAAAAACCGATTCGGCTTTGATTGGGGAGAACTGGCATAACAGCGAAAGTTTTCTTAGGGGCGATCAGTTTGATTCCATTATGAACTACGCACTCACTAAGCGGATGATGGACTTTTGGGGTGACGAGAGCATAGACGAAAAGCAACTTGCCGAACAGCTCAATTCGCTTTATATGAGATATAGCGACGTCACAAACAACATGATGTTCAATTTGTTGGACAGTCACGACACGGCAAGATTTTTTACGCAAATAAACAAAGACCGCAACAGGTTGCTTTGTGCGATTGCGACGCTGGTTTTTTTTTGCCGGGAAGTTTCAATCTGTACTATGGCACCGACATATTGCTCGAAGGCGAATATGATCCCGATTGCAGAAGAACGTTTGATTTTTCGAGATTGAAAGAGAAAGACATAATCGAGTTTCAAGCTTCGCTCAAAGACGTGCTTAAACTTAAACGACAGCCTGCAATAAAAAACGGGAAATTAAAAATTTATTCCCAAGACGACGCGGTAGTGATTGAAAGGGCAAGCAAGGAGCAGGTTTTGCGGTTGATTATACGCCGATGCAAGAAAATAGGTGTTGGCGTAAAGCCGTCGATAGAGTATAATAAAAATAAGGACGGCGACGCCGATTCCTTTGTTATAGAAGGAGAAAGATTATGAGAAAGGGAAAATTTGTGACAATGTTATTGATCGTTGCTATTGTGATGACAACGGTCGTACTTTGCTTTGCCGCGTGCAACCAAGACAAAGATGAGAAAGAGGTCGTGTTGCGAATTCTTGAAAACGATACGGCAAAGAAGGAAGGATATCTCAAAGAATTGCTGGACGCATTCAATGCAAAGTATGCAAGCGAAGGGGTAAAAGCCGTCGATGCGAATATGGACGAGTTCAGCGACCTTGAAAAAGACGGACCGTACGGTCACGGACCGGACGTATTATATCAGGCAAACGATATTCTCATGTCGTACGTCGAAAAACATCATATAATCCCGCTCGATATTGAGAAGATGGATTGCTACGATAAAATCCCGCAAAACGCATGGGATGCCTTCAAATACAATTACGATGGCAAAACGGTTTATTGCGGAGTGCCGGTAAACGTTCAACAACCGTTACTGTTTTATCGCAAGGACGCGCTTCCCGACAACTGGAAAACCGAATGGGATAAGAATGGCAACGACGTGCCGGATATGGTTGAATATTGGACGGAAATGTACAGATACAGCAAAGGTATTCGCGAAGCAGACCGCAATAAATTCGGTTATGCCATCGAGCTGAGAAACGAATATTTCAATATCGGTTACTTGCTTTCGTACGGCGCATACGTGTTTGGCAACAACAACACCGACGACAAGGATATAGGTATTGCAAAAGGCAATGCGGTGAAGGGTGCAAAGATTATGTGGGAGCTTGCCGGCGTCATGGATGAAAAGTGTATTGACGATTCGTTTACAAACGGTCGCGCGCCCATGCTTGCAAACGGAACGATTTTTGCAACGATAACAACTCCGGATATCACTTCACAGTTCTTGAAAGAGATGTCGCTTCAATATCAAAAAGAGGGACTCGATCAGGCGAGCGCGGACGCAAAGGCGAAAGAGAATCTCGTTATTACAGGACTGCCGAAACTTCCAAAGGACGGAGATATAACCACTCAACAAGATATCAAAAACAACGACTTGTGGATCGAGCAACAAACCATGGGCGGCGTGAACGGATATGCGGTGAGCAGTTATACCAAAAACCGTGATTGGGCTGTCAAGTTTGTCGAATTCGCAACGGGTTACGAAATGGTGAAAGCTCGTGCGGATATGCTCGGCGTCGTTGCCGCAAGAAGCGACGTAATTGCACAAACAGAGTCTTTGGCGTCTCAAATTACATATAGAAACCTCGATTCGGGCGTTTTGGAAGTTATGCCGTCCATTAGCGCGGTCAAGCAAATCTGGACTCCCATTTCATCGGGATTCAAACAAATCGCAACTGACGGATGTGGTAAGCGTTCCTTCGATACGGCAAAACTTCAAAGCGTTATCGAAGAAATATCGTCGAATATTTACAAGGCTATTCATACCTTTGCATAACTATGACAAGTTTGAAAGAAAGATATAAAAACCTAAAAGAAAAGCCGCTAAGCAGCGTCGGGACGTTTCCGAAAAAGTGGAACAATCCCGAAAGAACCTTAAAGAGTTCTTTGCCACGTCGGGCAGGGCGACGTATGCGTCGATGTTCTTTATGGGAGCCGGGCAAATTGTCAACGGACAATATATAAAGGGATTTATATATATTCTGTTGGAAGTGGGGTTCATTACCTATTTTGCTCTCCGCGGGATAAAGGACTTGTTCGGATTTTTCACCTTGGGAACGGTAAAAGCAGATCCGTGGCTCGGCATAAAGGGTGACGATTCGGTAATTATGCTGTTGATGGGCATATTTGCCTGGATTGCTCTTATTGCGCTCATAATCGTCTATGTAGCAAACATAAAAGACGCTCATCGCGGAGCAGAAGACTTGCTTTTCAAAGGAAAAGTTTCGTCGTTCAAAGACGATTTGTCGTCGCTGATGAACCGCAATTTTTACAAGGCGGCACTCGTTATTCCCATTTTGGGCGTAATGATATTCAACGTCTTGCCGATAATTTTTATGATTTTGATCGCATTCACCAACTACGGCGGAAAATCGTGCCGCCCGAATTGGTGGATTGGAGTCTTGATAGTTTCAGAAAATTGGTTGCGGTTGGCGAATTATCGCAATCGTTTGGCAAAATACTCGGGTGGAACTTACTTTGGGCGTTTTTGTCAACGTTCATCAATTATTTTCTCGGACTCGGACTTGCAATTTTGTACAATAAAAAATGCGTAAAGCCAAGGCGCTGTGGAGGGCGTTCCCCGTGCTTGCATATGCGGTTCCCGGTTTTATATCCTTACTTGTATTCCATTATATGTTCAGCAATGGCGGTCCGATAAACCAGATAATTGTGCAAAACGGAGGCAAGATCATCGACTTTTTGGGCATCAATTCCAAATGGATGGCAAGAGGTATAGGGTTGCTTGTCAATGCGTGGTTGTCGGTTCCGTCGATAATGTTGCTTGCATCGGGCATACTGTCAAATATTAACAACGATTTGTACGAAGCGGCAAGAATAGACGGGGCAAGTTCATGGGTGCAGTTCATAAAGATAACGCTCCCGTTCGTTCTCTTTTCGACGACGCCTGTTCTCATCAGTCAGTTTATGGGCAACTTCAATAATTTCGGAGTATTCTATTTCCTGAGAAGCGACGTCCTTAGCGAAGGCTATTTCCTTGCAAGTGACACCGATTTACTTATCAACTGGCTGTATAGGATGTCGATTGACAACAACTATTATTCAATAGGCGCTGCGATAAGTTTGATTATGTTTATCATCACCTCGGCAATAAGCCTTTTGGTTTACGTGCGCTCATCGGCATATAAGAGGGAGGATACGTTCAAATGAGAAAAAAACCAAGTGTTAAACTCAAAAAAACCACAAACGTTTGCTCACGTACTCCGTTGTGTTGCTGGTGTCAATCATCTTCGTATTTCCTATTATATGGGTGGTGCTGAGTTGTTTTTCGGCAAGCGGAAGCATATATAGTTTCAATGGTTTTTTCCCGTCGGAATATTCTCTGGATTCTTTTAAGGCACTGTTTGCGGACACCGTTATGTACGACTATCCGAAGTGGTTTGCAAACACTTTGCTTGTGGCGACGATAAGTAGCCTTTTGGGTACTGTTTTGGTTATTTTAACGGCTTACGTCATCTCGTCTTTCCAGTTTAAGGGAAGAAAATCATTGATGAAGGGCGCGCTGATTCTCGGGATGTTTCCGTCGTTTATGGGAATGGTTGCCGTGTATTTGCTTATGACGCAATTCAATTTCATCAATAGTCATATAGGCTTGCTCTTATATATGCAGGCGGTGCTCCGATGGGCTATTTGGTGCAAAAAGGCTTTTTCGACACTATTCCGAATTCGATTTACGAAGCGGCAAGAATCGACGGAGCAAGCAATGCGAGGATATTTTAACGTAACTCTTCCGCTGTCAAAACCGATTTTGGTATATACGCTTTTGACGCAATTTGCGTGGCCGTGGAGCGATTTTATCCTTCCGAAGCTTCTGCTCAAAGACAAAAACATGTGGACGGCGGCGGTCGGGCTTATGTCTCTTCCGGAAACCGAATTCGCAAGATTTTCGGCAGGTGCGGTGTTTATCGCCGTCCGATTGTAATCTTGTATTTCTTCTTGATTAAATATATGATAAACGGTTTGTCGGCCGGCGCCGTCAAACAATAAGAGGGTAATTATGGCAGACGTAAAACTCAATCACATATACAAAGTTTATCCCAACGGAACAAAAGCCGTAAACGACTTCACGATGGATATTAAAGATAAGGAATTTATTGTATTCGTCGGACCGTCGGGTTGCGGAAAATCAACCACGCTTCGTATGATAGCCGGTCTTGAAGAAATCACTGCCGGCGAACTCTATATAGGCGATACGCTTGTAAACGACGTAGAACCGAAGGACAGAGATATTGCGATGGTCTTCCAGAATTATGCGCTGTATCCGCATATGACGGTGTACGAAAACATGGCATTCGGTCTGAAATTGCGAAAATTGCCGAAAGCGGTAATCGATCAAAAGGTCAGAGAAGCGGCGCAAACGTTGGATATAACCGAATATCTGGACAAAAAACCAAAGGAAATGAGTGGCGGACAGCGTCAAAGAGTCGCTTTGGGAAGAGCCATCGTAAGAGAGCCGAAGGTTTTCTTGCTTGACGAACCGTTGTCAAATCTCGATGCAAAATTGCGTACTGCAATGAGAAGTGAAATAAGCGCGTTGCATCACAGGTTGCAAACTACGTTTATTTACGTCACGCACGATCAGGTCGAGGCAATGACGATGGGCACGCGAATAGTCGTTATGAAAGACGGATTCGTTCAGCAAATCGACACGCCTACCAATTTATATAAGTATCCTCAAAACGTGTTTGTCGCAGGTTTTATAGGAACGCCTCAAATGAATTTCATCAACGCGGAAATCAATGTCGAAGGCGACGATATATCGTTTGTCGCTACCGACGCGCCGATAAAAATCGCGTTGCCCAAAGACTTCTTTGCAAAAGCAAAGCAAGCGGACGTGTTCCACGGGAAAAAAGTCGTGCTGGGACTGCGCGCGGAACATATCTCTATCGACGCCGAAAAATATACGGCAAAGGCAAAAATCAAGGTGTCGCACATCGAGGAATTGGGAACCGAAAGCCAGGTGTTCGGTGATTTGAACTTTGATAAAGAACTCGGCTTGCAAAGCTCGACCAAAATTGTTATAAAGCGCCGACAATGACGCGTTTTGAAGTCGGAAGCGTCACGGAAATCTCGTTTGATATCGAAAACATGCAGGTATTTGATGCGGAAACCGAAGCGAATATGATTCCGAGAATTCCCGATTGCTCCGTAATAAGCGTTGTCGTGAAAAATCATACGGTTGAAATCGGTTCGTCGAGGATAGAATTGCCGTCGGCATTTTCAATGGAAGACGGAAATTATAAGTTGACCATTCCAGTCGATGCTGTCGGAAAAGGAAACGACGTTGTCGGAACGGTGCAAAAGGTCGAAGAAGTCAACGGAAAGTATTTGCATTACGTCGAAACAGGTGGTCAGATAATTTTTGCTTTATTTGACGAAAAAGTGAGCGGAGAAATTATGCTTGGTATCGACCTGAAAAAAGTTACGTGTTCGACAGGCGACAAGATTGTTCACGAGGCAATACCTGCGTTCAATACACTAAGCGGAAAAATGCTTCGTCAAAGGAACAAAGACAAGCGAACGTTTAAGGAAATCGTTAAGTCTGCCGCAATTCCGAAATTTTCGTTCGAAACGATGGGGCATAAGTTTGAGTGCACAAGAGAACTTGCGTCGAAGTTGGTTGGAATCGGCGGAACGAAAATTATCGGGAAGGCGTTGAGTTTTGAGTTTTCACCGCAAGACGTTGAAACCTCGACGGACGGCATACTGTTTTCGGTCGAAAAGATTTTAGATTACGGTACCGAACGATATGCAAAATGCGAGAGAGACGGAGTGGTATTATACGCCAAGATCGGGGGTGATTTTAATGAAGAAAGCATTGACGTTGCATTGCCCATTGACAAAGTGTCCATATTTGATATTGAAGGGCAAATCAGATTGAAATAACACAGGTCGACATAGGGAGTTTGTTATATGGCGGTTAACAAAAAATTCGGATTCTCGCACAAAAGCGGATTGCTTATGGCGGTGAGTGCATTGCCTTCCGAGTACGGCATAGGTTCTTTCGGGAAAGCGTGTTTCGACTGGCTTGATTTTCTGGACAAAACAGGGACCAAATGTTGGCAAATTCTTCCGCTTAACCCAACCGCATACGGAGATAGCCCATACCAATCGCCGGCGTCTTTTGCCGGCAATCCTTATTTTGTTGATTTGGAAGAATTGTATAAAGAAGGATTGTTGACGAGCGACGAACTTGATGGAGAAAAGTGCAAAAGCGAGCGCATAGATTACGGAAGATTGTTTTTAACAAGAATTGCCGTGCTCAAAAAAGCCTTTTCGAGATTTGTAAAAACTGTCGAATATGTACGTTTTTGTCATAAAAACAAGCAGTGGCTTGACGACTATGCTTTATTCTTCTCAATAAAAGAGAGTTATGATTATGCGCCTTGGTCATCTTGGGCGGATGAATATCGAATATACAAAAACGCAATCGAGAGAAAAAACGATTTTGAATGTCAAACGGAGTTTTGGCGATTCGTTCAATTCAAGTTTTTTACGCAATGGAAAAAGGTTCGCGATTATGCGCGTTCAAAAGGAATAAAAATCATCGGAGATATACCGATTTACGTTGCATATGATTCGGTTGACGTTTGGAGTAATACGGACGAGTATCTGCTTGACGAGAATTTGAATCCGACGTTCGTTGCAGGTTGTCCTCCCGACGGGTTTTCTCCCGATGGACAATTGTGGGGCAATCCGATTTACGATTATGCGAAAATGGAAAAGAACGGCTTCAAGTGGTGGTGCTCACGCATCAAAATCTGCGCGTCGTTATTTGACATTGTAAGGATAGACCATTTTCGCGGGTTTGCGGGATATTATTCGGTTCCGTATGGTGAGAAAACCGCGCGCAACGGACACTGGGAAAAAGGCCCCGGGGGAAAACTTTTCGACGCGATAAATCAAAGTGTCCCTAATGCAAAAATAATCGCGGAAGATCTTGGTTTTTTGACCGATGACGTGCGAGAACTGATTGCGTATTGCGGATATCCCGGGATGAAAATATTGCAGTTTGCGTTTTTTGATGAAGACAGCGAATATTTGCCGAGGCTATATGCAAATAAAGATTACGTGGTTTATACAGGTTCTCACGACGCCGACTGTACTCGTACGTGGACGGAAAACCTTGTCGGAGATACGCTAAAACGATTCAAAAGAGAATGTTCGCACATCAAAGGGTTAAACCCGACATATAAGATGATTAAACTGGCGTTTGATTCAATTGCGGAACTTGCTGTGATACCGTTGCAGGACTGGCTTTTGCTTGGAAACGAAGAAGGCAGAATGAATACTCCGTCCGTTGCACAAGGAAATTGGGTTTGGCGTGCTCCGTCCGACTATGCGTCGAAAAAGTTAATATCGACGATTAAAAGATTTAATGTTCGGTCGCATCGCGAAAAATAGTTTTAAGGTCGGGTTATGAAAAAAAGCAAGCGTTATTAAGGTTTTGGGCGTATTCGTCGTTTGTAACTTAGTTTATATCATAAGAAGAAGCGATAATTGTTCTTGCGAAAATAATTAACAAAAACTGTTTTGATTGATGTGTTCAACTGCGGTTGTTTTCTGCGCACCATAAAAAATAAGACAACCGTTTTGGTTGTCTTATTTTTTTATGCCTCCGATGAGCCGTGGCAAGAACCCCGACGCTTTGCGTCGGCGTTCAGTAAGTGAGTTTAATTATTTTACTTCCCAACGGTAACCGCATTCTTGACATATGGCGTATTGTTTTGTTTTACTTCCTTTCTTTATAAATAAAGGGAAAAGGAGCGCAACACCGCAAGTAAAGAAACCGAGAATAAGCCAAAGACATACTCCGAGAATGCCGCGTTTTTTTTGTTCGGCAACTGCTTGAACGGTTACTTTTGTGCTATTACATTTAGGACAATTCATAATAATACCTCTTAATCCATTTTCTAATAATTATAGAATACATAGGATGACGTGTCAATCTTTTGGATGACACATCATCCTATATTTTTGTGCGAAGTAGGGTAGAATTTAATTAAAGTAATTGACGAAAGGTAATAAATGAAAACGCTTAACGATGCTGTTGTCGAAAGACTTTATAAATATATGGGCGAGAAAAATCTCACTCAATATAAACTTGCACAGTTAAGCGGGATTCCGTTTCCGACGATAAAAAGCATTATGCAAAGGCGCACTAACGGAATTTCTTTGAAAACGATTATCTTGCTTGCGGACGGATTGGGGATTTCTCCCGCCGAATTTATCGATGACGAATCGTTTCTTGCGAAAAATCTTGACCTTGAATGAGAAAAGTATAAAGAAATTATTTCTGATATTATGGCAAAAAACAATTTATCGCAAGAGGGTATGGCAAAGATACTTGGCGTAAATCAAACGACCGTTGGGCAGTGGCTGAACGGGAAGAAGAAACCCGGCTACGACAGTATTCTGCTGCTGTACGAAAAGTTCGGCGTTACGCCAAACGAATTATTCGGGATTGAATGATGAACTTTGGTGAGAATTTTAAGAACATACGAAAACAATGCGGATTATCGCAACAGGAAGTTGCGGACAAGTTGCAAATCAAACAATCGAGCGTGAGTGATTGGGAAAACGACGTATCTCGTCCCGATTATGAAAAACTGATTGCATTGGCAGAACTGTACGACGTCACGTTGTACGAACTGCTTGGGATAGACTGAACCGAGAACTGCAAGAAGCCGAGAAGTCGGCTTTTTTATTTATAAAAAAGCGGCATTGGATTGACTTTTCCGCCGTGCCGGTGGTATAGTTTTATCGACAATATTTTTATGGGAATTTTTATGAACACGGTTGAAGAAAAACTCAAAAGAGCGCAAAAACTTATCACAAAAAACATAAGCACGGAAGAAATGCTTGAAGTATTGAAAATCATCGGCGTCGGAATGACGGCGGACGAAATCGAAAGTTATCGTTTGTGGGGCGATTACATGCCGCTCGGAGACGAGCATCCTTACACGAAATCCGAAAGATATCTGCATATTTATGGGAACTTATCGACAAAGTGCCGCTTGGCATAAACTGCACGTTCGCGATTCCGTTCAGGCAGACGATTGCGAAGAACCTTTTCAAAAAGTGCGGCGAAGGTTTTGTCGCGGCGGAAGGTTGCAGGTTCAATTACGGACACCAGATCGAGGTCGGCGACAACGTCAGCTGGAACATGGGCTGCTACGTCGACAGTAAGGGCGGCGTATCGTTCGGCGATTTCGCAATGCTTACCGAATACGTGAAAATTTTCTCGCACGGGCACAGCGAAGGCAACCATATGGAAAGGGATTATAAGCGCGTCGTCATAAAAGATTTTGCGAAACTTTACACAAACTGCACGATTCTTCCCGGGATAACGATCGGCACGGGCGCAATCGTGGCAACGGGCAGCATCGTTACGAAAGACGTGGACGATTACGTTCTTGTCAGCGGAATTCCCGCAAGGCCGATGAGAAGACGCGCCCTTGAAAGCACGAATCCCGACGACTACAACCAATATATGATGAAAAACAAACTTTTCCAAAAGTAACGAAAAGCGCAGAGAAGTCTGCGTTTTTTATTGAAAACTTTTCAAAAAAACAAATGTTTTCCCGTCAATTTTTTGCAATAATCGCTAATATATAGTATAATATTGTAAATTTACAGGAGATACGAGTATGAATATCTGGCACGATATCAACGAATCGCGAATCAAAAAAGACGATTTTATCGCTTGCATCGAAATTCCGAAGGGCAGCAAGAACAAGTACGAACTCGACAAGGAAACGGGGCTGCTGATTCTTGACCGCACGCTTTACACCTCGACGCACTATCCCGCAAACTACGGATTTATTCCGCGCACTTTAAGCGACGATAACGATCCGTTGGACGTCCTTGTGATTTGCAGCGAGGTTATTTCGCCGCTCACTCTTGTCAGGTGCTACCCGATCGGCGTAATATCGATGATCGACGACGGCATGGTCGACCATAAGGTGATTGCAATTCCGTTCAAAGATCCGATGTGGAACACTTACGACCATATCGGCGAGTTGCCGCCCCATATTATGGACGAAATGACGCATTTCTGAACGTTTACAAACAGCTTGAATACAAAACGACAACCGTTCTTGAAGTAAAAGAAAGGGATTTCGCCGAAATTGTTATCGAGCAGAATATCAAACAATACCACGAAAAATTTGACAAAAAGGATAAATAAATTATGTATGATTGCATAGTTATCGGCGGTGGCGTCGTAGGCACCGCAGTTCTCGACGCGCTTTCGGCAAGGGGCTACAAAACGCTGCTTATCGAAAAAGAAGACGACGTGGCGTCGGGGGCAAGCCGCGCAAACAGCGGCATAGCGCATGCCGGATACGATTGCGTCCCCGGAACGCTGAAAGCAAAATTCAACGTCGAAGGCAACAAAATGATGCCGTCGCTCACACGTGACCTTGACGTCCCGTTCAGAAACCGGAAGCCTTGTGCTTGCAGGTCGCGGTGGCGAAAAAGGTCTTTTGGAACTTTTGGAACGCGCGAAAGCGAACGGCGTCGACGCGCGAATCATCGACCGCGAAGAAATCGACAAAATTCAGGACGGAGTAAATCCCGAAATCGTCAGCGCGCTTTACGCAAAGGACGCGGGCATCGTTTCGCCGTATAAGCTCACGATCGCGCTTTGCGACAGGGCAATTCTGAACGGCGCGGAAGTCCGCCTTGAAGAAATATCGAAAGCATACGCTTTGACAAAAAGTTTATCGTAAAAACCCAAAGCGGCGAATACGAATCGAAATATCTTGTCAACAGCGCGGGCGGCGGCGCGTCCGATATCAACGCGCTTCTGTCCGACGAAACGTACGAAACCGCTTTCAGAAAAGGTGAATACTTCGTGCTTGACAAGACCGAAGGTGCGCGCGTCAAAACCGTACTTTTCCCGCTTCCCGACGAAAACGGCAAAGGTATTCTCGTTGCGCCCACGGCGGACGGCAACGTGATTTACGGTCCTACGTCCGAAGCGTGCGAAGAAGACGACACGTCGTGCACGGCGAAAGGACTCGATCTTGTGCGACAGGGCGTATCAAAAGTTTTTGCAAACCCGAATTATCGCGCGGTTATCCGCGAGTATGCGGGCGTTCGCGCGGTGGTCGGCGAAGACTTCATCGTGAAACGCTCCGAAATATCACGACTTCTTTATCCTTGCGGGAATCTGTTCGCCGGGGCTTACGTCCGCGCCTTCCATCGGCAAATATATTGCGGACGAAATCGAAAAAGAGTATAAGGTCGAAAAACCCGAAAACCCCGTGAAAGTCTTGCACCACGACAGGCTTAAAAATCTCACGGCGGAAGAACTTAACGAAAAGGTCAAAAATAATCCGAAATGGGGCAGAATTATCTGCCGTTGCGAAACCGTGACGGAAGCCGAAATCGTAAACGCGATTCATTCCCCGTTGCCGGCAACAACCGTCGACGCCGTAAAACGTCGCGTGCGCGCGGGTATGGGCAGATGTCAGGGCGGATTTTGCGCGCCCCGCGTCATAGATATCCTTTCAAGGGAACTCGGTATCCCCGTAACCAAGGTCAAAAAGGCGGCAAGGGATCGGAACTTGTAAAATGCCGTATCAAGGAGGACAACTGATGAAAAATTACGACGTGGTGATTATCGGCGGCGGTCCTGCCGGAATGGCGGCGGCGGTCGAGGCGAAAAAGAACGGCGCGGAAGTACTGATACTTGAACGCGACAATCGCCTGGGCGGCATACTCAATCAATGCATCCACAACGGCTTCGGTCTTCATTATTTCAAGGAAGAACTGACGGGGCCGGAATATGCGGCACGCTTCAAGAAAATGGTGGAAGAATGCGGCGCGGACGTCGTGCTCGAAGCCATGGTGCTGGAAATTTCAAAGGATAAATCGGTCACGTTTAAGTCCGAAAACAGGGCTTGAAACGGTGCAGGCGAAAGCAATCGTCCTTGCGATGGGTTGCAGGGAAAGGACTGCCGGCGCAATCCAGCTGACAGGCACTCGTCCCGCGGGCGTTTATACCGCCGGTATGGCGCAAAGACTTTCCAACGTCGAAGGCTATCTCGTCGGCAAAAAAGTCGTGATTCTGGGCAGCGGCGACATCGGGCTTATTATGGCGCGCCGTATGACTTTCGAGGGCGCAAAGGTTCTGAAAGTTCTGGAAGTCATGCCGTTCAGCAGCGGACTTAAACGAAACATCGTGCAGTGCCTGAACGACTACGACATTCCGCTTTTGTTCAATCATACGGTAACTCGCCTTGTCGGCAAGAACAGACTGGAAGGCTTGTATTATGCCGAGGTCGACGAAAACCGCCGCGTGAAACCCGAGACCGAACAGTTTATCGAGTGCGACACGCTTTTACTCTCCGTAGGGCTTATCCCCGAAAACGACCTTGTGAAAGAACTGCCCATCGAGATGAGCACGGTAACGTCGGGCGCGGTCGTCGACGAATATCGCCAGACGACGCTTTCGGGCGTATTCAGCGCGGGTAACGTTCTGCACGTGCACGACCTTGTCGACAACGTTTCGGCGGAAGGCATTATTGCCGGCAGAAGTGCGGCTTTATATGCACAAAACAAGCTTGTAAACGGCGAAAGCGTGCAGGTTAAAGCAATCGACGGCGTGAGATACGTACTTCCGTCAAGGGTGTATAAGGGCGATGGTTTCGTCACGATTTACTTCCGCGTCGGCGCAGAATACAGAAACGTCTTCCTTGAAGTTTTAAGCGGCGATACCGTCGTCGTGTCCAAAAAATGCCAGATTCTCGCACCCGGCGAAATGGGTACGGTTATGGTCGATAAATCCAAAATTTGCGGCGATATTACCGTAAGAGTGAGGCGCGTATGAAAACAATTTGCATAATGTGTCCGATGGGCTGCCCGTTGGATATCAATAAGGTCGGCGACAAAATCGTCGTTACGGGAAACACCTGCAAACGCGGCGAAATCTATGGCACGCAGGAATTCACCGCGCCGAAACGCGTCGTTACAAGCCTTGTCAGGCTGACTTCGGGCGGCGTTGTTTCCGTCAAAACCGACGGGCTTGTGCTGAAAACGCTTATCCCCGAAGTGCTTTCGGAAATCGGAAAGCTCAGGTTGTCCGCACCGCTGAAAATCGGCGACGTCGCAAAAGAAAACGTCGCGGGCAGCGGCGTGAACCTTGTCGTTACCGAAGATATTAAATAAAAGAAAATGAAACGTCTTGTCAACAAAAGACCGATATGTTTTGCCGCGCTTTTTATGGGAATCGGGATTTTTTTGACGGGAATGTATGAAGACGCCGTGTGGGCAAGGGTTTTATTCCTTGCGGCGGCGTTGATTTTTGCGGGCTTCGTCTTGATTTTCAAAAAGGCGAGGCTTTTGTATATCCCGATATTTTTCGTGCTGGGCGTATTACTGCTTTCGGGCGTCATCGACGTTTATAAAAGCACGGCGGTAACTTCCGAAAAGGCGGAAATCACGGGGACGATATCGACGGAGATTGCGTCCAAAAACGAGCATTCGTATTATTTCAAAATCGACAACGTAACGATCGACGGGGAAGAAACGGGAAAACAGGCGTTTGTCGTTTCTGGCTTTTTGCCAAACGCGCGTGCGGGCGATAAGGTAAAAATCGTCGGCGACGTCAGCACTTATGATATGGGTTTCCGCGATTTTACGAGTTACGGCGCGCGAGGCACGAAATTTTACGTTAAGTCAATGAAAATCGAAAACGTCGGGCAGGGCGTTTTGTCATTCGACAAGCGCGTGCTGATAAAATACAAGCGACTTTTGTACGACAACTGCGACGATATGACGTCGGACACCGCGCTTGCGCTTTTGTTCGGCGACAGGTTTGCGATTGACAGTCAGTATTCGCACAACGTCAAAGACGCCGGCATTTACATATTTTCGCCGTGTCCGGTCTGCACGTCGGTATGCTTGCCGCGGTGACGGCGTTCCTTGCGCGAAAGTTAAAAAAGAAAAAGGCGTTGTACATCCTTATCGTGGAAATACCGCTCATCCTATACGGGTGGATTTGCGGGTTCGGCGCAAGCGTTTTGCGCGCAATCGTAATGTCGACGGTATTCATCGTGTCGGGGCTTACGGGGCGTCAGCGCGACAGCCTGAACTCGTTGTCGCTTGCCGCAATTATTGTCCTTATACTGAACCCGACCGATATGTTCACAAAAGGTTTCCATTTAAGTTTTGCCGCGCTTTTGGGGCTTATCGTCATTGTGCCGCGGCTCACGCGAAAGGAACTTTCCGGCGCAAAGAAGAAGGTCAGGGATATATGCGCGACAAGCGTCGGCGTAAACGTTATGCTGTTGCCGTTTATGGTCGGATTTTTCGGCGAGGTGCAAACGCTGTTTGTTATTTCCAACCTTATCATATTGCCGATTCTGCCGTTTATCTATACAATTTCGCTGGTAATAAGCCTGTTTGTGATGATATTGCCGTCGTGCGCCGTGATTCTCAACGCGCTTTCGGTGGTGCTGTTCCCGATAAGATTCGTGGCGCAGGCAATCGGTTCGCTTCCGATATCGAGCTTCCCCGTTCAGGCAGTCGATATGTTCGGTCTTGCATATCTTCTGACGATATTCATTATGTCCCGATACGTGTTTGCCGCGCATAAAAAAGATGGCGTTGTCGCTTGTCGTATGCGCCGTGTGCGTTGCGATGATACCCGTAATCCCTTTACTTTGATTAAAAATAATGGTATATTGAATTTATGATTAACGTTTCGGATCTTAAAAAAAGATTGTCCGTCGAGATTTTGCCCGTGTACTTTCTGAAAGGG
This sequence comes from Clostridiales bacterium, assembly GCA_022009995.1. GTDB lineage: Bacteria > Bacillota > Clostridia > Christensenellales > CAG-917 > CAG-349. The sequence goes on from CP091734.1 coordinate 1,094,604, forward strand.
CAGGACGCTTACGTCAAAGAACTTGCGATCGGTGTTTTGAAAGGGCTTCTCGACAAGGATTTTTCGGATATGAACCTCACCGTCTTTGAGGATTCGTCGGATATGGAGGCAGTCGTGCAAACGCTCAATACCGTGCCCGTTTTCGACGAAAGACGGCTTGTCGTCGTGAAGTCGTCGGAAGGGCTTGACGACGCAGGACGTGCCAAACTTGAAGCGTATCTCAACAATCCGTCGGGGTTTTCCGTGCTTGCGTTTTCGGACGACGCGATCGCGCGCGACGATTTTTCCAAGAAAGCGAGCCCCGTTTTTAAGTTGTACGGAAAAGGCGAGGTCGTCGACGTCAGCGGCGCGGACGAAATGCAATATCCCCGCATTGTCGAAAACGAAGTCGGCAAAAGAAACTGCACGATCGAAAACGCGGCGATAAGCCTGCTTTCGACGTACACCGCCCGCGATATGACAAGAACGATGAACGAAGTCAATAAACTTTGCGCCTTTAAAGACGGCGGAAAAATCACGAAAGACGATGTGGAAAACCTTGTCGCTGCCGATACCGAATACAAGACGTACACGCTTGCCGACGCATTGTCGCGCGGCGATAACGACAGGGCTTTGGACGTTCTGAAAACGCTTTTGTCCGACGGCGAAAGCCCGTCGTCGATACTTGCGTCGATGACGGCGCAGTACAGGAGAATGTTTGAGGCAAGAATAAGCAGTCTTTCGCAGGACGACCTTGCAAAGGCTCTTTCGGTGCGCCCCGGCGCGATAAGCATCGCAAAAAACGTCGCCGCAAGGTACACGCCGATGGAACTTAAAAAGTACGTCGATACCTTGCACAACCTTGAATACGCCTTTAAGTCGGGCGAAAAGGAAGAAGCGCAGGTGTTGTACGAGGCATTTGCCGTTCTTCTCAAAAAGCGCACTTAACGCACAAGATTTCAATGCTTAAACAACTGTATTTGTCAGGATACCGCCAAATCGGCGGTATTTTTTTGCAGTGAAACACTGCGCCTGAGTTATAAATTTTGCAAAACAAAATATAGACAATTTGTTGTATATTTATAAATTATATGATATACTATCCTATATTTATTGAAATCGAATACATTTTCATAGAGGGAATCTCATGGATAAGATTTACGCTTATTTCAAAAACATAAGTTTACTTGCAATCGTTGACATCGCGACGTGCCTCTTTTTGCTGGTGCTTGCGTTTATGTTCTTTTACCATAAGCGCAGTTTACGCGTGTTTTTGACGCTCATAGGCGCGATTGTTGCAAAAGTAATCATCGACGCGCTGGGCGTATTCCTCGGTAACAACGCGTTTGCGCTTTGCAGCGAAGTGCTCAGGTATTTCTTATTGTTCCTGCTTGTTGCGGTTGTCGTCGTGTACCAGTCGGATCTCAGAAGTATTTTCCAGCGCATCGCAACGCCGCACGGCATCGACTTGTTCCAGGAAGGTTTCGGCTCCGACGACGATCTGCACGCCGCCACGGACGAACTTTTGTCGGCACTTCAAACGATGGCGAAACAAAACACGGGCGCAATCATTATCATCACCCCGACCACTATGGACAGCAATATTCTGGAAACGGGTACGGAACTTAACGCTAAAATTTCCGCGCCCCTTCTCGTCAGCATATTCAACACGAAAGCGCCCTTGCACGACGGCGCGGTTATCGTGAAAGGTAACAAGATTCTGTCGGCGGGTTGTTTCCTGCCTCTTACGCAGGAAGCGGGTGTCGCAAAAGAACTCGGCACGCGTCATCGTGCCGCGCTCGGCATCACGGAAGAAAGTAACGTTATGGCAATCGTCGTGTCGGAAGAAACGGGTATCATTTCCGTTGCGAAGGGCGGACAGCTGCAACGTTACATGACCATCGACAAACTGAAAGAAAAGATCGAGACGATTTACGCAATATCTCCGCTTGCAATCGAGGCCAAAGCCGACGTTGCGGATAAAAAGAAAAGGAAAAGGTTTTTTAACAAGTGAAAACGGTAAAAGTCGAAAATATATTGTTGCCGAAAGACGGCGTCGATTTTGAAAAATGGGCGGTCGTCGCCTGCGATCAATTCACGTCGCAGCCCGAATACTGGGAGAAACTCGCCGCATACGTCGGGGCGGCTCCCAGCACGCTCAATTTGATTTTCCCCGAAGTTTATCTTTCGGACAACCGCGAAAACCGCATTAAGAAAATAAACGAAAATATGTATAAGTACCTGGACGAAAACGTCTTTAAGGAAATCAAAGACAGTTTCGTGCTGGTGGAAAGGGATACTCCGTACGAAAAGGGCAGGCTCGGTCTTATGATGGCGGTCGACCTTGAAGAATACGACTACACCCCGTTTGCGCCCGTGGCAATCCGCGCGACGGAAGGCACCGTTCTGGAACGTATTCCGCCCCGCGTCGAGATTCGTCGGCACGCCCCGCTGGAACTCCCGCATATTATGTTATTGATCGACGACAGGGAACACACGGTGATCGAGCCGCTTTACGAAAACCGTGAAAAGCTGGAACTTTTGTACGACACAAACCTTAATATGAACGGCGGACACGTCAGGGGTTGGCGCGTTCCCGATACCGCCGCCGTGCTTGAAACTTTACGCGCTCACGTCGGACGAAGTACAAATCAAAAACTACGGCAAGGTTACCAACTTCCTGTTTGCCGTCGGTGACGGAAACCACTCGCTCGCAACCGCCAAAGCGCACTGGAATGAGGTGAAAGTCGGGCTTTCGGACAAGGACAAAGAAACGCACCCCGCGCGTTACGCGCTTGTCGAGGTTGAAAACCTTATGAGCCCCGCGCTCAAATTCGAGCCTATTCACCGCGTTGTGTTCGGCGCGGACGAAAGTTTTGTGAAAGAACTGTCGGCAAAGACCGCGGGCGGACGTAAAATCAAGGCGTTCACGAAAGACAAATCGTTCACGCTTTCCGCACCCGACGACAGTATCGACGCAATCAAGGAAATTCAGGACTTCATCGACGAATACGTGAAATCGCACGAGGGCGTCGAAGTCGACTACATACACGGCGAAAACTATCTCGAAGACGTCGTGAAAGAACGCGGCGGCGTCGGCATAATCATGCCCGCCCCCGAAAAACAAATCTCTTCGACTTCATCATAAGACGCGGCATTATGCCAAGGAAGTCTTTCTCGATGGGCGAGGCGGAAGAAAAACGGTATTATTTCGAGGCAAAGAAAATCAAAAGGTAGGTATTTATGAAGGATATAAAAGTTTGCAAGTTCGGGGGAACGTCAATGGCAACGAGGGAAAGCATAAACCGCGTCATCGACATAGTTTCCGCCGATGACAGACGCAAATTTGTCATTGTATCCGCGCCCGGCAAAAGGAATAAAAGCGATATAAAGGTCACCGACCAGCTTTATAGAATCGTCGAAGAACAAAAAACTACCGGCAATTTCAAAGAATCTTTCGACGCGCTCAAAGAGCGTTTCGTGTCCCTTACCAAGGAACTCGGCGTCGATTTTGACATTATTTCGGAACTTGACAATCTGGAAAAGGCAATCGCAAACGGCGCGACGGCAAGTTACGCTGCCTCCCGCGGAGAGTACCTTTCGGCAAAACTTCTTTCGGCAAAAACGGGATGGACGTTTATCGACGCAAAAGATATCGTGCGCTTCAACGACTGCGGAGTGTTCGATCCCGAATACACCAACGACACGGCGAAAGCGCTTTTGCAGAACGTCAAAGGCAGGGTGGTTATCCCCGGATTCTACGGCGCAAGCGACGGCGGCGATATTTTCACGTTTTCAAGGGGCGGCTCGGACATCACGGGCGCAATCGTCGCGCGCGCGACCGACGCAATCGTATACGAAAACTGGACGGACGTCGACGGCTTTCTCACCGCCGATCCGAACATTGTCGAAAATCCCAAACAAATCAACGTGCTTACGTATGCAGAACTGCGCGAACTTTCCTATATGGGCGCGAACGTTTTGCATCCGGAATCGACTTTCCCGCTTCGTTTTACGAAAGCGCCGATTAACATTCGCAATACTTTCCACCCCGACCACGACGGCACGATGATCGTGTCGGCATACGACTCTACGCATGAAAGGCGCATCGTTACGGGCATTGCCGGACACAAAGGCTTCACGTCGATCAACATCACAAAGTCGATGATGAACAGCGAACTGGGTTTTGGCAGGCGCGTATTGTCGGTGCTCGAATACGCGGGCGTTCGTTTTGAACATATCCCGTCGGGAATCGACACGCTGTCCGTATTCGTTGCGGACAATGAGATTGTCGGAAAAATGGAAAAAATTATTTCAAGAATCCGCGAGGCTGTTAACCCCGATACGATTGAAATCCACAGCGGAATGTCGCTGATTGCAACCGTCGGTCAGGGAATGAGCGACCGCACCGGTACCGCCGCAAGGCTGTTCACCGCGCTTGCAAAGTCGGGCGTGAATATCCGTATGATCGATCAGGGCAGCAGCGAAATCAACATAATCGTCGGTGTGGAGTCGTCGGACTACGAAAGGGCGATTAACGCGATTTACGAGGAGTTTTTTAACTGAAATTACAAAATAAGATTTATCGAATTCGGCGTGATTTTCGCGTCGAATTTTTTATTATCGAAAAGTTCCCCGTCAATGTCGATAAGGGGTTGATTCGTTTCGATAACGACGTGTTTTCCCGAAAAATGTTTTACGATTTTTCCGTCGATGAAGCCTTTCCCCGACGGCAGTTTTGAAAGTGCGATAAGGGTTGAAACGGGGTTGCGTTTTTCAACGACGATGACGTCCAAAAGTCCGTCGTCGATTTTTGCGGGGGAGCAAAAATGCATGCCGCCGGCAAGCACCGCGCCGTTCAGAACGGCGGCGACAATGCCCGTCGTTTTAATTTCATTCCCGTCGATATTTATGCAAAAATCATACTTTATACCCTTAAAAATGCACAATAAAATCTTTTTAAGGTAACTTGACGAAGTTTTCTTTTTTGACGCGTTGACCATGTTCACAACGTCCACGTCGATGCCGCGACATGCAAAACAAATCTCGTAAGTGTCGTCGATTTCGATGGCGTCGACGGGTTTTACAGAGCCCGACAAAATTCGGTTTGTCGCCTCTTCCAAAGACAGCGGAAGGTTTGCCGAGCGCATAAAATCGTTGCCCGTTCCGGCAGGAATGAGAGCAAGGCGGGTAACGAACGGTTTGCCTTGTTTTTCAAGCTCGCGTCTTGCAAGGATAATGCCGTTTACAATCTCGTGTATGGTGCCGTCGCCGCCGACGGACACTATTGTTTCCGCACCCGACAAAGTAAGATTATACGCAATCTCGGTCGCGTGTTTTTTGCGCGCGGTATAATGCGGCGCAAACTTTACGTTGTTTGCGTCAAGGGTTTCAAATACTTTTTTCGCGTCGGTTTTTGCGCGGCCGCGCCCCGCATACGGATTTACGATAAGGTCAAGCATTTTAAGTTCCGTAAAATATAATGATTTAAGTATATCATTGTCCAAAATATTTTGCAACATTAAAAAACCTTGAAATTTCGGGGCGGCTGTGTTATACTGTTTACATAATAGGAAATTATCGGGTTTAGGATATGGATAATCTTGACAGCACCGTCAATAAATTAATTATCTTGTACATTTTCGACGCGATCGAAATGCCTCTTGCCGAGGACAGCATCGTCGATATCTGTTACTATGACCTGAAATGTATGCAGTATATCGACTGCAAGGAAGCAATCGCAAATCTTCTGGACGCCGGGCTTATCGTCGACGCGGACGGCGCGGGCAAGGCAACTTACAACATTACCCGCGACGGATACGAGTGTCTGAAACATTTACACGCGCATTCCGTCCCACTACCGCGACCAGATTATGACCTATTGCAAGGAAAACCGCTTGAACCTTCGCAAAAAACAGGAATATTTCAGCGATTACTTCAAAAACGACGACGGCAGCTACACCGTGCTCCTGCGTATCCTGGACAAGAACCTTGTTATTATGGAATTGAAATTCATCGTCGCAAGCCGTAATAACGCAAAATGGATTGTCAAAAACTGGGGCGACAAAGCGGCGCAGATCTACGGAGTCCTGTACGAATCACTTATGGAAAACTAGGAGGACATATATGCCAATTTACAGAACAAAAGGAACTTGCTCACGAGAAATAATTTTTACGGTCGACAACAACATTCTGACAGACTTGAAATTCATCGGCGGCTGCTCGGGCAATTTGCAGGGCATCCAAAGACTTTGCATCGGTAAACCCATCGACGAAATAATCGCTACGCTTTCCGGCATCAAGTGCCGCAACGATACGTCGTGCCCGGATCAGTTGGCGAAGGCTCTTAGCGAATACAAAACCAAGTAAAGTAAAACGGCGATAATTCGCGCCTTTTTGAGTTTTTCCGAGAACCTGAAAATCCGTGTACGCATTAGTACACTAGGATTTTCAGAACCCCGAAAGAAACGTCAAAAATCCATCAAATTCTCGCCGTTTTAAGAGAAGTTTTTAGATAACAAATAAAATCCCGCTTTTCGTAAGCGGGATTTTTTTAAGACAAATGGAAAACGCCGCGGTTGCGGCGTTTTGTCGTTTTAATAAATTTTGTTATTTGTTCATTATTTCCAGGCATTGCGCGAAGAACTGCGTTGCCTTTTCCATTGCGTCGATGCTGACGCGTTCGTTGATGGCGTGGATACGTTTCTGGTCGTCCAGCGTCATCAAAAACGGGGTGAAACGATAAATATTGTCGCACACGTCGCCGTAATAGCGGCTGTCGCTGTTTGCGATGAACATATAAGGCGCGGTGACCATTGTCGGGAAAATCTGTTTGATTGCGACGTTCAGGTCGTGCCACGGTTTGACGTCGATGGGTGAAACCGCCGTTGCTTCCGTACCTTTGCCGTGTCTTTCGACCTTGACGTCTTTGCCCAGAAGTTTTTGGGTATAGGCGATGACTTCGTCGCTTGAAACGCCGGTGATGATACGGGTATTGATATTCGCCGTGACCTTGGGCGGAATGACGTTTTCGGCGTCGCTGCCGTGGAGCATCGTCTGCGCGAAGGTCGTGGAGATGAGTGAATTCGTCAAAGGAATCTTCTTGAAAACGAATTTAAGAAGCGGGCTTAAAATATCGCGGTTTACAAGGACCATTCTGATGGGAAACTTCATATGCGGCGCAAGCAACTTAAAAGTTTGTTTGGTTGCGGGCGTCCATTTGCTGGGCATGGGGTGTTTGTCGAGTTTAATCAACGCTTTGCCAAGGAGTGCCGCCGCGGAAGGTTTTGACGGATTTGACGCGTGTCCGCCCGACTTTCGACGGTGAGCGTCATATTAAGGTTGCCTTTTTCGCACGTTGCGATAAGACCGAAGAGTTTATCGACGCCGATCATATTGCCGTCGATAATGGTGCCGCCTTCGTCGATAATGTATTCAAACTTAATGTTTTGTTGTTTGAACCACGCGCAGATATGCGCAGCGCCTTCTTCCGTCCAGGCTTCTTCGTCGTGACCGAAGCAAAAATAAACGTCGCGTTCGGGCTGCCAACCTTCGGACAAAAGTTTTTCGGTGGCTTCAAGGATTGAAATCATCGTGCCTTTCATATCCTGCGTGCCGCGTCCCCAGATGAAACCGCCGTCGATAGTGCCGCCGAACGGCTCGTAATCCCAGCCTTCTTTCGGAGCGGGGACGACGTCCTGATGTGCAAGGAATGCGCCGGGGGCAAGCGTCGGATTTTTACCTTTGAAGCGATAAACCAGACTGTAATTGTTGATGACGGTTTTTTCCGCCGTTTTATGGATCAGAGGATAGGTCTTTTCAAGCCAGGCGTGATAGTCGTGGAAAGGTTTGTCCTGACCTTCAAACTCGCCGACCATCGAAACCGTGGGGATTTGCACCGCCTCGGACAAGTGTTTTGCGATAAGGTCTTTGTCGAAATCTCTTGCTTTGAACTCGCCCGCGTCGATTTCTTGCGGTTTGCACAGCAAAGTGCGGATAATCATCGTGGTTAATAACATAACGTAACTCCTTCGATTATTGTTATAAACATTGTAATACATAGTGTATGAATTTGCAACTTTTGTAAAAATAAATATTGCGAAACGCGCGGATTTAGTGTATCATATAATTATAGAATAAAATGGGGTAGAATGGTTTTTGCCGCATTGAAAACAAGAATTTATTATGGAGGCATATACAATGACGACCAATAAAAAAGTTTTACAGTTTGTCGACGAAGCAGTGGCTCTTGCCAAACCCGATAAAGTGGTTTGGATTGACGGCAGCGAAGCTCAACTCGAAGCGTTGAGAAAAGAAGCGATCGCGTCGGGTGAAATGATTAAACTCAACGACGAAAAATTGCCGGGTTGCTTATATCACCGTACGAAACCCAACGACGTCGCTCGCGTCGAGGGCAGGACTTTCATTTGCAGCAGAAGAAAAGAAGACGCAGGTCCCACCAACAACTGGATGGATCCCGAAGAAATGTACAAAAAACTCAAAGCCATCGCGAAAGACAGTATGATCGGTCGCACGATGTACGTTATCCCGTTCTCGATGGGCGCGGTAAACAGCCCGTTTGCAAAAATCGGTATCGAAACCACCGACAGCATTTACGTTGTCCTGAACATGGCGATTATGACCAGAATCGGTCAGAAAGTCCTTGACAGACTCGGCGACAGCGAAGACGTTGTGCGCGGATTCCACGCAAAATGCAACGTCGACGAAAACGAAAGATACATCGTTCAGTTCCCCGAAGACAATGCAATCTGGTCGGTCAACAGCGCATACGGCGGAAACGTCCTTCTGGGCAAGAAATGCTTTGCGCTTCGTATCGCGTCGTATCAGGGCAAAAACGAAGGCTGGATGGCTGAACATATGCTCATTCTCGGCGTCGAAAAACCCAACGGCGAGACGAAATACGTCACGGCGGCGTTCCCGTCGGCTTGCGGCAAGACCAACCTTGCAATGCTTATTCCGCCCGAGGTTTATACCAAAAAAGGCTATCGCGTTTATACGGTCGGCGACGACATCGCGTGGCTTCGCGTAGGCGCGGACGGCAGACTTTACGCAATCAACCCCGAGGCGGGCTTCTTCGGCGTCGCTCCCGGTACGAACGAAAAATCGAACCCCAACGCTCTTGCTTCCACAAGAAAGAATACCATTTTCACGAACGTTGCAATCAATCCCGAAGATAATACCGTGTGGTGGGAAGGTCTTACCAAAACACCGCCCGCACGCCTTATCGACTGGAAGGGCAATCCCTGGACGCCCGATATGAAAGACGCCGACGGCAAACCCGTCAAAGCGGCGCACCCCAACAGCCGTTTCACCGCACCCGCAATCAACTGCCCGTGCATCAGCAGTGAATTCGAGGCTCCCAACGGCGTGCCCATCAGCGCAATCATTTTCGGCGGACGTCGCGCGGCAACCACTCCTCTTGTATATCAGTCCAGAAGTTGGGACAACGGCGTTTTCGTCGGCAGCATTATGGCTTCCGAAACGACCGCTGCGGCGGCAGGCGCGGTAGGCGTCGTACGTCGCGACCCGATGGCAATGCTGCCTTTCTGCGGATATCATATGGGCGACTACTTCCAGCACTGGATCGATATGGGCAAAAAGATTAAGGTTCAACCCAAAATCTTCAACGTCAACTGGTTCAGGACGGACAGCGAAGGTCACTTCATCTGGCCGGGATTCGGCGACAATATGCGCGTGCTTGACTGGATTTTGAAACGTTGCGAAGAAACCGTCGACGCGGACGAAACCGCAATCGGATATGTTCCGAAACCCGAAGATATCAACCTTGAAGGTTGCAGCGTGGACGAAGAAACCCTGAAAGGTCTTCTTAACGTCGATACCGAAACCTGGAAGAAAGAAGCCGAAGGCATTAAGGAATTCTATAAGAAGTTCGGCGACAAGCTCCCGAAGGAGTTGAACGAAGAGCTCAGCGCTCTTGAATCCCGCCTTAATTAAAAAGTCATAATTTTGCGACCTTTTGCTTTTTCGGCGGAACTTGAAAATTCGTTAAAGGGGACCCCGCGGGATACTGTGTACTCGCGGGGAAAAGGCGCACACAAGCAAAAGAGTGAGCGTTATCGCTTGCGATAACGTGATTTCAAAAACGAAGTGTGCGACGCGTACACTAGGATTTTCAGAACCCGCCGAGAAAACCACAATCTCATCAAAATTCTGACTTTTTAGAGAATTATTATATTTACAAATTCTCGCCGTTTTAAGAGAATATAGGTAAACTATTAAATCCCGCCTTTTTTGGCGGGATTTATTTATGCGTTTTATGGCAGGTGGCATATGAAAAATGCATAATATTTTCAATTTTTTTTGCTTGACAATCAAAAAGTATCGTGTATAATTATTTTCAACAACATATAAAGGCGTTTATGAGGACGTGACAAAGTTTTGGCAGCACAGAGAGCCGTCGGTCGGTGTAAGACGGTATGCGGATTTTGTCTTATCACCTTCCAGTCGCCCGACAGAACGGAAACTATTAAGTCGGGACGGGCGCTCCCGTTACAGAGCAACGCATTGATTGATGCGTAAGTGGCTGTTAAAGCAATTTGAGTGGTACCGCGGATTAATTCTCCGTCTCAAAACGAGACGGGGATTTATTTTATAAGGATAAAGATATGCAACTTTACGAAAAATACGTTACCGAAACCGTTGACGAAAAAACGGGCAGACTGACAAAAATCGATTTTCATATTCCCGACGACTTCAATTTCGGGTTTGACGTGGTGGATTTCTGGGGCAAAAACACCCCCGATAAAACCGCGCTTTTGTGGGTTGGCGAACATCACGAAGAAAAAACGTTCACTTTTTCGGATATGATGCGTCTTACAAACAAAACGGCAAATTATTTCAGGTCGCTGGGCATTAAAAAAGGCGACAGGGTAATGCTTATTCTGCGCCGTCATTATCAATTCTGGTTTTCAATCGTTGCGCTGCACAAAATCGGCGCGATCGTCATTCCCGCAACGGATCAACTTATGAAAAAGGACCTTGTATACAGGTTCAATCTTGCGGGCGTGAGCGCGGTTGTCATCAGTTCCACAGGGAGTATCGTCGACGAGGCGGAAAAAGCCTTTGAACAATGCGACGTCAAAACGAAAATACTTGTCGGGGCAAGCCGTGACGGCTGGCACGATTTCGACACGGAATTTCAGGCGTTTTCGGACGAGTTCAAGCGTGGCGAAGGCGTTGACGCAACTTATAAAAACGACGCCGCTCTTATGTTCTTTACGTCGGGCACGTCGGGTTATCCGAAACTTGTCATGCACGACCACGCATACGCAATCGGACACTTTATCACTGCCAAATGGTGGCATAATATCGACGGAAACGGCGTTCACCTGACGATTGCGGACACCGGCTGGGGCAAAGCGGTCTGGGGCAAACTGTATGGACAATGGCTGATGGGCAACTGTGTTTTCGTTTACGATTTCACCCGTTTCAATGCCGACGATATGCTGTCCGTCATCGAAAAGCACAAAATCACGACGTTTTGCGCGCCGCCCACGATTTTCAGGTTCCTTATCAAAGAAGACTTGTCAAAGTACGACATTTCCAGCATAAAATACGCGACGATCGCCGGCGAAGCGCTGAATCCCGAGGTATATAAACAATTTTTGAGCCTTACGGGCATCAAACTTATGGAAGGCTTCGGACAGACCGAAACGACGCTGACGCTTGCAAACCTTCTTCATATGAACCCGAAACCCGGCAGCATGGGCATGCCGAGCCCTCAGTATAAAATCAAACTGATTACCGCCGACGGCAGACTTGCCGCAAACGGCGAAGAAGGCGAAATCTGCGTCGATATTTCGGAAGGCGCGCCCGTCGGACTTTTCCGCGGATATTACAACAACGAAGAAGCGACAAAAGCGGTAATGCACGATGGACTTTATCACACGGGTGACACGGCGTGGCGCGACGAAGACGGCTATTATTGGTTTGTCGGGCGCACCGACGACATCATCAAATCGTCGGGCTATCGCATCGGACCGTTTGAAATCGAAAGCGTGCTTATGGAACACCCTGCCGTTCTGGAATGCGCGATAACGGGCGCACCCGATCCCGTGCGCGGACAAGTTGTCAAGGCAACGATTGTCCTTGCGAAAGGTTATACCCCGTCGGAAGAACTGAAAAAGGACATCCAGCAATACGTGAAAAGACTTACCGCACCGTACAAATACCCGCGCATCGTGGAATTCGTGACGGAACTTCCAAAGACGATTTCCGGCAAAATCAGGCACGCCGAAATAAGGAAACAGGATAATCAATAAAAGAAAAAATATGACAAAATCCACGGTTTAACCGTGGATTTTTGCTTATAAAAACATTGTTTTGTTACTTTGATTTAATTATTCTTACGATTTGTTCAATGTAAAGTGTCTTGAATTCCTGGTCGTTAAGGTTGAAAATTTGTCCGAAGTGATTGCCGTTTAAGATATTGAACGTGCTGAAAAACGGAGTCAGGAAAGTTGACAGAAGGACGAGGTATCTTGCCTTCAATTCGTTGTCGCTTGCCGCGCTTGTCGCGCGCATATACGAAATTACCTTAAAGCACAAATCGGAATCCGTTGAAAACATCTGGCTTACCGTTTTGTTGAAATAATTGTTGTATTCCACGTTTTCGGGGGCGAGCATAAAATTTATGACGTTGATGTTTTCGGCACAGTATTCGTGGCAGGCGTTGAAAAATGCGGAAATGGTTTCCTCGGGATGAGTGTTCAGTTCCACCAAACTTGCGACAAGGTTGTCGGCAATTTTTTTGAAGTCGGAAATCGTGCGTCTGATGACGACGGAAATCAGCGATTTTTTGTCGGTGAAATGATAATTTATCGCAGCAATATTCACGCCGGCGTCGTCGGAGATTTCCTTAATGGTAACTTTCCCGTTGGCTTTTAAGAGTTTAACGGTGCTGTTGATTATTGCGGTTTTGGTAAATTCGGTCTTTTTCATAATTCAAAAATATCGTGTGTTTTTTTCAAATATATATTAATGATATTATGAAATCCGCGATTTGTAAAGAATTTTTTTGACAATTTAAAAAAAATGTCGGAAATTTTCCTTTGAAAAACGGCGATTTGTCTTTCGCAAAATTATTAAAAACACCCGTTTGTAAGTATTTTTTTGCATAAAAAAGGCGGGATATAATCCCGCAATCTGGCACCCCCTAGGAGAATCGAACTCCTGTTTCCGCCGTGAGAGGGCGGCGTCTTAACCGCTTGACCAAGGAGGCACAATATATTTAGCGTTTATAATCTATCATAATTTATCGCAGTTGACAAGCGTTTTTACGAATTTATCGGCAAAATATTTTCTTGACAACGCCGTCGCTTTGGCATATCCTTTTTATTATGAAGTTTTTTAAGAAGAAAAAGAAACCCGTTTACGATATGGCTGACCAATCGTTTGTCGCAAGCGTTCTGGACGCTTTGAATTTGTCGCACGGCGACGCCGTCCTTGAAATATCGAAAGACAGCGTGCTTTCTGAAAGTTATTTTGCAAACAGATACGGCGCATACGTAAAGCACCTGAAAACCGCAAGCGAATTTACGGGCGGATTTTTTGAACTATCGGTGATGATCGACGTGGTTTCCGACTTTGAAAACCTGTTTGAAATCGCAAGGGAAAATTCCGAACAGGTCGCCGTAATATATCTTAAAAAATGCGTTGAAAAATTGCCGCCTAAATTTTGCGGTGCGCCGTGCAAAACGAGCGTTTCAAGCGGGAATTATAAATTCTTTTTATTCTGACGTAAAATCGCGCATTGTGCGCGATTTTTTAAATTAAAAAACAACAACGAAAAAGACCGGAACGCTTATCACGTTTCGGTCTTTTGGAGCTGGTGGGCGGATTCGAACCGCCGACCTGTTCATTACGAGTGAACCGCTCTACCTGCTGAGCCACACCAGCAAAACATTTGTTATTATATCATAAATTATCAAATTATCAAGCAAATTTAAGCAGTATCGAAAAATTTTTCGGGAAAATGCGAAATATAAAAAACGTCGCGCGGGCAAAGCGCAAAAAAAAGACCGCCGCGACGAGCGACGGTTTTATCGCCAAGTTGCCGACTGTAACTTTTTGCGCAACCTATGCGCATAGGTGGGCAAACTATCCGAAACCGCTGTTTTCCTTCATGGTCCGTGAGGACAAGGCGTAACATAAGAGACGGAAATCGTAATCCCTGAAAGTTGTGGTTGGAAAATAAGTTACATATCGTACAACCCAGGTACATCTTAATTATACCGCATTATGGCGTATTGTCAATACAATTTTATCATTTTGTCGATAAATCGTGTCAAAGTGTTAGTTATTTTGACATAAAACGTTTGACAGTGTTTTTGATTATATGTATAATTAAAACATAATAAAATAATGAGGTTCGTTTATGACAAGGGTTGCAAGGGGCAGCATTTTCAGCGGCGCAAAACATTTTCACGTTCTCACGGACGGTCTTCCCGGGCTTGACGTTTTCAGAGAGCCGAATATGAAAAACTTTTATCTCATCACGGTTGAGGAAAAGGCAAAGGACACGGGTGTTTCCGTCCTTGCGTACTGCGTGATGCAAAATCACTCGCACCTTATCGTGACTTCCGACGACGTCCAGAACATTTCGGAGTTTATGCGAAGGGTGAACACGACTTACGCCAAGTTTTTCAACCGCATAAACGGCAGGAGCGGATACGTCTTTAACGGAAGATACGAAAGCGACGCTCTTAAAACCCCCGATGAAATTCTTGCCGCGATATATTTCGTACACAACAATCCCGTGAAAGCGCGCGTCGCCGTCAACAGCGGGGAATATCTGTACAGCAGTGCGAAAGATTATCTCAATCAACTGAGTTTCATCGACTACAAGGAACTGAAAAGGCTTTTCAAAAAGGTGCCGGAACTTTCCTCGTACGGCGGCAGCACCGACGAATATAAATTCAAAGAGGCAAAACCTTACGAAAACTGCGACGACGTTCTGATGGACCTTATTCGTCGGTTCAACATCACCGACAAAGCCGCTCTTCAAGATCCCGAACTTCTGAAAACGATTATTTACGAATTGCAGACGAGAAGCGGCGTGTCCCTTCGCGACGTTGCGGTGCTTGTCGGGCTTGACCGCGAAAAGATCAGACGCACGGCAAAGAAAATAAATTACAACGTTTAATAAAGTTATATAACCCCCCAAAAATTATATTGAAACAAGGCGGACGACGTATATTTCTCTCCTTTTATACGCCGTCCGCTTTGTTTTATCCCGCGTTTTTTTGACAAAAGTAAAAATTAAAAAATCGCAAGTCGTTTTTTTACAATTTGAAAAAATCCGCCGTGTAAAGCGCGATTTTCCTGCGATTTTGGACGCCTTAAAAACAAAACTTAGGATAAATATTGACTTTACTATGTTTATATAATAAAATATATGCAAGAGATTTTTTCTCAAATAAAGTATTATCGGCAAAAAGAAGGAAAATTTTATGAAAAAACTTTCGAGGTTGCTTTTAGTTTTGACGCTCGTACTGCTTATCGGATGCACGTCCGTGCTTCTCGTCGCGTGCGATGACGGTACCGATCAGGGTCCCGCCCCGACCACGCCGTCTTTCAGGGTGTCTTTCATGAAACTATCCCGAATCCGGCGAAGAAGACGTGGCTTTCACCAACGTCACGGTGCGACAGGGCAGAACGGTCAGCGCGTATGAAATTACCGAAGACGACCGTCCCGCGGGATACGATTTCGTCGGTTGGTTTGTCGAAAAAGACGGTGACGAAAAATTCGATTTCGCAACGAAAATCACCCAAAACGTCAAAATTTACGCCCACTGGACGGAAAACGGAAAATCCACGGAAGCCGACCTTAAAGGCGGCGTTTTCACGCAGGAAAAAGTGAAAATCAAAACCAAAGAAGGCGAAAAGGAAGTCGATAACGGCGTTTGGAGATACGTCACGGGCGCAAATAACGAAATCGCGCACGAAGAGTCGCGTTTCGACTTCGATACCGATGTTTTAAGAAAGTTAAAAGCGGCAAGCCCGAAAACCACGTATTCGGTATGGAAGGACGAAGAATGTAGCCTGACCATAAATAACGACGCAACAAACCTTGTCGTAAACCTTAAAAACGGCGACAACGTTTACTATATCAAAGCGGTTGCGGAAGACAGCAAAGTCACCGCTGTTTACAAAATCAACGTATATCTTGAACCGAAATACGACGTGAGCGTCATAAGGATTCAGGGTAATTACGAGTCCGCGATCCCGATTTACGACGTCGCAAAGGGACAAAGGGCCACCGAGCCGAGCATCGCCACGTACGTCGGACACACCTTCGACGGCTGGTATTATTACTCGGAAGAAAAAAGAAACGATAAAGGACAAATTGTCGACGCGGACGAAGACAGCGGCAATATCCTTGTGAAAGTCGGCGATAAGTACTACCTTGCGGACGAAAACGGCAACAGAAGGTTCGCATACGAAGACGCAAACGGCAGAAAAGTCGTATTGTATAAGGAAAATATTATCTGACCGATAAATCGGGCGCGCGCCTTGCTGACGAAGCGACCGAAATCTACAACCGCCTTGACGAAAACGGATTGCCCGTTTATGACGAAGGCAAACCAATCAAAGTAGGCTCGAAAACCGAATATAAATGGGACTTCAACGTAAACGTCATTGACCGCGAAGACATCACCGTGTTCGGTAAATGGACAACCAATACATACTCGATCACGCTCAAAATCTCGGAAGCGGATAAGGCAAATGGCGCAAAATTCGCAAAAACCAACGAAACCGAACTCTTTATCGGCGGCGTAAACTTCGGCGCGACCGATAAAGCGATTGCACAGCTTATAAGCAACAAAATCGGCGAAACGACCGACAGCAGTCGCCCGGTTGAAAAACCTTTTGCGACGTTCGCAGGCTGGTATTATACCGATGACCTGGGCAACGAAATCAAAGTCGTTGACGAAAACGGCAACGGCGTCCATGCGTTCGACTTTGCAAAAGATATCGATCTTGTCGCAAAATTCAACGCAGTCACTTACAAACTCGTCGTGAACGCAAACGACGACTCAATGATGCAGGAAGTTACGGGCAGCAACGACGCGTGGCCTTACGACCAGAAAGCGACGTTCACCGCAAACCCGAAAGACGGCTATACGCTTGTCCGCTGGCTTTTGAACGACGAAGAATACGCCCCGTTCGGCGCGAACAAGAGCGTTGAATACAATATCGACGAAAAGCACGTCATCAATAAGACGATTACCTTCACGGCAGTATTTGCCCCGAAAGACATCAACGTAACCCTCGTGGACACCGTTGACAACTACGGCAAGACGTTCGTCGTGAAATACAATTCCGACGTCGTTTTGGGACAAGACGCGATCCCCGACGTTCCGAAACTGTCAAACGACGGGACGAAACGCTTCATCGGCTGGTATTATCTTGACTCGGAAGGTACAAAAACCTACGTCGTGAAATACAACGTCAACAAAAACGAAATTCTTGTCGGCAAATGGGCGTTCACGGAAGACGTAACTCTCACCGCAGAATGGCAGCCGTACGAGTTCCATATCGCGATTTACAAGGCAAAATCAAAGATCGCAATGCCCGACGCGGATATGGGCGCAGTCAATATCGACACGGGTTGGGACGCTTGGACGAAACTTACCGGGAGCGCCAAACTTGAACTTGATGGAAGCACCGAAGAATACGACCTTGAAGGCTATACGAAGCCGTTTGACAACAACGCCGAATTCAGAGTTACGGCAAGCGTTTCGGACAACAATTATTACGTCTTCAAATGCTGGAAACGCCTGACTGCGGACGGACAACTCGTGGACGTTGCGGAAGGCGAAGTTGAGAATAATCAACTTAAAGTAAAAGTGCAGGAACAAGACGTCGCGTACGTTGCGATTCTGGACTATAAACCCGTAACCGTTACGTTCGACCGCGGCGACGCACCCGAACGGTTGTCGTTCCCGAAAACGTGAACGTTGACTTCAACAAACCGCTGGCACTCAAAGTGCCCGAAGGCGCGCCCACCGAAAAAACCTTTGCGGGTTGGTGGTACGGCGAAGTTCAGTACACCGGCGCGGACGGCACAAGCGTCGATTACAAAACGATTACCGATCCCGAATTCATTAAAAACGGTATCAAACTTACCGCAAAATGGGTTCCCATCGAATACTTCGTCATCGAAAACGGCGTTATCGTCGGCATCGATGAAAACAAGGCGAAGAAGGGCGATTCCTATAAAACCGAATTCACGATAAACTTCGACGACGCAGTCCACGCAATAAAAGACGGCGCGTTCAAAAACAATAAGTTTATCAGAAAGATTACGATAAAAGGCAACATTCAGACCATCGGCGAAGAAGCATTTGCAAACAGCAATATCGAAGTAGTCGTGTTCGAAGGCAACTTCAAAGGGCTTGCCATCGGCGCGGGCGCGTTCCGTAATTGCGTAAGGATCACGGCGATCGCGCTTCCCGACAACGTGGAACAAATCGGCGATAACGTGTTTGAAGGCTGCTATAACCTTACAACTCTTGCGTACTCCGCAGAAATCCCGCTCGGCAGACTGTTCACGACCGTAAACCCGCAAAACGACAACTGGTATCCGAAGGCGGTACAGGGCGGCGTTACCTATTATCTGCCCAAGAAACTGAAAGAAATCGTCGTTACCAACACCGCTACGGCGATTGCGGATTACGCATTCCAGAACGCATCGCAACTCACGAAAGTCACGCTTGCAACCGCAAAGACGATAAACCTTACACGACGAAATCGGCAACTATGCTTTTGCAAACACCGGCAGCATCGAAGTAAATCTCGGCAGCGTCGAAATTATCGGCAACTCCGCATTCAGAAACAGCGGCATCGCGACGGTTGAGTTCATCGCGCTCAAAAAACTTGGCGTAGACGCATTCAACGGTACGACAAACGTTACGGTCGTAGATTTCAGCAAGGCACCCATCGACAACGTTTCGGCAAGAGCGTTTGCGAACTCGTCGATTGCAAGAGTCAACTTTGGCGGTATTAAGACAATTTCGATGAGCGCGTTTGCGGACAGCCAACTTTCGATTGTTTCTGACGGCGATAGCGTCGAAACGATTAAGAAGATGGCGTTCTATAAGACCAAAATCAACTCGGTTGGTATTTTCCAGAACGTCGTCGATATCGAAGAAAAAGCGTTCCACGAAACGGACTTCTTCAACACCGCAAGCGGACTTGTCATCATCGGTAAAGTTTTGTATTACGACAAGAGCGAAGGCGGCAGCTACTCGGTCGATACGCGCGTCGTTTCGATTGCTCCGTATGCGTTTGAAAGCACGCAATACGCAACGCTCGACCTTGGGGGCTTCTCCGAACCTTAAATATGTCGGAAGTTTCGCCTTTGCAAACAATGCGAACATTGTGGAAGTAAAGCTTCCCGCGTCGCTTTCCGACATCAAGGACAGCGCGTTCAAAGGTTCGTCAATCAAGAAATCAACCTGTCGGAATGCAGCAATATTTCAAGAATCTGGCAATATGCGTTTGCGGACTGCAAAAACCTTGACACAATTACGTTTGCAACCTTTACGTCAACCGACGATATGGCTGTGAAACTTGCGATAAACGACTACGCATTTATGGGCTGCACGGCGCTTGTAACGCTCAATCTGCCCGAAAACCTCGGCACGCTCGACTCGTACGCGTTCAAGGGCTGCACGGCTCTTAAAACCGTAAACTTCGTCGCAAATGCGAAATTCATTACGCCCGAAACGACGGAAGGCGGCACCGATCCTGCGCCCGCGGCATACGACCCGGCAGGTCTTGTTACGACAATCGGCGACGGCGCATTTATGGATTGCACGTCCTTGACGACGATAACTCTGCCGTACTTCATCGCACGTATCGGCAACTCCGCATTTGAAAACTGCACGGTGCTTGCTACTTTCACGACGATGGACGGCGCAGACAAAAAGACCGCCGCGCTTCGTACAATCGGCGACAGAGCGTTCTTGGCAACACAAGCCTTAATAACGTTGACGTGAACACCACTAAGGGCGTCAACACCATCGGCGTATCGGCTTTTGAAAACTGCGGACAACTTGCAACGATTAACCTTAGCGGCGTGACCAGGTTTGTAGAAGGCGTGTTCAGAAACGCAAAAGCGTTGAAGAGCGTCACTATGAGCGCAAACGCAAGCATTTACGTCGGACAAGAAGCGTTCAGAAACTGCGTAACCTTGACGAATATCACCGCAAGAATCGCGGCGGTTGACGACGGCGCGTTCAGAAACTGCATAAGTTTAAGGGCGATTACGTTTGCGTCAAGCGGCATCGAATACATCGGCAGCAACGCGTTCAACGGTTGCGTGCTTATCCAGAAAGTTTCGATCCCGTCATCGGTCGTCGCAATCGGCGATTCGGCATTCGACGGCTGCCGCGGCATTACGTCGCTCACATTTGAATCCGACGAAACGCTGCACACGATCGGCTACTCGGCATTCGGCGGCTGCTCGCTTCTGACAAGGGTTATTCTTCCTTCGTCGCTTGTCGAACTTAACGCGTCGGCATTCTATGGCTGCTCGGATCTTAAATACGTCGAATTCGGCGAAAATATCCAGACTGTCGGCGAGGACGCTTTCGCTCTTTGCGCGACCGGTCTCGAAGTAAGATTTACCGGCAAGACCGTTCCCGTCTTCACGGGCGACATCTTCACCGCAACCGAAGGAGCGAAGATCAGCGTAAGACAGGGCTACAAAGCCACTTTCGAGGCGGTACTCGGCACCAAGTACACGATCGTCGAATACACCGCTTAATCGAAATTAAGCATACTTCCTCACGGCGAAAGCCGTGGGGAATTTTTTTTTGAATTATGAAAATTTACGACCTTATTATCGTTGGCGGCGGTATCGGCGGAATGACCGCTGCCGCCCGCGTTAAAAACAAAAGCGTTCTGATCCTGGACGCAAACGACAGAATCGGCAAAAAACTGCTGTCGACGGGCGCGGGGAAGTGCAATTTCCTGAACGAAAACTTCGACGTCGGGAAATATAACGACGGGAGTTTCGTTTCGGCAACGTTTGAAAAGTACGGTTTTTTTGAAATCAAAAAGTTTTTTGAAAGTCTGGGACTGCTTATGCGGTTTGACGAAGAAGGCAGGGGTTATCCGCTGTCGGAGTCGGCAAACACCGTGCTTGACGCATATCGCCGCGCGCTTCAAAAAAACGGGGTGGAAGTCAGAACGTCTGCACTCGTCACGAAAATATCGAAACAAAACGACTGTCAAGGTTTCTTGCGACGTTGATTATTACGGAAAGAACGTGTTTTTCGCGACGGGCAGCAATGCGGGATTCGGATACGATTCCACGGGCGTTCTTTCGGACTTTGCAAACGTCAGAAAGTTCACGCCGTCGCTTGCGCCGCTTTCAACCGACACGACGTACATCAAAGGGCTGAACGGCGTCAGGGTAAAGGCAAAGGTCGGCTTAATAGTTAATAGCAAGGTCGTGCACGAAGAATACGGCGAGGTGCTGTTCAAGTCGTTCGGACTGTCAGGCATTGCGACGTTCAATAATTCGGCGTACTATGCGCGTCTCGGCGCGCCGAAAAACGCATATCTTTCGTTAAACTTTCTGAATGAAAGCAAAAACGAAACTTTTTTGATACTGAAAGGCTGAAAGAATTTTCAAATGACGTCGGGGAACTGCTTTCGGGCGCGTTCCATAAGATGATCGCGCAACAGATTCTGAATATGGCGGGCATACAGGGAAGTGCGGAAGCGACCGACGAAAATCTGCAAAAACTTGCCGACGTCGTTTCCGATTTCAGAATCAAAATCACGGGCGTTTCCGATAAGTCGCTTGCACAGGTTATGAGCGGCGGTATCGACGCGTCGTGCGTAAATAAAAACACCCTTGAAATCAAGGGCGTTAATAATCTTTTTGTCGGCGGAGAGATTCTTAATATCGACGGGCTTTCGGGCGGCTACAACATAATGTGGGCGGTTGCGTCCGCAATTAAAGTTTCCGACGAAATATCAGAAAAGCCTTAAATCGTTGCCGTCAATGTTGGAAATAATCGTTTTGTTCACGTTGAAAAGTCGTGAGAAAACGCGCTCGTTATAGGAGTTTTTGAGTTGTTCTTCGTTGAGGTTTGTTGTCACAAACACGGGTTTATCGGCTTTTTCGCGCTCGTCAAGTATCTTTAAGAGATATTCGTCGGTAACGTTTTTGATTTTTTGCTCGCTTCCCAAATCGTCTATGATAAGCAGATCGCAGTCGATGACGTCGGCAAGGTATACGTCGCGCTCCGACACGAACGACGTGTGGTACGACAGCATAAGGGAATTCAGTTTGATTGCCGAAACGTACAAAACGCTGAATCCGTTTTTCATAAACTCGTTTGCGACGGCGTACATAAGATAACTTTTGCCGACGCCCGTGCCGCCCATTATGAGGGCGTTTTTATATTTCACGGAAGGATATTTGTCGCAATATTTTTTGAAAAGTTTATAGTTGGACTCCAACTTTTTTCTTTGTTTCGCGTCCTTGATTTTTGAAAAATCGACGTCGGAAAACGTGACGTTTCGGATTTGCCCGATGCCGAGAAAATCGCATAAAGTTTCGTAATAACGCTTTTTGAAACAATCGCAGAATTTGCCCGAAAGCACGCCCGTGTCGTTGCACGTTTCGCAGTCGAATTTCGGCAAAAAGTCGCTTTCGCGCATGCCCATACGTTTAAGGGTTGCGGCGCGCTCCTTTTCAAGAAGTTTATTTTTTGAAGTTCGTCCGACGCGTCCTGTTTTCTCGCCTGTTTTAATACGACGTCGAAGTTCAAGGAAGAAAGCTCCTTTGTTATGCGTCTGAAATCGTCGTTTCCATTGCGCGGGCAAGGTTATTGTCGGCGACTTCGACCGCGCGGTCATGTTTCAATTTGTATTCGTCCTTAACGGCAAGGACGATTTTTCCGCTTTTCATCATATATCGTATTCCTCGATGTCGGGAACGTTTTTGAAGATGCTGTCAAGTTGTTCCTTGGTGTATTCGCGTTCCGTGAAGTTTTTCGCCGACGACTTCGGATTTTCGACGGCGATTGCCGATTTTTTGGCTTGTTCCAGCGTGGTTATGTGCGCGTCGTGCCACTTTGCAAGTTGCTTATTGATAAATTGCAGTGGGAAGCGGCTGTTTGAGGAAAGTTCCGCGGCGTACAGAATAAGGTCGTCGGGCATGCCCCATTCGGTGCACCAGACGCGGTAATATTCGCGGTCGTTTTGCGAAACGAACCTGTTTGTCCCGGCAAGCGACAGAACTTTTTTGATGAACTCGTCGTTCTGGATTTGTCTGTCGATGTAATCGCGTATGGATTCGGACGTGATGCAGCCTTCCTTATAAAAGTGCATTACGGTCAGGTTCATACCCTGCAAGGTTTTGACGTTTGAAGTGAAGCAATATTTCGCGATGTCGAGCAGGGCGTCGTCGTCGAAGCCTTTTGAAAGCCACGGGCTGACGTATGTTTCGATAATATAATCCAGGCTGTCGTAAAACACGCCGATCGTGCGGTTGATTTTTACGGCAAGGTCGTGGTAATGTTCGCGCTCCTTGACGTACTCGCTCATTTCGGACTCGGTAAACTTATTCAGACGGTAATATTCGTCAAGGACGGCGTCAAGTTTTTTGAAACCGCCTTTGTTTTTGCATTGTTTTGCCGCAAAAAGTATCGCGGGCATATCGAAGCCCCAGTTTTTCGTCCATTTGACAAGCATTTGTTTTTCTTCGATATCGGTTGAACCGCGGCGACCGAGAGCGCGCATAAGAGAGCGCATATCTTCGTCAAGAGAGTTGAACTCGTTGAGTTTGCCTCCACGTCCTCGACAGTCCTTACGCCTTCGCGCGCCCAGTTTCTTGCAACGGCGTTGATGTAAGGATAGCGCACGGTCGTGCCCTTATAGTTGATGCAATACTGGATAATCATAAGCATTGCGTCGGGCTGAATTTTCGTGCTGTCCATCACGTCGTAGTACTGCAAATACTCGTTGGGCATAATCTGACGGGTGTTGAAAAGTCGTTGCGCCTCCACGTTGAAGTCGGAGAATTTCCCCGAAGCGTACTTTTTCGGGGGCTGTTTTGCGCCTTTTATCGACAAATATCTGACTTCCAGCGGGTTCACGGAAATGATTTCCAAAAGCCCCTGATTCTGCCAATACTTGAAAATTTCAAGGATTTTATCTTCGTCCATATCAAGGACTTTCGCGAAACTTTCAACCGAGTTGTCGCGTCCCGATGGATTTGTGCAAAGATATAACCCATAAAGGTATACCTTTATGTACCCTTCTTCGGCATAGGGCAGATATTCATTCATAAAAAGATTATCGACGAGCGTGAACGACTCCATCAGATAATCGCTTGAAAACTTGCAAAACGACATTTTTATAACCCTTTCAAAAAAAATCGACCTTGTAATTTTCGTTACAAAGGCGTATAATAAACGGTAAGTGAAAGTATAGCACGAATCGCGCGTGAACGGTAAGCAAAAATACGCGCTTTTTGAAAATTTACAATATATTGTGATAACAAAAAAAACCGACACAAATGTGTCAGTTCTCTTTCGTTTCGTCGGCGGGGGTTTCGTCAAGAAAAGCCTTCCTCGTCACAAGCGACGGCACTTTCTTTTTGATAAGCAAAACAAGCGGCACGCCGATGAAGAATATCACGACTGCTTCGGACAGAGTAATCGAAATAAGATTTACCCAGTACGCCGCGTCCGTGCCCAGAAGATACCACATCAGCGGCAGCACAAGAGCATTGAGAAGTACCGGCGGCAACCCGGCAAGCCAGGCGTTTTTAATCTTTGACGTCAGTATGCCGGCAATAAGCGTCGCAAGCGAGCCGAAAATCACGTCGTACACGGGGAAGGTCGAAAACGCGTTCGCGGCGGCGCAACCTATCGTTATCCCCAGAATGCTTTCGGGCATAATATAAGGAAGCATGACAAGCGCTTCGCTCAGCCTGAACTGAACGGGACCGAACGATATGGGTTGCAGTAATAAGGTCAGCGCGAAATACATTGCCGCGACCACGGCGGAATAAGCGATTTTTTTAACGGGAATCCTTTTCACAAAGCACCTCGGTTTTTTTATTGATGTGTTTTCCGAAAACCATCAAGCGCACTATAACACAAAAAACTTAATTTGACAACACTTTTAAGGAGATATTTATGGCAGAATTCAAAAATGCGGAAGAAATGCTGAAAAACTATACCACGCACGGCTGTTTCGTCGTCGCGGGCGAAAGACCGAACGTTATGACCGCAAGCTGGGGCTTCTTCGGAGAAATGTGGGGCAAAAAAGTTGCGGTCGTCCCCGTGCGCGACAGCAGATTCACAAAAGGTATTATCGATGAAAAACGGGAATTCACGCTATGCGTGCCTTTTGGCGATAAGTACAAAAAAGAACTTTTGTATTGCGGCACGAAGTCGGGACGGGATTGCGATAAGGTGAAAGATCTTTGTCTTAAATCACGCCCGCAAAAAAAGTGAACACCTACGTTATCGACGGGTGCGGGGCGTATTACGAATGCAAGGTTTTGCATGTCATGGATTTTTCGGGACAGGAGCTTTCGCCTTTCGTGAAAAAAGCATACGGCGAAAAGCCCGATTACCACAATTTTTACTTTGCGGAAATCGTCGAAGAATATTAAGCGTAAAAAAAGGGGACTGCGAACAGTCCCTTTCGTTTTTAAGTAATCAGTCTTCTTTCACGTTCTCCACGACGAGCTTGTCGAAATCGACGGGCTCAACAAAGTCGCGGGGCAGAAATTTCACGCTGTTGTAATTTGCGAAATGGTGAAAGTGTTGCGACAATACGACGGGCGTCGAAAGGTCGAAAGCGTCAACCGCTTCTTTCAGCATTTCATCGAAAACGTCGCGCGAAACGCCTTTTTCGACAAAACTATCGAGTTTGTGATTTTGTCGCCGACGTAAGTTTTTATCCAGAGTTTCATATTAAAATCCGCAGTAGGTCATAAAGCGGTCGAACGCCTGTTCGCCTTTTTCGTCGTGCTTGAACACCGCCGTGCAATCGAGAATACGGACGCAGGCGTCGTTGATGTAATCGGTGACGCGGGTTGCCGCTTCTTCTTCTGTAAGACTTGTGCCGAAGTCGTTTGCAAGCTGCGCGATCATGCCGATATGCTTGCTCAAAGGATTGCTTTCATCTGACAATGCCTTGAAGTCAAGCGGGGTTTTGCCGGTTAATATATCGCGGATACCGTGCGCTTCGGACGCAAGGCGGCCGGGAAGAATGAAAAGTCCCAACGCCTCGATAATTCCGATGCCTTCTTTTTTGATGTTGTGCAGGTCTTCCGTGGGATGGAAAATACCGAACGGGTGAGCCTTGTCTGTGCGGTTATTTCGCAAAATCATATCGATTACGTAATGATTTTCGTCGTTAAACCTTGCAATCGGCGTAACGGTGTTGTGCGGCTCGTTTCTTGTCTTTGCGGAAATATCGACGTTTTTGTCGCTGTATTCGCGCCAGCATTTGAGGATATGCGCGGCAAGTTCTTTCACTTCTTTCCTGTCTTTTCCTTCAAGGCGGATCACGCTGTTGTACCAGTCGACAATCGACACTTTGACGTTTTCAAAGGAACTGTGAGTGAAAAACTTTTTGGACGGCGCGCTCATTTCGGGCAATACCTTACTGCCGCCCTGATAATGGTCGTGCGACAAAATGCTGCCGCCGACGATGGGCAAATCCGCGTTGCTGCCGATGAAGTAATCGGGGAAGAGTTCCACAAAGTCGAACATTCTTTCAAAGGTATCGGCGTCGATGTGCATCGGGCGATGCTCGTCCGAAAGCGCGATGCAGTGGTTTTCAAAATATACGTAGGGCGAAAACTGGAAATGCCATACCTCGTTGTTGAGGATAATCGGAATCGTACGAAGAGTCTGACGGGCAGGGCGTGCGGCGTTTCCCGAAAACCCGACGCATTCCTTGCAGAGCATACATTTGGGGTATGCGGTCTGCGGCGCGTTTCGCGGCGAGAATGGCTTTCGGGTCTTTTTCCGGCTTGCTGAGATTTATGGTAATCATAATATCGCCGCGCGGATTTGCGACTTTCCAGCCGATGTTTTTGTCGATGTCGACTTTCCTTATATAATTGCTGTTGACGGACAGGTTGTAAAGGTATTTCGTCGCGAGAGCGGGATCGCTTGCGGCAAGTTGTTCAAACGTGGTGATAACCTGAAACGGCATCGGCATAAGAAGCCCCATGACGCGGGTTTCAAAGTTGATTTTTTCCCATTCTTCGGCAAGGTGGTTTTCCGCGGCGTATTCGTTGACGTCGTCCAGAATTTCCTGCAAAGGACGGCAGTTATCGACGGGCGCGTCCGCGGGTGCGTCCACTTTCAGAAGGTCCAGAAGGTTATTCCGTCTCAGAATATAATCTTCCTCGTACATATCGAGGTTTTTGCCTGCGTAAAAAAGCAACTCTTCAATAACAACTTTAATATCGTTTGTCATCGTCAAAACTCCTTATAATAATTGCAATTATTATACGATTGTGTTATAATCGCCTTATCGTTATTCCCGATAAAGCAAATTTATTTTAATGTAATTCGGGGAAATATGCAACGGATTTACGGGTAATATGCAAAAAATCACGTCAATCGACGAAATTACTTGTTCGTCGGAGTTTGAAAAAACGGTAACCCATCTTTACGGCTCGGCGGAAGGTCAGACCGAAAGATACAAAAATCTTTACCTTGCCCACATTGAAAATTTCAACCTTGCGGAAGGGGAATTCTTTTCAAGCCCCGGCAGGATCGAAGTTATCGGCAACCACACCGATCATAACCACGGAAAAGTGCTTACGGCGGCAATCTCCGTCGACACGCTTGCGTTCGTGACGAAAACCGACGACAATATCGTCAGAATCAATTCCGAAGGATACGCCCCGTTTGAACAAACCTTGACGACCTTTCTTTCGTCGAAAGCGAGGCGGGCGACAGCAAAGCCCTTGTAAAAGGCATTGCGAAATACTTTGTCGATAACGGCTTTAGCGTCGGCGGATTCACGGCAAGCGTTACTTCGTGCGTTCCTGCGGCGGCGGGCGTTTCTTCGTCTGCCTCGTTTGAACTGTTGATTGCCGAAATCTTCAACGTGCTTTACAACGACGGCGCGGTGTCGAAAATGAAAAAGGCTCAGGCGTCGCAATATGCGGAAAACGTTTATTTCTTAAAGCCGTGCGGACTTATGGACCAGTCGGCGATATCTTTGGGCGGCGTTTCGATGATCGATTTCGAAAACGTTGAAAATCCCTTTGTGCTCGGCGTGCAGTATCCGTTCACCGACACCGACATCGTCATCACGAATACGGGCGGCAATCACGCCGACCTTACTTCCGACTACGCCGCAATCCGCGCGGAAATGGAAGAAGTTTCCGAAAAGTTTTCGGAAAAGTATTTAAGGCTTGTCGATTATCAGAAGTTTCTGGACGCAATCCCCGCGTTGCAAAACGAAGTTTCGGGCAGGGCAATTATGCGCGCGATACACTTCTTTGACGAAAATCTGCGCGTCGATAAGGCGGTTTCCGCAATCAATATGAAACGCCGACGCTTTTTACAAAATCGTGGGCGAAAGCGGCGACAGCAGTTTCAAACTTCTGCAAAACTGCTACGTTCCTGCGGATACGGTTCAGCGCATACCTTTGGGTATCGTACTTTCGCAACACGTCACGGGCGTGAAAGCGGTGCGCGTGCACGGCGGCGGCTTTGCCGGGACGATTATCGCATTTGTCGAAAAGGCGGAAACGCACGAATACGTCGAGCATATGAGCGAAGTTTTCGGCGCGGAGCACGTTTATAAGCTTTCAATAAGACAGGAGGGCGCTTGTCGCGTCGAATTCTGATGTTATACGACGTTCTTATGAATATAAATCCCGTGGCGTTCCGCATCGGGAATCTTGAAGTAAGGTGGTATGGGCTTATCATCACGTGCGCGATGGTGCTGGGGCTTATCATTCTTATTTTCATGGCAAAAAAGAAAGGCATTTCTTCCGACGACACGCTGGAACTTTTCCTGTGGGTAATTCCGCTGGGCATAGTTTTCGCGCGTGTGATTTACGTTTTTGCAAACAATAAGGAATACGGATATTTCCCCATCGAGTCGTGGGACGACTTCGTAAACTGCATCGCGATCTGGGACGGCGGTATCACCATTTACGGCGGTATGGTCGGCGGCGTTTTGGGCGCGCTTATCTTCTGCAAAAGGAAAAAAATCAAACTCGGCACGATACTCGATATGCTTGTGCCGATAGTGCTGTTGTGTCAGGCAATCGGAAGATGGGGCAATTTCTGCAATCAGGAAGCCTACGGACAACTTGTCACCAACGAGAAACTTTTCGGGCTGCCGTTTTCGGTTTATATCGACGCGGCGCACGCCGTGAACGGGGCGGCGGGTTGGTATCAGGCGACTTTTTTTTACGAATCGGTCTATAATTTCATCGGCGCGATTTTGACGTATTGTCTGTGGCGCAAAAACAAAGTGAACGGCGCGCTCGTTTTCTTTTACGGCGTATGGTACTGCGTGATTCGTCTTATCCTTGACTTTTTGCGCGTGGACGGACTTTTGTCGACGAAAATCGCCTGCGTCATAGTTATACCCACGTTCACCGCTTTGGGTATTTGGTATTATTTACACGGACTTAAAAAACTCGACCACGATAAGGCCGCGCTGGAAGTCGAGGAAATGCTCGCTTCCGACGATTAAAGGAGAAATATGAGAAACTTAACCTTGCTTACCGACTTTTACGAACTCACGATGATGAACGGATATCTGAAAGAGGGCATCGCCGACAACGAGGCGTGCTTCGACGTTTTTTATCGTGGCGGAAACAAGCTCGAATACGCAATGTGCGCGGGGCTGGAACAAGTCGTGGACTACGTCAACAATCTGCACTTCGACAAGGAAGATTTGGATTACCTCGACGGGCTGAACGTTTCGGAAAAGAATTTATCGAAAGGCTGAAAAACTTCAAATTCACGGGCGATATTTACGCCGTGCCCGAAGGTACGATTATTTTCCCGTATGAGCCCATTCTGACAATCAAAGCGCCCCTTTTCGAGGCGCAACTTCTGGAAACCGCGATACTTTGCGTGCTTAATCATCAGACGCTCATCGCGACGAAAGCGGCAAGGCTTTGCCAGAATACCGACGCGAAAATTATGGAGTTCGGTTTAAGGCGCGCGCAAGGTCCCGACGCAGGCATTTACGGCGCAAGGGCAGCGTATATCGGCGGTTGCAGAAGCACCTCGAACGTGCTTGCCGGACAAATGTTCGGTATCCCCGTGAAAGGCACGCACGCCCACAGCTGGGTTATGTCTTTCCCCGACGAACTGACGGCGTTTCGCGCGTATGCGGAACTTTATCCCGAAGGGTGCATGCTGCTTGTCGACACTTACGACACCTTAAAAAGCGGCGTACCCAACGCAATCAAAGTCTTTGACGAACTCAAACAAAAAGGATATAAACCTCTCGGGATCAGGCTTGACAGCGGCGACCTTGCGTATCTTTCCAAAGAAGCACGCAAAATGCTGGACGACGCGGGACATTCCGACTGCATCATCTGCGTTTCAAACGACATCGACGAGCAGGTTTTGCTGAGTCTGAAAGCGCAGGACGCGAAAATCGACCTTTTCGGCATAGGCACCCGCCTTATCACAAGTTACGACGCGCCTTCGCTCGGCGGCGTTTACAAACTTTGTGCAATCGAAGAAAACGGAAAACTCGTGCCGAAAATCAAACTGTCCGACACCCAGGCGAAAATCACCAACCCGGGGCTTAAAAAGATTTTCAGGATTTACGACGAAAACGGCTTTGCAAAAGCCGACCTTATCGCGCTCAAAAAGGACAAAATCGACACGGATAAACCTTTGACGATTTTCCACCCGCAATACCCGTGGAAGAAAACCACGTTTGAAAAATACAGCGTGAGAGAACTGATGGTTACGGTGTTCAAGGGCGGAAAACAAGTGTATAAACTGCCGTCGCTTGAAGAAATCGCAAAATATGCCGACAACGAAATCGCGCATTTTTACCCCGAGTATTTAAGGACGGTGAACACGCAGGAATACAAGGTTGACCTTTCCGACAACCTTTACAATCTCAAAATCAAAATGCTCACGAAAAACAGCAAAAAAAGATAATTATCGTCGTTTTTCGACAAAAAATTCAAAACTTCAAAAGACCTTCGTCGGTTACAATATAGCCACGGAGGTTTTTTTGTGGGTAAAAAAAATTTAACGTTCAAAACGGAACTTAACGGTTACAAAAAATGCGAGGTCGACGAAAGACTTCAAAAAGACGCAAGGCGCATCGAGGTGCTGGAAGCGCAGGTCGCGCTCGTCGACGGGTTGAAAGATGAAAATCAAAGACTTGCGTCGGAAGTCGAAAAGTACAAAAAATGCGAGGACGAGGTCAAGAACGTGCTTGCCGTCGCGACAAAAAAAGCGTTTGACATCAAAACGGATATGAAACTTCAATACGCGCTGGAAACCGAAAGGCTGAAAATTTTCAAGGCGAAATGGACAAGCGCGTACGACGAATTGAAAAGGAAATACGGATTCGATACCGACGCCGCAATCGTCGAAAGCACGGTTACCGACGTGTCCTTGAAAATCGAGGCTATTCTCAACAAAGATTTCGGGATACGACTGACCGACGACGCCACCGACGCCGAAAAACAACTTATGGAAGAAGCGGACAGACTTTCAATCAGTCAGGACGAAATAAATAAACTTGTCGAAAAATTGAAAGGAGAGCTTAAAAACGTGTCGTAGCCGCTTGAAAACGCGCACTTATTATTGTATAATATAAGTATGGAAGACTTATATTTATATACTACAATTGCAATTATCCCCCTTGTCGTGCTGACGCTGATCGCAGGATTCGTCGTTCAGTTCAGGTTTGCGAAGTATTCAAAAGAAAGCAATTTATCGGGGCTTACGGGCGCGCAGGCTGCGCGAAAAATTCTGGACGAACACGGGCTTTTCGACGTCGCAATCGTGAAAATCGAAGGGAATCTCACCGACAACTTCAACCCGAAAACCAACGTCGTTTCGTTGTCGCCGAAAGTGCACGACGGCAATACTATCGCCGCGGTTGCGGTTGCCGCGCACGAGGTCGGACACGCGATACAGCACGCGGAAGGCTATGCGCCGATGAAACTTCGCGGCGCGCTTGTTCCCGCTTGCGTCGTTACATCGAAAGCGGCTGTGCCTCTTCTTCTCATCGGCATACTGCTGGAAATCTTTCTGAGTCAGAATCCCGCGTCGAGCATACTGTTTTTCCTGGGAATCGCGTGCTACGCATTGTACGCGCTGTTCACGCTTATCACCCTTCCCGTTGAGTTTAACGCGTCGAGAAGGGCGGGCGAAAACCTTGTCGATTACGGCGTTATCAACGTCCGCGACGAAAAGAAGGTCAACGCAATGCTTCGCGCGGCGGGCATGACTTACGTCATGAGTTTTGCGATGGCACTTTTGCAAATGCTCAGGATTATCGCGATTTTCGGCGGATCGAGAAGCAAGAAAAAGTAATCAGTTTATATCGGTTATAAATCCGTCTTTTACCGTGAAATCGAACAC
Source organism: Clostridiales bacterium (assembly GCA_022009995.1). Taxonomy (GTDB): domain Bacteria; phylum Bacillota; class Clostridia; order Christensenellales; family CAG-917; genus CAG-349. Next base: position 1,127,222 of record CP091734.1, read on the forward strand.
GCGGGGCGTGATAATCGGCTCGGCTGAATAAGAAATCAAAGCGACTTTTTTAAGGTCGCTTATTTTTTGCGCGTTTTGGTGTTTTATCGGCGAAATTTCGTCAAAAGGCTTGAAATAATCCAAAAAAACTTCGGGGCTTTCCCTGATATCCGGCGCAAGACACGCCGTCGCTCTTTCAAAGTCTTTCGCGGCAAGCGATTCCAAAAATAAATAAGGGATAAGTTCGTCGGGATAAACGCGGTCTTGAAGATACGAAAACTCGGTTTTGCTTTTTACCGTCGCGCCCGAAAACGAATACGTCGTGGTTTTCACGCGGGAGAGCATGTCTTTCAGATATTCGGTTGCAATTACGCCCGCGTACGAAAACGACACGTCGTCCGCTTCGACCGACAACAGTTCTCGGAAGCCGCCGTCAAAAAGCATGACGAGGACGTATTGTATTTTAGCGGTTCCCGAAATCACTAAGAGCAGTCCTTCCTTTGTTTCGGAAAAGGAAATTTTCGGGGAAGAAAGCGGCGGGATTTCCACCGTCTTTACGCCGCCCGAACACTCGAAAATAGCACGGGTTTTCGTGTCCTTATATATCGTTACAATTACTTCGTCGCCGTTATAAGTCGTCGAGTTTTGCGCGATAGGGACGGGCGGGGCGTATTCAAAGTACTTTTGCGGCTCGATAATCACGTCGTACACGCCGTTTTGCCAGTCGATAAGTTGCGCCGAGCCGTAAACCCGCACGGTGTTTTTCACGTCGATGACGGCATAGGACGGCACGTATATTTCGTTTTCGCAATTTTCCTTTGCGGCAAAAAGCATAATCGCGCCGTCGTTTTGTTCAATCGAGAAAGGCGCGTCGTGCGACGCATTGTTTGCAACGATAAGCCCGTTCGGGGCAAAATAAAACCTCGCCATACAATAAATATACGGCGAGGCGTTTCGTTTTATGAAATTATTATGCCTTGGTTGCGGACGCGTCTTTTAAGGTATAGGTGAAATTGCCTTCCACGAACTCCACAAGCGTTTGTTTGAGTTTATAGTGGTTTGAAAGCGCAATTTCCGACTTTGCGTAGTACGCGCGGAACGCCTGATTTGTCGAAACGGGGGCGGAAGTAAGGGCGATATATACGACCTGACAATCCGTTGAGTTTGCCTCGCCGCCGATCGTGTATCCCTTGTTTTCGGTTGCGCCCAGGGAGCATTGAAGTTTCACGACGTTGTTTTCACCCGGGGCGAAAGTGTTGAACGCAAGGTTGAACTTTTTGTCGAAACTCGCGCCGCGGATAATCGTATAAAACTGCATATTGTCGTAGTAGGGCGAAGAAATATCGTGTTCGGATGCCGCCGTTCCTTCGGGAATCGTGTCGCCGTCCGCCTGATAAAACCTGACTTTTTGCCGTCGTAGACGACTTTTTGCGTTGTCTTGACGCCGCCTTTTTCGGTGGTCAGCACGCTTTCGGACGGCAGGAAACTGCCCGATTTCGAAAAGCTGACGCTGCCGTTAATTGTGGTACCGTCGTCCATCGTTTGTTGTCTTTCGATGACGTAGCCGCTTCCGGCGGGTTTAATGGTGAGAGTAAGCGTGCCCGTAACGAGCGTTTCGCCGACTTTCCCGGATACCGAATAAGTAAACGTTTCCGTAAAGCCGCCGTCGCACCAGTTAAGGCGCAAAAGTTTGTCCGTCGCGACGTTGCTGTTGCACGCGGTAAGCGAAAACGCAAGAACCGACGCAATAATTACCGTTAAAATAACAAGAATAACCTTTTTCATATCGGATAGTATAGCATACTTCCGAAAAAAAGCAAAGCATATATAAAGTATTTTGTGCGCGCGCGTTGCTTTAACAATAAAAGTAATGTATAATTATTATATATTTATACCTTATTTTATTTATTGATTATGAGCGTTAAATTCATTCTTTCAAACACGTTCGGTTTTTCCGCCGACAATATGTATCGGCTTATCGCAAAAAACGTCGGAAACGGCAGGCAAATCGTCATCGTACCCGACAAGTTTTCTCTTGCTTTTGAAAGGAATATATTAAAAAAACTCGGGCTGACATCGACGTTCGACGTGGACGTTACGTCGTTTATGCGACTTGCCGTGAAAGCAATGCGCGGGAAAAACAGGAAGTGTCTGACGCCCGAAGGCTCGGTCATGCTGCTGAAAAGGGCAATCGACGAGGTGAAAAACGACCTTACCGTTTATAAGGACGTCGACGACGTGACTTTTCCCAGGGAGATGTACGCCGTCATCACCGCTCTTCGAAACAGCGGCGTCAATGCCGAAAACACGTTGGCGGTCGACGACGAAAAACTGAAAGACGTCGGTATTATTTACGAAAAATATCTTGAAATATTGCACAAATCGTTTATTGATTCGACCTCGCGGCTCGAAGCGTTTTCTGCGGGTATCGGCGACGAATTTTCGGACGCCGACGTTTATATTTTCGGATTTCCCGATTTCACCGCAACCCAGTATGAGATAATTTTCCGTCTTTTCATCCACGCAAGGAACGTGACCGTCGGACTTATCGCGCCCGATGACGACGCGAAAAACAAAAGATTGTACCCGAGCCGCGCTTTCAAAAAACTCACAAGCGGGCTTTCGGACGCGAATATCGCATACGACGTAACGTACGCTTTCGTCGGGCTCGATAACGTCAAAAAACAACTTTCAAACCTGTTTTCTTATGCCAAACTTCCTTCCGTCGAAACCGACGGGAAAGTTGAGATTATCGAGGCGAAAAACATCATGGACGAGATGGAATACGTTGCGAAAAATATTCGCCGTGCGGTAATCGAACAAAAACTGAGATACAAGGACTTCGCCGTCGTCGTGCCGTCGTCGGACGATTACGAAAACGACGTCAGAAACGTATTTACGCGATACGACGTGCCTTATTTTCTGGACAAAAAAATACCTTTTTCGTCCGCGCCGCAGGCAAGATATATTTTGTCGGCGATAAGGTGCGCGTCCGACGGCTTCGATTTTTCGGACGTCAACGCGCTTATCAAAAATCCGCTGTTTTACAAAACCCCGGAAGGGTACGAAAGCGTGCAACTTTTTGAAAATTACGTGCTGAAAAACGCGCTTTCAAACAAACTTTGCAAAAAATTCAAAAACGAAGCGGCGGAAAGCGTCAGAAAACGCATATTCGACGTAACCGCGCCTTTTTCGGGACTTGACGGAAAGGACGTCAAGGAATACGTCGCCGCGCTTAACGCTTTTTTGGAAAACGAAAAAATCAAGGAATATTCGGAAACCGTCTCGGACGAAATCAAAACCGTCGAAAGCAAGGCTGCCGAACAGTTTTACGATAAGTTCGTCGATATCGTCGACGAAATGCAGGTTGTGCTGAAAAATACGACTTTCTCGCTTTATGAGTTTTCGGAAACCTTGAAAGGCGTGTTTGAAAACGTCAAAGTCGCGCTTGTGCCGATGTATCTCGACAGCGTTTACGTCGGACAAAGCAACGAAAGTTTCTTTGACGGAATAAAAATAATGTACGTGTGCGGGGCGGTCGAAGGACTTGTGCCGCGCTCTGTCGCAAATACCGCCGTGCTTGGCGTAAAGGAAGAAGAAAGCCTTTTGAAAAACGGGCTCGATTTATACCCGTCGAAGAAGGAGAGCGTGAAAAACAACGCGTTTGAACTCATATCCCTTCTGACAAAGCCCGAAAAAGTCGTCGTGTCGTATCCCGTGAATTACAAGGGAACGGAAGGGCGCGCGGCGGCGTTTGTCGCGTCGATGACGGATTACTTTACCGTCGGCGGCAGTCCGCTTTCGCCCGTTCGCACCGACAAAAAACGCGCGTTGACCAAGGATGAGGAGTTGAAAGAGTACGCCTTTGACACGGCAACTTACGAAAACGGCAAATACAAACTTCTGCTTGCAAAATCCGCAAAATCGAAAGTCGACGCCGGCAGTTTCTTTTCGCTGTTGCCAGACGAAGAAAAATCTTACGTCGAAAAACTTATTGAAACGTCCGACTCGCAAGAAAGCGTGAAAATCAACACGTCGCTAGATCGGGGCGTATTTTCGGCAAGCCAGCTGGAAACGTATTTCGCCTGTCCGTACAAACAGTTTTTGCGCTACGGCATAAGGCTGAAACCGCGCGAAGAAGGTGTGCTTCGTACCCTTGAAACGGGCACGCTCATGCACGCTATTATGGAAAAGTTCGTGAAAGAAAAGGCTTACGAAAACCCGACGGACGAGATTATCGCAAGCGTTTGCGACCGCGCCGTGAAAGAACAGCTCGAATCCCCCGATTTTATGCAGTTCGACGCCGCGAAAAACAAGCTTTCTTTCGACCGCGTGAAAAAGGAAGGCGCGAAAATCTGCAAGGAAATCGCCGCGCAGTTCCAAAAATCCGACTTCAAGCCGTACCTTGCGGAAGCGAAAATCGGAAAGAAGGGCGAGGCGAATTTCGAAGGGCTTAAAATCAAAAAGGACGGGAAAGAGTACGTCCTTGTCGGAAGTATCGACCGCATCGACGAAAAAGACGGGTATTTCGCGATAATCGACTACAAAAGTTACTCAAAAAATCTTTCGCTGAAAGACATTTACAGTGGTGAAAAAATCCAGCCCGTTTTATATATGGACGCCGCGAAAAATAAGGATCTGAAATATCCCGTCGGCATGCTTTATCAACCCGTTTCGGTGGGATATAAAACAAAAGGCAAAAACCGCTTCAAAATGAGCGGATTCATAATAAATAATCCCGATATTATTTCGATGATGGACAACACGCTGACTGCGGGGAAAAGCAGCGACTTTCTTCCCGTTTCGCTGAAAAACGACGGCACCGCGGGCAGTCGGAAAAACGTCGTGGCGGATACGGCGTTCCTTGCGTTTGAAAAGTACGCCGAAAAACTGTCCGAAAAGGCGATCGGAGAAATTTTGGACGGCAACGTCGCGCCGTCTCCGCTCAAAGAGGCGTGCGGCTACTGCGACTATAAGGATATGTGTCCGTACGAGGGCGACGAACGGTTTGTCCGCGACGGCTTCCCGAACATATCTTCGCCCGATGACCTTATGACGCTTGCAAACGGCGGCAAAGTCGAAAGCCGCATCGAGAAGGAGACGAACGAAGATGACTAAGTGGACGAACGAACAAATTAACGTCTTTGACGCAAGCGGCAACGTTCTCGTATACGCCTCGGCAGGCAGCGGGAAAACGTCGGTAATGGTCAAAAAAATCGTCGACGACGTCGTAAAAGGAGTGCCTGTCAAGGATATTCTCGTCGTGTCGTACACGAAAGCGTCGGCAACGGATATGCGACTGAAAATCATCAACGCGCTGTTCGACGTCGCAAAGGACGAAAACGTCAAAAACGTCGACAAAATCCGCGAAGAAATCGACAACCTTCCGTTTGCCGAAATCGGCACGATGGACTCATTTTTAAGCAGGCTTATCAAGGAAAATTTCGAATACCTTAAAATCTCGCCGAAAGCGCAGCAAATGGACGAGACTGAGTCCAAGGATATGAAACGCCGCGCCCTGAAAAAGGTGATGAACGACGAATACGAAAAGCAGGCGGAAGATTTTATCCGCGTTGCGTCGCGCGCATCGGGCATCGTCGACGACACCCCGCTTTCGGAAATAGTGTTGAGAATTTACGACGCAATTTCCATAAATCCGCGTCCCGACGAGTTCAAGGCGATGCTGCTTTCAAGCGTCACCGACAACCCCGACAGCGTTTACGGGAAAGTCATACTTGATTTTTACCGCGACCTTGCGGCGGAAACTTTGCCGTTTGCAAGAAGAGCGATTGACGTGACCTCGCTCGAAGGCGCGCCTGTTTACGCCGCCGCACTCGGACATTCTGTGGAAACTTTGGAAGAACTTTCGGATATGTGCACGGCAAACGACGCGAAGAAAATAATCGAAAGATACGTAAAGCCGAATTTCAGGGGAGGAAAACCCAAAATTTCCGACGAAGATAAGGCGCTTGTCGCGACGGCTCGCGACAAAACCGCCGAAATAATCGAGAATCTTTCCGAAAAACTTTTCGTCGATTACACAAACTATAACGTGAACGACGCAAAAGAATTTATGCGCGTCGTTATGCGCGTCGTCGAAGAATTCGACCGCGAGTACGAAAGACTTAAAAAACGCGAAAACAAAATCGACTTCGCCGATTTGTCGAAATACGCCGTGAAACTTCTGAAAGACGAGTCCCGCAGGGAAGAAATAAGACAAAAATTCTCGCTCGTGTTCGTGGACGAATATCAGGACATCAACCCGTTGCAGGAAGAAATTCTTCTGAAAATTACAGACGGCAATCTGTTTATGGTCGGCGACGTCAAACAAAGCATTTACGCCTTCCGAAACGCCGACTCCAAAATCTTCACCGACAAAAAGAAGTCGTTTGAAACGGGAAAAGCACAGGGAAGTGCGCTGCCGATGACCGCGAACTTCCGAAGTGAAAATGGCGTTCTGGAATTTGTCGACCGCGTATTTTCGGGGATAATGACGCTCACTCACGGCGGGTGCGATTATAAAAACGAAAGCCTTTTCATAAAAGACGGATTCACGGGCGAAATGTCGAAAAACGCGCGCATTATGCTTGTGAAAAACGATCCTTCGCGCGAAGAAACCGAAATTTCCGGCGTTTACAGCGTAATGTCGCACGAAAGAAACTCGTCGTTGGACGAAATAAGCGGTTATACGGAAGGCAGCGCGGTTGCCGAAGAAATCAGGAAAATAATCGGCTCAAAATATGTCAAAAGCGACAACTCACCACTCGAATACAAAGATATCGCGGTGCTTTTCAGGAAAAGGGGAAGCGGCTCGGACGGATTTTTGCGCGCGCTGACCGACAACGGTATTCCTTACGCCAGCGACGGCTTTATCGAAGGCGCGGGCAAACGATATATAAAAGAACTTTCCTGCTTTATAAAAGCGGTCGATAACTCGCTGGACGATATCGCGTTCGTCGGATTTTTAAGGTCGCACTTCGGAAAATTTTCGGATGAGGACGTCGCGAAAGTCGTGAAGTATTATAAAAGCGATTTCGTTTACGACGCCGTGAAAAAATGCGCGGAAAAGCCTGACGAACTTTCGGAAAAATGCAGAAACGCTCTGGCATTTTTGTGGGACGAAAGAAAAAGAGCGGCGTTTTGCGGCGTGAAAGATTTCTTGTACGAAGTGGTCGGAACGACCGCGTTCGACGCATACGTCCTTGCCGGCGAAAACGGAAAAGACGATATGACGGCGGTCAGAAAATTTATTTCGGACGGCGCGGCGTATTCCGATTTGCAATCATTTGCGGCGGCGATACGAAACGGCGACGACGACGATTGCACGAACCCCGACGACGAAGCGGACGCGATAAAAATCCTTACCGTCCACGCAAGCAAAGGGCTTGAATTCCCCGTCGTATTCCTTGCAAGGTGTGACGCAGGCTGGGGCGGCGAAGTGAGAAAAAGCGACATAGTTTTTGACAGGACGCTCGGCGCGGGCATAAAACTTTTTGACGAAGAAACAAGGTTAAAGGCAGATTCGCTTGCCTATACCGCAATAAAGCTGGAAGCGAAACGCAGGGAAGCGGACGAAAACATAAGACTTTTGTACGTTGCGCTGACGCGCGCGAAAAACCGCATTTACGTCACGGGAATGACAAATAAAGCGCTTGAAAAGAAGTTCGATTTCCCGACGCCGGTCATCTCGTCAATGAGATTTTCCGACCTGATTACGTACGCCGCGGCAATCGATTACGGCTTATACGGGCTTATCGACTTCGTGGAGCCGACCGTTGAAAACCCGAATGACGTCGCAAAAAACGGACTTTATCTGTCAAAAGGCGACGATAAAACACGAAATGCGTTGAAAAATGTGCTTGATTTCGTTTATCCGTTTGAAAAATCGAGCCGTATAAGCCCGAAATATACCGTAACGGAGATAAACAGGCTTGTCCGCGACGAAGAAAACGAAGGATTCACGCCGAGTATGATAAATCCGTCGTCGGACAACCGCCGCACGGGTATCGCGTACCACGCCGTCATGGAAAACATCGACTTCTCGACAAGCACCGTGAGCGAGATAAACTATCTTTTGAAAAACCTTGTCGAAAACGGCGTCCTTCAAGACGGCGACGAAGAACTTGTCGACGCAAACGATATTTTAAGGTGTATTCAAAGCCCCGTCATTCAGGAAGGGATAAAGGGCAGATATATCCGCGAAAAATCGTTCATGCTTTCGTTGCAGGCGGGGGAAGTCGGCGGCGACTCGTCCGACGATATTCTGGTGCAGGGCACGATCGACCTTGCGTTTTTTGGCGAAGAAAACGTCATAGTCGACTTCAAATATTCGGGACTTTCCGACGAAAAACTTGCAGAAAAGTACGCGCGACAGCTCAAAACGTATAAAATCGCCGTCATGAAAGCCTACGACGTCAAAGTTGATAAAATCCTGTTATATTCTTTCAAAACCGGGCATTTTATAGATATAAAGTAATTTTTTTGCTGAAAAGTGCGCGTAATTATTTGCAAATAACTAATTTTATGTTATAATAGCATAGATTTGTAACAAGCATTGTTTTACTACGCGAAATAAAGGATGTGTTTTATGGTTGCTCAATTGTTGTCAACAGTGGAATTTTGGCAGGCTTTCAGCGTTCCCGAAAGGGCACTTTTCTGCGGTTTGGTTACCGTGCTCGGGCTGACGCTTATCGCATTCGTCGTATTCGGCGGCATTCTCGGAAAATTGTCGGGACGCAGGTTCATTAAATCCTGCAAAACAATCGGCAATTTCGCAAACGAATCCGGCGTTATCGACGACGGTAATCTGGAACAGTTCGAGGCAACTTGCTTCAACGAGAAAACCGACAAAACTTTTATGGAAGGTTGGGAGGCGTTCAAAGGCGCACGTTTCGATTATCCCAGCAAATACGTCGATTCCGACAAGATAAAGGCGAAATATTCCGGCAAAAAGTTTAAGGTCGGGCTTATTTCGACCGCAATCGCATTGTTTGTTTTCGCACTTGTTTTCGTGGTTTACGGGCTTGTTCAGGTCAAGAGCGCCGAAGGCGTCGATATCGCGGTTTACTGCGTGGTGCTTGCGCTCCCGATTATTCTTATGTTGTCATACGCTTTCGTAAAGCCCGAGAAGAAGACCGGCGCCGCATTAGACCAGATGCTGGAAGACCTCGACACCGCGGTGAAACTCCAACGCCACGTTGAACGTAAGGTTGACAACAGCCGCCTGTACGAAATCGAAATCGCATCCGCGACGTCATCATTCACGAACAGTCCAAACCTATTCCTTCAAAGAAGGATCAACTTGAAAAACAAAAAGCGCAGGAACTTGAAATGGCGGACGAAGACCTTGACGATATCCGCGACGAAATTTTCGCCGACGACAACGTTGAAGAGCCTGTTGCGGAAGAACCCGTTGCGGAAGAACCCGCGGCGGAAGAACCCGCGGCGGAAGTCGAAGCACCTGTCGAAAAACCCAAAAAGGTTATCCCGTTCGAGCCGTTCGTAAAAGTCCTTGACGAAGCCATTGAAAAAGGTTATTCCAAAGCGACGATGCGTAAAATGGCAAACATTCTCGTGCTTGCTTTCGGAAAATTCCAGGAGCCCGCTCAACGCGAAACCCTTAAAAACTCCATCAGAAAATTCATCGTCCATTACAAAGCGGCGGTTGAAAGAGAAAGGACGGCGGAAGCGGAATATGTCGCGGCAGACGCGGCGACTCAGCAGGAAGCCTACGGCGAATGGCAAAACCCCGACGCAGAATAATATAAACGCAATATCCCCGACAAATCGTCGGGGATTTTTTATGCGATTAAAACGGAAAACGTCGCAAAATACGGCGGTTTTCTTTGAAAAAAACTCTTTTTTTCCGTAAACGCGGTTTTTTTCTTGCCAAAAAATTTTTGAAGTGTTATTATTTCATTATCTTTTTGAACACGAGGTGTTAATAATTTACTATGGACGACCCTTTAAGTAAAAAGCAAATCAATATTGTTGACACCGCTCTTTTTGCGTAAGTAATTCTTTCCTTGTACGATGAGCGCGGTGTCCCCGTGCTTTTATTTTGTATTGGAGGAAGGAGAAATGCTTCAAATTTACTATACCGACGAAAATAATCAGCTTTTGTCGCTTGACGTCGAAAACGGCGTCGAAAACGTCGATCTCACCGGAAAATGGATTAACCTTTCAAACCCCACGGACAAAGAAATCGAACTCGTGAGCCGCGTTACCGCGCTTCCCGAGGACTATATCAAAGCCGCGTTGGACGAGGAAGAGCGCGCCCGTATCGAAGTCGAAGACGGGAATCTGCTGACGCTTTTCGATATCCCGGTTATGGAAGACGACGAGGGCAGCGACTACTATACTTATTCGACCTTGCCGTTTGCTTTCATTTCAAACCAGAAAACCGTCGTTACCGTTTGTCTGAAAGAAAATATCATCACGCAAAACTTCATTATGAACCGCGTGAAAAGTTTCGCGACGTATAAGCGCACAAGGTTTTTGTTGCAACTTATGTACGTTTCAAGTACGAAGTTTTTGCAATATCTGCGCCAGATCGACAAAACCAGCACCCGTATTCAGGCGGAGCTGAACAAAAGCATGAAAAACAAGGAACTTATCCAACTTCTGGATATCGAGAAATCGCTTGTTTACTTTTCGACGTCCCTTCGCGGAAACAGTTTCGTCATCGACAAGATTCAGCGCACCGAAGGCGTGAAATTTTATGAGGAAGACCAGGACCTTTGGGAAGACGTTGGCATCGAAAACCGTCAGGCAATCGAAATGTGTAATATTTATCGGGACATTCTGACGGGCACGATGGACGCGTTTGCGTCGGTCATCAGCAACAACCTGAACATCGTCATGCGTACGCTTACCATTCTGACGCTGCTTGTTGCGATACCTTCCATGATTGCGGCGTTCTGGGGAATGAATACCGGCGTGCCGTGGGAAGGGAAACTGTACGGCTTCTGGATTGTCGTGGGGATTTCGATTGCGATTTGTCTGGTTTTGGGCTTATTTATGTTCAAGAATCGCGGCAGGAAGAGATAACACGGCGGTTAAAATTGACATAAAAGCATTTCTTTGGTATAATTTACCCTGAACTTTTGTTCAGGGTGATTTTTTTATGCGCAAAAAAGTTTTATTAAGTTTACTGATTTTAATAATTGTGGCGTCGGTGCTTACGGCGTGCAATAAGGGTAAGGACAAAAACCCCGCCGTAACTTACGGCGATATTTACGTGCAGCACGGCGGCATTGTGAGAAAAACCGATTACGACCACGATCGTTCGTTTGTCTTGCCCGAAGGGCTTATGCCGTATTACGAGGAAAAAGGCACGGTCAATACGTACAAAGAGTACGTCAACGCCTACGACAAGGAAAACGGCGTGTTGAAGGTCAGGAAAGACATCCTTGGCGAGAACGGCAAGGTCGCTTCGTCCAGGTACGGTTTCGTCAGCCTTAAAACGAAAAACCTTATCGGAAGCGGCGCGGTGTATTCTGCGGACTTTTTTGTCGAAAACGGATTTATCGGCGCGTACAATGCCGACACGAATAAATATGAACTTTTCAGAAACGACGGCACGCGGCTGAACGTTCCGGTGAGTGCCGATTCCAAAAAAACGTCCGAAATGTTTATGACGTTGTCGGAGGACTATTACGCACTTTCGGACGGCAATAACTCCTGGCAGATTTACGCCGCAAACAATTCCGTGTCGCCCGTTGCAGGCGGCAAAAAGTTTTCAACCTATTATTTCGACGAGCAGGCGCAAAAGGCTTATGACGTGTCGTATATCGTTGCCGACAATTACATTATCGCAACCCGTATGATAAAAGCGACGTCGGTGTTTTCAAAGGACGCTGTCGTCGACGTTGTCGCATACGACCTTGCAAGCGGCAACGAAATCACAAGTATGTTCAATGGCGTCGGCGCATATTCGTCGGGCGCAATCCGCGCGGCGTATTACCTCGGAGGCGACAAATTTTATTGCTATGAACAAACGTCCAGCACCAAAGACGACGGATATCAGTACAAGGTGCTGACCAAGCCCGAAGAGGAAGAAATCGACAAGCGATACACTTATTACAAAATTTCGGTGTGGACGTACGATATGAAATCGGGTGCGAAAACCCTTATCGTTCCCGACCGCATTTTCTCGACAATCGTCAATAAATATTACAAAAAGAGCGTTGGCCGCGATTTGTCGGAATATATTAACAACGGATACAGTTGGGTGTCGGTCGCAATCACCAGAGACGCCGACCGCGTTGCGACGCAGGATCAGCAATACGTCATCGACAGCAATCTGAATATTTACGTTTCGCTGTCGGATAAGTCGGGCAGCGCGACTCGTTACGACGAAGGCTCCAACGATTATCGCTACGTCAAACTGACTTTTGTCGACGGCTACGGCTTTGACGAGGACTCCACTTCCGACCTTATTATCTATGACAAACAGGGCAACACCGTTTTAAGAAAAGAAGGCACTTACAGCAAGGTATTTTACAACAACGGTATCGTTACCGCGGTCAAGGAAGTTGCGGACGGAAACAAGTACGTCGTCGCTTATAAACTTGACGGCACGGTCGTCTTTGACGAAACGAGAAAATACTCCGACATCGTCGGAAGCACTTATAACAACGACCGTCTGGCTTTCGTCGGAAAGTACGCAATGGTCAAATAGGCACGACGTACCTTCTTGTCGACAACACGGGACGCGACATCGGAAATCCCACGGTCAGCGATATGTACACGACAAAAAGAGGCGCGTTCTTCTTCAACGGCGTGTACGTCACGCAGGATAAAAAGACCTTGAAATTCGGGCTTAAAAACTACGACGGCGACGTTATTTTCGAAAATCGGTTCAAAGAAGTGATCATCGACGCGAAAAGGTTCGGCGACGTGGCGTTTTACGCAAAGGACGAAAACGGAGTGTGGAACGTATACTTCGTATAATCAAGAAGGGCGCTTGACAAACGTTATCGTTTACGACGTTCCGGCAGATATTTTCGGAGCGGCGTTTATATTATTTATTCACGGATTATGAAAACGCAGGTTATGGGAGCGGAAGGCATCGACCTTGCCGCAAAACTTATAAGAGAAGGAGAAGTCGTCGCATTCCCCACCGAAACGGTTTACGGGTTGGGGGGAGATTGCTTCAACGACGACGCCGTAAAAAAGATTTACGCGGCAAAAGGACGTCCGTCCGATAATCCGCTGATCGTACATATTTCGACGCTCTCGGACGTTTACAGGGTGGCGAAAGACGTGCCCGACGCGTACTTCCGCCTTGCCGAAAAATTTTTGCCCGGCCCCCTTACGGTAATTCTTCCCAAAGCGGACGATCTGCCTTTGTCGTGTACGGGCGGGTTGGATACCGTCGCGGTGAGATACCCCGCGCACAAGATGGCGCGCGACTTTATAAAAGCCACGGGAACGCTTATTGCCGCGCCTTCGGCAAACGTGTCGACGCACGTGTCGCCGACAACCGCAAAACACGTTTACGACGATTTGAACGGGCGTATTCCGCTTATCCTTGACGGCGGCGAATGCGAAGGGGGAATCGAAAGCACGATAATCACGTTGTGCCGCGAAATCCCCACGATTTTGCGCCCCGGCATAATCACCGAGCGCGACCTTTCGGGTGTTCTAAGCGAAGTGGAATTGTTCAAGGGCAAGGTGGAAAAAGCCGAAGCCCCCGGTATGAAATACAAGCACTACGCACCACGATGCAGGGCGGTGCTCGCAAGTACTCCCGAAAAGGCGATTGAATTGTACGATAATGCAGTAAAAGACGGTTTATCGCCTGAAATCCTTGCGTTAACCGAACATATTGCAATTTACGGCAACAGGAAACTTATTGATCTCGGCGGCGACGAATATGCCGTTGCGCGCCATATTTACAACGCTTTGCACGTTGCGGAAAACGACGCCGACTTCATCATCATCGACAACCTTACGGGCGGCGGCGTGTATGACTCCGTGATGAACCGAGTGATGAAAGCGGTTGCGGGAAAGGTGGAATGATGCGCGTGGTTTTCGTATGCACCGGGAATACTTGCAGAAGCCCTATGGCGGAAGCGATTTTCAGGTTTTACGCCAAAGAAAGCGGGGTGAAAGCCGACGTTTCGTCGTACGGACTTTTCATAAATCCCGACGAGTGCGAAACGCGCGGACAAGCATTGATTGCGGTCAGAAAACTTAATATCCCGATCAGGAAGAAAAAGTCGAAAGTCATCACGGAAGACGTCGTGAAAAACGCCGACTACGTCGTTACGATGACCAAAAAACAAAAAAACGCATTGCCGTACGACAACGTTTTTACTTTTTCGGAACTTGTGGGAGGCGGCGATATTCCCGATCCGTACGGACTTGACCAGAACGCATACGACGTGACTGCTTTCAGGCTGAAACTCGCGTCGCAGAATTTATTGAATATTATTTCGGAAAAAAGGTGAAAAAATGAAGTTTGAACTGAAACTTTTGGACTGGTGGTGGAACAAACAAGTCTTAAAAAGCGACCAAAAACGCGCGGCAAAACTCACGAAAACCACGGGCGTGTCCGCGATAAAAGACCTTGATTATTTCGGCGACGGCAGCAAATGGCACCTTATGGACGTGTATCGTCCAAATGGCACGGAAAACGAAAAACTGCCCGTAATAATCGATATTCACGGCGGTGGCTGGATGTACGGCGACAAGGATCTGAACGCGCCGTATTGCGAAGCGCTTGCAAAACGCGGTTTCGTAGTCGTGAGTTTTTCGTACAGTCTGTTTCCGAGCGTGACTTTGCCCGTCCCCGTGCAGGAGATTTTCAGGGCGATAAACTTCGTTTACGACAACGCCGAAAGGTTTAATATCGACCTTAACAACGCCTTTATCACGGGCGACAGCGCAGGCGGGCATTACGCAGGACTTGTACTTTCGATTATCGCGGACGAAGAACTTGAAAAACTTTACGAGGTCGAAAAATGTCGTATGACTTTCAAGGGGGTTGCGTTTACCTGCGCCGCGTTTTATCCGAACTCGATTGCGAATTTCCCTGTGCACCTTGCAAAGACGTACGTCGGGCTGTTTTACGGCGGGGCGAAGAAATATGAAAAGCACAAGTTTTATAAAAGCGTCGATATAATCAACAATAAGGTGGAAAAGTTCCCGCCGATGTTCATCAACAGTTGCTTCAACGATATGTTGAAGGGCGATACGAACAGGTTTATCGAATGTTTGGACAGAAAGAAAATCCCGTATACCCTCGATTTCCCGACGTCGGACGAGTGCGAAACAAAATGGGACACGTTTACGCCGTTTTGTATCCCGAAGATTGGGACGAAAGCAAAAAAACAATCGACAAAACGTGCGAGTTTTTCAAAGAGCAGATGAACAAATAAAATCAAACGGAATAATTGACAAAAAAACGGCGACGAGCGAAAGCCCGTCGCTTTGTTTTCAAAAAACTGCGCAACCGTAACCTGACAATTTGCACCGAAGTGATACAAAAACAGGTAACTCCTTCAAGGTAACCTCGTGGCACACGCCGTTAACCGCTTAATGCTGCTGCGGTCAAGCTCTGACATGGTTCACGGGACGACATTGCACAAGACCTTGATATCAACGTCCCTTATTTTTGCCGACCAACCATACAAAAGGCCGCATACGGCATTCAGCCCCGCATATAGAGGGTTTCGGATTACAGGGTACCCCTAGTCCCCCGCCTAGCGCAGTAAGCGTATTGTACCACCAACGCGCGACAAAGTCAAGAAAAAGTTAATTGTTGTATGCCAACAGATAATAATACGAACTTAGGTTTTACGCCGTGTTTTTGATTAATACTGCGTTACGCTCACGGCTTATACGGTAAAGTATTAAGCCGCTCGCGTGCCTTGTCTTATCCTAAAAACACGACGGAAAACTTGTTCACAACCGAAAACGCCGAGATTTCAGATGATTTTTGGAAAAGGCAAACGCAGTTGTACTGTATGTACTACAAGCGCGCCTTTTTCATAAAAGCGTTGAAATATCGGCGTTTTGGCAACGTTCGTATTATTATCTGTTGGCATAGGTTGACTGAAAGACGAAAAATGTTGTATCATAAATAATATGAAAAATAAAAAGTTGATTTTAATTTTAATTGCGACGATTACGGTTATCGCGGCGGCAACCGTCCTTTCTGCGTGCGACAAAAATAAGGGCGAGTTCGTGGACGTCGGTATCGAGTTGTATTCCGCAAAGCAATATTACGTCGAGGGCGAATCTTTCACGCCCGAAGGCGGCGTCCTTAAAGTTTACTCTTACAACGAAAAAACGAAGGAAGAAAAATACCGCTTCGTCGATCTTACCGACAAGGACGTTACCCTTGAAAACACGACGGGAGCGCGCGTCGATACGTACACCGTTACCGCAAGATACAAAGGGCTTTCGACGCGATTCAAGTATATCGTGCAAAAAGAAGAAAACGCCGTTGCGAGTGTTGATTTTGTGCTGTCGGAAGACCACGGCGCGCCTGTGTATTCGGTGTCGGATATTCGCAGTGAAATCGATTTCGGACTTTATCGGTATGAAATTTGTGATAAAGTACCGTAATACGGAAAAACAAGACGAAGAAGTTCCGCTTTGGGACGAGAACAGTTATAGATTTTACGACCTTTCTTACAGCGGTTTCGACGTCAAAACGGCAGGGGAAAAAAACATTACTTTCACCTGCATCGCGACCGACGTCGTGCTGCCGTATAAGGTGACCGAAGACGACTTCGTTTACGACTTCGAATTCGTGAAATACGATAAAGAAAAAAAGGAATACGTTTCCGTCAAAAAAGAAGACAGCGTGAGAAGAAATTACCTTGTCGGCGAAAAGTTTGACGCGCAGAATACGAAAATCAGATATATTTACAAATCGCTGAAAAAAGCGGAGCCCGTCGATATTTCCGAAAGTCAAATTTCAGGTTTTGATACGACGACGGCTTCCGACAAAAAAATGTTTATTCTTTCGTTGCTCACGGGGGTTGAAACGTTTAATTATTCGGTATTCGAAGAAACCGCCGTCAAAGGCGTTACGCTGAACAACAAAGATTTCGCAGCCCACGCCCGGATTCAACGACGTATGGACGGAAAAAACGAAAGGCGAATGGAAGTCGTACGAAGAGTATATCGCCGCCATAAAACTGTGCCTCGTTCTGGACGAAGACAGCAAGCAATACGTACCCGTGACGGGCGCGGACGAAGATATTATTTTGTATTACGTCACCCCCGACGAACAAGACCTGAGCCTCAAAAAGGAATTCACGAAAGAAGTTTTTGACAAACTCAAAAAGACGGAGTGCGAATACGAAATAATTGCGGTTTATCGGAAAAATCCCGAAGTGTACGCAAGGAGAATCTTCTTTACCGTGAAAAACTTTATCACGGGCATAGATTTTGTAAATCTGAACGTTGAAAATCTCACGTTCACGGAAGGCGACGCGTTCAGCTTCGGCGAAGCAACCGCAACAGTGCATTACGCCGACGGAAAGACCAAAACCGTAAGGTTGCAGGACGAATACGAAAAATCCGACGAAAACGAAAGGCTGATACGAATGAAAAACCTGAAAGCGGTCGAGGCGAAAACGTTCGATATGAGCGCAGGCGAGCATAAAAACCAATATTATATCACTGCAAATATCGACGTTTCAGATTACGACGTTACCGTGAACGGCGAAAAATTTGTCGAAGACAACGGATTCAGGATTTATATAAGTTACGTCGTGCAAAAAGCGTAAATCAAAAAAAATTTTTCAGGGGCGAAGGCAAAGGCTTTCGCCTTTTTCGCGCGCTTTTCTTGACAATTCATAATATATTTTCTATAATGTCTTGAAATATATAAATTATTGAGGTTTTTCAATGTACAAAAAAGTTGACAACGGTCTTGATTTTGTGGCGCGCGAAAAGGAAGTTCTGGACTTCTGGAAGGAAAACCACATCTTTGAAAAAAGCGTCGAAAAAAACGTCGGCAATCCCGAGTTTTCGTTTTTCGACGGTCCGCCTACGGCAAACGGACGTCCCCACATCGGGCATATTCTCACCCGCGTTATGAAGGATATTATTCCCCGCTATAAGACGATGAAAGGTTATCACGTTTAAGGAAAGCGGGCTGGGATACTCACGGTCTTCCCGTCGAACTCGAAGTGGAAAAACAACTGCACATCGACGGCAAACAGGAAATCGAAAAGTACGGTATCGAGCCGTTCATCAAGCAGTGCAAAGAAAGCGTATGGAAATATAAACACGAATGGGAAGTCATGTCCGACCGCGTCGGTTACTGGGCGGATATGGAAAACCCCTACGTCACCTACGACGACAATTATATCGAGTCGGTGTGGTGGAGCCTGAAAGAAATCGACAAAAAAGGACTTTTATACAAAGGCTATAAAATCGTTCCTTACTGCCCGCGTTGCGGCACGGCTTTGTCAAGCCACGAGGTCGCGCAGGGATACAAGGACGTCAAAGAACGTTCTGTTTTCGTAAGGTTCAGGCTCGTTGACGAAGAAAACACGAGTTTCCTTGCCTGGACGACCACCCCGTGGACGCTCCCCAGCAACGTCGCGCTTTGTATGAACGCGAAAGAAGACTACGCCAAATCAAGGTCGGCGACGAATACTTCATTATGGCAAAGGCTCTTATCCCGTCCCTTTTCAAGGAGGACGAATACGAACTTGTCAGCGTGAAAAAGGGCAAGGATTACGAATATACGAAATATAAACCCCTTTTCGATTACGTCAAAGACACGTCGAAGGGCTGGTTTGTTACGAACGCCGATTACGTCACTCTTACCGACGGTACCGGCGTCGTACACATCGCGCCCGCATTCGGCGAAGACGACGCGCAGGTCGGCAGACGTTACGACTTGCCTTTTGTGAAATTCGTGGACGACCGCGGCAGACTCACCGACGACGTTTACGACTTCAAAGGTCTTTTCGTGAAAGACGCCGATCGTCCCATTATCATGAAACTGAACGAAACGGGATTGCTGTTCAAGGATATGCTTTACGAACACAGTTACCCGTTCTGCTGGCGTTGCGACACCCCGCTTATTTATTACGCACGCGAAAGCTGGTTCATTAAGATGACGGCAGTTCGCGACGAACTTATGAAACGCAATCTGTCGGTCAACTGGATGCCGCCGACAATCGCGACGGGACGTATGGGCAACTTCATCGAAAACGTCATCGACTGGGGCATCAGCCGCGAACGTTACTGGGGCACGCCGCTTCCCATCTGGATTTGCGACAAGTGCGGACATAAACACGTCGTCGGCAGCCGCGAAGAACTTTGCAAACTCGGCGGGCTTGAAAAAGCACCCGAACTTCATAAACCTTATATCGACGAGGTCACGTTCACGTGTCCCGAATGCGGCGGCGTAATGCACCGCGTTCCCGAAGTGCTGGATTGCTGGTACGACAGCGGCAGCATGCCTTTCGCGCAGTGGCACTATCCGTTTGAAAACAAGGAAATTTTCGACGAAGTGTACCCCGCCGACTTTATTTCGGAAGCAATCGACCAGACTCGCGGTTGGTTCTATACATTGCTTGCGATTTCGACGCTTCTGTTCGACAAGGCAAGTTTCAAAAACTGCATAGTTTTAGGACACGTCAACGACAAAGACGGCATCAAAATGAGCAAGCATAAGGGCAACGTCGTCGATCCGTTCAGTGTGCTCGACAAGCAAGGTGCGGACGCCGTGAGATGGCATTTCTATACGTCAAGCGCACCCTGGCTTCCTTCGAGGTTCTATCCCGAAGCCGTCAGTGAGTCGCAGCGTAAATTCATGGGCACGCTCTGGAACACCTATGCGTTCTTTGTACTTTACGCCGATATCGACAAGTTCGATCCGACGAAATACAACCTTAAAGATTGCAAACTGTCGGTCATGGACAGATGGGTGCTTTCGGGGCTCAACAGCCTTATCAAATATGTGGACGACTGTCTGAACGAATATAAGATTTTTGAAAGCGCAAGGAAGATTCAGGACTTCGTGGACGAACTTTCCAACTGGTACGTCCGTCGCGGTCGAGAAAGATACTGGGGAAGCGAAATGTCCGACGACAAAATCGCCGCGTATATGACGCTTTACACCGTCCTTACCGAACTGTCGAAACTCATCGCGCCGTACACCCCGTTTATGGCGGAAAGCATTTATCAGAACCTTGTCAGGTCGTTTGACAAAAACGCGCCCGAAAGCGTGCATCTGACCTCGTTCCCCGTGGCGGACGAAAGTTTCATCGACACCGCGCTCGAAGACGGCATGGAAGAAGTTATCCGCGTTGTCGTTTTGGGACGCGCCGCAAGAAATCAGGCGAACATCAAAAACCGCCAGCCCTTGCAGAAACTGTATGTGACCGGCGTTGAATTCGACGACGAACTGAAAGCCCTCGTTTCAGACGAAATTAACGTGAAAGAAGTGCTTAACGCGTCGGGCGAACAGGACTTCGTAACGTACGAAATCAAGCCGCAACTCAAAACGATCGGTCCGAAATACGGAAAACTTTTGGGCAAAATCAAGGAGCATCTTGCGAATGCCGACGGAAAAGCAATCGTGAACGCAGTCGCAACCGGCACGTATAAGGTCGATATCGACGGCACGGAAGTCGAGTTCTCAAAGGACGATATTCTCGTGTCCGTGAAAAACAAGGAAGGTTTCAGCAGCGAAGTCGACGGCGATATTTCGGTAATCCTCGACACCGCGCTCACCGCCGAACTTATCGAAGAAGGCGCAATGCGTGAAATCGTCTCCAAAATCCAGACGATGAGAAAGGAAGCGGGCTTTGAAGTTACCGACCATATCACGCTCGGGTTCAAAACGGATTCCGCGCTCCTTAAAAAGATTATGAACGACAACACGACGGTCAGAAACGCCGTCCTTGCCGACGAAGTCAGAAACGATATCGACGGCTACACGAAAGAATGGGACATCGGCGACGATAAAATCACGCTGTCCGTCAAAAAGAAATAATGCAAGTCAATTCCGAGTGGAAAGATTACGAGGTCATCGCAACCGGCGACGGCAATAAGCTGGAAAGGTGGGGCAAATACGTTTTGCTTCGTCCCGATCCGCAGGTCATCTGGCCCGAATCTTTCCCCCTTGAAAACTACAAAGGTCTGACGGCAAAGTACGTGAGAAGCGCGACGGGCGGCGGCCATTGGGAATACCTGGAACCCATGCCCGAAAACTTCACCGTGAGTTGGCGCAATCTTACGTTCAAATTGAAACTTATGGGTTTCAAACATACGGGGCTTTTCCCGGAGCAGGCGGTAAACTGGGCGAAAATGATCGACCTTATCAAAAACGCCGGAAGACCCGTTAAAGTTCTGAACCTGTTTGCCTATACCGGCGGCGCGACGGTTGCGTGTGCGTCGGCGGGCGCGGAAGTTACCCACGTCGACAGCGCGAAAGCGATGGTCGAAAGGGCGGGCGAAAACGTACGCTTGTCGGGACTTACCGACGCAAAAGTCAGATATATCATCGACGATTGCTTAAAATTCGTCCGTCGCGAAATAAAGCGTGGCAGGAAGTACGACGCAATCATCATGGACCCGCCGAGTTTCGGCAGAGGTCCTGGCGGCGAAATGTGGAAAATCGAGGACAATCTGTTTTCGCTCATCAGGGAAACGAAAGAAGTTTTGTCGGACAATCCGCTTTTTTATCTTCTCAACAGTTACACGACGGGGCTTCAACCCACCGTTATGGCAAATATGCTGAAACTCGGGCTGAATACGTCGAAAAACGCAGTAATTACCGCCGACGAAATCGGTCTGAATACCAGGGAGGAGGGTATCGTCTTGCCAGCAGGCGCAAGCGCCCTTGCGATATTTTAATGGAAAACAATGCAATCAAAGAATATCAAGGCGTAAAAATTATTTACGAAGACAACCATATTCTCGTTGCGGTGAAGCCGCAAAATATGCCGTCGCAGGAAGACGAGTCGAAAGATCCCGATATTCTTTCGATTCTGAAAAATTATCTGAAAGAAACTTACGATAAGCCCGGCGACGCGTATCTCGGGCTTGTGCACAGACTCGACAGAGTTACGGGCGGCGTTATGGTTTTCGCAAAAACGTCAAAGGCGGCGGCAAGACTGTCGGAGGCAATCCGCGAAGGCGAGTTTGAAAAAACTTATCTTGCGGTCGTTTACGATACGCCCAAAGAAAAACAGGCGGTGCTTGTAAATCACCTGAAAAAGGATCCGAAAAGCAATACCGTCCGCGTCGTCCCGGAAGTCACCGAAGGCGCAAAATATGCGGAACTTACTTATAAAGTGTTCGAGTCCATCGGGAAACTTTCGCTTGTCGGCGTGAAACTTGCAACCGGCAGAAGTCATCAGATCCGCGTGCAGATGGCGCATATCGGAAACCCCATCGTCGGCGATATGCGATACAGCGGAAATCGTCCGAAAGCGCAATGCAATCTCGCGCTATGGGCGGCGGAACTTCGTTTTAAGCACCCCACGCTCGACCAGACGATGGTATTCAAGGTTTCCCCGCCGGAAGACGAAAAACCCTGGAATTATTTTAATCTCGAACCTTTTTTCCGCGTCAGTGTGAAAGACGCTATGGCGGAAACGTTATAAACCTATGGAATTTATCGAAAACACTTTGGGCGGCGTCCTGGACGACCTCTCAAAACACAATCCGAACGGCTGGGCGGTAAGATATACCGACAGAAATTACTTCCGCACCTGGAAAGAACTTAACGACGAGGCGGATCTCATCGCGCGCGGCATGATGTCTTTGGGCGTCAAAAAGGGCGATCACGTCGCAATCTGGGCAACCAACACTCCCGAATGGATTCTGACGTTGTTCGCGGCGGCGAAAATCGGTGCGGTGCTTGTAACCGTCAATACCAATTTCAAAATTTTTGAGTTGGAATACCTTTTGAGGCAGTCGGACACGAAACTTCTCGTGATGATCGGCGGATTCAAAAACAACGACTACGTCGCAACCGTGAACGAGCTTCTGCCCGAACTGAAAACGACGTCCGGCGAAATCGAGTCGGAGCATCTGCCGTTTTTGAAACGCGTCGTTTTTGCAGGGAAAGAAACGCCCGAAGGTATGCTCAATTTTGAGGATTTGAAAATTCTTGGCGGCGATTTCCCCGTCGAAATTTACGAGGAAAACAAAAAAACTCTGAACACACACGACGTCGTGAATATGCAATATACCTCGGGCACGACAGGCTTTCCGAAGGGCGTAATGCTCACGCACTACAATATCCTGAACAACGGCAAAACCATCGGCGACGGTATGAAATTTACAAAAAACGACAAACTTTGCATCACCGTTCCGTTTTTCCACTGCTTCGGACTTGTGCTTGCGATGATGGCGTGCATTACTCACGGCACGACGATGGTGCCCGTCGAAAGATACAGCCCCGTCCCCGTTATGAACGCAATCAGCGTCGAAAAATGCACGGCGGTGCACGGCGTACCCACGATGTTCATCGCAATGCTGGAACACGCGCAGTTCAATAACTTTGATTTTTCAAGCCTCAGAACGGGCATTATGGCAGGCTCGCCTTGTCCCATCGAAGTGATGAAAAAAGTCATCGACAAAATGAATATGCGCGAAATCGTCATTGTTTTCGGACAGACCGAAGCGTCGCCCGGCTGCACGATGACGACGACTTCCGACAGCATCGACAAACGAGTAAACACGGTAGGGCGTGCGTTCCCGGGCGTCGAGTGCAAAATCATCGATCCGGAAAGTGGCGAAGAACTTCCGATAAACACCCCCGGCGAATTTTGTGCAAGGGGATACAATATAATGAAAGGGTATTACAAAATGCCCGAAGCGACCGCGCAAGCCATCGACAAGGACGGCTGGTTGCATACCGGCGATTTGTGCACCGTGGACGAAGACGGATATTATAAGGTCGTCGGACGTATCAAAGATATGATTATCCGCGGCGGTGAAAATATTTATCCGAAAGAAATCGAGGAGTGCTTGTATACGTGTGACAAGGTTTCCGACGTGCAGGTCATCGGCGTGCCTTCCGAGGCGTACGGCGAAGAAGTCATGGCGTGCGTCATTCTGAAAGAGGGCGAAGAAATGACCGAAGAAGAAGTCAGGAATTCGTCGGCGCAAGAATGGCAAAACACAAGGTGCCGAGATACGTCAGGTTCGTGGACTCGTTCCCGACGAACGCGGCAGGCAAAATACAAAAATTCAAGATGCGTGAAGAAGCGATCGAGATTCTGAAACTGCAAACCGCCGCTTCAATCGAAACCGCATAACAAGGACTTTAAGGAGGAATTTCAGAGATGAAACTTGCTTTTTCGACAATCGGTTGCCCGAACTGGTCTTATGACGAAGTGGTATCCACTGCGTCCGATCTTGGCTACGACGGCTTTGAAGTGCGTGGTATCGGCGGCGAAATCTATGCGCCCGACGTCAAACAGTTCAAACCCGAAAACATTGAAAAAACCAAAGAAAAATTGAAAAGCCTCGGGCTTGGCATCACCATGCTTACGTCGGGTGCGTCGCTTGCGGTGTATTCCGAAAAGGAAAAAGCGGTTGCGGAAGCCAAGGCTTATATCGACCTTGCGGAGTCGCTCGGCGTGCCGTACATCAGGGTAATGTGCACCAACAGACCTATGCCCGACGGCGGCGATATCCAACTTTGCAAACGACTTTACAAGGAAATTTTAAGTTACGCAAGCGGGAAAAACGTCCTGCCTCTTATCGAAACGAACGGCATCTTTTGCGACACGAAACTGTTGCGCGATTTTGTCGAAGAGTGCGACGGCGGCGTGCTGTGGGACATAAATCACCCGTACCGTTTCAACGGCGAAAGTATCGAAACAACGCTCAAAAACCTTGGCGGCAGAATTTGTTACGTCCATATCAAGGACAGCGTCGTCCAGAACGGCGTCACGAAATATAAAATGCTGGGTTACGGCGATATTCCCGTCAAAGACGCTTTGCGCGGATTGAAGAAAGCCGGATACGACGGCACCGTTTCGCTGGAATGGGTGAAACGCTGGGAGCCCGACCTCGAAGAGCCCGGCATCGTGTTTTCGCAGTTCATAAGCACGATAAAAAGATATCTGAAACAATTATAAATCCGAAAATAAAAGTCGCGCCGATCGGTGCGATTTTTTTGTGTAACGCAACCCGCCTTCCGCATATAATGATAAAAACGCGGAGGGCTTATGAATAACGATAAACGACTGGAAATAATTTTCAACCATATTAAAAACGGGGTGGAATTTATATCGACGGATAACGTCTTTATCGACGAAACCGTGCGTATCGGCAAACACACGATAGTTTTTCCCGACCAGTACATAAGGGGGAATACCGTGATCGGCAACAGTTGCGTCCTGGACACGGGAAACGTCATTGAAGACAGCATAGTCGGAAACGGCGTAACAATCATAAAAAGCGTGTTAAGGAATGCAAAAATAGGCGATAAAACCACTGTCGGGCCGTTTGCCAACGTTCATACCAACGCCGACGTCGGGAAAGAATGCAGGGTAGGAAACTTTGTGGAAATCAAAAACGCGACCGTCGGACAGCGCGTCAAGGCGGCGCATCTCGCGTACGTCGGCGACGTCGATATCGGCGATTTGTGCAACGTCGGGTGTGGCAGTATCTTTGTGAACTACGACGGCAAAAACAAGCACAGAAGCACCGTCGGTGAAAGCGTTTTTATCGGCAGTAACAGCAACGTCATCGCGCCTGTAAATATTGAAAACAACGCCTATATCGCGGCGGGCACGACCGTCACCGTCGACCTTCCGAAAAACTGTATGTGCATCGGTCGAAGCCGCGAAACCGTCAAGGAAAACCGCACGAAGTACGTCAAAAACCAGTTTGATATGAAATACTTCGGCACGGACGGCATACGCGGGATTTACGGCGAAACGCTTTGTGACGACCTTGCGTACCTTGTCGGAAACTTTTTGGGTTATTCCGCGGACGGCGGCAAAGTCGTGCTCGGCAGGGATACGAGGATAAGCGGCGAAAAACTATCAGGTGCGATTATAAGCGGCATTATCGACGCCGGCGCGGACGTGATAAACCTCGATATAGTGCCGACGCCCGCCGTGTCTAACGTCACGCGTGAAATCGACGCAAACTACGGCGTTATGATAAGTGCGTCGCACAATCCGCCCGAATACAACGGCATAAAAATCTTTATGAGCGACGGACGAAAACTTTGCCGCATCGAAGAAGCCGAAATCGAAAAACATATCGAAAGCAAGCGAAAAGTCGTCGCAAACGAAAAAGGCAAGGTCGAAAACGGGGCAGCATATTTTGAAAACTACGTGCGGGCGGTGACGGAAATCGCCGACGATTTGTCGGGGCTCAAAGTCGTTTTGGACTGTGCGAACGGCGCGCTTTCACACGTTGCGAAACACGTTTTTGAAAGCCTGAACGCCACCGTGTATTCCTTTAACGACGAAGGTTGCGGGCGAATTATCAATCACGAGTGCGGCGCGACCGACACAAAATTTTTGCGGCAAAAGGTGAAAGAACTTAACGCCGACGTCGGATTTGCGTACGACGGCGACGCCGACCGACTTATCGCTGTCGACGAAAACGGCCGCGAAGTCGACGGGGACGAAATTATTTTCATCATCGCGCGCGAACTTCTGAAAAAAGGAAAACTCAATAAAAAGAAAGTCGTTTGCACGGTTTTAAGCAATATGGGCGTTGAAAGAAACTTAAACTCAATGGGCGTGAGTATGCTGCGCGTGGACGTCGGCGATCATAACGTGCAGGCGGCGATGGCAAAAGGCGGCTATATCCTTGGCGGCGAGCAGTCGGGGCACATAATCCTTGGCGAGTTTGCGGCGACGGGCGACGGACTTCTTGCAAGCGTGTACCTTGCAAGCACGATAAAGAAAACGAAACTGCCGCTGAGCGTCTTGTCAAAAGTTACGCGATATCCGCAAATCAACGCAAGTTTCGCCGTGAAGAACAAGTCGGAAGTCGTAAGGAATAAGGACTTGCAAAACTACGTTTCGGCAATAAAAGGGGAACTGCCCGAGGGCAGAATCCTGATCCGCGAAAGCGGCACGGAAGAAAAAATCAGACTGACCGTCGAGGCGAAAGACGAAGAAATAATGAACAACGCGTTCAAAAAAATGTCGAAGTACATAAAAAGAGAAAAATTTATGTAAAAAAACAAAATAAAACAAAAAGAAAGAAGCAACGCATTTCGCGTTGCTTCTTCCTGACTTAAAGCAAATATATATCAGATTTTTGATATATCGAGTTTTTGGAAGCCGCCGCGCATAATCTTAGCGACGTCGTCATAGCAATCTTTGCCCAAAAACAGTTTATAGATTTCGCGCGCCTTTTCGACGTAATCGAAGTTGAGTTTTTCGGGGGCGATATCGTGATACTGCACCCACGCGTCGAAGTATGCGTCGGCGTAAGCGGTTTCGAGATTCGTGTAATAAGCGTTGTAGGGCATTTGCAGGTAAATCTCGCCGTTTTGGAAAGCCGAAAGACGGTTGAAGAATTCGGGTTTTTCTTTGAGTTGGGTTTTGAGAATATAAAGTCCGCCGGCGTCAAGGATAATCCTTTGAGGATTCATTGTTACGAGTTTTTCAAGGTCGAGCGATTTCTGGTATCCTTTGTAGCCGTTCTCGTCCAGAACGTTTCTGATTTTTGAAACGTCGAAGATGGAGTAATTTGCCGACGAACTTTCAATGCCGTGCGTGCCGTAGTTGCTCTGGCAGCCGAGATACACGGTTGCTTTGTTGTTCCTGTCGATACCTTCGCCAATGCTCGAAAGATAGGTTTCCGTGTCGGAAATGAACGATAAAAGTTCGTTTGCGCGTTCTTTCCTGTTCAGAATGTCGCCAAGAAGGGCAATGGATTTTTTGACGTTTGCGTCAAACGCTTCCGTCTTGCCGTAACTTAATACCACAACGGGTTTCCCGATTTTTTGCTGTAAATCGTCCATCGCCGCCTTGTCCGAAGTGTAAAGGGAAAAGACGATATCGGGGTTTAACGAAAGAATCTTTTCGGCGTCGGCAGAGCCTTGCGGGCCGCCCATTCCGCACGACGGAAGGGAATTGAACAAATCCTTGTTGACCATTTTATACGGTCTTATCGAAAGTGTTTTTCCGACGCCCGTGCCGTCTTTATCGACGTCCTCGACGCCGACAAGTTTCGACAAATCGCCGACATAGGTGTAAAGGCGAAGAGAGCCTGCGCCGATGCATACGACGCGGTTGATTTTTTCGGGCACGGTAACTTCGCGTCCAAGAAGGTCGGTTACGGTTTTGCCGTTTGCGTTATCATTGCCTTTGTTACACGCCGAAAAAGCGAAAAGCGACGACAGAGTAACGATAATCATCAAAAGAATCAAAGCAGATTTTTTCATTTTCAGTCCTCGTATATAATCGTTTTTTTGCCGTTTATTTCAACGACGTCGGCATTCACGTCGAAAGTGTCCTTAAAGTCTTGTGCGGTTACGCAGCAGGACGGGCATTGGCGCAGGATTTTCCCGTCCTTCATAAACGCGATATCGTCCGCAAATCTCAGTGCCAGCGACAGGTCGTGCACGATCGCAACGGTAATTACGTTTTTGTCCACGGTCAGTTTTTTGATGAAAGACAAAACGTCTGCCTGATTTTTCACGTCAAGATTGCTTGTAAGTTCGTCAAAAAGCAAAACCTGCGGTTCTTGTGCAAGGGCGCGTGCGATGGCGATTTTTTGTTTTTCGCCGCCCGAAAGGCTGTCGACGTTCCGCATTGCGAAGTCTTCCACGGAAAGGTCTGTGAAAAGTTTTTCCACAACGGACAAATCGTTTTCGGTAACGCCCCATCTGATGTAAGGACGTCGCCCGAGAAGCACCGCGTCGAACGCGCTCCCCGACGGGAAGAAAACGTTTTGCGGGACGTATCCCAGAAGTTTTGCTTTTTCGCGCGGTTTAAGCGACGATAAATCCGCGTCGTCAAGGGTGATTTTGCCGAAAGTTGGAGTTAATAACCCCAGAATATTTGAAAACAAAGTTGTCTTTCCCGCTCCGTTTGCGCCGAGAAGGAAAGTGCATTTCCCCGATTCCGCCTGAAAATTCACGCCGTCTAGGACTTGTTTTCCGGAGGAATATTTGAACGACAAATCAGATATTTTCAGATTCATTCTTCTTCCTCCTTAAAAGTATTGCCAAAAATACGGGGCCGCCGATAAGCGACGTCACTACGCCGACGGGAACCGACGTGCCGAAAATCGGCAGACGTCCCAGAATATCGGATATTAACAAAAGCAGCGCGCCCGCAAGGAACGACGACGGCAAAAGAAATCTGTAATCGTCGCCGACGATGCGTTTCATAAACTGCGGCGCGGTAAGTCCGACAAACCCGATTATGCCCAGAAACGATACGGTAACCGACGTGATGAGCGACGCAAGCAACAGCGACATAATCGTCATAAACCGAGTGTTCACGCCAAGGGTTTTCGCATACGCAATCCCGCCCGACATCGCCGAAAAATCCCAACGCTTCAAAAAGAAGAACAACGTCGAAACCGCAACGACGATAAACATAATAAGGTCGGTTTTGTAGGACGCGCGCCCAAGATCGCCGAAAGTCCAGTACACGGCGGAAGCAACCTGCGTGTCGCTTGCAAAATATTGAATGAGCGTCGTGCCTGCCTGAAAAATCGCGGATACCGCAACGCCCGCAAGCACTATCGCCGAGGCGTTCAGATTTTTAAGCCGCGCAAGAAGAAGTATCGAGCCGGCTGCGATAATCGCCGACAAAAACGAGAAAGTCGAAACGAGATAAGGATTGCTTATCGAAAGCCACGAGCCGTGCGTAGAGTGGAACGCGCCCGCCCCGACGACGATGATTGCAAAGTTCGCCCCGAAAACAGCGGCGTTGCTCACGCCGAGCGTCGTGGGGGAGGCAAGCGGATTTTTCAAAACCGTCTGCATGACAAGCCCCGACACCGCAAGACCGCCGCCCGCAATAAGCGCGGCGATGACGCGCGGAAACCTTATGCGACGGACGATAAGCCGCGCCGTTTCGCTGCCTTTGTTGAATATTGCAAGGAAAACTTCTTTGAACGAAAGCGTGCCGCTGCCGACGAAAACGCTCACGACGAAAACAAAAAAACCAGCGCGAGAAGTATAAGGATTATCGCGATTTTTTTTGCTTTGGCGACGTTGTATTGTTCGCTTACGGAAAGCGTTTTTTCGTTCTTTCTGTTCATATCGACAAAATTATGCAAAAAAAACAGTAGTTTGTCAAACAATATCTTTGGTTTTGTTCGGATAATTTAATAATAACTATACTTTGCCGAACGCAATGTTTGATATGTCGAAATTTGCCGAACAAATAGTATTGACAACCGAACACGTCGTATGATAAAATAACGAAAGGAGAACAATATGAATAAAAAAATCGAAGATACAAATGAGAAAATCTACAACGCCTTTTCGGAAGTTTTGCTCCTTAAAGACTACAACGACGTGAGGATTCAGGACGTGCTGGACAAAAGCGGCGTCGCAAGAAGTACCTTTTACGCGCACTACAAAACGAAAGAAGATTTATTGAAATCGGTCTGCACGACGATATTTTCGCACGTGTTTTCGCACGTTCTGAAAGAGGAAAAAAGCCACGACTTTTCCCGCTCGTCGATTTTTGATTACAAACATTTCATAACGCACATTTTTTATCACATAAAGGACGAAAGCCGCCTAATACACGCGATTTTGCTTTCGCAAAGCAAGGCGATTTTCCTTGACTATATGCGTGAAGGCGTCAGGGAGTTTGCGACCGCGTGCGTCGTCAACGGTTTCGTCGACCTGAAAGGATTGCCCGAAAAACTGAAAGTCAGAAGCGTTATCGAAAGTTTCATTCTTATCATCGAGTATTGGAGCGACGCGGGATTTTCGGACACGCCCGAAAAACTCACCGATTACTTCCTGAAACTTAACGTATAAACCTTAATTGCGACATAAAAAGCACGCCGTAAAAGCGTGCTCTTTTTTATAAGACTCAAAGGGAAATTACAGTTTACTTGCGGCTTCTTTGTCAAGAATCACCGTGACCGACGGGTGCAACTGCAATACCGAGGCGGGACAACTTTCGTCGACTTTCCCCGAAATCATTCTGAAAACGGCGTCCGCTTTGTTTTTGCCGCTTGCGAGCATAAGGATTTTTTTTGCGCGCATTATCTCGCCGATGCCCATCGTGATCGCGCTTTTCGGGACCTCGTCGATATGACCGAAAAAGCGGGAATTGTCGCTTATGGTTTTTTCGGTGAGCCATACGCGGTGGGTGACGCTGTCGAAAGGCGTGCCCGGCTCGTTAAAAGCGATGTGTCCGTTGCCGCCGATGCCCAGAACCTGAATATCGACGACGGCGTTTTTCAAAAGGGCGGAATACCTTGCACATTCTTCGTCGACGTTTTCCGCCGTGCCGCAGGGGATATTGACGTTTTTCATATCGACGTCGATTTTTGAAAACAGGTTGCGCGTCATGAAGTTTACGTAGCTTTCCTTGTGCGACGCGGGAAGCCCGACGTATTCGTCAAGGTTGAAAGTTTTGACGTCCTTATAAGACGTGCCGCGATCACGATGGTCTTTTACCATTTCCGCGTAAAGCGGCAGCGGAGTCGAGCCCGTTGCGAGCCCGAGCGTTGCGGACGGGTTGTTTTTGACGATTTTGTAAACTTCGTTGAACGCGGCTTTGCCGAATTCTTCTGAGTTTTCAACGATAATTATTTTCATATTTTACCTCGGATTAAATTATACTATTATCAGGCTATCGGAGTCAACACAAAAGCCCGGGTAAAGCATTATATTATATGTTGAGCGCGCGCTGTTGACACCCCGTTTTCGGTATGATAAAATATAACGGAAAGGAATTTTATGGATAACGAAAAAAAGAAATTTGCGGTCATCGTCGTCAACGACAAAAGCGGGCGCGGAAAACGCGCAAACGTCGATAAACTCAAAAAAACGATGCTGAAAACGTACGACGTACGCGTGTTTCATATCACCGACGGCGAAGGGTTTTCGTACGTGCCGTGCGACGTTATCGTCGTATTCGGCGGCGACGGCACGCTCAACTCCGTCGTGAATATGTACGCCGACAAGGAAACGAAATTATTTACGTTCCGTCGGGCACGCTTAACGAATGCTCGAAAAACGCCGACGGACATTTTGAAATCAGGTCGTTGGGACACGCCGACGAAAAATATTTCACTTACGTCCTTGCGACGGGCACGTTCACGCCGCTCGGCTACAACGTCGATAACAAACTGAAAAGGAAAATAAAAGCACTTGCGTATATCCTGGGCGTGTTCAAGGAACTGAAAGTTTACAGAATCCCCGCAAAAATTTGTGCCGCCGGGAAAACGCAAAAGGGCGAATATTCGCTTATTATGGCGATTAAGTCAAAGCAATGTTTTAACCTTAAATTCAACCGCGCTTACAAAAAAACGGGCGGGATTTACCTTTGACGATCGCCGCGCCGAAGCACGATAAACTCCTTGGACTTATCGAACTATTCTTCCCGTATTTCAGGGCGTTTTTCGTCGGATTTTCAAAGGAGTATTCGTCAAAGCGGATAAAGTTTTTGAAAATAAACAATGCAAATATCACGATAGATGGCGGCGCGACGTTCTGCGTCGACGGCGAAAAGCGAGATATGCCGCAGTCGTTTAATATTGCGGAATCAGGGCTTAATCCACCGATTACGGTCATATCAAAGCGTTGTTTTGATAAATTGCAATAAATAAGAGGTGTCTTATGCAAACACGAAAGGTCAGAAAAGCCGTTATCCCGGCAGCGGGGCACGGCACCAGGTTTATGCCGATCACGAAAAGCGTCCCGAAAGAGATGCTTGTACTTGTCGATAAACCCGCAATCCATTACATTGTCGAAGAATGCGCCGAAAGCGGTATCGAAGAAGTCGCGATAATAGTCAGCCGCGGCAAAGAAGCAATCGAAAGATACTTTACGCCGGCCTTAAACGACACGCCGGAACTTAAAGCACTTCTTAAAAAATCAAAATCACCTTTATCACGCAGGAAACCCTGAACGGGACGGGCGGGGCAATATTGCTTACGAAAGACTTTGTCGGGGACGAACCTTTTGCGGTGCTTTTCGGCGACGACGTCGTCGTGAACGACGTGCCGTGCATAAAACAACTTATCGACGCGTACGACGAAACGGGCAAAACAGTTGTCGGCGTGCAGGAAGTCGAAAACGAACTTGCGGTGCTGTACGGCGCAATCGAAAAGGCGAGTCGCACGGACGTTTTACCGAGTTTAAGAACCTTATCGAAAAACCCGACATTAACAATCTTCCGTCAAATCTCGTGAGCCTTGGACGTTTCGTGCTGTCAAACGGGATTTTCGGCGCGCTGGAACAAACGCCGATGCGCGGGACGGAACTTGTTCTTCCCGAAGCGGTCTCGACCATTGCAAAGACGGAAGGCGCGGTCGCTTATACCTTCGAAGGGGCGCATTACGACATCGGAAACAAGTTGGGATATGCTATCGCCGCCGCCGATTTCTCGCTTGCGCGATTCGGCGACGACTTCAAAAAACACATAAAAACTATTTTGTAGTATTCTTTTTAAGAACCGTTATAAAGACGTCGCTTTTGCCGTAGTTTTTGTTGAAAGCGCCGTCTTTTTTGTTTGCCGAAAATGCGACGATGCCGCTTTCAAAAACCTTTACGCACGCCGCCGACGCGGGATATTTTTCGATTTTTTCAATGCTTACGGCGTCGTACGAATACAACGTCACGTGTTCGCCGTCAAAGAGCGCGATTCTCCCGGACTCGTCAAAATACGGCACAAGCGTCGTTTCTGAATCGTACGTGCGCGTTATCACTTCGTCAAGGTGCGTGCAAAAAAGCGAGAGCGTCGTTTTTCCGTTTTGCGACGATACGAGCATAATGTTTTCGCCGTTTTTGAGAATTTTCGTAAATCCTGCGGGCGGGAGTTGTTTTTTTAGCAATAACACGGCGTTTTCGTCTGTGGTAAACAAAAACTTTTCGCCGTTTTCAAGGTAGATTCCCGCAAATCCGCCGTTGAAAGGCAAAATTTCGTCGATTGTTTTTCCCGCCGTTTCGTCGGACGACAGGAAACCGTAAAAGTCCGAATACCTTACGTGAACACAACTTTTTTCAAGGTTCACGAACATATTAACCGTTTCGTCCTTTTCGTAACACAGGACGATTTTCGGGGACGAAAGATATATCGACGACGATTTTTCAATCACTCCGTCGCTGCCGATAACCCGTACGGACAAGGAAGAATCGCTTGTCGTTATCGAAAGAAGTTTTCCGTTTGTTTGAAGGTGCAGCGTGCCGTCGACTTCCTTTTCAAAAGCCGTTCTGTTGATTACGACAAGGTCGAAATTCATTTTGTACAACGCAACGTACGAGTCGGATTTCGTAAGGACGAAAAACCCGTCGCCCGTGATTTTGGAAGAAAGATAATATTCCGCACCGTCGCCCGACAACGTTACGGTTTTTTTAAGGGTAAGATTTTCGTCGACAAGGGCGCATGCGACCGACGGCGCGGCGGTTTTCACGTCGTAGCCGTTTGACGAAGTGTCGAAAAAGACGTATGCGGTTTTGCCGAAAGTATGTACGTTTTTAAGGATATCGTCATCGTTGCCGCCGATATTCTGGAATTGTTGCCCGTTGTACGAATACGCGCTTTTCGGAAGGGTGTTGTAAAACACGGGACGTTCGGGCTTGTCCGTTTCCGCCGTGTTTTTTGTTTTGGTTTCCGCGACGGCGGGGGCGGTGGATTTCTGGATTTTTTCAAGATATAAAAGACAAAATACGCTTATCGCAAGCATAAGCGTTACCGTAAGCCATTTGTAAAGTTTTACGTTTTTCATATTTCACCTCAGGTGAAAGTGTAGCACCCGAAAAACGTTATTTTCCGCCTTTCGCAAAAGAAGTCAGAATTCGTGCAATTGTCCTATTTCCCGCGCAAGATACGGGGTGAGTCGGCACGGTCGTGCGATATATTTCGTTTATGAAAGATTCTTCCGAAAGGTTTTCTTCGTAAAGAACGCGCGCGCCGAAATTCCTTGCGTATTCGGCGTTGTCAAGTTGGTCTCCGCGCGAAGCCGACTTTGAAAGCGGGATAAGAAGCAAAGGTTTTTTGAGATAAGTCAGTTCGCATATCGCGCCCGCGCCGGCACGGGATACGACAAGGTCTGCGGCGGCGAACAAATCGCCGATATCGTTTGTGAATTCCACGGGGTGATAACCTTGTTTTTCGGGAATTTCGTTTTTGCCTTTTCCCGTGACGTGCACGATTTCGTAGTCTTTCAACAGTACGTCAAGGGACTGCGCCAGAACGTCGTTCAACTTCTTTGCGCCCATACTTCCGCCGATGACGAGAAGAGTTTTTTTGGACTTGTCAAGCCCGTACTTTTTCACTGCCGCGCTTGCGTTTCCGAATTCCACTTCTTTACGTAAAGGAAAGCCTACGTATATAAAATCGTCGGATAAAGTCGCTGTTTTGTCAAAACCCGTCAAAATCGTCGCGCCTTTTTTCCCAGCGATTCTGTTTGCAAGGCCAAGCGAAAGATCGCTTTCGTGGGCGACGCACGGGATTTTGAGTTTTCGCGCCGCAAGCACCGTCGGCAGGGATATAAAACCGCCTTTTGAAAACACGACGTCGGGGTGGATTTCTCTTAAAAACCTTTTTTGTTCTCTGACCGCATTGAACAGTACGAAAGGGATTTTCAGGTTTTTGAAAACGTGCGCGCGGTCAAGCCCTACGGTGTGTATTTCGTGATAGAAAACGCCCTCGTCTTTCACAAGCGTTTTTTCGATACCGCTGCCGCCGACGAAGTATATTTTGTCAAAGTTTTCTTTTATCTCGGGCAGAAGCGCAAGAATCGGAATCACGTGTCCGCCGCTGCCGCCGCCCGTAAGCACGATTGTCTTGTTTTTCATAGCGTCCATAGTAAAATATATCCCGCGGCTTGCAAAAAATACCTCAAAATTCAAAAATGACTTGCAAAGTATCGCGTTATGTTGTTATAATTAAACGTGACTTGAAAATATGATACGTTATGAGGTGAATTATGAAATACGTTAAATTTACATCTTTCGACAACACGATTTTGCAGGCATACGTCTGGGACGACGTGAAAATGCCCAAGGGAGTCGTGCAGATTGTACACGGTATGGCGGAACACGCGCGCCGTTACGACGACTTTGCAAAGTTTCTGAATGCGAACGGATATATTGTTTTTGCGGACGACCACCGCGCCCACGGCAACACCGAAAAGAAAAACGACATCGGATATCATGCGGGCGATATTTACGGCGACTCCGTCAAGGACGAACTTTTTATCACGAAATACCTTTCCGAAAAATACGCGCTCCCCGTGGTATTTCTCGGACACAGCTACGGCAGTTTCATCGGACAACGCTATCTTGAAAACGACAGCGACGCGGTCGGTGTTATTTTGTCGGGCAGCGCGCGTCAACCCGGCGTCGTGGTGGGCGCGGGCAAATTTTTCTCAAACACCATCACAAAGATGAAAGGCGAACAGGCGAAAGGCAAATTTATGGACAAAGTTGCTTTCGGCAGTTTCAACAAACCTTTCAAAAAAGAAGGACACAACTTTGCCTGGCTTTCGCGCGACGTCGATCAGGTCAAAAAGTACTGCTACGACGAACAATGCGGATACGTCATGTCCAACAACTTCTATAAATGCTTTATGAACGGGCTTTCGGAAGTTTACAAAAAGGAAAACCTTGCAAAAGTCAATAAGGATCGTCCCATTGCGATTTTCAGCGGCGAAAAGGATCCCGTCGGCGGAAAGAACGCGTCGAACGTCAAAAAACTTGCCGAAATGTACAAGGGGCTTGGTGTGAAAAACGTCAGCATCAAAATTTACAAAGATTGCCGTCACGAAATCCTGAACGAACTTAACAACAAGGAAGTTTACAAGGATATGCTTGACGCCATCAACGGATTCGTCGGCAAATAACACGGCAAAACAAAACGACTTTCAAAAACACGCCCAACGGCGTGTTTTTTTTGCGCGCCGCGGTACGGATTGCGGCGCGGTTATATTTTGACTGCGTCAAAGTTATATTTGCTTTGCAAGTTATATTTTGACTTTGTCAAAGTTATATTTTGGCTGTCGCCAAAACTAAGGTGTTTATTCGTTTGTATTTTGATAATAATGTCAAAGTGACGATGATATGCGCCAAAGGGACGCACAATATTTTGTGGTTTTTTTCAAAAATCGACCACAATTTACTTTTTTTATTTATAAAAATATGTTACACTAATTTGGTAGTTTAATTTTGAAACTTTTAACGATTTTGTGAGAGGAAAATAATGTCATCTAATTACAGCGCAGAAAAAATCGAAATTCTGGAAGGTCTTGAAGCGGTAAGGCTTCGCCCCGGTATGTATATCGGCGGCACGGGCAACCACGGGCTTCATCATATCCTTTGGGAAATTATCGACAACAGTATCGACGAAGTCGCAAACGGATACGGCAACACCGTCGAAATTACTCTTATGGGCGACAACGTCGCTCGCGTTGCCGACAACGGCCGCGGTATCCCCGTGGATATTCATCCGAAACTGAAAGTCAGCGGCGTGGAAGTCGTTTTCACACAGTTGCACGCGGGCGGCAAATTCAATAACGATTCGTATGCGTATTCGGGCGGTCTGCACGGCGTCGGCGCAAGCGTCACGAACGCACTGTCCGAGTGGCTCACCGTCGAGGTTTATAAGGACGGCAACGAATATCGTCAGGACTTCCATTCGCCCGAAGTCAACGGGAAAATCAAGTCGGGCATTCCCGTCGGCAGTCTGAAACTTGTCGGGAAAACCAAAAAGACGGGCACGCAGGTTACGTTCAAGCCGGATACGCGCGTTTTCAAAAACGAAAAATTCAATTACCAGATCATTGCGACGCGTCTTCGCGAAATCGCTTTTCTGAACAAGTCGATTACGCTTATCCTGAACGACAACCGTCCCGAAAACGAAGGCGGCACCGGAAAACAAAGCGTTTATCATTACGAAGGCGGACTTTCGGACTTCGTGTCGTATATCAACGCCGAAAAGGACGCGATTTACTTGAAACCTATTCATATCACTGCGGAACAGGACGGCGTACAGGTTGACGTCGCGATGCAGCATACGACGGGTTATACCGAAAACATTTTTTCTTTCGTCAACAATATCCCGACTCCCGACGGCGGCACGCACGAGATAGGGTTCAAGTCGGCTTGCACGAAAGTCTTCAACGCGTATGCACAAAAAAACAACCTTATCAAGGACAAAAAACTTTCCGCGCTTATCGGCGAGGACTATCGCGAAGGAATGACGGCGGTAATTTCCGTAAGGCTCAAAAACGTGCAGTTCGAAGGGCAGACGAAAACTAAACTCGGCAATCCCGAGGTCAAGCCGCTTGTGGAACAACTCGTGTCGCAGAAACTTGACGAATTTCTGAATCTTAAATCGTCAAAGTCGATTGCCGAAAAGATTGT
Organism: Clostridiales bacterium; assembly: GCA_022009995.1. Classification (GTDB taxonomy): domain Bacteria; phylum Bacillota; class Clostridia; order Christensenellales; family CAG-917; genus CAG-349. The sequence goes on from CP091734.1 coordinate 1,165,692, forward strand.
GGAAAAGGCAATGGGTGCGGCTCGCACGCGCGATAACGTACGCCGCGCGAAAGAACTGAGCCGTCAGCAAAAGAGCATAAACAACGCAAACCTTGTTGGAAAACTTGCGTCCTGCACTGGGAAAAAGCCCGAATTCAACGAATTGTTTATCGTCGAGGGCGATTCCGCAGGCGGCAGCGCAAAGCAAGGTCGCGACCGCACTACTCAAGCGATTTTACCCCTCCGCGGAAACCGTTGAACGTCGAAAAATCGTCAATCGACAAAATCCTTGAAAACGAGGAATTCAGGACGCTTATAAGCGCATTGGGCACGGGGCTCGGCGACGATTTCAACATCGATGACCTTAAATATCACAAGATAATTATCCTTGCCGATGCCGACCAGGACGGCGGACACATCAGGGCGATTCTTCTCACGTTCTTTTTCAGATATATGCGGCGACTTATCACCGACGGCCACGTTTACATCGGTATGCCGCCCCTTTACAAACTGCAAAAGAAAGACGAGGTCGAATACTGCTATAACGACGAAGAACTGGAAACGAAACGTCAGAACTTCGGCAGGAATTATACCTTGCAACGCTTCAAGGGACTTGGCGAAATGAACCCCGAACAACTGTGGGAAACGACGATGAATCCTTACAACAGAAGTCTTACGCGCGTTACCATCGAGGACGCTACGGAAGCGGAAAAGAGCATTTCGACGCTTATGGGCGACAAGTCCGAGCCGAGAAAAGAATATATCAACGAACACGCAAACTTCAACCGTGAAGATTACTTCGATAAGGTGGTGAACGGATAATGGCAAAGAAACAAACGGAAATTGAAAACAAATCGCAACTTTTCGAAATGTCCGTCGAAGAAGTCATGCACACTTCGATGATGCCGTACAGCGAATACGTTATCCTTGACCGCGCTATTCCGCGCGTCGAAGACGGTCTTAAACCCGTGCAACGCCGTATCCTTTACGCTATGTACGAACTCGGAAACACCCCGGACAAACCGCATAAGAAGTCGGCGCGTATCGTCGGCGAATGTCTTGGCAAATTCCACCCCCACGGCGACACGTCCGTTTACGACGCTATGGTCAGAATGGCGCAACCTTTCAATATGAGAGAAGTGCTGATCGACGGCCACGGCAACTTCGGCAGTATCGACGGCGACGGCGCGGCGGCAATGCGTTACACCGAAGCCCGCCTGAATCCACTTGCGATGGAAATCCTGAAAGACCTGGAAAAGGACACCGTACCATGGCAATGGAACTTCGACGATACGATGAAAGAGCCGGTGCTTTGCCGTGCCGATTCCCCAACCTTCTCGTGAACGGCGCAAACGGCATAGCGGTCGGTTTTTCGACGAATATCCCGACTCACAATATCGGCGAAATCATCGACGGCGCGGTTGCGGTTGTCGATAATCCCAAAATCAAACTTGACGAACTTATGAAAATCGTCCCCGGCCCCGACTTTTCGACGGGCGGCATAATTATCGCGGGGGACGACCTTGTGCAGGCGTACTCGACGGGCAAGGGTAAAATCACTCTGCGCGCGAGAATCCACATCGAAGACGGCGAATACGAAAAGAAACATCGTTATTTCGGAACTGCCGTATCAGGTTGAAAAAGCCGACCTGCTGCAAAAAATACTGCAACTTCGCGAAGCGAAAAAAGACATACTCGGCGGTATTTCGGACATCGTGGACGAGTCCGACAGAAACGGTATGCGCGCCGTAATTAAGGTGCGTAAGGACGCCGACGCGCAGAAAATCGTAAATTATCTTCTTGCACATACCAAACTTGAAACAAACTTCAATATCAATATGGTGGCGATCGCGGAAGGCAAGCCCAAACAACTCGGACTTGTCGAAATGCTGGTGCATTACGTCAACTTCCAGCGCGACGTGCTTATAAAACGCTGCAATTTTGACCTGAAACAGGCGAAAATCCGCGCGGAAATCGTGGAAGGACTGCTCATCGCAATCAACAATATCGACGAAATCATCAAAATCATCAAGACGTCGAAATCGGCGGCGATTGCGTCGGAGAGAATGCGTCAAAGATTCGGGCTCACCGAAAGACAGGCGCAGGCAATCCTTGAAATGAAACTTCGTCGTCTGACGGGGCTTGAAGAAGACGCGCTCAAAGCCGAACTTGCGGAACTTAAAAAGACAATCGAGGAACTTACCGCGATTCTTAACAGCAAGAGATTGCAAAACAACAAGATAAAATCCGACCTTCTGGACGTCAAAAAGCGTTTCAAATCCCCAAGAAAAAGCGAAATCATCGGCGAAAAGGAATCAAAAAAGGAAATCCCGTTCAAGTCCGACGAAACCGCTTATAAGGAAGGCGTCGTGGTGCTGAGCGATTCGGGCACGCTGAAATTCGTCGGGACACGCGGCTTCCAACAGGCGGCGCGCAGGGCGGCGGACGTCGACAAAAACACGACCGTCAAAAAGGCGGAATTCGTCAACAACCGTTTGAAACTCATCGCGTTTTCAAACCTTGGCAATATCTTCAAAATCGAAATCGACGACCTGCCCGAAAAGAAATACCGCGACAAGGGCATAAGCCTTGCGGAACTTAACAAGGACGCACTTGCGAAAGAATACGCCGTACAGATTTTCACGGCGGAAAACTTCCCCATCGGCGAGGCTTTGATTTTCACGAAACAAGGCATGGTCAAACGCACGTCTTTTGACGAACTTAATGTTTCGAAATCGGCGTACAAGGCGATAAATCTCACGGACTGCGACGAAGTCGTGTCGGTCGAGGTCGTGAAAGACGGGCTCAACGTGTTCACGGCAACCGAAAACGGAATGTGTCTTGCGTACGAAACGCAGGAAATCCCCGTGCAGGGCAGAAACGCGGGCGGCGTAAAGAGCATACAACTCGACAGCGGCGACAGCGTGGCGTTTGCGGGGCTTATCAACGACGAAGGCGAAATCCTCGTCGTCAGCGAAACGGGCTTTGCAAAACGAGTGTTCGCGTTCACTTTCGACTTATCCAAACGTTACAGAAAGGGTGTGAAACTCATCGATATGCCCACCGGTATCAAAGTTGCGCTTGCGGCGTACGTCAAGGAGCCTTACGACATCGCGGTGTTCGACGGCGAAAACGTATTCGGGTTCTCGACCGAAGACGTGAAACTCGACGGGCGCACCACGCGTGGCAAACAACTTCAGAAAAATTTGCGGGATAAAAATAACTGCCGACAAGCACGTTGTCGATTATTTCAGACCGCTCAACGTATAAAAAGAGGTACTACTTATGAAAAATCGGCTTTGACAGCGAAAAAGTATATGCAGATTCAGTCCAAGCATATTCTGGAACGCATCGACAGCTTCGGCGGAAAACTTTATCTTGAATTCGGCGGAAACTCTTTGACGACTTGCATGCGTCAAGGGTGCTTCCCGGGTTTGACGAAAACGCAAAAATCAAACTTTTGCAGAAACTCAAAGACAAATGCGAAATCATCTTTTGCATCAGCGCGTCGGATATCGAAAGAAATAAAATCCGCGCGGACTACGGCATCACTTACGGCGCGGAAATTTTGCGGCTTATCGACGCGATGACTTCAATGAAAATCAAGGTCAACAGCATCGTCATCACAAAGTTTGAGGATCAGCCGTCGGCGATTGCGTACAAAAACAAGCTTGAAGCGCGCGGCATTAAGGTTTATATGCACGGCTCACGAAAGGTTATCCCACCGACGTCGATACGATTGTGTCCGACGAAGGCTATGGCAAAAATCCTACATCGAAACGACGCGTCCTTTGGTTGTCGTAAACGCCCCGGGCCCCAACAGCGGAAAGCTTGCGACGTGTCTTGGGCAACTTTATCACGAATACAAACGCGGCGTGAAGGCTGGCTATGCGAAGTTTGAAACCTTCCCCATCTGGAATCTTCCTTTGAAACACCCCGTGAATATCGCGTACGAGGCGGCGACCGCCGACATCAAAGACGTGAATATGATCGACTACTTCCACTTGCAGGCGTACGGCGTGCAGACCGTAAACTACAACAGGGATATCGAAGTGTTTCCCGTCGTGCGTTCCATTTTGTCAAAACTTTCGGCAAACGAACTCGACTACAAATCCCCCACGGATATGGGCGTAAATATGGCGGGCTACTGCATTTCGACGACGAAGCGTGTCAGGAAGCGTCGAAACAGGAAGTCATCCGCCGCTATTACAAGAGCTGCTGCGACAATAAAAACGGCAGAGTCGACCTTGCGACCGTAAAACGTATCGAACTTTTAATGGGCGAACTCGGCATCAAACCCGCGAACAGGGCGGTCGTGCAACCCGCGCTCGATAAGGAAGCCGCGTCCGGCGAACCCGCCTGCGCGATCGAACTCAAAGACGGCACGATAGTTACGGGCAGAGATACGAAACTTATGTCCGCGCCCGCGTCGACCATTCTCAACGCCTTGAAATCGCTTGCGAAACTTCCCGATCGTCTGAAACTTATCGCGCCGCAAATCGTCAAACCCATTATGGATCTGAAACAGCAGTTTTTGCATGAGAAAAACTACAAACTCACGCTCAACGAAGTGCTTGTCGCGCTGTCGATCTGCGCCGCAACCAACGAGGCGGCGGCTATGTGCGTCGATTGCATAAACGACCTTGCGGGCTGCGAAATGCACAGCACGAGAATGCTCCTTAAAAGCGATGAGGACGCGCTGAGAAAGATTAAGGTCAATCTTACGTCGGAACCCAAGTTTTTAAGCGACCAGCTTTGTGATTTTTAATTTATTTGCCGCTTGAAAAACGACCTACCGCAACAGGTTGTGGTTTTGTTTTTTGACGACGAATATCTTTGATTTTCGCGGCGGATAAGTATATACTTATTATAATTTTTCAATTTGGAGGGCTTTATGGCAAAAATACCCGAAAGAAAATCGGTAAAAGACAAATACAAATGGAATCTTTGCGACCTTGTCAACGGCGACGAGGCGTGGGAAGAAAAATATAACGAACTTTCAAAAAAAGCACCGTCTTTGCAGGAATACAAAGGAAAACTCGGAAACGACGACATCCTTTTGGAATTTCTGAAAAAGCAGGACGAAATCGCGATTGACCTTATCAAGGTTTATTGTTATTCGTCGATGAGCAATCATCAGGATCTCAGGGTCAAAAAATATCAGGAAATGAACGCGAAAGCCGAAATGCTGGCAGTAACTTTCGGCACAGTTACCGCTTTTGCGGAGCCGGAAATTTGCGAACGCTCGGAAGAAGAACTTCTTGCGCTGTCCAAAAAGCCCGAGTTTTCGGATTACAGTTACCGTTTTGAACGCCTTGCGAAAGACAAAAAACACGTCTTGTCCGAAAAGGAAGAAACGTTGCTTGCGGAAGTCGGAAACTTTTCGGGCAACTTCCAGGACAGTTTCCAGATGCTCGACAGCGCGGATATTAAGTTCGACCCCGTGACCGTCGACGGCAAAGAAGTCGAAATGTCGCACGGCATGTACGGCGTGTTACTGCAAAATCCCGACCAAAGCGTCAGACAACAGGCTTTTGAAAGCATGTTCAACGCATATAAAAACCATATCAACACAATCACGTCCCTGTATGCGGGCAGCGTCAAAAAAGACTGGTTTTTCAGAAAAGTGCGCGGATTTTCGTCGTCGCTCGAAGGCGCGCTTTCCGGGACGGACGTCGACGTAAAGGCTTACGAAAACCTTATCAAAGCCGTCGATAACAACTGCCGCTATATGCACCAGTACATCGCTTTCAGAAAGCAGGTTCTCGGCGTCGAAACCCTTAATATGTGGGATTTGCATTGCCCGATGGTAAAGGGCGCAGACATCGCCGTTCCTTACGAAAAGGCATGCGATATGGTGAAAAAAGCCCTGAAACCTTTCGGCGACGAATACGCAGCGCTCCTTGACAGAGCGTTCAACGAAAGATGGATCGACGTCGTTGAAAACAAGGGCAAACGCAGCGGCGCGTACAGTATGGGCACGTTCGGTTGCCATCCTTACGTCCTGCTCAATTACCAAAAAAGCACGCACGAAGTTTTCACGATCGCGCACGAACTCGGACACGCAATGCACACCTATTTCAGTTGCAAGGCGCAACCTTTCGCAAAAAGCGATTACGAAATTTTCGTTGCCGAAATCGCGTCGACCGTCAACGAAGTCCTTATGCTGAAATACCTTCTTGCAAACACCGACAACGTCGATACGAAGAAGTTCCTTTTAAGCTATTATCTCGATATGTTCCGCACGACGTTGTTCCGTCAGACAATGTTTGCCGAGTTCGAACTCAAAGCGCATAACCTTGTCGAACAGAATCAACCGCTTTCGGCGGAAGGATTGTCGGATATTTATATGGACCTCAACAAAAAATACTACGGCAAAGCCGTCAGACACAACGACCTTATCCGTTACGAATGGGCGCGTATCCCGCACTTCTATACGGCGTTTTACGTTTATCAGTACGCAACGGGTATCACCGCCGCCGTTTCGATTGCAAACTCGATATTAAAACACGGCGACAAAGCGTTTTACAACTACAAGAAATTCCTGTCGGCAGGCGGAAGTATGCCTCCCGTCGAAATTTTGAAACTCGCAGGCGTCGACCTTACGACAGAGCAACCTTTCAACGTCGCTATGCGTGAATTCAGGGATACGCTCAACAGCCTTAAAGCGTTGTACAATGAAGAAAAGTAAAATCTTTTTAAGCATAATTCTTGTCGTCGTCGCCGCATTCGCGCTTACCGCGTGCGGCACGCTCGACTTTACCTACGTCCAGAATTCCGACGGCACTTACACGCATATCGTGAAAGTTACGCTCACCGAAGAAGGGGTGAGAGAGGCGGACGTGGGGCTTACTCTCGACAAAGCGCTGAACGCCTTGAAAGAAGGCTTTATACGTAAGGATTATTTCGTCAGCGCGGACGGGAACACCGTTACCGCAAGGAAAAATTTTGACAGCGTGCAGGCATTGCAAAACGACTTGATCGGAAACGGCATTATCACAAACGACGTGAAAAAGGACGAAAACGCTTTTGTCGTAAAACAGACGATATTTGGTGATATTAAGGTTTCCGGGAAGTTTATAAGCACAAACACCTGGTGGTTTGCAGGGGTTTTGGAAAGCGGCGGAGTGTCGAAAACAGTCGCAGACAAAATCGCCTTGAAACTTGAAAAAGCCGACACGTCCTATACGTTCGTTACGCCGTACAAATCGACGACGTCCAACGCCGACAAAGTCGTGGAAACGGAAGACGGCAATTACATGCATGTGTGGAATTTCGACGGCGGCAACGACACCGCGGAAATCACGGTGATGAAAATCAAGGGCGCAATGTGGTATGGCATCGCGATTATCGCGGCGGTTTTTGTCTTCCTTGTTTATGTCGTAACGAAGGAAATAATGTCGCACAAAAATACGAAACGCAACAATTCTTAATTTTCGCTCATACTAACCGTATCAGCGTTTAAGAGGTAAAAATATGGCAGATAAAGTTATGAAAATGCCCGTAAACTACGAGGCGGAACAGGCGATGCTCGGCAGTATCATGATGGACACGAACGTCGCAAACGACTTCACCACGCTTCTTCGCGAGGACGATTTTGCGTTGCAGCAGCACAAGCAAATCTTCCTTGCAATCTACAATCTTATTCAGAATAACGAGCCTGTCGACGCTTTGACCGTCGCGGACAAACTTGCGACAAGCGGGAAAATCGCCGAGGCGGGCGGTATGGAATACATCGGAAAACTCGCAACCGGAATCCCCAGCACCGCAAACGCCGACAAGTATTTTGAAATCGTGAAGCGCGACAGCCTGTTAAGGGGCATTATCGAGGCGGGCAATAAAATCAGCAAAAACGCCTACACCGCGGAAGACGCGAACAAGGCGTTGGACTTTGCCGAACAAACCGTTTTCAGAATTTCCGAAGAAAAGGAAGCAAGTAAGCTTGAACCTATCGTCGAAGCGTCGTCGGAAGCGCTCAATAAAATCAATACAATGCAGCGCGGCGATTACGTCGACGAGGGCATAAAGACGGGATTCAAGTTGCTGGACAGAAAAATCGAAAGTATGAAGCCCGGCGCATTGTGTATTCTTGCGGCGCGTCCGTCCGTCGGTAAAACGGCGTTTGCGCTTACGGTTGCAATCAACGCCGCAATCCGCAACAATAAAAAAGTCGCGATTTTCAGCTTTGAAATGCCGACGGTACAACTTGTTCAGCGTATGCTGACGACCGTTTCGCAAATCTCGTTCAAGCGGCAGAAACAGCCCGGTATGCTCAATTTCAACGAAACGCAAAGGCTTTTCAACGCGCACGAGGCGCTTTCAAACAGCAAAATTTCGTCGACGACAACTCGGGCAACACCCCGGGCGATATCATCAGCAAATGCCGCCGTATGAAAAACACGGTGGGGCTCGACCTCGTCATCATCGACTACCTGCAACTTATCACCCTCGATACGAAGTCGAAGGCCGAAAACCGCCAGCAGGAAGTATCGACGATGAGCCGTCAGATGAAACTTTATGCAAAAGAACTCGGCGTGCCGTTTTTGGTGCTTTCGCAGTTGTCGCGCGGTACCGAGCAGCGCGGGGAAGAACCGCAACTTTCCGACCTTCGCGAATCGGGCGCAATCGAACAGGACGCCGATATGGTAATGTTCCTGCATCGTCCCAAAAAGGTCGAAAATCCGAAGTCGGAAGAAAGCAAGTTCGCCGCAAGTTACGACGACGACGGCGATCATAAGTTTGTAAAAATGCTCGTCGCAAAAAACCGTAACGGCGAAACCGGCAACGTGTACTTCGACTGGTGCGGCGATATGCAGACGTTCAAACCCATCGACATAAGAGAAATGTCCACGGCGGAAGAAAAACAGCCCGCGGCGAAACTCAACACCGAAATCACGTCTGTCGAACAAATGCGCTCGGACGACGACGCATTCGACGATATGAAAATGGTGGACGACGACGGACAGAAAGGTACGGTCGAAATCGTGATGGACGACACCGCAACCCCCGCGACGATAAAAGAAGAACCGCTTGACTTTTCGGACTCCGACGGTATGACTTTCACAAACAACGAAAGCGGCGACCAAAGTATAAATAACGGCGACTTGCCATTTTAACAATACGTTTTAGTCTATGACGTACATTGCCGAAATCAAGGATATTCCATACGACAAAAAACGCGCCGACGTAGTTTTAAGCGACGGCGAAATCTGCCGCGCGTTCAAAGCCACGATCAAGGAATACGGGCTTGTCGAAGGGAAAAATATCGACTTTGCGGAACTTAAACGCATCGCAAAGGAAGGCGAAGAACACATCGCTTTCACGACGGCAATCGACAGCCTGTCGCGCGGGATAAAATCGCAGAACGAAGTACGGAAAAATCTGAAAACCAAAAAGTTTTCGGACGACGCCGTAAACGTTACCATCGAAAAATTGCTGAGTTACAATTATCTCGGCGACCGCGCTTACGCCGAAGCATACGTTTCGTACAAGGGGCAAAAAACCGGGCGAAGAAAAATTATTTACGAGCTTATCACCATAAAAGGCATTGATAAAAACGTCGCGCAGGAAGTCGCATACGCGAAACTTTCGGACGAGGAAGAAATCGAAAAAGCAATTTCCATGGCGCAAAAGTATATCGAAAAGGAAAAGAAAAAACGCACGCGACTTAAAGAGCGCGCCTATTGCTTCCTTGCGACAAGAGGCTTCGACACCGATATTATCTCGTCCGCAATGAACAGCCTTGATTTTTCGGAAGAAGAATAAATCATCTTACGACCTTGCTTGAACGGCAAGGTTTTTTCATGTTTTTTGCATAATCGCAAAACCCACGGCATTTTTTATAAGTAGAAAAACCGAGGTGCAATTTATGAAAAAAACATTATTATTGATTCTTACGATTATCCTGACGCTCGGCACGGTGTTTTCGCTTTCGGCGTGCAAAAAGAAAACCAAGCAAAACGAAGTCGATATTTCAAAAAACGTCAGTTACGCCGAAACACATCGCTACGTCGGCGAGAACGAAGACTTCAAAGTTGCCGTAACAAGCGGCGTCAGAGAAAAACTTTTCATTGCGGACGGGAAAACGACGGACGTTCAAAACTTTACGGAAATCACGCTTATCCCGCTTAAAGCGAATTTGCAGAACAAGACGTATGCATTCGTGTTGAATTACGAGGGCGGAAGCGTCGAGGGCGAACTCAAACGCGACGTCGTAACGCACAATTTCACAGCTGTTATCGACGCCGAAAGTTTTAAGGATACGATAAAGTCGATTGTGATAAATACGACAAGGTCGAAAGCGAGATACCGCTTGAAAACGCGCTTAACGGCAAAATAGATTACTGTAAAGTGCTGGATATTGCAAAAACCGCATTGAAAGACGAAATCGGCGCAAACACGACGGACGGCGTTTTCAACCGCGAAATCATGGTCAAACTCGTGCGGGACAGACGCGCGCCCGACAGCCCGTATTACTGGTATATTTCGTTTATCGCAGGCGATAACGGATACTGGGCTTTACTTATAAATCCCGAAACCGGCGACGTCGTATCAAAGAAAAATTAATTAAAAAAAGGCATGAAAAATCCCCGAAACAACTTCGGGGATTTTGTCGTTTTTTTGTTATTTAAGCCTTCCGAGACCGAACGACATTCCTTGCGATTTGCCGATTTCTTTTCCGGTTTTTCCGTCGATGAGATTCACGCAGTTGATGAACGTCTGAATTTGCTCGTACATAAGGTCAAGGTTGAATTTGTCCATATGTTCGTTGCCCGTCGGATCGACCGAGCAGAGATAATCGGGGGCGGTAACGAGCGCGATTTCGGGGATATGTTTTTTGGACAGCGGCTGTCCTTCGCCGAAGTGCATCGTGTTGTGCGCGCGAAGGGTGGTTGTCCTGACGTTTTTCCTGTCTTTTATCGCCTCGTAATAAATCTTATCAAGGTTTTTGTTGCCGGTGTAAACAAGTTCGGTATCGATATCGTTGGTTTTTGTGTAAACGCCGTTGACGTCTTTCCATTCCGTGCAGCCCAGATGTTCGACAGACACGCCCGCAACGGCTTTGTACGTTTTGCCGTTCCAAAGGTTCTTGTTTTCGGCAAGCCATCTTCCCGTCGCCTGATTGGACGTCATAATACCTTCGCGGAAGACGGGCAGACGGAAGTGTCCCGTTACGAACACGAAAATAAGCGTGCGTTTGGTGGGGTGCGCCTTGAAATATTTCATCATTGGCAGGATACCGATCCCGCCGTTTTCTTCCGAGAAGTTGCAGCCGTCGGTGTGGGTGTTTATGATGATTGCCTCGTTCGTGTCGCCGGTGCCTTTAAGGATTGCGTGGAAAGATTCCGTCTTTGCGTTGTCGTCGATATTGCCGACAAGGCGCAACGTTGCGGATTTTTTGTTTTTCGCCGCCGCAAGGACCTTTTTTGCCGTTTGTTTCGTTCACCCAAAGCATGGGTACGCCGAGATATCCCAAAAATAAAGTTGAGAACCTGTCCTTCGACCATTGCGTCGGACATATCTTCCCAGATGCAGATCATACCTTTCATACCCGACAGTTTCGCCGCCCAGAACGAGAGCAGCGTTTTGACGAAAGACGTGCTGACGGGGCCGCGGTAACTCTTTTCGATTTCAAGGTTTTCGGGCACGGACGCGCGCTTGTTGAATGCGATTTTACTGCTGATTTTTGAAAGGTTTTTGATGCGGCATACCGCAATTTTGCCCCTTGCGCGCTGAAAATCCAACGGGTTGTTGAAAACGGTAACGAGTTTGCCGGTCACGCCTTTTTCGTCGGTGAGTCCGCTGTAAGGGAAGGGGGAAGAAACGTCGATATTTTGTCCGTCGACCGTCAGCGACCAATCCGTCGCCTCCCATTTTTTGAACGTGTATTGCTTATCGACAACGTCGTAGCCCATTTTTGCGATTTCGTCTTTCAGCCACGCCGTGTAAGCGTTCTGACCTTTCGTACCCGTCAGACGGCTGCCGAAAGAGTTCATCTTTTTCATATTTTCCATCACGCTTTCTTTTGAAGGCAAATCATTGAGAAAAATTGTCATAAAACCCCTCTTAAAAAAAATAAAATTTGTGGTTATATTATATATTTTCGACGGCGATATGTCAATGAATGACGGGAAAAATCGAATCGCGACAAACCGCATTCGGCGCGCGGGCGCAAAATCGCTTGATTTAGGAAAGATAACAGTGTAAAATATAAAAAACAGGAGATATTATGGCAAATTCGTTTTCAAGGTCGGAACTGATTTTAGGGCATGACGCAATGCAGAAACTTGCCGCGGCAAGGGTTGCGGTTTTCGGCGTCGGCGGCGTCGGCGGATACGTCGTGGAAGCGCTTGCAAGGACGGGAATCGGCGCGCTCGATCTCATCGACAACGACACCGTGTGTCTTACCAATCTGAACCGTCAGATAATCGCAACGCACGATACGATAGGGAAGTATAAGGTCGATGTTTTTAAGGAGCGCGTGCACGTGATAAATCCCAATTGCAAGGTCGCGACTTACAAGACGTTTTTCCTGCCCGAAACAGCAGGCTCTTTCGACTTCAAAAACTATGACTACGTCGTGGACGCAATCGATACGGTGGCGGGGAAAATCGCCATAATCGAAAAAGCAAACGAGGCGGGCGTTCCCGTGATTTCGTCGATGGGCGCGGGCAACAAAACGGATCCGACCGCGTTTAAGGTTGCGGATTTGTACGACACGTCCGTGTGTCCCCTTGCAAAAGTGATGCGAAAAGAGTGCAAAAAACGCGCTCTCAAAAACGTGAAAGTCGTGTATTCCACCGAAAAAGCGGTGAAACAAAAATCCGCGCCGGACTCTGACGACGTGAATCCTTGCCGTCGCTCGACGCCGGGCTCGCTTTCTTTCGTTCCGTCGGTCGCGGGACTTATTATCGCCGGCGAAGTGATTAAAGACGTCTCGGGCTACGTCCCCGAATACGACGACTGATTTCAGCGCGACAATTTCAATAATGCGGTTGACAAAATACGCGATAATTGCTATACTTTCAACCGATATGCCAGGCAAGAGTAATACAAGCCTGCCAAATCGCCGCAATTTCCGCGCCTTTTGGCAAAAACTCGCTTGTAGTACGGTTAAGTACAACTGCGTTCGTTTTTCCCAAAAATCATCGGAAATATCGACGATTTGGTCGCTTGCGAGTCCGACGCCGTATTTTCAGGCAAAGACAAGGCACGCGAACGGGTTAATACTTTACGTCTAAGCCGCGAGCGTAACGCAGTATTTGTCAAAAATACAGCGTCTTGACCACGGTTCGTATTATTCTTGCCTGGCATACAACGCGGAGGAATATCGAAGCGGTCATAACGAGGCGGTCTTGAAAACCGTTTGGGTGAAAGCCCACGGGGGTTCGAATCCCTCTTCCTCCGCCACCAAGACACACGCAAAAGGAGCGTATAAAACTCCGACACGTGTGTCTTTTTCTATGCAAAACAGGGGTAAATTACCGTTTTTGTGGTAATTTACCCTTTTTGTTGTTTCTTCGCTCATCACCGTAGGGATTTTTTCTTCACTCGCTTTGAAAAACCTCAAACCTTTAACGATTGCACAAAAAGGATTTTTGCACGATAAGGAGCGTATGATTTCTTCTGACTTAATCAACGAAAAAAATGACCGACTGCACTCTTACGAACGCAGTCGGTCGTTTGACCTTTATCTTTCTGTACTCTCTTTTTCCGATCGAAGCAGACTGGTTTTACTTTTTCGCTTTTTAAGCTGACCATACCGGAGAATCACATATTCACGTCCATGACAACGGCACACAGCATACTGTCCGGGGACGGGTCGCCTCTGACGGCGCCGATGTAGTCATTGCCGAGGAAGTCGCTGAAATCGCCTCCGATATTCAGCTCCGGAAGGCGTCCGACCAATCTGCCGTTTTCCATCAGGTAAGACATCTGTACCGGAGCAGCAAAATGACCGCCGGGCGTGATATCGCCGCCTGAAGTCATGACAATATAGATCGCTTTGTCCGGTACAAGTGCGCTGAGTGCCGGTGCGGTCGGCTCTGCATAAAAACGGTTGAAGCCAAGGGTCGGCACGCCGTCATAAGAGGCTGCCGCCGTGCCGGTGTTTGGCAGGTTCAGCTTTTCTGCCGATTTTTTCGTTGTCAGAAGGCCGACAAGCGTTCCCCTGTCGATAAGCGCGGGACGCAGATCAGGTGCAACGCATCCCTCGGTATCAAAGAAGCATACGCCGGGGTTTGTTGCGGGATTCATATCGTTTTTAAGTGAAAGCCTGTCCGAGAAAACCTTTTTGCCGAGTTTTCCGCTGAGCAACGAAGCGCCAGAAGCGTACATTTCGGCAATAAAATGCTGCAGAGTGCCGCCGAACAGGTCGCTGATATCCATAACTACGGGATAGCGTCCGGGAGTAATGTCGGCAGACGTGTAAAACGCATCATATTCTTTTCCGAACTGTGAAAGCAGTGCATCCGGGTCAAAGTCAGCGCCTTTATAGCCGAAAGAGGTATCAAACAGATTTCCCGATCCACGATTCTGTGCAAGCAACTGAATGTCCACATTGCTGCCGGAACTTGTCAGGTGACGTCCGAGGGAGTTCCGGTATTCAGTCTTTCTGTAATTCAGGCTGATCTTATTTGAAAAGGCGAAACGAGGACAGGCATCGCCGAGACGGTCAAGGAAACTCTGCATTGTGGGTATCAGCTTGGAGACTGGGATAATCTCTTTTTCATTGAGGTTTTCCTGTTCCAGTGCGCCGCCGAGTTTGCAGGGATATGGAATGCCGAGTGCCAGAGCCTCTCTGGCTTTGTCTGTCAGTGCGTTCTCGTCGGGTATTCCGAGACACCCGGCAACACCGATGCATCCGTTTTCATATACGCGGACAGTGCCTGTTGTTTCTTCCTTCTCACGGAAGCTGTCGATTTTGCCTCCGGTGACATTGAGCGTAACTGAGCGATGTGTTTCGGTCAAAAACTCTTTTTCCATGATTCTCACCTCACTGTACATTCATAGACGAAACGCGGACATACGGACCGCCGAAACCGACGGGCAGATTCATCTGCTCCATCTTGCCGCAGCCGCCGGTCACAAACGAAAGCAGGTGCACATCCCGTGTCAGACCGTCGATCAGACCGAGCGTTTCAAACACAGAGCCTGTCAGCACGCTGATCTGTACCGGACGCCCCAGCTTGCCGTCAACGATCTCGTATGCAAGGCTGGGGGCTATGGTGAATGTGCTCATGCCGCTCCGTGGTTGATCGTTTTGATAAAATAACCCTTTTTGATCTGGGCGATCAGCTGATCGAAATCTAGATCGCCGCCCTCAATATATGTGGTCGTCATGCGTACGATCGGCTCGAATGTGCAGTCGGTCGCACGTGCATTTCCAGTAAGCGCCTCATCGAGTGCAACAGCAGTCTGTACACTGTGCAGCCGTCCTGCCAGTACGCCGTTTTTGATTAGATAATTCTTGCGTGCGCGGGTTCCCTCGTCGTCATACGGGACATATCCGCAGCCAGAGACGGAGCCACTGTCAACAATAGATAAAATGGGCGAGCCGACGGTTTTGCCGAGTTGCCACTCATCGCGCATTGATTGGTCCGAAAGCATGAAGTCGGATTCGGACTTGTGCCCGAATGATTCATGCGCAAAGACCCCGGCTGCTTCTGGCGAAAGGACGACCGGATATTTTCCGGGTGTGACCGGTACGGAATTGCGCATAAAATACGCCTGCTCCGCAACGGCGGCACGAAGCTCGTCATTCAGTCCTTTCAGCTCGTCAAAGCGGGTCGCACCCTTCTGCCATGAGTCCGTGAACTTCTTTTCACCTTCCGTCATGCTACAGGTGAAGGACAGCCCACAAGTCTGATAATCATACGTGACATCCGCTCCGAAACTGGACTGAAAGCGAAACAGGCTGTTGCGGTCAAGGTATACGCCTTTGTGTGTGGTGACACAGGAATCCTCCGAGAGCAGTGGCAGATATGACAGCAGAAGCGCCTGTTTTTCCCCGGCGGGAATGTCACGCACGGAGCAGTCGGCAAAGCGGATCGCCGTGTCCCGATTGCGTTCAAAGCGACGGACAACAGGGTCATCGAGGATCTGCGCGTTGGGTGTGGCAGCCGCATAAAGACCGTCAAGCGTATTTTGCAGATGCGCAAGGTCGGTCACGGATGCATAATACCACATCCTGCCGTCATATACCCGCAGAAATGCGCGGCATTCGACGCTGGTCTTCATTTCCTGCAAAATACCGTCTGTATAAGAAATAATGGTCCGGCTGCGGTCCTCGGTGCGGACGTCAGCATAAAAACCTTTTTTGAATTCAATCATAAAAGAAAGTCTCTCCTTCTCTTTGATCAACTATTATATCACGTGAATATTAATAAGTAAACACGTTTTTGTACAGAAACATATGAACAATATTTTATCTTTGAAAACCGTAGGGTTATCCTACGCCTCAACAAACTTGTCCTTTGCCTTCGCTCTATATTTCAATATTTCAATGTTTTTATTATACCATAATCCTCCACTTTTTCAATAACATGCCGCACTTGTCCAAATGTTTTTTTGTTTGGGGTTCAAATCCCCGTGGACGCCTGCCCCCTTTTCGGCTTAAAAAGACGCTCCTTTTTGTTCGTCATTGACAACAAAACGGACAAGCATTTTTTGCTTGTCCGTTTTGTTTTTCGGTACTTAATAAAAGGGATTCGAACGAGAGCGTTAAGAAAACGACACGGTGCGTCGTTTTTAGCGGCTGCCCGAAGGCTTTTGCAAAGCATAAAAACTGCTGACCAAGGTTGCTTTGCAAAAGACAAGAACGAATCCCTCTTCCTCCGCCAACAAAACGGACAAGCATTTTTTGCTTGTCCGTTTTGTTTTTTCGGAACTTAATAAGAGAGATTCGAACCCCCTATCACGGGGATGACCGCAAGTGAAGAGAGAAGCAAACGCTTGCATTTGCGGAAATCGAACGCAGCGGACATAGCCAACAACCAGACACGAAGTGTCAAATGCAGGGCATTAGCGCAAAAGCGCGGTTGTTGAGTGTAGACGCTTCGCTTATGTGAGTAAACTCACTCGCTCCGCTATTAAAAGAGAATGAAACTTATATACTTGAGGGAGAGCAATGCTTTATTAAACGCATTTCTGTATTGGTCGAGGTTAGCATAGCGCAATTTCGGGCATATGTCAATAATTGTTGACATATGCCCGAAACGGCACTATAATATATGGTGAGGTGATAAAATGTCAAGACCAACGAAGTGTCGCCGAGTGTGTTATTTCCCTGAAGTTCTTGAATTTTCTCCAACGGGAGCAGTAAGCGGGGAACCAATTGTTTTGACAATTGATGAACTTGAAACCATACGGCTGATTGACAAAGAAAACTTAAGCCAAGAAGAATGCGGGGCACAACTCGGCATAGGCAGAACAACCGCACAAAAATCTATGAAACCGCAAGGAAAAAGATAGCAGACGCACTTGTGCTTGGCTTCGCACTGAAAATTGAGGGCGGCGAGTTTCAGCTTTGTAGCGGCAGTACAGACTTTTGCTATAAAAAAGACTGCATCAAACGGCAAATTCAAAAAGAATTCAAAACAGAAAAAGGAGCAAATATTATGAGAATCGCAGTAACTTACCAAAACGGAAATATCTTTCAGCATTTCGGTCACACCGAGCAATTCAAATTGTACGATATTGAAGACGGCAAGGTCATTAAAACAGAGCTTATAGATACCAACGGCTCCGGTCACGGTGCATTGGCCGGCGTACTCTCCGCTGTAAAAGCAGACGTACTCATTTGCGGCGGTATTGGCGGCGGTGCACAAATGGCGCTGGCAGAAAACGGAATAAAGCTCTACGGTGGTGTCGAAGGTAATGCCGATGAAGCGGTAAATGCTTTTGTTGCCGGCAATCTTGCTTTCAATCCCGATGTGCATTGTGAACACCACGACCATGAACACGGCGGGGAACCCCATATCTGCGGCGACCACGGCTGCGGTCACGGACATTGCGGAAAATAGTTGTTCCGAAAGCATTCTTCCCGTTAACTTATACCGAATGTGTGAAATCGGAGGTGTGATATGTCATTTTTTGAAAACACCCGCAACCCCGTGGGGCTTGGCGGAAAAATCATGGTTGCCCTGATGAATCTCGGTCACAGCCCCGTGGCACGGTGGGGACTTCGCTTCTTGGAGCCTGCTCCTGATGCCAAAGTGCTGGACTGCGGCTGTGGCGGCGGGTCGAATATCAAAAAGCTGTTGAAGTTGTGTCCGAAAGGCACTGTGTGGGGGATCGACTATTCGCCTGTCAGCGTTGAAAAGTCAAAAAGGGTCAACAAAGCAGCCGTTGCGAGGGGACGTTGTGATGTGCTGTGCGCGAGCGTGGCGGAGTTGCCGTTTGAATCGGAGCAGTTCGATCTGGTCACGGCTTTTGAAACCGTCTACTTCTGGCCTGATCTGCCGCAGTGCTTTTGCGAGGTCGGACGGGTGCTGAAGAGCGGCGGAACCTTTCTCATCTGCAACGAGAGCAACGGCGACACGGACAGGGACGAGAAGTGGACGGAAATCATCGGCGGCATGACCATCTACAAAGACACAGAGCTGAAAGAGTATCTGGAGCAGGCGGGCTTTCACGATGTTCAGATACATAAAAAGAAAAGTTGGCTATGCGTCACGGCGCGGAAACGGTGAAATTACTGCTGATGCCACGATTTTCAAGGATGGGGCTAATAAATGAAAGACAGTAAACTTCAATTCGACCGCAAAAACCATGTGCTGTATTCAAAGCATGGAAGCTTTTCACAAAAAAACCGCCTTTCGGGCGGTTTTGGTTTTGTTTAGGCACAATATAATTTGCGCCTTTTTCGATTTATTAAGTCAGACGTTGCTTAAAAACGATTTGAGTTTTTCAGACTTCGGATTCAAAAGTATCTCACGGGGGTCGCCCCGTTCCGTCAGTATGCCGTTGCTTAAAAACAGCACTTCGTCGGCAAGTCTTAACGCCTGATTGACCGAATGAGTTGCAAAGATAACGATTGGCGAAAACTCGGCGCAATAATTATCGAGCATATTTTCGGCGACCGCCGTTGCGGCAACGTCCATTGCGGACGTAGGCTCGTCAAGAAGCAGGACTTCGTGCTTGTCGGCAAAGACGCGGCACAAAGCCATTCTTTGGGTTTCGCCGCCGGAAAGTTTCAAAGCGTTTTTGTTTTTCAGTTCCCACAAGCCCATATCCCGAATGAGATCGTTGCATCTGTTTTTGTAATACAGGCGCGTATCCCTGCTTTTAAGGCGGGGAAGGTCGGGGCAGGCGACGTATACGTTCCGTTTCAGCGACATATCGAAAGCGTAACTTGTCTGGGACATATAACAGATTGTGTTGCCGCCGCCGGGGAAGTCCGTTTCGAAAATCGCGTTTTTGTCGGGTTTTATCAAGCCGCCGATAATTTTGAGCATGGTGGTTTTTCCCGATCCGTTGGAACCGATGACCGCGTAGCGTTTTCCTTTTTCGAAAATCAGTCCGCCGACGTCTAATACGACTTTCCCGTCGTATGTTTTTTTGCAAGACAGATTAAGCATGTTTTCTTCGTTTCAATCCGAATTGTAATAACGCGGCGACGCAATTTACGCACAAGGATATCATCAGAAGAATGAATCCGAGCGCGATCGCCATCGAAAAATCACCAGTGTTGTAATTCAGGGCGATTGCAGTGGTCATAACTCTGGTTTTGTAAAGAATGTTTCCGCCGACAATCTGCACTGCGCCGACTTCCGATATCGCGCGCGCAAAAGCAAACAAATATACCGCAATGAGCTGATACTTGCTTTCGCCGATAATCAAAAAAACTCTCTTGAAAGGATTAGCGCCCATACCTTTTAGCGAGGGGAGAGCGTTTTTGACTATGGGCGAAATTGCCGTTTCGGTCATTCCCGCAACGATTGGCGTAATCAATACTACCTGCGCGATTATCATAAGCTTTACGGAATAAATAAGCCCAAGATTGCCGAAAGGCCCCGTGCCGGAAAACAAAACGTAAACGATAATACCCACGACAACGGGTGGTAATCCCATGAGCGTGCGCATAAACGTTACGACGATTCTTTTCCCGGGGAAATCGTTGAACGCGACAAGAAGCCCGATAAGCGTCCCGAAAAGGAACGCTATTATCGAACTTGAAAACGCCATTTGAAGCGTAGTGTTTATTATGTTGTCAAGCAACGGGTCTTTGTCTTGCATCAACCGCATTGCCTGTTCCCACACGTTATTCAACTATTATCCCTTGTAGATAATGCTTTCGGGGATATCGTTAATATCGTTGGAACCGTCTTTCTTCAACGTTCCGCTGGGCCACAATGTAACTTCTTTGTTGTGGGTGCCACTCTTATCGCCGCGGGAGACAAAGAGATGTTTGCCATCGGCAATACTCTTGAATGCGTCTTTAACGGTTGCGGCGGTTGCAGCTTTTGCGGGATCGGTTTTGGGCCCGACAAGTACAAAGTAGTTGTACATGAAGGAAATTCTTTCTGCCTTAAAGCCGTCGACAATGCGTGCGAAACCGGCTTTTACAAATTCGTCTTCTGCTTTTTTGGAGTGAACGAGAATTACGTCGGCGTTGCCGTATTTAGCAGCATTGATTGCGGCGCCCGTGCCTGCCGAGGAGATTTCCCATTTGTAAGTCGGGTTATCCTTTTTGAATTCTTCGTGGAGATATTGCATGAGACCGCTGTCATTTACCGACGTGGTGGTCGAAATGCGAATGGCTGTCCTTTCGTCGTCTGCACTTGCGGTACCTTCCGCAGGAGTTTCAGCCTTGTATTCTTTTTCGTCGATGAGAGTGAAAAGGCTTGCACCATATTTTGCTTTACCGTATTCGGCAATTAAGCCCCTTGCTTTCTCGCTGGTCATCCAGTTGATGAAGACATTGGCGGCTTCCGTGTTTATTACAACGCCGGATTTGGGTTGACCGGTAACGGAATCAACAAACGGAGCGTCGGGTTTGACAGCAATCATCGAATAGGTGTTTAAGGTCGTTGTCAGACTCTTTAAGAATTTCGAGATTGGGAATCTTATCCCCGTCGGGGTTGTTTTTGTACGAAAGGAACGTTGCTTTGTCGGTAAGGACGTAAGCGTTTTTCTCGTTCGCGATATTCAGACATGCGCCCATGCCTTGTCCCGCGGAAATGTACCAACCGGGCTCTTTACCCTTATCCTTGTTGCAGGCAACGAGAGCCAGGGACGTGAAAGCGATTACCAGCACCAGAAGCAGTGCAAGCAGTTTTTTGTTTTGTTTCATTAAGTTTTCCTCCTTTCCTCAATGGGAGGCACGTCCGTTTTCAGACGTACCCTATCGTTTCGTACTCCATGGCGGGCGCTGTAGGCGTACGAAATCGGATTTAATTTTATTGTTACATAAGATTCCGGGCTTGTCAACAGTAATTTTTTTATAAATTTTGGACAAAATTGGCGAAAATGTAAGGATTTTGCATAAAAAATTGGCGAAAAAAGATATAGACAAACTGTTTAAGAATGTGGTAACATATATTTATAACATACATACACATAACATTACGCAAATGTTGTTTCGACACAAGAGGGAGGAAAATTATGTATCGAATCGATAAGGGCAAATGCGCGGATTGTGGATATTGCAACTATGTGTGTCCGTTTCAAAGTTTAATTCACAATATCGAAGAAAAAGCATGGGAAATCGACCGCGAAAAGTGTAAGGAATGCGGTCAGTGTTACGACGCGTGCATCACGAAAGCCGTTTTGTGCGACGACGACCAGAAAAGGGTGGAAACAATTTTCATAGGCGACAACTGCATAGGTTGTTCTTTGTGTAAGCGTGCGTGTCCTGCGGACGCGATTTCCGGCGTCATCAAACAAAAATTCAACATCGACGAAAAATTGTGCATCAAGTGCGGCTTTTGTCTGACGAAATGTAAAAAAGAAGCGATAACGGCAACTTATCGCAACGTACACGGGGGTGAATTATGAGCACGAAATACTGCGGTTATTGCGGGAAAGTTCTGAAAGTCAACCTGACCGACCGAAGCGTTTCGGAGTATCCTTTTTCGGATAAGGACAGGGAAAAATATCTGGGCGGCAAAATTATGGCTGCCAAAATCATCGCAGATCATATCAAAGGGAAAATAGACCCGCTGTCGGAAGAAAACGTCATCGTCGTGACGACGGGACCGCTGAACGCACTCGGCGCGCCGTGCTCGTCAAGGTTCAACACGTCGACGATTTCGCCGCTTACGGGGTATTATACGTCGTCAAACTGCGGCGGTAACTTCGGCATGTCGCTGAAACGCGCCGGCTACGATGCCCTTATTATCACAGGTAAAAGCGAAGAAAAAGTTTATCTTAAAGTCACGGCGGGCGGCGTCGAGTTCAAGGACGCGACTCCGTATTGGGGTATGAAAACCGGCGAGGCGCAGGAACAAATCCCCGACAAAGGGGAAAAGTTCGTCATCGGTCCCGCGGGTGAAAACCTTGTGAGATACGCCTGCGTCGTCAGCAACGAAAGGGCGGCGGGCAGAGGCGGCGTCGGCGCGGTCTTCGGCTCCAAAAACCTGAAAGGTATCGTTGCGGACGGTCACGTTACGCCGAAAATCTTCAACGAAGAAAAATATAAAACCAACAACGAAAAGTGGACGAAACGTCTGCGCATACATCCCACCACGGGCGTTCAACTGCCCGAACTCGGCACGGCGGGACTCGTTTCCACAATGAACGCCAAAAACCTGCTTGCGACCAACAACTACCGCAGCGGAAAATACGATAAGTTTGAGGACGTTTGCGGCGAAACGCTGAAAGAAGATTACCTTGTCAGAAACAGCGGCTGTGTAACTTGTCCGATACGGTGCGCGCGCGTCGTTAAAGTCGAAGGCAAGGAAGTCAAAGGTCCGGAAGTCGAAACACTGGGGCTTTTCGGGCCGAACATACTCAACAACAACATGCAAAGCATACTCGACCTGAACTATGAGATGGACGAACTCGGAATGGATACCATTTCCTGCGGAAATACCATTTCGTTTGCGATGGAACTGAACGAAAAAGGCATGTGGAAAAACGAACTCGAATTTGGCAAAATCGACAACGTCGGGAAGGTTATCGAAGATATCGCGTATCGCCGCGGCATCGGCGACGACCTTGCGGAAGGCAGTATGCGCCTTGCCGAAAAGTACGGCGGACACGAATTCGCAATGAACGCGAAGGGTATGGAACTTGCCGCGTACGAACCGCGCGGGGCTGTCGGACAGGGGCTCGGATACGCCGTTGCGAACAGGGGCGGCTGCCACCTTAACGGCGGTTACCTTGTCGTTCTGGAAGGGCTGGGGCTTTCCGTCAATCCTTATACCACGCACGGAAAGGCGTGTTGTGCGCCATGTTCCAGGATCTTATGGAAGCGTGCAGCGCAGGCGGAAACTGTCTGTTCACGACCTATGCGTTTTTCCCGACTTTCCTTATGAGCAAGCCCAACAGCATAGTTACGCGCGTCGTCAACAAGGTGATGACAGAACTCGGTCTTGTAATCAAACTGTTGTTGCGCGTGCCGACTGCGATCGCGATGCATATGCCGTTTGAAATGCTGCCGCATACTAAGGCGATTTATTACGCGACGGGCATGAAAATGAACTTCGGAAAGTTCCTCAGAATCGGCGAAAGAGGATATAACCTTGAAAGACTTATCGACATAAAACTCGGCGTAAGCGAAAAGGACGACGATTTGCCCGAAAGACTTAAAAACGAATTGCAGATCGCAACGAATCCGAAAAGTAAAGTGCCCCTTGACAAACTTCGCGCGAAATATTACAAGGCGCGTTTCTGGGACGAACACGGTCGCCCGACCAAAAAACTTATCAAAAGGCTTGGCTTGGAGGACGTATTATGATTGAAGTAAAGTTTTTCGGTACGGCAAGAGTTAAGTTTCAGGAAAGATCCATCGAGGTCGAGGCAAACGACGTGAAAGAACTCATAAGCGTCGTTGCGGAAAGATTCTGCATCCGCGAGAAAGAAGTAAAACAGTTTCTGATTTACGTCAACGACGTGAATATCGCGTCGCTGAAAATGTACAAACAAAATTGAACGACGGCGATAAGGTAATGTTTTTGTCGCCCGCATCGGGGGGATAATGCAAGGACTCGGCGGCAGAGTATTAGTCATAGGCTGCGGAGGACTCGGCGGCTACGTTGCCGAGGAGTTGGCGCGGCTTAACGTCGATTATCTTATCCTTGTCGACGGCGACTATTATACCGAAAGCAATATGAACAGACAAATCGGCGCACTGTTTCCACGCTCGGCAAGAACAAAGCCGAAGTGATGCTTTCCCGCGTGAGAGATATCAGCAAAACCCACGTGAAAAGCGTGCCCAACGACTTCACGAGATACAACGCTTATCTTATCGATGAGGTCGATATCGTCGTGGACTGCGTGGACAATATCGAAACGCGGCTACTTATCGAAGAAGAGTGCGAGAAACGCAAAAAAGTGCTGATTCACGGCGCGGTCGACGGGATTATGGGACAATGTATGATCTGCTATCCCGGCGAAAGAAGGCTGTCGAAAATGTACAGAAAATCCAAGGACGTTCCGCACAAGACTTATTCCTTCGTCGTGGCGCTGGTTGCCTCGATTCAGGTCGCGCTCGTTTATTCCGTGCTGAAACACGAGGACGAAGATACGAAAGGAAAATTGTTTATGCTGGATCTTGGCGTAATGGAAACAAGGGTGGTGAAACTATGATGAAAACGGTTGCGGTGCTTGTCGCGAGCGACAGCTGTTTTAATGGCGAAAGAGAAGATAAAAGCGGCAAAGCGATTGTCGAAATTATGAAAGCGACAAATTACAAAATCGAAAGTTATGACGTCGTTTCCGACGATTTAACTGCCATTTCTGCAAAATTGAACGAATACGTCAATCGTGAAATCAACCTTGTATTGACAACGGGTGGCACGGGATTTTCGCCACGCGACAATATGCCCGAAGCCACGAAAGCCGTGATCGACAGGGAAGCGCCCGGGATTGCGGAAGCCATAAGATTTTCGTCGTTTGCAATCACGAAAAAGGCGATGCTGTCACGCGCCGTGTCGGGCATTAAGGATAAAACCCTTATCATAAATCTGCCGGGTTCCGAAAAGGCGGTCAGGGAAAGTATCGACGTGATATTGTCGCCTGTCGAACACGGACTCGATATTCTTTTGGGGCTTGCACATAACTGCGGCGAAAACGTAAAATGAAGTTTTTTAAGGTTCTGGACACCAAAGAAGCAAAAAAAATCGTAAAAGATAATATTGAACAGGCGGCGTTGAAAGTAACGTCGCGAAAAACGTCGGACGCGGTCGGATATACCGTTTCCGACGACGTTTTCAGTACCGAAAAATATCCGCCGTACAACCGCTCCACCGTGGACGGATATGCGGTTTTTTCGGGCGACGTTGCATGCGCGGGTTCGTCCGTTCCGTCTGTAATGAAAATAACGGGACGCCTGCGTATCGGTGAAAAACCCGGCGTTTGTGTGAAAAGCGGCGACTGCGTTGCGATACCCACGGGCGGCGTTGTACCCGACGGCGCGAACGCGGTCGTAATGATCGAGGACGTTGAAGTACTGAACGACGAAATTGCGGTATATCGTCCCGTGAAACCGTGGGAAAACGTCATTCGTTGCGGCGAAGAGCTTGACAAAGGCTCAATCGTGATGAACAGAGGCAGCGTAATAACGCCCGTTGCGGCGGGGGCTCTTGCGGGGCTTGGAATATGGCGCGTCGACGTTTTCGACGGCATTAAAATTTCGGTAATTTCGACGGGTGACGAACTCGTTGACGTATCGAGCGACGCGTCGGACGGAAAAATCCGCGACGTCAACACGACTCTTTTGTCCGCGGCAATCAAAAAAGACGGCTTTGACCTTGTCTTTACCGCACGCACGAAAGACGACGAAAACGAAATCAGAAACGCAGTAAGCACCGCCGTTTCAAAAAGCGACGTCGTGTTGATAAGCGGCGGCAGTTCCGTCGGCGCGAAAGACTTTACCGAAAGGGTGCTTTCCGACGGCGAAATCCTTATGCACGGGCTTGCAATGAAACCCGGGAAACCGACCATTCTTGCAAAAATCGACAAAACCCTTGTCGTGGGATTGCCCGGGAATCCGTACGCCGCATATATGGTTTACAACGAAATAATTTCAACCGTAGTGAAGGAAATCAGGGGACAAAAGGAGAAAACGCTGGATTGCTTTTCGGCGTGCAATTTTCCGTCCGTGCCGGGACGTACGACGCTGCAACTTGTGAACGTCGCTTTTGACGGGACAAGGTACGTCGCGACGCCCGTGTTTTTGAAGTCCGCAAACCTCATCACCGCGATGAGCGCGAACGGTTACGTCAGAATCTCAAAGGACGAGGAGGGTATTTATAAGGACGCCCCGCTCAAAGTCATACCGCTTGAATTATGAGAAACGTTTATATCGAAAACAAAAGTCTGGACGAAACGCTGGAAACGTATTTGTCTTTTGTGAAACCTATCGGGGAAGAGGAAATCAAAACCATCGACGCCGCGGGCAGGATAACGGCGGAAGCCGTGTTCGCAAAAGTGTGCGATCCGTGCTATAACGCGTCGGCAATGGACGGAATCGCGGTGTGCTCCGAAGACACCGTGGAAGCGAGCGAACTCAACCCCGTAACTCTTAAAAAGGACGAGTTCGAATACGTCAACACGGGCGGCGTGATAAAACCGTCGTACGACAGCGTGATTATGATCGAAAACGTCGTCGCGGACGGCGAAAACGTGATAATCAACGCTTCGTCGCATCCGTGGCAGCATATACGCGCCGTCGGCGAAACCGTCGTTGCGAACGAGATGGTCATTCCGTCAAAAAGGAAAATCCGCGCCATAGATATCGGCGCGATTCTCGCGTCGGGAAACGAAACCGTTACCGTCAGAAAAAAACCGAAAGTCGCGATTATCCCCACCGGCGACGAAATGGTGGAACACGTGAAAGACGTGCGCGTCGGCAAACTTATCGAAAGTAACAGCCGCGTTTTTGCGCGCTGATTGACGAATACGGCGGAATACCCGACAGATTCGACGTCGTGCGCGACGATGAAACCCTGATTGAAAACGCATTGAAAAACGCCGTAAAAAACCACGACGTCGTGCTTATCAACGCGGGTTCTTCGGCAGGCACGAAAGATTTTACGAAAAAAATTATCGGGCATCTCGGCACGGTTGTCGCGCACGGGCTTGCAATAAAACCCGGGAAGCCGACGGTTCTTGGCATAATCGACGATAAACCCGTCATCGGCGTGCCGGGATATCCCGTTTCCGCATACACGGTGATGGATAAGGTCGTGAAACCCGTGATTGAAAAATGACCTGCACTCCGCCGACGAAAAGGCAATACGTCACGGCAACGCTCACAAAGCGCGTCGTATCGTCGCTGAAAAGCCGCGAGTTTTTGCGAGTTGCGCTTGGGTTTATCGACGGTAAATACTTCGCAACGCCCCTTGAAAGGGGGAGCAGCCGCGATTATGAGTATGGTCAAAGCCGACGGCATCGTCGATATCGACAGAAACGTCGAAGGTATCGATTCCGGCGAAGAAGTCAGGGTTGAACTTTTAAGCGACCTTGACAGCATAAAAAGAAAACTTGTGATTATCGGCAGCCACGACGTGGCAATCGATATTATCGGCGATACGATCCCCGTCGTGTCGGCGCACGTCGGAAGTATGGGCGGGATTTTCGCAATGAAAAACGGCGCGTGCCATATTGCGCCCATTCATCTTCTTGACGCGGAAACGGGGGAATACAACGTCCCGTTCGTCAAAAAATACTTCGGCGAGGGAACGATGGCGATAATCAAAGGGCTGGGGCGCACGCAAGGACTTATGGTGCGTCGCGGCGACGACAGGATAAAATCCGTCGACGACCTTAAAGGCGGCAGGTTTTCCTTTGCAAACCGACAAAGCGGCGCGGGTACGCGACTCCTGTTCGATTATCTTCTGAAAAAAAGCGGAATAAGCAAGGACGAGGTCAACGGCTACGAAAAAGAATTCGTCACGCATCTTGCGGTTGCGTGCGCGGTGCAGAACGGCGTGTTTGACTGCGGTCTCGGCGTGGAGTCGGCGGCAAACGCAATGGGGCTTGACTTTATCCCAGTCGGGCAGGAAAGTTACGACTTCCTTGTGAAAAATCGATGCTACAAAACGAAGAAATCAAAAACTTCATAAGCGTTTTGAAAAGCGACGATTTCAGGGAAAAAACGGCTGCGCTCGGCGGCTATATGTTCGACAAAACAGGGGAAATTATTTTGGTATGAAAGACGCGTTTTCACGGACAATAAATTATATGCGTGTATCGCTGACCGACAGATGCAACTATCGGTGCGTGTACTGCATGGACGAATGCGGCGTCGAAAAAAAGTCGCACGACGACATTCTGTCTTTTGAAGACGTAATGACGATAATCAGGGCGTTTCATAACCTTGGCGGAAAGAAGGTGCGCTTCACCGGGGGAGAACCGCTTCTCCGAAAAAACGCCGCGGATTTAATTTGTTCGGTAAAAAAAGAATTGCCCGACCTTTGCATCGGATTGACGACAAACGGCGTTTATCTTCCGAAATACATTGATAAACTGTCGGATTGCATTGACGGGCTTAACGTGAGCATTGATTCGCTCAGCGACGAAATTTACAATAAAATCACGCGGGGCGGCAATCTCGGATGTGCGATTCAAGGAATTTCGGCGGCGAAAAACAGCGGCATTAAAAATATCAAAGTCAACGCCGTTTTAATGAAGGGCGTGAACGACGACGTGAGCGCGTTTTCGGAATTTGCAAAAAAACACGACGTAAAAGTCAGGTTCATCGAAATGATGCCGATAATGAACGAGCATGCGTTTCATAAATATTTTCTGCCGGCGGATATTTTCGTGAAAGAAAACGATATGAAGTTTCTTCGCCGCGAAAACAAGGTTGACGTTTATATGACGAAAGACGGCGTCGAAATCGGCGTAATCGCCGCGCTCCAAAGCAAGTTCTGTTCGTCGTGCAATCGCATCAGGCTGACCGCCGACGGCAAGATTTTACCGTGCTTGCATCACGACGTTTTTGTCGACGTAAAGCCGTATCTTGCCGACGGGAACGTCGAAGACGCAATACTGAAAGCGGTGGAAATCAAACCGCGGGAACACCTTATCGAAATGGGTGTGCTTCAAAAAATCAATATGTATGGAATCGGAGGATAATATGGAACTGAGTCACGTTGACGAAAACGGCGCGAAAATGGTTGACGTCGGGGAGAAATCGGCGACAAAACGCACTGCCGTCGCGCGCGGGGAAATCAAAACGAAGCCCGAAACGATAATTCTTCTGACAAACAAAGAAACGCCGAAGGGCGACGTCCTGAACACGGCGAGAGTTGCGGGGATTATGGCGGCAAAAACACGTCGTCGCTTATCCCGATGTGCCATAACGTCCCCCTTGACAACGTAAAAATCGAGTTTGAAATCGGGAGCGACAAAGTGGTCGTCACGGCAACCGCCGTCGCAACGTACAAAACCGGAGTCGAGATGGAAGCGCTTGTCGCGGTGAGCGTCGCAAGCCTTACGATATACGATATGCTGAAAGCCGTCGATAAAAGTATGGTGATCGGCGAGATTTGCCTTTTGAAAAAAGAAGGCGGAAAAAGCGGAATTTACGAGAGGGTGTAATATGGCAAAAGTTGTTGCGGTAAACGTAAGCGAGAAAAAAGGAACAATCAAACACGCAGTCGAAGAGGTCGAAATGAAGGAAGATTTCGGCATCGTCGGGGATTCGCACGCCGAACAAGGCAGTATCCGACAGATAAGTCTTCTTGGCATCGAAAGCATTAACAAAATGAAAGAATACGGCATCGGGCTTTGCGTCGGGAAATTTGCCGAAAACGTGACGACGGAAGGGATTTGTTTGTACGAATTGCCCGTCGGAACAAAACTGAAAATCGGCGAAACACTCCACGAAGTGACGCAAATCGGCAAAAAATGCCACGCCGGCGACGGGTGCGAAATCGCGAAACTCACAGGAAAGTGCATTATGCCGAAAGAAGGAATATTCACGCGTGTGCTGAAAGGCGGCATCGTGCGTGCAGGCGACGAAATCGTCATTGAAAAATAAGCGATATTAAAACTTATAAAAAACAAAACAAGCGGTTTATGCCGCTTGTTTTTTTCGTTAAATATGGTTTTTTGCAAATTATCGGGAAATCGTGACCATTTTTATCGTGTTGGTATTGCCCGATTTTTCGCCCGCCGTACCTGCGGTTATTACAATCGAATCGCCCGTGCGCAACGACGGCATATTGTTTATCGCAGCCTTTTCCGCCTCGTAAAACAGAACGTCGGTGGAGTTGTAGTGCGCGCTCATGACGGGAAGAA
Source organism: Clostridiales bacterium (assembly GCA_022009995.1). Lineage (GTDB taxonomy): Bacteria > Bacillota > Clostridia > Christensenellales > CAG-917 > CAG-349. The sequence goes on from CP091734.1 coordinate 1,196,085, forward strand.
CGCCCCAGGACAAAGCAAGTTTATACCACACCGCCTTGTCGGTTGCCATGCCGATTATATCCATCGGCGCGCGGAAACGGGAAACCATACGGACGGTCGTGCCCGAATTTGAAGTGACGACGATTGCTTTCGCGTCGATATCGATTGCCATACCGCACGTTGCGTGCGACACCGCGTCCGCCTTGTTTTTGATTTTGAAATGGCTGTCGTGGAAGCGGGAAACGTAGTCGATGTGCTGCTCCGTTTCTTCGACGATATCCGACATTATACGCACCGTTTCGACGGGGTACTTGCCCGCCGCCGATTCGCCCGACAGCATAACCGCGCTCGTGCCGTCGTAAACGGCGTTTGCAACGTCCGAAATTTCCGCACGGGTGGGGCGGGGGTTCTGGATCATGGATTCCAGCATTTCGGTTGCGGTGATAACGCGCTTTCCGAGAAGTCTGCATTTCGTGATGAGATATTTCTGGACGGCGGGTACTTCGGCAAACGGGATTTCCACGCCCAGATCCCCGCGGCCGATCATAATGCCTTCGCACTCCGAGCAAATATCCTCGATATTTTCAATGCCGCTGCGGTTTTCGATTTTTGCGATTATATCGATGTTTTCGCCGCCGTTTTCTTTCAGAAAGGTTTTAAGGTCGACAAGGTCCTGCTTGCACGACACGAACGACGCCGCAATAAAACTCACGCCGTTTTTTATGCCGAAAAGAAGGTCGGCTTTGTCCTGCTCGCCAAGGTAAACCTGGCGGAGCGTTTTCCCCGGGAAGGACATACTTTTGCGGTTTGAAAGTTCGCCGCCGATAAGGGTTCTGCACTTGATTTCCGTGCCGTCGATTTTGGCGACTTCAAAGGACACAAGCCCGTTGTTGACAAGGATTTTGTCGCCGACGGACAAGTCGGACGGCAAACCTTTGTAACTCACCGACACGATATTTTCGTTGCCTTGAACGTCGCGCGCCGTGAATGTGAAGTCCGCGCCGTCGGGAATAAATACCTTGCCGTTTTCAAAGGTTTTTATGCGGTATTCGGGACCTTTCGTGTCAAGCATAATCGCGATGGGCAGGTTAAGTTCCTCACGCACCTTTTTAATCATTTCGATTGTTTTTTTGTGTTCGTCGTGAGTCCCGTGCGAAAAGTTGAGCCTTGCGACGTTCAACCCCGTTTTGCACATTGCGCGAAAGACGTCTTCGTTGTTCGACGACGGGCCTATCGTGCATACTATTTTGGTTTTTCTCATATTAAAACTCCAAGCGCAAATCAACGCGTAAATATTATATTCAATCGTAATAAATTATAGATATTTTCACGAAATCGTCAAGCGTATATAAATGCGACCTGCCGTTTACTTTATTATTTTATTTGTTCAAAACAATCAAAAAGCCGCCGAAATTCGGCGGCTTATGTTTAGGGTAACTGTTTTAAGCGTTCCAGATTATATTGGGAGTGCCTCTGTCTGTATTCATCCAGGTATTTTCCCAACCCGACGGAGCACTTGCATAAGCGCACTTAATCGTCAACGGTTCTTCCTTGGTTCCGCAATACATAAAGGGTGCGCCTTTTATGGTCTTTAAGGTTGCAGGAAGATACACGGTTTGCAATGCAGAGCAGTTAAAGAACGCCCACGACGCCAATTTTTCAACGCCTTTCATCGTTACGTCCGTGAGCGACGAACATTGTGCAAACGCCTCATAACCTACCGTCTTGATATTGGCAGGAAGCACGACGGACGTAATATCTTTCTTGTAAATGCATAAGGCGCGATATCGGTATAACCTGCAAGATCGCTTTCACCGATTTGCGTTTTGCTGCCGTAATATTTCAACGCAACGACTTTTTCTTGATACTTATAAACCAGCATATCTTTGTCGTCTTTCTCAAACGTACCGGAAAAAGCATCAGATTCGCTTGTTCTGTACTCGCCTGCAAAATCGTCGGGGAGCGTGATGTTGCATGCACTCAAATTGGTCACTTGGCAAAGTGCGTATTGGAATCTCAAATTAAGCGTTGTGCTTGTTATACTTGCAGGCAAACTGATGCTTACAAGCCCTTGCGCTTTGGGTGTCGCAATCGTAGTTCCCGAAGTGATGTAAAGATGTCTGATTGTCGATGCCTCGTTTTGGTATTGATATCCGTACAGACTATCTGCCCATTTTGCAGGACAATAGACTGTTTCGAGCGTTTTTACGTTCGTCCAATACGTGCATCTCGTAAGGCTATCGGGGATTTTGATACTCGTAATCTTCGTATTATCGAAAGCGCCGCCGCTGATTTCGGTAAGACCTTCGTTGAGGACTACGTTTTCAAGTCCGCTGTTTAAGAAAGCGTTTTTGCCGATTGTTTTGAGTGACGACGGCATTGTAAGCGACGTGATTTTTTCGCAACCTTCAAAAGCGTTTTGATTGATTGTCGTAAGCGTGCTCGGAAGGTTTATAGTTGTCAAATTTTTGCAATCCTTAAACGCTCTTGTCGTAATGTCGGTAAGACCTTCGGGCAAAACTACGGTTTCGAGATTTCCACATCCCGACAGACTTCCCATAGACGACGTTCCTCCGTTTATCACCAACGTTTTGAGTGAAGCAAGCGACATAGAACCTTGAAGCACGTTTGCAGGTGCGGTAAGTTTTTCAAGTTTCCTGCAACCTTTTACAACGCTATACTTGTCGCCGCAACTTTCTGTGCTTTGTGGGATATTTAACTCAGTCATATTTGTACAATAGGCGAATGCATAGTCTCCGATATTCGTAACGCCATCGGGAAGAATCGCTTTCCCCATCTTTGCATAATAGAAAGCATAGTCTTCGATTTCCGTCAATCCTTCGGGGAACTCGATATTTGCATAATGATAACCTGCAAAGCAAACAGGCAAATCTTTTTCACGCCTTGCGAAATGGAATAACCGTCGTTGCTGTTGTCATTCGACTTTGCAAACGGATAAACCACCAACGCCGTTTTATCCTTGTTGAAGAGTATGCCGTCCTGCGCCGAAAAATACGGGTTTTCGTTAACGACTTCTATGCTTTTAAGATTGCTTGCCCAATAAAATGCGGTTTTATTTACTTCTTTTACGCCTGCGGTGAAAACCACGCTCTCGACGATAGATTCCGAGAATAAATCACTTCCGAGAACGTTGGCTTCATCGGGCAAAATGATGTTTGTTTCTCGCCGATATACTTGGTAAGCGTAACGACGCCGTCTGCTTCGGTATATTCAAAGTCGTCAAGCGTGGATTGAACGTAGGTTGCTTTTTCCTGCCATTTTGCATAGAACTTCACGTCTTTCGAAATGGTATAAGGGAAGACAACGCGATTGCCGCTGTAATCGGAATTTTCGTACCAGCCGACGAAATCGAACCCGTCTTTTTCGGGCAAAGGTTCGGTTTGAACGGTTTTCCCTTTTACTGACGGAACGGTGTTGCCGCCACAAGAGTCGAACGTTACCGTAAATTCAGTCGGCGCGGGCGGCGTAGGCGGAGTGGGCGGCGTATCCGGATTGTTGTTGTCGTCGCCCGATGTTTTGTGACAAGCGGCAAGCGAAAACGCGAGCAGTAGTATCGTTACGAGTGTGGCAATCATAACGAATGATTTTTTTTGTTTCATAGGGTACCTCCATATCATTTTTCTTCGCATTAAGCGAGGGTATGCATTAAAAAAAGTGCGCCGCCAAAGCGACGCACTACAATACGCCGCGTTGTTGCCACACAACTTTTTGCATACCCGAAAGAGATACCCAATGCAGCGATATTGCCTATACGAGATATCTTTCGGATAAATAATGAAATTATTCGGTTGTGTGGCAAATTTAGTCTAACACAAAATGTTTTTTTGTGCAACAATAAGGAGATATAATAAAAAAACGGACGGGGAAACCGTCCGATATTTGTTGTGTTTTGCGATTTTATTTCATGTAAATTCCGAGGCGAACGGACAATACCGCCGCGATAAAAAGTTTCACAAGGTCGGGCACGATATACGGCACCACGCAAAGCATAAGCGCGCTTTTCACGCCGATACTGCCGACGTTTTTCCCGTAAACCGTGATAAACCATGCCGTACCGAAAACGTAACATATCGTAAGCCCCAGAATATTTGCGGCGAAAAACACTCCCGTGCGAGCGAATTTGTTTTTCACTGGGATAAGTTTTGCAAGCCCCGAAATCACGACGGCGAAAGCGAAACCGAAAATATATCCGCCCGTCGCGCCCATAAGTGCGGGCACGCCCGATTTGAACCCCGCAAAAACCGGCACGCCGATAAGCCCCAGAAGAATATAAATAAGGATTGTCAGCAGTCCTTTTTTCCAGCCGAGAATACCGCCGATTGCCGCAACCGCAAGCGTTTGCAACGTGAAAGGCACGTCGCCGACGGGGATTGAAATCCACGCGCAAACGGTAACGACCGCAACGCCCAGCGCAACGTAGGTAAGATTCCTTGTTTTCGACGGGCGGTCGGCGTCCGAAAAAGTATTTTCGCAATTTACGGCAACGTCTTTTTTCATATCGGAAATATTTTATCGTTTCTCGGCGAAGTTGTCAATAACCGAATATAAAGTAAACTATATCCAAGTGAATATAATAACCGCAGAACGATGGTATTTATGTACTATGTTCAAGATTAATGCTAATTTTTATAAGGTGTCCCTTCCGGGCGATTGCCACCACGGTGCACACTTCGTTTTTGAAATCGCGTTATCGGAGACGATAACGCTCACTCTTATGCTTGTGTGCGCCTTTTCCCCACGGGTACACAGTATCCCGCGGGGTCCCCGATTTATGCCTCGCAATGACAAATAGTGAGTTGCGTGCAAGGAAAGAAGAAGTTTATGGAATATGTTTGCAAAACGCGCGCGCATAGTGTAGAATATCAAGTGAAATAATCAAAGGACGGACTAATATGAAATACGGCAAAATCAATCACGTCGGTATCGTCGTCAAAGACTGGAACGAGGCAACCGACAGATACGGCAAACTTTTCGGCATTAAACACTGGTATGAAATCGTCACCGACGAGGGCACTTTCGACCTTAAATACCACGGCGAAAAAAAGGACTGCAAAGTCCGCATCTTCTATGGCGGAAAGGGCACGACCAAACTTGAAATCATCGAAACTCAGGGCGAAAAGAATATTTACGATTACTTTTACGAAAAGCGCGGCGAGGCGGCGCATCACCTTATGTATATGACGAAAGACCTTGACAGGACGATTAAGGAGTTTTCGGAAAACGGATACAAGGTGTTCCAGAACGCGACGTTTTCAAGCGGCGGCGCGAAAATCCGCTACGCCTATATGGGTAAGGACGAAGACGGACTTATTTTTGAATTCGTCGAATGCTCCATCACCAAACATATCAAAAAAGGCGATATGCCTTTCGAGATGCAAATCGGCGCTCTTACGGGCAGCTATAAAAAAGTCAAATAAGGAGAAACGCTTATGGACATCAGAGAAATATTGAATCATTGCGACCACACTCTGCTTGCACAGACCGCAACGTGGGAAGAAATCAAGGCGATTCTGGACGACGGCATAAAATATCACGTCGCGTCGTGCTGCATTCCCCCGTCATTCGTGAAGCGCGCGAAAGAGTACGTCGGGGACAAACTCAGCATCTGCACGGTCATCGGGTTCCCCAACGGCTACAACACCGCCGACGTCAAACTCTTTGAGACGGAACAGGCTCTGAAAGAGGGCGCGGACGAAATCGATATGGTTGTCAATATCGGCGACGTGAAAGAGCATAACTTTGAAAAAGTTACCGACGAAATCAGACTTCTGAAAAACGCCTGCGGCAAAAAAGTCCTGAAAGTCATCATCGAAACCTGTCTTTTGACCGACGAAGAAAAAATCGCAATGTGCAAAGCCGTTACCGACGCACACGCCGATTATATCAAAACGTCGACGGGATTTTCGAAGGCGGGCGCAACTTTTGAAGACGTGGAACTTTTCAAAAAACACGTCGGAAAAGACGTGAAAATCAAGGCGGCGGGCGGTATCGCGTCGCTTGACGACGCCGAAAAATTCCTTTCTCTCGGCGCAGACCGACTCGGCACGAGCCGTATCGTTAAAATCGCAAAAGCAAACGAAAATAAATGAGGTAAATTATGAGAAATATCCCCACACCCCACAACAGTGCAAATATCGACGATTTTGCAAAAACCGTCCTTATGCCGGGCGATCCCCTTCGCGCGAAATTCATTGCGGAAAACTTTTTGGAAGACCCCGTACTCGTCAACGGCGTGCGCGGTATTAACGGATATACCGGTATGTACAACGGCAAAATCGTGTCCGTCATGGCGTCGGGCATGGGCATACCTTCGATCGGTATTTATTCGTACGAACTTTTCAATTTTTACAACGTCGAAAACATCATAAGAATCGGCAGCGCGGGCGCGATCTCCGACGAGGTCAACCTTCGCGATATCGTCATCGGACAGGGCGCTTGCACCAACAGCAATTACGCAAGTCAGTTCAATCTTCCCGGCACGTACGCGCCGATCGCAAGTTATAAACTCCTGAAACAGGCGGTCGATTTTGCTGAAGACGCGGGCGTCAATTATAAGGTCGGCAATCTGTTTTCGTCGGACACCTTTTACGATGACGCGGCAAGCCTTTCCGACTGGCGTAAAATGGGCGTGCTTGCGGTTGAAATGGAAAGCGCCGCGCTTTATATGAACGCAGCGCGCGCCGGCAAGAACGCGCTGTGCATCTGCACCATTTCGGATTGTCCGTTCACAGGGGAAAGTTGCACTGCCGAAGAAAGACAGAATACTTTCACCGATATGATGGAAATCGCACTTAAAATTGCGGAAATAAATGATTAAACGTGTTTTTTTGATTGTTCTGGATAGTCTGGGCGTCGGCGAACTTCCCGACGCGTACAAGTTTCACGACGAGGGAAGCAACACTTTGCGCGCGATAAGAACGTCAAAGTTTTTTGTGGGAGATAACCTGAAAAAACTTGGAATGTTCAACATCGACGGCGTTGAAGGCGGCATCGAAAATCCGACGGGCGTTTATGCGCGGCTTTCCGAAAAATCGGCGGGCAAGGACACTACCGTTGGGCACTGGGAAATCGCGGGGCTCGTGTCGGAAAATCCGCTGCCCACGTTCCCCGACGGCTTTCCGAAAGAAGTCATCGACGAGTTTGAAAAACAGACCGGCAGAAAAACTTTGTGCAATAAGCCGTATTCCGGCACGGAAGTCATAAAAGACTTTGGCAAGGAACACGTCGACACGGGCGCGCTCATCGTTTATACGTCCGCCGACAGCGTGTTCCAGATTGCCGCGCACGAGGACGTCGTCCCCGTGAAAGAACTGTATCGTTATTGCGAAATCGCCAGGAAGATTCTGACGGGTAAATACGGCGTCGGAAGGGTAATCGCACGACCTTTCGTAGGCAGTTATCCGGACTTTGTCCGCACCGACAACCGCCACGACTTTTCCTTGACGCCCCCCGGCGACACCATGCTTGACCTTATCGAAAGAAAAGGGCTGGACACGATCGGCGTCGGAAAGATTTACGACATTTTCAACGGAAAGGGCATAAAGGAAACTTATCATATCCACGATAACGCCGACGGCATGCGCGTTACGAAAGAACTGCAAGCAAAGGACTTCAACGGGCTTTGCTTTGTGAACCTTGTGGACTTCGATATGAAATACGGCCACAGAAACGACGTGGACGGATATGCAAAAGCCGTCGCTGAATTCGACGCGTGGCTCCCGACGTTTATAAAGAATATGAAAGCCGACGACGTTTTGATGATAACGTCCGACCACGGTTGCGATCCTCTCACGCCCAGCACCGACCACAGCAGAGAATATATTTTCCTGCTTGCAACGGGCAAAACTCTGAAAGAAAACGTCAACCTCTGCACGTTGGACGGGTACAGCGACATCTCGGCAACGATACTTGAAATGTTTGGCATCGAAACACTTTGCAGGGAAAAAGTTTCCTGAAACAAATCAAAAAACAGCAATGATTGATAGTTGCGGATTTTTAATAAATTTCCGACAGCCGCAAGACAACAGTTATCTTTTTTGACGAAAGTACCGTTTGCGCCGCAAGCGGTATATTTTTTTGCTTTTAACATCTATTTTTTTAATATAAATTTTTGATATATATTTTTATTAAATTACCAAAATGATATATATCCTTTGAAATACTGACATTTTTCGACGAAAAATGCCTTAATTTTATTGACTGTAAAAACGATTTTTGATAAAATTTTAACAATGTCTTTTAAGAACAAATTTTTTTGGGAGAAAACTATGGCAGACCACAAAGCAACGATTATTGCGGTTGCGGGCAAAGGCGGCGTCGGAAAAACGTCGTTGTCGGCAACTATTGTAAAAACACTTGTACAAACTTATCCCGACAAAAAAATACTTGCAATCGACGCAGACCCCGCAGTCGGACTTTCGACCGCGCTCGGTATCGAGGTCAAACATACCATCGACGATATAAGGAAAGACGTCATCGAAAACGTCGAACAGGGCAACAACAAACAAGCCATCGACATTCTGAACGAGGCGCGTTTCAGAATTTACGACGCGCTTGTCGAAACGGACGGCTTTACGTTCATCGCGGTGGGACGTCCCGAAAGCGCGGGTTGTTACTGCAAAATCAACTCATATCTCAAAGACATCATCAGCATACTTTCCGAAGAATTCGATTACGTCGTCATCGACGGCGAGGCGGGTATCGAACAAATCAACCGCCGCGTTATGGAAAAAGTAACGCATCTTATTTTAATCACCGACACAAGCAAAAAAGGACGCGACGTGTGCGCGACGATCAAAAACGTTGCGGACAATCTTGTCATGTACGAAAAAATCGGCGTCATCGTCAATCGTATGAACGACGAGGCGGTTTTACAATATCTCGATTTTGACGGCGTGCCTGTGATTGCGACGATCGGCGACGACAAACCTTACCAAATTTGATCTGACCGGCGAAAACGTTTTCAATCTTCCCGACGAGTCCGAAGTCGTCAGGGGCGTGAAAAAGGCGCTTTCGGCATTGAAGATCATTTAATAAACAGGAGAAAATATGAAAGACTTAAAGCATCTCATCTACTTTGAAAACCTGTTGCAGGAGGCGAACAACGAGCTTGTGCAACAAGCGGTGAAAGAGGGCAAGAAAGCGATCGGTTATACTTGCTTCCATACGCCCGAAGTGCTGCTGAATCTCGGCGATTGTTTTTCGGTGAGACTTCGCGCGCCTCGTACGGGCTCAATGGATATCGCGACGTATTACCTCAGCAACTTCCTTTGCGGATACTGCAAGGCGTTGCTCGAACGCGGCATCGAGGGCGGATACAACTTCCTTTCGGCGATACTTACCTCGGAAACTTGCAGCGAAATGAACCGCAGTATGGAACATTTCAAACTGCTGAACCTTATCCCCAACGATAAATTCTTCATCGACTTTATCGATATGCCGTTCAAAACAAGCGAAAACGCGCTTGAATTGTACGTCAGCCAGATCAGAACGAAATGCTTCAACCCCTGCATGACGTTTACGGCGTGGATATTTCAAGGGAGTCCATTGAAAAAGCGGTGGAACTTCACAACAAAGTGTGCCGCCTTATCACCGAAATCGGCGAATTCAGAAAGGAAGAAAATCCCCGCATCACGGGATACGAATTCCACGTTTTGTCGATTGCGTCGTACTGCTGCCCGAAATATCTCATCGTCGATAAACTGGAAGAGACGCTTGAAGAACTCAAAACCAGAGAACCCGACAAAAAGAAAAAATACCGCGCGAAAATCGTCGTCGTCGGAAGTGAAATGGACGATCCCGACTTCACGAAGATTATCGAGGACAGCGGTGCTCTCGTGGTTGCCGACCGGTACTGCTTCGGAAGTCTGCCGGGACGCGAACAAATAATATTGAAAGACGACGAAGATCCCGTCGTTACCATCTGCAAGCATTACCTTGAAGTTTCCCAATGCCCGAGATATATGGAACATAAAAAAGTCGAAGGTCGCCGCGAATACGTCGCGCAACTTGTCAAAGACTACCATGCCGACGGCGTTATTTACGAACAAATCAAGTTCTGCGAATACTGGGGTTACGAACGCGCGATAGCGTCGCACGTCCTTGTCAAAGACTTCGAGATCCCCGCAATCGCAATCGACCGTCAATACACCGCAAGCGCGTCGGGACAACTTCGTACCCGCGTTCAGGCGTTTGTGGAAGCCTTGAAATCAAAAAGATTCAGAAAGCAAAGGAGGCGAACAAATAATGAAAAAAGAAAAGAAAAAATACGGCGGATACAGAAATCTGCACATTGAAAAGTCCGACCTTCTTCGCCACCGCGAATGGCGCGGATTCAGGGATACGATGTACGACTATTATCGCTGGCTCGTAACCTGGAAAGATATGATAAAAATGGTGTTGGGCGATCCCGTCGCCATCGTCAGAGGACTTTGGAGATATCGCTGGATGTCTTCCTACCTTTCGATTCCCCACTTCATCGACGGATTTACCGAAGGCAGAAGGGGCGCGGCTCTTCGCGTGACGCACTTGCATTATAACACTATCGTCAAAAACGCTTCGGAAATTATTTTAAGGGAATTCGCCGCCGACGAAAGATTCCGTCCCGGCAACAAGAGAAGCAAAAAAATCGTTTGCGTGGACGAACTCGTTCCCATTCAGTTTATGGCGGGTTTCCCCAACCTTGAAGTCGTGCCCGTGCAAACGATGCCCATATTCCTTTCGAGTATGGTCGATCAGCAAATCGTGCCACCGTACGTTGACGCCGTCGAAAACTACGGCGTACCCGCAGACGTATGTCCGCTTCCGAGCGCAGAGGCAGGCGTTGCGATCGAGGACGATTTCCCGAAGGTCGGTTGCTGCATGATTTCCTGCAATATGCCTTGCGACGGCTCGGTCATGACAAATGCCTTCCAGGACAGACGTTTCAAGCTTCCCACGCACGTTTACAACGTTCCTTTGCGCTATAACGAAGAAGGCGTACAACAATACGCCGTCAACGAAATCAAGGAAATGATTAAGTTCGTCGAGGAGCAAACGGGCGAAATTTGACGAAAAAGCCTTCCTTAAAGCAATGGACGTTTACAATCAGCAACTCGATTGCGACTTCCATAAGTGGGATATTCAGAAGACCGATTGCCCGCAACTTACTTATCCTTCCGCGGGACTTTATCGCACGTATTCTTATCACCTTTCGGGCGGCACGGACAAACGCTTCCTGAAAACCGATAAAAAAGTGTGGAAAATCATTGAAAAATCCTATGCGAAACGCACGAAAGTCATCAAAGAAATGCGCCATCGTACGCTTGTGTGGTCGTGCCCGGCAAACTATTATATGGGTTTTGCGGGCTGGCTTGAAAACACCTGGGGCATTTATATCGTTATGGATATGGAAACGCTCGTGTCCGCGGTCAAATTCCGCACCGACAGCATCGAGCACGCCCTTGAAGACCTTGCGATGACTTATGAGCGCGCCACGATGAGAAAACATACGAAAGGCGGCTATCCGAACGTTCTGGACGAACTCTGGCGCGTCGTCGAAGAATACAAACCCGACACGGTTATTATGTACGACCAGATTTCCTGCAAGGGTATGGATGGTCTTCTCGGAATGTTTGAGGATCAGGCACGCGAAAGAAACATCAACTTCATCTGGGTTTCGCAGGACCTTATGGATTATCGTACTGTTACTCGCCGCGACATGCGCGAACAGGTCAACAAATATATGACGACCGTATTGCAGGAAACCCATCGACGAAAGAATGCTCGAATTCGACGATTCTCTCGCGTGGTAACTGCTTTTCACTTCAACTACTATCTTAAAGGAGATTTATTATGAAATATTATGGTGGATGCGACGTAGGCTCGACCTATGCAAAATGCGTCATTCTTGACGAAAACGGAAAAATCGCGGCGGACGCAACCGTACGCAGCAAAATCAGGGCGGAAGAAAGCGCGAGAGCCGCTATGGCAGAAGCGATAAGCAAAGTGGACGGTCTTAACTCCGCGGAAGAATTGAGTTATCTCATCGGCACGGGCTACGGGCGCAACAAAGTCCCCTTTGCCGACGAAAACATTTCCGAAATATCCTGCCACGCAATGGGCGTGCACGTTACCGATCCTTCCGTTAAGGCGATTATCGACATCGGCGGTCAGGACGTCAAAGGTATCGCAGTCGATAAGGACGGCACCGTCAAAAACTTTGCAATGAACGATAAATGCGCCGCAGGTACGGGCAGATTCTATGAAGCAATGGCAAACGCCTTTGAAATGACGCTTCCCGAGTTTTCCAAACTTTCGCTTAACTCGCACAATCCCATTCCCATCACCGCACAATGCACGGTTTTTGCGGAGTCGGAAGTTATCTCGCTTGTCGGCGAGGGCAAACCTATGGCGGATATCGCGGCAGGTATCCAGCTTGCCGTTGCAAAACGCTGCTTCGTTATGGCAAAGAAAGCCGGCGCGACGGACAGCATCACTCTTACGGGCGGCTGCGCGAAAAACGACGGTCTGAAACAGGCGATCGAAAAAGTCCTGAAAATTAAGGTTGTCGAACTTAAAACCGATCCGCAACTTATGGGCGCGCTGGGCGCTGCCGAATACGCAAGACAAAAAGGACTTGCCGGCGCAACCCGCGACTGATTTTTGGAGGTCTTACTATGGAATGGTGGGCAATCTTACTTATTGTTCTTGCAGCGCTTATCGTCGGTTTCTTCGTATTGACATTTATCGTATATTGGTTTAATATAGATATGAAGTTCATTTATAAACTTTATTGGAAATTAAGCAAACATTACGATAACATCGAAAGGGACAGAGATTTATAATGGATTTGTTCGATAAATACATCGTAAACACAGCGGACCTTCTGGGCGGTTACCCGTCCGAAAGGTTCGCTTTTTCCAAAAACAAAATTTGGGAAACTTCCGCGCATGCCGAATTTATGACGCAGAAGGAGTCGCAGGCGGAACTCGGCGGGGGCAATACGCCGTCGCTGGGGTTTACCGTTCCGTCGTCCGACATCGACTTTGAAAACGAAACGTGGCTCATCGGGCGTGACCTTAAAAAACTTTCGGGCAACGTTCCTTTTGTCAAAATCGTTTTCGTAAAAACCAAAAACGTCGCGCGTGACGACCAGTCGCGCTACGACGCCTATAAACAACTTGAATTCGTGAAATACAACGTGAACGTCAAAGGGTTTATGGAAAGAGCGTCGTCCGTAAATATGCGCGAGGAAGTCAGAGTTTCCAAAAAAGCCGTGAAAAACGGGCTGTCGTTTGAGATTATCGGCAATACTTTCATCGACGCGTATCTGAAATACGACACCGTCGAAAAGGTCAGGGTTGTTTTTATCACCGGCGATTTTCGTGACTTCGACAAACTTTACGAAATCGCAGGAAAAATCAAGGCGGCGCAAAACGCGCTCAATCATATTTTCGACAATATCGTCGTCGATTGCAAAAACTGCAATCTCAAACCCGTTTGCGACGAGGTCGAGGGCATGCGCGAATTGCACGTGGGGATGGCGAAAAAATGACGGATTACAAAAGTTTGATAAGAAAAGCAATGCAGGCGTCCGAAAGGGCGTATTCCCCGTACTCTCACTTTAAGGTGGGGGCGGTGCTTGTCGCAAAAGACGGGCGCGAATACGAAGGCGCGAATATCGAAAACGCCTCCTTTTCCGTCACGAATTGTGCGGAACGAGTTGCGCTCGGCAAGGCGATTTTCGACGGCGCAAGAGAGTTTCGTGCGATTGTCGTCGTCGGACACAAGGACGGGCAGCCTTTCGATTACTGCGCTCCGTGCGGCGTTTGCCGGCAGGCTCTGACGGAATTCAACGACGGCAGTATGGAAGTCGTTTTGGCAAAATCGGAAGATGAATATAAAGTTTTGACGCTTAAAGACGTTTTACCGCTTGCTTTCACGGAGGTTAACTTATGAGAATGTACGATATTATCAAGAAAAAACGCGACGGCGGCACGCTTACGAAAGAAGAAATCGAGTTCTTCATTTCGGGTTACGTTTCGGGCGATATCCCCGATTATCAGGCGTCGGCGCTTCTTATGGCGATATACTTTCGCGGGATGAACGTCGACGAAACCACGTGTCTGACGCTTGCAATCACGAATTCGGGCGACAAGGTCGATTTGTCCGGCATCAAAGGTTTTAAGGCGGACAAACATTCGACGGGCGGCGTCGGCGACAAAACCACGCTTATCGTTGCGCCTATCGTGGCGTCGGCAGGCGTTAAGGTCGCAAAAATGAGCGGCAGGGGGCTTGGTCATACGGGCGGCACCGTCGATAAACTCGAATCTATCCCGGGATACGAAACTTCCCTTTCGCGCGAAAGATTTTTTGAAATCGTGAATACCGTCGGATGCAGCGTCATCGGTCAGAGCGGGGAACTTGCGCCCGCGGACAAAAAACTGTACGCGCTCCGTGACGTAACGGCAACCGTCGACAAACGCCCGCTTATCGCGTCCAGCATTATGGGCAAAAAACTCGCCTCGGGCGCGGACGGCATCGTTCTGGACGTCAAAGTCGGCAGCGGCGCGTTCAATAAAACCTTCGACGAAGGGCTCGCGCTTGCAAAAATTATGGTCAATATCGGCAATAAGGCTGGCAAAATCACAAGGGCGGTCATCACGAATATGGATAAACCGCTGGGCTACGCCGTCGGAAACGCCATCGAGGTCAAGGAAGCCGTCGAAATCCTGAATGGAAACGGCGATAATGAACTCAAAGAAATCTGCATCGAACTTGCAAGCAATATGCTGTATATCGCTGGACGCGGCAGCCTTGAAAACTGCAAAAAAATCGCAACCGCAAAACTCGAAAACGGCGACGCACTCGAAACGTTCAAGGCGATGGTTCAGGCGCACGGCGGCGATACGTCGTACGTCGACGATCCCGAAAAATTCCCCCTTGGCAAGTTTTCGCGCGACGTCAAAGCCGATAAAAGCGGCTATATCGTCAATATGGACTGCGAAAAGTACGGGCTTACAAGCCTTGCTCTCGGCGCGGGACGCAACAAAAAAGAAGACAATATCGACTTTGCGGCAGGGCTTGCCGTAAGAAAGAAAACGGGCGACTTTGTGGAAGTCGGCGACGTCCTTGCAACCCTTTATACCTCGGACGAATCGAAACTCGACGCGGCGGAAGAAATCCTGAAATCCGCTTTGTCGTTCGGCGACGTCAAACCGCCCGAAGTCCCGATTATCCTCGGCAGAGTGAAATAATATGTACAACGACCTGAAATCGGCAATCGAGTTTTTCAAAAACGATAAATTCGCGGCTTCGACCGGCGTCGAAATTTTGTCCGTCGAAACCGGCCGCGCCGTTTGCGCGCTTGAAATTTCGCAAGGTCACGTCAACTCGGACGGGTTCGTGCAGGGCGGGGCAATCTTCACGCTTGCCGATTCCGCTTTCGCCGTCGCCGCAAATCTTGGTACCGCGGACGATTGCTGCGTCGTTACCACACAAAGCAATATCAATTTCCTTTCGTCAGCCGCTTCGGGAAGGCTCGTTGCCGAGGCCGTTTGCGTACGCGGCGGATACAGCGTTTCGGTTTATAGGGTTACCGTGTCCGACGAAACGAACAATCTGATTGCCTTCGCGACGTTCACCGGATATAAGGTCAAAAAATAATTGTTTTCCGCATCCTTGCGGTTTTTTTGGAAGTTATGTGCATTTTCAGACTGTTTTTGAAAAAGGACGAAAAACCCGCCGAAAATTCCACCGATTCCGTCGTCCCGACGTCCGATGACATCGATGAGTTGGAATCTTTCGACGATATTTTCGACGACGACTGACTTTTATTCGCTTTCACGCATATTTTGCGCTATTTCGGCGAATATCGTTTGACAACGCCTTGTAAATTAAGTATAATTTTAGCGTTGTAAAATTTAATATCTTTTGGAGAAATCGCCTAGTTGGTCGAGGGCGCACGACTGGAAATCGTGTAACCGTGAGAAACGGTTCGAGAGTTCGAATCTCTCTTTCTCCGCCAAAAAAACCCGACGATACAGTCGGGTTTTTTGCCGTCAAAAGAGAGATTCTGTGCAATCAAACATTTGTATTTGCACGATGTTTTTTTCTAAGTTTAGTTTCTGTAATAATTATTGGTGTAAAAATTATCAAAGCCGCACTTGCGATAAAATACCAAGACAAGTCTATTTCGATATTAAAACAATATTTTGATATTAGCAATGCTATACCAACTAAAATGGATAATACCGAAACAACTATAATCGTTTTGGCGGCAATTTTATTGGCATATTTCCAGTATTCGTCATTGATTGACGACATTTTTGTTCTATACCCATAAAAACTATTCATCGGAGGAATTTTAACCAGCAAAACTACAGCTAATAATATAACGAGTAGTTGAATTCCAAAAACAAAAAAAATATCCTTACCCATTATTTATTACCTCCCATCTGTATATTTTGTAAACTTTGTTAATTTTCCAATGCCGTCAATTAAATTATATTACAGGCACTATCAAAATGCAAGGTTTTTCAAAAAATGTACTTTTGTGCGATAAATCGGTTGACAAAGCGAAAGTTTGTTGATAATATGATAACAACAATTAAGAGGCGCAAAGCTTATGAGTAACCGCTCCGCAACGGATTGAAGGGGCGAGGGAAAGGAAGTTTTGCCGAAACGGGAAGTCTTATCCGGAAGATTTTGCCGTTGGGTTGCAGGGAAATACGTTGCAAACTGTCGCAAGGGAACTTGCGGAGCGCTTGATGTTAAATATTGATAGTTTTATCATTTTTGCATTTATTGTATCCGTTAGTTTCCGCTAACGGATTTTTGTTATTGAAAAATTTTCAGATAAAGGAGTAACTAAAATGAAAAAAGTAATTACTACGATTGTTTCCGTAATGCTTGTGTCTCTGTTGCTTGTCGGCGCGGTGTTTTGTTTCACCGGTTGCCAGAACAAGAAAGACGACAGCAAACTGTACGTCGGTATGGAATGCGGATATGCTCCCTTTAACTATACCCAGACGGACGCATCCAACGGCGCGGTCAAAATCTCAAACGCGGACGGCTATGCAAACGGCTATGACGTAATGATTGCGAAAAAAATCGCAGAAGCCCTTGGAAAAGAACTTGTTATCGTAAAATATAAATTCGAGGCGCTTATCCCCGCTGTCAACGCAAAATCGCTGGATATGATCATTGCGGGTATGAGCCCCACCGCCGAAAGAAAAGAAGCCATTGATTTCTCCGACGCATACTACACAAGCCAACTTGTCATCGTCGTAAGAAAGGACGGGGCATTTGCAAAAGCCACGAAACTTGCCGACTTTAACGGCGCAAAGATCGCGGCGCAAATCGGTACTTTCCACAACGACGCATTGCAAGCGCAGGCAAGTGAATACGGCATTTTGCCGCAAACCCCGATGGATACGTTTCCCGCGCTTATCAACGCTCTTAAACCAAGGCTATCGACGGTTACGTTGCGGAAGAGCCCGGTGCAAAAGCGGACTGCGCGGCAAACGAAGAGCTTACCTATATCTCTCTTAAAAACAACGTTACCGGTTTTTCGGCATCTCCCGAAGACGTGCAAATCGCAATCGGTTTGATTAAAAACAGCAGTATCAAAGATCAAATCAACGCCGCACTTAAAAAAATCTCGGCGGAAGAACGCGTCAAAATGATGGGCGACGCAACCTTCTTTGCAACCGGTAAAACCGTTCTCCCCGATCCCGTACCCGAGGAATAATACTGTAATTAAGGAAGAAAAATGAACATTTTTCAAAAAATGGCTGATATATTTGCCAAATATCACCAGATGATATTCAAGGGCATCGGTTACACGATGCTCGTATCGATAATCGGTACGATAATCGGTCTTGTCATCGGTTTGCTTATCGGCGTATTCCGCACGATGCCCACGCCGAAAAACAAGTTTCTGAGAGTTCTGAAAAAAGCTGCCGACTGGATACTTTCGGCTTACGTCGAAATATTCCGCGGCACGCCGATGATGGTGCAGGCGATGGTAATTTTCTGGGGCTTTGCGCTTATCAACAACGGCGTCACGCTGAACGTAGTCTTTGCCGGCTTGTTTATCGTTTCGATTAACACCGGCGCGTACATGGCGGAAATCGTCAGGGGCGGTATCATTTCCGTTTCCAAAGGACAGTTCGAGGGCGCGCACGCAATCGGTATGACGCACGCGCAAACGATGTTTTACGTCGTTATCCCGCAGGTTTTAAGGAATATTCTTCCGTCCGTCGCGAACGAGTTCGTCATCAATATCAAAGATACGTCGGTGCTTAACGTTATCGGTTTTACCGAACTGTACTTTGTGGCGTACACGATAAACTCCATAAACTACCAGACTTTCGCAACGTATTTGCTTGTCGCGATAATCTACTTTGTGCTGACTTTCACTATAACACGCATTCTGCGCCTTATCGAAAAGAAAATGGACGGCAAAAAGAACTATACGGTGCAGGGCTCGCAAAATATGGACGCGGACTCTATCTTGCGTGAGCAGACCGCCACCGGAGGTAACGGCAATGACTGACGAAATCAGAAACGATAATTTGATAAACGAAACGGAATGCGAAACCCGCGCGGATAACGCCCAAAACGAGGTCGTCATCGAAATCAGACACCTTGGAAAATCTTTTGGCGATCACGAAGTCCTGAAAGACATCGACTTCACCGTGCGCCGCGGCGACGTTACTTGCATAATCGGCGCGTCGGGCAGCGGCAAATCCACGCTTCTTCGCTGTATCAACCTTTTTGAATCTCCGTCTTCGGGCGAAATACTTTTGAACGGAGAGAACGTTGTCAACACCAAAAACCCTGCGGAATTCAGGAAAGGTGGGTATGGTTTTCCAGTCGTTCAACCTTTTCAAAAATATGAACGTACTGAAAAACTGCACGGTCGGCCCCAGAAAAGTCCTGAAACTTTCAAAGGAAGAATCCGAAGCAAGGGCAAGGAAGTATCTGAGACTTGTCGGTATGGAAGCGTACGTCGACGCGCGTCCCGGGCAGCTTTCGGGCGGGCAGAAACAGCGCGTCGCAATCGCAAGGGCGCTTGCAATGGAGCCCGAGGTGCTGCTCTTTGACGAGCCGACTTCCGCGCTCGATCCCGAGATGGTGGGCGAGGTTTTGTCCGTCATGAAAACGCTTGCCGAAAGCGGGCTTACGATGGTTGTCGTCACGCACGAAATGGCTTTTGCAAGGGACGTTGCGACCAACGTCGTGTTTATGGATCAGGGCGTCATCGTCGAAGAAGGCGCGCCGAAAGACATCTTCACAAACCCGAAAGAAGAGCGCACGAAAGAGTTTTTGTCCAGACTTCTTGGCGAGAACAAATAATTTTTCAAAAAACGACGTCGGACGCCCGAGGAAAACCTTGGGCGTCTTTTTGTTGCGAAATTTGTCGAATATGACAAAAGATGGGGTTCTTACAACCGGATTGTCGCATAAACTTGCGGTTTCATTATTTGAGCAAAAAACACGACACGCGTATAATTATATTTAAATAATAAATCCTTAATAATAATTTCGATTTAGTCTTGACATTGTTTTTTGAAATAAGCTATAATCAAATTGACAAACGGTTGAGGTTATTTTCTTTGACCGTTTCGCTATGTATAAGGATGGTTAAGCAGACTAAACTGCTAAATTATAAACCAAAAAGGAGAAGAATATGAAGAAAAAAGTATTACTCGTAACGCTTCTTGTTGTGGCTATCGTTGCAAGTTGCCTCGCGTTCACCGCGTGCAACAAGGACAAAGATAAGGGCAACGGCGGTTCTACAAAAGTTGAAATGTCCGGTTACAACCCAGCAACCGACGGCCCGATGAAAGTTGCGATGATTACCGACTACGGCGATATCACCGACCAATCCTTCAACCAGACCACTTACGAAGCAAGCAAGGCTTTCTGTGAAGCGAACAGCCTTACGTTCAAGTACTTTAAGCCCGCAGGCGACAGCACCGAAGCTCGTGTCGCGTCCGTTGAACAGGCAGTCCAGGAAGGCTTCAACGTCATCGTAATGCCCGGCTATGCATTCGGCGCAACCGTAGCAGAAGTTGCCGAAAAAAATGAAAAAGTTACGTTTGTAGCACTTGACGTTTCGCAAGGCGACCTGGGAGCGGACTACACTATCCCCGGCAACGTAGCAACGTTTGTTTATCATGAAGAACTTTCCGGCTATATGGCAGGTTATGCTGCCGTTAAAGAAGGCTATAAGAAACTCGGCTTCCTCGGCGGTATGGCTGTTCCTGCGGTTATCCGTTTCGGTTACGGTTTCGTACAAGGCGTGAACGCTGCTGCTGTTGAAATGAACATTGCAAACGAGGTTTCTGTAAACTACGTATACGGTGGCAAATTCAATGGAACTCCCGAAATCACCGCGGCGATGGAAACTTGGTATAAAGGCGGAACAGAAGTCGTATTCGCATGCGGCGGCGGCATCTTTACTTCTGCTTGCGAAGCGGCTGCAAAAGTCAATGGTAAAGTCATCGGCGTTGACAGCGACCAAAGTCACGTAATCAACAAGGATTATCCCGGTATGTGCATTACTTCCGCTATGAAAGGTCTTGCTCCTACCGTTAACACGGTTCTTCAAGCAATCAAAGACGGCAATTGGAAAAACTACTATGGCACAGTTTCCAACCTGGGTATGGTATCGGGTACCGACGCTTCTTTGAACTACGTACAACTCCCGATGGACACCTGGTCGATGACAAACTTTACAATCGATGATTATAAAGACCTTGTTCGCAGAATCGAGGCAGGCATTTACAATATCTCTACCGATACTGCAAACATGCCCGCAACAAAGATTACCGTAACCACGCAGGCTAACATTCACTAATCGAAAACCAAAAAGAAAGGAAGGCTTTGCCTTCCTTTTTTTATGCAGTGAAACATTAAATATATATAAATTTCTTGAAAAGACAGCCGATATATAGTATAATAAAAATATCAATTTTGAGGTTATATCGATATGGCAGAAAACTATGTAAAAAATGACGCATCCGAAGACTTCGTCATTGAGATGCGCCATATCACGAAAGAATTCCCCGGAATTATCGCAAACGACGATATTACGTTGCAACTTCGACGCGGGGAAATTCACGCCCTTCTCGGTGAAACGGCGCCGGAAAATCCACGCTAATGTCGGTGTTGTTCGGCTTGTATCAGCCCGAAAAAGGCGAAATTCTGAAAAACGGACAAGTCGTAAAAATCAGTAACCCCAACGACGCAACCGCGCTTGGCATAGGTATGGTGCATCAGCACTTCAAACTTGTGGAAGTGTTCAGCGTACTTGACAACATTATCCTTGGGGCGGAACCTAATAAGGCGGGCTTTCTGACGAAAAAAGAGGCGCGCGAAAAGGTTGTCGCGCTTTCCGAAAAGTACGGTCTTATGGTTGATCCCGACGCGATTATCGAAGATATTACGGTCGGTATGCAACAGCGCGTCGAAATTTGAAAATGCTGTACCGCGACAACGAAATCCTGATTTTTGACGAGCCGACGGCAGTCCTTACCCCGCAGGAAATCGACGAACTTATGAAGATTATGAAAAACCTTGCGGCGGAAGGTAAGTCGATTTTGTTCATCACCCACAAGCTCAACGAAATTATGGCGGTTGCCGACCGTTGCAGCGTATTAAGAAAGGGCAAGTACATCGGCACCGTCGATATCAAGGACACGACGAAGGAAGAACTTTCCGAAATGATGGTCGGTCGCCAGGTGAAGTTTGAGGTCGATAAGGACGAGGCGATCCCCGGCGACGTCGTTCTGGACGTCGATAAACTGTGCGTCGAAAGCAAGATTCACAAAAAACTTGCCGTAAAGGACGTGAGTTTTCAGGTGCATGCGGGCGAAATCGTGTGTATCGCGGGCATTGACGGCAACGGTCAGACCGAACTTGTTTACGGCATAACGGGGCTTGAAAAACTGGCGCCCAACGTCAAAGAAGAGGTCGAAGAACACGTAGAAAAACCCGTATGGCAAACTGAAAGAAGTCGAAAAGCAGGAACGCGCGAAATTGTTTTTCACGCAGTGCGGGGAACAGCTGAAATTCTTCTTTGTCGAACTTGGCAAAAAAATCTGGAAAAAACTGAAAAAATTCGGCGAAACGGTTGCGGCAAAAGCCGTTGCTCTTTGGAACAAACTCGTTTTGCTGTTCAATAAAAACAAGGCGCAGGAACTTGACCCGAACGCCGACGTGAAGGGAAGAATCACCCTTTGCGGACAGGACATCACGAAAGCACCGATAAGAAAGCGCAGCAAAACTGGAATGAGTCATATCCCCGAAGACAGGCATAAATACGGGCTTGTCCTGGATTATACGCTGGAACAAAATATGGTGCTTCAACGATACTGGCAAAAAGAGTTTGAAAAAGCCGGTTTCATAAAAAAGAAGACGGTCAGGAAGTATTCCGACAAACTTATCGAACAGTACGACGTCAGAAGCGGACAAGGCTCCGTAACAATGGTCAGAAGCATGTCGGGCGGCAACCAGCAAAAGGCAATCGTCGCGCGCGAGCTCGACCGCGAGCATAAACTTCTGATTGCCGTACAGCCCACACGCGGACTTGACGTCGGCGCAATCGAATATATTCACTCGCAAATCGTGAAAGACCGCGACGCGGGGGCGGGCGTACTGCTTGTATCGCTGGAACTCGACGAAGTTATGAATCTGAGCGACCGAATCCTTGTAATGTACGAGGGCGAAATCGTGGGCGAACTCGATCCGAAGAAAACCACGGTGCAGGAACTCGGTTTGTATATGGCAGGCGCAAAGCGCGATAACTCTGAAACAACAAGGAGGACGAACAATGAAAAACTTCGGTGAAAAAACAAAACGCTGGTTCAAGTCGTTATTCGTCCAGACCGACGGCAACGAGCCCAAAATGTTGACTTTTGTCAAAAAAGAAGGCACGCAGACGGTAATTTCGTCGATATTGTGCGCGCTTCTCGGGATATTCCTCGGATATCTCATTCTTGTTTGTATCAATGCCGAAAACGCCGGCAAGGCAATGGCAACGATACTCAAAAACTTTGGATATTATACCAGTCCCGAAAAGCAATTATATTATTTCGGCTCGACACTGGTGAAATCCGTGCCGCTTATTATGTGCGGACTTTCGGTAATGTTTGCATATAAGGCGGGCTTGTTCAATATCGGCGTCGGCGGGCAGTACTGCATCGGCATTTGCTTTTCGCTTTATGCCGCGCTCGTGTGGCAACTTCCCTGGTACGCGTGCATAATCGTTGCCGCATTGATGGGCGCGCTTTGGGGTGCGCTTTCCGGTTTGTTCAAGGCGCTGTTCAACGTGAACGAAGTCATCGCCTGCATTATGACAAACTGGATAGGGCTGTATCTCACAAATATTATGCTGAGTAATCCGAAAGCAATGAACCCGACTTTGTCGGAAACGCACTCGTTGTTCAAAAACGCGCCGAATGCACTCATTCCGTCCGGCGGTCTGAGCGACGCCTTCAATAAAAACAAATACGTCACGATTGCGATTATTTTCACGATAATTATTGCGATTATCGTCCTTATCGTAATGAACAAAACGACTTTCGGGTACGAACTGAAAGCAACGGGCAACAACAAATACGCGGCAAAATACGCGGGAATGAAAGATAAACGCAATATTATCCTTACAATGGCGATTTCGGGCGCGCTTGCGTCCCTCGGAGCGGCGTTTTTCTATCTCACGGGTATCGAAAACTTCAAGACGGCAAGCTCCGTTCCCGCAATGGGCTTCAACGGCATCGCCGTTGCGTTCCTTGGCGGTCTTAACCCCATCGGCGTTGTGATTGCGGGATATTTCGTGCAGCATATCACGCTCGGCGGTTCAAAAATCGACACGACGTACTACAACCCGCAGGTTGCCGACCTTATGATCGCAATCATTATTTATCTGTGTGCGTTCGTACTGTTCTTCAAACAATTTATGAAAAAATATCTGAATAAACTCACCGAAAAAATCGCCGGAAAAACAGGCGCACAGGCGGAAGTAGCGGCTGACTCAACCGTCACTGAAACGGCGTCCGACGCGTCCGACGGCGAAATAAACGATAATTCGGAAACCCCCGAAGAAGAGTTTAAGAAAGAGGTCGAAACGGAGGTCGAGGAAATGCCCCCGATTGTCGATGAAAAATCCGGAAAGGAGGTCGATGAGAAATGACGTTACTTGTTCAATATACTTTGATTTATGCGGCAGTTTTGACCTTGGTTGCTCTCGGCGGCATGTTCTCGGAACGCTCGGGCGTTATCAATATCGGCCTTGAAGGTATTATGGTTTTCGGCGCGATGGGCGGCGCAATGACAATGGTTTTGTTGCCCGCAACCACACCTCCGGGACTTATCGTAATTCTGACTCTTATCGTCGCGGCGCTTGTCGGTATGGTTTCGTCGCTTCTTCTTGCGGTGGCGTGCATCAACTTCAAAGCCGACCAGACTCTTGCGGGCACTGCGCTGAATATGCTGGCGACGGCAACCGCAACGGTGCTTATCAAAGCGTTCAACACAAAGCGCAGCAACGGCTCCAACTTCTCGGCAATACTCGACTACATCGACGCAAGGCGCGGCTTTATCTTCAAAATCGGCAAACTCGAACTCAGCTGGTTTATCGTGATTGCGATAATTCTTCTGATTGTCTCGTGGGTTGTGCTGTATAAAACCAAATTCGGTTTGCGACTTCGTTCATGCGGCGAGCATCCGCAGGCGGCAGACAGCGTCGGTATCAACGTTTACAAAATGAGATACGCGGGCGTTATTATTTCGGGCGCGCTGGGCGGTCTTGGCGGTCTTATTTATATCGCCGCGGCAAACAGCACCTGGCACTTCGACGTCGGCGTTGCGGGCGCGGGCTTCCTTGCGCTTGCGGTTATGATTTTCGGTCAATGGAAACCGATAAGAATCGCGCTTGCCGCATTGTTGTTCGGTTTGTTCAGGGCGTTGTCGAACGTATATCTCGGCATCGATTGGCTTGCGAATATCGGCATCAGCGGCACGGTTTACAATATGTTGCCGTATATCGTCTCCCTTATCGTTCTGGCGTTCACGTCCAAAAAGTCGCGCGCGCCGAAAGCGGAGGGGATTCCGTACGACAAGGGTATGCGCTAAACTATGGCAAAATTATATTTCAAATTCGGGGCGATGGGCTGCTCGAAAACAGCCCAGGCCCTTATTACCAAATTCAACTATGAAGAGCGCGGCATGAAAGTGCTGCTTCTGAAACCGTCCGTGGACGTGCGCGACGGAGAGGAAATCGTCAAATCGCGAATCGGGCTTACCGCAAAAGCCGTCGTCGTGAACGATAAGGAAGACCTTTACAAGGAGTATGAGGAAAAGTATCGCGACCGCGACGTCATCATCGTGGACGAGTGCCAGTTTCTGACGCCCGAACAGGTGGACGAACTCGGACAAATCGTCATCGACTTCAACGTGCCGGTGCTGTGCTTCGGTCTTCGCACCGACTTCCTGACGCACTTGTTCCCGGGGAGTCGCAGACTTTTTGAAATTGCCGAGTCCATTACCGAGATTAAATCGGTGTGCAAATGCGGCGCGAGGCAACCGTCAACGCGCGCCTTGACGATGACGGCAACGTCGTGTATTCGGGCGAACAGGTGTGTCTCGGCGGCAACGACAGGTACGTCGCGATGTGCAGAAAATGCTGGCTGAAAAAGAAAGCCGAACAGGAAAAAGCAAAAGAGTTATGAACAGTATCGTAATTGGTTTTACGGGCGGCACGGGCAGCGGCAAAACCACGCTCGCACAACGCCTGAACGAGGTTTTCAAAAACAACTCCGTCATAATTAAGCAGGACAGTTATTACAAGGACTTTCCCGATAAAACGTTTGAGGAGCGCGTGCAGATAAATTACGACCACCCCGATTCGTTCGATATGGCACGGTTTACCGACGACGTAAGACGCCTTAAAGCGGGCGAAACCATCGAGTGTCCCGTATATAACTACGCCGAGTACAAGCGCGATAAGGACACCGTCACGGTGGAACCAAAAAGAATAATTATTCTGGAAGGGCTGTTCCTTTTTGAAAACCCTGCGCTCAGCGATCTTATCGACATCAAAGTGTTTGTCGATACGGACGCCGACGTAAGGATTTTAAGGCGCATTATCCGCGACGTCAAGGAAAGAGGCAGGAGTCTCGATTCCGTCGTTTTGCAGTACCTTACGACCGTCAAACCGATGCACGAAAGGTTTATCGAGCCGGAAAAGAAGCGCGCCGATATCATCGTGCCGGAAGGCGGATATAACGAGGTTGCTTTTGATATGATTGTGGACGCGATAAAGCACAAGTTGAATTAAAAAATGAAAGACAATAAACCGTTTACGGCGCAGCGATAAATAATCGCTGCGCCGATGTTTTTCGGCGCACACTGCGCTTTTGAAATCGCATTATCGGGGGCGATAATGCTCACTCTTTTGCTTGTGTGCGCCTTTTCCCCACGGGTACACAGTATCCCGCGGGGACCCCTGTTTATGCTTCGCAATGACATAAAGTACTTCGTACGGAATACTACAACGGGCAATGCCTCGCAATGACAGAGTGCGTTGCACGGAGCGCATAACAAAAACCCCTCGCGGTGGCGAGGGGTTTTCAAACGGAAAATTATTGTTGATTGTAAACGTCGTAAGTGGGAACTTCGTACGTCATGCCCGAATAGGGGACTTCGTAAGTTTCGGTTGCGGTATCGGTTGCGTCGGTTGCGGCGTCGTTAGTATCCGCTGCGGCGTCTTCGGTAACAGCCGTATCGGTGTTTTCATCGTCGTGTTTTTTGCCGTCCGTGCCGGGATTATCAAGGCGATATTCTTTCATACGGATTGCGCCGATAAGAATCGCAAGGATAACCGTAACGCCGGAGAAAATATAGCAAGTCTGACGAATTGCGAACAAGCCGGTGATTGCGAAGAGCAGACCGTTTGCGTCAACCCAGCTGTAACGCATATAGTCGATTGTACCGCGAGAGTAGTTTTGCGAATATACGCCGAGCTGCGTGGGTTTGTCGCCGACGTTGCCGTAGTAGCTGCCGTTGGTGGTGCCGACAACAGAGCCGTCCGCGTTGACGAGTTTCAGGAACAAGGGCGCGAAGCCGTATCTCCAACCCGAAGAACCGGTATTTGAATTATCGACGGTGATGCCGTCTTCCGCAAATCCGGGGGTGCCTGCGACGTTGGGATTGCCGACCGCGTATGCGACGGAATTAAGAATGCTGTCAAGCAGGTAATATACGGGCGGGATTTCAAGAACGCCAAGGAGACTTGAAGTTTCGGTCAGGCAGTTTCCAAGCCCGATCGTCTTCAAAAGTTCGCCGACGTTGAGTCCGTTTGCGCTGCCGATATTGATGCCGCTGATCATTGCGAACAAGCCGCCTTCGCCGAACGTGCCGGAAAGGTCAACGGGAAGGGTAACGTCCGTGCCGTCGATTTTGTCGGGGTTGTAGGTGTAGCCGTCGCCCATCATATCAAGGACCGTCCAGCCGACTTCGATCATTTCAACCTTGCAGGTTGTGGGGTTGTACCACGGATAAAGGTGCAGGTTGGGCTGCATTACGCGGGTTTCGTCGGGATTGTTCTTGGGGCCGCCTTTCTCTTCGCCGGTTGCAACGGAAGGACGCTGACCGAGAACAAGGTTCAGGACAACGGGAATCGTCATACGTTTGTCGTTTGCAAGGTCAACCCACGGGCCAACCCAGCTTTCGTAACCGGAAAGGTTCAGACTGTCGTACATATTGTATTTGCCGTCGCGGGCAACAAGCGACCTGACTTCTTCGCTCTTATACCCATGTCGGTGTACTTCTTGATTTTTTTCTGGAAGTATTCAACCATGGTGGCGATTTCTTCGTCGGACTTCACAGCGGGTTCCGCCGCGTTTGTACGGCAGTATTCTTTGTCGAAATCCTTATAAGAAGAGTCGTTGGAACCTGTGGTATCTTTCACGTAGAAGCCGTATTTGCAAAGGACAAGGGGATTGCCGTCTTTGTCAAGAACGCGGCCTGTATATGCGCCCGTGTAGTTACCGCTGTTGTCGTGCTCGGACTGTTTGTAATAAGAGAAGTATTGGGTGTAACCGTCTTCGTTTTTGCCGATGATACCGTTAAGCACGCTTCTGGCGATAACTGCGTCAAGCATATCTTTGTTGAGCGTCGCGCGATTGTTTGCGGCGTCGGACTCCGCAACGTCTTCATAGAAAATCGTGCCGGAAGTAAGGTCGCCGAAAATCATGGGCAGCGCGCCGTCGAGAACGAACATAAGCCCTGAGCAGAGCATCAGGCTGACAACAACTGACATGCGGTTTGTTTTCTTATCTTTTTCGCTTTGTTTTTGACGCCTTTTTGTGAAAGTTTACGTTCCTGCACCACGACGACAATCACCCATATTACCGAGAATAAAACGGCAACGATAATGCTGGCAAACGGTAATATTGCCTTCCAGCCACCTTGTGCGACGTACGAGCCGCCTTGTTCAACGTTGTGCATCGACGCAAGGATTGCGAAAACCATAAACAGCGGGAAGCTGCATACGTAACATACTATTTGCGATTTTAAGCAATGCTTTCATCAATATTCACCTCCGTTAAGAGCGATTTCGTAAGCGTAGAGTTTTTCCTTATTGTGGAAGTAGGTCGAAAGGAAGATGCTCATCGCGAGAATGCCTGCCCAAATCGAGAAGTAACGTCTTGCGGCAAGCAAGGGATACATTTCGGGCTGATAGGCAATGTCTGCCTGCAACTGATAGCAGTCGGCAAGGGAAATCGCGGCGTCGGCAGGAGTGCCGTTACCGATTGTCTTTCCTGTGAGAAGACCGCCTTTTGCAGCAAGCGCGCAACCGGACGTAATACCGAAATCTTCGCAGGTGTACTTAACCCAGGCATAGTCGCTCATATCGACCGTTGTGCCGGCGGTTGTGGCAAGTGCTTTGTCGGTGTCGGACACGAAGTCGGACTGCCAGCACTTTTTAAGCAGCGGGTGGCTGTAAAACGAAAGTTCGCCAAGGACGGTGTCCAGAAGTTTTTGCACGCCTTCGACGGTAACGCCCGTAAGGTCGATCTTGCTGAGAATCTGCGTGAGAATCGCGTTCAGGTCAAGGTCGGGAGCGATTGCTTTCAAAATTGCCGAAACGTCAAGTCCGGAAACAAGACCGCCGATTATGTCGTTGAGGTCTAAAAGACCGCCGACAAGTCCCAAAGCGGGTTGCAAACTCTTGATAATGTCAACGAGTGCCGCCGTGTTGGGGTTTTTGTTGTCGCTTTCAAGTTTCGTCTTGTAAGCAGTGTAAGCCGTCCCGAGGTCCGTCTTTGCATAAGTGTCGCCCGTGGTGTATTTCGTGCCGGGAACGATTTCCGCGTTGGTTTTGGGAGGCTGAACCATTGTTGCCGCATCGAACGCTTCGCGGGTAATCTTTGCGGTAAGAATGGGTGTGCCGTCATCGTTGACTTCGCCGGTGTCGGTGTACGTGGTAACGTATACTACTTCGTCCGCCAGCGCGCCGACTTTGAAAGCGTTTTTGCCGGTTGATTTGTAAACCTCTTTGGACGTGAAGTTAAGGTTGCCGAAGAGATATTGTACGGGCAACGCAAGACCTGTGGTTTCGCCGCCTTTACCGTTGTTGTAGCCGTAAAGAAGTTGCGAAACGACGTTGCCGATATCGCCGCTTGAAAGGTCGGCGCCGTTTTCTTTAAGCAGGGAGTTGACAAGGTCAAGCAGTTGTTGCGCTTTCAGACTGTCAAGGAGCTTATTGATTGCCGGGTTCATCCCGAGATATTCAAACAGCGTGCCGAGCACTGCGTTAAGACGAGAATCGGTCAGACGATAATTGTCTTCTTCGATACGAAGGGTTGAATAATTCGTCATTTTACCGGTGCGGGTGTCCAGAATTTCGGTAATATCGTTGGTGTAGTTGTACCAGGCGTCGCTTTCGTATGCAGACGCGTTGGTCGCGCTTGCTTCGATTTCACTTACCATTTTCTTGTAAGCGTCGGCGATTGCGAGCTGCTCGTAATATATCGTGCCGGGCTGCTTGCAGAATGTTTCGCCTGCCGATTTCATCGTAACGTATGCGCCGTCTTTTATGACGTAGCAGCCTGCGTTGAACGCTTCGGCGTAGTCGGCAACGGTATACTTAGTGGGACGATAAACCGTCAGTTTTGCGTATTCGTTGTATTTGATGAGAAGTTCCAGAACGTTTTCGACGCCGAAGATATAGCCGTCGTACAACAATCCGTTGGGGTTGTATGCGTACGGGCTTTGCGCTTTCAGACTGTCGAACAAGCCGTCGATGTTGTCCCCGGTGACCTTAATCATTTCACCGTCAAGCCCGCCGACCTGATAATACGCGACCGCCGTATTGAGTTGCGTGCGTTCACGATACATTTTGGGATAATATTCCGAAAGACCGTAAGTCCTTATCACGTTGTCGACGCGTTCGTTCAGCTTATAGGCGTATCCTGACTCGCGTTTGTTTGCGGAAAGGGCGTTGAACCACTGCTTTTGCAAGGAGTAGTTTTCAACCTTAACGCCTTTGTCGGAGTATTCCGTCCTGATCTTGTCAAGTTCCTTTTCGTTGCGAATGTCAAGTCCCGCAATCGGGGCGAGCATGAGCGCAACCGCAAGAATGACGAGTATAATTGTGCGGACAGCCTGTTGTTTTTTCAATACAAGGTAAAGCCCGATTTGAAGCAGTGTGAAACCTGCCCACAAAACGAGCGCCGCCGTAATGCCGTTTTTCGCCGTTTCGGAAAACGCGCCTTCGTTGAAGAAGATCATGCTGTCCTTTGCGACAAACAACATAAGAAGCGGGAAACCGAGTAAATAGAAAATTACTTTCAGAACTTTTGCACAAGTCAACTTTTGCATTTTGTTCATAATTTTCCGTTCTCCTTAATCTAGAATTGCAAAATTATTGCTGCTACTTGATATTATATACTACGCGTGCGAGCGTGTCAAACGTATTCTATTCAATTTAATCTATACTTATCCATAAAATGGTGCCTGAAATCCCGTGTCAACAACGCGCGACAGGACAAAAATTTTACAAATCGAACGATTTATAAGGTTTCCGTCAAAATTCGCGGCGGTCGGGTTTTTGCCGACGAAAGAACGTTTGTTCCCGCAAAAATCGGATAAATTACTTTTACGTCGTGGAGTTTAA
Source organism: Clostridiales bacterium (assembly GCA_022009995.1). Classification (GTDB taxonomy): domain Bacteria; phylum Bacillota; class Clostridia; order Christensenellales; family CAG-917; genus CAG-349. The sequence goes on from CP091734.1 coordinate 1,227,256, forward strand.
GACGAACGTAAAAAGGGCGGAAAAAAAAATCAAATTTGTTTTTCGAGCCGGAATTTCCGAAAAATAACCGCACGATAAAACGGTCGATTTTTCAAAAGCGTGCGACTTTGAACGACTAAAAATAACAAAGTCGTAACAAACGACAGTAATAAGTGTCATAATGACACTAAACAATTTTATTTTAATTCCGAATAACCCCCCTAAATCGTTTGGCGAAAACAAAATAATATGATAAAATATCAATAGAATTTTGGAGGTTACCAATGACACCTGCTTTTGATACCGTATTTTCCGAAGACGAAATCCCTGCATATCCCCTTGCTATAATCGCTTTACCCGGCGCGGAAGAATTCGCCGAAAAAGTCGATAAATACCTTGTTGACTGGTATGGCAGAGAATGTGCAAAGAAAACCCCCGCATCTTTTATCGTTCCCACCAACTTCCCGCGTTTTACGTCGGGCGACGGCAAGGCAATGATTCTTGACAGCGTACGCGGCAAAGACCTGTACGTCGTTATCGACACCGGTAACCACGGCGTGCAATACAAAATGTTCGGACAAATGCAGTGTATGAGTCCCGACGACCATTTCCAAAATCTGAAACGACTTATTTCGGCGGTCGGCGGCAAAGCGTCGCGCATCACCGTCGTTATGCCGCTTCTTTACGGCGGACGTCAGCACAGAAGAAACGCAAGGGAATCTCTCGATTGCGCCATTATGCTGAGAGAACTGGAAGTAATGGGCGTTAAAGACCTTATCACCTTCGACGCTCACGATCCCCGCGTGCAGAACGCCGTGCCCCTTATGGGATTTGACAACTTCTTCCCGTGTTATCAGATTCTGAAAGCGGTCGTAAGGAAATATCCCGACATCGTTTTCGACAAAGAACACACGATGATTATCTCCCCCGACGAAGGCGCGATGAGCCGTAATATTTATTACGCTTCGGTTCTGGGGCTGGATCTCGGTATGTTTTACAAACGTCGCGACTTCTCTGTCGTCATCAACGGCAGAAATCCCATCGTCGCGCACGAATACATCGGCAATCCCGTTGCGGGCAAGGACATTCTCGTCGCAGACGACATTATCGCAACCGGCGACAGCATGCTGCACCTTGCCAAAGACCTGAAAGACAAGGGCGCAAGACGCATTATCCTCGTCCCCACCTTCGCAATGTTCACGGAAGGCACGGAAAGGTTCGACAAAGCCTATGCGGAAGGTATTTTCGACGGCGTTATATCCACAAACCTTTCGTACACCTTGCCCGAACTTTCGGAAAGAGAATGGTTTTCAAAGGCGGAATTGTCCAAATATATGGCTTATATCATTTCGGCGTGCAACCACAACGCGTCGGTATCGGGACTTCTCGATCCGCATGAGAAAATCCACGATTTGCTGCGCAGGCACAACGAAAGTCTTAACAAATCTAAATAAGTAATTTTATATAAGGAGTTTATTGTGAAAGTTCATTGGTTGGGGCATTCCTGCTTCAAACTCGAAGAGAGCACAGGTACGTCAATCATCACCGACCCGTACCACCCGTACGTCGGTTTCTCGATGCCCGAAGTTTCTTGCGACGCCGTGACGCTCAGTCATAATCACGAGGATCACAACTTCATCAAAGGAATCAAGGGCAACCCCGTTATTATCAATAAACAAGGTCTGTTTGAGGTCAAAGGCGTTCACATCAGAAGCCTTCTTACCGACCACGACAAGGAAGGCGGAAGACTGCGCGGACAAAATCTTGTGTTCCAGTATCGCCTTGACGGCGTCGAAGTGTGCCATCTCGGCGACATCGGCGAAGAATGCAACGCAATGCTTGCGGAAGCACTCGTCCCCACAAACGTCCTTCTTATCCCCGTCGGGGGAAACTATACCATCAATGCGGAGGAAGCGAAAGAATACGTCGATAAACTTATGCCCGACGTCGTTATCCCCATGCATTTCAAAACCGAAGATTGCAGCCTTGACATCGACGGTCTTGACGATTTTCTCGATTTGTTTGATAAAGACGAAATCGTGTATCTCGACAGCGATACGGTTGAGTTCGACCGCTTCGACTTCGACGGCGAAAGCACGAAAGTCTACGTTTTCAAAAGTCAGCAATAACGCACACTTTAACGTATAAAGCACATTTTATCGTATAAAACGCTCCGTAATCGGCATATACTTATTATGCAGCGTTTTGTGTTGCGTTTTTATATTCAAAATTTCAAAAATTCGGAGTATTTATGGATTTTTCACGCGAACAGTTGCAGGACAAAAACCTGTTTGAATTGCGCGAAATTGCGCGCGAAAACAGGGTGCAGTCCCCGACAAAATTAAACAAGGAAGAACTTATTTCACAAATTGTCGAAGCGTCTTCTCAAAGGGTAAAAGGGCTTAAAATCCGCCCGGTTTCACGCCCGTCGAAACTTGTCGACGCCCCGAGAAGGAACGCGCAGAACGACGTCCCTGAAAAAGCCGCGGAGTCGATAAACGAGATTATGGCTGTCGACGATACCTGCGAAGAAAGGGAAGGTATCCTGGAAATTCACCCCGACGGCTATGGCTTTATCCGCGTCAGAAACTGCGAACACAGCGAAAAGGACGTCTATGTTTCCGCAATCAAAATCAGGAAAGCGGGACTTCGTCAGGGGGATATGATTAAGGGCATCGTGAAGGTCGCTTACGACAATAAGCCCGCCGCGCTTTTAATCATCAATACCGTCAACGGCGTGCCCGCGGAAGAACTCAGAAACGCCCGCGCTTTGACGACCTTGTCCCCATTTATCCCGACGAGCGTCTGAAACTTGAAAACGCGCGCAGCAAAAACGACTTCGCAATCCGCGAAATCGACCTTATCGCGCCAATCGGAAAAGGGCAGCGCGGTATGATTGTGTCGCCCCCGAAAGCGGGCAAAACAACCCTGCTTAAAAAAATCGCGAACAGCATTTCTGAAAATTATCCCGACGTAACCCTTATGGTATTGCTCATCGACGAGCGTCCCGAAGAAGTTACCGACATGCAAAGAAGCATTAAAGGCGAGGTCGTTTACAGCACTTTCGACGAAATGCCGGAACACCATACGAAAGCGGCGGAACTGTTGCTTTCCCGCGCAAAACGACTTGTCGAAAACGGCAAAGATGTCGTGATTCTGATGGACAGCTTAACCCGCCTTGCGCGCGCATATAACCTTACGATTCCCCCGACGGGCAGGACGCTTTCCGGCGGTATCGATCCCGGCGCGTTGCATAGCCCGAAATCGTTTTTCGGAAGCGCGAGAAACATCGAAAACGGCGGAAGCCTTACCATTATCGCAACCGCTCTCGTCGATACCGGAAGCCGTATGGACGACGTCATTTACGAGGAGTTCAAGGGCACGGGCAATATGGAAATCCACCTTGACAGAAAACTGTCCGAAAAGAGGATTTTCCCCGCAATCGATCTTAACCGCAGCGGCACGAGAAGAGAAGACTTGTTGTTGTCGCAGGACGAGCTGGAAGGCGTGTGGACAATGCGTAAAATTTTGTCGTCGGGCGATACGGAATCGGCGGCTGAAAATCTGTTGCAGATGCTTGTCAAAACTTCGTCCAACGCGGAGTTTATCGAGCAACTTAAACTGCAAATGCGTCTTATCGACAAGGAAGGATATACTTTCCGCGGAACCGGCTTAAAATAAACTTTATTGATGAAAAACGCCGCGTTAAACGGCGTTTTTGATATTATTTCAAACGATTATGGACAAAAGAACACAGCAAAACAAAGACTTTTTCAACAGTCTTGCAAATGACTGGGACGCAAGGCAAAAACTGTCCGATGACGATGTTTTCAACCTTGTAAAACTTGCGAATATCAACCCCGGCGACAAGGTTCTGGATGTCGCTTGCGGCACGGGAATTATCGACAAACACTTTTGAAACTCGGCGCGAAAAACGTTGTCGCAATCGACCTTTCGGAGAATATGATTGCCATTGCAAAGTCCAAGAACAGCGACGAGAATTTGCGATACGAAATTGCCGATTTTTACGATTTTTCGGAAGGCGATTTCGACAAAATCGTGATTTACAACGCTTATCCGCATTTCACGGACACGCAAGCGTTTTTGACGGCGATAAACAATAACCTTAAAAAGGGCGGCGAGTTTTCGATAATCCACAGCGATTCGCCAAGCGTTATCAACGCGCGCCATTCGGGCGGGGCGAAAATCGTGTCGAAAGACCTTGAATCGGCAGACGAAGAAGCAAACATTTTCAAGGAACTTTTCGATATCGTACAGACCGTCGACGACGGTGAAAAGTACCTGATACGCGGCAAAAAAAGATAATGAAAGACGACAAAAAACGAGGCGAAACACCTCGTTTTTTATTTGCTTTTTTTCCACGCAAGTACAAGTATCTTGCGTGGGTTTTATTGACAAGGATTCCCTTATCGCTTTTATAAGATGCTACTCGTAAAAGCCGAGGGAGACCATAAGTCCTTCGTTGACCTTTCTCATTACGCCGCCGGACAAATCGCCGATTTTGTCTTTTAATCTGGTTTTGTCAAGGGTTCTTAACTGTTCAAGCAATATTACGCTGTCTTTCGGCAGCCCGAACTCGCTTTGCGGAATATCGACGTGAGTCGGCAGTTTGGTTTTGTTGAGTCTGCTGGTTATTGCCGCGGCGATAATCGTCGGGGAATACTTGTTTCCGACGTCGTTCTGCACGATAAGTACGGGACGCACGCCCCCTTGTTCGCTCCCCACGACGGGGCTTAAATCGGCGTAATAAATCTCACCGCGTTTTATCATATCGACACCTCCGAATACTTAAGTTATGTACACGATGATTTTACCCAAGGGAAACTTCTTTAATACACCCGTCAAAAGCATATTATGAAAAATCGGCGCGCCGCGTGAAGTAAGTCGCCGCACATGACCGCATATAATAGGGAAAAGGCGGTGTTTTATGAAAATCGGAATCGTGGGATACGGAAATCTCGGGCGCGCGGCGGAAATCAACGCAAAAAATCTCGGATACGAAATAACGGGGATATTTTCAAGGCGGAACGTAACGTCGCCGTTTGGAACGAAAGTCTTCGACTTCAAAAATTTCGGAAGTTTCGATACGGAAACGGATATTATGCTTTTGTGCGGCGGCAGTAAAACCAATCTCAGGGAACAAAGCCGAATCGTCGCGAAAAGGTTTAATACGGCGGACACTTTCGACACCCACGCGGAAATCGCGGAACACATCAAAGAACTTGACGATATTCAGCAAAAAAGGCGCGGCGTGTCGATAACGGCTGCGGGGTGGGACCCTGGAATTTTCAGCGTTGCGAGAGTCGCGTTTTGCGCGTTCCTTTTTGAAGAGCCGTATACGATCTGGGGCAGGGGCGCGTCCCAGGGACACGGGGAAGCGGTCAGGAGCATAAGCGGCGTGAAAAACGCGGTGCAATACACCGTACCGAAAGAAAAAGTCGTCGATATGATATTGTCGGGCGAGAAACCCTTGAACACGCCCGAAAACCTGCACACGCGCGAAGTTTACGTCGTAAAGGAAGTCGGCGCGGACGAAAAAGAAATCGAAAACAAAATCAAAAATACGGCATACTATTTCAAGGGGTACGAAACGAGCGTGCGGTTTATCGACGAAAACGAGTTTGAAAAAAACCATAAAAGCCTTGCCCACGGCGGCAGAGTCGCGGCGACGTCTAGCGGGGCAAAACTCGATTTTTCGATTGCGCTTCAAAGTAACCCCGATTTTACGGCAAAGATATTGTTGACTTATGCCCGCGCCGCGGTTAAAATGAACAAAGACGGCGTTATCGGAGGGCTGTCCGTTCTGGACGTTCCGCCGAAATACCTTTGCCACGACGATGATTTTTTAAGGTTTTTGTAATGATTGACGAGTTGAAAAATATCGAATACGTCCTTTTCGACCTTGACGGCACGGTGTCGGACAGTTCGGAAGGAATAACGAAAAGCGCGGACAAAGCGCTTAAATCGGAAGGGATTAACGTTCCTTTTGAAACGCTGACGAGTTTTATCGGACCTGCGCTTCGCGTGAGTTTCGGCCGCTACACCGACGACGTGGAAAAACGCGACAGAATGCTGGACGTTTATCGCGAAAGATACAGTGAAAAGGGCTGGTGCGAAAATAAGATTTATCCCGGCATGGCGGAACTTTTACGCGATCTTCAAAAAAGCGGGAAACACGTCGTGCTTGCAAGCGCGAAACCCGAGTATTTTTGCAGAAAAATCATAAAATATTTCGGCGTGGAGCAATATTTCGATTTTATCGGCGGCAGCGATATGGAAGGAAAGCGCGACGACAAAACCGTGCTTCTGACCTACGTCCTTGACAACATCGGAAACCCCCGGCCGGACAAAATCGTGATGATCGGCGACAGAAAATTCGACGTCGAGTGCGCGCATAATCACGGCATTAAGTGCATCGGCGCAAAGTACGGATTTTCGGAAGGCGACGAGCTTAAAAACGCGGGTGCGGATTTTCTTGCCGACACCGTCGAAGATTTAAGAAAAATGCTGTTATAAAAAAAATTCCGCTTGAACACAGGCGGATTTTTCGTTATTTTTTAAGTGTTTATATAATAATGTCTTTTTGTATAAAAATACAACATAATTTTTCTTTTTACAAAAAGTCGAATATTTTTCGCTTGAAAAACCGAAAGTCTTATGTTATAGTATTTTTATGACAATTTGAAAAAAGGGGGCTATTGTATGAGAATAGCAATCGGATGTGACCACGGCGGATTTATTTTGAAGGCTGCGGTCGTTGACAAACTCAAAGAACTCGGACACGAAGTCGTCGACTTCGGCACAAACTCGGACGCATCGGTCGATTACCCCATTTACGGAGAAGCAGTGGCAAACGCCGTCGCAAGCAAAGAATGCGACCTCGGCGTGTTGCTTTGCGGCACGGGCATCGGTATTTCGATTGCCGCAAACAAGGTCAAAGGTATCCGCGCGGCGGTCGTTGACAACCTTTTCTGCGCGCAAGCCTGCAAGGAGCACAACAACGCGAACATTATCGCAATGGGCGGCAGGGTAGTACGTCCCGAACTTGCGGTGCAAATCGTGGAACTTTGGCTGAAAACCGAATATGCGGGCGGACGTCATCAAAGACGCCTTGACGAAATCGCCGCAATCGAGGACAAGAACTTCAAATAATAATTACACGAGGAATTTTAATGATTCAGGAAGTAATAACAAATATCACGAGCGCCGAAAATCAGGCGGAAGAAATCGTCCGTGACGCAACGGCCCGCGCAAAGGAAATCAGGCTGAAAGCCGAGTCCGAAGCCGACGTTATTCTGAAACAGGCTGCAAAAGACAGCAAGGACGCAACCCGTCTTCGTCAGAACAACGCGGAAGTCGCGGCGCAAAGAAAAACCGAAATGATCGCAAGGGAAGGCAACAAGGAAATCTCGGACTTTATCTCAAAATGCGTCGTGAACGAAGACGCCGCGGTCGAAACCGTAAAAGAAAAACTTTTCACAAAATATGGCAATCGTTGATATGAAAAAACTTACCCTTGTCGCTTACGGCAAGGATAAGCACGCGCTTTTGAAAACGCTTGAAAAAACGGGCGTCGTCGAAGTGCAGCGGTCGGAACTTATCGAAAACACTTTTAATAAGGAAAACCTTGACAGGCGTGACGAAATCACGTCTGCTACGTTGCGCCTTCAATTCGTTTTCGACTTTCTGAAAACCGAAAGCCGCACCGCGGTACTTATCAAAAAATCGGAAGCCAAGGCGGAAAAACATAAAACGCCGGTCGCGCCCGAAGACGTCCTGAACGTAACTCCCAAAAAGAAAAAATTCATAAATCCGACGCCCAGAATCGGCTTTGAAAAGTTTTATGAAATCGAAGGGCGGGAAGACGAAATCATGTCGAAAGTTTCCCGTCTGGAAGAAATCAGCCGTCGTTACGCCGATATAAAGGCGGAAACGAACAAACTTCGCGCGACCATCGACGGGCTGTCGGTTTATTCCGACGTCGCCGTCAGAATGTCGGCGTTTTGCGATACCGCGCATACGTCGGTCGTTCTTGGCGTTATAGATTCTTCAAAAACTTCCGTCCTTGAAAAAATCAGGAGCGAATATCCCGTATATATCGAAACTATGGGAGGCGGAAAATTGCTGCCCGTTGCGGTCGTCGCGCTGAAATCCGACGCCGACAAGGTTTTTGAAGCCCTAAACGTTGCGGACTTTGTGAAAACGTCGTATAACTTCGACGTTACCGCAAGCGAAAAAATCGCGGAACTCGAACAGGACGTAAAAACGCTCAACAGGGAAAAGCAAAGCCTCCTCGAAGAATCTTTGTCTTTTGAAGACGATATTCCCGATTTCAAACAACTTTACGATTATTACACCGTCGAAAACGCGCGACTCGTTGCGTCCGACGGGCTTGCTCTTACGAAAACGTCGTTCGTCCTTGAAGGCTGGTTCCCGAAAGACGAGGAAGAAAAGGTAGTAGGCGCAATTAAAAACACCACCGACGCGGTCGTTATCGAAACGCGCGATCCCGTTGCCGGCGACAGCGTGCCGACTCTTACCAAAAACAACAAAATCGTCGCGCCGTACGAAAACATTACGAATATGTACTCGCCCCCGTCGTATCGGGACGTCGATCCGAATCCCGTCGTCGCGTTTTTCTATTTCATTATTTTCGGAATTATGATGGGCGACGCCGTGTACGGACTTATCCTTATGCTGGGCGGTTTTTTGGGATATTTTTTGTTGAAACCCCCTCCCGGAAAAGGCAGAATACTTCTGATTATCGGAATGGGCGGATTATCGACGTTCATCTGGGGCGTGGTCTTCGGCGGCTGGCTTGCGTTTGACGTATCGGGTACGTTTTTGGAAAAACTTATCTGGTTCAAGCCCATTGACGAAACAAACCCGAACACCGCGCTTTATATGCTGGGATTAAGCCTTGCGGTCGGCGTGGTGCAAATCAACGTCAGCCTTGCGATGAAAGGATATCTCCTTGTAAACGCGACAAAGACGTTATCGGCTTGTTCAACGAGGTCATAAGCTGGTTTTCGATACTCATCGGCATTATCCTGCTTGCGCTTAATATGCTGCTGAAACTTGCCGACGGGTTCAAAATCGCGGGTATCGTGTTTATGGTGGTCGGCGTACTGCTGATGCTCGTTCTCGGCGGGCGCGGCAAAAAGGGCATCAAAAAGATATTCGGCGGGTTTTCGCAACTTTACGGCGGCGTAAACTTTTTCAGCGATATATTGTCGTACAGCCGTTTGTTCGGCTTGGGACTTTCGACGGCGGTCATCGGAATGGTCGTCAACGAAATCTGCAAAGTCATCATCAATATACTGACGTTCAACGGCATATCCGTGCTTGGCGTTATCGTGGCGATCCCCATTTTTGCGGTCGGGCACGTCTTTAATATCGCAATCAACACGCTTGGCACTTATATCCACGACGCAAGACTTCAATTTATTGAATTCTTCGGAAGATTTTTCGAGGGCGGCGGACACGTTTTCAAACCCCTCGGCTCAAATACAAAATACAACTATATAGAAAAGTAGGAGGGTACTTTTTATGTCATTAGGTTTAGTTTTTGCAATGCTCGGCGCAGCGCTCGCGGCAGGACTTTCAGGCGTAGGCTCGGCAATCGGTGTCGGTATGGTCGGTCGCTCGGCGGCAGGCGTCACTGCGGAAGATCCCGACAAATTCTCGAAACTTCTCGTTTTGCAACTTCTTCCCGGTACGCAGGGCATCTACGGCTTGCTTATCGCCTTTATGGTATTCCTTAAAATCGGCGTTTTCAACAGCGCGGGTATGACGGATATCTCCTGGCAGGGCGGTCTCACCATTCTGTTCGCTTGCCTCCCCATGGCAATCGTCGGTTTGCTGAGCGCACTCCATCAGGCAAAAGTCGCAGTGTCGGGCGTCGCTCTCGTTGCGAAGCGTCCCGAAGAATCGGGTAAGGCAATCACCATGGCGATCATGGTCGAAACGTATGCGGTTCTCGCGCTCCTTATCTCGTTCCTCGGCGTATTCATTCCCAAAATCGTTTAATTAAAATGGAAGGAAAAGACGTTATTATTGAAAAAATCCTGTCGGACGCAAGACAAGAAGCCGATAAAATCGTCGCGGAAGCAAACGACTACGCAACCGCTACGCTCGATAAGGCAAGGCGCAGGCAAAGGAAAAAGTTTCCGTTGCCGAAAAAGCCGCCGAAACCGCGGGCGTCGAATACGTCGGTCGTCGCATAACCGTTGCAGGGCTTGACCTTAAAAAGGCAAACTCAACGCAAAAATCGCGCTTCTGGACGACGTTTACGACAAAGCGGCGGACGCGGTCAGAAACGTTCCCGACAAGGATTACAAAAACCTTATCGAAGGTATGCTCGATTCTGCTGCCGAAGACGGCGACGTCGTCACGATTTCAAAAAACGACGCCAAAGTTCTGACGAAAGCATTTTTCGATTCTTATTCGAAAAAACGCGGCATAAACCTTTCGTTAAGTAAGGATCTTGGCGACTTCAAAGGCGGCGTCGTGCTCAGCGGCGGCGGGGTTGACAAAAACCTTACGCTCGAAGTCGAAATCAAGTTGTTGAGAGAACAAACCGAAAGCGAAATCGCCGGACTTTTGTTCAAGGGTGTCTGAAATGGCGGATAATTTGTTGTACGTCAACGCGCGTATAAAAGCGCTTGAAAACGGGCTTATGAGTCAACTGCACGTTTCGCGTCTTATCGACGCCGAAAACGTTAAGGACGCTTTCAAAATCTTGCAGGAATGCGGGTTTTCCGAAGGCGTCGCGCTTGACGATTACCGCTCGTACGAAAACCTTGTCGCGCTGAAAGAAAAAAACGTCGTCGACTTTTTCAAGGAAAATATGCTTGAAAAAACCGGTATGGACGCCGTGCTTCTGAAAAACGATTATCACAACGCGAAAGTTCTGATAAAAGCGAAGTATCTGCGCCTTGACGACGTGAAAGACATGCTTATGCCCGCAGGGCTTTTCGACACCGACAAAATGAAGGCGGATATTTTTGACGATAACTACGAAAGTTATCCGTCCTTTATGGCGGAAGCACTTGACGCAATCGACGTTCAATTCGCAGACGGCAACAGAAGCCCGAGGTTTATCGACGTAACCCTTGACAAGGCGATGTTTCCGATATGTACGCCCGCATTTCAAAGTGCAATCAGCAGGCTTTGAAAGACTGGCTGAATCTTTTAATCGACACTGCAAACGTTTCGGCGTTTTTAAGGTGCAGGAAACTTCACCTTGACAAAAGCGTGTTTGACGAAGGATTTGTCGAAAAGGGCAGCATAGACAAGGCTTGGTTTGACGAATTGTACGAGTCGTCGGACGACGTCGTGAAAGATAAGGCGAAACTTTTAATAAGCGTCGGCGATCTTATCGACGTTGCGTTGTCGGACGCGGACGGCATGGTCAGGTTCGAAACCGCCGTCGACAACAAAATCACGAAACTCTTCAAGGACAATAAATACGACATGTTTTCGGTTGCGCCCATCGTCGGGTATTACTTCGGCAGGCTCACCGAAATCAAAGCCGTCAAACTTATCGTGTCGGCGGTCAAAAACAACCTTGATAAAAATCTTTTAAGACAAAGGACGAGAGAACTTTATGCTTAAAAAAGACGAAAACAATACGGTTACCGGCAAAATCGCCGTCGTGGGCGACAAGGACAGCATCCTTGCGTTCAAGGCAATCGGGCTGGAAGTCCACGCCGTCGAAAGCGCTGACGAGGCGGCAACCGTCCTTAAAAACTCGCGCGGGACTGCGCGGTCATATTCATTACCGAACAAATCGCCGAAAAAGTCAGCGACGTCATTCAGAGATATAAGGCGCGTCCTTATCCCGCCGTCATTCCCATTCCTTCGGGAGAGGGCAGCAACGGCTTTGGTATGGACGGCATAAGAAGCGACGTGGAAAAGGCTATCGGCGCGGATATTTTGTTTAACAGAGAGGATTAACATTATGCAGAAAAACGACTTAAACGTTGGTAAAATCGTAAAAGTCAGCGGCCCGCTTATCGTTGCGGAAAATATGGGCGACAGCAAAATGTACGACGTCGTCCGCGTCAGCGATAAGAAACTTATCGGCGAAATTATCGAACTTCGCGGGGATAAGGCGTCCATTCAGGTCTATGAAGAAACCTCGGGACTGGGCCCCGGCGAAAACGTATATTCAACCGGCTATCCTCTGTCGGTCGAACTCGCGCCCGGACTTATCGAAGGTATTTACGACGGTATTCAACGCCCGCTTGAAAAACTTAAAGAGGCTTCGGGCGACCGTATTTCAAGGGGTATCGATATCCCCGCTATCGACCACGATAAAAAATGGCGTTTCGTGCCGACGAAAAAAGCAGGCGACAAAGTGTCGTCGGGCGACGTTATCGGCACCGTCAAAGAAAACGAAATCGTTACCGTGAAAATCATGGTGCCTTTCGGCGTCGAAGGGACGATTGAAAAAATCGAAGAAGGCGACTTCACCGTCGACGAAACAGTCGCGGTCGTCAAAACAGCAAAGGGCGAGAAGAACCTGAAAATGCTGCAAAGATGGCCCGTCCGTAAAGGCAGACCTTATAAAGAAAAACTTTCGCCGTCGATGCCGATGGTCACCGGTCAGCGCGTTATCGACACGCTGTTCCCGATTGCCCGCGGCGGCGTTGCTGCCGTTCCCGGTCCGTTCGGAAGCGGTAAAACCGTCGTTCAGCATCAACTTGCAAAATGGGCGGACGCAGACATTATCGTCTACGTCGGCTGCGGCGAACGCGGAAACGAAATGACCGACGTTTTGAAAGAATTTCCCGAACTGAAAGACCCGAAAACGGGACAATCGCTGATGAAACGTACGATTCTTATCGCGAATACGTCGGATATGCCCGTTGCGGCGCGTGAAGCGTCCATTTACACGGGTATCACCATCGCCGAATATTTCCGCGATATGGGCTACAACGTCGCTATCATGGCGGACAGTACCTCCCGTTGGGCGGAAGCGCTTCGCGAAATGAGCGGACGTCTGGAAGAAATGCCCGGCGAAGAAGGCTATCCCGCTTACCTTTCAAGCCGCCTTGCGGAATTCTATGAAAGAGCGGGTATCGTAAAAGTTCTCGGAAACGAGAATACGGTCGGCTCGATTACGGCAATCGGCGCGGTTTCGCCTCCGGGCGGCGACCTTTCCGAACCCGTTTCGCAGGCAACCCTTCGTATAGTTAAGGTTTTCTGGGGGCTTTCGGCGTCGCTCGCTTACAAACGTCACTTCCCGGCAATCGACTGGATTCAAAGTTATTCCCTTTACGCAGACAGGCTTGCCGACTGGTACACCGATAATATGGGCGAGGAATGGAACGTAATGCGTCAGGAATTTATGTCGATTTTGCAGGACGAGGCGCGACTGGACGAAATCGTCCGACTTGTCGGTATGGACGCGCTTGGCGCAAAAGACCGCTGGACGATGGAAACCGCAAAATCCATCCGCGAAGACTATCTGCATCAGAATGCTTTCCACGAGGTCGATACCTACGCATCGCTCAAAAAACAAGCCGAAATGATGCGGCTGATCCTTGAAAACTACAAGCTCGGGCTCGAAGCGCTTGAAAAAGGCGTCGATATCGAAGATATGCTTGCAATTCCCGTCAAGGAACAAATCGGCAGAAGTAAGTATATCCCCGAAACGGAAATAAATAAATTCAACGACATCGAAAAAGACCTTAAAGAAGAAATGCTGTCGCTTGTCAGCGAGGGAGGACGTGACTGATGCTTAAAGAATATAAAACTATCCGCGAAATCGTCGGACCTCTTATGCTCGTTGAGGGCGTCGAGGGTGTAAAATACAACGAAATGGTTGAAATCGTCGCCGCAGACGGCGCAATCCGCCGCGGTAAAGTGTTGGAAATCAACCGCGATAAGGCGCTCGTTCAGTTGTTCGAGCCGTCGCAGGGCATTCAGATGTCATCGTCCAAAGCAAGATTTTTGGGCAAGAGCATGGAACTTGCGGTGTCCGAAGATATGCTCGGTCGCGTCTTCGACGGTATCGGCAATCCCCGTGACGGCGGCGCGCCCGTTATCCCCGAAGACAGACTTGACGTAAACGGTCAGCCTATAAACCCCGCTGCGCGCGATTATCCCGATGAATTCATTCAGACGGGCGTCAGCGCAATCGACGGACTTAACACCCTTGTCAGGGGACAAACTGCCCGTGTTCAGCGTATCGGGACTTCCCCATGCGGAACTTGCGGCGCAAATCGCAAGACAAGCGAAAGTTCTGAACAGCGACAGCAAATTCGCCGTCGTTTTCGCCGCTGTCGGTATCACGTTTGAAGAAGCGGATTTCTTTATCTCCGATTTCAGAAAAACAGGCGCAATCGAACGCGCGGTGCTTTTCATCAACCTTGCAAACGATCCCGCGGTCGAACGTATCGCAACGCCGCGTATGGCACTGACCGCAGCGGAATATCTTGCGTTTGAAAAGGGCATGCACGTGCTTGTCATCACGACGGATATCACGAACTACGCCGAAGCCTTGCGCGAAGTCTCCGCCGCACGAAAAGAAGTGCCCGGTCGCCGCGGCTATCCCGGTTATCTGTACACCGACCTTGCGACGCTTTACGAACGTGCGGGAAGAATCAACGGGAAAGAAGGCTCGATTACGCAAATCCCCATTCTTACGATGCCCGAAGACGACAAGACGCACCCCATTCCCGACCTTACCGGATACATCACCGAAGGACAAATCATTTTGTCGCGTGAACTTTATAAAAAAGGTATAACGCCGCCTATCGACGTGTTGCCGTCCCTCTCCCGTCTGAAAGACAAAGGTATCGGCGTCGGAAAAACGCGCGAAGACCACGCGGACACGATGAACCAGTTGTTCTCGGCTTACGCAAGGGGCAAGGAAGCAAAGGAACTTTCAACCATTCTCGGCGAAGCGGCACTTACCGAAATCGACAAAAAATACGCGCACTTTGCGGACGAGTTTGAAAAGAAATACGTCTCGCAAGGCTTCAATACAAACAGAAGTATAAATGAAACTCTGGACATCGGCTGGGAACTTTTAAGACTCCTTCCGAGGAATGAACTCAAACGTATCAAGGATAAATTCCTTGACATGTATTATGACAAATCCGAGGGATTAAATGGCTAAAATGAACGTTAATCCCACTCGTATGGAATTAAGGCGGCTTAAAACCCGTCTTAAAACCGCAACGAGAGGGCACAAACTTTTGAAGGATAAGTCGGACGAAATGATAAGACAGTTTATGGTTTACGTCCGTGAAAACAAACGCCTTCGCGAAGAAATCGAGGCCGAACTTTCAAGCGCGTTGAAAGGCTTTACTCTGGCGCGCGCCGTTTCGTCCAACGCCGTCATCGAAGAAGCCGTGATGATGCCCGCAACGAAAGCCGAAATTTCGCTTTCGTCCGACAACGTCATGAGCGTCGAAGTGCCAAGTATCTCCGTTGTCGAACACGAAGGACAGGATAAATATCCTTATTCTTTCGACACCGTTACATCGGAACTTGACGCGTCGATCGGCACTCTTTCGACGCTGCTTGTGAAACTCGTAAAACTTGCGGAAGTCGAAAAAACTTGCAATATGCTCGCCGACGAAATCGAAAAGAACCGCCGTCGCGTCAACGCTCTTGAATACGTAATGATTCCGCAAATCGAGGAAACTATAAAGTATATCAATATGAAACTTGACGAGAACGAAAGGGCGTCGACGATTAGGCTGATGAAAGTTAAGTCTATGATCGAGCAAAAGTCATAAAAACGGCGATAATTCGCGCCTTTTCGGCGTTTTGACGGAACCTTGCTCAGTTACGTACGACAAAGTACGCGCCTTCGCACGAACCCGTCAAGAACCCCGAAAATCCATCAAATTCTCGCCGTTTTTAGGGCGAATTTTTGATATTTAGAATCCCAAAAGAAACATCCGGGGTCCCCACAAGATACTTGTACTTGTGGGGCTTTAATTTCATCAAAATTCTGACTTTTGCTACCTTTTCATTTATTATTAAATAAACCCCGCAAGTATTGTACTTGCGGGGCTTTTCTTTTTAATATAAATTGTTGTTAATGTTATTATCTTTGCGGTTTTTTGGATTTTTTAAAGCCTTTCAGGAATTTGCGGAAGCCGCCTTTTTTCTTGTTGAAAATATCGACAAGTCCGTCAACGCTCGATTCCGAAACAAGCCCGCCTGTGAATCCCGAAAAACTCCTGAGCGGCATCGTTACGATACTGTTCACCGCCATCATCTGGTTTGCCGCGCCTTTCGTGAGGATTTTTGCGCCGAAAACCAGAACTTTTTTCAGGAATTTTCCGAATCCGGTAATCGAAACTTCGTCGACGGTGCTGTTTATGTCAAACTCGCCGCGTTTCGGGGGGATATTTTCGGGCACTTCCGCGCCGTATACCGCCGAAAACTCTTCAATGGGAAGTTCGGTTGCGGACGCAATGTCATAGTACGAGGGCGCTTCCTTTGAATAATCTTTGATTTGCACCGCGGGGGCGTTGACCGTAACTACGTGCGACAGTTTAATATCGCGGCTGCTTGCGCCGACAAGGATTTCAAACTCGCCCGATTCGACCGTCCAGTCGTGAACGAGAACGTTGTAAAACGCGAACGCGCGCTTGTCAAGGGTGACGGAAATCGTCTTTATTTCGCCGGGTTCAAGATAAACTTTATCGAAGCCTTTCAGTTCCTTTCGGGACGGAAAATCGTGGATTTCACGTCTTTTACGTAAACCTGCGAAACTTCCGCGCCGGCGACTTTGCCGGTGTTTTTCACGTCGAAAGTAACGGTGAGAACGTCCGCGTCGGTTATCGTGTCCGAAGACACTTTCAGGTTGGAATATTCAAACGTCGTATAAGACAAGCCGAAACCGAAGGGGTAGCGCACGGGTTTGTTCGCACTGTCGAAGTAACGATATCCGACGAATACGCTTTCGCGATACTGCACGTTTTTCGTGCCCATCGGGAAGTATGCGCTGTTGATATTGTCGTTGAGATGTTTCTGGAAAGTTTCGGCAAGTTTGCCCGACGGGTTTGCGTCGCCGAACAGCACGTCAACCGCGCCTTCGCCGCCCGCTTCGCCGCCGACGTAAATATTGAGAAGGGCTTGGACGCGTTTCGTCCAGGGAAGGGTAACGGGCGAGCCGCACACCAGAACGACCACAAGATTTTCGTTGACTTTTGCAAGTTCGTCCACAAGTTTGTTGTGTCCCATCGGCAAATCCATATGACGTCTGTCAAATCCTTCGCTTTCGTACTCGGGTGTAAGACCGATGACAACAATGACTTTATCGTGCGATTTTGCACACTCAACTGCCTCTTTCAACAATTTTTATTGTAGCCGTCGCCTTTTAAGGAGTACCCGCGGACGTAGTCGTAAGCGATGTTTTCCTTATTCATTGCGTCGAGAATCGACACGAGATTTTTGGGGTGAATCTGCGAAGAACCGCCGCCCTGATACCTTGGCGTTTCGGCAAGCGCGCCGATAATCGCGACTTTGTCTGTCTTCGAAAACGGCAGAACGCTGTTGTCGTTTTTCAGAAGTACCGCGCCTGCCGCCGCCATTTTTCTTGCAAGTGCGTGGTGCTGAGCGTAGTCGCAAACGTAACCGTCACGCTTCGACTGTTCGCCTTTTTGGACGTATTCCAGAACGTGCGTAACCGCCTTATCAAGGTCTTCCATAGAAAGCGTGCCGTTGTTAACCGCGTCGATAACCGCCTGATCGTGCAAGCCGTTGTTGCCGGGCATTTCAAGGTCGATACCGCCTTTCACGCCTTCGACGCGGCGGTTGATTGCGCCCCAGTCGGAGACGACCATACCCTTAAAGCCGAACTCGTCGCGCAAAACTTTGTTGATCATCTTGTCGCTTTCCGAGACGTATTCGCCGTTAAGGCGGTTATAGCTGCACATAACCTGCCACGGATCCGAGCGTTTGACCGCGGTTTCAAAAGCGGGGAGATATATTTCGCGAAGAGCGCGCTCGTCAACGATTGCGTCAATCGACATACGGCTGTTTTCCTGATTGTTCGCGCAGTAGTGTTTCAGACTTGCGCCGACGTTTTCGGATTGAAGCCCGTCAATGAACGCGGAAGCCATTTGTCCCGAAAGATAAGGATCTTCCGAAAAATATTCAAAATTCCTGCCGCAAAGGGGGGAACGTTTGATATTCGTGCCGGGTCCGAGCACCGTGCATACGCCTTGCGTCGCCGCTTCCTGTCCGATTGCTTTTGCACATTCGTAAGCGAGGTTTCTGTCCCACGAACTGCCGTAAACGACAAGAGAGGGGAAACAAGTCGAAGGAACGCTGTCTTTCATCACGTTGGTGATGCTGCCGCCCTCGATTTCTTCACGCGTGCCGTGCGGGCCGTCCGTCATTTTCACCGACGGGATACCGAGCCTTTCCACGGGATAAGTCGTCCAGAACGTCTTGCCGCTTAACAAACGTACCTTTTCTTCAAGAGTAAGTTTGCCGACGAGAGTTTTTACGTCTTCCATATACTCCTCCATATTAGCATAGTATAAAAATATTCTATCATATACGAAAAAACTTTGCAATCGTTGAAAAGCGGTTGGAGGTCATTTATTATTAAAGATATATAAAATTATTACTTTGTTTCCCGCATTGCTAAATTAAGTTTACACAAAAAACATTATGTGTTATAATATCACGTATGTTTTGATTATCTTACGGTGTCGAAACGAATATCTCTTCGGAGTGATTTTATGGAAGACAAACCCAATAAACTTGTTTTCAAAAAGGAAGATATCTGGCTTATCCCCAACGTCATCACGTATTTCAGAATGTTGTGCATTCCCGTATTCGTGGCGTTGTGCCTTGTCGGCGGACTTAAAGGGAAGACGGATTTGATTTACTGGGCGCTCGGCGTATTTTTCGTTGCGGCGTGCTCCGACCTTGTCGACGGCAAAATCGCAAGAAAATACAATATGGTGTCGGACATCGGCAAAGTGTTTGACCCCCTTGCGGACAAACTAATGCACGTTTCGTCGATACTGTGTCTGGTCATCATCAACTACATGCCCTGGTATTTCCTTGTGCTTATCGCGGTGAAAGAACTGTTGATGATTTGTTTCTCGCCCATGCTCCTGAAACGCAAAATCGTCATTCAGGCGGTGTTTGCGGGGAAAATCGCGTCGGCGGTCATTTCGGGCGGCGTAGTGCTTACTTTCTTCCACGCGCTTCTTGTCAAATGGTGGACGTTCGGCACGACGGTGCAGGGCATTCAGATGAGCCTTGACTGGATTGTAATGCTCATAGGGTGCGTGCTTGCCGTTTACGCGCTTGTCACTTATATCGTCATTATGCTGAAAGAACTTAAAAAATTCGACGCCGATTTCAAGGCGGGCAAAGTAGATAAGTTCGGCAACAGGCTTGACGAAACGACGGAAGACGCAAAATCCGAACCTGTGGCACAAGACGAAGAAAACGAATCGGCAACGAAGTAATAACGCACAGATACTTTGAACTCTTGCAAAGTGGCGGCAACGTCGCTTTGTATTTATATTGAAAAAATTTTAGTGGTACGTATTATGGATATGGAAAAAACTTATCAACCGCAGAGTTTCGAACAGAAAATCTACGATTACTGGATGAAAAACAAATTCTTTGAGGCTCACGTCAACAAAAAGAAAGAGCCTTTCACAATTATGATGCCGCCCCCCAACGTCACGGGACAGCTGCACATGGGACACGCCCTCGATAATACCATTCAGGATATTATCATCCGCTTTAAGCGTATGGACGGCTACGAAGCGTTGTGGCTTCCCGGCACCGACCACGCAAGTATCGCGACGGAACTCAAAATCGTCGACCAGATGAAGGCGGAAGGGCTCACGAAACGACGTCGGTCGCGACGGTTTCCTTGAAAGAGCCTGGGCATGGACGCATAAGTACGGCGGCAGAATCGTCGAACAGCAAAAACGCCTCGGTACGTCGTGCGACTGGTCGAAACAAGCGTTCACGATGGACGAAAATCTGTCGGCGGCAGTGCAGGAAGTTTTCATCCGCCTTTATGAAAAAGGTCTTATTTACCGCGGCGACAGGATTATCAACTGGTGCCCCGGTTGCCATACCGCGCTTTCCGACGCGGAAGTCGAATATACCGAAAAGGACAGTTTCCTTTGGCATATCCGTTACCCCGTAAAAGACAGCGACAAATATGTCGTCATCGCGACGACTCGTCCCGAAACGCTCCTTGGCGATACGGCGGTTGCGGTCAACCCGAAGGATGAAAGATACAAGGATATTCTGGGCAAAACACTGATTTTGCCTATTGTCGGGCGTGAAATTCCCCTTATCGCCGACGACTATTGCGAGATAGGTTTCGGCACGGGCGCGGTGAAAATCACCCCCGCTCACGATCCCAACGACTTTGAAATCGGGCTTCGTCATAACCTTGACGTCATCCGCGTGATGGACGACAGCGGCATTATGAACGAAAACGCCGGCAAATACCAGGGGCTTACCCGCGACGAGTGCCGTCAACAAATCGTGGAAGACCTGAAAGAGCAGGGCTTTTTGGTGAAAATCGAACCGTACAAGCACAACGTCGGCGAATGCTATCGCTGCAAAAACGTCGTTGAACCGATGGTGTCGAAACAGTGGTTCGTGTCGATGAAACCCCTTGCGAAACCCGCAATCAAGGCGGTCAAATCAAAACGTATCGAATTTATCCCCACCCGCTTTGAAAAAATCTACTTCAACTGGATGGAAAACGTCAAAGACTGGTGTATTTCACGTCAGCTCTGGTGGGGACATCGTATCCCCGCGTATTACTGCGAAGAATGCGGCGAAATGGTTGTCGCAAAGGAAATGCCCGCGGTCTGCCCGAAGTGCGGCTGCACTCATTTCAAGCAGGACGAAGACGTTCTTGACACCTGGTTTTCCAGCGCGTTGTGGCCGTTCTCGACGCTCGGCTTCCCCAGAAATACCGAAGAACTGAAATATTTTTACCCCACGAATTTGCTTGTCACGGCATACGACATCATTTTCTTCTGGGTTGCGCGAATGATTTTTCAGCGGCATCGAAAAATATGCACGAAGTGCCGTTCACGGAAGTCCTTATTCACGGCATCGTGCGCGACAGCGAAGGCAGAAAAAAATGTCGAAATCCTTAAATAACGGCGTCGATCCCTTGCTTATCATCGACAAGTACGGCGCGGACGCATTAAGGTTTTTCGCTTGCGACGGGCGTTGCTCCCGGCGGCGATACGAGATTTATCGAAGAAAAGGTCGAGTCTGCAAGGAACTTCATCAATAAAATCTGGAACGCGTCCCGTTTCGTCCTTATGAACAGCGAGGGCAAAGATTTCAAAAAATTGGAAGATATTCGCCTGACTTATGCCGATAAGTGGATTTTGTCAAGGCTCAACAACGTCGTGAAAGAAGTCACGATAAACCTTAACAAATACGAAATCGGGCTTGCCACCGGCAAACTTTACGACTTCGTTTGGAGCGACTTCTGCGACTGGTATATCGAAGCGACCAAACCCATGCTTTACGGCGACAACGAAAGGGCGAAACTTAACGCGCTGACCGTTCTCAATTTCGTACTGGACGAAATTCTGAAACTCATGCACCCGTTTATCCCGTTCGTAACCGAAGAGATTTATCAGTATAAACAGACCGGGAAACGCCACGCGCTTATGATGCAGGAATGGCCGAAATACAACAAAAAGTTTAACTATTATAAGGAAGCGAAAGCCTTTGAAGGCGTGATGGATATCATTAAGGCAATCCGAAACGTCAGAAACGAAATGCAGGTCGCGCCGTCGAAGAAAATCAAAGTGTACGTCAAAGCGGGCGAACACGCGGCGGTCGTCGAAAAACTTTCAACCTACATCGAAATGGCGGGCGTCGGCGAAGTCGTGATGACTGATGAAAAACCCGACGAAAAGAAACTGTCCGCACTCGTTACCCCTTATGCCGAAATCTTTATCCCGCTTGGCGAACTTATCGACACCGATAAGGAAATCGCAAGGCTTAATAAGGAACTTGACGGCGTGAACAAGGAAATCGCAAGGGGCGAAGGCATGCTCAATAACAAGGATTTATCGCAAAAGCGCCGAAACAACTTGTCGACGCGGAAACCGAAAAGTTGAAAAAGAACAGGGAACTGAAAGAAAAACTTGTTGCCCGTATCGAAGACTTGAAGTAAATTTTGTCCAAAAATAAAAAGGATTAAGGAACGTTGCCTTAATCCTTTTTGTTGCGAAAATTTGTTAAAAATCGGGAATGTACGCGGTGGTCGCGCTTTCGAGATCCTGCACGAAACCGTTTTCGATATTAAGTTCCGACAAAGCGTTGAGCGCGCGTTTGTATTCAAGCGGAGTGATACGGCGGTTGATGTCGGGGAAGTTTTCGACGTTTATCGGCACGTACTGCGCCATAAGCGAAAGAAAGGCAGAGTCCTTAAAATTGTCCGAAAAAACTTTCAGTACAGCCAACGTATTGTCGATATGAGAAGGCAGTATAAGGTGTCTGACGATAACGCCGGATTTGATAAGTCCGTTTTCGATTTTACTTTTCCGGAAAGCCTGATCATTTCGGAAATTGCGTCAAAAGCGTACTTAAAGTAATCGGATTTACCTGATAAACGCCGTGATAGCGCGCTGTCAACGTATTTTAAGTCGGGCAGCCAAACGTGACAAAGGGCGCGAGCGCACGCACCGTTTCAACAGTTTCAAAGCCGCTTGTGTTCCATACGACAGGGTTTTTCGGGGTGTAATACGAAAACGCTTTTATTATGCCGTCGGCATATTGCGTTGCGGAAACAAGGTTGACATTGTCCGAAACCGAATCATAGTATTCAAAAAGCGCGGCAAGTTCTTTCGGCGAATAAGCCTTTCCCGTAACTTTCCTGCTTATTTTTGCGTTCTGACAAAATACGCAGCGCATCGTGCAACCCGAAAAGAAGATCGCGCCCGATCCGCGCCCGCCGCTTATCACGGGTTCTTCCCATTCGTGTATCCCGTGATACGACACGTGAATATTGTTATCGGCAAGGCACAAACCGTAACTTTTGTCGCGGTCAACGCCGCATAAATTCGGGCAAAGTCTGCACGTCATAGTCGCATTATCCTTTTAAGTTGACGTTTTTATTTGCAATATACGTCTTTATTGTATATAATTATAGAATAATCAAAACAATAAGGCAATCTAATGAAAGACAAAATCCGCTCAAAAATCGATTCCGAAAAGAAGAGAATGAAATATTTCAGAATGACTCTTCAATACAGCAACAAATATATCTGGTATTTGCTGCTTCTTGCCGTGTGCCCGTCGGTGCTTACGGTGTTTGTGTTTTCTCCGTACGGCACGATCGATTATTTTTGCAATTTCAGGGCGTTTTACGGCGCGGATTTCAGGACGATTTACCTTGTCGCGTCCGGGATAAATCCGAAGTTATATTATCTTGGCATAGTGGGACTTATCGTTATCCCCGTGTGTTTCAGCATACTTTTCGGCGCGGTTGAAAGGCATATGCGCGTTGGGGAATTCAATCTCGGTTTCGACAGGATTCTCACAAGGCTCAATTTCAACTTCCTGACTGCGCTGAAATTTTCGATGACGCTTTTCGTCGTATATGAAATTTTCAAGTTTTTGCAGGTCGTTATGTTTTATCTGCTGACGCACTCCTTGCAAATCGAATGGGCTTTTGCGTTGTCGCTTATATGGTACGTCGCGCTGTACGCCGCGGAACTTTTCCTGCTTGCCGCAACGATACTGTGGGTGCCGACAATGTTGCAGACGGGGCTCAGCAGCACAAAGGCGTTGGGGCTTGCGATAAGACAGGGCGCGAAACAAATTTTCCCGACGATGGTCAGTCTGATGATTCCGACGCTTCCGATGCTCATACTTATGGTTGTGAACTCGGTTCTGAATCTGAAACTCGACGTCGTGCTGGACGCGATTCTCCTTACGATTTCAATCGTATTTTACGTAATATATATGTACACGATGTTCTTCGATATCAACGGCATCGACAGGGAAGACCTGAAAAAAATCGATATCTGGAAAGAGAACAAAAACGCAGGAAAGGTAACTGATATGGAAGTAAGAAGCGCAATAAACATTTTATTCTCAAAATTCAACATAAATTATCGCGTGTTTTTGTATTTGTTCGTCGTCACCGCGATCGTTATCGCAATCGCCGCAAGCGCGGTTATGCCGACCTTCAACGAGGTTATCAAAAGCCCCGAAACGACCGAATCGTTCACCGCCGTCACAAATACTTTCGCCGATTATTTAAGGGGACAGACGACGTTTTCGCAGGTTATCGCAAGCGGTAAAACCTTTTATCACACGGTAATCGACCTTATGAACGCCACGAACGCGACGGCGGCTTTCTGGGTAACCGTCGTTGTGGTTTCGTTTTTCATAAGGCTTGCGATGTCGTTTTGCTATCCCGCGATTTCCGACGTTATCAGCAATTTCATGAGCAGCAATATGTCGTACGGGCTTTTGAGTAATATATTGAAAAACTTTTCGCTGTGCGCCAAGTACGCGTTTTTCCATACGATAATCACAATGGTTACGGATATTGCGATATTCTTTGCGATTTACGGCGTTACGAAACTGTTTTTCCCGATCATCGGCGTGTTCGCATTCGCACTTGCGCTTGTATGTGCCGTCGTACTTATCGCGCTTCGTCTGACGTTTTCGTCGGGCGTTATCCCCGAAATGGTCGTCGGGGGAGAGAAAAAATATTTTGGCGCGCTTAAAACCGGCTTTTCTTATATGAAAAAATACTTCGGCAAAATTTTCGGCGCAAACTGCATCGTGATTTTCGTCATATACTCGCTTATGATGCTGACGACGCTTATCACGTTCGGCGTGGCGTTTTTCGTGCTTGGATCCATGCTCGTGACGTACATTCACGTTATGCAACTTGTGTTTTATTACGAAAGCAAGAGTATGCGTTACTACACCGACGCTTACACGATCGTCAATACCGCGCCCATTTCGGAGCGTATCGACCTGCAAGACGAACTTTTAAGAAAAGACGACTGATTTTTAAGAAAAGAACCTTTTCGACAAAACTTTTTATATTTTGACATTTGCGCGGATTTTTTGGAATCCGCGCTTTTTTTCGCACTTTTTATAATTTCTTGAAAGAGATGACAAAAACCTTGTCTTTTCGTCCTTTTTTGCGACGTTTTTCGACGCTTTTCGCCGATGTCATAAAACGTTGACTTTTCAAATTTTCGGGTTGTATAGTGTGTTTGTCAGCGGGAGGAAAAGGTATGAACGACGCACTTAACACCAAAATTTTACTTACATTGTACAAAAGAATCCCGGAAGAAATCCGACGAAACGAAAAGAAAGTATTGAAAATCGCAAGCCGCAGTTTTTACGGGTACGGCGCGGCTGAAACAATGAAAACTTATGAAAAAATCATTGATATGAACGACGAAAAAATCCGCCTTATCAACCTGAAACTTCTTATCGACAAAGCCTTTAATCTGCTTGTGTCGGAAGATATGCGCGTAATCATAATGCGCTTTATAAAAGGGCTGACGTTTCAGGAAATGGCGGACGAACTCGACGTGTCCATAAGACAGGTTTTCAGGCTGTACGACACGGCGATCACAAGTTTCACGACGCAGCTTGAATACCTGAAATTTCCGCAAGAAAAAATCGCCGCAGAGTTCGGCGATCTGATGATTTACAAGGAAACTTGTTTCAAACTCTCAAACGAGTACGGCGTGATGGATTAGTAACGACGATTGTCGTAATATCCGTCGTCGTAGTCGTCGTCGGGGCGTCTGTCGCGGCGATAATCGTCACGTCGTCTGCCGTCGTCGTAATCGTCGCGGTAACGGCTGCGGGGGCGGTCGTAGGGCGACGCGCCGTAATCGTTCATCGTGCTGTTTCTGTCGTAATCGTAGCGACCTTTTTTGGAAGGCTTGAACAGCAGAAGCACAATGACAAGCGCGGGCACGACAATGCCGACGATAAGAATAATGCGTGTGAGTTTGTTGGGATCCGCCGCTTTCGTTTCAACTGTTTTGTCGGGAACGACGGTGGGGCGGTAGTTTGGGTGTAAGTCGATGATATAGTCGGTCATCGCAACGCCGCCGTCTTTCGTTTTAAGACAACTTGTGGGGATATATCCGTATTCCCCGCCGCATCTGACGTAAATGCAGGACGTGCCGTCGTATTCGCCTTTGCCGATGAACGTGATTGCGGGGGCTTCCGCAGGGGTAAGAGTTTTTTCAGTGAAGCGCGACTTGCCTTTTACGAAAAAGGAAGCGTCACTTGACAATGAAAGTTCGATGGTGAAACCGCCAAGCGGTTCTTTGTCGGCGTCGGTCAGGGAAACGAAGTTCGAGGCGTCTTTGACGTAAAGGTCGTCAAGCCCGTTGTATTTAATATAGAAAACGTCGCCGTCGATTTCGGTAACGTCGAAATAATACGTCGAAGGAATCTCGAAAAGTTTGACTTCGTTGCCGTTTTGAAGGCGATTGTATACGTCAAGTGACACGTTGTTTTTCACGCGGTATGTGCCGGGCTGATACGTTCCGTCCGTTTCGGCGTGAGAAACCGCGCTTGCGGGCATGAACGCAAACGTCAGACACGTGACGGATATCAGGAGTATGACAAGAATACTTAACTTTTTCAAATTCGCACCTTTAACAATATTAACCATACGCATTAAATTATATAACACTATTCAATAAAAATAAAGTGTTTTATCACCGGAAAATGAAAGAAAACCAAATCGAAATTATCAAAAAAGTCCGCGCAATCGAAAACGAGATGTCGAAAAGGCGCGGTCTTGACCGCCTCGTCAACTACAACTCGGGCGACGTCGTGCATAAAAAACAAATGGAGTTTCATAAGTGCGACAAGAAAAATCGCTGGGTTTTCGGCGGAAACAGAACGGGAAAAACCGAGTGCGGCGCGGTCGAAACGGTCTGGCTGCTTCGCGGAATCCATCCTTATAAAAAGAACAAGCCCGACGTAACGGGGTGGGTGGTGTCGGTGTCGTACGAGGTACAAAGGGAAGTCGCGCAACAAAAGATACTTTCGTATCTTTCGCCCGACTGGATTTGGACGTCGTAATGCAGCAGGGCAGGAAAGACAGTCTGAAAAACGGCGTCATCGACACCATCGTCGTCAAAAACGTGTTTGGCGGGACAAGCCGTCTTTCTTTCAAAAGCGCGGATCAGGGGCGTGAAAAATTTCAGGGTGCGAGCCTCGATTTCGTGTGGTTTGACGAAGAACCGCCGAAAGATATTTACGAAGAATGCGTGATGCGCGTCCTTGACAGGTGCGGCGAGATTTATTGCACGATGACGCCGCTGAAAGGTCTGACGTGGGTGTACGACGAGATATATCTGAACGTCCGTCAAAATCCCGAAATATGGTATGAGCAAATGGAGTGGAAAGACAACCCGTACCTTGACGAAAACGAGGTTGAAACTTATCGCCTCGACGTCCGACGACTTGCAGGAATCGCGCCGTTTCGGCAGATTCAAGTCGGAAGGCGGGCTTGTGTATTCTGAATTCGACGAGAACGTGCACGTTATCGATCCGTTTCCCGTCCCGCGCGAGTGGCAGTGCAATATCTCAATCGACCCGGGGCTTAAAAATCCGCTGTCGTGCCACTTTTACGCGGTGGACGGCGACGGGGTGATTTACGTCGTGGGCGAACATTACGAGGCGGGAAAGGACATTAACCATCACGTCAAAAAGATTTTTGAACTTGCGGACAGTCTCGGCTGGGCAAGGGACGGAAAAGGAAGACTTTCGGCACTTATCGACAGCGCGTCAGAGCAGCGCACGCTCGCTTATCAGAAAAGCGTCGCCGAACTCTTTTACGACAACGGAATACTTGTAAATTCCAAAGTCGACAAAAACCTTTTCAGCGGAATTTCAAGGATAAAATCGCTGTTTTTCGAACGTCCGCCGCGCATTTACATTTTCAGAAACTGCGTGAATATGATAAGGGAAATCAAAGGGTACAACTGGGGCGACGGCGACCGTCCCGTGAAACGCGACGACCACGCCATGGACGACCTCCGCTACTTTGTCATGTCCCGTCCCGAACCGCAGGACGCGCTCTTTAAGACGGACAGGGGCTTATCGGCGAAGATAAAGACAATCTTATCAGAAAATTGAAACGAGGAAGATATGAAAAACGATGACGTTTACGTTGACGCCCTGAAAAAGAAAGCCGAAGGCTTTACCGCAACCGAAATATCCGAAGAATACTCCTCGGACGGCGACGGAAACCTTGTGCTTGTCAAAAGGAAGGTCAATTCAAAATATTATCCGCCCGACACCGCGGCAATCAAAAGCGTTCTCGATATGGACGGGCTCGAAACCCTGTCCGACGAAGAACTCGAAAACGAAAAACGCAGGCTCCTTACCGAGTTTGCAAATATAGAAAGGAAAGGATGACTATGAAAGAAAAAGACAAAAAAGCGCTTCACGACCAAATCGTGAAAGAAGTCAAACAGGATTTTGAAGAGCGACGTCAGAAACGCCGTCCCGTCGAACTTGCCTGGCGGCTTAACATGAACTTTCTTATGGGAAATCAGTACGCAAGCATCACGCCGACGGGCGACATCGACGACTACGGCAGGCAGTATTACTGGCAGGAACGGGAAGTTTACAACCATATCGCGCCTATCGTCGAAACCCGACTTGCAAAACTGACGCGCGTCAAATCGGGCGTGTCGATCCGTCCGAAAACAAGCGACGAGTGCGACGTGCAAAGCGCGAAATTCGCAACCGCAATCCTGCAAAGCATAATGGAAGAAATTGTTTTTCCGCGCTTTTGCAAAAGGCGAACGGTTGGGCGGAAACCTGCGGCAGCGTATTTTACAAAATCGCGTGGAATAACGAAAAAGGCAAAAAGTTTATCCTTGACGGAAAGCCCGTTTACGACGGCGACGTCGACATCACGGTGTGTCCGCCTTTTGAAATTTATCCCGAAAATCTGCAAATCGAGTCGTTGCAGGATCAGCCGTCGATTATCCACGCAAAGGCTTATTCCGTGGACGACGTGAAGCGTATATGGGGCGTTGACGTCAAAGGCGAGGACGTGAACGTGTTCACCCTTGACAAGACGGGCGTAACAGGCGGATTCGGATACACCGCGTCGGTGCCGAAAATCATCGACGAAGTGCGCCACGACGCCGTCATCGTCATCGAAAAGTACGAAACCCACGGCAAAGTTCAAGGACGGGCGGCTTATCATCGTTGCGGGCGACACCCTGCTGTACTTAGGCGATTTGCCTTACGTCAACGGGGAAGGCGGCAAACGACAGTATCCGTTTATCAAGCAGAACTCGCTGGATAACGTCGGCGTGTTTTTCGGGACTTCCGTCATCGAAAGAATTATCCCCGTCCAGCGCGCGTACAACGCCCTGAAAAACCGCAAGCACGAATTTCTGAACAGACTTTCGATGGGCGTGCTTGCAACGGAGGACGGCAGCGTCGATACCGATCAGCTGGAAGCGGAAGGGCTTGCGCCCGGGAAAATCCTTGTTTACAGACAGGGCAGCAATCCGCCCGCGCTTCTGAACCCCGGCAGTATACCGCACGATTTTTATCTGGAAGAAAACCGACTGCTTGAAGAATTTACGATGATTTCCGGCGTGTCTGAGATTATGAAGTATTCCGAACTTCCCGATAACGTGACGTCGGGCGTCGCGATTTCCATGCTTATCGAGCAGGACGACACCCGAATATCCGTCACCGCAGAAAATATCCGCGAGGCGGTCAGGGAATCCGGCAAACATATATTAAGACTTTATAAACAGTTTGCAAAGTCAAGAAGACTGAGAAGTATCGCCGGCGAAAACGGGGAACTCGAAATGCTGTATTTCGGCGCGTCGGATCTGACGTCTGACGACCTTGTCTTCGACACCGAAAACGAACTTATCGAAACGCCGTCGTCAAGGAAGAATATGGTGCTGGAACTTATGAACCTGGGACTTCTGACCGACGAAAACGGCAGATATTCCGAACGCACGAAATGCAAAATCCTGGAAACTCTCGGCTTCGGAAACTGGGAAAACAGCAGGGATATCGCCGATTTGCACCTTAAAAAAGCGCAGCGCGAAAACCGCGCTTTCGGCGAAAGAGAAATTATCCCCGACTCCTTCGACGACCACGAAATCCATATCGAGGAACACACGAAATTTATGCTTTCGCCCGAGTTCGATATGGACGTGAAAATGAAAGAAACCATCGCCGCGCACGTCAATAAACATCGCGAGTTTATCGACGCGGCAAATATAAATTTATAAGGAGAACGTTATGCAAGAAAATGAAGTTGAAACCACCGTTCAAACGGACGCACCGTCCGAAAACGCAGACGAAACAACGTCCCGTTTCAAAACGCCCGACGAATTGTTGAAGGCGTACGAATGCCTTGAAAAAGAGTTTACGAAAAGGTCGCAGAAACTGAAAGCCCTTGAAAAGGAACTTTCGGAAAAAGCCCCTTCAAACGTAGCGTACGCACAAAACGACTGGCAGCAAAAAGTCGACGACTTTTTTGAATCGCGTCCCGAAATCGCGCCTTTTAAGAAGGAAATCGCCGAGGAAATATTAAAAAACGACCTCGGCAGCAACGAAAACTGTCTGGAAATCGCCGGCGCGCGCGTTGTCCTGAACAATTACAAATCCCCCAAAGATTATCTTTTAGACGACGATTTCGTTGTCGAAAACGTGCTCTCCAACGAGAAAATCCGCGACAGAATAATCAAAAAATATCTGTCCGATCTCGACGGCGTGAAAACCGTCCGCACAATCAACGGGGAAGGACAAGCCTCTCTCGCAAAACAAATTCGCCCCAAAACCGTCGGCGAGGCTGGCAAAATGGTGATGGCTATGGCGGGCAAGGGCAAATAAATTAACAGGAGATTTTTTATGATTACAATTTCAAACGCAAGCGACGCGTTAAAAACCATTTACCTTGGCGTGATTGCCGAGCAACTCAACACGAAAATCAACCCCTTCCTTGCGGCGGTCGAAAGAACAAGCAACAACGTTTTCGGTAAGGAAGTCAAAAAACTCGTAACCTACGGCGTAAACGGCGGCATCACGTCGGGCACCGAAACGGGCGCGCTTCCCAAGGCGCAGGGTAATTCGTATGTAACGCTTACCACCGACCTTAAAAACTTTTTCGGCAAAATCGAAATTTCCGACAAAGCATTGAGAGCCAGCATGGACGACTCCGGCGCGTTCGTAAACCTTCTGAACGCCGAAATGGAAGGACTTTTGTCGGCAAGTAAGAGAAACTTCGCACGTATGCTTTTCGGCGACGGCAGCGGAAAACTCGCAACTACGGTCATATATTCGGGCAACGAAATCTTGCAAAATTCAAGGTTGACGACGCGTCGAAAATCGAAGCCGGTATGGTCATCGACATCGAAACGAGCGGGACGATTACAAACGCGATGAAAAACAAAGTCGTCAAAAGCGTTGACCACACGAACAACGTCGTTACGCTCACTGCAAACCTTCCCGCCGTTCAGAGCGAGGACAGCATCATTTACGTACAAGGCAGCCGAAGCAACGAATTGACGGGTTTAGAGTCCCTTTTCGGCACGTCAAGTACGCTTTACGGTCTTACCCGCGCCGACTACGACTTCCTTACACCGTACAAAGACGCAACCGGCGGCGCAATGTCCGCGGCTCTTATCCAGGACGCAATCGACCACGTCGAAGAACGTTCCGGAGGTATCGTCAACTTTATCGTGACAAGCTACGCCGTCAGGAAAAAGTACGTCGCGTACTGTGCAAGTTCCAACCACAACGTCGACGTCATGAATCTTGACTGCGGCTATAAGGCGTTGTCGTACAGCGGAATTCCTTTCGTCGTCGACCGCTTCTGCGGAAAGAAAGATATGTACCTTCTGAACACCGACGACTTCAAACTGCATCAGCTTTGCGACTGGCGTTGGATCGAAGACGCGGCAGGCGGAATTCTGAAACAGGAATCTGGCAGCGCGGCATACAGCGCAACGCTTGTCAAGTACGCCGACCTTATGTGCGAACGTCCCGTTGGTCAGGCGAAAATCACCAACATCACCGTTGACTGATTGACGGAAACTTAATGACAATTCCGGCGCGCGCTTTGTCGCGCGCCCCCTTGCGGGGGACGCTATGAAAATACGAATTTACAACGATTTATACGACGTGTGCGACAGGGTGAAAGAAATCCACCCCGATTACGAGATTTATTACGATACGGCGGGGAAAAGATACGAGGTGTTCGCAAAAGGAAAATTGCAGGTCGTGTGTCCTTACGAAAAACTCGATGCAAGGCTTATCGACTACCTTTATAAAACGAGAATCGAACGCCTTGACAAAATCCTGAAAGAAATCGACGATCAGAATCTGAAAATCGAAGCCGCAAAAGAAAAAGAATTGAAAGATAAGGTCGATTATAAATCGAAAAACGCGTTCAGGTATTACGAAAAGCACCCCGACGCACGAAAAGTTGATTTTGAGGAGATCTGAATGAAAGTAAGCGATGTAATTAAAAACTGTTTCGTCAAACTCGGGTACGGCGTCGTCGACGTTACCGACGCCGAAAACCTTACCGCGGAACAAAAAAGACTTGTCGATATTTTGTTGTGCTCGGTCGAAAACGTACATTCCGAGATAATAAGCGCGTATTTCCCGTTCGTTGTGACGGAAAACGTGACGCTCGTCGACGGGAAACTTCAATATTCGACGTTGACAAACCCGAAAATCGTGTATCCGATTTCACTGAAACGTGGCGCGGAAACAAGGAAATCAAGGCGTATCCGACGTATATACAAAGCGATTTTTCCGGAGAAGCGACCTTTGAATATTGCGCGCTTTTGCCGTTGTATTCGCTTTCGACCGAACTTCCGTGCAACGTCCCGTGCTGGCTTTTGTCGGAAGGCGTCGTTGCGGAATATGCATACGCAAACAACCTTATCGACCTCGGCGCGCAAGCCGAAAAGAAGTTCAGAGAAGGTATTTGCGCGCTGAAAGCGCACAGCGGCGCGGGAAGATACGTGAAACCGAGGAGGTGGGCGTAGTGCGCGGAAAAACATTCACGAGAATAAGGATTAAAAGCGACGAATTCCGCGGAGTTTCGACGACGAAAGACGAGGCGATTTCGTCACCGACGTCATCGCCGATGTCGTATAACTTTACATACGAAAAGGGCGTGCTTCAGGGAAAATACGGCATTTCCGCCGCGACTTTTCCAAGCGACGTTACCCCGGCGTTCCGACACACCGTCGCGTCGCTCCCCGAAGGAGTCGTGCCGATGAGCCTGCATTTGTTCAGAAAGTTCGACGCAGCGACGAACAAGCGCGACGACAGACTTATCGTCAGAACAACGGACAACGAGTATTACGAAACGAGCGTCTTCACCGTCGGCGACACGTTCAGAAAAATCGTAAATCTTGCGGCAGCGGGAAAAGATTGCAGCGCGTGCTATCGGTATAACGGAAAGGATTTGTTTCTCGCGTCGAGCGAGCGCGGATTCTTTTACACCTACGACGGCACGACCTTGAAAAAAATCGAAAACGCACCGAAAATGACAAGTATGTGCGTGCATGCCGAAAGAATTTTGCAACCGTTTCGGGTGAGCAGAACAAGGTGTGGTTTTCCGCCGACTTCAACCCCGAAAACTGGAAAGTATCGGGCGACGGCGCGGGCTATATCGACTTCGACGACGAGGGCGGCAAGGTAATCAAAGTCGTTAAATTTCTGAACTACGTTTACGTTTTCAGAGATTTCGGCGTGGAAAGGCTGACCGCATTCGGCGCGCAAACCGACTTTTCGGTTTCGAAAATTTACACGGCGTCGGCAAGAATTTATCCCGACACGATAGTGCCGCTCGGCGACCGCATCGTCTTTTTGACGGAAGAAGGGTTGAAGTGTCTGGACGGCTACAACGTGCAGAATATTTTTGCGGATTTGTCTGATTTTTTGTCGAAGGACAAAAGAAACGCCGTCGCAACGGGTATGGACGGGAAATATTTCCTTGCCGCCAACATGGTTTTCCCGGGGGACTTCGCCGTCAAATTTTGGACGAAGTAAGAGATCAGGGCGTTTACAACACGAACGGGCTTGCGGTGTGCGACGTAAAAAAGAACAA
The DNA here is from genome assembly GCA_022009995.1 of Clostridiales bacterium. Taxonomy (GTDB): domain Bacteria; phylum Bacillota; class Clostridia; order Christensenellales; family CAG-917; genus CAG-349. The sequence continues at coordinate 1,261,376 of CP091734.1, forward strand.
AATGACCTTGCTTCGCGGTATGGATATACGCTTTATAAAGGCGGTCAACGTGCATACGCTTTCGTCGGTATTCATGACGTTTCAGGCGTGAACAAGCACCTTATCGGTATGTTTTCGGACACGGGCAGGTATTTTTCCGACAAATTGCCAAGGTACTGGACGACGGGTTACACCGACCTCGGTTATCCCGAAAAGCAAAAAAGCGTCAGAAACGTCATGCTCACGGCGCACGGAACGGTAACGCTCGGGCTGGAACTTGACGGAAATAAAATCGAATACCTCCTTGAAGGCGCGGATCTTCCGCAAAAAATCATCGTAAACCGTGCGTTTTCAAAAATGCGCGTATATCTGAAAGAAAACAGCGAATCGGGAAGTTATACCGTTACTCCGCCGTCGATCACGGTGGATTTATCGTAAAAAATGCTTATGGATAATAAAATTAACGAACTTTTTATCACCGTCGAAACCCTTGAAAATTATTTGCGTGCGCTTGAAAAACGGGTGGCGGCTTTGGAGGAAATCAATAATGGCAAATAGTTGGTGGGACGATATCAAAGAACTTTTCAAAACAAAAAACAAAAGGCGGCAGAAGAAAACGAAAAAGTCAATAACGCGTTAAGGCGCGAAAGTCAAATCACGGGGCAGTTGAAAGCGCTTGAAGACGAGTACAACAAAAACAACCCCGCCGCGCCCGATCCCGACTTTGACGAAATCTTCAAACCGGTGAAATACGACAGGGTGAACTACGACGTGTTGTCCGACGACGAAATTAAAGCCGTCGCAAACGATAAGGCGGAGTCGGATTACAAGTCGAGCCTTGAAAAATCGACAAACAGGCGTACGACGACCTTGTAAAACTCAACGAGCAGCGCGAAAAAGCCAAAGAAACGCACAAGAAAACGCTTTCCGAAATCGAAAGCCTTTTCGACGCATTCAGGGAAAACAGCAAAAACAAGGCGGTGAAACAGGGCATCGCAAGGGGCAGTATCCTTGAAAGCGCGATTAACGAATACGGCGAAGCCGCAAACGCGGGCAGAACGAGAGCCGACGATATTTTAAGCGATGCGCTTTTGAGTTTTGAGGAAAATCCGACGCTCTTAAAAGTCGGCGCGACGAGGCTTTAAGCAACCTTGACCTTAAAAAAGCCGTCGAAATCACCGAAACAATCAATAAACTGCAAGAAAACAGGGATAAACAACTTGCCGATCAGAATCAGAAAAACGCCGCGCTTGAAAAGAAAGAAACCGACGAAAATCTGAAACTCGAAAAGGAAAAACAAAAATACGTCGAAAACTACAAAGTGAACAAACGCCTTGAAAAGCAACAACAGGACGCGTACGAAAAGGCGAACGGCTACACCGGCGAAAAAGCAAGAAACTTTGCCGAACGTTACAACGTCGCTTTGAGTTTTTATACGTCGCTCGATCCCGACGTCGCGGTAAAAGCGCTTGAAGCAAGCGGCACAATGAAGGGCTATCTCGGAAACAATTACGAGAAACTTTTAAGCGTCCTGAAATCGCGCGCAACGACGAAAACTAAAAAATATATTTAACTGATATTTTGGGGGCGGACGATGAAGGAAAGAATAAAAAATTGGTTCAATTGGTTCAGGGAAAAGATTAAAAATTACGGGTATCTGATGACGCTTGCGGGCAGTGTGTTTTACCTTCTCGAAGCGTGCGGTCTGAAAATAAACGAACCCGTAGCGTACGGGATTGTCAACGCGGTCGCAGGGCTTTTAATCGTGCTCGGACTCGTCAACAATCCCGACGGGAGAAAAATCAAATAATTTCGCGGACGCGATAAACTTCGCGCGCGGCGGCGAGTTTTGCGACTGAATCGGACGAAAATTCTTTGTCCGAGTCAATGATTGCGTAAAGATTGCCGTTTTTTCCGGAACAGGTTACTTTTCCATCGTTTTTATCCGCAAAGTCGGCGATGAGCGACGAGACCGCAGGGTTATCTTCCGCAAGGACGGTAATCCTGTGGTTTTTTCTTGTTGCGGAAACGGCGGGGTAGTTCACCGAATTTTTGATGTTGCCGTTTTCAAAGTAATCTTTGAGTTCCGTCGCGACCATGACGGCGCAGTTGTCTTCGGCCTCCGGGGTGGACGCGCCGAGATGCGGGCAGGCGATAATGCCGTCGACGTTCAAAAGCGGCTCCGTCGGGAAGTCGGTGAAGTATTTATGGACTTTTCCGTCTTTGACCGCGGCGATTATATCGGCGTTTTGTACAAGTTCGCCCCTTGCACAGTTGACGATAACGACGCCGTCTTTCATTTTTGAAATCGCGACTTTGTCGATCATGCCTTTCGTGTCGGCGTTGTAGGGAAGATGAAGGGTAATGAAATCGGATTTTTCGTAAATTTTGTCCAAAGTATCGACGACTTCGAGTTCAATCCCCAAATCCGTGTCCTTATTGAAAAACGGATCGTATCCGACGATATTCATACCAAGGGCGTTTGCCGCGACGGCGACTTTTCTGCCGATTGCGCCAAGACCTACCACGCCCAGCGTTTTTCCTGAAATTTCGCCGCCGACGAATTGCGATTTGCCTTTTTCGACAATTTTCGCAACGCCGCCTTCCGCGTTATTTTGAGAGTTTACCCATTTAATTCCTTCGATAATCTTGCGGCAAGAGAGCAAAAGGGCGGTGATGACCAACTCTTTCACGGCGTTTGCGTTCGCACCCGGGCTGTTGAAAACGACCACGCCGCGTTTTGCGTATTCGGCATGGGGAATATTGTTCACGCCCGCGCCCGCTCGACCTATCGCGACGACGCTTTCGGGAAGAACGTAATCAGCCATCTGCGCGCTTCTCACGAGAATAAGTTCGGGGTTGTCGCATTCCGACGTAATTTCGTAATTTTTGTCCAATACGTCATTGACTTTCGGGCTTATCGAATTTAACTTTAATACTTTTACCATACCGACCTCTTATTTGTGTTCCGCCGCGAATTTTTGCATATAGGCGATAAGATGTTTGACGCCTTCGACGGGCATCGCGTTGTAAATGGACGCGCGCATTCCGCCGACAAGACGGTGTCCTTTGATTGCCATGATTCCGTTTGCTTCCGCGCCTGCGACGAACTCCGCGTCGAGTTCCTTCGAGGGGGATACGAAAGGCACGTTCATCATGCTTCTGTCTTCGGGACGGACGGGGTTGGTATAGAAACCGCTGTTGTCGATGTAGTCGTACAGCATTTTTGCTTTTTCTTCGTTGATTTTCTGAATTGCGGGAATGCCGCCGAGGTTTTTAAGCCATTTGAGCGTCAGGCTTGCGATGTAAATCGAGAAGCAGGGGGGAGTGTTGTAAAGGCTGTTCTCTTTTGCCTGCGTCGACCATTTGAGCATAGTCGGGCAAATGGGCATCGCCTGATCGAGAAGGTCTTTTCGGACTATTACGACGGTAACGCCCGCGCAGGAAATATTTTTTTGCGCGCCGGCATAAATCACGCCGAACTTATTTACGTCGTACACTTCGGACAAAATGTTGCTGGACATATCGCAGACGAGCGTTTCGACCGACGGGAATTTTCTCATGCGGCTGCCGTAAATTGTGTTGTTGCTGGTGCAGTGGACGTAATCGATATCGCTTCTGAAAGACGAGTCGTCAAAGTCCGGGATATAGGTGAAGTTTGTCTTCGCTTGACGCCGCAACCCTGACGTCGCCGTATTTTTGCGCTTCCTTGTATGCCTTTTTCGCAAAGTTTCCGGTCACGATATAATCGGCGCGGCCTTTTTTCAAAAGGTTGAGGGGGAACTGCTTCGAACTGCGTTGACGCGCCGCCTTGTACGAGAAGCACGTCGTAGTTGTCGGGAATGTTCATAAGCTCGCGGAAAAGGGCGATACATTCGTTGTGAACGGGCTCGTAAACCTTGCCGCGGTGCGACGCCTCGATAATGGAAATGCCGCTGCCTTTGAAATCGATGAAGTCTTTTTGTGCTTCAAGCAAAACTTCCTTGGGAAGTACGCCGGGACCTGCTGAAAAATTGTACATAAGAATAAGAAACTCCTTATCAAAAGATTTATATAAAATATGATATATTATTTCGTTTATATTTGGCAACTGTTTTTTTGTGCGTATAAATATTTAAGGTTAAAACATTATAAATGTATGAAAATTCAGGCGATAATTATGGCGGGCGGCGTCGGATCGCGTTTGAGACCGCTGACCGACGATACCCCGAAACCTATGGTAAAAATCATCGACAAACCCGTGCTTGAAACGATAATCGAAAGGCTGAAATATTTCGGGATTTACGACATCGGGCTGACGGTGAATTACAAGTCCGACGTCATCAAAAACTATTTTTCAAACGGGCGGCGTTTCGGCGTAAGGCTGACGTATTTCGAGGAAGAAAAACCGCTTGGAACTGCGGGCAGCGTAAAGCAGGCGGAAAAGTATCTTTCCGACAATTTTTTCGTTGCGTCCGGCGACGCGTATTCCGAGGTCGATTACGATGCGCTGTACAAAGCGCACGTCGGGAAAAATCTTCTGGGCACGCTCCTTGTGAAAAGGGTGTCCGACGCGCGCGGATTCGGGCTTGTGAAAATCAGAAACGGCATTGTGGAAGACTTTATCGAAAAACCGCAAGTTCCGACAAAAGGATATGTTAACACGGGGATTTACGCACTTAAACGTGATATTCTGCAATTTATTCCCGACGGGTTTTACGACTTCGGGCGCGATCTTTTTCCGCGGCTTATCAACAATCTGGCAGCTTTTGACATAAGCGGATACTGGAACGATATCGGCACGCTTGAAAGATATTACGAAAGCAATCTGTATGCCGTGAAAAAGCTGAAAGAACAAAACAATACCGCGTTTTTTTGAGATAATTCTTTGAAAAAACCGGAAATCCGATTATTTTTTTGCCCCGAAAGTTTTCAGGGAAACCCCTGTATTACTTGATTTATATCTAAAAGTTTAGTATAATATCAACAATAATTTTCGGAGGACTTCTTTTGGCAAAGTCGTTAAAAGTAGTATTCCTCGGCGGCGTCGGCGAAATCGGCAAAAATATGACCGCTCTGGAATACGGTGAAAACATCATTATCATAGATATAGGTATGTCGTTCCCGACGGAAGACACCCCCGGGATCGACGTCGTCGTACCCGACGTTACCTATCTTTCGCAAAATAAAGAAAAAATCAAAGGAATTTTTATTACTCACGGACACGAAGACCACGTCGGCGGCGTGAGTTATCTCTGGCCCGAACTCGGCTGCCCGACGATTTACGGCACGCCGTTTTCGCTTGCCATCGCGCGTCATAAAATCGAAGAAAGCGGACTTCCCGTCAAAAATATGAAGGAAGTCAATGCGGGCGACGTCGTAAACGTCGATTGTTTCAAGGTGGAATTTATCAAAGTCTGCCACAGCATTGCGGAGGCGTCGGCGTTGTCCATCACGACTCCCGTCGGCGTCGTTTTCGTGACGGGCGACTTCAAAATCGACTTCACCCCCATCGACAACAAACTCACCGACCTTGAACGCATCGGGGAAATCGGAAAAAAAGGCGTGCTTTAATGCTTGGCGAAAGCACCAACGTCGAAAGAAACGGACACACCATGTCCGAGCGCACCGTCGGGGAATCGTTTGACGTCATTTTCGGCAAAAACCAGAAAAAACGTATGATCGTCGCGACCTTTTCCACCAACAATTACCGCCTGCAACAACTTATGGATATTTCCGTGAAGTACAACAGGAAGGTCGTTTTAAGCGGGCGTAGTATGAAAAACATCGTTGATATGGCGGCGAAACTCAACGAGCTTACGTTCCCGAAAGACCTTATCGTCGATATCGACAAAGCCAACAAACTCCCGCCGGAGCGCGTTACCATTCTTTGCACGGGCAGTCAGGGCGAGCCTATGAGCGCGCTTTCCAGAATGTCGCAGGGCACTTTCGACAAGGTTACGATTTCGGCGACGGACACCGTCGTTATTTCCGCAACGCCGATCCCCGGCAACGAGCGCGGCGTATATAACGTCGTCAACAACCTTTACAAACTCGGCGCGGACGTCATCTACAACCCGTCCGACGATATCCACGTTTCGGGACACGCCTGCAAGGAAGAGCTGAAACTTATGCTTTCGCTCGTAAGACCGAAGTTTTTTATTCCCGTTCACGGCGAGTATCGCCACCTTAAACTGCATCAACGTCTTGCCGGCAGTATGGGCATTCCCGAATATAATACGTTTATCCCCGACGTCGGCAACACCGTCAACGTCTACAAAAACAAAATGGTCAAAGGCAATAACGTCCCCGCCGGCAACAACTTCATCGACGGCGTCGCCCTTGGTGAAAACGCCGAAACCATACTGCGCGACAGAAAGGCTCTTTCCGACAACGGATTTATCGTGATTCTTCTGACGGTACGCCTTAAATCGGGCGAAATCCTTGCTGGCCCCGACATTATCCTTCGCGGATTGCATCTCGGCGACACGTTCCCCGACGAGGCGAAAGAAGTCGTATTGAACGCATTGAAACAAGTCGACTTTGAAAACGTCGAGGATATTTACGAATTGAAGACGATAATCCGCAAAGCCATTCGCAAGTTCATAGACAAGAATTACAAGCAGTTGCCTATGATATTGCCTATTATCATCGAAGCGTAAAAACGGCGATAATTCGCGATATTTTGCTTTTTCGGCGGAACCCGAAAATCCGTGTACGCCAAGTACACTAGGATTTTCAGAACCCGCCGAGAAAACCACAATCTCATCAAATTCTCGCCGTTTTTAGGGAAGTTAGATTTTGGCTTTTTAGGGGAGAGTTATGACTTTTAGGGAATGAAAAAAACGCTTAAACAAAAACCGTTATGATAAAGAAAGTTGAATTGCTTGCTCCGGCAGGCAGCAGAAGTAAACTGAATACCGCGTTTCACTTCGGTGCGGACGCATGTTACGTTGCGGGGACGAAATTCGGTCTTCGCGCGTACGCCGATAACTTTGACGCGGACGCTTTGAAATCCGCCGTCGAGTTCGCGCATACTCTGCACAAAAAGTTTACGTAACGGTCAATATTTTTCCGAAAAACGACGACTTTCCCGCACTCAAAGAATACTTTGTATTCTTAAACTCAATCGGGGTAGACGCGCTTATCATGACCGACGCGGGGGCGATTTCGCTTTGCAAGTCGGTTGCGCCCGATATGGAAATTCACCTTTCGACGCAAGCGAACACTACGAACGGATACACCGCAAAATTCTGGGCAGAACAGGGAATAAAGCGCGTCGTACTTGCAAGGGAAACCACAATCGACGACATAAAACGCACGAAAGACATCGTCGGCGACTCTTTGGAACTTGAAGTTTTCGTGCACGGCGCGATGTGCATAAGTTACAGCGGACGATGCCTGCTCAGCAATTATCTCAGCACCCGCGACAGCAACCGCGGCGAGTGCGTGCAGGCGTGCAGATGGGAATACAAAATGACCGAAGCGTCGCGCGAAGGCGAGCCTTTGACGATGATCGAAGACGACAAGGGCACTTACGTTATGAACAGCAAGGATATGAACATGCTTTTATACCTTGACAAACTTATTTCCGCCGGCGTATCGAGTTTCAAAATCGAGGGAAGAATGAAGTCGGAGTATTACGTCGCAAGCACCGTTACGGCATATCGTCGCGCCCTTGACGGTTATTATAAGACGGGGATATATTCGCCGTCCGAAAGTCTTATCGAAGAACTTGAAAAGACAAGTCATCGTCGTTATACGACGGGGTTTATTTCGGCGCGCGCGACACGGTGTGCTTAGACACGTCAAAGCCCGAAAGCGACTGGCTGTTCATTGCAGAAGTCAAAGGATACGACGAAAGTAAAAAGTGCATAGTTTTGGAACAGCGCGGACGCTTCAAAAAAAGGCGACGTACTGGAAGTCCTTTCGCCCGACGAAAATTATCTTAAAAAAATCGTTGTCGACGAAGTTTTCGACGAAGACGGAAACGTTATCGACGACTGCAAATTCGTGCAACAAATACTTTACTTAAAAAGCGACGTCGTTTTGCATAATCACGACGTTCTGAGAATGAAAAGGAAAGATTTATGAAAATTAAAGACAACGTGCTGATAGTAACGTCGATTGCCGAGGACGTGAGCGGTATCGAAGCGATTAAAAGCGAGTTTGAAAAAAATCATAAAGATTACAACGTGGTCGTCATCGACGAGCGGCAGTACGGCGCGGAAAAACCGCAACCCGCAGAAGGAAAAACCGCGAAAGACTTATTCAGTCCATACCTACTTTTTACCGCAGGGTAAAGACGGTGGGACACGTCTTCACGGTGAAATCCAAAAATAAAATCGACCGCCGTCGCGCGCTTTCAAACAAGCTCGGCGGCAGCGCAAGGAAGATTTACAACGCCGTTTTGCGCTTTGCGCCCGACGTCATCGTCGTTACGACGCCGCGACTTATGCACGAAACCATAATCGCGAAAAAGCGCACCCGTTTCAAATATCCCGTCATCGGGCTTTCCGAAAAATTCACTTTCGACAAAGCGTTTTACAATATGAGCGCGGACGGCTATATCGTGGAAAACGTCGATATGAAAAACCAACTCACGGCAATGGGATATTCAAGCGGCAGGGTGCACGTCATGGGCTTCCCGATTGAGGAAAACGTGCCCGACGTCGATTACGTTTTCAAACTGAAAGAACATCTGGGGCTGAATCTGAATCCCACCGTGTATCTTTCGGGCGGGGCAATCGGCAGCAAGGAACTTATGCCCGTGTTTGAACTTTTGCTGGATCAGGGCGACATAATAAACCTTATCGTCAACTGCGGCAAAAACGAAAACCTGTATTCCGCAATGCTTCGCGAGACCGAAAGGCGAAATTCGCAAAACGTCAAACTTTATCTGAACGTGGACGAAGGCGCGGAAGACACACTTCTTGCAAGCGACTGCCTTATCACGATATACGACGGTTCGCTCATATACCGCGCGTTTCTTCTGGGAATTCCCGTGGTTGCGTTTGCGCCCGACACCGGTGCGGAAATCCGACCTTAAATACCTTATGGAAAAACAACTCGTGTACTTTGCCGACGACTACAACCACGTAATCATCGGTATGTACGACGTCATTCAGACGGGGCTTGGCAAAAAACTGTCGGAATCCGCGCTCATGCGGACGCGCGCCACGTCGCTGAAAGATATCTGCACGCTCCTTGCCTCATACGGAAGAAAATAATTATGCTTAAACATATCGTACTTTATAAACTCAACGAAGAAGGGCTGAAAAACCTTGATAAAATCAAAAACAATTTTTTGTCGATGCGTGGGAAAATCGACGGGCTTTTGTCGGTCGAATGCGGCGCGGACGTGTTGAAAAGCGAAAGAAGTTTCGACTTTGCGCTCGTTTGCGAGTTTGAAAACCTTGAAAGTTTCAAGGCGTACAAAACGCACCCCGTGCATCTTCCCGTAAAGGAATATATGCACACCGTTGTCGAGTCGTCAAAGTCCTGCGATTTTATAAAGTAACGTCGAAAATTGCTTGAAAACAGGAAAATTTTTGATTTTTCTCGCGATTTAATAATAAAATTTTGTTTAATCTCAATAAAATTCAAAAAGAAATAAACTTGACAACTGTATAAATTATGATTTACAATATTAAAGTATTAAACTGAAAAAGGAGGTTGATAATATGTCCGAATATTCGTCTTACGACCACTTCAACTCGGAAGTTAGCGACAAAATCAAAAATCTTGCGAAAATGGCTGAAAGCAGCACTATTATCGCCCCCGAATATTACAAACAATTCGACGTCAAGCGCGGTCTGCGCGACGAAAAGGGCGTCGGCGTTTGTGCGGGACTTACCGAAATATCGGAAATTCACGGTTACACGACCGACTACGACGGCAATAAAATCCCTTGCAAGGGTGAACTGTATTACAGGGGTATCGAAATCAAGGAACTTGTCGGCGGCATTACAAGCGAAGGGCGTTTCGGCTTTGAAGAAATCGCGTACCTTTTGTTGTTCGGCAAACTTCCCGACAAGGATGAACTCAAATCGTTCAAGCGCATTTTAAGGGGCTATCGCACGCTTCCCGACAGTTTCGTCAGGGACGTCATTATGAAAGCGCCGTCAAGGGATATGATGAACGGCATCGCGCGCAGTATCCTTATGCTTTACAGCTACGACAAACACGCCGACGACAACAGCATCGACAACGTTTTAAGGCAGTGCCTGCAACTCATTTCCGAAATGCCGATGATCAGCGTTTACAGCTATCACGCGCACCGTCATTTTCATTGCAACGACAGCCTTATCATACATAAGCCTTTGACGCGCGGCAGTATCGCCGAAAATATTCTGCATCTTTTGCGCCCCGACGGACAGTATACCGAACTCGAAGCAAAGGTTCTGGACGTGTGCCTTATGCTGCACGCGGAACACGGCGGCGGTAACAACAGCTCGTTCACGATGCACGTCGTGTCTTCAACAGGCACTGATACGTATTCTGCGGTTGCGGCATCGCTCGGCTCGCTGAAAGGTCCGCGCCACGGCGGTGCGAACATAAAAGTCGTCAATATGATCGACGATATGCAAAAAAACATTTCAAAATTCGACGACAAGCATATCGAATCGTATCTCAATAAAATCCTTGAAAAGAAAGCGTTTGACAACGCAGGGCTCATTTACGGCATGGGACACGCCGTGTATTCCTTGTCCGATCCCCGTGTCGACGTTCTGAGAACGTTCGTCAAAAAACTTGCGGACGAACAAGGCTTTGAAAAGGAATTTGAGATTTACGAGGCGGTTGAAAGAATCGCGCCGAAGGTCATCGCAAACAGCAGAAACATCCAGAAGGGCGTCGCGCCGAATATCGACTTCTATACGGGGCTTATTTATTCGATGCTCGGTCTTCCGAAGGAACTGTTTACGCCGATATTCGCGGTTTCCCGTATCGTCGGTTGGTCTGCTCACAGAATCGAGGAACTTTCAAACCGCGGCAAAATCATACGTCCCGGCTACGAAAGCGTCTGCAAACGCGACGTGTACCGCCCGATGGACAAACGCAAATAGGAAATTAACAAGAAACTTCCGTATTAAAAACAAAAATAGCCCGCTGTGTCAAGCAGTGGGTTTTTTGTTGTTATTTGTTGTTTTATATGATATAATTTTATACTGTTAATAAGGATAATGCGGGATTTATGAAAAGAACTAAAAAGGTATTAAGTATAATCGTGCTGATAATAACGATGGCGGTATCCGCGTCGTTGTTTTCGGCGTGCAACGCAAAAGTAAGCGACAGCGTGTTTGCGTTCGGCACCGTTTCCGAAATTTCCTTAAAAGGCAAAAAGGCAAAAAACACGATAAAATCCATTGATTCCCTTTTCACAAGGCTGGACGTTTTGTTTGACGCGGAAAATGAGAAAAGCGACGTTTACAAGATAAATCACGCCGATAAAGACGTTATTTTGCAAATATCCCCAGAAACGTACGAACTTTTGAAACTTGCGAAAACCGCTTATTCCGACACGGATAAAACCTTCAACGTCGCGACGTATCCGTTGTCGAAACTGTGGCGTTTTACGTCGGATACTTTCACGGGGAACGCGGGAACGCTGCCGACAGACGATGAAATCGGGGCGGCACTTTTGCACGCGGATCTTGACGCGCTCACCCTTTTGTCCGACAACCGAGTGATGAAAACCGACAAAGATTTACAGCTTAGTTTCGGCGCGATTGCCAAAGGGTTTGCAGGGGACGCCGCAATCGAAAACGTGATAAAAGACGGGCAAAGCGGCATTCTGAACGTCGGCGGCACGATATTTACCGTGGGCAGCGGGGAATACAAAATCGGCATTTCGTCCCCACGCGACACCGCCGCCGATTATTTTGCAAAACTTACCTTGTCGGGCGGGGCAGTCGTATGCACGTCGGGCGATTACGAAAGGTATTATATCATCGACGGCAAGCGTTATTGCCACATCATCGGGCGCGACGGATACCCCGTCGATAACGGCATAATCAGCGTTACGATAATAAGCAAGGACAGAAGCGCTCTGTCGGGCGCAATGTGCGACGTATTGTCCACCGCGGTGTTTGCTCTCGGGCGCGACAAGGGCGTGGAATACGCAAAAAAATACGGCGCGGGACTTGTGATAATTTACGCCGACAACACGTTTGAAACTTTCAACGTCGACAGTTTTGAACTGAAAGACGATTCATATTCAAAAAGATGAAAAAACGCGATTTCAAAACCGAAAAACCTTTTTACGCCCGCGATTTCGTTGCGGTCGCGATGGTGCTTGCGGCTCTGATTGCGTCCATCGTTATGCTGACCGCGAAAAAGGGCGGCACCGTCGAAGTTTACGTTGACGGGAAACTGACTTATTCTTATGCTTTGGACAAAAACCGCACCTTCGAGGTCGATTGCGACAACGGCAAAAACGTCGTTGAAATCAAGGACGGAAAGGTGAGCGTCATCGACGCCGATTGCAATAACCGCGCGTGTGTGAAATCGAAAGCAATCTCCAAAAAAGGCGAGCAAATCGTATGCCTGCCACATAAACTAATCGTCGTTATCAAGGGCGGAAGCGAGGGCGAGTTGGATGCAAGAACTTGACGAAAAATGTGAAAATCGCAAGAAAATTCCGACAAAACGCCTTGCTCTTGCGGGAATTTTGCTTGCCGCCGCGCTTGTCTTATCGCTTGTCGAAAGCCTGATTCCGCCGATTATTCCCGCCGCGCCTTACGCCAAAGTCGGCTTTGCGAACATCGTGCTTATCGTGGCACTGCTGACGCTCGGATACCCGTACGCAATCCTTATCTTGCTTTTGAAATGTGTATTCATCGCCGTGTTTTCGGGCAATATGTTCTCGCTTGCGTACTCGATTCCCGCGGGGTTTGTCGCGTACACCGTGAGCGCACTCGTTTTCAGAATTCCGAAGACGGGGATTATCGCAGTCAGCGTCATTTCGGGTATGATTCACAATTTTGTGCAAAACGCCGTCGCAAGTATCGTCATCGGCAAAAACGTGTGGCTTTTGTCGCCGTATCTTATGCTAATCGGCGCGATTGCGGGGTTGGCGACGGGGGTGATTGCCTATGTTTTATTGAAAGCCCTTCCTGAAAACGCCGAAATTTAGCGACCTTTTGAGTTTTTGGCAAAACATTACTCGGTTACGTACGCCTAAGTACGCGCCCTCGTAAGAACTTGCCAAGAAACGTCAAAATCTCATCTAAATTTCGGCGTTTTCCTGGTAAAGAGAAAACGATTTTTGAGTTTTTTGGGAACTTTATAAGGTAACCCTTCCGGGAGATTGCCACGCTACGCTCGCAATGACATAAGTGCGTTGCACGGAGAATTATAAAGAAAGTATGTGGATTTTTTATATTTCTTTCTAACAAGCAAGCCCTTATTCTATTCCGTACGAAGTACTATGTCATTGCGAAGTATCGTTTGCGATACTGTGGCAATCTCCCGGAAGGGCACCATATTAAATCCCACGCAAGATACTTGTACTTGCGTGGGGAAAGCTTAGCGTTTGAACGGTGTAAAATCGTCTTCTTCGTGCAGGTCGGCGTTCAGGACGTCGTTGTTCAGCAGTACCGCCCGTTGCACCGATTTATAGCCGTATTTTTTCCTGATTTCGTCGATTGATTTTTCAAGCCGTTTTTCCTTTTCGTTTTCGTTGAAAAAGGACATCTGGAACGCTCCCGTCGCGCTTTCGAGATTCGACGTATAAACCGAAATCGTGCGAAGGGGCAAAGCGAAATTATAGTTTTCTTTCAGCAGTTTCAGTGCGGCGTTTGCGATATCCGATGCGTTGTTGACGGGCTCGATAAGGTTCAATTGCCTTGAAAACCATTCAAGCGACGTGTTCCGAAGCCCCACCGACACGCAGCGCGCGACGAGATTGTATTTTCTGAGCCTTGTCGCAACCATTTCGGACAGGGCGTACACGACGATTTTCGCCTGCTCGAAATTTTCGACGTCTTTCGTGGTTGTCGTGCCGTGCCCGACGCTTTGGGGATATGAACGTCGTAATAAAACTTCACGGGTTCTTTTTCGTTGCCTGACGCCGCGTCGATAAGTTTATCCCCGACGATGCCGAAGTGTTGTTTCAGAAGGGTGCGGTCGGCGTTTGCGAGTTCTCCCAAAGTGTTTATATTCAGCTTTTTCAGGCGGCTTACCGAGGAGCGACCGATATAAATCATCTCGCCGACGGGAAGATTCCACACAAGAGTTTTGTAGTTTTCGCGTGAAATGACCGTCGTTGCGTCGGGTTTTTTCATATCGCTGCCGAGTTTTGCAAACGATTTTGTCCAGGAAACGCCGACGGAAATCGTGAGCCCCGTTTCGTCGTAAACGCGTTTTCGGATCGTGTCGGCGATTTTTTTCCCGTCGCCGAAAAGACCGACGCTGCCCGTCACGTCAAGCCAGCATTCGTCCATACCGAAATGCTCGACGCGGTCGGTGTATTCGGTGTAAATCTTGAAAACGATATCGCTGTATTTCACGTATTCGCGGAATGTCGGGGGAACGATTGTTATATCGGGACATTTTTGTTGCGCCTGCCATACGGTGTCGCCGGTTTTCACACCCATAACTTTTGCAGGCTGACTTTTCGCCAGCACGATACCGTGCCGCTTTTTCGGATCGCCGCAGACCGCAATGGGTTTTCCCTTGTATTCGGGGTGTAAAATGGTTTCGACCGAAGCGTAAAAGTTATTCAGGTCGCAATGAAGAATGACTCTGTCCATAAGCGTTATTTTACCATTTCCTTGTATTGATTTCAATTGATTTTACGATACTTTTTAAGACAGGGCGCGTCATATTTTGTAAAAAACATTCGGATAATATTCTCGCCGCGCCGAAAAATACTTGACTTATAACGAAAGTTTTTTAATAATATATTGTAATTATTTTTCAACGAAAGCGCGCTATGCGCGTATGCGAAGAGGTTATATATCATGTCGAAACCGCTTGTTGCCATTGTCGGACGTCCCAACGTCGGCAAGTCAACGTTTTTCAATCGAATCGTCGGGCAAAGAATATCCATTGTCGAAGACACCCCGGGCGTTACCCGCGACAGGCTTTACGCCGATGCGGAATGGTGCGGACACTCTTTCACGCTCATCGATACGGGCGGGCTTGAAATCAAGTCCGAAGACGTCATGTGGTCGCACATCAGGGCGCAGGCGCAGATTGCTGTCGAAACCGCCGACGTTATCGTATTTATGCTTGACGGAAAGACGGGGCTCACGCACGAAGATTACGAAGTCGCGGCATACCTTCGCAAAAGTCGCAAGCCGATTTTGCTTGTCGTGAACAAGCTGGACAACAACGAACAGCACCTTTTGTACGACTTTTACGAGTTGGGACTTGGCGAGCCTATCGGGATTTCCGCGGGGCAGGCGAAAGGTCTTGGCGACGTGCTGGACGAAATCGTGAAACTTACCGGGAAGTACGAGACGGAAGAAAAGGAAGAAGCGCTGAAAATCGCAGTCGTCGGGAAACCGAACGCGGGGAAAGCAGCCTTGTCAACAAACTTCTGGGATACGACCGCGTCATCGTTTCGGACATCGCAGGCACGACGCGCGACGCAATCGACACTCGCATAAAAATCGGCGATAAAGAATATATCCTTATCGATACGGCGGGCATCAGAAGGAAGCGTTCCGTCGAAGAAGATCTGGAACAATACAGCGTAATGCGTTCGCTCGGAGCGGTAAGGCGCGCGGACGTTTGTCTTATCGTCATCGACTCGTCCGAGGAACTGTCGGAACAAGACGTCAAAATCGCGGGGTACGTCCACGAACAGGGCAAACCCAGCGTCGTCGTCATGAACAAGTGGGACGTTGTCGAAAAGGACACATATACAATCGAAAAGTACAACAGGAAACTGAAAGAAGAACTCAAATTTATGGATTACTTCATTCCGACGTACGTTTCGGCAAAAACGGGAAAGCGCGTGGATAACCTTATAAAACTTGCGGAACGCGCATACGAGAACGCGTCGCGAAGAGTTTCGACGGGGCTTCTGAACGACGTTTTGCGTGAGGCGATTCTCACCAACGAGCCGCCTTCAAAAAACGGAAAACGGCTGAAAATCTATTACGTTACCGAAGTGTCGGCAAATCCCCCGACGTTCGTTATTTTCGTCAACGACGATACGCTGATGCATTTCAGTTACAGGCGATACCTTGAAAACGCGCTCAGGCGTTCATTTGACTTCGAAGGCACGCCAATTCGTCTTATCATCAGGAATAAGAACGAAAAAGACCTTGAAAATTAAAAATCTCATATATAAGAAGGCTTATTATGAAATACGGTGATATGAATAAAGAACAGGCGGAAGTCATCTTTGAAAAAGAACTCCGCAACTTCAAAAAAATACAGGGCGAAGAATTGTCGCTCGATATGTCAAGGGGAAAACCCTGCACGGCGCAGCTTGACCTTGCAAACGTTATGTTCGATATGGTAAACGCAAACGCGTCGTTTATCACGGAAAACGGCATGGACGTCAGAAATTACGGCGGTCTTGACGGCATTCCCGAAATGAAAAACTGTTTGCCGCGCTTTTTGACGTCAACGAAAAAATGGTGCTTGTCGCGGACGGATCGAGTTTGAATATTATGTACAATCTCGTCCAGCAGGCAATGCAATTCGGCGTCGGCGGCGGACTGCCCTGGAATAAACTCGGCAAAGTCAAATTTATCTGCCTTGTCCCCGGTTATGACCGTCATTTCGCAATCACCGAACAGTTCGGCATAGATATGATTGCCGTGCCGTTCAAGAAGGACGGCGGCGTGGATATCGACGCAATCGAAGGGCTTGTCGCAAGCGATTCCTCGATAAAAGGCATCTGGTGCGTGCCGAAATACAGCAACCCGACGGGCGTTACTTACAGCGACGACGTCGTTACCCGCCTTGCAAATGGACGCCGCAAAAGACTTCCGCATTTTCTGGGACAATGCCTATGCCGTGCACAGTATTTACGGCGACGACGTCCTTAAAAACATCTTCCCCGAATGCGAAAAAGCGGGCAATCCCGACCGCGTTTATATGTTCGCATCGACGTCCAAAATCACGTTCTCGGGCGCGGGCGTAGCGACGCTTATTTCAAGCGAGAAAAATATCGAAGAATATAAGTCGCACCTGAAATACGCAACCATCGGACCGAATAAAATCGTCCAACTTGCACATTACAGATATCTCAAAAGTCCTGAAAATATCCTGAAAATTATGAAGGCGCAGGCGGATATTCTCCGTCCGAAGTTCGACGCCGTTCAAAATATTCTGGAATCCGAATTTGAAAACGGCGATATCGTCGAATGGACAAAACCCGTCGGCGGCTATTTCGTGTCGCTGAACGTCAAAGTGGGCAGTGCGAAGGAAGTTGTCGACCTTTCCAAAAAAATGGGCGTGAAGTTCACCGAAGCCGGCGCAACCTATCCGCGCGGTATCGACTTCAACGACTCCAACATTCGTATCGCGCCGTCGTATCCGCCCATCGAAGAGTTGCAGACCGCGATGCAGGTGTTGTGTTGTGCTATTAAACTCTCCGCCACAAATCCCTTATGAAGTAAAAAGTCATAATTTTGCGATATTTTGCTTTTTCGGCGGAACCCGAAAAATCGTGTACGCCTAAGTACACTGGATTTTTCAGAACCCGCCGAGAAAAACACAATCTCATCAAAATTCTGACTTTTTAGGAAAGGATATTTTAGCACCCAAACGGGTGCTTTTTTGTTGGTTTTTTAATTTTCCGTGCGTTATCGCTTTTATAAGGTTTCTCCGTATTAAATTGAAAAACGTCCGATAAGCATATTCGTGCGGGCGGTTGCATAGTTTTTATTAACTGTATTTGGAGGTAAAATTATGCAATTTGATTTATATAACGATATTGCGACGCGCACCGGCGGCGATATTTACGTCGGCGTCGTCGGACCCGTCAGAAGCGGCAAATCGACCTTTATCAAGCGTTTTATGGACGCTCTCGTAATCGACGCCATAAAGGACAAAAACGCCCGAAAAAGGGCTGTCGACGAACTGCCGCAATCGGGCGACGGCAAAAGTATAATGACGACTCAGCCGAACTTTGTCCCGAGCGAAGCGGTCAGCGTAACCGTTTCGGACAATCTTAACGTCAACGTAAGGATGATCGACTGCGTCGGTTACGTCGTGGAAGGCGCGCTCGGCGCGGAAGAAAACGGCAAGGAAAGACTTGTTCGCACCCCGTGGACGGACGACGAAATTCCTTTTGCGAAAGCGGCGGAAATTGGCACGGAAAGTAATCAAGGAGCACTCGACAATCGGCGTAGTCGTCACGACGGACGGCACGATAACGGATATTCCGCGCGACAATTATGTCCCCGCAGAAGAACGCGTCGTTGCCGAAATGAAGGAAATCGGAAAACCTTTTGTGATTCTTATCAACAGCGCGATGCCCGAAAGCAGCGAAACGGCAAGGCTCAAAGCCGAACTTGAAAAGAAATACGACGCGCCCGTCGTCGTCAAGGACGCGCTGAATATGTCGGAAGACGACGTGTCCGAAATCATGGGCGCGGTGCTGTCGGAATTCCCGATTAAACTTATCGACGTGAACGCTCCCCGCTGGATACAGGCGTTATCGCGCGACAACGGCATTGTGAAAGAACTTGTCGATATTCTGAAACGTCGGTAGCGAAATTTTCCGTATGCGCGACGTGGACAAAATCAAGGCGGCGTTTTCCGACTCTCAATACTTTGAAATCGGCGACGGAGCGAGCGTTGACGCAGGGCGCGGGCGCATCGAACTCGACCTTAAAATCAAGCCCGAACTTTCTTCAAGGTTTTGTCGGACGAGTGCGGACACGAAATCCCCGATGATTTCACGCTTATGAGTTACGTAAGGTTTTTGAAGAAAGCCGAAACCGAATATTCCAAACTCAAAAACGCTCTGGACGAAGTTTACGAGACGGGCTACGGCGTCGTGTCCCCGACAAACGACGATATCGTCGTCGAAGAACCCGAAATGTTCAAGCAGGGCGGTCAATACGGCATAAAAATCAAGGCGAGCGCGCCGAGCCTGCACCTTATAAAAGTTGACGTAAGGACGGAAGTCAGCCCGATTATCGGCACCGAGCAGCAAAGCGGACGGTTTATCGACGATATGCTTGACAAATACGAAAACGACCGTGCCGCACTTTTAAGCACTAATGTTTTCGGCAGAACCCTGAACGACCTGATGGCGGACGGACTTTCCGTAAAAATCAACGAAATGCCCGACGAAGCCAAAACGAAAATGCGCCGCACGATCACGAAAATCGTCAACGAAGGCAAGGGCGGCGTGCTGTGTATCCTTTTATAACTTAATTTAACGGGACGACAAATAAGCAAAAATTGTGCAATTATGCAACAAAATTGATATAATTGTGCAATTTTTTGCATTTTTGTGTCGATTTGTATAAAAAAAAGACAATGCCGTTGACACTTTCTTGTTAATATATTAAAATGGAATTTAGGGTTATTTTATTACAATATAGATTGGTAAGGAGGTTATCGAAATGAAGCTATTACTCTCAACCTCGAACGAAGACAAAACTCACGAACTTAAATCATTGCTCGAACCGCTCGGACACACAGTATATACGTTAAAAGACTATGGTTTGAAGATTCGCGTCGAAGCAAAAGGGATTACTTTTTTTCAGAACGCATTATTGAAGGCGCAAGCCGTGTCGAAAGTTGTCGACATACCCGTTCTCGGCGACGAAAGCGGACTTGTCGTGCCTGCTCTTAACGGGGAGCCGGGCGTTTACAGCGCGCGCTATGCCGGCGAAGTACATAATAACGTCGCAAACATTCAGCTGCTTTTGAGAAAGATGGAAAACATCACCGACCGCGAGGCTTATATGCAGACCGTTTTGGTGCTTATGTATCCCGACGGACAGTATTACTACGGCGAAGGTTCGGCAAGGGGCACGATCACGCGTTCGCGCCGCGGTTTCAACGGCTTCGGTTACGACAGCGTGTTTTATTCGCCGCAACTCAAAAAGACTTTTGCCGAGGCGTCCTTTGTCGAAAAGCAATCGGTCAGCCATCGTTTGCAGGCGGTCAACGATTTGTTCAGAAAAGTCAACGCAAACGAAGGCGCGATGAATTCAAAAAAATAAGTGAAAACGATATTTTGTTTTTCCGACCTTCACAACGCCGCAATATCGGAATGGTATCGCGGCGTTATGGAAGAGTCGGATTATATTTTCTTTGCAGGCGACGGGATTTTCGGCGTAACGCGTACGCTTGAAAACGTCGCCGATAAACTTTATGCGGTGGGCGGCAACTGCGACAACTCGCTTTATCCCGAGGAACTTGTCGTTGACGTCGAAAAGGTCAGGTTTCTTATCGTGCACGGGCACCGTTTCCACGATAAACTCGACCTTGTGTACCGCGCAAAAGAGGTCGGCGCAGACTGCGTTTGTTTCGGGCATACTCATTCGTATTCCGACGAAACCTATGACGGCGTGCGCCTTATCAACGACGGAAGCTTTCACATTCGGTCACGGGGGACGTCGGATACGTCTATATCGTGGTCGAAGGGAAAAATATTTTTGCAAATTTTGTAAAAACGGGCGATTTTCGTTGACATATATTTTCGGGTATTATATAATTGCAAAGCGTTGCGACTTATGCGGGTGTAGTTCAATGGTAGAATTCCAGCCTTCCAAGCTGGCCGCGTGGGTCCGATTCCCATCACCCGCTCCAAAGGAACGCAATCCTACGTTAAATAATGCTTGGGCCAGTAGCTCAGTAGGATAGAGCAACGGCCTTCTAAGCCGTAGGTCAGGGGTTCGAATCCCTTCTGGCTCGCCAGATTTGGTGGGTATAGCTCAGTTGGTTAGAGCGCCAGGTTGTGGCCCTGGAGGCCGTGGGTTCGAGTCCCACTACTCACCCCACTATTACCAAATCGGTGATGAAAACGTAGGGGTGTCGCCAAGCGGTAAGGCACTAGATTTTGATTCTAGCATTCGTAAGTTCAAATCTTGCCACCCCTGCCAAATATGATCCACTAGCTCAGTCGGTAGAGCACTTGACTTTTAATCAAGGTGTCCGGAGTTCGAATCTCCGGTGGATCACCAACTTAACTTGCGACCGTGGCGGAACTGGCAGACGCGCCAGCCTTAGGAGCTGGTATCACAGATGTGTGAGTTCGAGTCTCTCCGGTCGCACCATTTGTTTTCCGCCACTGGCAGCACCTTAAAAAAGTATGCGCCTTTAGCTCAGTTGGTAGAGCAACTGACTCTTAATCAGTGGGTCCCGGGTTCGAATCCCTGAAGGCGCACCATCAACGAGCCTACGCGAAAGCGTATTGGCGCGGGCTTATCGGACAAAAGTTTCAGGACTACGGAAGATAAGCAAATTTTACTTACGGTAAGCGTACGCCGATTTACGAATTGTCGTTTGACGGCGAAAAACGCTTACGACGGTAAGTGAACGCGTCGGGACACCGACGTAAGAAACACTTCGAAAAACGGCGAAAGGACAGTCGAGTGTTTATTAATCAACATAATATGCGGGAGTGATTCAGTGGTAGAATGCCACCTTGCCAAGGTGGAAGTCGCGGGTCCGAATCCCGTCTCCCGCTCCAAAAGAAAACGAACACGCTTTTGTGTTCGTTTTCTTTTTACGCGAGAGAACGGGATCGAACCTTGCACAATGATATAAAAACAGAATAATAATGAAGTAAGTAATATATCGTACTTTGTTATAAAATAAAGTATGTGTGCAAGGTTCGGGCGCAGCCCGCCGTTGTGCAGTTGGATTGACGATGAGTTAAAGTTTGTAGCGATACGGAGTTTATCATAGAAGTACACAATGCATAGGCTATCCCGTCTCCTGCTCGCGGGAAAGCAATCATATTCTGCATTGTCGCGATTATAAAAAACAAAATAATAATGAAGTAAGTAATATATTGTACTTTGTTATTAAATAAAGTATGCGCGCAAGGTTCGGGCGCAGCCGCCGCTCAGCAGTCGGATTGACGATGAGTTAAAGTTTGCAGCGATACGGAGTATATCAAACAACCTTGCTTTTTGACGTTTATTTAACGTGTTTGATTTTTTCGTTTCAAATCGTAAACCGTAAAAAGCGACGGTTTTTGGAAAGAACAGGGGGATTTTATGCATTTACGTTTGGAATTTCTCAAAAATCGGCTGTTTTGATTTATTAAAATCAACGTTTGACGAATATTAAGTAAAATCGCGCAAAAATAAAATTAATTTTTGAAAGAAAATGCACTTTTTTCCTTTACACAATTAAAGAATAAAAGTATAATGAAACTGAAATAAAACGATAAGGTGAATTATGATTGATAAAAAGATTACCGACGATATGCTCAGTGAACTTTACAGCACGCTTGCGTCATTGCAAACCGCAGACGACGTGAAAACGCTTTTTGAAGACCTTTGCACGTATAAGGAAATTGAACAAATGGCACAGCGTATTACCGCGGCAAGGCTCTTGCTGGAAGGAAACACTTACGCTCGCGTGATTGAGCGCACCGATATTTCTTCGGCGACGTTATCGCGCGTTTCGCGTTGCATACAGCACGGTAGCGGCGGATACAAGAAATTTATCAAGACGGAATAATTGACAGTGTTTATTGTCATATTGACACAATGAAATCATTAACAGAATTATATAAAATCGGCGCGGGTCCGTCATCGTCGCATACGATGGGTCCCGAAAAGGCTTGCAAGATTTTTGCCGAAAATTACAAGGACGCCGATTCTTTCAAAGTCATACTTTACGGCTCGCTCGCAATGACGGGAAAAGGTCACGGCACCGACCGTATCGTTATTTCCACGCTAAAAAAACCGACGGAAGTCGTTTTCAATACCGAAGAAAAGGATATCCCGCACGAAAACACGATGGATCTTATCGCATTATCGCACGGAAACGTCATTGACAGATGGCGCGTTCTGAGCGTGGGCGGGGGAGCAATCGAAATCGTCGGGCGCGGAAAGTACGATCCCCCCGAAGTTTACGACCTTAATTCGTTTTCGGAAATCGCGGCGTACTGCAAAAAACACAGAATCCGTATTCCCGATTACGTCGAAAGGGTCGAAGGACCTGAAATTTTCGATTACCTGAAAAAAATATGGGCGCAGATGAAGGACACCGTGCAAAACGGGCTGGACGCCTCCGGCACGATCCCCGGCGGTCTTAATCTGCAACGAAAGGCGAAGTTCCTTTTCAGACAACGCCATATCGACGAAAGTCCCGAAACGCGTGAAAACAGGCTTGTGTGCGCGTTCGCGTACGCCGTGAGCGAAGAAAACGCGTGCGGGCATACGATCGTGACCGCGGCTACGTGCGGTTCGTCGGGCGTCGTACCCGCGGTGCTTACCTATATGCAGGACAAACGCGGCTTTTCCGACAAGGAAATCGTCAGGGCGCTTGCGACGGCGGGCATCGTCGGAAATATTGTCAAACAAAACGCAAGTATTTCGGGCGCGGAATGCGGGTGTCAGGCGGAAATCGGCACGGCGTGCAGTATGGCATCCGCCGCTCTTGCGGAGCTTTACGATATGGATTTGGAACAGATCGAATACGCCGCGGAAGTCGCGATGGAGCATCATCTTGGGCTTACGTGCGATCCGATTTTCGGGCTTGTGCAAATCCCCTGCATCGAAAGGAATGCAGTTGCCGCAATGCGCGCGATAAACGCTGTATCCCTTGCAAATTTTCTGACCGAAACAAGAAAAATATCTTTCGATATGGTTGTCGAAACGATGTACGAAACGGGCAAGGATCTGAAAAAGAACTACCGCGAAACCGCAACGGGCGGGCTTGCGAAACTTTATCACGAGGAGCACGATGAATCCAAAGACGCTTGACGACGGACGGGAAGTAATTTTCCGTTTTGCCGAAAAATCCGACGCAAAAGAAATTCTTTCCTACCTTAAAAAGGTAGGAAGCGAGACGGACTTTTTATCGTTCGGGTTCGAGGGCGTTGGTTCGGACGTACAAAAGGAAGAAGAAATCATCACTCGTTTTGCCCGCGCAACGACATCGGCGATGATCGTGGGGACTCTTTCCGACAGGATAATTTCAATCGGCACTCTGTCCGCAAACGCCACAAGCAGATTTTCGCATAACGCAGAAGCCGGGATAAGCGTGCTGAAAGAATTCTGGGGAAAAGGAATCGGCGCGCACCTTATGAATTTAATCCTTGAATTCGCGCGGACGACGAAGCACGTCAAAAACGTTCATTTGACGGTTATCGACGAAAACGACAGGGCGATGTCGCTGTACGAAAAGACGGGGTTTAAGGTCGTCGGGCGATACAAAAACTTTTCGTTTGTCGACGGAAAATACCGCGACGCGATAATAATGGAAAAAGAAATCTGAAATATTTTAATTGCGACAAACCACCTTAAAGGTGGTTTTTCTTTTTTGAAAAGAATATCCGCCCCGATTTTTGCATATTCTTTCGTATGTTTTTGGATGAAATCAAAAAATCGTTGAAAATCGAAAATATGGAATTCGCGTCGCCTGTCGTAACCGTTTTCGGAAAAGTCGGCGCGGCAATCGAGGGACACAAAGGTCTGTTGTATTTTTCGGACGAAGAAATCAGATTTAAGGTAAAAAGCCGCATACTTTCGGTATCCGGCAAAAATTTGTCGCTTGTCGAGACGAGCGAGCGCGACGCCGTAATATCGGGAATCGTCGAAAAGGTGGACTATGTATAGGTTTTTTGACGAAGTAACCGTTTCGGGCGCGTCGAAATCGACCGTCATAAATAAACTTTTGCAGAAAAACGTCAGGATTTTCCGCGCTGAGTGTCAGGAAAACGGCATTAAATTTCGCATAAAGCCTAACGACCGTCAAAAAGTAATTGAAATATTCGACGCAATATGCTATAATTACAAAATAGTTAAAGGTATCGACAAAAATTCGGTTTTCGGATTTTTGAAACGCCGATGGGCAATCGCCGTATTTTTCGCGCTGGTTGCGGTAATGTTCGCGCTTATTCCGCGGTACGTTTACACCGTGTCCGTCGACGCCCCGTCTTATCTTTACGACGAGGTGAAGGGCGTTTTAATGGAATCGGGCGTGAAACGGTGGGAAAAAACGTCGGACGTTGACGCAAAAAATGTCGAAAGGCGCATAAGCGAAATCGACGGCGTGTCGTTTGCGGACGTGAAAGTTTCGGGCAGCACCGTATACGTGAGCGTTCGTCCGTCGCTTAAAAGTGCCGAAATCGTCGACGTACAAAAGGATATCCCTCTATATTCGGCGGCAGACGCCGTGATAACGCGGCAAATCGTGTTTTCGGGCACACCCGCATTTAAGGCGGGCGACAGCGTGAAAGCCGGCGACGCACTGATTTCCGTACGTTACGTCGGGCGAGGACAACCTGCCCACGGGCGCAAACGGCGAAGTTTTCGGGATAATCGGATATTCCGCAACGGTTTCATACGGCGGCTCTATGACGACCTATGAAAAAAACGGAAACAGCAAGACGTACAGGGTTGTCGATTTTATGGGGCTTACGGGAAAAATGCCGAAAAGCCCGTACAAACTGTACGAAACGCGAACAAGAAAGGTCGAATGCGGATTTCTGATTCCGCTGGGCTTTTTGGGAAATTACCTTTGACGAAATCGTCGGAACCACAATTTCTTTGCCGTACGAGCAGGCGAAAGACGCCGTGATAAAGCGCGCGTCCGAACAAGCCGAAAAGGTCGTACCCGAAGACGCAAGGGTGATCCGACGCGAAATCAACGAAGTTGAAGCGGGCGGCGTGTATTACGTTACCGCCACGGTGTACGCCGAAGGACGTATCGACGCTTCACGATAAAGAGGTTATATATTATGCGAAAAAAAGAACGAAAGACCGCTCCGCCGGAAACCGTTTTGAACGCCTCGGAGAACGAATCGGGACAAAGCAAACTTGTTGCATTGTCATTCTCGATACTGCTTCTTGTCGCGCTTCTTATCTGGGTTTTCATCACGCTTTGGTTTTCGGGCGGAAATTTTAAGGGCGCGTTCACGGGGAAGGAAACTTTAAGCACGATTGCGCTTATCGGCGTATTGCTGTTTCTGCTTGCTGCGCTTTATGCGTTTCATACAACAACGCACCCGAAAAATCCCGCGTCAAGGTGCTGATTCTTATCGGCGTCGTGGTGCTTATTTCCACGATACTTTGCACGATTTGCGCCGACGTTCTGAACGTTTACGCAATGCCGATATCCCTTTGCGCGGTTTTATTGTGTCTTCTTGTCAATATGAAGGTGGCACTTGCCGGCAACGTCGTGTTGTCGCAGATTCTTCTTATCGTATTTATGATAAAAACGCCGTTTTCGTCGGAAGCGATGACGAATCTTGCGGCGTCGATTTTCTGCAATACGATGAGCGGTTTCGTGCTGCTGTTCCTTTTGTCAAGAAATTATACGCGTATTAAATTTATCCTTGTCGGGCTTATCGCGGGGCTTGTTATGTCGCCTTTTGCGGCGATTGTCACCGTTGCGGCGCACTCGACGGGGATTGATATTCTGTACAACTCGATCTGGGTTTTCGTCGCGAACGTGATAAGCGTCGTTCTGTATATGCCGCTTTTGCCGATTTTTGAAAGTATTTTCAATATGGTGACCGACTTTAAACTGGACGAACTTTGCTCGTTCTCGCAACCGCTCTTAAAAAGGTTGTCGGTTGAGGCTCCGGGCACGTTCAACCACAGTCTGATTGTCGGTAACCTTGCCGAAAACTGCGCCATCGCTGTCGGTGAGAATCCCCACCTTGCAAGGGCGGGCGGATATTATCACGACGTCGGCAAACTGAAAAATCCCGAGTTTTTCGTCGAAAACCAGATGCGCGGTATCAATCCTCACGACGAACTTATCCCCGAAGTTTCGGTCAGTATGATTACGAAACACACCAAAAACGGCGCGGCACTTATCCGGGAAGCAAGACTGCCCGAAGAACTTGCACAGATTGCACTGCAACATCACGGCACTTCGCCCGTAAACTATTTTTACTACAAAGCGCAACAAATTACCGAAGGTAATCTTGCCGACGACGAATACTGCTACGACGGGCCGAAACCTCAGACGAAAATCGCCGCGATCATTATGATTTGCGACACGATCGAGGCGGCGGCGCGCGCGGTCGCTCCCGACTCCCGCGAGCAACTTATGGACCTTATCGACAAACTTGTCAAAGACAAGCTCGACCACGGTCAGTTTGACGAATGTTCCATCACGATGAACGATATCCGTCTTATCAAGGAAACGATTGCGGACATTCTTCCCAGCGTCAACCACGCCCGCATAAAATATAAGAAATAATGCTTGAAATTTACAACGCCGACAAGGAAAGCGAAACTTATCAAAAAAGTTTACAAAGCCGCGCTGAAATACTTTTCGCAAAAGGATATTTTCGAGGTTGAAATTGAAATCGTCGACAAGGACGAGATTCAAAGCATCAACAAAGAAGCGCGCGGCGTGGACGCCGTTACCGACGTTTTAAGTTTTCCGAATCTGGAAATTTGCAAAAACCTTCCCGTGAAGAAAAGCGACTTCCCGCTGGACGTCGATCCCGATTCCGGCAAACTTCTGCTTGGCGAGACGGTCATGTGCATGGACAAGATTCTGGAACAGTCGGAAGAGTTCGGCACGACGCCCGAAAGGGAAGCGGGATATTTGTTTGCACAGTCTATTGCACCTTTTCGGATATGACCACATGGAAGACGACGAAAAGGCGGAAATGCGGGAAAAAGAAGAAGATATCCTGAAAACAATAGGATTATCGAGATAACGGAAATAATACACAGGAAAAGAATATGAAAGTCGGATTTATTACAATCGCAGGAAAACCCAACGCCGGCAAAAGCACCCTTCTGAACGCTATGGTCGGCGAAAAAGTCGCAATCGTGAGCTGGCGTCCGCAGACGACGCGCAACAAAATCACTGGAATCGTGAACGGCGACGATTATCAGCTTGTTTTCACGGACACGCCGGGGCTTCACAACAGCCGCAACAAACTGGGCGATTACATGATGAAAAGCGTTTCGACCGCGCTCGAAGGCGTGGACGCAATATTGTACGTCGTCAACGGCGACAAAGGTTTCGACGACTTTGATAAGAAGTTTCTGGATGAGCACCTTGACGGCAAAACGCCCGTCGTGGTCGCGCTCAACAAAACCGACGTCGTCACGAAAGAAAAGATTTTCAAGCAGTTGGAAGGCTTGCAGCAATACGACAAAATCAAAGCCGTCGTGCCCGTGTCCGCAAAGAAGGGCGAGAACGTCGACGAAGTAATCAAACAACTTGTCGCGCTTATGCCCGAAGGCGAAAAAATGTACGACGACGACGTTTTCACAGACAAGACAATGCGCTTTATGGCGTCGGAAATTATCCGCGAAAAGGCGTTGAAACTCCTTGAAAAAGAGATTCCTTACGGCATCTGCGTGAACATCAATAAGTTTGAAATGCGCGAAGACGGCAGTATGTACGACATCGACGCCGACATCGTTTGCGAAAAGGACACGCACAAGCCCATTATCATCGGAAAAAAGGGCGAAATGCTGAAAAAAATCGCGACTTACGCCCGTCAGGATATCGAAGAAATGTGCGGCGAACAGGTCTATCTCACGCTTTGGGTAAGGGTGAAAGAAGACTGGCGCGACAGCGATTACCTTCTGAAAAATCTCGGCTACGATAAAAAAGATATTTAATTTTCAAAATATTTTTGTTTTCCGCGCATAAGTTTTCGCGTTCTGCACAAGTTATCGTCAGTGAGGGCTTGTATGGACGCAAAAAATGTTTCGTGGAAGTTGTTTGAAAAAACGGGTTCGCCCGCCGCTTATATGTTTTTCAACGCTATATGCGGCGACGAACGAAAATCGAAAGACGATGGAAGAGAAACTGAACGCGCTTTGCGTAAGGGTTGTCGACTATAAGGACAACGACAGGTTAATCACACTTTGCACTGCGGAGAAGGGCAAAATTCTGGTGAAAGCGACGGGCGTCAAAAACCCGAAAGCGAAACTGAAATTTGCTGCTTCTCCTTTGTGTTTCGGGGAATATATCGTCGTCGAAACAAGGGACGATATACCTTGAAAGGGTGCGAAGCATACGACAATTTTCAAGACATCGTTTTTGACATTAAACGCTATTACGCAGGGTTTAGCGTGCTGGAATGGTTGGATAAACTGTCGGAAAATGCAGATACCGACACCGTCAGGGCGTTGCTTATCGTCGGCACGGAAGCATTGAAAGAACTTGCCTACGACGTTGACGTTCCGCCCGAAAACACTATGCTGAAATTTCTGAACGCTCTTCTTGAAACGACGGGTTACGCGTTGAATTTTCATACGTCGGCGATAAGCGGAAAGAGCCTTGAAAACGACGACAAAGTCTGCTTCGATTATTATTCGGGCGCGGTTGTCGAGCTTTCGGAAAGGAGCCTTAATTACGTTACTTTCACAAAAAACGACGTCGCGATAATTCAGGGAAAAGCCACGGGAAGCGACGCCGAAATCAGACGGATTCTCATTGAAATTTCGGACATTTTGTCATTTTTCACGGGCGTCAGGAAAAATTATTCTTTTGAAGAATTCCTTAAACTTTGATATTTTTTCCTTTTTTTATATAAAAAAAGCCGAAAACCCCCTTTTTCGATTGCATTTATTTTTTTATTTGTTATATTATTTTTATAGCATTAAATTGTAATTAAAATCGTTTGGAGGTTTTTATTTTATGAAAAAGTACGTTTATCTTTTCACCGAAGGTAACGCCAACATGCGTGAACTTCTCGGCGGCAAGGGCGCAAACCTCGCGGAAATGACCAACATCGGTCTTCCCGTTCCCCAGGGTTTCACCATTTCGACCGAAGCTTGCACGCAGTACTACGAAGACGGCAAGAGAATCAATGACGATATCCAGGCCGAAATCATGGACTACATCGAAAAACTCGAAAACATCACCGGCAAAAAATTCGGCGATAAAGAAAATCCCCTTCTCGTATCCGTTCGTTCGGGCGCTCGCGCTTCGATGCCCGGTATGATGGACACCATTCTTAACCTTGGTCTTAACGAAGAAGTCGTTGAAGTCCTTTCCGCAAAATCGGGCAACCCCCGTTGGGCATGGGACTGCTATCGTCGTTTCATTCAGATGTACTCCGACGTCGTTATGGAAGTCGGCAAAAAGTACTTTGAAGAACTCATCGACAAAATGAAAGCGAAGAAGGGTGTACAACAGGATATCGACCTCGACGCAAACGACCTTAAAGAACTTGCAAATCAGTTCAAGGCGGAATACAAGGCAAAAATCGGCAGCGATTTCCCCTCCGACCCGAAAGAACAACTTTTCGGCGCAATCAAGGCTGTTTTCAGAAGCTGGGACAACCCCCGCGCAAACGTCTATCGTATGGACCACGACATTCCTTACAGCTGGGCACTGCGGTCAACGTACAAATGATGGCTTTCGGTAACATGGGCGACGATTGCGGCACCGGCGTTGCGTTCACTCGTAACCCCGCAACCGGCGAAAAAGGTCTTATGGGCGAGTTCCTTATGAACGCTCAGGGCGAAGACGTCGTCGCAGGCGTTCGTACCCCGATGCCCATCAGCCAAATGGCGGAAGTCCTTCCCGACGTTTACAAACAGTTCCTTGACGTCTGCAAGACTCTTGAAAGCCACTACCGCGATATGCAGGATATGGAATTCACCATCGAACGCGGCAAACTCTTCATGCTTCAAACCAGAAACGGCAAGCGTACCGCTGCCGCCGCTATCCGTATCGCTTGCGATCTTATCGACGAAGGTATGATCAACGAAAAGGAAGCGCTCCTCCAAATCGACGCAAACTCTCGATATGCTTCTGCATCCTCAGTTCGACGCGGCAGCCCTTAAAGCGGCTGACAAAAACAACGTCGTCGGCAAAGGTATCGCGGCGTCTCCCGGCGCAGCGGCAGGCACTATCGTTTTCACCCCCGAAGAAGCCGTCAGACTCGGTCAGGCGGGCAAGAAAGTCGTCCTCGTACGTCTTGAAACCTCTCCCGAAGACATCGAAGGTATGAAATACGCGCAAGGTATCCTTACCGTTCGTGGCGGTCAGACCTCCCACGCGGCGGTTGTCGCCCGCGGAATGGGCACCTGCTGTGTTTCCGGTTGCGGCGACATCAAAATGCACGAAGCCGAAAAATTCTTCGAACTCGGCGGAAAAGTCTTCCACGAAGGCGACGACCTCTCCCTTGACGGAAGCACCGGTAACATTTACGACATCGCAATCAAGACCGTCCCCGCAGATCCCAACAGCGGTTACTTCGGAAGAATTATGCACCTTGCCGACAAATATAAGGCAATGGACGTCCGCACTAACGCTGACACCCCCGCCGACGCAAAACGCGCTGCCGAACTCGGCGCACAAGGCATCGGTCTTTGCCGTACCGAACATATGTTCTTCGGCCCCGGCCGTATCGACAAGTTCCGTGAGATGATTTGCTCCGAAACCGTCGAAGAACGCAGAAAAGCCCTTGATAAGATCGAACCTATGCAACAGGCTGACTTCGAAGGTCTTATGGAAGCCCTTCAAGGACATCCCGTTACCATTCGTTTCCTCGATCCGCCGCTTCACGAGTTCGTTCCCACCGAAGAAAAGGACATCGAAGAACTTGCAAAAGCGCAGGGCAAGTCCGTTGAAGAAATCAAAATTATCTGCAATTCTCTGCACGAATTCAACCCGATGATGGGACATCGCGGATGCCGTCTTGCGGTAACGTATCCCGAAATCGCCGAAATGCAGACGAAAGCAATCATCAAGGCTGCAATCGCGGTACAAAACCGTCATCCCGACTGGAACGTCGTTCCCGAAATCATGATTCCGTTGGTTTGCGAAATTAAGGAACTTGCTTTCTGCAAAAAGACCGTCGTCGAAACCGCCGACGCTCTCATCAAAGCAGCAGGCAGCAACCTTAAATACGAAGTCGGTACCATGATCGAAATCCCGCGCGCGGCACTTACCGCTGACGAAATCGCAAAAGAAGCCGAATTCTTCTGCTTCGGTACCAACGACCTTACGCAAATGACCTTCGGTTTCAGCCGCGACGACGCAAGCAAATTCTTGCCTTCGTACTACAAGAACAAGATTTTCGAGTCCGATCCGTTCGCACGTCTTGACACCACCGGCGTAGGCAAACTTATGGATATGGCTGTCAAAATGGGACACGCTACCCGCAGCAACATTCATTGCGGTATCTGCGGCGAACACGGCGGCGATCCTTCTTCCATCGAGTTCTGCCACAAGATCGGCTTGAACTACGTGTCTTGCAGCCCCTTCCGCGTACCTATCGCACGCCTTGCAGCGGCTCAGGCAAATATCCGTAACCCTAGGTCCTAAATCTTGGGCTAAAACTTAATTAAAACACTATATATTGTGTTTGTGAGCCTGTATCTTTTAGATGCAGGCTCTATTTTTGCTCTTTTTTAGGGTGAAAAATAGTTAAAAAAGGTCAATTCCGCTAAAGTTGAACACTTTACAAGGGCAAGAAGTTTTGATATAATGAATAATAAGAAAAGTCATAGTAAAATGGTATCAAAAAAGCGTATAAACTAATGAAAGGTAGAAAAAAGGGGATAAGTTATGAAACAATGTCCAAAGTGTGAATTGAATTGGATAAAAGACGACGAAGAAATGTGTGAGGTATGCTACAATAATTTACATAAAACAACGCAAATTCACAAAGGAAGAACAGCTTTTGCGCATGAAACTTTTACCTTTATAAATGAACCTAAAAGATTTAGGGGGAAAGATGGATATATTGCTATCAATTCAAAGGGTGAAAGGGTAGGAATAATAATGTGTACGGATGATGAAAGAACCCCAGCATTTAATCACTGTGAGTTATGTTTTTTTGAGGATTATCAATCTAAATATGGCGAATGGCACAGGTTCACGTCTTACGGCGAAAGAATAAAATGGTCTTTTCTTTGTGACGTTCTAAAGAAAGAGGGGAAATATAGTTGTTTAGTTGATTAAGATAAAAAGTGCCAAAATTGCTTGCGGTAATAGGAATATATATAACCCGAAAGGACAGTAAAAAACAATAAAAACAGCGAAGAAGTACTTGAAAAGGGGTAGAATAGGGCGTTTTTGGGCTTTGCCCTACATTTCGCACTCTGTCATACAGGCTTAAAAACCCCAGAAACTAATAGGGTAAAATCATAACAAACAAGCCACCGAGCAATCGGTGGCTTTTGTTATGGTACTTTGTTATAAAAACAAAATAATAATAATAAGGTTATTTGCCCGAGCCGACGCTTTTCAAAAGCGAAACAAAGTGCAAGCGCAGCGAGCGGGCTTGTCCCGCGCGCACAACAAAAAGCGGCTCAGGCAAACATCAAAAACCCCAGAAACTAATTGGGTAAAATCATAAAAACCCAGAAACTAATAGGGTAAAATCATAACAAACAAGCCACCGAGCAATCGGTGGCTTTAGTTTTTATGTTATATAATATTTAGTATCGTTATTAAGTTAAGCTTATTAAAATTCTTATTGAAAATCAAATAAAAGGGGCGGATTGTTTGATTTAGCGCAATAATGCGGTGCTTTGATAAATTTTTTGCGGGAATTATAAATTTTTTTGTATAATTATGTTGACTTTTGCAGTTTAGTTTGGTAAACTGAACGTAATTTTTTAATAAAGGAATTGATAGGATTTTGGAAAAATTAACCAAAAAGTACGGACTGCTTACCGCGATTTGTATGGTCGTCGGCATTGTTATCGGTTCGGGCGTGTTCTTTAAGGCAGGAAAGGTTTTATCTTTCACAAACGGAAATATCGGAAAAACTCTGGCAGTTGTTGCAATCGTCGGCGGGATAATGATAATCTGTTCACTCGTATTTGCGACGCTCGCGCAAAAGCACGAAAAGGTCAACGGCATTGTGGACTATGCGGAAGCGACTCTCGGGAAGCGATACGCATACTACGTCGGCTGGTTTATGTCGACGATTTATTATCCGACGCTTACAAGCGTACTCGGCTGGATTTCGGCGTCGTACACTTGTTCGCTTTTCAACATTCCGTCAAGCACGGGCGCACAACTTGCGCTGGCGGGGGCATTTCTTGTTGCCGGGTTTGCTGTGAACTCGCTTTCGCCGAGGCTTGCGGGCAGATTTCAGGTATCGGCAACGTTCATTAAACTTATTCCGCTTGTACTTATGGGCGTAGTCGGGTTAATCGTGGGGCTTGTCAACGGCAAACCATCGACGCATTCAAGGCGAACATCGTGACGGAAGGTCTTGTCAACGACGGCGGATTTTTCGCAGGAGTAGCGGCGTTTGCGTTTGCATACGAGGGCTGGATTGTCGCGACTTCCATAAACGGCGAATTGAAAAACGCGAAAAGGAATCTGCCGATTGCGCTTATCGTGGGCGCGATAATCATCATTGCGGTTTATCTTTTGTATTTCCTTGGACTTACGGGCGCGCTGTCGACCGAAGATATGCTGAAAGTCAACGCGGGGCAGGTGAGCGGATCGCTGCCGCAAAACGCATTCACGGCGTTGTTCAAGAGTCCCGCTTTCGGCACGATTATTATGGTGTTCGTCATCATTTCGTGCCTTGGAACGATGAACGGTCTTATGCTTGGTTGCTGCCGCGGATTTTATTCGATTTCCGCGCGTAACGTCGGACCGAAACCCGGTATGTTCGGCGAATTGAGCAAGGAAACGAATATGCCGCAATCGTCGTCGATTCTGGGGCTTCTTTTGTGCTTCGTATGGCTTGTGCAGTGGGAATTCTTCTTTATGAATCCGACCGGTAAAATCCCCGCTTTCTGGTGCTGGGAATCCGACGAAGTGTCCATCATAACGCTGTATGCGTTCTATATTCCAATTTTCATCGCAATGATGGTGAAAGGGAAAGACCTTAACGTCGTGAAAAGGTTTATTTTGCCGACACTGGGCGTTGCGTGCTGCTGTTTTATGTGCTTCTGCGCATACGACGGATACAAGGCAAACGGACAAATCTGGTCGTATTTAATCGTATTCGCGATTATAATGTTTGTCGGATTTTTCTTCTCGGAAGACTTCAAAAAGATTGTCGAAAAAATTAAAAAGAAATGTGTCAAGGCAGAAGTCGTTGGGGACGCCGTCGCTGCTGAAATTGCGGAAGGTAGCGTCGATAATTTCGTTTCCGAAAGCGACGAAACCGAAAACGCGGAAAGTCCCGCAGTCGATGAAAATCAGGCGGAAAACGATACGGAAACCACCGCAGAATAAAAACTGCGTTTCAAGGAGCACCGAGAAGGTGCTCTTTTTATTGTCCGGAAAATACAAGCAAAAAAATATATTCCTTAAATGTATTGAAACCTTATCGCGATTATTTCGATTTCGGCGGGCTCGATTATATTTTAGTTGACTTATTTCGTTGTATAACGCCGCCTAAAATGCTATAATAACCACATAGAGGTTAAACTGTTTTTGAAATGAAAGGGAAGATTTTAATAAACGCGTATCTTGACTCGCGGGAATATCTGTACGAGGCGGAAAGGCTTGTTGAAGAGTTTGAAAAACTCGGCGTCGATGTGTCTGTCGTGCGCCTTGACGAATATCCCGCGATAATTTCGGACGGAAAGATAAGTATTGACTTTTCCGCTGACTTTTTCGTGTATCTCGACAAAGACAAATACGTCCTGACAATGCTTGAAAAGTCGGGCGCGAAAGTGTTCAACAACGCGCGCGCAATACAGACCTGCGACGACAAAATGTCAACGTATATCGCGCTGTCGGACAGCGGCGTGCCTATGCCGAAAACGCTCCCCGGGATTTTGTGCTACAACCAAAACGAAAAAATCAAGGAAAAAACCATTGAAAAAATCGAAAAGGAACTTGCGTATCCACTTATCGTGAAGGAATCGTACGGCTCGCTCGGAAAGCGCGTTTATCTTGTGAAAAACAGGGAAGAACTGCTCATTACGCTTGAAACAGTGAAAACAAAGCCGCATTTGTTGCAAGAATTCATCGAAGAAAGCCGTGGCAAAGATTTAAGAGTTATCGTCGTCGGGCAAAAGTACGTCGGCGCGATGGAAAGGTTCTCGGACGTCGATTTCAGAAGTAACGTCGGCGCAGGCGGCAAAGGAAGAAAAGTGGACGCGTCGGACGAAATAAAGAATCTTTCCGAAAAAATCGCAAAAATCCTGAACCTTGACTACTGCGGCATCGACTTTTTGTACAAAGACGGCGGCGTTACCGTGTGCGAAGTCAACTCCAACGCATACTTTTTCACGTTTGAAAAGGTAACGGGGATAAACGTTGCGAAGATTTTTGCGGAATATATTTTGTCCGTACTGAAATGCCAGACAAGATTAAAACGAACCGTGGTCTGACGGCGAAATTTTTGACTAATACATCGTTACGCTCACGGCTTATACATCAAGTATTAACCCGTTCGCGTGCCTTGTCTTAGCCTAAAATTTCGCCGTCAGACTTGTCCGCAACCAAAACGCCGATATTTCCGATGATTTTTGGTAAAGGCGAACGCAGACGTACTATACGTACTTCAAGCGAGAATTTGACAAAAAGCGCGGAAATTGCGGCATTTTGGCAAGGCTCGTTTTAATCTTGTCTGGCATAGAACAAAAAAATCAACAGTTAGAGAATATGCGAAAATTTCGCATATTTTTTTGTAAAATAAACCAAAAATTATTGTGAAAACCGCGCTGAAAACCTTATATAAAGCCTTGACAACGATATGAAAGTTTCGTATAATTAAATTAAGGTCAAAGAAAGTCAAATTTTCAAAAGGCAATTATGAAAATCAGCGACGTCATCGAAAACTTCATAATCGAGGTTATGGGGGACGACAAGTGTGCGGAAATCAGCCGCAACGAACTTGCGTCCTATTTTCAGTGCGCGCCGAGTCAGATAAACTACGTCTTAAAAACCCGTTTCACGACGGAACGCGGTTTCAATGTCGTCGGTCAACGCGGCGGTGGCGGCTTTATCCGCATTGAAAAGTTTGACGCCAAAGCAGACGGATATCTTGAAAGTATTTTGCCGTCGCTTGAAAACCCGACAAGTTACACCCGTTCCAAACAAATCATTTGTCATCTGGTTGACGACGGCGTGATTTCCAAGGACGAGGGCAATTTACTTTCGGCGGCAACCTGCGACAAAGCGCTCACCGCACCGCAGCACGTCGCCGACGTCATAAGAAGCAACATATTGAAAGAAACCATTATACAAATATTAAAGAGGTAATTATGCGAAATTCAGGCGGCCGGATTTGCGACGATTGTCAAATGCGCCCGGCAACGACACTTTCCACAATCGAACTTAACGGAAACGTATACGAAGTCGCGCTTTGCGACGAATGTTTCCGAAAACGCAACGCGGCGAGCGCGCCCGTGTATCAGGCTTTTATGCAGCAGGAGCGGGAGTGCCCGATATGTCATACCCGACTTTCCGAGGTGGAAAACAGCCAATATCTCGGTTGCAGCGAGTGTTACAACGTGTTCCGCAGCGAAGTCCTTAACAACATTTACGACTTGCACAGGACAAGAAAACATATCGGAAAACGCAAAAAAACGCCGCGCCGCAACAAGACGGTGGGGCTGTCCGACGTCGAAAACATGCGCGAGCAATACCATCTTGCGAAAGACGAAGGTCGCTTTGAAGACGCGGAAGAAATACTTGACTTTTTAAGAGGTGCCGACGATGACAAACGATAATACGAAAAACGTTGTGGTGTCGTCAAGGGTACGCCTTGCAAGAAACGCCGCGAAAATTCCTTTCCCGCAAAAGGGAATCACCGTGGAAGAAGTCGCGTATCTTGTGAAGTGCGCCGACAAAGCCGCCGATTTCGAGCATCAGCTTGTGTTTATGTCCGACCTTCGCGACGTTGACAGACAAGCCCTTGTCGAAAGGCATCTGATAAGCCCCGACCTTGCGAAAAAGGATCTGGGCGCGCTGCTTATTTCGGACGACGACAGCATTGCGGTTATGATCAACGAAGAAGACCATATCCGCGCGCAGTGCATCAAACGGGTTCCGTTTGCAGGAATGTTACAACGCAATCGACCGATACGACGACAATTTAAGCAAGGTTATGGACGTTGCGTACGACAGCGAATTCGGCTATCTTACGGCGTGTCTTACGAACGTCGGCACGGGAATGAGAGCGTCGGTTATGGTGTTTTTGCCGGCGATGACTTTCACGAATATGATTGAAAATTTCCTGCTTATCGCAAAGGAAAACGGACTCACTTTCCGCGGCGTGTACGGTGAAAGAAGCAACCCCGTCGGGTGCATGTATCAGCTTTCAAACGCGCGCTCCATAGGGCTTACCGAAAGCCAGATAATCGAAAACGTGTCGGGTGTCGTCAGTGAAATGTGCGCGTCCGAGCAAGGTTTAAGACGCCAGCTTTTGTCAACGAGAAAAGACGAGCTCACAGACAAAGCGTACAGGGCATACGGCATTCTGAAAAACGCAAGAATGTTGTCGTCGGGCGAGTTTATGGAACTTGTCGCATATTTGAAACTTGGTATGGCAATGGACGTAATCGAGTTTAACGACGTCAAAACGCTTGATAAACTTATTATTGATGCACAACCTGCAAATCTTGTAAAGATTGCGAAGTCATACAGTCTTAATGCGGATCAGCGCGATCTGGTGCGCGCCGCGCTTGTAAGACACACACTTGAAAACTTGAAATAATCGGAGGCAACTATGATACAGGACAGTAAACGTACAAAAAATCAAACAGGAAGCGTACAACGTCGCAACGCAGACGGGCGGCGAAATCGGCAGCGAACACTTGCTTGCGGGTATCGTCGTTATCGACGGCTCGATTGCAAACAATTTGCTGAAATTGCACGGCGTTACTCTTTCAAAAATTCAGAATTGCTTCCATGCGGTGAGTTTGAAAACCGAGCCGTATTATTCGGTCAGGACAAAGCGCATTTTGTCGAACGCGCAGGTTTTTGCCGCCGAATGCGGGGAAGACGTCGTCGGCAGCGAGCATTTGCTTGCCGCAATCATTTGCGAATCCGACAGCATCGCTTATACGATTCTCACGAATTCCGCAGATAACTTCGGCGCGCTTCAAAACGACGTCGCAAACGTGCTGGACGAGGAGAAAAACAGAAACTTTTCAAAAATGGAAAGAAACGCCGCTGATTCCGGCGATGAAAAATTGAAGGACGCGCTGGATAACGTCAATAAGCGCATCAGAGGTTTCGGCGTCGAGGACGATAAATCCTCCCGCTTCAAAAGTACCGACCAGAAATCGCAGGGCGGCGCGCTGAAAGAACTGGAAGGCTTCGGAATCGACCTTACGCAAAAAGCGAAAGAAAACAAGCTCGATCCCGTCATCGGCAGGGATAAGGAAATCGAAAGGATAATCCAGATTCTTTGCAGAAGAACGAAAAACAATCCCGTACTTATCGGCGAGCCGGGCGTCGGAAAATCGGCGGTGTCCGAAGGGCTTGCGCTGCAAATCGTCAACGATCAGGTGCCCGACGCGTTGAAAGGGAAAAAAGTATTCTCCCTCGATATGGCAAGCATTGTTGCCGGCACTAAATACCGCGGCGAATTTGAGGAAAGATTCAAGGCGGCGCTCGACACAGTGAAAAAGGCGGGCGACGTGATATTGTTCATTGACGAAATCCACACAATCGTAAACGCCGGCGGTGCGGAAGGCGCGGTTGACGCCGCAAACATCTTAAAGCCCATGCTCGCAAGGGGCGAAATCCAGACGATCGGCGCGACGACTATCGACGAATACCGGAAATATATCGAAAAGGACGCCGCACTCGAAAGGCGTTTCCAGCCCATTGTCGTGGATCAGCCGTCGGTTGACGACACGATTCTTATTCTGAAAGGTCTTCGCGACAAGTACGAGGCGCACCATAAGGTCGAAATCACCGACGAGGCAATCGAAGCGGCGGCAAATCTTTCGGACAGATACATTACCGACAGGTTCCTGCCCGACAAAGCAATCGACCTTGTGGACGAGGCGGCAAGCAGAAAAAGAATTTTTGCGTTCTCTTTACCCGACGACATCAAAAAGGCGGAAGAAAAACTTGCAAGCCTTAATTACGACATAAAAGAAGCGTCGCATAACGAGCAGTTTGAAAAAGCCGAAAAACTGAAAGTCGAAAGGGACAAACTCAAAAAAATCGTCGACGAAGGTCGCGAAAACTACGACAAGGAAAAAGCCAACGCGAAACTTTCCATCGGCGAAGAAGATATTGCCGAAATCGTTGCGGACTGGACAGGTATCCCCGTGTCGAAACTCACCGAGGCGGAAAGCAAACGTCTTTTAAACCTCGAAGACACGCTGCATAAGCGCGTCATCGGTCAAAGCGAGGCGGTGTCTGCGGTCGCAAGGGCGATAAAGCGCGCAAGGGCAGGCATTGCCGATCCGAAACGTCCCATCGGAAGTTTCATATTCTTAGGTCCTACGGGCGTCGGAAAAACCGAACTTTCAAAGGCGCTTGCGGAAGCGATGTTCGGAGACGAAAACCTTATGATCCGCGTGGATATGAGCGAATATATGGACAAGTCGAACGTGTCGAAACTCATCGGCAGCGCGCCCGGGTTCGTCGGATTTGACGAGGGCGGACAACTCACCGAAAGTAAGGCGCAAACCATATTCGGTCGTACTCTTTGACGAAATCGAAAAGGCGCACCCCGACGTTTTCAATATGCTTTTGCAGATTCTCGAAGACGGCAGACTCACCGACAGCCACGGTAGAACGGTAAGTTTCAAAAACACGATAATAATCATGACAAGCAACGTCGGCGCAAGCGAACTCAACAGAACGCAAAAACTCGGTTTCGGCAGCGAAGACGACTACGACGACGTGCGCGACAGACAAATCAACGCCTTGAAACAAGTGATGAAGCCCGAATTTATAAACCGTATCGACGAAATCGTGGTGTTCACTCCGCTTGAAAAGCCCGACGTCGAAAAGATTGCCGACATTATGCTGAAAAACCTTGAAAAACGTTTGGAAGACCACGGCATTACCCTTGAAATTTCGGACGAGGCGAAAGCGCACCTTGTGGACAAAGGATACGACAAGGAATACGGCGCAAGACCGATGAGAAGAACAATTCAGCGTCAGGTCGAGGACAAACTTTCCGAAGAAATCCTGAAAGGAAACATTTCGGACAACGGGCATGTCAAGATTACTCTTGTCGACGGACAGCTTGATTTCGGAAGAATAAAAGGAAAAACAAAGGAAATCCACCGGGGAAAACCCGGTGGATTTGCATTTTTGTCAATTTATCGCCGCGGCATAAGCCGCTTTCTTAATAAATGCACTCGATAACGCCCACGTCGCCTTTATGGCGTTTATAAACCACGTTTACCTTGCCCGTTTCGGGGTTGAGATACAGGAAAAAGTCGTGGTCGAGAAGGGTAAGCTGATCGATAGCGGCGTCAACTGTCAGCGGTTTCAGCTCAAACTCTTTCGTGCGGACGGGTTTAAGTTCGGGAAGGTCGGGAACGTCGGCAAAATCGTCTGAAATCGCGCCGTTGTCGTGCGACTTATAGCTTTTTTCGATCTTCGTGCGGACTTTTCGCATTTGTCTTTCAAGCATCGGAATGACGACGTCCACGTTGTCGTAGATATTTTCGGAAGTTTCTTCCGCGCGGATCATTCTGTCGCCGAAATAGATTGTTGCTTCAAGGGTGTAGCGTTCGCGATTTTTCTCCTGAGTGCAGACAAATTTTGCGACCGCGCCGTCCTTTTCGATGTAACTGGACAATTTGGATTCGGTTTCTTTTTTGTCGAAATACTTATTGAGTTTTTCAAACTTTCTTTCGATGACCGATTTCAATCTGTCGGGTACGTTGTAGTTTCGTCCTATAATTTCAATACGCATAAATCAATGCCTCCTTATCTTGGACTGATTAAATTATAGCATTAAATCGGGCGCAATTCAATACCCTTTTCAAAAAAATAAACCGAAAATTTTATAAAATATTGGCGGAAGAATTTGCAAAACTTCGACATTTGATAAAATTTCGGGCGTATCGACACGTTTTTAATTGTAATAATTTTATATTTATAATATAATATGCTTTATGGAAATAGGAATCAGCACGGCGACGTACTTTGCGAAGTTGCCGACGGAAGACACTTTTGAATACATAAAAGAAGCAGGCGCAAATATTTGCGAGGTGTTTATGGACACTTTTTCGGAATATACGCCGGAATTCGGCAGGCTTTTCAAAGAAAACTCCGAAAAGTACGGGGTAAAGGTGTATTCCGTCCACGCAAGTAATCTTAATTACGAGCCGAATCTCAACAACCCGACGAAGCGCGCCCGCGACGACTCGGAAGTGTTTTATCGTCAGGTGCTTGCAAACGGACGTCTGCTTAACGCAAAGTCGTACACCTATCACGGCGGCACAAGGCTCAAAAGACGTCAATATACGTTCGATTTTGAAAAACTCGGGAAAAGAATCGAGGAACTGTGCGGCATTGCAAAGGAATACGGCATAGATATGTCGTACGAAACGGTGCACTGGGCGTATTTCAGTTATCCGGAGTTTTTTGAAAACCTTGAAAAATTCAGCCCGAGCGTGAAATGTACGCTCGACATAAAACAGGTCATGCAGGCGGGGCTTAATTATCGCGATTTTCTTCCCGCGATGGAAGGGCGCATCAACAACGTGCATCTTACCGACTACGACGAAAACGGAAATATTCTGCGTCCCGGGAAAGGCATCGTCGATTATTACGATCTTTTCTCGCGTTTGAAAGGCATCGGATACGACGGTCCCATGATGATCGAGCTTTATTCCGGCAACTACGATAAATACTCCGACGTGAAAGATTGCGTCGATTATCTTAACGATATTTTGGGGAAAGTTAAATAAAATCGAGAGGCTTTTTTAATGAAGTACAACAAGATTGAAAACAAACTTAAATTTGATTACAACAATATGATGGCGTCTTATATCGGCGAAAACGGCTTCA
This sequence comes from Clostridiales bacterium, assembly GCA_022009995.1. Classification (GTDB taxonomy): domain Bacteria; phylum Bacillota; class Clostridia; order Christensenellales; family CAG-917; genus CAG-349. The sequence continues at coordinate 1,304,303 of CP091734.1, forward strand.
CCGAAAAGGATCTTGCCGAAATGAACGCGCCCGCAAAAGCCGCGTTCAACTTCGTTTCCGAAAACCGCGGAAAAGGCTGGATGGGCTGGACGGAACTTCCTTACAACCAGAAAGAAATCGTCGAAGATATTTTGGCAACGGCAAAAGACGTCAGGAAAAATTTTGACAATTTTGTCGTTCTGGGTATCGGCGGCAGCGCGCTCGGTCCCATCGCCGTGTATCAGGCATTGTGCCATCTGCACCACAACGAATTGCCGAAAAAGGTCAGAAAATCGCCGAAATTTTACGTTGAAGACAACATCGACCCCGAACGTATGAACGCGTTGTTCGATATTATCGATCCCGCAAAAACCATGTTCAACGTTATCACGAAATCAGGCGCGACCTCCGAAACGATGAGCCAATACCTTATCGTCACCGACATTCTGAAAGAAAAACTCGGCGAAAACTACAAAAACAATATCATCGCAACCACGTCCGAAAACTCGGGCAACCTTATCAAAATCGCAAAAGCGGAAGGATTCAAAACCTTTTATATTCCCGACGGCGTCGGCGGAAGATTTTCGGAACTTTGTCCCGTCGGTCTGCTTCCCGCGGCGGTGCTCGGAATAGACATCAAAGGCTTGCTTGCGGGCGCGGAATTTATGGATAAAACCTGCAATAAATCCGCCGCATCCAAAAATCCCGCTCTTATGGCTGCGGTCTTGCAGAATATCGCAATGAAAAAAGGCTGCAATATCTCGGTTATGATGCCGTACGCCGACAGTTTGAAATATATGGCGGACTGGTATTGCCAACTGTGGGGCGAAAGCCTTGGGAAAGCGAAAGACCTTGACGGCAACACGGTAAACGCAGGGCAGACACCCGTCAAATCTTTGGGCGTTACCGACCAGCATTCGCAAGTCCAGCTTTACACCGAAGGTCCTTTTGACAAGGTCGTTACGTTTATCGCCGTCGAAGCGTTCAGAAGCGAACTGCTTATCCCCGACGGCGCGGAAGAATATCCCAACGTCAACTTCCTGTGCGGCGCGACGCTTGGTAAACTTCTGAATACCGAACGCGAGGCAACCGAATACGCGCTTATGAAATCGGGAAGACTCAATAATACGATTATCCTGCCCGAAGTCAACGCGTTTACAATCGGACAACTTTTGTATTTTTATCAACTCCAAACGGCTTACGAAGGCGCGCTTCTGAACATCGATACCTACAACCAGCCCGGCGTCGAAGAAGGCAAAAACGCGACGTACGCAATGTTTGACAGAAAAGGCTACGAAGCGAAAAAGGCGGAACTCGAATCACGTCCGCAAAAATCCGAAAAGTACATAATCTGACTATGAGCAACTTTTACGCATTGATAAACCGAATGAAATATATCAGACGTTGGTGTCTGATGCGCGCGAATTACGACGAAAACCTGTTTGAACACTCGTTTCAGGTGGCTGTCATCGCGCACGCTCTCGCGCTTATCAAAAACAAAAAGTTCGGCGGGAACGTTGACGCCGATTTCGTCGCGACCGCCGCGCTCTTTCACGACAGTTCCGAGGTCATAACAGGCGATATGCCGACGCCCGTGAAATACAACAATCCCGCGCTCAAATCCGCATATAAGGATCTGGAAAAAACGGCGGACGAAAAACTTTTGTCGATGCTCCCCGATTTTTTGAGGGAAGAGTACGAAAAATATTTCAACGTCGATATTACAAGCGACGAAGGCAGGCTCATAAAAGCCGCCGACAAAATCTCGGCGTATATTAAGTGCGTTGAAGAAACCTTGTCCGGAAACGGTGAGTTCGCAATCGCGGAAAAAACCACGCTGAACGCAATCGACGTTGACCTTCCCGAGGTAAAGTATTTCATGGATAACTGCCTTGAAGGTTTCTTTAAACCGCTTGATGTGCTTTGAGAAAAGAATAACGGCTCGTGAAAATGAGCCGTTTTTTATTGTAAGTTTTTATTAAATAATAAAATTAAAACGGCACGCAATTTGCGTGCCGTCTTTGTCTTTTGTAAAAAATATTGTTAAATTATGCCGACAATCATAAGTGCGGCGACAACGACAAGGGCAATACCGCCGACAAGACAAATGCTGCCGATGACTTTGCCTGCGACGCCCGACGATTTGACGGGAACGACGATGTCTTCTTCCTCGGCTTCTTCTTTCTTCTTCTTTTTGTCTTTCTTGTGTTTTTCTTTTGCGGGTTTTTCCGCCGCGGGTTCAACAGCCGTTGCTTCTTCCGCGGGAGCGGGCTCGGATGCGAACGATTCGGGTTCGGTCTCCTGTGCGTAACTCATATCCACAGCCGTGTCGTATTGAACGGGAGCAGCCTCGAATGCGGGAGCGGGAGCGTCGTAATCTCTTTCGACAACGACAGCCGCCTCGCCGTCGTCAAGGGAAGCGTTGGAAACGACTTCGCCTGCGGGCGCATTGTAAGGAGTTGCCGGAGTTTTGATCGTGGCAAGTTCCGCCGGGGTAAGTTTGCCGGCTTCCTCGTCAACGATGACTTTTGCTTTCATAAGCCAGTCGTCAACCTCGTTAAAAGCGACGCTTCTGGAATAACCCTGATCGCGGATTTGCAAAAATTTACTGTTCGCCTTTGACTTAATGCGGTTAATCATAGTAACCATTTTGTCGGTTTTGGGAACTTCGATAAATATCTCGTCAATATGAGCCTCTAATTTAGAATCCATAAAACTCCTCCCTGCTACTTCAATTCACTATACTATATAATAATATATATGCCGGAAATATTCAAGCATTTTTATGCGAAAAATTTTTCAAAACCGCAAAAATGATTGAAAATCGACGATTAAAGGGCAAAAAAACGCCGTTTAAGGGTTATTCGTTATCGTCCGGGGTGTTAAGCCGCCTGAAAGTTTTGTTGCGTTTTTCAAGTTCGGACTGTATGACGTCGTTGTATTTTTCGTCGACGTTCACGGCGATAATAAGGAAGTCCTTTTTCTTGTCCCGGTCGACGTATTGAAGATAAAGTTTATGCGTCATTTTTTCTTCCGCGCCCGCCAGAATGTTTTCATAAGGGATAATGCGCGGAACGAAGCCGTAAATCACCGTAAACCCGTTTTCGGAAAAATAATATTTTGAGTTGAAAAGTATCGAAAGACAGCACGTCAAAAGCAGCGCGGCGGCAACGATTGATATCGACGTTATTACAGTGTTTCCTTGCATAAAACCGCCTTTACCTGCCAAAATGAGCGCGTCAAGTACGATTGACGTAATTGAAATACATATTACTGCGGTAATCAAAACATACACCGCGGTTGAAAATTTCATCTTGAATTTCATAAAATCACCTGAAATAATATTACCACATAAGAAATATTTTTTCAACGATTTCATCGGGGCGCGTTTCTTTTATTTGTAAAAACGTTTTGAAATTCGCGCGGTATATTGTATAATAAAATAGATTTTAATTATTTCGCGCGCGCTTTTACGTACGGCGTACTGCGAAACACCACTTAGCGTTAAGGAGAACTACATTGATTGACGTAAAAAGAGCCGGCGCATATTATTGCGACGGAAAATTCAAAAGCCTGGGGGAAATCCGCAGCGTTTTCACCGATAAGGAAATTTCGGAAGCGTTCAAGGGCACTATGGCGTATTCGGTACTGTCGGCGCACTCGGCGTACGGCGCGTACCGTGGCGATAATCTGAACATAAGATTTGACGCAATCGCGTCGCACGACATTACTTACGTCGGCATTATCCAGAGTGCGAAAGCAAGCGGGCTGAAAAGGTTTCCGCTCCTTACGTTCTGACGAACTGTCATAATTCGCTTTGCGCGGTCGGCGGCACGATAAACGAGGACGACCACGTTTTCGGATTGTCCGCGGCGAAAAAGTACGGCGGCGTGTACGTCCCGGCAAACGTTGCGGTAATACACTCGTTCATGCGTGAAAAATTTGCAGGTTGCGGAAAGATGATATTGGGCAGCGACAGTCATACCCGTTACGGCGCGTTCGGCACGATGGCGATCGGCGAAGGCGGTCCCGAACTTGTGAAACAACTTCTCGGCCGCACTTACGACATCAAGTATCCCGAAGTCGTCGCGGTGGAACTTAAAGGGAATGTCCGTCACGGCGTAGGTCCTCAGGACGTCGCGCTTGCCATAATCGGCGCGGTGTTCAAGGGCGGCATCGTCAAAAACAAGGTGTTGGAATTCGTCGGCGACGGCATAAATAACCTCGATATGGAATTCAGAAACGGCATCGACGTCATGACGACCGAAACCACGTGCCTTTCAAGCATCTGGATTACCGACGAAAAAACGCAGGCATATCTTAAAATGTACGGGCGCGAAAACGACTTCACCGAAATGCGCCCCGGGAAACTCGCCTATTACGACGACGCGATTACCGTGGATTTGTCAAAGGTCGAGCCTATGATTGCATTGCCTTTCCACCCGAGCAACGTTTATAAACTCAAAGACGTCATCGAAAATCCTTACGACATTCTTAAAAAGGTCGAAAACGACTGCAAGGCGGAACTTAACAACGATAAACTTTCTTTCTCGCTTACCGACAAAATCGTCAACGGAAAGGTCAGGGTATCGCAGGGCGTCATCGCGGGTTGCGCGGGCGGCACTTACGACAATATCGCTCTTGCCGCAAACGTATTAAAAGGTGCGTCCACCGGAAACGGCGCGTTTTCGCTGAACGTGTATCCGGGAAGTATGCCCGTATATCTCGATCTTATGAAAAAGGGCAGCCTTTCGACGCTTGTCGAGGCGGGCGCGGTCATCAAACCCTGTTTTTGCGGTCCTTGCTTCGGCGCGGGCGACACCCCGTCCAACAACGGATTGTCGATACGCCACACGACCAGAAACTTTGAAAACCGCGAAGGAAGTAAGCCGTCCGGGCTTCAAATCGCCTCGGTCGCGCTTATGGACGCAAGAAGTATCGCCGCAACCGCAAGAAACGGCGGCGTGCTGACGTCTGCTATGGACGTCGATTACGACGACGAAATCAAACCGTACGAATACGACGACGAAATTTACGAAAAGAGAGTTTACAACGGCTGGCGCAATCCGTTGCCCGAGGAACAGTTGCAATATGGTCCGAACATCAGGGATTGGCCCGCAATCGACGCGCTTCCCGACAACCTTATTTTGCGAGTCGCCGCGGCAATCGACGACGCCGTGACCACCACGGACGAACTTATTCCGTCGGGCGAAACGTCAAGTTACCGCTCGAATCCCCTAAAACTTGCGGAGTTTACTTTGTCCAGAAAATGTCCGGATTACGTACAACGGGCAAAGAAAATAAAGGCGGAAGCGAACGAAGTAAAACGTGGCGTCCTTCCCGAAGAAGTGAAACTCGCCCTTGAAAAAACGGGGCTAAAACTCATGGGCAGCGTCGGAATGGGCAGCGTAGTATGCGCGGTAAAACCCGGCGACGGCAGCGCGAGAGAGCAGGCGGCGTCTTGTCAGCGCGTACTCGGTGCAAGCGCGAACATCGCGCGCGAATACGCGACGAAACGATACAGAAGCAACCTTATCAACTGGGGTATGCTGCCCCTTCTTTCAAAGGACAGATTTGAAGTGAACGACGTTATTATAATGCCCGACGTCAAAACAAGGCTTATCGCGCAGAATTCGTTTTCCGCATACCTTGTGAGAAACGGCGCAGTTAAGCGCATCTCCTTCGATATGGATACGATAACCCTTACGGAAAGAGACATCATTCTTGCGGGTTCGTTGATAAATTACTACGCCGAAAGCGCGAAAAAGGAGGACTAATATGCTTGATTTCGACGAAGAAAGCAAAAGGACCGAAAGCGAAGAAGTCGCCGCAAACGGGAAAGCCCCCGATAAAATCGACGACGAGTACGATTATGAGGCAAAATACGAAAAAACCTATGCAAAGTACGACTTTAAGGGCAGCGACAGGTTCGACAAAACCGGCGAATATCACACCGATAAAAGTTACGCCGCGCAGTCGACAAACGTCGAACAGGTGAAAAAAGCACCGCGCGTAACGGCGTGGACGACGTTTTTCAAGTCGATTCCTTATCCCTTGATTTGCATCGTGGTTTATCTTGCGCTCGGTTTCGCGCTGAACGCATGGCACCCCGCGTGGGTAATATTTTTGACAATCCCCGCGTACTATTCGTTCATCGAAAACTACATTACGACGGGCGAAGTCCGCTTCCCGATTTTCACAATCGTTTTGATTGCGTATCTTCTGATGGGATTTTTGGGCAAACTCTGGCATCCCGGCTGGATCGTGTTTTTTGCGTGGCCACTTTACTTCATTTTCGACAACTTAATGCGAATCAAGCACACAAGGCTTATCGTTTATACCTTGTTTTGCATCGCGATTTACGTTGTCATCGGCGCGACGCTTAAAATCTGGCACCCGACCTGGATAATTTTCCTGACAATTCCGATTTTTGAAAGTCTTTACAACTCAACCGTAAAACTTATCAAAACCAGAAAAGCCGAAAGGGAAGAAAAGAAAGAAGAAAAAGAAGAAAGTAAAAACGACAAATAATGACGGACAGAAACGTAAAACTTCTTGATACGCTGAAAAAGGATTATCCCGACGCAAAGTGCGAGCTGAATTTCGACACGCCGTTTCAACTGCTTGTCGCGGTCGTGCTGTCGGCACAGTGTACGGATAAGCGCGTGAATATCGTCACGAGCGAACTGTTCAAGGTCGCAAAAACGCCGTCGGATTTCCAAAAAATGCCGCTCGAAACCTTGGAAAAACTCATATATTCCACGGGATTTTATCATAATAAGGCGGTTGCGATAAAGTCGCTTTCGGACGATATTGTCGAAAGGTTCGGCGGAAAAATGCCCGAAAACTTTGACGATCTCAAAAGCCTTCGCGGAGTCGGAAACAAAACGGCAAGCGTCGTTACCTGCGTCGCTTTGGGCGGCAACGCTTTGCCCGTCGATACCCACGTTTTCAGGCTCGCGCACAGGCTCGGGCTGTCGGACGGAAAAACTCCCGACGCCGTGATGAACGATCTGAAAGCGGAGTTTCCCGAAAAAAGCTGGTACGACTTGCATCACACGCTTATTTTTCACGGCAGATATACCTGCAAAAGTCAGCGTCCGTCGTGCGACAAATGCAACCTTCAAGAGTTTTGCAATTATTATAATGAAAACGTACGAAATAATAAGTAAGAAACAATTTTCCGAAAAAGTCAACGAATACGTCGTATACGCTCCCGACGTCGCACACCGCGCGCGTGCCGGGCAGTTTATCATACTTCGCGCAACCGAAGACGGCGAAAGAGTGCCGTTCACCGTTTGCGATTACGACCGCGAAAGGGCACGATTACCATTCTTGTCCAGACGGTCGGGTATTCCACGATGATTTTGGAAAAACTCTCGGTCAGCGACACGATTTGCGACTTCGTAGGTCCGCTCGGAAAACCCACCGATTTAAGCGGTTTCGACAAAATACTGCTTGTCGGCGGAGGCATAGGTTCGGCGGTAATTTATCCGCAGGCAAAACAACTTATGCTTGAAAACAAAGCGGCGGACGTTATCGTCGGCGCAAGAAACGAAAGCCTTGTCATTTACGAAAACGACTTCAAAAAGTTTTCAAACGAGTTTTTCGTCATGACCGACGACGGAAGCGCGGGCGAAAAAGGCTTTGTGACCGACAAAATCAAAAACCTTCTGGACGAAGGACGAAAATACGATTGTATCTTTGCCGTGGGACCGCTCCCGATGATGAAAGCGGTGTGCGCGCTCACGAAAAATTACGGCGTGAAAACAATCGTCAGTATGAATACGATTATGGTCGACGGCACGGGTATGTGCGGCAGTTGCAGGCTCACCGTCGACGGAAAAGTAAAGTACGCTTGCGTGGACGGGCCTGAATTCGACGGACATCTTGTCGATTTCGACGAGGCGATAAACCGCTCCAAATTTTACAAGGAACAGGAAAAAGAACACGTTTGCAGGCTTACGGGAGAGATAAGATAATGGCGGATTTTTTAAGACACGATATTGAAAATCAGCCGCCCGAAGTAAGACGGCATAACTTTGAAGAAGTGTCGCTGGGGTTTTCGGACGACGTCGCGAAAAAGGAGGCGGAAAGGTGCTTAAATTGCAAAAACGCACCTTGCAGAAGCGGCTGTCCCGTCGGCGTGAATATCCCGAAATTTATCGGTTTTATTAAGTGCGGCGACATGGAAAACGCCATGAAAAGTCTGAAAAGCGACAACAGTCTGCCGTCGGTTTGCGGCAGAGTCTGCCCGCAGGAAAAACAGTGCGAATTGCATTGCGTTCGCCGCGAAAAAGCGGGCGGCAGCGTGTCGGTCGGCGGGCTTGAAAGATACGTCGGCGACTTTGCGATAAAACAAGGAAAAGCCCTTAAAACTTCGGACAAAATCGGCAAAAAAGTCGCGGTTATCGGCAGCGGTCCGTCGGGACTTTCCTGCGCCGCGGATCTTATCCGGAACGGCTTTGACGTCACCGTTTACGAGGCGTTTCATAAGGCGGGCGGCGTGCTGATTTACGGCATACCCGAGTTCAGATTGCCGAAAGACATCGTGAAACGAAATCGAAAAACTTGAAAACGCCGGTGTTAAGTTTAAGATGAATACTGTCATCGGAAAGACGTTTACGCTCAACGAACTTGAAAAAGAATACGACGCGGTGTTCATCGGAACGGGCGCGGGCTTGCCTTCGTTTTTGAATATAAAAGGAGAAAACCTTATCGGCGTTTACAGTGCAAACGAGTATTTAACAAGGGTTAATCTGATGAAAGCGTACGATAAAGACGCCGTTACGCCGATACAACGCGGAAAGAACGTTGTTGTCGTGGGTGCGGGAAACGTCGCTATGGACGCCGCGCGAACGGCGCTTCGCATGGGTGCGGACAGCGTCAAACTCGTTTACCGCAGAAGCCGCGCGGAAATGCCTGCGCGCCACGCCGAAATCGACCACGCGGAAGAAGAAGGCGTTGAATTTTGCCTTCTTACAAACCCCGTCGAGATTTTGGGCGCGGACGGAAAAGTAACCTGCATGCGCTGTGTGAAAATGGCTCTCGGGGAGCCGGACGCGTCGGGAAGGCGCAGCCCGAAACCCATATCGGGGAGCGAGTTCGACGTTCCTTGCGACGAAGTCATCGTCGCTCTCGGCACAAGTCCGAACCCCATTCTGAAAGACGGCGCGACAGGGCTTGAATTCAACGAAAAAGGCACTATTAAAATCAATCCCGAAACGGGCGAAACGTCTGTCGAAAACGTCTATGCCGGCGGTGACGCGGTAACGGGCGCGGCAACCGTAATCCTTGCGATGGGCGCGGGACGTCTTGCCGCAAAATCCATAATCGAGAAACTGAAAGGATAATTCCGAAATGCAAAAAAATATTATACTCGACTTCGACGGTACGCTTATTGACACCGAAAGGGTTATGATGCGCTCCGTTATGGAATACGCCAAAATGAACGGCGTCCCGAACGACGAAGAATTTATGCTGAAATTTGTCGGCGTCAGCCCGCAGTATATCGCCGGACTTCTGAAAGACCGCTTCGGTGCGGATTTCGACGCGGTCGGGTTCATAAACGGTGCGGTCGATTACTTCAACAAAACGCTTGTTACGCGCCCGACGCCTCTTATGGACGGCGCAAAGGAACTGCTGGAATTTCTGAAAAGCGACGGCTGGTATATGGGGCTTGCGACCTCGACTTATCGCAAAATCGTGGATTTTGAACTGGAATATCACGACATTGCGAAATTTTTCGACGTCGTGGTTTGCGGAAACGAGGTTGAGCATACGAAGCCTTCGCCCGAAATCTATCTCAAAACGGCAGGGCTTATGGGCGTGCTTCCGAAAAACTGTTTCGCACTTGAAGACAGCACGGTCGGCATAGAGTCCGCGCTTTCGGCGGGTATGAAAACGGTTGCGCTTCCCGATTTGCACAAAATCAGCGACGAAAACCGCGAAAAATGCTTTGCGGTGGTCAAGGACAGATACGACGCAATCAGGTTGTTCGGGTCGCTTGACGAAAAGGAATAAATTTAGTAAATTATTTAATCATTATAAATAATAAAAATAATAAAGCCGCAAAAAAGGCGGCATCGGACAAATTATGCTTGATTACGTAACGATATTTTGTAAAGCCGGTAACGGCGGCGACGGGATTGTGTCGTTCCATCGTGAAAAGTTCGTCCAGCAGGGCGGGCCCGACGGCGGCGACGGCGGCAACGGCGGCAACGTCGTGTTTCGCGTCGACGACAACCTGAACACCCTTATCGACTTCAAATTCAAAAAACATTTCCGCGCGGAAAACGGCGAAAACGGACAAGGCAGAAACTGCTTTGGAAAAAGCGGCGAAGACCTTATCATAAACGTACCTTTGGGCACGGTCATTAAGGATAAGGAAAGCGGCGTCGTCGTTGCGGATATGAACAAAAAAGGATATGAAAAAGTGTTGCTGAAAGGCGGCAGGGGCGGCAAAGGCAACGCTCGCTTCGCAACGCCGACAAGGCGCACGCCGAATTTCGCGCAACAAGGCACGAAAACCACGGAACACGCGCTTATTCTGGAACTGAAAACCATTGCGGACGTCGGTTTAATCGGTTTTCCCAACGTCGGAAAATCCACGCTTTTGTCGGTAATGACGTCGGCAAGACCGAAAATCGCGAATTATCATTTCACGACTCTTGCGCCCAATCTCGGCGTGCTGAAAGTTTACGACGAAAGTATCGTCATCGCGGATATCCCGGGGCTTATCGAGGGAGCAAGCGAAGGCGCGGGGCTCGGACACGACTTTTTAAGACATATCGAAAGGGTGCGGCTTCTCGTGCATATCGTCGATATTTCGGGCTCGGAAGGGCGCGATCCGTACGACGATTTCGTAAAAATCAACAGGGAACTTGACGGTTACAGTGCGAAACTTGCCGGGCTTACGCAAATAATCTGTGTCAATAAAACTGACCTTTTGACAGCGGAAGAACTTGACAAAGCGGTGAAAAGTTTCCAGAAAAAAGTCGGCAAAAAGGTCATCGAAATTTCCGCCTATACCCATTTGGGTATAGATACGCTGATAAAAGCCATTATCGACGGGCTTAAAACCGCCGAAAAGCCCGAGGATATTTACGTCGACGAAGACTTCGAGTTTGAAAAATCCGACAACTCGTCCTTTGAAATCGAAAAAGAAGACGACCATACTTTTCTGGTTTACGGCGGGCTTATCGACACCCTGCAAAAAAACGTTACGATGTCGGACGACGACAGTTTCCGATATTTTCAGAAAACCCTGCAAAACCGCGGCGTAATCGACGCGCTCAGAGAGAAAGGCGCAAAAGACGGCGACACTATCGTCGTCGGCGATATCGAATTTGAATTTGTGGAATAAAAGAGGTAATATATGATTTCAACGAAAGACAGAGCAAAACTTAAAGGATTGTCGCAAAAACTCGAACCCGTTTTCCAGATCGGCAAAAACGGCGTTACCGAAACCGTTGTCGAACAAGTTTCGATCGCGCTTGACTCACACGAACTTGTGAAACTCAACGTTCTGAAAAACTGCGACTTTACCGCAAAAGAAATTATCAACGATCTGGCGGCGCGACTTAACGCCGATCCAGTGCTTGCGATCGGCAACAAAATCGTGCTGTATCGTATGAGCGACAAAAAGGGCGTTCAGCACGTTTTATGAAAACGGATAAAAAAACACAGATTTTTCCAAAATGATAACGACTTGTGAAAACGAGTCGTTTTTTATGTTTTCAACATAAATTTGATTTTTCGCTTGAAATAAGACGGCGCGTATGTTAAAATTTTGTAGAAAAGAATCAAGGCTTGAATTTTTGGGAATTTTAATGAAATATTACAACAAAGAAATCGAAACGATGAACCGCGAAAATTTGTTCGCGCTGCAATCCGAAAGACTTGTGAAACAAGTGCGAAACGTTTATGACCGCGTGCCTTACTACCGCGCGAAAATGGACGCTATCGGGCTGAAACCCGAAGACGTCAGGTCAATTTCGGATATTTCAAAACTACCGTTCACGGTGAAAACCGATATACGCGCAAACTATCCTTTCGGACTTTTCGGTTGCGACAGGAAAGGTCGTACGACTGCACGCGTCAAGCGGCACGACGGGGAAACTCACCGTCGTCGGATACACGAAAAGGGATCTGAACACCTGGGCTGAATGTTGCGCCCGCGCAATGACCTCGGCAGGGCTTACGAAAAACGATACCGTACATATCGCATACGGCTACGGACTTTTCACGGGCGGTCTCGGGCTGCACTACGGCGTGGAAAAGATGGGCGCGACGGCTGTCCCCGTTTCGACGGGCAACACGATGCGCCAACTGATGCTTCTGAAAGACTTCGGCGCGACGGCAATCGCATGCACCCCGTCGTACGCGCTGTATCTTGCGGAAGAGTTGAAAACCGCGGGGCTTACGACCGACGACCTTATGTTGAAAACCGGCATTTTCGGCGCGGAACCCTGGACTGAAGAAATGCGCCGTGAAATCGAAGATCGGCTTAAAATCGAGGCGTTCGACATATACGGTCTTTCGGAAATCAGCGGGCCGGGCGTCGCGATGGAATGCAAATCGCACTGCGGCAAGCACGTGTACGAGGACTTTTTCTATCCCGAAATTATCGATCCGTACACGCTGAAACCGCTGCCTTACGGCGAGAAGGGCGAACTTGTGTTCACGACTCTCACGAAGGAGTGCATACCCCTTATCCGATACAGAACGCGCGACATCTGCACGCTTTATAACGAGCCGTGCGAATGCGGGCGCACCCTTGTCAGAATGGGCAAAATCGAAGGTCGCAGCGACGATATGCTTATTATTCGCGGCGTAAACATTTTCCCGTCGCAAATCGAAACGGTGCTTCTGAACATCGGCGGAATGATCGGGCCGCATTACCGTATTATTCTTGACCGCGTCGGAAGCCTTGACACCCTTGAAATTCAGGTGGAACTTGCGGAGCACGCGTTTTCCGACGAAATCCGCGACATCGAAAATCTGAAAGCGCGCATTTCGCACGATATGCAGTCGATGCTGGGTGTTTCCGCAAAGATCACAATCGTGTCGCCGCGATCCCTGCCGAGAAGCGAAGGCAAATCCAACCGCATCGTCGACAGACGCAAAAAATAAGGAGAAAATTATGCTGGTAAACCAACTTGCGGTGTTTCTTGAAAACAGAAAAGGACGCTTAAAAGAACTTGCGGGCGTTCTTGCGAAAGAAAAAATCGATATTTTAACGCTGTCGATTGCCGACACCGAAGATTTCGGCATAGTCAGATTTATCACGACCGACAACGCGCGGGCTCGTTCGATACTTCGCGACGAAGGATTCACCGTCACCGAAACCGAGCTTATCGGCGTTGAAATCGGCGACGTACCGGGCGCACTTGCAAAGGTATTGAAAGCGCTTGCGGACGGCGATATAAGCATCGAATATCTGTACAGTTATTCAAGAACGGGCGGAAACGCGATAATATTATTTAAGGTAAAAGAAGTCGGACGCGCGCTTGACGTATTGTCCCGCGCCGACGTACGAGTTCTCGATAAGGCATTGTAGTATGAATAAACGTTCGGCAAGAGCCCTTGCAAAGGCAAGGGTAAAAACGTTATCCGACGCCGAAAAACTTATTAAAAGCGGCGTCATAGTAAACGACGTATTGTCGTTTGTCGACGAAAACGGGATAAAAAGCGTTTTCGTTTATAAATCATCCGACGACGAGGTGCAAACAAACGCGATTATCGACGGTCTTTTCGAGCGCGGCGTGAAAGTGTATATCCCGAAAATTTCGGGCGACCTGATGCGCCTTTCGGTAATTTCAAAAAAATCGAAATTCGTCAGAAATATTTTCGGCATATTCGAAACAACGGACGACGGCGAAGACTTTTTCGACGCCGAACTGAATATCGTGCCGCTTGTGGCGTTTGACAAAACTCTCACAAGGCTCGGACACGGAAAAGGATATTACGACAGATATCTTGAAAAGGCGACGGGGCGTATTCTTGCGCTTGCGTACGACTGTCAGGAAATCGACGAGATCGACTCCGAAACTCACGACGTGAAAATGCAAATCGTCATCACGGAATCGGGACGAAAAGGAGGTTAATATGAGGATTATTTCGGGAAAACACAGGGGAAGAATACTGCGGTCTCTGGACGGCGAAAACACGCGCCCCACGACAGACAGAGTGAAAGAATCCCTTTTTGACATTATACAAACCCGCATACAGGACAGCGACGTGCTTGATTTATTTGCGGGCAGCGGCGCGCTCGGAATCGAATGTCTTTCGCGCGGCGCGAACAGCGTCGTTTCTGCGACAACAACAAAGAAGCCGTCGACGTAATCAACAGAAACCTGAAAAATATCGAAGGAAATTACAAAATCGTTCATTCCGACTTCAAAATGGTGTTGAAAGGGGACGAAAAGTATGATATTATTTTCATAGACGCACCGTACAGAAGCCCGTATGCCTCGGACGCGCTCAACATCATCAACGCTTATCGCATTTTGAAAGACGACGGCGTGATCTGTTACGAAAGGCTTTTCGACCTTACTCCCAAAATCCCCGACGGGCTTAAAATCGTCGATACGCGAAAGTACGGCAACACCGCGCTGGAATTCATAACTTATGACGAAGAAAGCAGTAATAACGGGTAGTTTCAATCCCGTGACAAGCGGTCACCTGTTTCTTCTTGAACAGGCGCAAAAACTTTTTGACGAAGTTTATATGGTCATACTCATCAATCCGGAAAAGACGTATAAACTGTCTTTGGAAGAAAGGCTTTCGCTCCTTAAAGACGCCGTGAAACCTTATGACAACGTCAAAATTTTCGCATACGACGGCTTTGCCTGCGATTTTTGTTTAAGCGTCGGCGCAAACCTTATGCTCCGCGGCGTGAGAAACGACAAAGACCTTAAATACGAACTCGATTTAAGACGACAAAACCTTGAATATAAGGGCATAGATACTATGATTCTCGTGACGGACGAAAAGCATAAAAACGTCAGTTCCACGTATGTTCGGGAACACGGTCACGAATAAGGAGATTTTATGGATAACTTTATGCAATACGTTTCGGAACTCGAACAAGTCGTTTCGACCGCAAAAAAATCGGTGTTTTCGGGCAGCGACGTTATCGTAAACCGCGCGCAGGTGCTTGATATTATCGACCGTATGCGCGCCGCGTACCCCGACGTCATGCGTCAGGCGCAGTTTATCGTCGACGATTGCGAAAACCAGAAACAAAGGGTGCTGGAATACGGCAACAACGTCATAAAAGAAGCCGAAAGCCGCCGCGATAAACTTTTGAACGAAAGCGATATTATCCGTCAGGCAACCGAAGAAGCGGCAAAAATCAAACAGGAAGCCATGGATATGCGCGCCCACGTCGAGTACGACCTGAAATGCAAAATCGACGAGGTTTTAAGCGACAGCGAAGTTACGTTGCGCGACGCCCTGACGCTCATCAGAAACAACAGGGAAGAACTGAGAAAAACCGACGGAAACGCAAATACGAAATATCAGGGCAACGCCAGCGAGACAAGATAAGCAATCCCCGCGCCGACAAGTCCCTGAAAAACTTTCACAAGAAAATAATACGACGATTTGACCTTTGCGTCTTTTAAGAAAGTCGTCGCCTGCAAAAATATACACAATCCGCCAAACGACGTGAACCCGGTAAGCGCGGCAAGAAGCGCGCCCGTCGAAGGCGGGTTTTTTATTATCTCTTTCGCGCCGCGCGTCATTTCAAAAAATCCGACGGCAAGCGGCGAATAATTTCCGAACAGGTCAAAAAATTTCAGATCGTACAGAACGTCGATGACAAGACTAAATATCGCGATAAGCCCGCCGACCGACAAAACCGACAGGACGCTGTCGTTAATGCTGTCGCCTATGACGTTGTCCGGCAACGGTTTTACGCGGGGTTTAACGTCGCTTTTTGTCGCTTTAAGCCGTCTTACGTTGCAAAAAACAAGTCCCGTAATTATCGCCGAAAGGTAATGCGAAAAAAGTATTATCACGCCGTACGACACGTTGTCAAGCATGAAAACGCCCAAAGTTCCGATGACAAAAAGCGGCGCCGAAGTTGATGAAAAAGCAATAATTTTTTTGCTTTCTTCGGTATTTATCACGCCGTTTTTGTAAAATTCCGAAATTAGTTTCGCGCCGATGGGATAGCCCGAAAGCACGCTCATGAAAAAAATGTATGCGGAAATCGGCGGGGTGTGAAAAAGGAATTTGACGGGCTTTTCAAAAAACTTCCCGACGGTTTCGGGGAAGCCCAGCCCCGTCAGCATTCTTGTGAAAAAGAAGAAAGGGAAAAGCGCGGGAAGTACCGCCGCCCAAAACAAAATAACGCCGTCTTTCACCGACGAAAGATATCTTTCGGGGTTTATAAGAACGGCGCACATCAATAAAAGTATAATAAGCGCGGCGATTTTTTTTGAATGCTTCACGCTAATTTATACGCGGATTTTATATCAAAAATTACTTCACGAAAACGGTATTGAAGTTTTCTTTTTCTTTGGACAGGACGAAATATACGTCGTCGACTTTGTTTTCAAGTTCGATTGCGGCTTTCACGCTTTCGGGCGCGCTTAAAAAATCGGAATACGACGTGATAAGGTTTTCGCCAAGGATTTTCAGCGCGTCTTTTTTGTCGTCTTTTACGGCAAGCACCCTTGCGTAGGCGGGCGCGGAATACAATTCGTCGAGTTTGTTTTTGTCAAGCCCCGCAACCGCGTATAAAAGTATGCGCTTAATGCGAGCCATCGTATATCTTTTCGACTTAATTGCGTTTATGAGTTCGTCGTAAGATTTTGCGGTTTTCGCGGCTTGTTTTATGCGGTTTTCAAGCCCTTCGATAACTTCTGGAAGGGCTGCGATTTCATCAACGGTCATCGTGTTGAGTCTGTAAGAAACAAGGCTGAAAAGGTCGTTGTTGGAAACACAATTTTCAAGCGTATTTGAAACGTAATCCGGCAAAAAACGCTCGATTTCATTGAAACGCCCCGAAAAAACGCAATTTCTTATCGCTTGCGCCGAGGCGTAATTTCCGTCTGTTTCAAGCCCGGAAAAACTGCCTTCGCGCTTTATCGTGTAAGGTGAAAATCCGTATTTTTTCATTGCGTGGACGTATTCGAGCGCAAGCGTGTTGTTGGGCGTGAAAAAGTCGTTTTCGTCCAGTGCCGCGGCGCGCGCTCTGATAAGGCTCATTCCGCTTTTCAGGTTTTGTTTTATGAGAGACTTTTCGTGTTCCGATTCGTTGTGGATTTTGTCGGAAAGTACGGAAATTTCATTGACGTTTCCCGATTCGCTGCCGAAAGCGACGGTAAGCGGCGCGCCGAAACAAGACAAGATTTTCATTGCGCCCGCCGCAAATTTTTCGGCGCAGTTCACGGCGTAAAAAAACGGAAGTTCCATAACGACGTCCGCGCCGGCATTTATCGCCCACTGTGCGCGGATATGCTTATTTTTCACCATTACGTCGCCGCGCTCCGAAAAATTCCCGCTTAGTATAACGGCGAATATATCGGGCATTAAATCGCGTTTTACGGCGTCGAAAAGCCTCAGGTGTCCGGAGTGTAACGGGTTAAACTCCGCGACGCACGCAACTATTTTCTTTTTTTCGTTTTTCACTGCCATTTCTTCTTGATTTTTTGGATTAAAATACCTATAATGTTATTGCTTTAATTATACACGGGACAAATTATTTTTCAAAGCAAAATAAATCATATAAGAGGCATTTATGAACAAATTTTTGGACGGACTCTATGAAAGAGCGTCAAAGCAAAACAAAACAATCGCTCTTGCCGAAGGTTTTGACAAAAGGGCTGTGAAAGCGGCGGAACTTCTGACGAAACGCGGCATCGCAAAAGTCGTACTTATCGGCGACGCGGACGAGATCGCGAAAAATAATCCCGAAATCGACCTTGCCGGCGTGAAAATCGTCAATCCCAAAACCTCAGAAAAAACCAAAGAATACGCAAATCTTTTGTATGAACTTCGCAAGGCAAAGGGTATGACGGAAGAACAGGCGTATGAACTCACCGTCAATAACGAGATGTTTTACGGCTGTCTTATGCTGAAAAGCGGCGACGTGGACGGTCTTGTAGGCGGCGCGACTTTTTCAAGCGCGGACGTTTTGAGAAGTGCGTTTCAGGTCATCAAACCCGCTCCCGGCATTAAGTCCGTTTCAAGTTGCTTTGTCATCGTCCCTCCCGAAGGAAACACGGTTACCGACGCTCCCGCAATGATTTTCAGCGACTGCGCAGTCATTCCCGAACCTGACGAAAATCAACTTGCCGACGTTGCGGTCGCCGCTGCGGACAGCGCAAGAAATATTGTCGGTATCGAGCCGAAGGTTGCAATGCTTTCGTTCTCCACAAAGGGCAGCGCAAAGCATGAACGCATCGACAAAGTCGTGCATGCGCTCAATATCGTGAAAGAATCTCATCCCGAACTTGATATAGACGGCGAAATGCAACTCGACGCGGCAATCGTTCCCGTCGTTGCAAAGCAAAAAGCCCCCGGTTCAACCGTTGCCGGACACGCGAACGTGCTTGTTTTCCCGAATCTGGAATCGGGTAATATCGGCTACAAAATCGCACAACGTTTCGGCGGCTGCATGGCAATCGGCCCCGTTATGCAAGGTCTTGCAAAACCCGTCAACGACCTTTCGCGCGGATGCGTTGCGGAAGACATCGTTGCGGCTGCGGCAATCACCGCTCTTCAATCCAAATAAGGTGGCAATATGAAAATTCTCGTTATCAACGCGGGCAGCAGTTCGCTTAAATATCAACTCATAGATATGACGGACGAATCGGTCGTCGCAAAAGGTCTTTGCGAAAGAATCACGATGGACAGTTCCGTCCTTACGCAAAAAGTCGCGGGCAAAGACAAACTCGTCATCGAAAGCCCGATGCCCACGCATAAAGAGGCGATGGAACTTGTCCTGAAAGCCCTTCTTGACGAAAAGAACGGCGCGATTAAGAGCGTCAAAGAAATCAGCGCGGTCGGTCATCGCGTGCTCCACAGCGGCGAAGATTTTAAGTGCAGCGTTGTCGTGGACGACGACGTCATCGCAAAGTGCAAGAAAAATATCGACCTTGGACCTTTGCACATGCCCGGCAATATTTCCTGCGTCGAGGCGTGCAGGGAAGTTATGGACGTTCCCATGGTGCTCGTTTTCGACACGACTTTCCACGCGACGATGCCGCCGAAGGCGTTTATGTACGGCATTCCTTACGAAATCTACGACGAATATAAGGTGAGAAAATACGGTTTCCACGGCACTTCGCACAAGTATATCGCGGGCGAGGCGAGAGAGTGGCTCGGCGGCGACAAAAAAGTCATCATCTGCCACCTTGGAAACGGAAGCTCGCTTTCTGCGGTCAAGGACGGAAAATGTATGGATACGACGATGGGCTTCACGCCCCTCGAAGGCGTTATGATGGGCACGAGAAGCGGCGATATCGATCCCGCCGCAATCGAATACATGGGCGCAAAACTTGGCAAATTTGCCCGAAATGGTGCAATTTCTGAATAAAAAATGCGGTATGCTGGGCGTAAGCGGAATAAGCAGCGACTGCCGCGACGTTACGGCGGCTGCCGAAAACGGAAACGAAAGGGCGATACTCACGCTCGATATGGTCGGTTATCGCATCAAGAAGTACGTCGGTGCGTTCGCAGCGGTTTTGGGCGGCGTGGACGCGATTATCTTCACCGGCGGCATCGGCGAGCATAGTCCCGAAATCCGTCAGCGCGTCATGGAAGGGCTTGAATATCTCGGCGTCGATTTCGATTTCGAGCTTAACAAGCACCCCTCGGACGCTCACGTTTCGGTTTTGTCGAAACCCGACTCAAAGGTAAAAGTCGCGATTATCCCCACAAACGAGGAACTTGTCATCGCAAGAGAGACCAAAGAACTTACGCAAAATCTCGTAAAATAGTCGTTTTCGGCTGTTTTTCGGGGCGCAAGTGCCTTTTTTCGATTGACAAAAAAGCGCATAATATATATAATTTTAATGTTTTATAGGTGTATAAGATGATTATCGATTTCAAAGACGCCGTCGAGGGCGAGTTTTATAACGTTGAAGAATCAATACCTCTTGACGATTCTCTTACGGGAAGCAGAGGGGGCAGGTTCTTGTCGCCGGCAACTTTGAAAGGTTGGTATACTTTTTCCGAAAACACCCTTGCCGTAAACTGCGTACTCACCGCGGAAGCGATTTTCGATTGCGACCGCTGCGGCGCGCCCACTACGGTGAAATATAAAGTCCCCGTGGAAGAAACTTTTTTTAAGGATCCCCCGGACGAGTATTCTCTTTCCTACGACGACGAAATTGTTGATCTCGATCCCGTCATCAACGACCGCGTCGTGCTTGCGTCGCCTTCGCAAGTCCTGTGCAGGAAGATTGCAAAGGTCTTTGCAGTAAATGCGGCAAAAACCTGAACGAAGGCGAATGTAACTGCAATATTGACGACGGCAAAGACGATACTTACAATCCCTTTTCCGTGCTGAAAAATATGAATAATAACAATTCGGGAGGTGCAACCAATGGCAGTACCAAAGTGTAAAGTATCCAAAGCAAGACGTAACAGTCGTGCGGCTAACTGGAAACTCGAAACCCCTAATCTGGTCGAGTGCCCTCAATGCCACGAACTTAAACTCAGCCATCAAGCCTGCAAAAAATGCGGATATTACGACGGCGAGCAAGTTGTTGCTATTAAAGACAAGAGCGACAAAGAGTAGTAGTGTGTCTTAAAGGTAAGGAAGATTAGCGTTTCCTTACCTTTTCATTTATTATGATAACTTCAACCGCAAACGAAAAGGTAAAGTTCGTAAAAAAACTTCACGACAAAAAAAACCGCGACGCGGAAAATCTGTTCATTGCCGAAGGCGTGAACATTTTGTCCGATCTCAAAGAAGGTTTTTCGGTGAAGGAAATTTTTGCGACCGACAAAACCGCGGATATTGCCGAAAATCTTGCAAAAAAGTACGGCGCGTGCACAACTCTCGTGTCGGAAAGCGTGATGAAAGTCCTTGCGGACACGGTAAGTCCCAGCGGTATCCTTGCCGTAATCGGAATTCCTTTGTCGAAGCCCGAAGGGAAAAACGCCGTCGTTCTTGACGGAGTGCAGGACAGCGGCAACGTCGGAACTATTATCCGTACGGCGGTCGGCGCGGGATTTTTTGACGTTTATCTTGTGGACTCTGCCGACGCTTTCTCACCGAAAACGGTCAGGGCAAGTATGGGCGCGGTGCTTCGCGCAAACGTAATAAAAGCGCGCGCGGAAGAGCTTGAAGATTATCTCACCGGATACGATAAGGTCGCGATGGATATGGGCGGAGACGACGTGTTTTCATATCGTCCCAAAAGAAAAGTCGCGGTTATCGTCGGAAACGAAGCGCACGGCTTGTCCGATTTCGCAAGAAAGTTTTCCGACGTTACCTTGTCGATTCCGATGCAGGGCGGACAGGAAAGTCTGAACGTTGCCGTCGCAGCCGGCATCGCAATGTACGTAATCAATCACAATTCAAATATTTAGGAGTGTTTTATGAGTGGACACAGCAAATGGCACAACATACAAGCCAAAAAAGGTAAAAGCGACGCGGCTCGCGGAAATATCTTTACGAAAATCGGTCGCGAAATCGCAATCGCTGTAAAACAGGGCGGTTCCGATCCCAACACCAACAGCAAACTTCGCGACGCCATCGCCAAGGCAAAGTCGAACAATATGCCCAACGACAACATCAACAGAAGCATCAAGAAAGCGGCGGGCGAACTCGACAGCGTCAATTACGAAGAATTTACCTATGAAGGATACGCGGCAGGCGGCGTTGCGGTCATCGTGGAATGTCTGACCGACAACAAAAACCGCACGGCGGGCGACGTCAGACACTTGTTCGATAAATTCGGCGGCAGTCTCGGCAACAGTGGATGCGTATCGTATATGTTCAAAAAACGCGGCGTTATCGACGTCGACGTGAACGCTATGGGCGAAGACGATATTATGATGCTTGCAATAGACGCGGGCGCGGACGATATCGTAACGCTTGAAGACGTTTACGAAATCTATACAATGCCCGGCGATATGTCGAAAGTGCGCGAGGCACTTGAAAACGCCGGCATCGAAATTCTTTCGTCCGAAATCGATATGATCCCCGACAACGAAATCGAGGTCGATCCGAAACATAAGGATTCCGTCATTAAACTCATCGACAAACTGGAAGAGCTCGACGACGTACAGGACGTTTCCACAACGCGAAAGATCTGAGCGACGACGAAGAATGAGCGTAACTTCTCAGGCGGAAAAAGCGCGTCAAAGCGCGCTTAAACTGCAAGGTTATTCAACCGACGACAAAAACAAGGTGCTTTCGGCAATTGCCGAAGGCATTTCGGCATATAAAGATTTCATTATCGCCGAAAACAAAAAAGACCTTGATATTTTCCCTGACAAAACGTCCGCGCTTTTCGACAGACTTTTGCTGAACGAAAAGCGTGTGATGCAGATGGTCGAAGGAGTAAGGGCGGTCATCGACCTTAAAGACCCCGTCGGCGAAGTCACCGCAGAGTGGGACAGACCCAGCGGATTGCATATCAAAAAAGTGCGCGCGCCACTGGGCGTGGTTGCGATTATTTACGAAGCCCGTCCCAACGTTACCGTCGACGCCGCCGTACTTTGCATAAAAAGCGGCAACGCGGCGATACTTCGCGGAAGCAGACAGGCGTTTAACAGCAACCGCGCGATTTATAAGGTTATGTCGGAAGCCGTCGAAAAGGCGGGCTTTGACAGAGATATCGTGCAGTTTATCGACGACGCGTCCCACGACGGCGCGAAAGAACTTCTGACCTGCGAAAAATCCGTTGACCTTGTTATCCCGCGCGGCGGCGAAGGGCTGAAAAAGTTCGTGCTTGAAAACAGCCTTATTCCCGTGCTTGCGTCTGCGGGCGGCAACTGCCACATTTACGTTGCAAAATCGGCAAACTTCCAAAAAGCCGTCAACATCATCGAAAATTCAAAATGCAATAAGCCTTCGACGTGCAACGCCGTTGAGCATATTCTGATTGATAAGTCGATTGCGAAAGACTTTGTACCTATATTGAACGCGCGTATGCGCGCGTGCGGGTGAAAGTTCTTGCGGACGAGTTTTGTCACTCTCTCGACAACGAAACGACGCTTGCAACCGACGCCGATTACGATACGGAATTTCTTGCGCTTACGCTCACCGAAAAGGTCGTGTCGGGCGTTTCCGACGCTATCGACGAAATCAACCGTCGCGGCACGCGCCACAGCGAGTGTATAGTAACCGAAGATAAGGCGGAAGCCGAAAAGTTCACGACGCTTGTCGACGCGGCGGCAACCTACGTCAACACGTCCACAAGATTTACCGACGGGTTCGAGTTCGGTTTCGGTGCGGAAATGGGAATTTCAACCGGGAAAATGCACGCGAGAGGTCCCATCGGGCTGGAACAACTGACGTCCGAAAGATACATTGTCGAAAGCGACGGCGCGCTCAGAAAATAGTTTTGAAAAGCATATTAAACCTGCGAAATCCGCAGGTTTTTTATTTTTCAAAAAAAATCCTTATCAATTTAGTAAACTTTATATAGAAAATATATTGACAACGGGATATACAGGATTTATAATAAACTTGACTAAAACAGTAGGGTTTTCTTATGAAATTATCATCAAAAGCACGTTACGGCTTGAAAGCCTGTCTGGCTCTTGCCGAAAATTACAACGAAAATCAACCCCTTGCATTGCCTGTTTTTGCTGAAAAAGCGGGCGTTACCGAAGCGTATATGGAGCAAATCGTTATCCTTCTGAAAAAAGCGGATATCGTGGAAAGCGTCCGTGGCGCAGGCGGTGGATATTATCTCAAAAAATCGCCGAAAGATATTAAGGTCGGCTCGGTTCTGCGCGCGCTTGAAGACGGGCTGGAATTTATCGACTGCATCAACACCCCGTGCGAAGGCGGCGAAGAGTGCAAGGCGCGCCGCGTCTGGAACAAGATTTACAAGAGTATGAATCTTGTGCTCGATTCCCTGACGCTTGACGATTTGCTGCACGATCAGAAACGTTATATTTATCTTGACCATTCCGCAACGACCGCCGTCGACGAAGAAGTCTTGTCAAAGATGCTGCCGTATTTTTACGAAAAAGCCGGCAACGCAAGCAGTCAGCACGGTATGGGGCGCGATGCGGAAGTCGCGGTTGACCGCGCAAGAAAACAGGTTGCCGACGCAATCGGCGCAAAATCCAACGAAATTTATTTCACGTCGGGCGGCAGTGAATCCGACAACTGGGCGTTGAAAGGCATTGCACACGCGTATAAATCGAAGGGCAAACACCTTATCACGTCGGAGTTTGAACACCCGGCAGTCCTTAACACGATGAAACAGCTGGAAGCGGAAGGCTTTGAAGTTTCTTATCTTCACACGAATCCGCAGGGTTACGTCAGCGCGGACGAACTTGAAAGTATTATTCGTCCCGATACGATTCTTGTGAGCGTGATGTATGCAAACAATGAAATCGGCACGATACAACCCATTGAAGAACTTGCGAAAGTCGCGCACGCTCACGGTGCGTTTTTCCACACGGACGCGGTGCAGGCGATCGGTAACGTTCATATCGACGTCAAGGCGCAGGGCATCGACATGCTTTCGATGTCGGCGCACAAGTTTTACGGACCGAAAGGTATCGGCTGCTTGTATATCAAAAGCGGCGTTCGTCCCGAAAGACTAATTGCCGGTGGCGAACAGGAGCGCAATCAGCGCGCAGGAACGACGAATACGCCGGGCGTAGTCGGCATGGGTTTCGCAATCGAAAAAGCCGTAAACAATATGGATGAAACAACGCGTACATTGCGGCACTTCGCGACGAGTTTGTGAAAGAAGTCAAAGAAAGAATCCCCGATATAAGATATAACGGCGGCGAAAAACGTCTTGCCGGCAACGCGCACTTTACGTTCAGATATATCGAGGGCGAAAGCATTTTGTTCACCCTTGACCTTGCGGGCATTTGCGCGTCGAGCGGCAGCGCGTGCAGTTCGGGAAGCCTCGAAGCGTCCAAAACGGTGCTTGCAATCGGCGTTCCCGCAGAAGAAGCGCACGGCAGTATCCGCTTTACATTCGGCAGGGAAACACGATGGACGACGTGAAATACACCGTCGACGAGCTGGAAAAAACCGTAAAACGTCTGCGCTCGATGAGTCCGCTGTTTGCAGAATCTACTGCAAAAATCACGATGATTTAATAAAAATACCGCAAAATAATTTCAAAATTCAATCAAAATCTGCCAAAAATTGTATCGGCAGGAAGGAAATAATATGTACAACGAAAAAGTAATGGAAATATTCAAAAACCCCAAAAACGTGGGCGAGGTCGAAAATTACAACGCAATCGGCACGGTCGGCAACGCAACCTGCGGCGACATCATGCAAATCACGTTGCGTATCGAGGACGGCATTATCAAAGACGCGAAATTCAAAACTTTCGGATGCGCGGCGGCAATCACGTCGTCAAGCGTCGCAACGAGTATGATCATCGGCAAGACCATCGACGAAGCGTTGAAGGTCACGAACAAGGACGTCATCACCGAACTTAACGGGTTGCCTCCCCAAAAAATCCACTGTTCGGTTCTTGCGGAAGAAGCCATCAAAGCGGCAATCGACAGTTATCGCCAAAACCAGGGTAACGGAGACGTATCCGCGACGGTTACCGCTCCTTGCGCGTGCGGCTGCGGCGTTCAAACTTCGGGCGAATCGGAAAGCAAATAACAATATTTACCATTTGAGAAATTCATCGTCCGCTCATAAAACCTTGCTCTCCGCTCATACTGAATATGGAGGTAAGATATGCAAAAAAGTTTTATGATCGGCGTGGCGCTGGGCGCGGCGGCGATGAGTGCGTACGAAATGGGTAATCGCGCCAAAAACCAAGTCGAATGTCAGAAAGAAAAGATCAAGAAAAAGCTTGAAAAAAATTTTTTTGACTGAAAACAATAATTTTACTTCAAAAAAGAAAAACCGCAATTATTTTGCGGTTTTTTGCTTTTATTTCGTTTCTTTTTGTTATTTCAAAAGGTCAAGCGAAAGATTCTCGAAAATGATATTGTCGGCATAGCCACGCGCTTTTTCAAGGTCTTTTTCGTTGCGGATCGTCCAGGCAAAAACGGGCATACTTTCACGCGTTTTCGCAATGTATTCGTTGGGCGCGCTGTTGACGTCGTAGGAAGTGAACATAGGTTTACTGAGTTTGTTCACAACAAGGTGTCCCATAAGATCGTTCAAGAACTTCGGGGTTTTACCTTTTTCGCCGACGCCGGACGCAAGTTGTCCGAACGGATATTCCGATTGATGTTTTCTGCACCATTTCACCGCAAACGGATCAAACGATTGCAGGGCGATGACGTCCTTGTGCGGATAATCTTTCAGGTCGCGCAGGACCGCTTTCGCAAGGGAATTGTTGCGCCAGCCGCACAGTGTTTTAAGTTCGATAAGAATTGGCACTTTGCCGTCGACGAGTTTCAGCATTTCCGGAAGGGTGGGGATAATCTCGCCGCCGAGCGTCATCGGATAATCTTTGAGTTGCTTTGAAGTCAGACTTTCGATTTTGACGTCCTTTCCGCAGACGCGTTTCAGGCTGTTGTCGTGGTGGACGGCAACGACGCCGTCTTTCAGAAGATGCACGTCGGTTTCGATTGCGAATCCGTGTTCGATTGCCGCTTTGAAAGCGGAAATGCTGTTTTCTTCGCGGATGTCGTCGTGAAGACCGCGGTGAGCGATTGGTGTGGACAAAAATTTTTCAAGACTTTGCATAATAGATTTATCTTCCTTTAATATCCTAATTCCTTATTGACAATTACGACGTAAACGGTTTTGCTGCGCGGGGGGAAGGGTAATTATGCTTGTCGCGTGGCAAATGTTGGTATCTTTCGGGCAGTCCTTGCAATCGCCGCCGGTAACGCAGGGATTTGAAAGGTATCCGAACCTAAGACAGTTCTTTTTCGCGGCGACGGTGCGGATGCGTTCAAGCGCGGCGGGCACGTCTTTCACGATTTTATTGACGCCCAGCACGAAAACGGTATTTTTGCCGCCGTAAAGCATTGATGCGATGCGGTTGCAGTTGCCGTCGACGTTGACGAATTCCCCGTCTTCGGTAAGCGCGTTCGTGGAGGTCAGAAACCAGTCCGCAAAGACGGCTTTTTTCATGACTTCGTCCGGGTTGACGTCGGGCATGAGCCGTCTGATATACACGGTATTGCCGCGTTCTTTCAACGCCTCGCCGATGCCGATTTCGTCAAGCGTTGCGCTGCCGCCCGCGCCGACGGTGTCCGTCCTTCCGATAAGTTCCGTCAGAAGTCCTCTTGTTTCGGCAATGGTATTCGTGTAAAAAACCTTAAAACCTTTTGATTCCAACTTTTTTGAAAGTTCGTAAACGTCCATAATCCACCTCAATCGAAATAATTATACTATAAATAGTTATAAAAGTAAATTATAACGCAAAATATATCGGGCAAATATTTGCATTAAAGCGTGATTTTTTATATAATTACCATAAGACAAAGAGGTATTTAATGGAATTTGAAAACTCTAAAATCCGCAATTTTTGCATAATAGCCCACATCGACCACGGCAAGAGCACTCTCGCCGACCGTCTTATCGAAAGCACCGATACCGTGTCGCACAGAGATATGGAAGAACAACTCCTCGACAATATGGATATCGAGC
This sequence comes from Clostridiales bacterium, assembly GCA_022009995.1. Classification (GTDB taxonomy): domain Bacteria; phylum Bacillota; class Clostridia; order Christensenellales; family CAG-917; genus CAG-349. The sequence goes on from CP091734.1 coordinate 1,332,024, forward strand.
GCGAAAGGGGCATTACCATAAAACTGCAAACTTGCAGAATGTTTTATAATTACAAGGGCGAGGAATATATGCTCAACCTTATCGACACTCCGGGACACGTTGACTTTACGTACGAAGTGTCGCGTTCTCTTGCGGCGTGCGAAGGCGCGCTTCTTGTCGTGGACGCAACGCAGGGAATCGAGGCGCAGACTCTCACAAACGTATATCTTGCGCTCGATCACGACCTTGAAATTTTACCCGTCATAAATAAAATCGACCTTCAAAGCGCGAACCCGGACGGTTGCAAAGCCGAAATCGAGGACGTCATCGGACTTCCGGCGGACAACGCGCCGCTGATTTCCGCAAAAGAAGGCGTCGGCATTCCGGAACTTCTTGAAAGGATAGTAACCGATTTGCCGTGTCCGAAAGGGAGCAGGGACGAGCCGTTCCGCGCGCTTATTTTCGACAGTTTTACGACAATTACAAAGGTGCGATTTCAATGGTACGCGTCGGCGACGGACGAATCAAAGCGGGCGACGTAATAAAAATGGCGTCGACGGGCAAAACCTTTGACGTTACGGAAGTGGGCGTTTTCACCCCTGCCGCAACCCCCGTGGACGAACTTTACGCCGGCATGGTCGGATATATCGCCGCAAGTATCAAAAACGTCAAAGACACCGCGGTGGGCGATACGATCACCCTTCGCGATAATCCCACGAAAAATATTTACCACGGCTACAAAAAAATCACGCCGATGGTTTTTGCGGGCATTTATCCCGCAGACGGCAGCAAATACAACGACCTTAAAGACGCGCTTGAAAAACTGCAATTAAACGACGCGAGTCTGATGTTCGAGCCCGAAGTTTCGACGGCGCTCGGATTCGGGTATCGTTGCGGATTTCTGGGACTTTTGCACATGGAAATCATCGAAGAACGCCTTGAAAGGGAATTCGACCTTGACCTTGTCACAACCGCTCCGAGCGTAAACTACAAGGTGAAACTCACGAACGGGGAAGAACTGACCGTCAGCAATCCGACGCACCTTCCCGCGCCCGACAGAATCGAGTATATGGAAGAACCCGTCGTGAAAGCCGAAATCTACACCCCGCCCGAATACGTCGGCGCGATTATGGAACTTTGTCAGGATAAACGCGGCGTTTATAAGGAACTTGCATACCTTGACAGCAGCCGCAGCAAACTCGTTTATGAAATCCCTTTGAACGAGATTATTTACGACTTTTTCGACGCGTTGAAATCGCGCACGCGCGGCTACGCAAGTCTGGATTATGAAATAATCGGCTACAAAGTCCGACCTTGTAAAACTCGATATGCTTTTGAACGGTGAAATGTGCGACGCGCTTTCGACAATCGTGCACCGCGACAGAGCCTACGCAAGGGGACGTCAGATTGCCGAAAAATTGAAAGAAGCGATTCCTCGTCAGCAGTTTGAAATTCCCGTGCAGGCGTGCATAGGCGGCAAAGTCATCGCAAGGGAAACCGTCAAAGCCGTCAGGAAAGACGTCCTTGCAAAGTGCTATGGCGGCGATATCACAAGAAAGAAAAAACTTCTGGAAAAACAAAAGGAAGGCAAAAAACGTATGCGTCAGGTGGGCAGCGTGTCCGTGCCGAGCGAAGCGTTTATGAGCATACTGAAAATCGACAGCTGATATGGACATATCCTTATATCTGCATATTCCGTTTTGCAAAAAGAAATGTAAATATTGCGACTTTGTGTCGATAAACGCGCGTGACGAATTCGTCGCGCGTTACGTTTCCGCACTTGAAAAGGAAATCGAAATGCAGGGCAAAGCCTATGAAATGCCGTGGTCAGGACAGTATTTTTCGGCGGAGGAACGCCGTCGTTGCTCCCGACGGAGGACTTTTCACGCATAATGCGCGCGGTGAAAAACAACTTCAAAACAAACTTTTCGGAAGTCACCGTCGAGTGCAATCCCGAAAGCCTAACGCAAGAAAAACTTGAAGTTTATAAGGCGGAAGGCGTCAACAGAATTTCAATCGGCGTGCAGTCATTCGATGACAATATTTTAAGGTTTTTGGGCAGAATCCACGATAAAAACACGGCAATCGAGGCAATTAAAAGCGCAAAATTGTATTTTGATAACGTGTCCGCAGACCTTATTATCGGCGTCCCCGGCGAGCAGATTCCGTCGGTTTTGCATTCCGTCGATTTGTTAAGCGACCTTGGCGTTACGCACGTTTCGGCATACGGGCTGAAAGTCGAGCCGGGCACCGTATTATTCGAACTTCAAAACATGGGCGCGTTTGAACTGAACGAAGATTTTACTGCCGACGTTTACGACGCGGTTTTAAGACGACTTGAAAGTCACGGATACGAAAGATACGAAATCAGCAACTTTGCGCGTGACGGATACGAAAGCAGACATAATCTTGCGTACTGGCTCCGCACGCCGTATTTGGGACTCGGCGCGGCTGCCTATTCTTTCGTAAACGGCGCAAGGTTTTCAAACGAACCGTACGTTTCGGAATACGTGCGCTCCGTCGAACAGGGCGTTATCCCCGAAAGAAACAGGGAAGTTTTAACCGCTTCCGACGAAAAAGAAGAAACGATAATGCTGTCGCTTCGCACGAAATACGGCATGAACCTCAATGAATATAACGAGAAATTCCACGCCGATTTTTTGACGGAAAAAGCCGCAGCCCTTCAAAAAAACGCCGACTTTTTAATAATATCGAATAATAATATTACTATTAACAAAGACTATTTCTATATATCCAACGCGATAATATCCGACCTTATATAAGTTTTTTCAAAATTTTTCAAAAATTTTTCACAAACCCTATTGACAATACATATAATCGGTGTATAATAGGTTTAGCAATCGGGAATAAAGAGTGCTAACAAAAAACATACCCGATTGCCAAAGGGTTATGAAAAAAGAATTATCCGAAAGAAAACAGAAGATTCTTCAAGCCGTGGTTGACGAATACATCACGACGGCGGAACCCGTTTCGAGCGGCGAAATCAAGGAGAAATACCTTGCCGACATTTCAAGCGCCACGATAAGAAACGAGCTTGCCTCGCTTGAAGAGATGGGATATCTCGTCCAGCCGCACGTATCGGCGGGGCGCGTACCTTTGCCGCAGGCTTACAAACTTTACGTCGATAAGGTCATGAACGGAAAGAGTCTTTCCAAAAACGAAATTTCTTTTATTAAAGATAAGTTCAGCGAAAGAATGGACCGCGTCGAAGACATTATCGAAAAAACCGCGAAAGTCATTTCCGACGTCACGAATTATACGTCCGTCGTCGTCGTGAAAAACTTCAAGGACGTGAAGGTGAGCGAAATCAAGCTTGTCCCCATCGGTGACGAAACCGCGCTTGTCATTATCATCACCGACCGCGGCGTGCTTCGCGACAAAACCATCGAAATCGACAAAGCCGACGACGATATCGGCGCGTACGTGCAATCTGCGACGATGCTTCTCAACAGAATGTTTGCCGGGAAGACCGTAAAAGAAATTCTGAAACCCGACAAAATCATCAAAGAAGAAGTTGAAGGTTTCAGGACGATTTTCGAAGAAGTCATCGACGTACTTACAAAGTACGATAAGGAAGAGTCCGGAAAGGTTTATACCGAAGGCGCGCTGAAAATGCTGGATTATCCCGAAATCGGCGATACGAGCGACGCGAAAAAGTTTTTGTCGGTTGTCGGCAGTCCCGAAAGACTGACGAATCTTATCGAAAGCGGCGACGATATGGAGTTTTCGGTGAGAATCGGCAAGGACGAAGCGGACGGCATGGAAAAGTGCGCGGTCGTCAGCGCGAAATATAAAATCAACGGTCAGGAAGTCGGACACGCAGGCGTTATCGGCCCCGACCGTATGGATTATAAAAAGTAATCTCGGTGCTTAAATACGTCGGACACGCTTTAAGCGAGATTATGGAAAACAAAAAAGAGCAGAAGGACCTGAAAGACAAAAATGAGTAAAGACAAAAAACAAAAAGACGTGAAAGACGAGAAGGTCGAAACGGAAGTTCCCGAAACGGAAAACGCCGAAACCGAACCCGTCGAAGAAGTCAAGGAAACCGAACTTGAAACAGCGCGTCGCGAGGCAAGCGAATACAAAGACCTTGCTTTAAGACGTATGGCAGAACTTGAAAACTTCCGTCGTAATAATCAGAATTTGGCAAAAGACGTACGTGACAGGACGCTTTCCGAAGTTATTTTGCAAATCCTTCCCGCAATCGATTCATTCAACCGCGCCGAAGAAATGGTGTCGGACGAAAAAACGAAAAGCGGCATAGGTATTGTGAAAGAGCAACTTATGAACGTCCTTAAAAAGTACGGAGTAACGCCCATCGACGCAATCGGCAAAGACTTCGATCCCGCTTTCCACGAATGTATAATGCAGGTGGACAGCCCCGATAAAGTCGGAAAAGTCATTTACGAAATCGAAAGGGCTACACGATGAACGGCAAAGTATTGAAATATACGAAAGTCGCAGTCGGAAAAGAAATCGATAAATAACCGGCAACGGTGTTTATAAATAAAATAAAAAATTAAAGTTTTCGCCTTGAAAAAGGCACAGTGAGGTATATATATGAGCAAAATTATTGGTATTGACCTTGGCACGACCAACTCGTGCGTAGCAGTTATGGAAGGTAAGGAAGCAACGGTTATCCCCAACAGCGAGGGTAGTCGTACCACTCCGTCGGTTGTCGCGTTTTCAAAAGACGGCGAACGTCTTGTGGGCAACATCGCAAAACGTCAGGCTGTCGCAAACCACGCAAGAACCGTCAGCAGCATCAAGCGTGAAATGGGCACCGATTACAAAGTAAAAATCGACGACAAAGAATATACGCCGCAAGAAATCTCGGCAATGATTTTGTCGAAACTTAAAGCGGACGCGGAAGCATATCTCGGACAAAAAGTAACGCAAGCCGTTATCACCGTCCCTGCATACTTCTCGGACAGCCAGCGTCAGGCAACGAAAGACGCGGGCAAAATCGCAGGACTTGAAGTTTTGCGTATCATTAACGAACCTACGGCAGCAGCGCTTGCATACGGTCTCGATAAGGAAGAAAACAAAAACCAGAAAATCCTTATTTACGACTTGGGCGGTGGCACGTTCGACGTATCCATTCTTGAAATCGGCGACGGCGTGTTTGAAGTCCTTGCGACAAACGGCAACACCCGTCTCGGCGGCGACGACTTCGACCAACGTATTATGGATTATGTAGTTGACCAGTTCAAGAAAGACAACGGCATCGATCTGTCCAAAGATCCCGCGGCAATGCAGCGTATCAAAGAAGCGGCGGAAAAAGCGAAAATCGAACTTTCCGGCGTTACCAAAACCAGCATTTCGCTTCCGTTTATCACCGCTGATCAGAACGGACCGAAACACATCGATATGGAATTGACGAAAGCCAAATTCAACGAAATGACGGCTGACCTTGTCGAAAAGACCGTTGGCCCCACGATGGCGGCTTTGAAAGACGCGGGACTGAAAGCAAGCGACCTTGCAAAAGTCATCCTTGTCGGCGGCTCGACTCGTATCCCTGCCGTTATCGACAAAGTTAAAGAAATCACGGGCAAAGATCCTTACAAAGGAATCAACCCCGACGAATGCGTTGCAATCGGTGCGGCAATTCAGGCGGGCGTTCTTGCAGGCGACGTGAAAGACGTTCTTCTTCTGGACGTAACCCCGTTGTCACTGGGCATCGAAACTTTGGGTGGCATCTGCACGAAACTTATTGAAAGGAATACCACTATTCCTACCAAAAAGTCGCAGATCTTCTCAACCGCAACCGACAACCAGACCAGCGTGGAAATCCACGTATTGCAGGGCGAACGTGAGTTTGCGAAAGACAACAAAACCCTTGGCAGATTCTCGCTTGTAGGCATTGCGCCGGCACCTCGCGGAGTACCGCAGATCGAAGTTACTTTCGATATCGACGCAAACGGCATCGTATCGGTATCCGCAGTCGACAAAGCGACCAACAAGAGCCAGTCGATTACCCTTACCGCAAGCAGCAATCTGTCCGAAAAAGACATTGACGCGGCTGTCAAAGACGCTGAAATACGCCGACGAAGACAAGAAACGTAAGGAAAGCGTTGAGTCGAAAAACAGCGCGGAACAACTTATCTTTACCATTGAAAAATTCGTGAAAGATAACGCGGACAAAGTCGACGAAGCCGACAAGAAGTCCATCGAAGACGCAGTGAAAGACGCTCGCGAAAAACTTGAAAAGACCGACGACGTACAGGAAATCCAGAAAATCGTCGAAGAACTTTCCAAAGTATCCGATCCCGTGTTCAGCAATCTGTATCAACAGGGCGCAGGTCAACCGGGCGCGGAAGGCGCGGCGAACAACACCGACAACACGAACGACGGCAATGCCGACAACATTGACTAATCAATAAAACGACAAGTCGTACTCACCTCGAAAGGGGTGAGTTTCGGCTATAAACAAGATAATTTATGGCACAAACTGATTTATATAAAGTATTGGGCGTCGAAAAAACGGCGACCGCCGACGAAATTAAGTCGGCTTACAGAAAACTTGCGAAAAAATATCATCCCGATATGTACACCACCGCAAGCGACGACGAAAAGAAAAAAGCCGAAGAAAAATTTAAGGAAATCAACCACGCTTACGAGGTTTTGTCCGACACCGAAAAGCGCAAAGTTTACGACACTTACGGCTCGGAAGATCCGCAATCTGCGTTCACGGGCGGCACCGGCGGTTTCTGGGGCGGCTCGGGTATGGACGGTATGGACATCGACCTTGGCGACATTTTTTCAAGTTTCTTCGGGGGGGGCGGCAGTCCGTTCGGCTCGTCCCGCGGCAAAAAATCGACGCGAGCCGTGCAGGGCGAAGATATCCGCTTAAACCTTACGCTTACGTTTGAAGAAGCGGCGTTCGGTTGCGAAAAGGAAATCAAATATAAACGCACGGAAAATTGCCCCGACTGCAAAGGTACGGGCGCAAAAGGCGGCGTAACGAAGACTTGTACGAAATGTAACGGCACGGGCGTCGTGAACAGCGTGAAGCGCACTCCGCTTGGTCAATTCTCGACGCAGACCGTTTGCCCGGATTGCGGCGGCACTGGACGTATTATCGTTGAAAAATGCCCGAAATGCAACGGAAAAGGCAGGATTTCATCCGAAAAAACCCTTAAAGTTGTCGTTCCCGCAGGTATCGACGACGGTCAACGCATGACTTATTACAACGAAGGCGAGGCAGGTTATAACGGCGGCCCCGCAGGCAGCGCGGTCGTTTTCATCACCGTCAAACCGCATAAATTCTTTGTAAGGAAAGGCACCGATTTGTATCTCGATTATCCTATTACGATGATTCAGGCGGCGCTCGGTTGCAGGGTACAAATCCCGACTCTCAAAGACAGTGCGGAACTTGAAATCCCCGCCGGCACGCAAAGCGGCACCGTTTTCCGCATAAGGAACAAAGGCATCAAACATCTGAAACTGAAAGAATACGGCGATTTGTACGTCAACGTCGTTGTGGAAGTCCCGCAAAAACTCACCGCGGAACAACGCGACCTGTTGTACAAACTCGATAGTACCTCAACCCCGAAGCAGTATCCGAAAGACTGCTTTCAAGGACAAAATGTAAAGGGGCGTACATAAATGAAATGGTATGAAGTTACGCTTGTATCAACCCATGAGGGCGCGGATTTATTTGCCGACGCTCTCTTTTCGGTTGGATGCGGCGGCGTTTCGATTTACGATAAGCAGGACATCGTCGCGCTTTACGACAGCGACATCGTCTGGGATTACATCGACGAAAATCTTGTGAACAACCTTGACGACAGAGTGTTTGTGAAAGGCATTATCGGCGAAGAAGAAAAACCGAAGTGTTGCAAAAAATCGCCGAAGAAATTGAAAATTTGAAGAAAAATTCCCCGTTTAACCTTGGAAGCGGCGAAATTATTGTAAATTCTATTGACGACGAAGACTGGAAAAACGAATGGAAAAAGTATTATAAACCCATCGTTACGAAGTCGGTTACCGTCGTTCCCGTATGGATAAAATACAATAAAATTTCCGACAAGGAAAAAATCCTTTGGATAAATCCCGGCATGGCGTTCGGCACGGGTGAGCACGAAACGACGAAAATGTGTCTGGACCTTCTCGGCGAAATCGACGTGAGCGGCAAAACCGTTATCGACGTCGGGACGGGCAGCGGTATCCTTGGAATCGCGTCGATACTTTCAGGCGCGAAAAGCGCGTATATGTGCGACATCGACAGCACCGCAATCGACACCGCAAAGAAAACGCGAGGCTCAATAACGTGTCCGACCGCTGTGAAATCGAGCGCGCCGACCTTCTGGAAAAGAGCAAAGAACCCGCCGACGTCGTTTTTGCAAACATTACGGCGGACATTCTCATAAGACTTTCAAAGGATATCGGAAGATTTTTGAAAGACGACGGCACGATAATTCTGTCGGGCATCATACACGCAAGATTAGACGAAGTAAAAAGTGCTTATGAAAACTGCGGTTTCAAATTCGTCAGACACGTTCGCGACGGCGAATGGAACGCGCTTGAATTCAAAAAATAATGGAAATCAGACGTTTACACGCAAACTTAAACGATTTTAACGACGGCGTTTTTGAAATTTCCGGCGACGAGTTTAACTACGCCGTGAAAGTCCTGCGCCAAAAACAAGGCTTTTCGGTCATCGTGAACGTCGGCGACGGATACGATTACATAGGCGTTATTACCGAAATCAAAAAAGACCGCTTATGTGTCAAAGTGTCGGAAAAGGTCGAAAACCCCGCGACGCCGAAAAATAAAATCACCTTATATCAGGGAAGTTGCAAACTCGGCAAAAACGATTTCATCGTGCAAAAGGCGGTGGAACTCGGCGTGAGTCGCATCGTATTTTTCACAAGCGACTTTGTCGTAGAAAAGGACGTCAACCTTGAAAGACTTAATAAAATCGCAAAAGAAGCGTTGAAACAATGCGACAGGGCGGACGAAGTAACGGTGGAACTTTCGACTTTCGACAATGCCGTAAACGCCGCCGAAAACGGTATTATTTTTTTTTGAAGGCGACTGCGATTTGTCGGTTAATGAAATTCCGTCCGACGTTAAATCGTATTTTGTCGGCAGCGAAGGCGGTTTTTCCGAAAAAGAAATATCGCTTGCAAAAGAAAAGGGAATAAAAACCGTATCGCTCGGAAAGCGCATATTGCGCGCGGAAACGGCGTCGGTTGTCGCGACGACTCTCGTGCAACTGAAAACGGGAGGGCTTTTATGAAAGTTTGCGTATTCACGCTCGGCTGCAAAGTCAACCGATACGAAAGCGACGTGATAATCAATAAACTTATCGAGCGCGGCTACGAAGTTACCGAAAACCTGGAAAAAGCCGATTATTACGTCATAAACACCTGCGCGGTTACCGCTGAGGCGGAGAAAAAATCCCGTCAGTGCGTTGCGCGCGTCAAAAAACAAAACCCCGACGCAAAAATTCTCATTTGCGGTTGCGCGTCCGAAAACAACGCAAAACAGTTTGAAAAAGACGGCGTCGTATACGTTTCCGGCACTGCGAAAAAAGATTTGCTGTCGTTACTTCCCGAAAGCGGCGTCAACGTTGAAGACATTCCGAAAAGTTACGAAGAATCGGGCTTTGCCGAAAACGTCAGGACAAGGGCATACGTCAAAATTCAGGACGGCTGCAACAACTTTTGCAGTTATTGTCTGATCCCGTACGTTCGCGGAAGAAGCAGAAGCCGCGCGCTTGACAAAGTCGTGGAAGAAGTCAGAAGCGTACCCGAAAACATAAAAGAAATCGTGCTCACGGGCATTGATATTTCGTCCTACGGAAAGGATATCGGGTTGTCGCTCAAAGACCTTATTCTTGCGCTTTCGGACGTCGATAAGCGAATCCGCCTCGGCAGTTTTGAAATGAATATCATCGACGACGGATTGCTGAACGCATTGAAAGGGCTAAGACACTTTTGTCCGCATTTTCATCTTTCCTTGCAGTCCGGCAGCGACGAAGTGTTAAGGACGATGAACCGCCATTACAAAACAAAAGATTACCTTGAAAGGGTGCGGCTCATAAGAAAGTATTTTCCGCTTGCGGGCATTACGACCGACGTAATCGTAGGTTTCCCGACCGAAACGGACGAGGAATTTTTAATTTCAAAAGAATTTGTGAAAAGCGTCGGATTTTCTGACGTCCACTGTTTCCCGTATTCGCCGAGAAAGGGCACGGCCTCTTATAAAAAGTATAAACCGCTTGACTCGTCCGTAATCGACGGTCGTATGAAAGAAATGCTGGAAATCAAAGAAAACCTTAAAAAGGACTTTTTATTAAAGAACGTCGGCGCGACTCACGAGGTGCTTTTTGAGGAGTACGAAAACGGCTATTGCGCCGGGTACAGCGAAAATTACATAAGGTTTTACGACAAAACCGCAAAACCCGACGAAATCAGAAAAATCACCGGAAAAGCGCAAATCTTTGACGGTTTAATGTAAAATTATTATAAAAAACAAGCGAAAGGAGAATAGTATGTGCGTATTTTGCAAGATTATCGCGGGTGAAATCCCCTCGACAAAAGTTTATGAAGACGAAGATATGATTATTATCAAGGACATCAATCCGCAGGCGAAAATCCATTACCTTATGATCCCGAAGGAGCATTTCGCGGATATCACCGAAATGAACGAAAAACAGGCGGCGACTCTTTCGAGAATGCTGTTGAAACTCGGAAAAATGACCGACGAACTGGGGCTTCAAAACGGTTTCCGCATCGTGTCGAACAAAGGCGAAGACGGCTGTCAATCCGTGCCGCATCTGCATATCCATATCTTAGGCGGCGAAACTTTCGGAGAAAATGGCGTAAAAGTAATTTTCGCTTGACAAATGGAAATGAATTTATATAATAAATAATGTTGCTTGCAACAAATACTCAAAAAAGGCGGTGAATAAAAGATGTCAACTGTTAAAGTCGGTGAAAATGAATCGATCGATAACGCTCTCCGCCGTTTTAAGAGAAAATGCGCGCGTGACGGTATCATCGGCGATCTTCGTAAACGCGAAGCGTACGAAAAGCCCAGCGTAAAACGCAAGAAAAAGGCAGAAGCAGCGCGCAAGCGTATGTACAAAAACTAATTTGGTTTTCACGACAATCCGCAAGGGTTGTCGTATTTTTTTATTTCAAGGTTGCTTTTTGTTTCTATCCATATAATTTGTGATATAATGAATTTGTAATAACACTGATAGGAGGGAACAATTATGTTATTGACACTTGCATTATCGCGTCCGCACACCACGACGCCAGAAATGCTTGAACAGGCAATGCAATGCCCCGGCGATCCCGTTTTCGGATTGAAATGGTACATTGTGCCGCTTTTCGTCATCTGGCTTTTTCTCATAGTCAATGAAATCAGGCAAAAACGTTTCAGCGTCGTATTCGGCGCGGCGGCATTCTGGCTTTGGGACGTTTTCAACGAAACCTGGAACGCAATGGTTTACGCCACGACCGGACAGCCCGTATGGGGCACGACGGCGGCAGGCGGCAGCGCGTTGCAAATCCTTGTCGGGTACAATATCGAAATATCCTTTATGTTCTTCATTCTTGGTATGCTCACTTGCAAACTTCTCAAAACGACCGAAGGATACGAAGGACAAGGCTTTTTCGACGCCAACAAGAACTGGCTTGACGATCCGAACAATATGTATTATAAGGCGAACAAGAAAGTCGGAACTTGCGCCCGAAGAATACAAGACGAAGGTAAAAGCAATTCTCGGTCGTATCGGCGTCATCGTTTTCGGAAGCATTGCTGCGGTTATCATTGAAATTTTGCTGAACAAATGCAACGTTCTTACCTGGGAAAAACCCTGGTGGCAACCGAACTTCCCGTTCATACTTTTCCTTATCGGGTACGTTCCGTTTTACGTTGCGGCGGTCGTCATTCACGATTTGCCGAGAAAATGGCAGCTTATCGGGCTTGGCGCGATATTATTCGTCGTCGTATTGTTGCTTATTATTTCGGGTTCACTCGGTATGCTTAGTCATCAGACCGACGGACACGGCAACTGGATCGGAAATTCTGCGATGGCGACAACGGAATTATCAGAGCGATACTTCGCGTATAAATCGTCATTTTTTACAAGATAAAGGCGGGCAGATGTCCGTCTTTTTTTTGTCATTTGTTTTGACAATAAGAAAAATTGTTGTATCATTATTGTATGAAAGAATATGGAAAAGGAAAAATGGCGGCAATAATTATCACGGTCATACTTGTCGCTGCGATTATCGGCGTTTCGTCGTGGCTTATCGCAGTGACTGTAAAAAGCGGCAAATACAATCTCATAAAAGTTAAAAAATCGGGTGTCCCTAATGCTGTTTCGGGCGATCCCGAAGAATACGACGTCGAGGTCAACGGTATAAATATGCATTATGCCGTGATGGGCAAAGGCTCGCCGCTGATACTTATTCACGGCAACGGCGGCTCGCACGAGGAACTTATGGGACTTATGCGATATTTCGCAAACGATTATCGGGTGTATGCGCCGGACAGTCGCAATCAGGGCAAAGCGGCACGTCGGACGAACTGTCGTACAAACTTATGGCAAGCGACTACAAGGCGTTTATCGACGCGCTGAACATTGAAAAACCGCTTGTCATCGGACACAGTGACGGCGGCATAATCGCAATTCAGATGTCGATGGATTACCCGACGCTCTTAAAAGGCTTCGTCGCATTCGGCGCAAATTCTCGTCCCTCTGGACTGCGCTCGTACTTCACGACGTGGGCGAAAAGGAAATACAAAAAAACCAACGATCCGCTTTATCGGATTATGATCGAAGAGCCCGACTTTTCGGAAGAACAACTCGGCAAAATCACAACGCCGGCATATATCGTCGCGGGGGAATTCGACATCGTGAAACTCGAAGACACCGTGTATCTTCACGAAAACATAAAATCAAGCAAGATCGCGATATTGAAATGGGCGGATCACAGCACCTGCCGCACCGTCCCCGAAATCGGCTACAAGGTCGCGAACGAGTTTCAAAACTCTTTAATTTTCAAAACAACGAATAAAAAACCACGCATATTGCGTGGTTTTCATTTTATTTTTCGGGTTTTTTATTTTTTGAATGAAACGGTGATTTCCGTACCCGCGCCGAGCGTCGACGACAGGGTGAGTTTTGCGCCGTACAGTTCCGCAACGTGCTTCACAATCGAAAGCCCGAGTCCGGTGCCGCCTGTTTCGCGCGAGCGGGATTTGTTCACTCGGTAAAACCTTTCAAAAATTCTCGATTGATTTTCTTCGTCGATGCCGATGCCGTCGTCTTTCACTTTGAGCGTAACTTTGTCCGACTTCTCGTCAACGGAAACGAACACGTGACCGCCGTCCTCGTTGTAGCGCACCGCGTTTTCCATAAGGTTTTTGACAAGTTCGTACGCGTGGTCTTTTTCCATTTCGACAACGCCTTCGCCCGAAATTTCGATATTGACGTTTTTGTCGCGGGCAAGGGCGGAGATACTTTCTTCCGCGTCGTACGCAACCGCGACAAGGTCGACTTTTTCGACAATCGGCGTTTTTGTGGTTTCGAGTTTCGACAGGTTGAGCATATCGTCGATGAGCGACACGACGCGGTTGACTTCCTTGTCGATTTTTGAGGAAAGCGTCCTGATATCGTCGTCTTTCGACTTCATTCCGATGACGTCGTTGAAACCTTTGATTGCGGTAAGCGGTGTTTTGAGTTCGTGCGAGGCGTTTGCAAAAAACTCGCTGCGGATTTCTTCGCCGTGTTTCACCGCGGTGATATCGGACAGCACGATTATCGTCATGCCGCCGTCCAGACAACGTATCGACGTGAGATATACGTCGTGCGCCGCCGTCGTGAATTCAAAGACCTTGTTTATGCGCTCGTTCACGGCGTCGGAAACCGCGGAAATAAACTTTTCGTTTGCGGAAAGGACGGTGTAGTTTGAAGAAATCGCGTCGTTTTTGACGTCAAAGACGAGTTTTGCGTTGTCGTTCATGACTTCGATATTCCCGTTCGCGGTAATAACGACGATGCCGTCGGACACGTTGTTCAGAATATAATCGAGTTTTTTGTTGTCCTCGGAAACCGTCGTTATCGTGTCGGAAAGTTTTTCGCCGATATCGTTGATTTCCGACAGCATTTTGTTGATTTCGGGGTCTTTTTCGGACGGCGTGGACGGCGTAAACGTGCCGTTGTTCAACGCGATAAGGTTGTTTTTTATTTCAGCCATAGGCTTCACAAGGCTTTTTGTCAGCACGACGCTTAAAATAACCGCCGCGATAATTGCCGCAATCAGAACGTAAAAGTTCGGAAGAATCGTGCTTGTCGCGTAAAGGTTCACGCTGTCGACCGGGGTTGAAACCCGCACGAATACGTAGTCGTCCGATGACAAGTCGACTTTCACCGCAGAGTACACCATATCCTTGTTCGTCGTGTTCGAGCGGCGGGTAACGGCAACGGGTTTTCCGTGCAAGGCGGCAACGATTTCTTCGCGGTCGATGTGGTTTTCCATGTTTGAAACGTCCGCCGTTTCGCTGTCGGACAAAACTTTGCCGGCTTTGTCGACGACGGTAACGCGGTAGTCTTTGGGGACGTTTTTCACGACTTTGTCGGAAGACGTGTAATTTTCGGCGTAAATGTTTGTAACGTCGATTATTCTTTCTTCGGCTTGTTTTTTATTGATTAATTTTGTGATCGATATGCCGCTCAAAAACAAAATAAGCAGGGCAAACACGACGATTATAACGTTTGTAACGATAATTTTCTTTTTCATATTATTTAAGTGAGTATCCGACGCCGCGAACGGTTACGATTTTCGCGTCGGCGTGGCTTATGGCTTTTCTCAGTTCCGCGACGTGAATGTCAAGGGTGCGGGTTTCCCCGTAGTCCTTTCCCCATACGGCGTCCAGAATATCGTTTCTGCGTACGACGTTTTCGTGGTTTTGAACAAGCAGTTTCAGAAGGTCATATTCCTTGATAGTGAGTTCGACGGGCGCGTCCGCCACGTAAACTTCGTGCTTAGAATCGTCAATTCTGATATCCTTATACGACAAAACGTCGGTTTTTTTTGCTTTTTTTCTGATATTTGCGTTGATTCTTGCGATAATTTCCAAAATTCCGAAAGGCTTTGCGACGTAGTCGTCCGCGCCGAGGTTCAGTCCTTTCACCTTGTCGATTTCCGCGCCTTTCGCGGACACCATAATGACGGCGACGTCGGAAAGGGCGGGCGTTGATTTTATGCGTTTCAGGATTTCAAAACCGTCTGCACCTTCCAGCATTACGTCCAGAAGAATAACGTCGGGCGTTGCGTTTTTAAGGGCTGCGAAAAGTTCATTTTCGTTCTGAAAACAATGCGCGTCGAAACTTCCTTCCAACGAGTATGAATAAACTTCGCGTATGGATTCTTCGTCGTCCACGCAAAACACGACGGGTTTTCTTTCGTTCATAATATCTCCTAAAATCGTTTTCCCGTTGCGGCGTATTCCGCCCATTCGCCGATATTGACGGCGTGGTCGCCGATTCTTTCAAGATACTTTGCAATCATCATAAAAAGTATCGCCTGGTCGGCGGCGTCGGGATTTTGTCTTATCAGCGCGATTAAATCGTTTTTTACCGTTTCAAAAAGTTTGTCGATGTTATCGTCGCGTTTGTCGAGTTCGCTTGCGGCTTTGACGTCGCGGTTGATGTAACTTTGCACGCCGTCTTTCACCATGGATACCGCGTATTTCGACATCAGTTCGATATGTTCGGGCTCTTTTATGAAACTTTCGTCCGGAAAATGCAGTGATATTTCGGCGATATCCGACGCCTGATCGGCAATCCTTTCAAGGTCGGTAATCATTTTGAGCGCAGCGGAAATATCGCGAAAATCGCTTGCGACAGGGTGTTCCATCAAAAGGATTTTCAAACAATCCTGTTCGATATCTCGTTCCGCCGCGTCGATGTTTTTGTCGTTATCCATTACTTCACGCGCTAATCTTTTGTCGCGGGTTTTCAACGCTTGCACGGATTTTTCAATGGAAAGTTCCGTTTCGCGACACATTTTCGTCAATTTTCCGAAAACCAGAGCAAGTTCCGCTTCGTATTTGCTTCTTACACTCATTATATATTATCTCCTTTACGTTTTCAAGTATAATCGATTAACCGAATCTTCCCGTGATGTAATTTTCGGTGCGGATATCTTTCGGCGCGCCGAAAAGCGTTTCGGTGTCGGCGTATTCCACAAGTTCTCCAAGCAGGAAAAACGCGGTATTGTCGGCAATTCTCGTGGCTTGTCCCATATTGTGCGTTACAATTATTATCGTAAGTTCCTTTTTGAGTTCTTCGCAAAGTTCCTCGATTTTCCCGGTCGAGATGGGATCGAGCGCGGACGTCGGTTCGTCCATAAGAAGAATTTCGGGCGAGGCGGCAAGGGCGCGGGCGATGCAAAGTCGTTGTTGCTGACCGCCGCTTAATCCGAGCGCGCTTTTTTTCAGGCGGTCTTTCACTTCGTCCCAGATGCTTGCTTTTCTCAATGACGTTTCCACGATTTCGTCAAGTTCCGCTTTCTTTTTAATTCCGAAAGTGCGGGGCGCGAACGCGATGTTGTCGTAAACGCTCATCTGGAACGGATTGGGTTTCTGAAATACCATACCGACGTTTTTTCTTAAAAGGTTCACGTCAGTGGACTTGTCGTAAATGTTCAGACTGCCGATTTTGAACTCGCCGCTGATTTTGCAATCTTCGATAAGGTCATTCATTCGGTTGAAACATTTAAGGAAAGTCGATTTTCCGCACCCCGACGGACCTATGAAAGCCGTCACGTTCTTTTCGGGAATGACGACGTTTATGTCCTTTAAGGCGTGGAAGTCGCCGTAATATAAATTACAATTTTTCACGCTGATGTCGTTTGAAACAGCGTTATTTCCAGTTATTTTGTTTTTTATTTGGATTTCGTTGTTCATTTTGCTTCTCCCATGGACTTTCTGATAAGACTTCCCGCGCCCGTTGCGATAAGGTTTATTGCGATGACGAGTATCAGTAACACGACTGCGGTTGCCGCCGCGGCGTCGGGATATCCGTGACTTGAAAAGTAGTATATGTCAAGGGCAAGGCTCGTGCCGGGCGAGAGCGCCGATTCGGGAATTTTGTTGGCCACCATTCCGATTGTTAAAATCAGCACCGCGCTTTCGGAAATCACGCGTCCGATCGCAAGGATAATTGCCGTTACGATTCCGCTTGACGCCGACGGCAGCACGACTTTGAAAATCGTTGCGACCTTGCTTGCGCCGAGTGCGTACGCGCCTTCTCTGAGACTCATCGGCACCGCGATAAGGCTTTCTTCGGTCTGGCGGACGATGACGGGAAGTATCATAATCGCAATCGTCATGCCGCCGCCGAGAATGGTGTATCCCATTTTAAGCGTTACGACAAAGATAAGATATCCGAACAAGCCGTAAACAATCGACGGAATCCCCGCAAGAGTTTCGGTCGCGACGCGGATAATCTTCACGAGTTTTCCTTTGTTTTGCATATATTCGACAAGGAAAATCGCGCTGCCTACGCCCAAAGGTATGGAGATTGCCGACGCAATAAGAATGATTTCAATCGTGCCGACAAGCGCGGGCAGTATCGAGGGGGAATTTGAATAATCGCCGAACAATAATTCGGAGTTAAGTTTTGAAACACCATTTATGAGAATGTAAAGCGTAACCGCGATAAGTGCCGCAACGGACACGACCGCGCATATTATCGAGATTATTTTCAGCACTTTGTAAAAGGCGATTATCGTTTGTCTTTTGTTCATTTTTCCACCGCTTTTTTAATTTTTTTGCGCTTTTTTTCACGTTTCTCGCCTTTAAGCAGGGCAAAACTTGTATTGAGCATTAAGGTAAAAACAAAGAGTACCACGCCCGTTGCGATAAGCGCGCTCAACGCGTCGCCCGAAAGCTCCATTGCGCCCATCGCGATATTGCCGGTCATTGTACGCACGCTCTGGAAAATGTTTTTCGGCATTTCGGGGCTGCCGCCGATAACCATAATTACCGCCATCGTTTCGCCGAGCGCACGCCCGATCGACAATACGATTCCTGCAAATATTCCGCTTTTTGCCGCCGGCAAGACAACCTTGAAGATCGCTTGTTCTTTCGTCGCGCCGAGCGCCAAAGCGTTTTCGTAATACGCCGTATCAACGCTTCGAAGCGCGTCGTACGCAACGCTCACGATAGTCGGAAGAATCATTATAGCAAGCACAACAGACGCCGACGCTATGCCGTATCCGACGCCGTTATTCGACACGTAATCGCGCATAAACGGGACTATAAGCGTCATGCCGAACAATCCGTAAATGACCGACGGAATCCCCGCAAGCAGGTTTACCATTTGTTTAATCGGCGCGACTAGTTTTTTCGGTACGAATTTGTAAAGAGCGATTGCAGTGAATAATCCGATTGTCACGCCGATGATAACGGAAAGGGCGGTAACGTACAGGCTTGTTACGATCATCGGGAATATTCCGTACTTCGGATTGTCTGCAAGCGGCGCCCATTCTTTCCCGAATATGAAATCTGAAAACCCGACTTTCGAAATAAGCGGAATCCCGCTTGTGAACAGGAATACCGTTATCGTAATAAGCGCACCTACGGAAAAAACTGCTGAAAGGAAAAAGATTCCTTTCATCAGCTTTTCTCTGGCGTTTATGAATTTAAAAAATCTGCCCATATCAGTTTGCGGACGCTTGTTTCCAGGTTTTCACCGCATTTTCGCCGGCATCGACGTTGTAAATGTTTTTAAGCGTTGCAAGCGATACGTTTTCAATGGGATTTGCACTGTTTACGATGATTGCAATACCGTCCATGCAGACTTCGTAATACGTGCAACCTTCGGCTTTTGCGGGTTTGAAGACTTCCGAAATCATACCGAAATCGACAACTCCGTTCTTCGCGTCGTTATAGCCCTGGCTGGAACCCGTGCCGCCGACGTTGATGCTTACGCCGCCCTGAATCTGCTCAAACTTTTTCGCAAGTTTTTCCATAAGCGGGGTAAGGGAAGTGCTGCCCGTGATGTTAATCGTGCCCGACAGACCTTGTTGAATCTGATATGCGGCGGTGTCGTCGTGAGATACTACGTAGCCTTCGTTTGTGATAATCGTCTGAGCATCGCTGCTTTTAATAAAGTCGAAAAACGCTTTGTTAAGACCGCTTTGTACGTTTTCTTCTTTATATACGACGTTAAGAGGACGGGCAAGACGATATGCGCCCGATTTGATGTTTTCGACCGTCGGCGCTACGCCGTCTACTTTGATTTTTTTGACGTCGTCGGTAACGAATCCGAGGCTGTCGTATCCGATTGCAAGGGGATTGCCTTTGACTTCCGCCATGATTGCGTCGGTCGAGCTTAATACGATTGCACCCGATACGTCCTTTTTGCCTTTAAGTCCCAGAAACTCCATTATTGCCGACTTTGTGCCGCTGCCGTCGGTACGCGTTACGACGCTGATGTTTTTGTTTTCGTCGAATTTGCCTGTCTTATTGCATGCACACAGGCACGTCAGAAGCGTTGCCGTCATAAGCAAGCACGATATTATCAATACGATTTTCATTTTCTTTTTCATAAATTGTCTCCTTTTTATTGATTACGCCTTCATTGTAGGCAATGTGGGAAAAAGAAAAAAGTATGTTTCGGTAACGAAAACGTAAAGTTTTTGTAAAGTCGTAAAGCCTTGTCGATAATTGACTTTTAATTTGTTTTACTTTGAATATTTATTGTGATAAAATATAAATAATCATTATTTTAGGAGCGTTTTTATGTATTCCACATACGAAAGAAAAAATATTTATAAATCGGCTGACGAAAATACCTTAAATGCGATTTTCGATTATTCCGAGGGCTACAAACGTTTTCTCGACAACGGCAAGACCGAAAGGGAAACCGTCGAATATACCGTCGAAATGCTGAAAAAAGCGGGCTATAAGGAATATAAACTCGGCGACAAAATCAATCCGCACGACAAACTTTATTTCAATAACCGCGGCAAAGCGTTATTCATCGTGAAAGCGGGCAGCGCTGAAAAAATCAAAGAGGGCGTGAGAATTCTCGTCGCGCACGTCGACAGCCCCCGTCTTGACCTGAAACAGGTCCCCCTTTACGAAAAGAGTGAACTTGCCTTTTTGAAAACGCATTATTACGGCGGCATCAAAAAGTATCAATGGCTCACGATTCCTCTTGCGTTGCACGGCGTCGTAGTGAAAGCGGACGGCACGAAAATCAACATTAAAATCGGCGAAAAGGATACGGATCCCGTGTTTTATATCACCGACCTTCTGCCGCACCTTTCGCAGGAGCAGGTCAAAAAGACAATCGGCGAAGGCTTTGACGCGGAAAATATGAATCTTGTTGTCGGCGGCTTATCCCTTTCCGGCGAAGACAAAGACGCCGTAAAGAAAAACGTTCTTTCAATCCTTATGAAAGAGTACGGAATGAGCGAGGAAGACTTTTTGTCTGCGGAACTCGAAGTCGTGCCTGCATTGAAGGCTCGCGACGTCGGTTTCGACAGGGCGTTCGTCGCTGGATACGGTCACGACGACAGAGTTTGTGCTTATCCCGAAATCACCGCAACCCTCGACACCGCAACCGACAGAACGGTTATGACGATCCTTGCCGACAGGAAGAAATCGGCTCGGAAGGCACGTCGGGAATGCAGTGCGTGATTATCACCGACATTCTGGACGAAATCGCCAAAAACTTCGGCGTATTGCCGTCGGTACTTCGCGAAAACTCGCTTTGTCTTTCGGCGGACGTCACCGCAGGCTTCGATCCCGACTTCGCGTCCTGCTTTGAAGACAACAACGCAAGTTTCGTGAATAAGGGCGTCGCGATGTGCAAGTTCACCGGCGCACGCGGCAAATCGGGCAGCAACGACGCGTCTTGCGAATTCGTAGGATATGTCCGAAAACTTTTTAACGAAAACGGCGTAATCTGGCAAACCGCGGAACTCGGCAGGGTGGACCTCGGCGGTGGCGGAACCGTTGCGAAATACATCGCCAAAAACAATATCGAAACCGTCGACGTCGGCGTACCCGTGCTTTCGATGCACGCGCCTTACGAACTCATAAGCAAAGCGGACATTTATTCGGCGCACCTTGCCTTCTCGGCATTCATCAAAGACTAAATTGTTTACCACACAAGGACGGCTTCATCGCCGTCCTTTTTTATGCGACGAATTCGGTACATTCGATGATATATTATGTAAAAATAGAAAAAAATGAAGGATATAAATTATGATTAATGATAATTTTTTTGATGTAAGATTAAGGGGAAAAAAATACGATAAAATTGCCGAAGAAAAATTCGGAAGTAAATTTCATTTTTACTCTTTGCAGGATAAAGAAGAATTCGAGGAATATGACAAAAATCTGAAAATTTTCAAATATTTATTCTCGCTCGGCGACGAAGCACGCATATATTTATGGAATACTATTGCCAGTGCTTTCTATTTTGATGATATATATAAAAATATTGAACGGAACGATTTAACAAAAGAAGAATTTGCTTTTTTTGAAAACATTAATAATACATTCAAAGAACTAAAAACTAAATATAACGAAATTTACAACGGGGTAATCAACATTAACGGTGCTTTTGAAACCGAAAGACTAATATTAAAACCGTGCGACGAATCTTCAAATAACATAATGAGGGAGTATTGTAAAAAAAATCTAAATCAATTTAAAGATTTGTATAAAATCGATAATTATAACGAAAATAAATTACCGGTTGGCGTCGGTTGCAGTTCAAAACTAAAATTCTCAATATTTTTGAAAGACTCAAACGAACTTATCGGTACGATCGATCTGGACGATTGTCTTTGCAAAGTAAAATACGCATTGGAAGTTTTTATATTCGATAAATTCAGGGGAAAAGGGTATGCGACCGAAGCGTCAAAAGCGATTATTAACAAAGCGATGAAAAAAGAGTTATACTTCCTTGATGATACGATAAGACACTATGTATATGAAAAAGTCGCGCTTGATATAAAGTGTATCGAAGTCTACGTCGACGAAACCAACGTCGCGGCAAACAAAGTTCTTGAAAAATGCGGATTCAAACTTGTCGGCAAGAACTATTACGCGCGTCATTACAAAAACGCTTATTTTAACGACAATATTTATTGTTATTTTATTTGAGCAAGGTATTTCACAAAAAAAGAAACACAAGAAATCTTGTGTTTCTTTTTTTTGGTGGAGATAACGAGATTCGAACTCGTGACCTATGCGTTGCGAACGCATCGCTCTACCAACTGAGCCATACCCCCACGGGCGATTTACAAATAGCATTATAATAAATACTCAAAAAAAATGCAAGCATAATTACATAAATCGTTTTACAAATTTTAATTGTTATGATAGAATATTCTTCACTTGGAGGCATGGCTCAGCTGGTAGAGCATTCGCTTCACATGCGAGGGGTCACAGGTTCGAGTCCTGTTGTCTCCACCAAAATAAAAGCCCATCAGTCGTGATGGGCTTTTATTTTGGTAAAAACAACTTGCGGGCGAGAACCCGAAAACTTGTTTTCGGCGTTCGGCGGTTGCTTGCAACCGCTTGCGTTATGCACCGTGTATATCGTAGCAGACACTTTGTGTCGCTGCGCTGTTTATTTTTATACTTCACTATGCAGAGCAGCCCCTGTTGTCTTTTTTTTATACAACGGACTCGAATGGCGATTACATCGCCTTTGCGCAATGTTTGCGCAACCTGTGACCAAGGTCACACTGCACGCGAGTGACCTTTGGTAACAATCGCTGTTGACGAGTCCTATTGTCTCCACCAACGCCAAACTAAAAAGAACATATTTTATATGAATCGTTGCGAATTTGAAAGTTTTGTATTAGATAACTATAACGCTTGCGCTGATTTCCCGTGGTATATTTACCCAAATTTCGAGGTGTTTCGCCACGCAAACAGCAAAAAGTGGTTTGCCGTCGTCATGGACGTGCCGAAATTCAGACTTGGTCTTGACGGTGAGGAACTTATTGACGTCGTGAATTTGAAGTGCGACTCGGTTCTTGTCGGCTCGCTCCTGTGCGAAAGCGGATTTTTCCCCGCCTACCACATGTCAAAGGGCAGTTGGATAACGGTTGCGCTTGACGGCACCGTCCCCGACGACAAAATCAAAATGCTACTTGATATGAGTTATCACCTCACCGATAAAATAAATAAACCAAAAATTCAACGCAAGAAAAAAGAACTGTTAGGATAATAATTAAGCGCAAACAAAAAACGCACAACCGATTTGGTGTGCGTTTTTATATGGTCGGGTTCAAAATTTCGGGTTTTCCACCAATGACACGGTTCGGTTTTTTGTTTGATTTTTGAAACTTTGCGGAAATTTTACAAAAGATAAATCGGCAAGTAGGTTTTTGTTGCTTGTGTCAAAACAAATGATATGATATTATTAATATATCTTTTTGTATGAGGTACAACGTGAAAAAGAAGGAAAAACAGGTGGCTGTCCCCGGCGACGCGAACTATATCGTGCCCGAAGACAGAGTGCCGCTTAAAGAGAAAATTTGTTACGGCATAGGCGGTCTTATGGACGGCGGCGGCGTTGCGCTGATGTCGTGTATTCTTGTCAAATACATGACGACGATGGGCATTCCGATGAAAATCGCGACGACGATATTTATGATTGCGAAGTTGTGGGACGCCGTTACCGACCCCGTGATGGGCTTTATCAGCGACAACACGCGCGGCAGATGGGGCAGACGCAAGCCGTATATGTTTGCAGGCGGCATTTCGATTATCGTGTCGATATTCCTGCTGTTTATGCCCGTGAAAGACTGGGGCGTTTCGACAAACGGATTTATCGCGTATATGCTTATAATGTATTTATTATGGAACACTTGTTCGACGTTGTCGCAGGTTCCGTACTGTTCGATGTCAAGCGACATATCTCCGTCCTTCCGTGAAAGAAACAACGCCAACACGGTGAAACTTATCTTTACCGCCGCGGCTTCGGGGCTTGCATACGTATTGCCGCTTTTGTTTATCGAATCATTGATTTCCGCAGACGGCTGGCTGTTCATGCCGCACATCAATACGACGGAATTCTGGCTTTCGATCTCGATTATTTCGGCACGCTTTTCGGCGGTGGGCTTATAATTTGCTCGATTTTAGTAAAAGAGCGTATCAAACCCACGACGGCGGTTGAAAAATTCAATGCAAAACAATTTGTAAAAAGCTACGCAAAACCTTATAAAAACAGGTCGTATCGCTGGCATATCGTGATGTACGTTTCGGCGTTTGCCTGTATGGATATGATAAGCGCGCTTGCGGTATTTTATGCAACAGACGTGTGGCACGGCGAGAAACTTTTCGGCATGGATATTTCGTCGATGTTCATTATCGCGCCGCTTATGGTTGCGGCTGTCGTAATGTTCCCGCTGGCTCGCAAAATGATGGACAAGAAGAGCAAGCAGTTCGCATTCCGCATGGGGCTGCCGTTTTACATTTTCGGTGGCATAATGTTTGCGATTATGGAGCCGTCCTGGACGCCTCCGATTCTTATCCCCATCGTTGCGCTTATTATGGGCTTGGGCTTTGGCGGCGCGCAGATGATGCCGTGGATTATATTCCCCGATACCGTCGACGTCGGCGAAATGGCGACGGGCGACCGCTCAACCGGCACGTACAGCGGCATGATGACGCTTGCAAGAAAGGTCGGCGGCGCGCTTGCGGTCGGCTTGGTCGGCTGGATTCTCGGCTGGTGCGGATATAAGGAAAACAACACCGGCGACACGACGGTTTATATTCAGCAGTCGGACACCGCATTGCTTGCAATAAGGCTCGTTATGGGTATCACGGTTGCCGTGCTTATCGCCATTGCGCTTTACGCGTCGTTCAAGTATAAGGTTGACAACAAGAAACTTGCAAGAATAAGATATTTCATCGACGCAAGGAAGAAAGGCGTCACTCTGAACGACGAAGAAACCGCGGAAAGGGACGCGCTTGTCGCCGAACTTTACGGCAAAGTCGATGAAAAAGACGTCGTTGTTCCGCAGGTTCTGGACGATGAAGGAAACGTTGTCGAAGTAAGCGACGAAAGATTGACGAAGAGTTCGGAAGCGCGTTCGGCACCGTTGAAAACGACGAATCCGAAAATGACAAAAATTGAACGAAAATGAACGCAAAAATCGAAAATATCAACGGAATTACAAATATTACGAAGAAAAAAGGTGTGCCGCTTAAAATTTTGCAGCTAACGGATATTCACATCGGCGGCTCGTTTTCGACAAGAAAAAAAGACGAACTCGCGCTTCAAGCGGTTGAAAAAATCGTGAACGCCTCAGACGCTGATTTCGTCGTCGTTACGGGCGATATGGTGTACCCGATTCCCTGGCTTTTGCAGGGCAGTTTCAACAACCTCAAATCCAGCAAAAAATTCGCCGCCTGTATGGAAAAACTCGGAAAACCCTGGACGGTGGTTTTCGGCAATCACGACAGCGAAGTCTGGGCGACGGCAAGCAAGAAAAAGATCGGCGATTTTTATGCGTCGTGCAAGAATTGTTATTTTTCCCACGGCGACGAAAACCTGACGGGCGACGGAAATTATCATATCCCCGTGCTGAACGAAGACGGCACGTTCAACACCGTGCTTATGTTTATCGACAGCAACGCCTATCTTACCTGGAGCTTTTTCAGCGGTTTCGATATTATTCACGACGACCAGATCGAATGGTATAAAAACACGATTAAAATTATCGGCGCGGAGTGCGGCAAAAAACCCGAAGAAGTAAATTCGCTTGCGTTTTTCCATATCCCGCCAAAAGAGTTTCGGGAAGCGTGGGAGAAGTTTTATCGCGGCGACACGAGCGTAATTTATCATCACGGATTCGTCGGTGAAAAGGACAATTATTTCGGATACCCGAAGACCGTCGAGGGCAAATTTTTCAACGAAATGGTAAAGTTCGGAAGCTGCAAAGGCATGTTTATGGGACACGACCATCTGAACACGCTTTCTTTGACTTATAAGGGCATCCGCCTGACGTACGGAATGAGCGTCGATTATCTTGCATATAAGGGCATCGACAAACGCCATACTCAGCGCGGCGGCACGATTATCGAAATTTACGACGATGGCACGTTCGACACGAAAATGCTCCCGCTTGACGATATCGAGCATAAATCCTTTTTTGAAACGGGCAGATAGTTTTCGGTTTTCATCGCTTGTTTTTTGACAAAATAAAAGGAAAAACGGTGAAATTATCCGATTATTTTGAAAAAAATTCAATATTTCGTAACAAAATAGTATTAAACGTCGGGTTTACCGACGTTTTTTATTATATGCGCGCAAAATAGTAATATCGTATATTTCTTTACTTAATTTTAAGTAAGTGGTATAATATCAAAGTCATCAAAGAAACAAATTACCTTGGAGGCTTAATGAAAAAAGTCCTTATCGGAGTACTGATTCTTATCCCGATTATTATCGTTGCGTCGGTACTTCTCACCACAAACATTATTTCCAAAAATTCATATCTGCCCGTCGACAGGGTGGAACTTAACGAAAATTATATCGAGTTTTCGCTTGACAACGGCAACACGATCGACACGTTGAAAGCGACCGTTTATCCGCGCCTTGCGAAAAACCACAACCTTACCTGGTCAATCGAAGAACAACACAGCGACATTCCGTTCGTTTACGCAAAAGACGATCCCTGTCAGGGCTGTGCCGATTTGTCCGATAAAGAGCTGAAAGAACATATCGATACAAACCATATCGACATCGCAACGATCGACAACAACGGCGTCGTTACGGTTTACGGCTACGGCTCGTTCATCGTGAAAGTTACGACGGAAGAAGGCAATAAATTTGCAACGTGCTCCGTAAAGGTCGTCGGCGACAAGGTCACGAAGATCGAACTTATGCCGTACGGAAGCAGCAGCAAACTTTCCGAAAGACGTGATTTCTTTGGACAAGGGCGAAAGACTTCTTGTCAACCCCATTTTCACGCCCGGCGGCGCACGCAATAAAACGGTTACCTGGAAGTCCGCCGACGAAAGAATCGTCGAAGTTGACAAAAACGGTATTCTTTCGGCAAAAGGCGCGGGCGAAACGACGATTTCGGTTTCTTCAAACGACACCGGCATCGGAACGTCCGTCAAAGTGAAAGTAAATAACGGTGTCTTCAAGGGTGAAAGTTACTGCTATACCGCGGACACTGTCAACGTCAAAAAGTATATGAACGTGAGCGATTTCACGACTGCAAAGTCGCGGGTGGCACGCTTTCATCGGACGGAACGCTTATTTTTGAAGAAAACGCAACAGTCGCCACGGTTACCGTAAACGGCAAAACGTTTTCGGCAATCAAGGTCGACGCGCTCAGCGACGACGATATCGTTTTCAAAAACTACGATATCCTTCTTCAAAAACTTTACAACAAAAACGGCGACGAGGTTGAATATATCGTCAAACGCGGTCTGCCGATTTACCTTGAAGTCGTTTATCGCAATCCCGCAAAATCGGGCGTACCCGAGGTGGAATTCTCGTCAAACGATATCGTCCCCGGCTCGTCCATCGTCAATATCAAACAATATGACCAAACCGGCAAAGAAAGTAACGTCGGAAATATCGCTATGATTGAGCCTAATAAGGAAGGCGATGTCAAAATTGTGGCGAAAGACAGAGCGACAAAGAAAACCTGTACCACGGTTGAACTCAAAGTCGTTACGCCGGTCTTTGCAATCAACCTTGCTTTGAACGCTACCGACGCAAAACGCGGTATCGCCGCCGAAACGGTATTCGGCAACAAGATTTTCAACGCCGATTGCACCGAAACTTTCTTTTATTCGTTCAATATGGACTTCAACTATCCGAAGGACGTTGACTTTGAAAACTTTGAGTTTTCGACTTCCGACGAAAGCATTGCCAAATTCTCGGACGAAAAGGGCAGTTACAACAAACTTGTCCTGAAAGAAATTCCCGCCGAAAGAAAGGGCTTAAAAACAAGGTAATAATTACCATAAAGGCAAAATATCCGATGTACGACAACATGCCCGTTGTCGCAACGTACGTGCTGAACGTCATCGACGGCTATACCGTCAGCAACGAAACGCAACTGAAAAAGGCGTTGCACGAGAAAAAAGAAAGCGTTGCGATTTACGTCAAGGATTCGACTGCCGGCGGCAAACTTGAAATTAGTGCGGGCAACGATACGGACGCGTCCAGAATCACTATGCAGGAAGGCACGAGCTTGTACGGCAACGGCTTTATCGTATGCTTCAACGAACAGGATATGATTGACCGCAAAAACGATTATTTCAATGAATTGTTGAAAATCAAAACAAGCAACGTTCACGTCGAAAACACGATTTTGCGTATGGGATACAACGATCCCGAGGCAAAGAACGGGCTTCTACAATGGGATAAATCCAGAAGATGCGTGAGGATTCTGCACGAAATCGAGAATTACGACGATGAAACGAAAAACAACGAAATGATAAACAACATCTCGTTCAGATACTGCATTTTCGAAAACGCAAAAACCGTCATGGAAATCGCTGGCGCGGACGTCAATATCGAAGGCTGCGTTTTCAGAAACTCGTCGGCGAACTCGTTGTTTATCCCGATGGCGGGCAACACCTCAACGTACGGAAGACTCCCTGCAAACGTTACGCTGAAAAATACCGTATTCACGCACAGCGCGCTTATGCCGATTTGCGTGGAGACGGATTTTGATAGGGATAAAAACAGAAAAGACGAAAGCGGCAATGTCGTCGGTTATCCCGAAGGCTCGACGTGGGAAGATATGAAAAAAACGGGATACAAGGATCACTTTATCAACGTTGAAGGCTTCCTTGATATTTACAACTGGATCAATATCGATGATTTTGCAACAACCGGAAACGGATTGATCCCGCCCACGGGCTTGGGAGACGCGCTTGATACCCTGATATCGCAGGAAGGCTCGAAAATTATTGCAAACGTTCTGTTGAACGATCAATATAAGGACGTAAGGCATACGATCAACAATCAGGAATACGTGCATCTCGGCATCGCCGTTCTCGGTATGACCTCGCCCGTTTCAGACGGCATTATACGCAATTTTGAAAACGCCGGTTATTCAAGGCATCGCGTCGAACTTACGGATAATGTTCTTAGCACAATTCCTGCCTGGAAATTATTCGGCGCCGTGCTGAAACCTTACGTTCGTTATCCGCTGTACGTTTACAGCTATAAGGAGGGCAATTACCAGATCGGTCCCGATTCCGAGAAAAACTTGACTTCCAGGAGACGGGCGCGCTTTATAAAAACCTCAGAGAAGGAAGGTCGACAGGCTCGATTTAAGACTATGACAAACAAGGAAAAAATGCTTGCGGGGCAGGTTTACGACCCCAACGACGAAGAACTCGTTTCCGAACAGTTTGAGTATCTCAACGCGATGAAAGCCTACAATGCTTTGCCGTACGGCGATAAGCGCGAAGAAGAGTATCTTAGGAAATGCTTCGGCGCGATCGGAAAACAACCTGTCGTGACGCAGCCGTTTTTCGCAAACTGGGGCGGCAAGCACGTTTTCATCGGCGATTACTTTTACAGTAATTTTGTCTTACGCTCGTTGACGACGGGAAAATCGAAATCGGCGACAACGTAATGATCGGACCAACGTTTCGATAATCACCGCGGGACACCCCGTGAGCCCGAAGTGCCGATTGAAAGGTCTTCAATACAACGCCGACGTGAAAATCGGCAATAACGTATGGATCGGCGCGGGCGTGAACGTATTGCCCGGCGTAACCATCGGCGACAACTCGGTCATAGGCGCGGGGGCAGTCGTCACCAAAGATATTCCGTCCAACGTCGTCGCTGTCGGAAATCCGGCGCGCGTCCTTCGCGAAATATCCGAAAAAGACGAAATCTATTACTTCAAAGATAAAAAGTTTTAAGGAGAAATTTATAAGGAGAAACTTATGTCGTACGAAAAAAAAGATTTGTATGCAAAACAATTCTCGCGTATGTTGCAGTGTCCGACCATAACGGGTTGCGATCAGAAGCACTTTGACGATTTGCACGCAGTAATGTGGGAAATCGCGCCTGAATTTTCAAAGCTTCCGCGTTACAACGTCCGCAACAACGCAATGATTATCAAGTGGGAGGGCAAAAAACACGACCGTCCGCTGGTACTTATGGCGCATCAGGACGTCGTTCCCGAAGAAGATCCCAAAGGCTGGAAATATCCGCCTTACAGCGGCGCAATCGAAGAAGGTAAAATCTGGGGGCGCGGCGCGGTCGACTGCAAGTGCATGGTCTTCGGCAGTATGGTCGCCGCAAACGAACTCATAAACGAAGGCTTCGTGCCCGAACAGGATATTTATTTCTGCTATGGCGACGACGAGGAAAACTCGGGCGGCAGTGCGATTGCGGAAGCCAAATATCTTTCCGAAACGTTGGGAGTAAAACCCGTGCTTGTCATCGACGAGGGCGGCGGTATGGTTTCAAAAGAACCGTTCAAAAAATTCCTTGTCAAAAACGCGGGCGTTATCGGCGTTCAGGAAAAAGGCTTTGCCGACTTCAAATTCATCGCCAGAAGCAAAGGCGGACACAGCAGTGCGCCGCCCAAAAACACGCCGTTCGTGCGCCTTGCAAAATTTATTCTTTACAATGAAAAGCACAATATTTTCGACGTGAAAGTATTGCCCATTCTGAAAGAACTTTTCAAGGATCTTTCAAAAGCGGTAAAGCCCGTGCTTCGTCCGCTTGTAAAAAACGCATATCATATTTTGCCGCTTGCTCTTAAAGTGTTGCCTGACAGTCTTTCGTCACAGGTCAAGGCGTTTTTGTCCACGACGATGGTGTTCACGATGGCGGAAGGCAGCCACGCAAGCAACAATATCCCCGACGCGGCATGGGTGCTTGCAAACCTTCGTTTCTCGCCGCAGGAAGGGCATGATAAGTGCATGAAAAAACTTGAAAAAGTCGCCAAAAAATACGATATCGAAATCGAGGTTTTGAACACGCGCGATGCAAGTCCCTGCACCGATACGAAGTCGGAAGGCTATAAATTCACCGTCGATATGATCAATAAAACGTACGGCGATACCGTCCTTGCACCTTACCTTATCGCAGGCGGCACGGATTGCAGATATATGCAGGACATTTGCAGCACGGCGCTTCGTTTCACCCCGTTTGGTAAGTCTCGAGGAACTCGGCGCGTGCCACGGCTACAACGAGCGTATCGGCGTCGATTCCCTCGCGCAAGGCGTTGACTTTTACAGAAACGTCCTTACAAACTTCAAATAAAAAACAACAAATCATACAAAAAATCCCGCAAATTTTGCGGGATTTTTGTTATGTTTTATCAAAAATTAAATCTTTTTTGTAATATCATCGAGTTCCTTTTCGATGGTTTCGTTGCGCTTCGGCAAGGGTTTGTCGATGACTTCGCCGCGGACGATAACTTTGTCCAGATCGCGCAGTGCCGTAAGGTCGTCAAGCGGGTTTTTGCTCATCACTATCATATCCGCGCTTTTGCCTTCTTCGACGGTGCCGCACACGTTATCAAGTCCCATAAGTTTTGCGTTGTTCAGCGTTGCGACTGAAAGAGCGTACGCGTTCGACACGCCGACGCATTTTTGGAAGAACACGACCTCGCGCCACATATTGTATTGCGTTGCGAACGGGCAGGAACTGTCCGTACCCATGCCGAGAAGTATGCCTTCGTCGATGCAGTTTCGCGCCTTTCGTCATATTGCTCACAACGATTTCGGTGTTGTACACGCAAATCGGATCGAGGAGCGTAATTGACGGATCGAGCATTTTTAAGGGGAGCGCGGGGGAATAAGTAACGTCCATTGCGGAGTTCGTCGCCTTCATTTCGGCAGCCATTTCGGGGGTTAAGGGTGCGCCGTGTTCAACGGTATCGACGCCTGCCGCCGCCGTGATTTCAACGCCTTTGAAACTTTCGGTATGCGACGCAACGCGAAGACCGAGCTTATGCGCTTCGTCGACGACCGCTTTGGTTTGTTCAAGGCTCATTTTGACTTCGCCGGGTTCGCCTTTGACTTTTGCGTCGATTACGCCGCCCGTGACGCAGATTTTAATGAAGTCGACGCCGCGTTCCTTGTTTTGTCTGACAAGCGCGCGCAGACCGTCAAGGGTGTCGGAAGTCATTGAGAACGTGCCGTCGCCGTGTCCGCCGGGAACGGTGATTGCGGGGCCCGACACTTGAAGGCGAGGACCTTGCACTTTGCCCGAATTGATTTTATCGCGAAGGCGAACGTCGGAATATTTGAAGTCGCCGACGGCTCGCAGAGTCGTAACGCCGCTTAATAACTGTTGTCTTGCCGCGCTTTTTACAAGGGCGTCAAGGATTTTGTCGCCGAGTTTCGTTTTCACGATTTTCATCACGAGTTTTTGTGCGCCGCCGCCCGAAATGACCTTGCTGGGCATACCCGTGCCGAAAAGGTGAACGTGGGGGTTTACAAGTCCCGGCGTAACGTATTTGCCGTTAAGGTCGATGACTTCGTATCCCGAAACGTCGGGTTTTTCGTCGTAAGATATTTTTGCGATTTTGTCGCCGTCAACGAAGACAGCGCATTTTTTGAAAACGCTATCGGCGTATCCGTCCCACAAATTTGCGTTGATAAATACTTTTTTTGACATATATATCACCTGTAAAAATTATTTATTATCAAGTTCGTCGATAAATTTATCGGTGTCTTCGGTGTCAAGCGCGACGTTGTTCGTTTCGACGTCGACCGCGGTTTTTTCGGGTTCGTTCTTGCCGAGCCAGCCTTTTTTGTACATAATCCTTGCGACGCCGACGGTGAAGATCGCGACGAAGGGCACCAATATACTTATTATACTCTCAATTTTCGGAATTGCAATACATAACGCGACCATAAGTATAACCGGCGGGAAAGCAATTTTCGGATTTCTTGAAACGTACACGACGGCAAGCGCGCCGAAGAGTGCGGGCAACAGGTAATCCGCCGCTTTTTGCGCCGCGGGTTTTGCAAGAAGGTCGGCAAGGGGCGTCGCCGCGATAAGGATAACGCCGATAATGATAACGAGAATCGTTACTATGGACGAAACGGCGGTCGAAACCGTTGCGATGATGTCGCCTTCGTCCGTGTTCGATTTTGCGTTTTCCGCGTCGATGCAAGACAGCGCGCAGGGCACTTTCAGGTTGGAAAGGTTGCCCGTAACAAAACCGAGATAAATGCTGGTCGCGCCGAGAAGCGGGGTGTAACTGATAAACTCCACCGCGCCGGCAGCCCAGTAAATAAGGATACCCATAATGCCGATACCGACTGCCGAAGCCGTCGGCCACGCGTCAAACACTATCCCAGCGACAATGGGGAATACCATCATCATAACAACGGACACTATGCTCCAAATTCTGCCATAAAAGTGAGTGTTTCGGAATACGATTTATTTTTTCTTGAAATGTTTTTCATAATGCACCTCTTAAACTATGGCGTTGTAGATGGGAACGGAGCAAACCATACCCACAATCATCGAAACCGGCAGGGCGTAGTCGTTGATCCAACGCCACTTCGTGAGTTTCTGAACTGCGCCGAATATGAGCATTACCGCCGCGGAAATCAGGATAATGAAAACGGGAATCCAGCCTTCGAGCCCGCTTGTAACTTTTGTGAAGTTCGTTGCGAAAGCAACTTACGACGCCCATAAACATTGCGGTTGAAAGGATTTCGCCCCATTTTTTGTCTTTCTTTTCCATTTTAAGCATTCCCGACGAATACTTTTTCGTGAAAAAGGCGACGAGTATGAGCGGAAGAAGACAACCGATACTCATTATCATTGCGATTGTTACGAACTGTTCTGCGGTGATCGTCGACGCGGAAAAACTGTCCCACGGAAGATTCATCGACTTTGCGCCGATTTCGGCAGCCGACGTTTCGTACACAAGACTTCCGATGACCGACAGACGAAGCCAGGGCAAAGGAATCCCGAGTTTCGGCGCGAGAGCCGCCACACCGATGAAAATGCTTATTGCAGGTGCGATTGAAAATATCGCGGCACGACGTGCAGTGCGCCTGATAACGCCTTTGTCCATGCCGATTTTTTTCGATTGTTTAACGGCGCGGACAAGGAAGAATATCGATTGCGCGAGCACGTATAAAATTACCACCGCCGCTATGACGTAAAGCACCGCGGCGTTTGCGTTGAACGCTGACGATAAAGTTTGTTTCATAACATCTTCCTGTTTAATGGTTTAATGAGTAAAAGTATAATACATACATTCGACAAAGTCAATTATTATACCGCAAGAAATTGCATTTTAATGCTAAAAATGATATTATACGATTTGAGGTGTAATATGGACTACAATCAGAAATCATTGAAACTGCACGAGGAACTCAAAGGAAAAATCGAAGTTATTTCAAGGGTGAAAGTCGGTGACGCCGAAAGTCTTGCAACGGCATATACGCCGGGAGTCGCCGCGCCTACGCTTGAAATTTCAAAAAATCCCGAAAACTCATACGTTTATACGCGACGAGGAAATCTTGTCGCGGTCGTGTCGGACGGCAGTGCGATTCTGGGGCTTGGAAACCTTGGCGGTCTTTCCGCAATGCCCGTTATGGAAGGGAAATGCGTACTGTTTAAGGAGTTCGGCGGCGTTGACGCGTTTCCGATTTGTCTTGACACGCAAAATTCCGACGAAATCGTGAATATCGTGAAACATTTCGATAAGTTTCGGCGGCATAAACCTTGAAGACATTTCAAGTCCCCGTTGCTTTGAAATCGAAAGACGCCTTAACGATGAACTTGATATTCCCGTATTCCACGACGATCAGCACGGCACGGCGATAATCGTCCTTGCAGGGCTTATAAACGCCTTGAAAATCGTGAAAAAAGACATAAAAGACGTGAAAATCGTCGTGAACGGTCCGGGGGCTGCCGGCACTGCGATTACCTGGCTTTTGAGAGACTTCGGCGCAAAAAATATTACGCTTTCCGACGAATACGGCATACTTTATCCCTCGCGCGATAATATGGAATGGCACAAGAAAGAACTTGCGGAAACTTTCAATAAGGAAGACGTTCGCGGAAATCTTTCTGATGCCGTAAAAGGCGCGGACGTGTTCATCGGCGTGTCGAAAGGCAATTTGTTGACGGCGGATATGGTGAAATCTATGAACAAAGACGCGATTATCTTCGCCATGGCAAACCCGACGCCCGAAATCTTGCCCGACGTCGCGAAACAGGCGGGCGCAAAGGTTGTCGGCACGGGGCGCAGCGACTTCCCGAATCAGGTCAATAACGTCTTGGCGTTCCCGGGAATTTTCCGCGGCGCACTTGACGCAAAAGCGCGAAAAATCACGAAAAATATGAAAATTGCCGCAGCCAAAGCAATTGCCGGCGTTATTTCCGACGACGAACTTAACGCTGACAATATTCTTCCGAAACCTTTTGACAAAAGAGTAAAAGTTGCGGTGTCCAAGGCTGTTTTCGACGCGGCAAAAGCAGACGGCGTGTGCCGTATGTGAAATAATTGACAAACTTTAATAAATAGGGTATAATATAACCATAATAAAACCTAATCGATGATTTGTCGGAGAGTAAGTTTTAAGCATAATACGTTTATTATCGGCTTGCTTTTCGGCATGCCGATTTTTTTAAGGAGAAAATATGAAAAGACTGGGCGTTGTGGGCATCGTCGTCGAAGAAAGGGACGTCGTTCCCGAAGTGCAAAAAGTTTTGTCGGAAAATTCCGAAATCATACTCGGTCGAATGGGGCTTCCCGACCGCGAAAGCGGTTTTTCGGCAATTTCCGTCGTTGTCAAAGGCAGCGTCGAGGAAATATCCGCGCTCACCGGGAAACTCGGCAAAATCAAAAACGTTTTCGTAAAATCCGCGCTCACGAGCGTTGATATAAACTAAACCAAAAAGGAGCAAAAAAATGAAAAAGAAACTTACGGCAGTAATGTTGCTTGTCGCGCTTGTTTTGTCAATCGGGCTTCTGACCGCTTGCAACAAGGGCAACAAAAAAGGCAACGGAAACGATGTAACGTTGACGTTTGCGGCACCCGAAGGCACTCCCGCGCTTGCAATCGCAAGGCTTATCACGGACAATAAGTCGATTTCGGGCAAAAACGTAAACTATAAAATCGTAAATCCGAGTAATATCGCAAAAGAGATGCAGGCAGGGCTTTCCGACCTTGTGATTATGCCCGTGAATGCAGGCGCAACCCTTATAAACAAGGGTGCGGATTACAAACTCGTAAGCGTCGCGGTTGACGGCAGTCTTTATCTTGTCGGAAAAAATATCGACGAAGCTGCAAAAACTTTGACAATAGACGATATTAAAGGTAAGAAAATCGCCTGTATCGGTCAGCAGGGCGTACCCGGGCTTGTTTTCAGATATATTCTGAAAGCAAATAATATCAGTATCGTCGACAGCCCGAAAAATGTGCCTGAAAACAGCGTTTACGTCCAATATGCCGGCGACGGAATGCAGGCAAAAAAAGCCGTCGAAAACAAAAGCGTCGATTATGCGGTCGTGGGCGAGCCCGCGGCAACGACTTTCAAAACGAAGGGGTTCAACGCTCAAATGGATTTGCAGGCGGAATACAAAAAAGTTTCGGGCAAAGAAACTTATCCTCAAGCCGGTATTTTCGTGAAATCGAGCCTTGCTTCCGACGCCGCGTTTATGGACGCGCTTTTCGCCGCGCTTAAAGCAAGCAAAGAATGGGTGAAAAACAATCCGCAAAGCGTGAACGACTTTATGAAAGCAAACGCTTATGAATCGGCGGCGTTCCCCGCGCCTTCGATTGCGAAATGCAACGTAAACGCCGAAAAACTCACCGCCGAAAAGAAAGCGGAAATTCTGGCGTTTCTTAAAAACCTTGCGCCCGGCGTAAACTGGGATACCGTAAATTTGTTTTAATGAAAAGTTTTCTTAAAAACGAAAAAACGAAAAAGATATTTTTCGACATACTTTATCCGCTCATCGCGTTCGCGCTTGTGATTGCGATATGGGCGATTGTGGCGAAAGTCAAAAACAAGCCGCTTATACTGCCGTCCCCCGACGTCGTGCTGAAAGAATTTTTCACGCTCGGGGGAGAGACGGGATTCTGGCGCGCGGTCGGATTTTCCGTGCTGCGTACGTTATGGTGTTTTGCGGCGTCGTTTTTGATTGCGTTCGTACTTGCGGCAATATCTATGGTTTTAAACCCCGTATATCGTGTGATAAACCCCGTTGTTTCGTTTTTACGCGCCGCGCCGACGGTTGCGGTCATACTTATTTTGTATGCGTTTTACAGCAATGAAACGCTTGCTTTTGTCGTCGGATTCCTGATTGCGTTCCCGATACTGTTCACGGCGATTTACAGCGCGCTCTCGGGCGTCGACAAAGACCTTATCGAAATGACGAAAATTTATAAGGTGAAAAAAATCGACGTCGTGAAAAACGTATATCTGCCGTCTATTGCGCCAAACCTTTTCGACAACGCGCGTTCGACGCTGTCGCTCACGTTCAAAGTTATTATCGCGGCTGAAATTCTGACCTTTGTCCCGAAAAGTATCGGCAGCAAAATTTATACGGCAAACGCAAGTTTCGACGTCGCATATCTGCTTGCCTGGACGCTTGTCGCGATCGTGTTCGCGTTCGTGTTGGAAGCGGTCGTTTCCATATTCAAAAAAATCTGGGAGAAAACAAGATGAAAGATATTATTTTCAAAAACTTTTCGTTTTCGTATCCCGATAAGGAAATTTATAAAAATTTCAACGCCGTCTTTTTAGGCGGCAAAATCAACGTGGTGCTTGGCGCGAGCGGCGTCGGGAAAACCACGCTGTTAAACGCTCTTACGGGGCTTTCGGGGTTTGACGGCGAGATTGAAAATATGCCAAAAAACGTGTCGTACATTTTTCAAAACGACAGGCTTGTAAAAACAATTTCGGTTGAAAAAAACCTTGATTTTGTCTTAAAAAATGCAATTAGAGACAAAACCGCGCGAAAAAATGCAATTTACGATATGGCAAAACTTCTGGAAATTTCCGACGTTCTGAAAAGGTTGCCGACGGAAATTTCGGGTGGTCAGGCGCAACGCGTGCAGATGGCGCGGGCGTTTTTGTACCCGTCCGAAGTCATGCTTCTGGACGAACCTTTCAAGGGGCTTGACGTGTCGCTGAAAACCCGACTGATAAAAAAGTTTCTGGAACTTTGGGGGCGCGACGGGCGCACCGTCGTTCTCGTGACGCACGACGTTTACGACGCGCTTTTAATGGGCGATAAAGTATTCGTGCTATCGGGCAGTCCCGCCGACATCGTTTACGAAACCGAACTCACCGTCGAAAAGTCTGAAAGAAACCTGACCGACGCCGTCGTCACAAAGTACCGTGACGAAATCGTAAACAAAATAATTTGACGATTATGCCTTAAAATTACGTCAACCGCTATAACTTGCGGTTGACTTTTTTTATAATACAATATATTATATTATTTATGATAATTATGGGTTTGGATCCGGGGCTTGCGACAATGGGCTTCGGTGTGATTAATCTTGAAAGGGGCGTTTATACCGTCATTGACTACGGTATCGTTTCCACGCCCAAAGAAGACACGCTGCCCGTAAGGCTTTCAAAAATCGAACAAGGCGTGACCACGCTTATCGAAACTTACAAACCGTCGCAGATTTCCGTTGAGGAACTATTCTTTTCAAAAAACATTACGACGGGCATTTCGGTTGCCGAGGCGCGCGGCGTTATGCTTCTGACCGCGGTGAAACTTATCGGCGACGAAGTTTACGAATACACGCCCAACCAAATCAAAATGGCAATCACGGGATACGGCGGGGCGGACAAAAAACAAATGCAGCTTATGGTGCAATCGGTGTTGCGCCTTAAATCCCTGCCGCGCCCGGACGACGCCGCCGACGCGCTTGCGGTTGCGTTATGTCACGGACAGGTCGGCGCAAACAAAAACAATTTCAGGATAAAGTAGGAGTTTTATGTACAATTACATCACGGGAAAGGTCGTTTATTCGGCGGGCAACACGATTGTCGTCGACAACAACGGCATCGGATACGAAATCGGCGCAAGCAACTTCACGACGAATAAGTTTTCGGAAGGCGAAATCGCAAAAATTTATACTTATCTTTACGTCAGGGAAGACACTTACGCATTATACGGTTTTTCGTCGATTGAGGAAAAAACGCTGTTTTTAAGGCTCATCGACATCAGCGGCGTCGGTCCGAAAATGGCAATGCAGATTTTAAGCGGGGCGGATCTTAACTCGCTTACCGTCGCAATCGCAACCGGCGACGTGAAATCCCTTTCCAAAATCAAAGGACTTGGCAAAAAAACTGCGGAACTTATCGTCGTCAGCATGCGCGATCAGGTTTCGCTTGACTTAACCAACGCGCAAAGCGAAATATCCGCAGTCGTCGAAAAGGATGCGCAGGAAGCGGTTTTCGCGCTCGTATCGCTGGGAATTTCCAACTCGGACGCCGTCAAAATCGTTGCCGATGTTTCAAAAACCGAAAAAGGCGCGGAAAATATCATAAGGGAAGCGTTAAAACGCTTGTAAGAATATGGAAGGAATTATCAGTAAATTTAACGGAGAATTTCAGGACGACAGGGTTATTTCGGCAAAGTCGACCGTCGACGATATCGAAGAAAACACTCTTCGTCCGAAGTCGTTATCCGAATACGTCGGGCAAAGCAAGATTAAGCATAATTTGGACGTTTATATGACCGCCGCAAGAAACCGCGGCGACGCGCTCGACCACGTTTTGCTTTACGGCCCGCCGGGGCTCGGAAAAACCACGCTCGCGCACGTTATCGCCAACGAAATGGGTGCGCAGGTCAAGGTAACGAGCGGTCCCGCAATCGAAAAAGCGGCAGACCTTGCCGCGCTGCTTTCAAAACTTGAAAAGGGCGACATATTGTTCATCGACGAAATTCACCGTCTGAGCCGCAATATCGAGGAAGTTTTGTATCCCGCGATGGAAGACTTCTCGCTTGACCTTGTTACGGGCACGGGCGCGATGGCAAGCTCGCTCAGGCTTCAATTAAAACGCTTCACGCTTATCGGCGCGACGACGAAAGAAGGTATGCTTTCCAGTCCGTTGCGCGACAGATTCGGCATAAAATTCCGTCTGGAACCTTATACGACGGAAGAACTTGCGAAAATCATAAAGCGCAGCGCAAACATTCTGGAAACGAAAATCGACGACGACGCATTGCAGGAACTTGCAAAATGCAGCCGCGGAACGCCGCGTATCGCAAACAGGCTCCTGAAACGCGTGCGCGACTACGCCGATTACGAAAATATGGACGTTATCAACCTTAATATCGCGAAAAAGGCGTTGAAACTTATGGACATCGACGAACTCGGTCTTGACGCGGTTGACAGAAACGTCCTTGAAACCGCAATCAAAAAATTTAACGGCGGCCCGGTCGGTCTCGAAACGTTATCGGCGGCGACGGGCGAGGACGCAACCACCATCGAGGACGTTGTGGAGCCGTTCCTTATTCAACTCGGTTTTATCGCGCGCACGCCGCGCGGCCGCACCATATTACCGCTTGCCTATGAGCATCTGGGCTTTGAATACATTGAAAAATAATGAAAACAAGCGACTTTTACTATGACTTGCCCGAAGGACTTATCGCGCAGACGCCCGTCGAACCTCGCGACAGCGCAAGACTTCTTGTCATGAACAAGGAAACGGGCGAACTTACTCACACAATATTCAACAAAATCGGCGACTTTCTGAAAGAAGGCGACCTTCTTGTCGTCAATAATACCAAAGTTATCCCGGCAAGGCTTTACGGCTACCGTGCGGACAAGGAAAGCGTGACGAAATACGAGGCGCTTCTTCTTCGCCGCGTGAACTTTACCGATTGGGAATGTATTATGCGCCCGGCAAGGAAAGCGACCGTCGGCGCGAAGTTGAAATTTTCGGACGAACTTTTTGCCGAAGTCGTCGGTATCGGCGAAAGCGGAATCAGGACTTTGCGTTTTGAATTCGACGGTGTTTTTGAAGACATCTTGTCAAGAGTCGGCAACGTGCCGCTCCCGCCGTACATTCACGAAAAACTCAAAGATCCGTCAAGGTACAACACCGTTTACAGCAAAATCGACGGCAGCGCGGCTGCGCCCACGGCAGGGCTTCATTTCACGCCCGAGCTTATCGAAAGTCTGAAAAACAAGGGCGTTGAGTTTGCGGAAGTATTGCTGCACGTGGGGCTTGGGACGTTCCGTCCGGTGAAAGCGGAAGAAATCACCGACCACAAAATGCACAGCGAGTATTACGAACTGTCGGAAGAAAACGAAAAAATTATAAACAAAGCGGTGAAAGAAGGGCGGCGCGTGATTGCAGTCGGTACGACTTCCGGCCGCGTTCTTGAAACGGTTGCTGACGAAAACGGTTTCGTCCACGCCGGACACGGCGAGACGCAAATTTTCATTTATCCCGGCTACAAATTCAAAATTCTGAAAGGAATGATTACGAATTTCCATTTGCCGGAAAGCACGCTTATAATGTATGTGTGCGCTTTTGCGGGCTACGAAAACGTGATGAATATGTACAAAACCGCGGTCGATATGAAATACAGATTTTTCAGTTTCGGCGACGCGACGTTGCTTATTTAGAAAGCGTAATAAAACAATTTTGCATTGAAATTTCGTCAAAACGTAATAAATTTTGACAAAAATATAAAAAAGTCGATGCATTATCGGCAAAAAATTAAACTACTATAAAGGTTGACGTGAAATAATAATGGAAAATTTCAAGTATGAAATACTGCATACCTGCAAACAGACTGGCGCGCGTGTCGGCAGACTCACAACCCCGCACGGCGTGATCGAAACGCCCGTATTCATGCCCGTCGGTACGATGGCGACCGTAAAAGGACTTTCACCCGAAGAACTGAAAGAAATGGGCAGTCAGATAATTCTTTCGAATACGTATCATCTTTATCTTCGCCCGGGTTCCGACCTTATCGAACGGGCTGGCGGACTGCACAAGTTTATGAATTGGGACAGACCCATTCTCACCGACAGCGGCGGATTTCAGATTTTCAGTCTTTCGTCGATGAGAAAAATAACCGAAGACGGCGTTACTTTCAACAGTTTTCTGGACGGCAGCAAGCATTTTATCGGACCCGAAGAATCGATGCATATTCAACAGCAACTCGGCAGCGACATCGTTATGGCGTTTGACGAATGTACGGCGGCAGGCACCGATTACGAAAAATCCAAAGAGGCGATGGAACGCACTTTAAGATGGCTTGACCGGTGCAGTAAACACGATTTTTCGGGCAA
This sequence comes from Clostridiales bacterium, assembly GCA_022009995.1. Classification (GTDB taxonomy): domain Bacteria; phylum Bacillota; class Clostridia; order Christensenellales; family CAG-917; genus CAG-349. The sequence continues at coordinate 1,374,288 of CP091734.1, forward strand.
ACAAATGCTTTTCCCGATCGTTCAGGGCAATATGTATGCGGATTTAAGGCTTGAAAGCCTGAAACGCACGATTCCTTACGCAAAGTGCGGCATTGCAATCGGCGGACTGTCCGTTGGCGAGCCGAAGCCCGTTATGTACGAAATGCTGGACGTTTTGCAACCGCATTATCCCGAGAATATGCCAAGATACCTTATGGGCGTCGGCAGCGCGGACTGCATCGTCGAAGGGTTTATGCGCGGCATAGATATGATGGATTGCGTACTCCCGACGCGTATCGCAAGAAACGGCACGGCAATGACGTATAAGGGCGATCTGACGATAAGAAACGCGAAATATAAGGACGACTTTTCACCCGTCGAAGAAGGTTGCGACTGCTATTGTTGCAGGAATTACACAAGAGCGTACGTGCGCCACCTTATCAACACCGACGAAATTTTCGGCGGACGTCTGTTGTCGATTCACAACATAAGGTTTTTGAACAGACTTGTGAACGACATCAAAAAGGCGATATGGGAAGACCGTCTGCGCGATTTCCGCGACGAGTTCTTTGAAACGTACGAATTCCGCCGCGAGCAGGACAAAGAAGCCTTTAACAAGTGATTTTTCTGGCATTTTGATAAGATTATCGGCAAATTTCTCGATATTTTACGATAACGCTTGCAAAATGTCAAAAAAATAAAGTAATATTAAAAAACAAAAATGAAATAAACAAGGAGATTTTATAAATGTTTGTACAAGCACTTGCAGCCAATCAATGGGTATCTATTGCGATTCTTGCGGTATTTTTCGTACTCATGATCGTTATGACCATCATTCCCCAAAGGAAAAGAAAAAAAGAATATCAGGATCTGATGAGCAACCTGTCTGTCGGCGACAAAGTTATGACAATCGGTCGCCTTATCGGCAAGATTTACGCGATTGACGACGACAGCAAACAAGTTACGCTCAACGTCGGCACCGACGAAAGCGAAACCCTTATCGTCATCGACAAACGCAATCGCAACCGTTATCGACAGCAAAAACAAACCCAAGACCGAAGAAAAGCCCAAAAAGCCCAATCTCGGCATCAATAAGAAACATCACGACGAGTCTGTCGACGACACTTCCAAGGCGGAAAGCACCAACGACATCACCCTCGGCAACACCGAAGACGTGAGCATCGACAGCAAGGAAGACGTGAAAATCGACAACGACGAAGATATCAAGTTTTAATTGAAATTTTTGAAAAATCACAAAAATCCCGCAGTTTTGCGGGATTTTTTGTTGCAAAATTGTCAGTTCTTTTGTTTTACGTTCACCTTGATTATTCCTGAAAACGCGCCTGCGAGAACGCCGAAGAGAAGGTCAAAATAATTAAACTTCACGCCGTCGAATTTTTCAAAAAGGGCAAAAATCAAAAAGGCAAGTAGCACGTATAAAACGCCTGCCGTAATGCCTTTTATAAGTCCGCCGCTTTTCGTTTTGAATCCGACAAGCACGCCGAAAACTATCGCAAGAATTTTTGCGACCGTATTAAGAATAACCACGCCTTTTTCCGATACGTTTGAAAATCGTACGATAACCGCCAGGGTCAATACCGCGGCAAACGAAAACAAAATCGAAAACAGGACGGCTTTTGCAACGTCAATAAAAAAAGTTTTGTCGGGTTTTTTCATAAATCACCTTAAAAAAATGTTTATGCGGTTTCGGAAAAAAATTTATGATTTTTTTAATATTTTTTTCGCGTTCTTAATTGTTGTATAGTAAATAATATTATGATATAATATCTATATAATTTTTATCAGACTGCCTATTTTGCGGTTTTTCACACCGCTTCGGCACTATATATTGATTGGAGGACACCTTGGCACACGATGACAGACGTTACGGCAATTACGACAGCAGAGCAAACCGTATTGCCGGCGGTATATTGATTATTATCGTTTCGCTTTTATGTTTTTTATCGCTCGTCAACGCATTGGGTGGCGTAGGGCGCATGATTTCGTCGTTTCTCATCGGCGTTTTCGGATACGCGTCTTTCGCATACTCGATCGTGGGCACTTTTATCGGCGTAATGGTTACTTTCGGAAAGCGCGTTACGCTTCCGCTCAACAAAACTCTGAAATATCTTTCGCTGTTTTACATCGCGCTGCTTGCGCTGCACGTATGGTTTTCAAAGGATTATTTCCTTACCACGTCGTCGTACGGTGCGTATCTCAAAGCGCTTTACAACGGGGAATCGGCGGCAGGTCTTCTTTACGGTATCGTCGCATGGCTTTCATGAAAGTCCTGACACCCGCGTATTCGATTGTCGCGCTTATTCTGCTGTTTGCGGTTTTAAGCATTTTTGCGGTATATCCCGTGCTTGTGAATCGTTTGCCTTACCGCACGAAATCAACCAAAATCAAAGCGAATAAAAAGGGCGAAAGCCCCGTCCTTACCGACATTGCCGACGCCTCGCGCGAAGAACGCATTGTCGAGCAACCCATTGGCAACAAACTTTTTGTCGGAAGTCTGAACGAAAACGGTTCCGACAAGCCTAAAAAGGTAAGAAACAAATTCTCGCTGCTGTTCCCGAATCAGGATACGGCGGGCGTTACCGCAGACAGCGTGAAAGAACCCGTCTTCGATACCGACGACGTTAAACGTAAGCGCGCAAAAGAAAAACTTTACGGCAAAAAGGACGATAAAAAAGTTGAAGAAAGCGGAAAAACCGTTACTTTCGGCACGGCAAACGCAAACGGCGAAGAAGATATAAAACCGTCTCTTGACAGCCAGTCGTTCACGTTCAACCGCGACGGCGGCAAAAAACGTCCGCAAACTTTGAAGGAAGCGTTCGATCTTCCCGAAAGCGACGAAGAAAAAGCGCGCGACATTCAGGAGCGTTTCGGATATATCCTCGACACCCCGACAACTGCAAACGATATCCGCGGCGCGGCGTCGAAACGCATTGCGGAACCTCGTCGCAAAAAGCCCGATCCCGTCCCCGAAAAGGAAGAAGAAAAGAAAAACGACAACGGTATTCCCGAGGGTATGCCGTACTTTATTCGTGACATTTTGTACGGTGATAAGGACAAAAAGAACGAAAAACCGAAACGAAGGCGGCAAAACCCGACGAAGAAGTCGTCGCGCCTTCCTATAAACCCATTGAAAAACCCGCGGACACTCCCGTGATGAAATCGATAAATCATACGGAACCCGCTAAACCCGCTGAAAAACCCGAGGTCAAGAAGGAATCCGACAAATCGTCGGGCACGGGCAGTATCTTCACGATGTTCGGCGCGCCGCTGCCCGAAAAGAAAAATTCCGGCACGGTGAAACCCGTGAATAAGGTTGAGCCCGAAAAGAAAGAACCTGCAAAACTCGAAGAAGTCGCAAAACCCGTGACGAACAACGTTTACGAGCGTCCCGCGACCGACAGCGAAAAAACCGAAAAAGTGTTGCCCAAACTTTCGGGTGACGGATACAACTCGGGATATGAACCCGACAACACTCCGCCCGAAAAACCCATGACTCGTTTTGAAGAAATGCAGGCTGAGTCGAAAATTTCCGACGCGAAAATGCCCACCGATAAGGAAATCAACGATACGTTCAATCCGCAGCCCTCAGCAAAACCCGTCGAAAAACCGCGTCAGCCTTACGCCCCGCGTGAAGAGCAAAGGACGCTCAAAGACACGTCGTACGGCAACACGTTCCCCGTCGGGAAAAACGCAAAAACCGTGTCGGTTACCCCCGCGAAAAAGGACGACAGACAAATCTCGATTGACCAGAGCATTCTTCTGGAACAACAAAAGAAACCTTATTACGCGCCGCCCATCGACCTCCTCAACAAAGGTCGTTCGGACATCGTTGCGGAAGACTTTTCGGAAAAAATCGAAAAACTCGAACAAGTCTTTATGGAATTCAATATCAACGCAAAGGTTGTCGGCGTTACGCAAGGTCCGACGTTCTCCCGATTCGAACTGCAAATGCCAGCGGGTATTTCGGTCAGTAACGTCACGAAGTATGCCGACGACATCGCAATGAAACTGCAAGTCAAGGGCGCGATTCGTTTCGAAACGCCGATCCCGGGGAAAGACGCATTCGGTATCGAAGTCGCAAACGACGTACGCACTCCCGTGCTTCTCAGGAGCGTCCTCGAAGGCGAAAAGTTCAACAGGAGCAATTCGGAACTTACTTTCGCGCTCGGCAAAGACATTGCAAATCAGGACGTCGTGTGCGATCTGGAATCAATGCCGCACCTTCTTATTGCCGGCGGCACTGGTAGCGGTAAATCCATTTGCATAAACGGACTTATCGTAAGCTTGCTGTACAGAAACGGGCCGTCCGACTTAAAACTTATTCTCATTGACCCGAAGATGGTTGAAATGGGACCGTACAACGGTATCCCGCACCTTCTCGTGCCGGAAGCAATCGACGACGTTGCGGCGGCTGTCAACTCGCTTGACTGGGCGATAAACGAAATGAGAAGAAGATTCAGTCTGTTCAAGGGAATCAGCGCAAGAAATATTTCGGAATACAATCAGTACGCACGCGAACACGAAGGCGTCGTGAAACTTCCCAGAATCGTCATTATTTGACGAGCTTGCCGACTTTATGTCGCAACAAAAAAGGAATATCGAAGATAAAATCAACTCGCTTGCACGTCTTGCTCGCGCAGCGGGCATACACCTTATCATTTCGACGCAACGCCCGTCCGTCGATGTCATCACCGGCACGATTAAGTCGAACTTGCCGTCGCGCATAGCGTTTTCACTGAAAACCGCCGCGGACAGCAGCACGATTCTAGGCGAAGGCGGCGCGGAAAAACTTCTGGGCAAAGGCGATATGCTTTATTATCCGCAGTCGTTTAACGAGCCGGAGCGTTTGCAAGGTTGCTTCGTCAGCACCGAGGAAGTGTCGGCAGTCGTAAAATATATCAAAGAGCACAACGAGGCATATTTCGATCCCGACGTTCAGAACTCGATATTCAAGCAGCCCGAGGAAGAAAAAGAACCCGAAGAAGTCCCGCAAAGGAACAGTTACGCCCATACTCCCGTCGGCAGAAACGGGGAGTCGAAACAGTTCATCGACGCTCTGCAAATGTGCGTGAAGGAACAAAAGGCGTCGATATCCCGCATTCAGCGTAAATTCGGCGTGGGCTACGGCACGGCGGCAAACCTTGTCGAGCTTATGGAAGAAAAGGGCTACGTATCGCCGAATAAGGGCGGCAACACACAGCGCGACGTCCTTATCTCGATGGAGCAGTTTATGCAGATTTACGGCGCGGTCGCGGAAATCCCGACTCCACCGAATTCGACCTGCCGGAGGACGGACAATGAGCGTTAAACTCGGGATAATAAGTCTCGGTTGCGATAAAAACCGCGTCGATACCGAAAACCTGCTTGCTTATGCGGGCGACGCCGGTATCGAATTTACGGCGGACGAAAACGAAGCCGACGTAATACTTATCAATACCTGCGCGTTTATCAAAAAAAGCCAGCAGGAAGCCATCGACACCATTCTGGAATTTGTCGAAAAGAAAAAAGAACGCGATTTCAAAATCATCGTTACGGGCTGTCTGCCCGAAAGGTACAAGCAGGAAATCGTCGACGCAATCCCGGAAGTGGACGCATTTCTCGGTATCAGCGAATACAGCAAAATCGCCGACGTCATCAAATCGGTTGAGGAGGGGAAAAAGGTCGTTGACTTCACGCCGTGCGACTTACCGTCGACAAAACGTGTGCTGACGACGCCGTATCATTATGCGTATCTCAAAATCGCGGAAGGTTGCGACAATCACTGCACGTATTGCGCGATTCCGAAAATCCGCGGGAAGTTCAGAAGCCGCACGATCGAAAGTCTGTACGACGAGGCGAAAATTCTCGTTGACGAATACGGCGTGAAGGAATTGAATATCGTGGCGCAGGACATCACGCGTTACGGCATCGACCTTTACAACGAATACGCTCTCTTAAAACTTTTAGACAAAATCACGTCGCTTGACGTCGAATGGGTAAGGCTTTTGTATTGCTATCCGGAGCTTTTAAGCGACGACCTTATAAAATATATCGTAAAAAACGACAAAATTTGCAAATATGTTGACATTCCCTTGCAACATATTGATGATACGATATTAAAGACGATGGGGCGACGGACGTCCGAAAAGGAAATCAAAAACCTTATCGAAAAAATCAGAAACGCCGGCGACGTCGCGATTCGCTCGACTTTCATCGTCGGATTCCCCGGTGAAACGGACGAGCAGTTTCAAAAACTATACGACTTCATCGGCGAATATAAGCTGAATTACGCGGGATTTTTCGCGTACAGCAAGGAAGACGGCACCGCCGCGGCGAAACTTAAAAATCAGATTCCGCAAGCGGTCAAAAACAAACGCCTTAAAAACATCACCGCGCTTCAAAGCAAAGTGATTTTTGAAAACAACAAAAACTATGTCGGTAAATCTTTGAAAGTTCTTTACGAAGGTATCGACTACGACAACAACATATTTTACGGTCGTCCCGAATTCTGTGCGCCCGAAGTCGATGCGAAAGTACTGTTTCAAGTGACAATCTTGTGAACGTCGGCAATTTCTACGACGTTAAGATTACCGGCGCAAACGGGTACGATCTCGTTGGAGAAGTGAAATGAAAAATCTTAATCTTCCAAACAAAATAACACTTGCAAGAATAGCGTTGATTCCCATCGTTGCGATTTTATATTTCGTGAATTTTCCGTATCATGAAATCGCGGCGTGCATAGTGTTTATACTTTGTTGCTGCACCGACTTTATCGACGGCAACATCGCAAGAAAAAGAAATCTCGTGACCGACCTCGGGAAATTTCTGGATCCGATTGCCGATAAGGTCATCGTCGTCATTATGCTGTTTGTTTTTGTCGGCGACGGCACGCTTCCCGGATGGTACAACCAGATTATCGCAGGCGTTATCATAAGCCGCGAAATTATAATTACCGCATTCCGCATAATCGCCGTGCAGAAAAACGTCGTGCTTGCGGCAGACAAACTCGGCAAAATCAAAACGACGTTTCTGGACATCGGTCTTATCGCGCTGACGATGAGCACGATCCAAACCGGGGAAATCGCGGGGAAAGCCTTTTATTTCTTTGACTGGCTCGGACAAATCACGTATTATATCGGCGCGTTTTTCGCAATCGTGTCGGGCGTGAATTACGTCCTGAAAAACAAGCAGGTGCTTGCCGATAAAAAACCCGTCGAAACGGATTTGCCCGCAAAAACTTTGTCCGAAACCGAAAAAGAAAACGACGTGGAGGAAATCGTAAACCATGATTAACGTGCCCGAATTCGTCGACGGAAAAAAACTTAACGTTGCCGTCGCTAAGATTCTTCTGGAAAACAATCTGAAAATCTCGGTGGCGGAAAGTCTTACCGGCGGCGAGGTCGCGGCAAAACTCGTTGACGTTGCGGGGATTTCCAAATCGTTTATCGAAGGCATCGTCGCTTACGCAAACGAGGCAAAAATGAATCGTCTGGGCGTCAGCGCGGAAACGCTTATCAAATTTGGCGCGGTGTCGGAAGAAACCGCAAAGGAAATGGCGGAAGGGCTGATAAAAGGCGACGTTACCGTATCCGTCTCGACAACTGGTATCGCAGGCCCCACCGGCGGCACGGTTGAAAAACCCGTCGGCACGGTATGTTTCGGTTTTTGTCTGAACGGAAAAACGTTTACGGAAAGACAGATTTTTTCCGGCACGCGTGAGGAAATCCGCAAAAAATCGACGGATTTCGCGTTTTATAAACTTTATTTGTTGTTGTCGAAGGAGTTTTCAAAATCCGACGACAATGACGTTTTGAAGTTGTCCGACATCGAAAACAAGGATCCCCTTGCGTTTTACGTCGGGCGCACCGACGCGGGCGAAGACGTTTTCACAAACTTCAAAGACCTTGCAAACCTGCTTATCGGCGGCGCAAGCGGCACGGGTAAATCGGCGTTTATCAGAAATATTTTGATTACGCTTTTGCTCAAACAAGCCCAGCGAAATAAGCCTTGTTCTTGCCGATCCGAAAAACGTCGAATATAACGACTTCGTCGGCATCAAAAACGTTTACAGAAACAAAGTCCTGAAAAACTCGGACGAGGTTATTGAAATGCTGAACGAAACCTACAAGGAAATGCAGGTCAGATACAAGCGTTTCAAACACGTCAGCGTCAGGAACGTTTACGAATACAATCAAAGCGCGATTACAAACGGCATGCCCGTTTATCCGTACGTCATCATCGTTATCGACGAGTACGCCGACTTTATTTTTGAAAAACGGAACGACTTTGAAGAAGCGATAAACAACCTTGCGCGGCTCGGGAAAGCGGCGGGGATTCATCTTATTATGAACACTCATTGCACAAACGTTGACGTCATAACTGGTGTTATCAAACAATGTTTTGCCTCGCGAATCGCGTTTTCCACGCAAAGTCTTGCCGATTCTTTCACGATGATTGGCGTGGGCGACGCGGCGAATATAACGGAGGCGGGCGTTGCGTGTTTCCTGCCCGTCGTAAAATTCGACCCGACATGTGTCAGGATCCCGAACCTTTCGGAAACGAAATTAAAGGAATATATCGAAGTTGTAAAACGACAATAATTCCTTAAAAATATTCAAAAACCAACAAAATTTTGAAAAATTACGTCAAAACACAATAAAATTTGGCGATAAAATATAAGGAGAAAAATATGGCAACCGATTCCAAAGAAAAAGTAAAAAACCTTGAACAGGCTTTACAACAGATAGAAAAACAGTTCGGTAAGGGCGCGATTATGAAATTCGGCGAGACCGAAGTTCAGAAGGTCGAAGCAATCCCCACGGGCTGTCTTACTCTTGACATCGCTCTCGGCATAGGCGGCATTCCGCGCGGCAGAATTATCGAAATTTACGGGCCCGAATCTTCGGGCAAAACGACCGTCGCGCTTCATATGATCGCAGAAACGCAGAAACAGGGCGGTATGGCGGCGTTTATCGACGCGGAGCACGCGCTCGATCCTTATTACGCGCAGGCTCTCGGCGTTCAGATCAACGACTTGTACATCGCGCAACCCGACAGCGGCGAGCAGGCTTTGAACATTACCGAAACGCTTGTTCGAAGCAACAGCATCGACCTTATCGTCGTGGACAGCGTCGCGGCGCTTACTCCGCAGGCGGAAATCGACGGCGAAATCGGCGACAGCAGCGTCGGTCTTCAAGCAAGACTTATGTCGCAGGCAATGCGTAAACTCACCGCAATCTGCAACAAATCCCGTTGCAGCATCGTTTTCATCAACCAACTTCGTGAAAAAGTCGGCGTGATTTACGGCAGCCCCGAGGTTACGACGGGCGGTAAAGCGCTGAAATTCTATTCGTCGGTGCGTATCGACATCAGAAAAGCCGACACGATTAAGGACGGCGCGGAAGTCATCGGCAATCGCACAAAGGCTCGTATCGTCAAAAACAAGGTCGCGCCCCCGTTCAAAGTTGCGGAATTCGACATTCTTTTCGGCAAAGGAATTTCCCTTGCAGGCTGCGTGCTTGACGTCGCAACCGATATGGGGCTTGTCGAAAAAAGCGGAAGCTGGTATTCGTACAACGACGAAAAAATCGGTCAAGGCAGGGATAAAACGTTGGATTATCTTAACAAAAATCCCGACGTTTTCAACGAAATCAACGAAAAAGTCCGTGAAAAAGTCTTTGCGGACAAATAATTTTGTAATTTTTGCCACGGCTCACCCCGTGGCATTACCGCATAATCAAAGAAATTAAAGCCGACACGCGCCGGACGGCGCGCAAATAAATCGGTTTTATGAATATATAGGAGGATATAAACCAAATGACAAGCATTACAACACAATTGCTTGCTGTCTTGTCGGGCGGCGCAATCGCAGGAATCGCGGTCGCGGCACTCGCAGTAGGACTCGCCGCAGGTGTTGCCGGTTATATGTATTACTACAAACATAAAGTCGGCACCGCTAAATCGGAAGCAGATAAGGTAAAAGCCGAGGCGGCAAAAATTATCGAAGACGCTAAGGTCGAGGCAAAAACCGCTCGTAAAGAAGCCTTGCTCGAAGCAAAAGAAGAAGAACATCGTCTTCGCGCGGAAATCGATAAGGAAGCAAAAGAAAGAAAAGCAGAGTATCAGAAAACCGAACAACGTCTTCAATCCAAAGAATCGTACCTTGACAAAAAGGACGACGCATTGGATAAGAAACAGGAACAACTGGAAGTTCAGAAAAAACAACTTCAATCCAAAGAAGAAGAGTTGCAGAATATCGAAGATAAACTCAAAAATTCGCAATTCCTTCTTGAAAAAGAACTTGAAAGAATCTCCGGCATGACCAGGGACGAGGCAAAACAACAACTCATGGACGCGCTCATCGACAGCGCGAAAAAGGACGCGGTACAAACCGCAAAACAAATCGAGGCGGAAGCCAAAGAAAACGCCGAAAAGAAAGCGCAAAACATTATTTCGCTTGCAATTCAAAGATGCGCCGCCGACCACACGACGGACACCACCGTTTCGGTTGTCGCGCTCCCCAACGACGAAATGAAAGGGCGCATTATCGGTCGCGTAGGTCGCAATATCCGCGCGCTTGAAAGTGCGACGGGCGTTGACCTTATCATCGACGATACCCCCGACGTCGTTACGCTTTCGGGATTTGACCCCGTACGACGCGAAATCGCGCGTATCACCCTTGAAAAACTTATTCAGGACGGAAGAATCCACCCCGCACGCATCGAAGAAATGGTCGATAAGGTCAAAAAAGAAGTTGACGGTCTTATCAAAGAAGCGGGCGAAAATGCGGTGTTCGAGTGCGGTATTTACGGCATTCATCCGGAACTTATCAAAATTTTGGGCAAACTTAAATATCGTACAAGCTACGGTCAGAACGTGTTGCAACACTCGCTGGAAGTCGCGTTCCTTGCAGGCGTTATGGCGTCGGAACTCGGCGCGGACGTCAAAGTTGCGAAACGCGCAGGGCTTTTGCACGATATCGGCAAAGCGGTTGACCACGAAATCGAGGGCACTCACGTCCAGATCGGCGTCGATTTGCTGAAAAAATATAAGGAAAGCGCGGCTGTCATTCACGCGGTTGCGGCTCACCACGGCGACATCGAGGCAACAAGCGTCGAGGCTGTCCTTGTTCAGGCAGCCGACGCAATATCAAGCGCACGTCCCGGCGCACGTCGCGAATCGCTTGAAAACTACGTCAAACGTATTGAAAAGTTGGAAACAATCGCAAATTCTTTCAACGGCGTCGAACAGTCTTACGCAATTCAGGCAGGGCGCGAAATCCGCGTTATGGTCAAACCCGAGGTCGTCGACGACACCACCACGGTTTTCCTTGCAAAGAAATCGCCAACAAGCTGGAAGCGGAACTCGAATACCCCGGACAAATCAAAGTTACGGTTGTCAGGGAAATCAGAAGCGTCGATTACGCAAAGTAATCAATTTAACCCAAAACCAAAACAAAAACCGTCCGAAAGGGCGGTTTTTTCATAAAGGTTCCCTTCCGGGAGATTGCCACAGCACCGCAAAGCGGTGCTTCGCAATGACAGAGTACTTCGTACGGAACGTAATAAGGGTTTGTTTGCTGAAAAAGTAATAGCAAACTTTACACACTCTCTTTATACTATTCCGTGCAACGCACTTTATGTCATTGCGAGCGTAGCGTGGCAATCTCCCGGAAGGGACACCTTGTGAAAATTTATAGCGAAGCGGTCAGCACCGCCTTCGGTGGTTCAGAATCCACCCTAATATGCGGAAGAGGTGGATAGCCTCGGCGTTGGGTAGTTTGTATATAAACTACGAAACGCCACAAAGGGCATAACAAGAATATGCAAAGTGAACAACGGCGCCGTTGCTATACGCAACGGCGCGAACCGCGGCTTACGCACGCGGTATATCATCCACTCTCTTTCGCACAAAAAAAGAAAGCATCGGAATTTCGATGCTTTCTTTTTTGGTGGGAAGAGGTGGATTCGAACCACCGAAGGCGGTGCCAACAGATTTACAGTCTGCTCCCTTTGGCCACTCGGGAATCTTCCCACGCTTGGAGCTGGTGGTCGGAGTCGAACCAACAACCTGCTGATTACAATCAGCTGCTCTGCCATTGAGCCACACCAGCGAGGTGTTTGGAACGAATACTCTGTGCCGCACCATCCGTATAAAAATGGTGCCTTGGGGCGGAGTTGAACCACCGACACAGGGATTTTCAGTCCCTTGCTCTACCAACTGAGCTACCAAGGCGTTTATGGCGATTCGAAGGGGAGTCGAACCCCTGACCTCTAGCGTGACAGGCTAGCGTTCTAACCAACTGAACTACCGAACCACAATTTATTAAGTTTTTTGGTGGGCCTTCACGGACTTGAACCGCGGACCAATCGGTTATGAGCCGACCGCTCTAACCAACTGAGCTAAAGGCCCTAATCTTTTTGGTGGTCGGGGTGAAGAGACTCGAACTCCCGACCTCATGGTCCCAAACCACGCGCGCTACCAAACTGCGCCACACCCCGATAGCGGGAATTGTTCGCCATTCACAAGCGACTTTTAAATAATACGATAATACAAAAAAAATGTCAACTTTTTTTCAATATTTTCAGAAAAATTTTTAATTCAATTTACAATATCCGTTTAATTTCGTTGAAAAACAACTTTATATATGTTTTTTTGCAAAAGTTTTGAGTTTATTCTTTTTTCAAGAGGTGAGAAAATGAAAATATCTTATGAAAATTCGTCGGGATCACTCATGATAAGACTTATCGGCGACGTGGACGACAACGGAATAATAAAAGCCAGACAAGATATCGACCGACTGCTGGAAAAAGAAAGATATTACGAAGTCGTGTTCGATTTTTCGGGCGTGAGTTTTATGGACAGCACCGGCATCGGCATGCTTCTCGGACGATATAAAAAACTTGAAAAACTGTCCGTGCCGATGTACGTTACGGGCACAAACAAGCAAGTCGACAAAGTATTTTTTACAAGCGGAATATACGAAATAATCTGCAAACTCGCATAAAGGAGAGAATATGGAAAACTATCTTGAAATGAAATTTTTGAGCATACCCGAAAACGTATCGTTTTCACGCAGTACGGTGTCGGCGTTTTGCCTTGCGCTCGATCCGAGCGTCGAGGAACTCAACGACGTCAAAACAGCGGTGTCGGAGGCGGTAACAAATTCAATCGTGCACGGATACGAAAACAAAAAAACGGAAATAATCGAAATAACCGCAAAATGCGAAAAGAATTCGGTTGAAATTCTGATTGTCGATCACGGCGTGGGAATCCCCGACGTAAAGCGCGCAATGGAACCCTTTTTCACGACGAAACCCAACGAGGAAAGAAGCGGCATGGGTTTCACGATAATGCAAACGTTTATGGACGAAGTTGCGGTCGATTCAAAAGACGGCGAAACACGAGTAAAATTATTAAAGCGTTTTAAGGGAAACGATAATGTTTGACGTCGAAAAAACAAGCGACCTCATACAAAAGTCAAAAGACGGGGATAAGGACGCGCTTGACGCGCTCATCGTTGAAAACACGCCGCTTGTCAAGTCGGTCGTAAGACGTTATTCCGGGAAAAACGTGGAGTACGACGACCTTATGCAACTTGGCAGCATGGGGCTTCTGAAAGCCATTAAAAACTTTGACGAAAACTTCAACGTCAGGTTCTCAACGTACGCCGTACCGATGATCGCGGGCGAAATTAAAAGGTTTATCCGCGACGACGGGGCGGTGAAAGTATCGCGCGCACTGAAACTTTTGGCGTACAATATCGGAAAATTCAAGGACGACTTTTCAAAAACGAACAATCGCGAGCCGACCATCGACGAAATATCAAAAGAGTTTAACGTCGATAAGGAAGAAGTCGTTTTCGCGCTGGACAGCACAAGATATCCGTTGTCGTTAAACGACACGCAGGGCGACGACGAGGGCGCGCCTTTAATCGAAAAAATCGGCGAAAATACGTCAAACGACCTTGACGACAAAATCATCTTAAAAGGCGTGATCAAAGACCTGCCGGAGCGCGAGAAAAAGATTATTATATTAAGGTATTATCGCGATAAAACCCAGTCGGAAGTTGCGGGAATAATGGGCGTTTCGCAGGTGCAAATTTCACGCATCGAAAAACCAAAATTCTTTCAAAAATCAAAGAATCATTCAATAATAAGTAATATTTTTTTGTGTATTTTGTCAAAAACGGTAACACTTATCGATATGGATAAGTGTTATTTATCGTGTCGCGAAGACACCGAATCGAAAACTTTGAAAAAAACGAAATTAAGGACGGACGAAAACGTTGAAAACCCGCAAAAAGAAAGCTGACGCGCGCTTTATTAACGAAGAATATCTTGCGTACGTGCACGAAAACGCGCCCAAAACAAAACAACTCAAAACCCTTATCCCGGCATTTTTGGTGGGCGGCGCGATATGTTCGATAGGTCAACTTGTGTCCGACCTGCTGAAAACGTGGACGACGCTTGACAAGGAAGGAATCGGCGCGGCGACAAGCGTAATATTGATATTCCTCGGGAGTTTATTTACCGGGCTCGGACTGTACGACAGGCTCGGACGAATTGCGGGTGGCGGCAGTATCGTACCTATCACGGGATTTGCAAACTCAATCGTATCTCCTGCGATGGAATTTAATCAGGAGGGCGTAATTTTCGGAATCTCCGCAAAAATGTTCGTAATTGCGGGGCCGATAATTGTGCTGGGCGTCAGCGCGTCGGTTGTCGTCGGGCTTATTTATATGATTTTTTTATGAAAAAAGGAAAACAAAGCGTAATATTTCAAAAAGATATTTTCATAAACGACGCCGCGTCGTACGTTGGCAAAAGGGAAAGCGAAGGCAACCTTCGCGATTACTTTCAAAACGTTCTGCAAGACGACCTGATGAAAGAAAAATCCTATGAACTTGCCGAAACGAAAATGCAGAAAATGACCGTCGAAAAGCTCTTTGAAGTTTCGGGAAAAACCGCAAATGATTTCGATTGTATAATGGGCGGCGACCTTCAAAACCAGATTTTCGCAACAAGTTTTTGTGCAAGGGAGTTCGACATTCCGTTTTTCGGGCTTTACGGCGCGTGTAGTACGTTTGGCGAAGGGTTGTGCGCGGGCGGATTGTTTATCGAAAGCGGAAATTTCAAAAACATAATCGTCGTTACAAGCAGTCATTTTTCGTCGGCGGAGCGGAATTATCGTTTCCCGCTGGAACTCGGCAACCAGCGCACGCCTTTGTCGCAGTGGACGGTAACGGCGTCGGGCGCGGTGACGCTTTCCGACGAAAAGTACAAGGATTTCGCGCCGAAAATCACTGCAATTACCGTAGGTAAAGTCGTTGATTTTGGAGTGACCGACGCAAACAATATGGGCGCGGCAATGGCTCCTGCCGCCGCGGACACCTTGAAAACGCACTTTTCCGACCTTTCAAGGAACCCTGATTATTACGACGTAATTTTCACGGGCGACCTTGGAATTTTCGGTCACGAACTTTGCGCGCACCTTTTGTCGAACGACGGTATTACAATGCCGAAAACCTTTTCGGATTGCGGGAAAATCATCTTTTCGGAAAAACAAAAGGTATTTATGGGCGGCAGCGGAGCAGGGTGCAGCAGCGCGGTATTCGCCTCATACCTTTTTGAACTTTTAAGGAAAAACGAAATCAAAAAACTTTTGCTTGTGCCGACGGGCGCACTTCTTAACAAAGACAGCCCTCTGCAAAAACAGTCGATACCCGGCATCGCGCACGCGGTTTCAATCGAGGTGTAAAATGGAAATATTTTTGACTTATCTTAAAGTGTTTGCCGTGGGCGGCTTCGTATGTATGCTCGGACAAGTGCTGATAAACACTACGAAAATGACGTCGGCAAGGATACTCGTCACGTTTTTGATGCTTGGCGTCGTGCTGGAAGTTACGGGCGCGTTTGACTATATCGAAGAATTCGCGCACGCAGGGATAACCGTGCCCATCACGGGGTTCGGCTCCAACCTTGCAAAAGGCGCGATAAAAGGCGTTAAGGAAGAAGGTATCCTGGGCGCGGTGAAGGGCGGCATGAGCGCGGTATCGTCGGGGCTTTCCGCGGCGATATTTTTCGGATTTATTTTCGCGCTGATTTTCAAGGCTAAAACAAAAGAAAGTTAATATATCTATATAATAACAAGTAATCATATTATAAGCCGCCGCATATCATATATGCGTGATATTGTCGATAAGCCCGAAAACGAAAAAACTGCTGAAAGCCTTATTTATTATTGCGGTAATTTTACTTATCGCAGGGCTTATTTTTTCGTATTTCCGCGGAAACGTCGTGCCCGTTTTCACGACTACTTGCGAGGCGGAAGTGAAAGCACTTGCGATAAACGCCGCCAACCGCGCGACCAACAGCGTACTTTTTAACGAAAGCGTGAACTACAACGACCTGTTCGAGGTGGTAAAAAATAACGACGGCGACGTAACGCTTATCGAGGCAAAATCCATCAACATTAACAAATTCGCGCGGGAAATCGCCATTCTTACGCAAAGATACCTTGAAAATAACGGAACGACGAAAATCAGCATTCCGCTCGGCACGCTGTCCGGGATAACGATGTTCGTGGGCACCGGTCCCGACGTCAACATCGAAATACTGCCCATCGCCGCGACAAACTGCGACTTTTATTCGGAATTTCAGTCGGCGGGAATCAACCAGACAATCCATAAAATTTACGTGATAGTCCTGCTTTCGGTCACGGTTGCGCTTCCTGCGTCCGAAATATCCGTCGAAACACAGTCGGAAATCCTCGTGTGCGAAAATCTTATTGTCGGGAAAGTCCCCGATACTTATCTGGGCGTTAATAAGATATCGTCGGGATATAATCTTGTCCCGTAACAAATCTTTTAAGTCATTTTTAAGGTTTTATACAAAAAAAATCAATTTTTCTTAATTTCGACATTAAATTTTGTTATTTTTTGTTTTTATTTTCAACATTATTTCTTTACTTTATTTCTTCCTTGTGTTAAAATTATTTTAATCAAAATTCAAGGAGTAATTATGATTGAAGCCATCGAAAGGTTAAAGTCCGACGGCGTCGCGCTCATAAACGACGCGAAAACGCTCAACGACGTAAACAACGTGAAAGTGAAAATCTTTGGCAAAAACGGCGATTTCACAATCGCTATGCGCGGTCTGAAAGACGTCCCGCGCGAACAAAAGCCCGAAGTGGGCAAAATGTTCAACGACGTGAAAGTCATGCTTGAAGGTCGTATTGCAGAAAAAGAAGCAGAGTTTAAGGAAATCGAAAAACAAGCGCGCATTAAAAGCGAATATATCGACGTCACGCTTCCCGGAAAAACGGAACTCGGGGCGTTGCATCCTTTGACGGAAGTCAAAAACCAGATTCTCGATACGTTTATCGGGCTCGGGTTCGAGGTCAAGGAAGGTCCGGAAATCGAAAGCGATTACTTTAACTTCCAACTTCTCAACATTCCGAAGGATCACCCCGCGCGCGATATGCAGGATTCATTCTATATCACCGACAATTTCCTGCTTCGTACGCACACAAGCCCGATGCAGGCTCGCACGATGACCACCGAAACCGCCTATTCGTATCGTCGTTCCCGGCAAAGTTTACAGAAACGACGACGACGCGACGCACAGCCCGATGTTCCAGCAGGTCGAAGGGCTTGTCATCGACAAACATATCACGCTTTGCGACTTAAAAGGCGCGCTCGAAGTCTTTGCGAAGAAACTTTTTGACGAAAAAACGAAAGTTCGTTTCCGTCCAAGTTACTTCCCGTTTACGGAGCCGTCCGTCGAAGTCGACGTGTCGTGCAGTATCTGCCACGGTAAAGGTTGCCGCGTTTGCAAGGGCACGGGCTGGATTGAAATCCTCGGCGCGGGCATCGTAAATCCCGCGGTACTCGAAGCATGCGGCATCAACAGCAAGGAATACAGCGGCTACGCATTCGGTTTCGGTATCGAACGTATCGCAATGATTAAATACGGTATCCCCGATATTCGTCTTTTCTTTGAAAACGACAAACGCTTTTTAGAGCAATATAAGTAGGAGATTTTTTATGAAAGCACCAATAAGTTGGTTACAAGATTTTGTTAAAATAGATATACCTGCCGAAGCGCTTGCGGACAAACTCGTACACGCGGGTTTCGAGGTCGAAGAAATTATCCGCGAGGCGGACGCAATCAAAAACGTCGTTACGGGACGCGTGCTCGCAATGGAACGCCACCCCAATTCCGACCACCTCTGGATTTGCCAGATCAACGTCAAAACCGCAACTTTGCAAATCGTTACCGGCGCGCAGAACGTGCAGGTCGGCGATATCGTTCCCGTCGCGCTTGACGGGGCGGTTCTTCCCGACGGAAAACGTATTTTCAACGGGGAACTTCGCGGCGTGAAATCGCTCGGAATGCTTTGCGGCGGCAGTGAACTCGGTCTGACCGACGCCGATTACGAAGGCGCGGACGTCGACGGCATTCTTATTTTGAAACCCGACACGAAAGTCGGCGTCGACATCAACGAAATTCTCGGCCGCACCGACGTTATTCTGGACGTTTCGGTCACGGCAAACCGTCCCGACTGCAACAGTATATGGGGTATCGCGCGTGAAGTCGGCGCAGTCCTTCACAAAACCGTGAAAGCACCCGTCACAAGTTACACCGCAACGCCCGAACGTATCTTTAATTTGCTGGACGTTCAGGTTGCCGACGCAGACCTTTGCCCGCGTTATATGGCAAAAGCCGTCAAAAACATCAAAATTTGCGAAAGTCCCAAAATCATTAAGGACAGACTTCGCGCGGTCGGCATCAAACCCATCAACAATATCGTCGATATCACAAACTATATTCTTATCGAACTCGGTCAGCCGATGCACGCCTTCGATTACGAAAAAATCGCAGGTCATCGCATTGTCGTCCGTCGCGCGGAAGAAGGCGAAACTATCACCACGCTCGACAACACGACGCATAACCTCGACAACGACGTCCTTGTCATCGCCGACGCCGAAAAACCTTTGGCTGTCGCGGGCATTATGGGCGGTCTTGACAGCGGCATTTCCGACGATACCCACACCATTATCTTTGAAAGCGCGAAATTCGCACGCGATAACGTGCGTCGCACTTCAAGAAAACTTAACCTTAAAAGCGACAGCAGCGCAAGATTTGAAAAAGGCATCGACTTTTTAAGTCAGGCAATCGCAATCGACCGCGCTTTGACGCTCATTCAGACGAACGGCTGGGGCACGATTATCTCGGGTACGATCGACACGAATATGAACGCGGTCAAACCCCGCACGCTCACTGTGCAGTATAAGAAAATCAACAATATTCTGGGCATTAAGGTTCCCACCGAAAAAATGGTTGAGATTCTGAACTCGTTGCAAATCAAAACCGTCGTGAAGGGCAAACGCCTTGAATGCCAGATTCCCGCATATCGCGAGGATATCGAGGGCGCAAACGACCTTGCGGAAGAAATCATTCGTCTGTACGGCTACAATAAAATCAAGTCGACCTTGTTTGCTGACGCTTCAAAGCAAACTATGGGCGGCCGCGACGCGTTCAGAACGAAAGAAGATTTGCTTAAACGTATTCTTACCGCAAAAGGCGCGAACGAAATCATTACTTACAGTTTCATCTCGCCAAAGACGTTCGATATTCTTCGTCTTCCGAAAAACGACGCGCTGAGAAACGCTATTCCCATTCTCAACCCGCTTGGCGAAGACGTCAGCATTATGCGTACGACTCTTGTCGGCAGCATGCTTTCGATAATCGGCAGCAATTTCAGCAAAAACAATAAGGACGGCATTTTCTTTGAAACGTCCAAAGTTTTCGCGCCAAAAGCATTGCCGCTTAAAGATTTCCCCGTCGAGACCGAAACTTTGTGCGTCGGTATGTACGGCGCGGATTACGATTTCTTTGCGCTCAAAGGATTGCTTGACAGCGTTTTCTCGGCGTTCAAAATCGACAAAACGACCTACGCCCGCGTGAATAAACCTTATTTGCACGAAGGCAGAAGCGCAGAAATCTTTGTCGGGGACGAGTCGGTCGGTTACATCGGCGAGGTTTATCCCGACGTTCAGGAAGCCTATGACATCGACACGCGCGTTTACGTTGCGGAAATCAATCTTGTCAAACTTTTCGCACACGCCGTCGATCATCGTGAATTCAAAGCGCTTCCGAAATATCCCGCAATTAGCCGCGACCTTGCGCTACTTGTCAAAGACGGCGTTTCGTCCGATCAGGTCGTTGCGGTTATCAGAAAAGTTACCAACAGAAAACTTCTGGAAAGCGTTGAAATCTTTGACGTTTACAAAGGACAAGGCGTGCCGAAGGGCAATACGTCAATCGCTTTGACCGTCGTCTTCCGCGCTCCCGACAGGACGCTCACCGACGACGAAGTTCAGGCGGAAATCGACCACGCTTTGAAGAGTATGAAGCGTAAATACAGAGTCAAACTTCGTGTATGATTGAAATTCTTGCTCCGGCAGGTGATTTAATATCGTTAAAATCGGCAATAGCCTCAGATACCGACGCGGTTTATCTGGGGCTATCCGCGTTTAATGCGAGGATTAAGGCTGAAAACTTTACAACCGAAAACATCAAAGATACGGTGGATTATTGCCACCTTTTCGGCGTGAAAGTTTACGTCACGATAAACATCGCCGTGAAAGAGTCGGAGAAGGAAGAACTGAAAAAAATCATTGTCGCGTGCGGACAGGCGAACGTCGACGCCTTCATTATCACGGACATGTTGGCGCTTGAACTTGCAAAAGAATTTGCGCCGAAAGTCCGCTTGCACGCGTCCACTCAATTCGGCGTATGCAACGCGGAAGGCGCAAAATTTGCCGAAAGCCTGGGGTTTTCACGCGTTGTATTGTCGCGCGAGGCGACAATCGAAGAAATCAAAAAAATCAAAGCCGAAACAAACTTGGAAATCGAGTATTTCGTGCACGGTGCGCTGTGCGTTGCGTTTTCCGGGAAATGTCTTATGTCGTCGTTCATTAACGGCGGCAGCGGAAACAGGGGCAGATGCCTGCAACCGTGCAGATTGTTTTACACCGAAAAAACGACGGGAAAGCAAGGTTATCTTTTGTCGACATCCGACTTATGCCTTGCCGAAAACTTGAAAGAACTTTATAATGCAGGCGTTTCGAGTTTCAAAATCGAAGGGCGACTTCGCCGTCCCGAATACGTTTTCAAAACTGTTTCGACTTACAAAAAAATCGTAAAAAACGGGTTTATTGCACAAAAAAACGATATAAACGCCTTAAAATCCGCTTATAATCGTGGCAACTTCACAAAAGGATATTCCTTTGACGACACGAAAAACATTATGAGCGAAAAGGTTCAAGGCAACATCGGGCTTTTGGTCGGTAAGGTCGCAAACGTCGATAAGCAAGGTTATGCCGAAATCAGGTTTTTTGACAAAATCTCGGAAGGACAGGGTTACAAACTTCTGGACGAAAACGGTTTTGAGAAGTTGGGCGGCGCGTTTCCGAAAGCAAAAAACGGGAAATATCCGATTATCGGCGCAAAGCCCGGATACGAAATAAGAAAGACTTCGGACGCGGAATTTACCTTTTCGGAAAGGAAAATCCCGGTGAAAGTTAAATACCTTATCGACGAAAACGGGAAGTTTTCAGCGACGTACGAACATAAAGAGTTTTCGTATACCGTTTCGTCCGATTTTGAAAAAGCGCAGAATAAACCGCTTGACGAGATGACGATAACGGATCCTCTTTCAAAGACGGGCGACACGTGTTTCGTTGTCGAAAAGGTGAGCGGCAAAATATTATCCGACGTTTTCGCACAAAGAAGCGTGCTGAATTCGTTGCGCCGCGACGCTTTGGACGGATTAAAGGAAGAAATATTAAAATCGTATAAATTTGCGAAAAATGACGAAAAACCGCGTGAAACTATTATAAAAAACCGCAAAAATTATAATAATCTCATCGCTGTCGAGGTTCAAAACGAAAATCAACTGTCACGTCGCATAATAAACGAAGCGGACACAATCGTGTTTTTCCCGGACGAGTTTTCGGAAAAATCGGTATCGTCGTTTTTAAGTTTTTTGGGCGACAAAAAAGACAAAGCGTACTTGAAACTTACCGTAAACGCGCGTGAAAACGACGTCGCTTTGTATGAAAGTATTATTAAAAACACCGGCATTTCGGGCATTTACGCAACGAATCCGTATGGCATATACCTTGCGAGAAAGTATAATCTGAAACTGTTTTCGGGATATGAACTCAATATTTTCAACGACGTCGACAAAAACCTTTTGTCCGACGATTTATTTGTCGCGAGCGCGGAACTTACCGAAAAGGAACTTAATGCGTTTTCTTCAACCCCGTTTGTTTTTGCATACGGATATTTGCCGCTTATGAATCTTTCACACTGCGCGTCGCAACTTCTGACGGGAAAAACCTGCAAAAACTGCGCTTATAAAAACGGCTTTACCTACGTCGACCGCAAAAATTACGAATTCAAAATCCTGAGAAATAAGGCGGCAAACTGTTATTTCACGCTGTATAACTCAAAAATTCACGATATTTCGTCAAAAGTGAAGCCGAATTCTTTTAATTTATATCTGAATATGTTACAATTATCGCGTGACGAAGCGGACTGCGTATTCGCCGCGTTTAAGGATAATTTATCCTTAACGACTCGTGACAAAACCAACGGACATTTTATAAACGGTGTGTTATGAACGCTGAAAAAGCCTTAAAAACATTGGAATATCAAAAGATTCTGGATATGCTGAAAACGCACGTCTCGTCCGAGCGCGCAAGGGAACTTGCCGACGAAACGCGACCGACCGACGACAAAAACCTTGCAGAGTCTTGGCTTACCGAAACGTTTGAGGCAGACAAAATCCTGTACGAGCAGTCGTTGGACCCGAATTTCGCAATCGACAATATCGTAACGTCTTTGGAGCGCACGAGAAAACTTTCAAATCTCACGATGGCGGAACTTCTGAAAATTGCCCGCGTGCTGAAAGTGTCAAGGATCCTTAAAAATACTTTGTCACGCGCAATCGACGCCGACGTAATAAAAGGATACTCGTTCGGGCTTTTCACAAATCTTCCTCTCGAAGAAAGAATCGACAAAAGCATAATTTCCGACACCGAAATGAGCGACGACGCAAGCCCCGCGCTTCGTCAGATCCGCATCAAAATCAGGCGCACCAACGAAAATGTCAAACTTAAACTGCAAAGTTACGTCACGCAGGGCAAATACCAGAAATATTTGCAGGACAACATCGTCACGATGCGCGGCGACAGATACGTTATCCCCGTTAAGTCGGAGTTCAAGGGCGCGATGCAAGGACTTGTGCACGATCAATCGGCGTCCGGGCAAACGCTTTTTATTGAGCCGCTTGCCGTTGTCGAACTTAATAACGAACTGAAAACCCTTCTTATCGAAGAACAGCAGGAAATCGAAAAAATTCTTACCGACCTTACGGCTTCGGTGCGCGGCGACGTCAACGAAATCCTTAACAATTACGAAATCATCGCGCGGCTTGACCTGATTTTCGCAAGGGCAAAACTCGCAAGGTCGATGAAGGCGATTATGCCCAAATCAACGATAAAGGTTATATAAATATCGTTGCCGGCAGGCATCCGCTAATCGACAAAAACAAGGTGAAACCCATCACGATATATCTTGGAAAAGACTTTGACGTGATGCTTATCACCGGTCCGAACGCGGGCGGCAAAACCGTAACGCTCAAACTTGTGGGGATTCTGGAAGTCATGGCGCTTTCGGGTATGTTTATTCCCGCGGGCGCGGACAGTGAAATCTCGACGTTTTCAAACATTTTCACGGATATCGGCGACGAACAATCCATCGAGCAATCTTTGTCGACGTTTTCGGGACACCTTAAAAACATCGTGTCGTTTATAAACGATATCACGCCCGACTCGCTTTTGCTTCTGGACGAACTCGGCGCGGGCACAGACCCCGCGGAAGGCAGCGCGCTTGCCGTCGCAATCACGAAAGAAATCAAAAAAGTCGGCGCGAAAGCGGTTATCACGTCGCACTTCAACGCGCTTAAAGAATACGCGGTCAGCACCGAGGGCGTGGGTTCCAGCAGTATGGACTTCAACGTAAACACGTTCGAGCCGCTTTATCGGCTTATCATCGGCTCAACGGGAACGTCCAACGCGATACAGATCGCAAGGCGGCTCGGGCTCAAAAAGGAAATCGTCGACGATGCGGATTCAATGCTCAGCGAAGAATCAAAATCGTTCGACAAAGTCTTAATGTCCGCGGAAAAAGCGCGAAAATCCGCCGAAGAATTGACCGAACAGGCAAAAATCCACAAAATAGAAGCGGAAAAAGAACTCAAACGTGCAGGACGAACTTAAAAAACTGCGCGATAACAACGAAAAACTTAACGAACAAATCAGAAAAGATACCAAAAAACTTATCGAATCCAGCGTGAGCGAGGCGAACGATATCATCGACGAGCTGAAAGAACTTTTGAATAAGCCCGACGAACAGGCGCTTTTCGAGGCAAGAAAACTCAAAAAACGCCTTGAAAACATGTCCGCCGAGTACGAAG
The DNA here is from genome assembly GCA_022009995.1 of Clostridiales bacterium. GTDB lineage: Bacteria > Bacillota > Clostridia > Christensenellales > CAG-917 > CAG-349. The sequence continues at coordinate 1,398,816 of CP091734.1, forward strand.
AAAACGACATCAACGCCGAATACGATCAAAATCTTAATTTTATCGGCGGCGAAATCAAAGTCGGCGACGAAGTTTACGTCGATACGCTCGACAAAGTCGGTAAGGTTACCGCCGTCAACAAAAACGGCGAATACGAAATAATGCTCGGCGCGGTAAAAACCAAAGTTAAGGCAAAGAATTGCAAGCGACTTGCGCCGACAAAATCGAAATCTGGGCGCGTGAGCGTGTCGAAAGCGTTCTCGAACGCACAAATAAAAACCGAAATAAACCTTCTCGGGAAAACCGTAAACGAGGCGATTTTTGAACTCGATCCGTTTTTGTATCAGGCGTCGGAAGCAAACGTTCCCGAAGTCCGCGTCGTACACGGCAAGGGCACGGGCGCGTTGAGAAAGGGCGTACAGGCATATTTAAAAGGTCATCCTTGCGTCAAGGAATTCCGCGACGGCGTTTATGGTGAAGGCGATAACGGCGTTACCATGGTGAAAATCAAATGATGCCCGAATTTTTCTCGGAAACCGAAACGAACACAGGTGCGACCGAGGCGAAAAAAGTAAAAAAACTTTTGTTCCTGTCATACGCGTTAAAAGTCGCGTCGCTTTTATTCGTGGTACTCAGCGCGGTTTTCTCGCCTTATTATCTGATAGGATTCGCGATTTTTGTGATGTCAGGCATCGCGATGAAACAATCCGTGCTTGAAAGAACCGCAAGTTTTGAATACTTTTTTGTCCGCGACACGCTGAAAATTACGGCTTTTTCAAACTTCGGAAAGAAAAAGTATGAGATTTCGATACCCATAAACGATATCGTGAGCATTGAACGGGAATTTGAACGAATTCCTGAAAAAACCGACGTTTTTGCCGCACCGGAGGGCAAACGTATTATAAAAATCCGCTTTATTGAGAATAGTTTGACGAGAAATTTGTATTTTTCGCCTTGCTTGTATCTTGAAGCACTTATACGGAACAGGAAAAATGATTTACTTTGACAATGCGGCGACGACGCCGCTCGACGAAATCGCGATCGACGCACTTAAAGAATACGGCGTTGAAAAGTTCTTTAACCCGTCGGCGTTGTACCGCGAAGCACTTGAAAACACGAAAACCTTGAACGCCGCGCGCGAAAACATTCTGAAAATCATGCACGGCGACGGCGATTTTATATTCACCGCAAGCGGCACGGAAGCCGACAATATGGCGATTTACGGCGTGAAAAAACCGAAAAACGCGCGTATTATCGTGAGCGCAAGCGAGCATTCCGCAATGCTCAACCCCGCAACCGACCTTCTGAACAAGGGATACGACGTTGTTTTTGCACCGCTGAACCCCGACGGAAGCGTTAATATCGACGAGTTCAAAAAACTTTTGAACAAGGACGTTTGTTTCGTGTCGATAATGCACGTCAACAACGAAACGGGCGCGGTGAACGATCTTCAAAAAATCGTAAAACTCACGAAATCCGTCGCGCCGAAATCAATCGTCCATTCCGACGGCGTGCAGGCGCTTATGAAAGTCAAGGTAAACCTTATGAACCTTGGCGTCGATATGTATTCGGTCAGCGCGCACAAGGTTCACGCACCACGCGGAGTCGGCGGACTTTACATCAGAAAGGGCGTCAGAATTAACCCGCTTATTCTCGGTGGCGGGCAGGAAAAGGGTTTACGAAGCGCAACTGAAAATCTTGCGGGAATCGTCGCTTTTTCAAAAATTCTTGAAAAATACGATAAAATGTTCAACGAAAACGTTGAAAAACGAAAAGTCGTTCTTGATTATCTTCGCCAAAAAATAAGCGAATCCATGCCCGAACATATTATCGTTTCGCCTGAAAACTCGCCGCATATTCTGATGCTTGCGTTAAAGGGCGTTCGCGGCGAAGTCATGCTGCACAGCCTTGAAGATTACGGCATTCTTATCGGCGTCGGCAGCGCGTGCAGCAGCAAAAAAGGCATCAATAAATTCCAGTCGCTCTTAAACCTTGACGACGAGCATAAGGAAGGCATTATCCGCGTCAGCGTGTCTGAAACGAACACGATCGAAGAATGCGATTTCTTCCTTGAAAAACTGAAATACCTCACGGATAAATTAACCGATTATAAAAGGATTTAATATGGAAAGAGTCATTCTTTTAAGGTTTTCCGAAATATTTTTGAAGGGAAACAACAGGAAATTTTTTGAAAAAAAACTTATCGACAACATCAAAGAAACGCTGAAAAGTTACGAATATCGTTTTTCAACGTCGCAAAACAGATACGTCGTGTCCGATTACGACGTCGACCTTGAAACGGAAATCGTCGAAAGGCTGAAAAAAGTATTCGGCATTTATTCGTTGAGCGTCGCAAACAAAGTCAAAACGGATTTTGACGAAATAAGAAAAGCGGCGGTCGATTTGTTTGACGATACGCCTTTGAAATTTCGCGTGACGGTAAGAAGGGCGGATAAACGCGTCGAAATCCCAAGCCCCGTTATGGCTGCGGAAATCGGCGGCGACATTCTGGAAAAATATCCCGAAACGTCGGTGGATCTCACAAACTTTGACAAAGAAGTTTACGTCGATATACGCGAAAACGGATATACTTATATCTTCCTTGACAAAATCCACTGCGCCGGCGGCATGCCCGTAGGATCTAGCGGCAAAGCGCTTTGTCTGCTGTCGGGCGGCATCGACAGCCCTGTCGCGGCGTATATGATGGCAAAACGCGGGCTTCAAATCGACGCGATCCACTTCCACAGCATGCCGTACACGAGCGAGCAGGCAAAAGAAAGTCGTAAGCCTTGCAAAAATCGTTTCCGCGTACGCGGGACACATTAAACTTCACGTCGTGCCGTTCACCGAAATTCAGGAAAACATACACAAATTCTGCCCGCCCGAATACATGATAACGATTATGCGCCGCATTATGATGCGTATTTCGGAAAGGCTTGCGATGCAAATCAATGCGGGCGCGCTCGTCACCGGCGAAAGTCTGGGACAAGTCGCGTCGCAAACCATGCAAAGCATCACGGTTACCAACAAGGTCATTGAAAGATTGCCCGTATTTCGTCCGCTTATCGGTTTTGACAAGGAAGAAATCGTGAAATTTCAAAACATATCGACGCTTTTGAAACGAGTATCCTTCCGTATCAGGATTGCTGCACGATTTTCCTTCCGAAAAACCCCGTGATCCGTCCGAAACTTGAACTTATCGAACGTGCGGAAAAGGCTCTTGACGTCGAAGGTCTTATTAAAAGGGCGATGGACAATATCGAAGTTATCGAAGTCAAGCATTGATTCAGTAATTGCTGAAATCGTCGATATTTATGTCGTTATTCAATAAACCAGTCGGTTTCGTGAACGTTACCGACTATTTTTATGCCGTATTGGTTGTAAAAATAGGGTTTTATATAATACTTCACAAGTTTTTTATTGTAAACTACGTCGTAAAAACTCAGTTTATCGTTGCCGTTTTCGTATTGTCTGACAAGGGTTTCCCGTTCGCCGTCAAACCTGAAAACGTCGTAATAAAGATACGGTTCGGCGGCAATTTTCACGTTGACGATCCCGTCAGACACGCTGCATTCGATTTCTTCAACCGAAAACCCGTCAAAGCAGGTCGAATAGTTTTCGGGCAGGTTATCCCTTTTGAACACTTCGCTTTTTAGATACGTTTTTGGTGTGTTCTTTGTCGCAAGCAGTACTTTTTGCTTGTTTTTCTGGGCATAGGCGTCGATATCGACGCGATAAACGTCGCTTGGAATCGTAAACGCCGCAGATTTTCCGCTTTCGACATACTTCAAAACTTCGCGCATGGAGCGTGTAACGTAGCTTCCGCCGGTTTCGTCAAGCGACATATCGTTGTTTTTCGCGCCCGACGCGTTGCCGTGCCACAAAAGATACGTGTGCGACGAAGTGTACGCGACGTTATAAGCGTCGGAATTCCCGTCCGCACCGCCGACCGTTCCCGTTTTTGCCGCAACCTGAAAGTCAAGGTTATTAAGTCCTTTTGCCGTGCCGTATTTTGCGGTATCGACCAGCACGTCGGTTATAATATAAGCGTCGGCAGGGGACAAAACGGCGTTTTGTTCAAGCGATTTTTCGTAAACGATTTTGCCGGATTTGTCGTAAATGCGGTTTATAAACGACGGCTTATTATAGATTCCCGAGTTTGCAAAAGTTGCGTACGCGCCGACAAGCGACAACATATTGTTTTTTGAAAAGTTTCCAAGCGCGACCGTCGCGTTTTCGTCGAAATCGGAAATGTTTATGCCGACGCTGTTTGCAAACGACTGCACGTTCTTAAATCCCAGCGCGTTGTACGTTTTTACCGCAACGACGTTTGACGAAGTCATAATCGCAGCACGGACGTCGGTCCACCCGAGATAATGCTCGTTATAATTTTTCGGCATATATCCGTTGAAGTCGGTTTTCATATCGAGAACGGGCGTCGCAGGGGATACGACGTTTTCTGAAAGTGCCGGCGCGTATATGACAACGGGTTTTGCCGTTGAACCGAAAGGTCGATAAAAATCGTAAATATTTCGTTTTTTTGTTGAGAAATACGCCGAAACGCCCATATTTTTGTTATCGACGATTATCGATAATCCGTCGGCGCGAACGCCGTTTTTGTTCAGAACGTAAAAATTCGGATTGCCCAGAACTTCGGTAAGACACGCCTGATAAGAAGGATTTAAGAAGGTTTCGATTTTATATCCGCCAGAAAGCACGCCGCCGACGGAAACGTTCAGAATACCTGCCGCCTCGAACGCCGCCGATTCCACGTAGCTTTGCGTGTTGGAATATATTGCGTTCAGGTCAACCGAGATTTTTCGTTTTTCGCGCTATTATATTCGGCGTCGGTGATTAAATTCTGATTTTTCATAAGAGAAAGCACGACGTTTCGCCTTTTCGTCGCGTTTTCGACGCTTGCAACGGGGGAGTATTTTGACGGATTTTTAAGAATTCCCGCAAGCACCGCACACTCGGACAGGGTAAGCGAAGATAGGTTTTTGTTGAAAATACCTTTCGCCGCGCTTTTGACGCCGTAAAGCCCACCGCCGAAATACGACACGTTAAGATACGAAGTCAGAATATCGTCTTTTGAATATTCTTTTTCAAGTTGTTTTGCGATTTTGATTTCGTTGAGTTTCCGTTTTATTGATTTTTCTTGCGTAAGGTGAGTGTTTTTCACAAGTTGCTGCGTAATCGTTGACGCGCCTTCGAGGGATCCGCCTTTCAGATTGTTTCTTATCGCGCCGAAAATTCTTATCGTATCGACGCCTTTATGCTTATAAAACCTTTTGTCTTCAACGGCGACGACGGCGTTTTTAAGGTTATCGGGCAGTTCAAAGTATTGCGCGAATGAATTTTTGAATCCTTCGACGTTATTGCCGTTTATGTCAGAAAAAACTGTCGTTATCTCGTTTTTTGGCATTAATGTATTATCGAAAACGGCGTTTTTTGTAATACTTTGAAAGGTAATTAAGCCGCCGCAGGTCAAAACCACCGCAAAAACCATCATTGACACAAGCAAAATCTTCAAAAACTTTTTCATAGTTGCAGTATGCATATAAGTCAAATTTTTATGTTTTTATAAGGCTTATTTCTTGCTTATATTTGTAAAAAAATGTATAATTTAATACTATGAATAGTATTATCGATTTCAAAAACAAAAAATATTGCGTGGTGACGTACGGTTGTCAGATGAACCTGCACGAGTCCGAAAAGATTTCGGGCATTTTAAGCGGCATGGGTATGAGCGCGGTGAACGAGCCTGAAAACGCCGACGTCGTGGTTTTCAATACCTGCTGTATCCGCGACACCGCCGAACGCAGAGCACTTGGCAACATCGGCAAAATGAAGGAACTCAAAAAGAAAAACAAAAACCTTCTTATCGTCGTTACGGGCTGCATGACTCAGCAAAACGGCTTTGCCGAAAATATGAAAGAACGTTATCAATACGTCGACGTAATTCTGGGCACGCACAATATTTCCGACCTTGAAAATCAGATAAGAATCCGCCTTGAAAAGAAAAAACGCGTCGCCGCTGTCCTTGACACCGACGGTTATATCGACGACGAGACCACGCCCGTCACACGCACGAGTTTCCCGAACGCGTGGGTAAACATAAATTACGGCTGCAACAATTTCTGCACGTATTGCATCGTGCCGTACGTCAGGGGGCGCGAAAGAAGCCGCGATATGAAAAGCATTATTTCAGAATGCGAAAAACTCATTAATGACGGCTACAAGGAAATAACTCTTCTCGGACAAAACGTCAACAGTTACGGCAACGACGTTCCGGACGAAAACGTAAATTTTGCAAACCTTTTAAGGGAAGTCGCGAAAATCGACGGGAAATTCCGCATTCGTTTTATGACGTCGCACCCGAAAGACCTCACCGAAGACGTTGTGAAAGCAATCAGGGATAACGACAAAATCTGCAACAATATCCATCTTCCGATTCAGGCGGGCAGCAACTCGGTTCTGAAATATGAACCGCCGCTACACGCGCGAGCATTATCTCGGGCTTATCGACATGATAAGGCGTTACCTTCCCGACTGCGGCATCACGACGGACATTATGGTCGGCTTCCCGTACGAAACCGAAGAAGACTTTTTAGACACGATGGACATCGTCGAAAAAGTCAGGTTTTCAACGGCGTTCACGTTCATTTATTCGGTAAGAAAGGGCACAAAAGCCGCCGAAATGCCGCAAATTCCTTATGAAATCAAGCAAAATCGCATAAAACGTCTTATCGCAAGGCAAAACGAAATCACCGAAGAAATCTCAAAAGATTACGTCGGAAACGTTTATGAAATCCTTGTCGAAGGTATGCAGGAAAAGAAACGGATACGTCGTCGGGCGCACCGAAAGCGGCAGGCTCGTCAGCGCAAAGGGCGACGAATCTATGATCGGCGAGTTCAAAAACGTTAAAATCACCGCCGTCAAAAACGCACAGCTTTTAGGAGAAATACTTTGAAAGAGAAAAATCAGTTGTCGCCGATGATGCGAAGATACCTTGAAATCAAGGAACAATACAAGGACGCCATTTTGTTATTCCGCCTCGGCGATTTTTACGAAATGTTTTTCGACGACGCCGTAACCGCGTCCGATTTTCTGAACCTGACGCTTACCGGGCGCGACTGCGGGCTTGATGAGCGCGCGCCTATGTGCGGCGTGCCTTATCACGCGGTCGATAACTACATCAAAAAACTTATCGACGGCGGCTTTAAGGTTGCGATTTGCGAACAACTCAACACTCCCGAAGAAGCGCAAAAAGGAAAACAACTCGACCGCGACGTCGTGCGCGTCATCACTGCTGGCACGGTTGTCGAGGACAGCCTTCTTCCCGAAAAAGATAACAACTATATCGCGTCGGTTTACGTTTCCGACAAAGGATTCGGGCTTGCGTGGGCGGATATGTCGACGGGCGAGTTTTGCCTTTTTGAAAACGACGCTAAAAACCCCGACGTGCTGGACGACGTGCTTGCGTCGATTTCACCTTGTCAGACGATAATCAATTCAAAAGGCGACGGCATCGTATTAAACAGCGTGATGTCGGGAAGATTGAAACGTCCCGAAACATATTTCGACTGGGCGTTTTCTTTCGACAACGCCGAAAAAACGCTTTTGAAACAACTTGGCGTCAAAACCCTTGAACCGTTCGAGTGCGCGGACAAAAAACTTGCGATTTCCGCGGGCGGCGCGCTTGTCGAATATATGCTGCAAACGGGAAAACGCGATTTGTCGCACATAAACAAGATAAATTTCGTGAGAAACGACTCGTTTATGCTCATCGACGTCAACACAAGACGAAATCTCGAACTCACGGAAACAATGCACGATGGGAAACGTTTCGGCAGCTTACTGTGGCTTCTGGACAAAACCGTAACGAGCATGGGCGCGCGCCTTATAAAAATTGGATTGAAAAACCGCTTGTTTCAGCAAAAAGCATAAGCGCAAGGCTTAACGCGGTGGAAGCAATCGCAAACGACAAGGAAAACCTTTCGTATCTGCGCGAGTCGCTTCGGGGAATCCGCGATATCGAAAGACTTTCGGCGCGCATCGCATACGGAAACACGAACCCGCGCGACCTTATTTCGATCGGGGAAACACTGAAAGCATTGCCGCTTGTCAAAGCATCGCAAAATGCTTTGACGACAAAAACATCACGAAAATCGCAAATACAATCGTCACGAACGACAAGCTTTCGGACAAAATTTTTGCCGCAATCGACGAAAAAGCCGGCGCGTCGATAAAGGACGGACAGTTTATCAGGGAAGGCTTTGACAAACGACTTGACGAATACAGAAACGCCAAAAAAGAAGGCACGGTCTGGCTTGCCAACCTCGAAGCCGCAGAAAAAGAAAACACCGGCATCAAAAATCTGAAAGTCGGATACAACAAAATTTTCGGATATTATATCGAAGTGTCGAAGTCACAGGTCGATATGGTACCGCTTCGCTATCAGCGCAAACAAACCCTTGTCGGCGGCGAACGATACGTCACGGAAGAACTGAAAGAAATCGAAAACCGCATATTAGGTTCCGAAGAAAACGCCGTGAAACTCGAACTTGCGATTTTTGAAGACCTGGTACAAGAACTCAAAACGCATATCGACGAGTTTTTGCAGTCCGCAAAAGCCGTTCAGACAATCGACGTTTTACAATCGTTTGCGACGGTCGCTTTGAGTAATAATTACGTAAAACCCGTCGTCAGCGACAAAATCAAACATATTTCAATCAAAAACGGGCGTCATCCCATCGTGGAAGCCGTCGCGAAATCGACCGCATTCGTCCCCAACGACACAAACCTTGACGAAAAAGAAAACCGATGCATGATTATCACCGGTCCGAATATGGCGGGTAAATCAACTTATATGCGACAGGTCGCGCTCATAACTTTAATGGCGCAAATCGGCTCGTTCGTCCCTGCGGATTCTGCGGAAATCTCGCTTACCGACCGCATTTTCACACGAGTCGGCGCGTCGGACGACATTTCGCTCGGGCAAAGTACGTTTATGGTTGAAATGGTGGAAGTTGCGACAATTCTGAACAACGCAACCGACAAATCCTTGCTGATTCTGGACGAAATCGGGCGCGGCACGTCGACAATCGACGGTCTTTCCATTGCGTGGGCGGTCATCGAAGAAATTTCCAGAAATATCGGCGCAAAAACCTTGTTCGCAACGCATTTCCACGAACTTTCGGAACTCGAAGGCGTGCTCGACGGCGTGAAAAACTTCCAGATTCTCATAAAAGAAATCGGCGGGACAATCGTTTTCCTGCACAAAATCGTAAGAGGAAGCGCGTCAAAAAGTTTCGGCATCGAGGTTGCGGAACTTGCGGGAATCCCCAAAAACGTCGTTGCGCGCGCCAAAACCATAATGCGCCAACTTGAAGAAATCGACATAAATCGCGACACAAACAGCATTATGATGACGGCAAAGGGCGGGAAACAAAAACAAATTTCGCTTTTCGACGAAAACCGCGACGACAACGAAATCGTAAAAATCCTTAAAGACACGAATATCGAAAACGTCAGCCCGGTGCAGGCGTTCGCAATCTTACTTGACCTTAAAGACAAGGCGGATAAATTATGAAAATCAACGTTCTTGACAGCAGCATCTACAACTTGATCTCGGCGGGCGAAGTCGTCGAAAGACCGGCATCCGTCGTAAAAGAACTTGTCGAAAACTCAATTGACGCCGGCGCAAAATCGGTGAAGATCGAGGTGTTTTCGGGAGGGAAAAGCAAAATAAGGGTTACGGACGACGGCGCAGGAATCGCAAAAGACGATTTATTGACGGCGTTCTTGCCACACGCGACAAGTAAAATCCACAAAAAAGACGACCTTTTTTCAATACAAACGCTGGGTTTTCGCGGCGAAGCGCTTGCAAGCATCGCGGCAATTTCGATGGTCAACGTGATTTCAAAAACAGACGCGGACGACGCGGCGTACGGCGCGGAACTTCGCGGCGGGAAGGTTGAAAACACGTTTGAATGCGCGGGCGTTACCGGCACGTCAATTTCCGTTGAAAATTTATTCTTCTTAACCCCCGCAAGATTGAAGTTTCTGAAAAAAGATAAGTCGGAAGAAAGCGAAATAACGTCGTTGATATTAAAGATGATTCTTGCAAATCCGTATATCGCGTTTTCGTATTACGCCGACGACAAAAATATATTCAAAACCGACGGAACAGGGCTCAAAAACGCAATAAACAGTGTATATAACCGTGAAATTACTATGAATTTTATCGAAATCGAGAATACTTTCGGCGATTTTTCGATAAAAGGATTCATATCAAAACCAACTTATTTCAAGGGAAACCGCTCATACCAGACGACGATTATCAACGGACGCGTTATCGAAAACAAAACAATTTCGACCGCGGTCGAGAAGGCTTACGAACCGTTTTTGATGAAGCGCAGTTATCCGTTGTACGTCATCGAAATCAATATGCCGTTTGACAAACTTGACGTAAACGTGCATCCGTCGAAAGCCGACGTCAGGTTTCAGGACAATCATCAGATGTTTTCATTCGTTTATTCAAGCGTGCAGCGTACGCTTATGTCGTACGACGACGTGAAAAGCGTGCCGCAGCTCGAATACGTTAGCGACGACGGCGAAATTATGAGCGAAAATACGAAAAAGGGCGATTTTAATAATGAAAACACCGCGTTTTTCAGCGATTTTACAAAAAATCACGACGAAAATAAGCTTATTTCAGACGATAATATCTCGTTTTCAAACGAAAATTTGTCGGGTTTTCTCAAAAAAGACGGGAATTTTAGCGGCTTTAATCAAACTCGCGCGGCAGACGGCGCGGGCGACGCGTTTTACAGGATTATCAAAAACAAAATGGCAACCGAAAACGCGAAAACCGAAAACGTTCAGCAGTCTTTTGACAATATCGACTTCGACGTGAAATCCGACAACGCTTTCGACTTCGACGGAAAAGTTATCGGACAGGTTTTTGCAACGTATCTTCTTGTCGAAAAGGACGAAAACCTTTATATTATCGATCAGCACGCCGCGCACGAACGCATTTTGTACGACAAACTCACGAAAAACGGCTCGGAATACGCGCAGCCGCTGCTTATACCTTATATATATTACGCGAGCGCGCAAGAATTTGACTTTATCACGGAAATTATTCCGACGCTTTCAAACATCGGCTTCGATATCGAAGAGTTTTCAAACGACAGTTTCAAGGTGTCGGCTGTTCCCGAGGCGTTGACGGACATTAACTTTGACGAGTTTTTCAAAGATATCACCCGCGATTTCGTCCGCGTAAATCTTTCGGAAAAGGATCTTTTGAAAGAAAAACTTATGCAAAGGGCGTGCAAATCCGCAATCAAGGGCGGCGACGTATTAAATAACGCACAAATCGGCGCGCTCCTTAAAAGTTTCAAAGATTCCGAAAACAAGCCGCTGCAATGTCCGCACGGCAGACCGACCGTCATTAAGTTTTCAAAAACCGACTTTGAAAAATGGTTCAAGAGGATTGTATGAAAAAACTGTTATTCATCGTCGGACCGACCGCCTCAGGAAAATCCGATTTCGCGGTTCAGGTTGCCAAAATGCTGAAAACCGACGTAATTTCGTCGGACAGCATGCAAATTTACAAAGATATGACCGTCGGAACCGCAAAAATCACGCCCGAGGAACAACAAGGCGTTACGCATCATCTCATTGATTTTGTAAATCCGAAAGACAGTTTTTCGGTTGCGGAATATCGCGAAAAGGCGTTGCCTGTCATCGACGAACTTTTGAAAAACGATAAAACCCCGATAATTTCGGGCGGCACGGGACTGTACGTCAACGGGATTTTGTATCCGATGAATTTCTCGGACACGTCAAAGGACGATAAACTCCGAAAAAGCCTTGAAAACGAATACGATGAAAAAGGCGCGGATTTTATGCACGAAAAACTTGCGGCACTGGACGAAAAATCCGCGTTAAAAATCCATAAAAACGACAAAAAACGCGTCGTACGCGCGCTTGAAATCAATCTGACGCACGGAAATCGCGACGAAAACGATATGAAAAAGCCGTCGTACGAGTACGAAATGATCGGTTTGTCCGGCGGAGATCGCGCGTTTTGTACGACAGAATCAATAAACGCGTCGATAAAATGTTTGAAAACGGGCTTGTCGACGAAGTGAAATCTCTCATAAACACTGGCGTTTCTTTCGATTGTCAAAGCATGCAAGCCATCGGATATAAGGAATTTAAGGGATTTTTCGACGGGATTTTAAGCGAAAACGACCTCAAAGAACTCATAAAAAAAGACACGAGAAATTACGCAAAACGCCAACTTACCTGGTTTCGGCAATACAAAGATATTAAATGGTTTGACGCCGCAAACGACGACGCATACGAATACATTAAGGACAAATTTTTAAGGTAAATTATGATAAACATACAAAATATTGACGAATTTATTCAAAAATCCGAGCAAAAATGTCAAAAACAATTTGAAGAAATCGACAAAATCGCGCTTTATAATCAGGAAAAAGTCCTGAAAGCCTTCCAAAAAAACGCCGTTCAGGCACGCCATTTTTACGGCACGACCGGATACGGTTACGACGACGTCGGCCGCGACACGCTGAACCGCGTATTTTCGGACGTTTTTCAATGCGAAGACGCGATTGTTTCACCGATGATTATGTCCGGAACGCACGCTCTGACGCTTGCATTATTCGGTATTTTACGTCCCGGCGACACGTTTTTATCGATTGCCGGAGACCTTTACGACACGCTTTACGACGTGATTTACGGAAAAAATATCGGTTCTCTTGCCGATTTTAACATTAGTTTTGACAAAATCGACCTGAAAAACGGCGCTTTTGACGAAGAAAACATCATAAAAACCATTGAAAAAACGCATCCGAAAATGGTGTTTATCCAGCGTTCACGCGGGTATTCCTGGCGCGACGCGCTTTCTATCGACGCAATTTCCGACATAATCCGCAAAATCAGGCAAAAAAATAAGGATATTATCGTTGCCGTCGACAACTGTTACGGCGAGTTTATCGATTATCTTGAACCGACAAACGTCGGCGCAGACCTAATCGTAGGCAGTTTAATCAAAAACGCAGGCGGCGGAATCGCGCCCACAGGCGCATATCTTGCGGGAAAAGCCGAAGTTATTCGCCAGATTTCGTATCGTTTCACGTCACCGTCGATAGGAAACGAAATCGGAAGTTATCTCGGCGGTTATCTGCCGTTTTATCAGGGGCTTTTTATGGCGCCGATTACCGTCAAAAACGCCGTAAAAGGAAGCATACTGTTTGGGCAGGTTTACAACGATTTGGGTTACGAAACGCTGCCGAATCCCGGCGTGAAATGCAACGACATTATAAGAAGCATAAAATTCGACACCGAAGACGAACTTGTCGAGTTCATTCGCGGCGTACAAGCGTCTGCGCCGATCGACAGCAACGTCGTGCCGTATCCGTGGGATATGCCGGGATATAACGACCAGGTAATCATGGCTGCGGGCGCGTTTGTCCAAGGAAGTTCGATTGAACTTTCGGCGGATTCTCCGATAAGAAAACCGTACGTTGCGTATCTGCAAGGAAGCCTTACGTACGAACACGCAAAAATCGCCGTCAAACAAACGATTGAATATTTGATAAAAAACGCCAAAAAATGACATTCACCGCCCTGAACGGCATTTTATCGGGCTTATTGTGCGTAAAACTCGTGTTTTACGCATAGTACGGTTATACTGCACTATTCTGAAAATTGTCTTAAATCATAGTAATTTTTGTTTTTTTCTCGCCTTGAAATCTTTTGAAAAAACTTTCGGGACTTGCTTTGATTTTTGTTTTACGTTATTTTTCAAAAAACGTTACGACAACCAAATATCAAATTGCTTTAATTAAACAAAATGCGCCCTGTCGGACGCATTTGTTTTTTTTCGTTTTTATGTGATATATTTTTATATGAATTATTTAACTGAACGGATACTATGCGGCGGATTCTTCTTGTTCCTGTTCGTGTTCGTTTTTTGCATAAAGCTCGTCGAATACGAATTTTTGCGTTTTTTCAAGGATTTTCTGCCCCATCGGCGTGACGGTCGACACCGCAAAAGCGTGCCTGCCGTACAATGCGCCGGTACATTTCAAAAGCTCGTTTTTGACGTGAAATTTGTCAAGTTTTGCCTTTAATGCAAAGCTATCCGTCATTAGTGCGTCTTTTTCGGCGCAGATAATGAACGTCGGCGCGAAGTTTTCGTCCAGAAACCTTTCGGGATAAATCACGTTGATTCGGTCTTCGTAATGCCCTTCTCTTATGTCTTTTGTGGAAATATCGGTAAGACTTTCCACCATAATATCCATGCTCGGGAACTTGGACGAGGCAAGCGAACGCATATCGAACGCGCCGCAATTGAACATATTTACGGTGATTTTGAACTCTTTTGCGTGGCGGAATTTCAGTCCCATGACGTCAAGAGCCTCGAAATGCCCCGCGATAAAATTCAAAATCATGCCGAAGTAAACGCCCGCCGACTCTCCCCCGAAGATAATTTTCGACGTGTCGATATTAAGTCGTTCCGCGTTGTCGAACAAGAAATCGATTGCGTCCAACACGTCCTGAACTGGATACGGAAACTGTTTTAACGGCGCCCAGATATAGTCGATATTCGCAACGACGACGCCCTTTTTTGCGTACTCGTAACAATAAGTCCGCCGCATGCTTTTCACGCCCGAGATCCAGCCCCCGCCGTGTACGTAAATCATAAGCGGCAGTTTTTCCGTCCTGTTTTTCGGTCGGATAATGTCAAGATTATTGTATTTCCCCTGCCCGTACGGCACGCATTTTTCAAGCGTAACGTCGTAAGAATCCGGGCTTCTGCGCAGAATAATTTCCGCAAGCCGTTCGGTAAAATTCAGCCAATAATGCAACGCTTTGGCCTTAAAAACGCGATTTTTATCCATAATTTAATCTCCCTACACCAAATATATCATATTTATAAGGATATTTCCATAATATCAAACAAAAATGCTTTGTGTTTTATGCATAGTTGTGCTAAAATTTTGAGTATGGAAAAATCAAACGATTATTTTAAGCAACGCAACATCGAATGCATCAGAAAAATCCGCGAAGTCGAAAAGGATTTGCCGCATTTTATCCCGGAGTATTTTATCGGCGTCGAGCACAACACGTCCGCACTCACGCGGCTTAATTACGCATACGATTTAAGGATTTTCTTTTATTATCTCGTAAACTACGTCGCGACTTTTCAGGACGTCGGCTCGCCCCAAAACTTCACGATCGACGATCTGAAAAAAGTTACCACGACGCATCTTGAAAGATACACCGATTTCCTGACCTATTACGAATACAACGGCAAAACCTACACCAACGAAAACAAAGGAAAAGCCCGCAAACTTTCGTCGGTACGCGCGATGTTCAAGTATTTTTACAATAAGGAATATCTCCCCTCAAACGTCAGCGCGAAAATCACGATGCCGAAAATCAAGGATAAAGAAATAATTAAACTTGAAGCGAACGAGGTTTCGGACATTTTGAACGTCGCCGAAAACGGAAGTTCCTACCTTACGAAGCATCAGGAAGCATATCACGAGGTCACGCATATCCGCGACACGGCCCTGCTCACGCTGTTTTTGGGCACGGGTATTCGTATTTCGGAGTGCGTCGGACTTAACGTGAACGACATCGACTTCAACGTCAACGGATTTACGATTACGCGAAAAGGCGGCGCAAGGGTTATTTTGTATTTTTCGGACGAAGTCGCGGACGCTTTGAAAGCCTATCTCAAAGAACGTTCCGAAAACAAAAAAGTCCCCAAAGACGAGCAGGCTTTGTTCCTTTCAATGCAAAACAAACGTTTGTCAACCCGCGCGATTCAAAACATCGTACAAAAATACAGCCGCATCGTTTCGCCCCTTAAAAAGATTTCGCCGCATAAACTTCGCAGCACGTACGGCACGAGTCTGTATCGCGAAACCGGCGATATTTACGTCGTTGCGGAAGTGCTTGGTCATCGCGACGTCAACACAACGAAAAAACACTACGCAGCCATGAGCGACGACATCAGACGCGCCGCCGCAAAAAAGGTTACGCTAAGAAAAGACGATTGAAAAACCTTGTAAGTATTATGAAATGTTGACTTTTTCATAATACTATTGTATTATTTACTTTGAGGTGATTATATGGACGTATCATCAATAAACAGCGACCTTATCCGCGGCAACGTAACCACGATTATCCTGAAAGCCCTTCTCGACGAGGACAGATACGGATACGACATTCTGCGCGAAATCGAGGTCAAAAGCGGCGGTCAGTACAAGCTCAAACAGCCCACACTTTACAGTTGCCTGAAACGACTGGAAAAACAAGGGCTTATCAGTTCATACTGGGGCGACGAAAGCGACACCGAAGGCGGCCGCAGAAGATATTACGCTTTGACGGAAGCCGGCAAAAACTATCTTCAAAAAATGCAAAGCGAGTATGAATACTCACGCACGATTCTGGACAGTTTGCTGTCCGAGGACAAATTCGACTTTGAAAACGAAGACGCTCCTTTCGACATAAACAGTCTGCGCCCTTACACCAAACGCGGCGGCGACGATGACGAAAAGGAAACCCAAAAAGTTGAGCAAGCCGGAACTTCAACGATGCCCGAGGTCATTCGCGGCATACCGTCTGAAACGCAAAAAACGTCTTCGCAACCTTCAACGTATAAATCGGTTTACGGCAACGACTTTTCCGAAAAAGAGTCCGAAAAACCGGCGGAATCCGAAAAAGCAATGTTTGCCCCGCTCGATAAAGGCGCAAGTTCTTACGACACCGATTATCGTCACACTTCGAGCTCGGTTTCCGATATGCTTTCCCGCATCGACGATATTTTAAGCGCAAAACCCGCCGAAACGGAATCCGAAACCGCTCCCGCGCCCGAAAAACAGGAAATCAAAACGAATATTTTGGGAAAACCCATCGTTAATAACGCCGAAAACGTTGCGCCCGAACAGGAAGAAAGACCTAAAACTCCCGAAGCCGACGAAAACGACAATAAAATCGTTGAAAAAGCGACGCCCGTCCCGTATTCCGAGCCTACCGAAGAAGAAATCGAGCTTGCAAAAGCGATATTGCTGGAAACCGAAAATATTAAAACCGACGTTGACGACGAAGATCACCTTTTACGCCGCGACGCCGCAAAACGCGCTCTTTCAATCGGCTCTTACGCCGACAACAGCAAAAATATCGTTGAAAAGTACGACGAGGCGCAAAAACTATTTGAGAAAAAGCCGCAGGAAGAAGAGCCGCCCGCGGAAGAACCCGTCGACGAACGCTCTGCACGCGAAAAACTTTTCGGCACGCAACAAAACACCGGCGATACCGAAAACCCCGACCGCGCTGCCGAACGCGCGGCTGCCGCAAAAGTGCTTTTCGACAAATACAATAAGACAAACGAGGAAAAACCTGCCGATCCGTCGCCCTATCCCGATCCGTACATGATTTTCGACAAGTACAGCAATCCCGGGAAACCGCAGGAAATCAATATTCAGTACGACCCGAAAGAAGTCTTCTCAAAATACGGCGAGCAGAATAAAAAACCCGAAAAACGCTACGATCCGAAGGAAATTTTCGATAAATACAACGGAAAAGCACCCGTTGAACAACCCGAGGAAAAACATTTCGATCCGAAGGAAGTTTTCGATAAATATCATCCCGAAAGAACCGTCGCCCCCGAACCCGAAAAGCATTACGATCCGAAAGACGTTTTCGATAAGTACAACAAAAAGGAAGAACCCGCGCCAAAAGAAGGCGCGCGCGTCAATATCGAACGCTCGCCCGTTGCGCCCGCCGCTTCGTTCAGTTTCCGTCAGAACGACGACACCGTGAATTATCGCGACGCGTTTTCGGGGCTGCGTAATACGACGTCGACTTCCGACGACGACGTCGAAATCAAACAAAAACCCGCAAGCAGTATCGACCTTAAAACGAAACTCTTTTCGGAAGGCTACAAATTAAGACCGTACTCGCGCGAGAATACCGAAAACTACTATTCCTTAAATTACATAAAGAAACCGCTTAAACCGCGATTGTTACGCAATTCTTTACGCATTGATATGTCTGGAAGTTCTTATCGGGTTTGCGATTTTCAGGGAAAAATTTTCGCCGATGGTATACGCTTCGGTTTGCATTATCGCCCTTGTCGTGCCTGCCGTGCCGTTTGTAATCTGGACGCTGAACCCCGACAAACGCGTGCATGCGAATTACAATTTCAAGACGTCGATACTAAACCGTTTCATGCTGTATCTGAACCTGTTGGTCATCGTATGTCTGGTCGGTTTCTTCGGATTCGGCGCAAACATAAACGACGTGAATTCGATGATGGCACCGATAATAATCCCCGCGATACTTCTTTTGAACATTCCGCTCAGCGCATGCGTTTACTGCATTTTGTATAAAACAAAAAAATATCACATTTCATAAAACTGTTGCAAAAAAGCCGTGATTCTGAAAATCACGGCTTTGTTTTTTGTCGTTTTTATAAACTAATTTATAAATTATTTAAGGGCTTTTTTGATTTCGTCCCGCGCCATTTTGTCGCAACGATTGTTGTAAACGTTGTCGGCGTGTCCTTTCACTCTCACAAAATCAACTTTGTGTTTTTCCACCTCAAAAACAAGGCTTTTCCAGAGGTCGACGTTTTTCACGTCGTCTTTCGAGGCGGTGCGCCAATTGTTCTTTTTCCAGCCTTCGAGCCAGCCTTGCAAAAACGGATCGGTCGCGTATGCGCTGTCGCTGACAACAGTTACGTCGCATCTTTCTTTCAGCTGACGAAGCCCTTGGATAATCGCAAAAAGTTCCATACGATTGTTCGTCGTATCCTTGTTATATCCGCTCACCTGCTTTTCGACGCCCTTGTATATAAGGATTGCCGCCCAGCCGCCCGCGCCGGGATTTCCGCTGCACGCGCCGTCGGTATAAATATCAACGTGTTTCAGTTCAGGCATTTTCACTCAGCTCCTTACTTCTTTTTTCACACTTTCTCATGCCGTCTTTTATGATTTCTTCAAGGTTATTTTCCTTGAAAGATTTTACGGCTTCGATTGTCGTACCGCCGGGACTGCA
This sequence comes from Clostridiales bacterium, assembly GCA_022009995.1. GTDB lineage: Bacteria > Bacillota > Clostridia > Christensenellales > CAG-917 > CAG-349. The sequence goes on from CP091734.1 coordinate 1,417,906, forward strand.
AACGTTTTTGATGAGCGTTTCGATGTCGGTCGTGCGGTTTTCAACCATTTTGACCGCGCCGACAAAAGTTTGAAGCGTCAGTTCTTCACTGATTTTGTCGGAAAGTCCCATATCACAGCCCGCGTCGATCATCGCCTTTATAAAAGTATAAACGTATGCGGGGCCGCTGCCGCTGACGGCGGTAACCGCGTCAAAATGTTTTTCGTCAAGTTCCACAACTTTCCCGAGGCTTTTGAAAATGTCAAAAACAAGTTTTTTGCCATCGTCATCAAAATCACCCGCGTCGATTGCACACGCACCTTCTCCCAAAAGACAAGGCGTATTCGGCATAATTCTCGTAACGCGCGCGCCGTCGAAAAAGCCTTTCAAGGTATCTTTCGTAATGCCTGCCATAATGCTGATTATTTTCAGATTTTCAATCTTTTCAAAGTCGCGGAATATGACTTTTGCGACTTGCGGTTTTACGGCAAGTATTATAAATTCGGCATTTTTGAATAATACTTTGTTGTCTTTTACGGTATTTACGCCCTGATTTTTGATAATTTCAAGTTTTTTGTCGTCAATATCGCTCACAACGATTTTTTCAGGCGAAACAACTCCCGTCCTTAAAATTCCGTTCAGGATCGCGTTTGCCATATTGCCCGCGCCGACGATACCAAGTTTATAATCGTACATTTTTAACCTCTAATTTTTGTTTCGACAACACAATCGATTGACTTAAATTTTATAATAAGTTATAATGTTAGCGTTGCAAATTTAGGGGAGTGGCTCAACGGTAGAGCAGCGGTCTCCAAAACCGCCGGTTGCGTGTTCGAATCGCGTCTCCCCTGCCAAGAAGTCTATCAAATTAGACTTCTTTTTTTTATTGTCTTTTACGAACACGCAACAATGCTGTCGCATTACGGCCAAGTCTGACGCTACGCTTTCGGTGCAAGCACCTTCGCTTCGCTATTACACGAATCGCGTCTCCCCTGCCAAGACTTACTTGTTAGTAAGTCTTTTTTATTATTCTTTTATTTACGAACACTCAACAAACACTTTCGTGTTTACGGTTGCAACAATGCAACAATTCGATTTATATCTGTCGTTTGCCCTATACGTTGATTTCCGATTCGATTTTTGCGGCGTCGGGGTTTTTCGCCAAAATCGGATTCAGAACTTCCGCAATAAAATCGTCCACTTGTTCGGGCGCGAAGCCGATAAAGTTTTCAACGTTTACGATTTCAGACAGTTTGTCTTTCACTGCGGCGAAAGCGGCGTCGTTTGCGATTCTTTCAAGAAGGTCGTTTTCTTTCCCGTCGATTTTCACAGTTTTGCCCGCTTCCATACTGTGAACGCGGATTTTTTCGTGCAATTCCTGACGGTTTCCGCCCGCTTTAACACATTCCATAAGGATATTTTCCGTTGCCATAAACGGAAGTTCGGCATTCAGATGGCGTTTTATCATATTTTCGTACAAGACGAGATTTGACGAAACGTTGTTGTAAAGATTAAGGATTCCGTCAACGCCCAAAAACGCCTCGGGAATAACGATGCGCCTGTTCGCGCTGTCGTCAAGCGAGCGTTCGAGCCATTGCGTGCCGGCAGTCATTGCGGTGTTTATCGGCAGCGACATCACGTAACGCGACAACGCCGTCATACGCTCGGTACGCATGGGATTGCGCTTATATGCCATTGCGGAACTGCCGATCTGGGTTGCCTCGAAAGGCTCCTCGATTTCCTTCATGCTTTGCAAAAGCCTTATATCGTTTGCGAATTTCATTGCGCTTTCGGCAATGCCGGCAAGCACTGACAAAAGTTCAAAATCGAATTTTCTCGTATAAGTCTGACCGCTGACGGCAAACGTTTTTTCAAAGCCCATTTTATTGCAAACGAGTTTGTCAAGTTCTTTCACCTTTTTATAATCGCCCAAGAAAAGTTCCTTAAAACTCGCCTGCGTGCCGGTCGTACCTTTTACGCCGCGAAGCCTGAAATTATCAAGGATTGCCGTAACGTTTTCGTAATCTTTTGCAAGGTCCTGCGCCCAGAGCGTCGCGCGTTTGCCGACGGTCGTAGGCTGCGCGGGTTGAAGATGCGTGAATGCAAGCGTTGGAAGATCTTTATATCTGTTTGCAAAATCTTTAAGTTTCGCGATGACGGCAACGATTTTATTTCTCAAAAGCACAAGCGCTTTGTAATATGAAATAAGGTCGGCATTGTCGTCGACAAAACAACTTGTCGCGCCAAGGTGAATGATGGGTGCGGCAAGCGGACACTGCAACGCATACGCATAAATCTGCGCCATAACGTCGTGGCGGACGACTTTTTCGCGTTCGTGTGCGACGTCAAGGTTAAGGTTCGTCACGTTTTGTTTCAGTTCTTCGATTTGTCTGTCGGTGATACCGAGCCCGAGTTCCTTTTCGGATTCGGCAAGCGCAACCCAAAGTCTGCGCCACAAAACGATTTTTTCTTCTTCCGAAAAAATCTCGGACATATCGTGCGAAGCGTATCTCGTCACGAGCGGATTTGCATAATCAGACATAATACCTCCGATAAAAAAATATGGGCGACAAATGCGTCGCCCATACAGCACAAGGGCTTTAACCCTTATTTGTTTTCTTCGTCATCGAATTTGAAATCGATGCCTTTCAAAAGGTCTGCAAGAGTTGCGTTGCCGCTGTCGCTGACCCATTCGTGCGGTTCGTCGGAGTTATCGCGACGATCGCGTTTGCGTTCTTCCGCCTTTTCGGGGTTGTATTCAAACTTCTTTCTGGGAGCGCGAGGAGCCTTGGATTTGACTTCGCCTTCCGCGCCGTCTGCGGCTTCGGGAGCGACTTCTTCGCGGGCGGGCTTTTCTTCGGGAGCGGGTTCAAGTTCTTTCATGGAAAGAGTGATGCGGTTGCCCTCGAAACTGATGACCTTCGCTTCGACTTCCTGACCTTCTTTAAGGAGTTCGGACGCTTCTTTCACATATTTGTGCGAAATTTGCGAAACGTGGATAAGACCGTCGATGCCGTCCTCGATTTGTACGAACGCTCCGAAAGGATGAATCCTTGCGATAGTGCCTTTGATGACCGTGCCGACAGGATATTTCGGCAGCGAGTTCATAAGGTTTCTTTTGAAGTTGTTTGTAACCGAGCGAGATTTTGCCGGTTTCGCGGTCGGCCTTCAAAACGATGAAGTCGTAAGTCTGGTTGAGTTCCAGAACTTCGGAAGGCTCGCTGATTTTCTTCCAGCTGAGATCGCTGATGTGAGCGAGGCAGTCGTAACCTTTGACGCTCACGAACGCTCCGAACGAAGCAAAGCGTTTGACCTTGCCCTTAACGATAGCGCCGGGAACGACGGTTGACCAGAATGCTTCTTCCTTTTCAGCCTTTTCTTCTTCAAGGATGACGCGTTGCGACGCAGTAACGCGGCGACCGTTCTTTTGGAGCATACGCAGGCGAAGTTTCTTGTCAAGATAATCTTCAAGGTTGTTGACTCTGCCGATGCGGATCTGGCTGCCGGGAATGAATACCGTGAAAGCACCGAGACGGCCTTCGAGACCGACGGGATTGCCCTCTTTATTTTTAACGATTTTAAGAGGAGGTTCAACGGTGAATTCTTTGCTTTCAAACGCTTTCAGAGCTTCTTCGTCGTTTTTCTTGACGAGATCGATTTCGCGTTTCGAGAGCGTTACGTAAGTGCTGTCGCCCTTTTTGTTGATAATAACGGCTTCGATAGTGTCACCCGCTTTGAAATCGTCGGGGTTGTACGTGCCGTCAATGTTGACTTCGGACTTGTCGATGAAGCCGTCTTTCTTTCCGCCGATTTCGACAAAAATACCGTTTTCGTCGGCGTTGATGATTTTTGCGTGAATGCGTTTGCCTTCACGATAGGTGGTGAAACCTGCGGCTTTGTCGGATGCCATAATGTCATCCATCGTAAGTTCGGTCTTTGCACTTTGAGCGGGTGCATCCGCTGCTGCTGCCATCTCTCCTGCCTCGGGAGCGGCGGTGGCTACTTCGGTAACTTCCTCGGTAGCGGTGTTCTCGGTGGCGTTTTCGAGAACTTCGTTTTGAGTATCACTCATAAAACTTAAAACCTCCTCAATCAACTCATCCGGAGTTGATGCTGCGGCCATTATGGCCAACGTGTTGTATTTTGATATCATCACGGACTGTAAGTCCGAAATTTCCGAGACGAAAAACGTATTAACGTTTATCGATTTTGCAAACTCGTAAAGGCGGTTGCCGTTTGCGCTGGACCGGTCGCTTATCACGACGACGGCGTCGCATCGTTTCGCAAGGGACTTCGCTTCTTCCCGTTTTGCCATTGTAGTATAGCAAATTGTATTGAAAAAAACAACTGTTTTATGGGTATATGAAATAATATTTTGTATTTTTTCCTTGATTTTTTCAAATTTTTCTTCAAAAAAAGTGGTTTGAGTAACGACTGCGAACTTTTCGCCGTCTTCAAGGGATATTTCGTCAAAATCGGCGGCAATTTGGGGCGTTTCGGCTGAAAAACCGCAAATTCCCTGCACTTCCTGATGATTTTTGTCGCCGAGTATTATGATTTTATACCCTTTTGTAGAATACTCGCGCACGATTTCCTGCACTCTTTTGACCATCGGACAGGTTGCGTCGTAAACGTTTGCACCGATACGCGCAAGTTTTTCAAAATCAGACGGCGCGGCGCCGTGCGCGGCAATAACTACGTTGTCCCCGCTTTGAACAACAGAAAGGTCGTGAACGGGATATATTCCTTCGTTTTTCAACCCGTCGACGACCTTTTTGTTGTGAATCAATTCTTTGTAAGTAAGGCATGGCGCGTGAGTTTTCGCGACGTTAATCGCGCGTTTCACACCGTTACAAAATCCGAGATGTTCGGCTTTTATTATTTCCAAGAACTTGTCCTGCCTTTACTTTTTCGCTTTTACTTTGCGCGGCGGATATTGTTTCAAGCCGCGTTCTTTTGCAATTTCGTTTGCTTTTACTCTTAAAGCCTGCATTTTTTCATACAGGAATTCCGTCGCTTCGGCATCCTGTTTCCTGTCAAAACCTTCTTTCAGAAGGTCGATAGGCTCGCCGACGACAAGGATATTTTTCCGAAACGGTCTGTGCATTCTGAAATAAAGCGTCGGCAGAATTTCAACTTTCGTACGCATTGCGAAAACCGAAACGCCCTTTTTGAACGGCGCCATGACTTCCGTACCTGCCTTATTCCTTGTGCCTTCCGGGAAAATCAGAATATTTTCACCGTTTTTAAGAACGGTCACGACCTTTTTATACGCGTCGATATCCGCTTCGCCGCGCTTCACGGGAATACAGCCAACGCCGGTTAAACCAATTGCCGATTTTTGTTTTGAAGGCCTCTTCTTTCACAAGCGCGTTGAAATAATTTTTGAAAAACGCGTTGAAAATGATCGAGCCGTCGGCAGCGGACGCATAGTGGTTGGAAATAATGATACCTCCACTGAATTTTTCAAAATTTTCCGCGCCGTAGATTTTTGTCGGCCATATTATTCTTTGAAGTACTCTTGCGGTTATTTGTGCAAATTTTCCGATTTTTGCCATAAATTACTTCTCCATTTTGTTCAAAACGAAATCAATAACTTCGTCAATCGACATATTTGTCGTATCGACGAGAACGGCGTCGTCCGCTTGTTTAAGCGGCGCGAACGCGCGATGCGAATCGTTGTAATCGCGCACTTTGATATCTTCCAGAACCTTTTCATAGGACGGCGCGTCGCCCTTTGCCTTCAACTCCTCAAAGCGGCGTTTTGCGCGCACCTCGGGCGTTGCGGTGATGAAAAACTTGTATTTTGCGTCGGGCAACACGTAAGTGCCGATATCTCGTCCGTCCAGAACGACGCAGTCGTTTTTTGCGATTTCCCGTTGAAGTTCGACAAGTTTAATCCTGACAGACGGCAGCGCGGAAATATCGGACGCGGCTTTCGACACGTAATGTTCCCTGATGAACGGCGTGACGTTTTCCCCGTTGACGATAATCTGTTGCGAGTCGCCGGTGATAATTTTCATATCGAGGTTGTCAAGCATGGGCTTTACAGCCGCTTCGTCGTTGACGTCGATACCTTGTTTTACGGCGACGTACGCAAGCGAGCGATACATTGCGCCGGTATCGAGATATATGATGTCAAGGCGTTTCGCAAGAGCCTTTGCAACGGTGCTTTTTCCTGCGCCGGACGGTCCGTCAAGCGCGATATTGAAGTGTTTTTCGTGTTTTGCCATAAGATAATTATATATAATTCAGTAAATAAATCAAGCGTTTTTTCGTTTGAAAATTTCAACGGGATAAGGCGCGCGCGGCGGCAACCGCGCTTGACCACGCGATTTGCAGATTAAACCCGCCCGTGTATGCGTCGACGTCCACGACTTCGCCGATGAAATAAAGATTTTGCACTTTCTTACTTTCAAACGTTTTCGGATTGATTTCTTTGACGTTTACGCCGCCGCTCGTTACTACCGCTTCTTCAATCGGCGCAAGCGATTTGACAGAAAAATCAAAGTTTTTAAGAAGATGCACCAAATTTTTGCGGTTTTCTGCCGAAATAACGTTCACTTTTGTATCCTCCTTAATTCCCGAAAGTCTGACGATAACGGGGATTAGTTTTTTCGGCAACAAGTCGGACAAAGCGTTTTTGAACTCCTTATTTGAAAAGAGTTTGAAATCGGACAACACCCTTTTGTCAAGCTCTTCGTACGTAAGCGCAGGTTTAAGGTCGATTGAAATTTTCGTATTGTTCAAGTCGATTTTATTTATGTTTACGCTAATGCTTAAAATCGTGGGGCCCGACACGCCGAACGCGGTGAAAATCATCTCGCCAAACTCGCCGACGATTTTTTTGCCGTCTTTAATGACGCTCACGTCGACGTTTTTAAGGACAGCCCTTCCAACTCTTTCGCGATATTTTGTTCTGCGACTCTTATGGGACAAAGCGACGCTTTTGGTCTTACGATATCGTGCGAAAAACTTTTTGCAAATTTATATCCGTCGCCGGTACTGCCCGTCAGCGGATAAGAAACGCCGCCCGTCGCAACGACGACCGCGTCGCACTCGATATCCCCGTCGTTTGTGGCGACAATAAAAGTATCTCCCGTCTTTTTCACGCTTTCGACAACGGTATTAAGCCTTACTTCGACGCCGTTTTTCAAAAGCGCGTTGCTCAGCGTTTTGATGACGTCGGACGATTTATTGCTTTTCGGGAAAACCCTGTTTCCGCGCTCGACGACAAGCGACAGTCCGTTTTCTTCCAAAAACGCCATCGTGTCCTCGCTCGTAAAGCCGTAAATCGCGCTTTGCATAAATTTTGCGTTTGTAACGACGTTTTCCAAAAACTCACGCGGGGCGCAGTCGTTTGTGACGTTGCACCTGCCTTTCCCCGTGATATAAAGTTTTTTGCCGAGTTTTTCGTTTTTCTCGACAAGGATCACTTTATTGTTTTTTGAAATCATTGAAGAAGCGAGCATACCGCTCGCTCCTCCGCCAATAATAACTATTCTCATCTTTATACCGGATGAATGTTTTCTTCTTTGCTGCCAAGGACGTTGTCCACGCCGTGCAGTTTTGCCTTGCGTTGTTCAAAGAACTTCGTCGCGACCTGCGGGAACAAAGCGTACGACAAAACGTCTTCTTCCTGTTCGTAATAAGGTTTGACTTCTTCCTTGAACTTTTCGTACTCGGGCGGGATAAGGTCGGCGGGACGGCAGGTAATTCTCGGCTCGTCGCCCCAGACTTTCTTGTAAAGTTCGGGATCGGGTTCTGCGGGAAGCGTGCCGTATTCACCGTGCAACAAACCTTTCGTTTCCTTGGTTACCATTTTGTAGCGTTCGCCCATAACGACGTTCAGGACGGCTTGCGTGCCGACGATCTGGCTTGTGGGCGTAACGAGCGGCGGGTATCCCAAATCTTTCTCACGCGGGGTACTTCTTCCAGGACTTCCTGATACTTATCGCTTGCGTTTTGTTCTTTCAACTGATTTATAAGGTTTGACAGCATACCACCGGGAACCTGATACATAAGCGCTTTGATATTGACTTTCAGAACTTTGTCCGAAAGGAAGCCGTCGGCTTTCAGGCGGTCTGCGACTTTTCTGAAATAATCGGACGCTTCGGACAGCACTTCAAGGTCAATGCCGGTATCGTAAGGCGTGCCCTGCAACGTTGCGACAAGCGGTTCGGTTGCGGGTTGCGACGTGCCGTTTCCGAGCGGCGACAAAGCGGTATCCACGATGTCCGCGCCCGCTTCGATTGCTTTAAGGTTGACCATATCGCCGGTACCGCACGTGTTATGCGTGTGGATATGCACGGGAATGCCCACCTTTTTCTTGATTTCCGACACGAGTTCGTACGCGGTGTACGGCAACAAAAGGTTTGCCATATCCTTAATGCAGATGATATCCGCGCCCATATTCGCAAGTGTTTCCGCAAGGTTTACGAAATACTCCGTCGTATGAACGGGGCTTACTGTATAACTCATCGCGCATTCGCAAATGCCCTTGTATTTTTGGTGCTGTCGATTGCCTGACGCAAGTTTTTGACGTCGTTCAGCGCGTCGAAAATACGAATGATATCGATGCCGTTTTTGATTGAAAGGCGCACGAAGTTGTCCACGACGTCGTCCGCGTAATGTTTGTATCCGAGGATATTTTGTCCCCTGAACAACATTTGAAGTTTCGTGTTCGGCATAGCGTGACGAAGAGCGCGCAGTCTTTCCCACGGATCCTCGTTCAAAAACCTTAAACAAGAGTCAAAGGTTGCGCCGCCCCAACATTCAAGGCTGTAATATCCTGCCTTGTCAAGGAGCGCGCACGCCGGCAACATTTCTTCAAGGCGCATACGGGTCGCCGCCTGCGACTGATGCGCGTCACGCAATATCGTTTCGGTAATTTTAACCGGTTTTTTTGTAATTTCAGCCATAGTAATCTCCATTTACAGTATTGCAAGCAAGACGCCTGCTGCGATTGCGCTGCCGATAACGCCGGCGACGTTAGGTCCCATAGCGTGCATAAGCAGATAGTTTTCGGGGTCGTACTGACGTCCGACGTCCTGAACGACGCGCGCCGCCATAGGAACTGCCGATACGCCCGCCGCGCCGATAAGCGGATTGATTTTGCCCTTTGAAAGCTTGCACATAAGTTTTCCGAGCAGTACGCCGCCTGCCGTGCCCATCGAGAACGCGAACACTCCGAGGAACAGTATTTCAAAGTTTTAAGAGTCAGGAAGTACGGCGCGAACGCTTTCGTCCCGACGACGACGCCCAGCAAAATCGTAACGATGTTTATAAGTTCGTTGCTTGCGGTTTTAACAAGGCGCGGCACAACGCCGGATTCCTTGAACAAGTTTCCGAGCATCAACATTCCGAGAAGCGGCAATGCACTGGGAAGCACGATACCGACGATACCCGTAACGATGATCGGGAACATTATTTTTTCCTTTTTCGACACGGGACGAAGTTGTTCCATGCGGATTTTGCGTTCCTTTTCCGTCGTCAACAGTTTCATAATGGGAGGCTGGATAACGGGAACGAGCGCCATATAACTGTACGCCGCAATTGCGATAGGTCCCATAAGATTGGGTGCAAGCCTGGACGTTACGTAGATTGCCGTAGGACCGTCCGCGCCGCCGATAATGCCGATTGCGCCCGCTTCCTGCGGTGTAAATCCGATAAGCAGCGCGATAAGAAGCGCAAGGAATATACCAACCTGCGCCGCCGCGCCTAAAAGCAACGACTTCGGATTTGCGATAAGCGGACCGAAATCCGTCATTGCGCCGATGCCTAAGAAATCAACGGCGGGAAAATAACCCATTCGACACCCTTGTAAAGATACCAGAAAAGTCCGCCGGGTTGTCCGTTTGCAGGGCCCGCCATCAATGCGTCGTACGCGCCCGGGATATTGATAAGAAACGCGCCGAAAGCAATGCCGACAAGCAACATCGGCTCAAACTTTTTCACAACGGCAAGGTACACGAGAAAGCATGCTACGACAAGCATGATCAGACAGCCCCAGATACCAAGACTGTATCCTTCAAACCTGGAATAATCGACGACGAAACCCGTGTCGTTCCAAAGGTTCTGGAACCATTCTTTCAGCGTACCGCTCGTCGAGTCGAGCAATATACTTTGAAACATGATGCCTCCTTATGCGATAACGGCAAGTAAGTCGTCGGTGTTGACGCTTGCGCCCTTTGACGCGACGAAAGTAATAACGCCGTCTGTGGGTGCCACGATTTCGTTTTCCATTTTCATTGCTTCAAGGATAAGTACGGTCTGACCTTTCTTGACAGCCGCTCCGTTTGTCGCTTTGAAGTCGATGACCGTGCCGGGCATCGGGGCTTTCAGCTGAGTGCCGCCTGCGGGAGCCGCGACGGGAGCGGGCGCGGGAGCCGCTTTTACTTCTGCCTTTTCGGGAGCGGGTGCGGCGACGGGAGCCACTGCGGGTGCGGGCGCTGCCGCCACGGGGACGACGGGTGCGGGCGCAAAACCGCCTGCGACTTCTTCGACTTCGACCTCGTAAGCCTGACCGTTAACTTTTATATTGAACTTTCTCATATTATTACCTCCGATAACTTAACTTTTTGATATTTCTGACGATAAATTTCTGGTTTGAACCCTCGCATTCTTCGCCCATACAGGCAGAGATTGCCGCAGTGATCGCCGCAACGACTTCGGGTGAAACGCCCTGAAATTGCGTTTCGGTTTTCGCGCCCGGCGTAACGGTTGATTCGGGTTTAGGTTCATTTCTGCATTTTATTTTTGAACAATTCTTTAAGATTTTTGCGCTCTTTTTTGGGTTTTTCGCCCGATTTTCGCATAATTCTTTCCATAATTGTAAGAACGATGACGATAAGCGCAAGCAATCCAAACACGATAAGCATACCCATAAGGGTGAGTTTACCGCCGATTGCCATCTTTTCGGAAAGTTCCGACGAAAGTGCCGCTATGAACATAAATCACCTCACAAAAGCATTGAAAGCGCGCTTGCGACGTAAGGCTTGACTTCGCGTGCGTCGATGACGGCGTCGATGTATCCGTCCTTTGCCGCTTTGAAGGGATTGCCGTCGTTAAAGGTGTATTTCGCTTTCAGTTCTTCCTTGTCTTTTTGCGGATTGTCCGACAATTCGTCATAGAAGTTGACCGCCTGATCGGACGACAAAGGCGCAATCGTCGCGTCCGAAAAAGCAATCGTGTAATTGAATCCGATTTCTTTTGCGGCAAGCAGCGCGTACGCGCCGCCGATTGCGTTTTTGATAACCGCGATTTTGGGGTTTTCGGAAAGAGCCATTGCCGTATATGCCTCGGCTGCGATTTTCGCAACGCCCTTTTCTTCGCATTTAAGGCGTGCCGCGAAACCGTCCGAATCCACGACGCTGACAAGCGGAATGTTGTATGCGTCAAGAAGATTTACGAATCTTTTGATTTTTCTGAAATCCTTGCATGTAAGTTCGCCCTCGACGGACAAAACGCCCACGGGTGCGCCGTCTGCGTATGCAAAGTAGGTTTTCGTCGCCGCCTCGTCACACGATATTTCAAGTGCGGAGCCGTTGTCGCAAATCGCGCCGACCGCGTCCGAAACGCTTTCGACCTTTTTCGCGACCTTGTTGGGATTGTCGGCGATTTTGCTTTCGCCCGACAGGAACGTCAGCACGCTTGCGATTTGGTTTTTAAGAGTTGCGACGTCGGCGTATTCAAGTGCCGCAACGCCCGATTTTTCCGCCGCGTCTTTTCCGAGATACTTTTTCGCGTCCGACGGATTTTCCGTCTTTTGCAAGGACTGCGGAAGGTGCGGCAAGCGAAGCGTATCCGTCCGTGCCGAAAATAACGACGTCCGCAACGTTTGCAAACACGTCCATAAGCCCCGTTGCCGCGCCGCGGATAACCGCAACGTGCGGGACTTCGTTTTTCATACTTGCGGCAAGGCGAATGATTTTCGCATAACCTTCAAGGACTTTTGCGCCCTCGTCAAGCCTTGCGCCCGCGCTGTCGATAACCGACACGAAAGGCACTCCGTTTTTGACGGCGGCGTCCATGACGTTTTTGATTTTGGTTGCTTGCGCGCTTGAAAAACTGCCGCGCATCGCCTCAAAATTCTGGACAAATAAATAAACGGGAATGCCAAAAACAGTAGCATATCCCGTTATGATACCTTCGCCCAGAGCTTCGACGCCGTCTTCAAAAGTAGTACCCGACGTAAACGCGCCGGTTTCCACAAACGATTTGTCGTCCGTCAATTCGGAAAGAAAACCCAATGCGGATTTCCTTGCCTCGTCGAGTTTCGACAGATTTTCGTTAAGTCTTTTAATGGTGTCCATAATTCCTCCGGAAACTATTTCTTCATTATAAATTATACCCGTTTGTCAGTGCTTTGGCAAACGAAAAATCGAATAATTATTTTCTTATATTAAAAACTTGAAAAACCTTATTAAAGGTTCTTCAAGTAGTTGATTTCTTTATCGGTAAGATACCTTGACGCGCCCCTGCCAAGCCCGCCGAGCCTTAAATCGCCGATGGCAACGCGTTTAAGGAAAATGACCTCTTTCCCGATCGCCTCGAACATTCTGCGGATTTCCCTGTTTTCCCTCAAAAATGGTGACGTCGTAGGAATAAATATTCCCTCGATTCCTTTGAGTTTCACCTTTGCGCGCGCCGTCGTCTGACCATCGTCGAGAGTAACGCCTTTGCGGAGTTTTGCAAGGTCGGCTTGCGGAATGTCGCCCTCGACCTTAACGAGATAGGACTTCGGAATTTCGTTGCTCGGGTGCGTGAGGTATTGTGCCAGCGCGCCGTCGTTTGTAAGAATAAGCAGTCCTTCGCTGTCGTAGTCGAGCCTGCCGACGGTGAACAGTCGCTTGTCGACGTTGACGTAATCGAAACGGTTTTTCTGTTAAATTCGTCGCTTGCGGTGCAAACGCAGCCCTTCGGCTTGTACAGCATAAGATAGGTATATTTGTTGACGAGCGTGATTTTTCTGCCGTCGACGGTAACGGTGTCGTTGTCTTCGTTGACTTCGAAGCCGAGCGTCGTTACGGTTTTGTTGTTGACTTTCACGCGGCCTTCTTCGACAAGTTTGTCCGCGCCGCGACGGGACGTAACGCCCGAGCCCGCGATATATTTATTGATTCGCATATAACAATTCCTTAATATTTAATATGTTTATTATATAAAATTATTAAATAAAGGCAAGTGTTATGTCGCCGAAAACGCTTCGTTCAAAGATTTTCGGACACATTCCACATATCGTTTACGTTCAGGACGACGACGGCAAAACTTTTTCCGTCTTTTTCCGCCGCGCTCACCAGACATCTTCCGATTTTTTCGTATATCCGGTTTTCACGCCGATTGCGCCGTCGTAATTCCACAGCATTTTGTTTTTGTTTTTGAAACACCTTGAAACTTCGCCGCTCGTGTCGTGGTATTTTGTCGAAACAATGGTACGGAATACGTCGTTTTTCATTGCGTACGCGGTGATTTTCGCAAGGTCGTCGGCGGTCGAATAATGTTTTTCGTCGTCAAGCCCGTGCGGATTTGCAAAACTGCTGTTGTTTGCGCCGCTTTTTTGCGACTTCGTTCATTTTTGCGACGAACTTTTCAACGCTTCCCGACGTTTTTATCGCAAGCGCGACCGCACAGTCGTTGCCGCTTCTTAGCATCAGACCGTACAATAAATCGCGATACGAGATTCTTTCGCCGGGGCTAAGATACACGCTACTGCCTTCGATACCGACGGCGGCGGACGGCACGAATATTTCTTCGTCAAGGTCAAAAACCTCCTCGATTACGGTGATTGCGCTCAATATTTTCGTCGTGCTTGCAATGGGAAGTTTGCTTGTCCGTTGCTGCTTTTTATGATTTTTCCGTTCTTAAATCAATGACGGCGTACGCGCTTGTTTGCCTTGCACGAGAAACATTATTTTCAATCGTTTTGCACGAATTTACAAAAATAACCGTCAAAACAAACAAAATCACAAAAAATATTGTTACTTTCTTACGGTGTCCGCAACCGTTTTCAAAAGGTTTATCCATTTGTCCTCCGTATAGTTTTTATCGACGCCGACGTACGTCGTTTTTTCGCCGGCAATCAAAATTCCCACGGGCGTCACGCTCATTCCGAATCCGCCTGCGTCGACGTCCGACGCTTTCTTATCGTTTTTCAGAGCGTTACCTTGTCCGCCGACGTACCCGACGCTGACTTTCGACAGCGGTATCACCGTAGTTTTTTCGTCGATAACGACGGGCTTTCCGACGACTTCCGAAAAGTCGAAATTGTTTTTGATTTTCTCAATGTCCATATATCACTCCTTTGAAAAGAGAAACCCGCGCTTTTACGTCGAAATACGCGTTCGTTTTCCCTTGTTTTCCCTGTATTATTTTTACGTTTACATTTTTGATATTAAGGGATTTGACTGCGCCTTTAATCATTGCCGTAATAAATTCGTCGCCGTCCGAATTTATCATAAGCGTGATTTTTTAATCGCAATAAGTTTTCTGAAATTCATGTTTTTATGCGATTTTTTTGGTTTTCTGTCAAAATTTTGTCCGTTTATTGTAATTTCAAATATACCGTTTACCTTTTGGACGATAATCTTGAACGCCTTTACGCCAAAAACTTTCACGACGAAATCATACATTCGCGGTCAACGGACAAATATCCCGAAACGTTCACCGCAATCGCGAAAAACGATACGAAAACGCAAAGACACAATAAAAAAAACACCATACGCTTATTTTGTGCGTACGGTGCGTTTTTATGAGAAATATTATTATTTGTATTCTTCGTATTCTTCGTCTTTCAAAAAGTCGGGAACGTCGTTGAATCCTCGTCCATATCGTCGAAATCGTCGTCGTTTTCGGGCTCGATTTGTGTCTCGTCTGCGGCGATGTCTTTTGCCGAAAACTCCGGCACTGCGCCGCCAACTTCGATAAAGTCGGGCTGATCGACGTTGAGTTCCTTTTCAAAATACAGCCCGTCGCGAGCGGTGTCGCGGAAGTTTTTGTCCAGAATCGAGATTCGGTCAAGGACTTCGTTGTAATCGGGCAGGTTTCCGAGGTCTTCCAACTGGAATTTCCTTAAAAATTCGTCGGTTGTGCCGAAAAGGAACGGGCGTCCGACGGCGTCTTTTCTGCCCTTGACCTCGATAAGATTGACTTTCATCAGAACG
Organism: Clostridiales bacterium; assembly: GCA_022009995.1. Lineage (GTDB taxonomy): Bacteria > Bacillota > Clostridia > Christensenellales > CAG-917 > CAG-349. The sequence goes on from CP091734.1 coordinate 1,433,046, forward strand.
CTCAGTGCGTAATCGGGATCTTTGCCGCCCTTAATATCTTCGATTTCCTGACGGGTAACGGGCTGTTTGTATGCGATTATCGACAAAACTTCCAACAAGCTTTGCGACAAAGCCTTTTCGCGGATGGGCGTCAGCACTTCGACAAGCGTGTCGCCGTAGCGCGGATTTGACGTGAATTGCAGTTTGTCGTTGAAACTTGCAAGAACTATGCCGCTGTCGCCGCCGTACTTGACTTTCAGTTCCTCGACGATTTTATTAAGTTCACGCGTGGTAAGGCTCGGGATACGTTCGATAATATCCTTTTTGGAAACGGGTTCGCCCGAGGCGAAAATCAACGCTTCGATTGTCTCCTTAATATTGTCCATCTAATTTTTCCTCCGAATTTACAAGCGGCGTTTCGACGCCTTCCTTGACGGTGATTTCGATATCTTTGAATTTTTCTTCCTGATGCGCGGAAATTTGTTGTTTTTTCATAAGTTCCAGCGTGGCAAGGAAGGTATTTATCGCGTCGATTTTGTTGAAGTCCTTTTCAATAAGGCTGAAATACGACGTCTTTTTTTGTTCGATTAACACCTCGCAGATATGGTGCATGCGGTTGTCGATGGAAAACCTTTCTTTCTGAATGGTCTTCGGTTCAAGCCTTAATTCCTGCTGGACGGCGCGGTACGTCATTTGCGTAAGCGTCGATGAGTTTGTCAAGGTCAAAGTCTTTGATTGCAAGACGATAATCGTCTTCCGAAAACACGGGTTCCCTGAAAAAGCGGTTTATGGTTTCCAGCCCTTGCAGTTTTTCCGCCTGCATTTTGAACATTTTCAGTTCTTCGAGGCGGCGGTACAGGTCGCGCTCCGGCAGGTCGTCGGGAGTTTCGTCGACGTTTTCCGTGGGGATAAGCAGTTTCGACTTGATTTCGATAAGTTCGGCAGCCATTGTGATAAACTCGCCGGCGTAGTCGATTTCCTCTTCCGTCCAGTCTTCGATAGGTCCGATTATGTCAAGGTACTGCTGCGTGATGTCGCTGACGAAAATGTCTTCGATTTCGATTTTGTTGCGCCTGACGAGATATAATAAAAGATCCAGCGGCCCGTCGTAAATGCTCAGGTCGTAGCGGTACTTCTTCTTATCGTAAATATCCTCGTCGTCGCCCATAAGGACGTTTTCGACGGCAACCGTTTTTCCGTCGATTTTCTTAAAATATTCTTCGTCCTTTTTCGAAAACTTTTTAATATCCATCAGAATGATCCCAAAACTTTGAATATAAGATTGTAAATTGAGTTCAGAAACAGGCTGAACATATTGTACTTGTCGGGAATGAACGATATCGCGATAAGCACGACGATAAGCGGCCAACTGCCGTATCTGTACATGAACTTCACGTATTTGTTTGTGGGACCCGCAAGCGCTTCCACCACGCGGAATCCGTCAAGCGGGAACACGGGAAGTATGTTGAAGAGCATCAGCGAGCAGTTAAGAATTATCCCGTATATCAGGAAATATGCGACGAGAAAATACAAAACCTCGCCGAAAACCGACGCGTAAACGGCGTCCTCCGGGATAAGGTTGATAAGACACAAAACGCCCAAACACGGCGGCGGTCAGCAGATTTGCAAAAATCCCCGCAAGCGACGTGAATATCGTGTCGCGTTTTTTGTGCCCGAAATTATCGGGGTTTATGGGCACGGGCTTTGCCCAGCCGAATCCGATAAGGAAAAACAATACAAGACCGAACACGTCGAAGTGCGCCATCGGGTTGAGCGTGAGCCTGCCCGCAAGTTTCGGGGTTAGGTCGCCGCATTTGACGGCAACGCGGGCGTGCGAGTACTCGTGAATCACGATTGCGAACATTGCCGCAAGCGCGTATGCCACGATAAGTATGAATTTGTCCCGCGCCGAGTTCGACGAAGTTAAGATGCTGAAAATCATATTTTTAATACCTATTGTGTTATTGTCGTTCAACGACACAATATATTGTACATATTATAACTTAAAATTAAGTATAAAGTCAATAAAAAACCTTCTTCACAACACGGGAAGAAGGCTTATATAAAGGTTTTTTTACCAATTTGAAAGGATACGTCGTATCGCGTCGAAGAAGTTTTCCTTGTCGACGTTGTCCGCGGCTTTGAGTTCTACGGTTTTTATGACGACTCCGTTCTTCACTATTTTGGCGTTTCCCACGACGTCGCCGCGTTTTACGGGGGCTTTTACGCTGCCCAACAGTTCGTAAACGATTTCGACGTTATCGTCGCCCGCGCGCTTTTTGAAAACCGACACGTTTTCGTCGGCATACACTTCGACTTCCGCTTGTTTGCCTTTTTCGACCTTCACGGTTTTGCCGATATTTTCGCCCTTTCGTACGACGACTTCGTTTTCGTACGCCTTAAAGGAATAATTGAACAAATCGCTGACGTCCTTGAAACGCTGTTTTCCGTTTTGCTCGCCGATGACGGTTGCGATAATTCTCGTGTCGCCGCGCTTTGCGGTTGCGGACAAACAGAACAACGCCTCGGTCGTATAGCCCGTCTTGCCGCCGTCGCAGCCTTGATAAAACTTCACGAGTTTATTCGTATTCGTCATTGTGGTTTTGCGCCCGTCGGGGTGAACGTAGTCTTCCAGCCAGATTTTTGAAAACTCGAAATATTCGTCGTGCGACAAAAGATTTTTCAGCATATACGACACGTCTTTTGCCGACGAATATGCGTTAAGCGCGGGCAATCCCGTCGCGTTCACGAAATTCGTGTTTGAGAGTCCGAGTTTTTCCGCCTTATCATTCATACGCTTCACAAAGGCTTCTTCGCTCCCCGACGCCGCCTCGCTTAGTGCCACCGCCGCGTCGTTTGCGGAGGCAATAACGACCGCTTTCAACAAATTTTTTATCGTGTGCGTGCTGTTTGCGTCCAGAAAAACCTGACTACCGCCCATTCCCGCGGCTTTTTCGGACACGGTAATTTCGTCTGAAAGGTTGAGTTTTCCCGCCTTAACGTCGTCCAAGATAATCGACGCCGTCATTATTTTCGTCATACTTGCGATGGGCAGTTTTTCGTTTTCGTTTTTTGCGTAAACGACCGTGCCCGTGTCAAAGTCCAGAACGTACGCGGACTTTGCGGCGCAACTTATTTCGTCGCTTTGTTCGTTTTTTGCGTTTGCAACGCCGACCGCCGAAAACGACGTCGTTAAAACGGCGGCAAACGAAAACGCGGTAAGCATTTTAAGGATTTTTCTTTTCATATTTCACCTCGCGTATAGCGTAGGCAATCCTTAAATTTTTATTCCTTAAAACGCGACAAGCCTGAATATTTTTGCAAAAATCAGAAACCAAAGCGTGAAAATCACGATATTTATTGTGAAAACAAGCAAAACGTACTTAATTATTGTCAAAAAACTTTCTCTGCAATTTGTGCTTCTCACACAGTTTGCCGAAAACGAAACGTACGGCGAAAGTTGATTTATCAAAACGTTCAAAAGCAATATCGTCACTAAAAACATCGGGATATACACGACGACAAACTGCACGATTCCCGAAAACGCGACAACCGCATACAGGTCTTTTACGATTCGTCCCGACATAAATCCGAGATACAAAAAGCCCGCAAAAAACAACAGCACGACGTATTTGAAAAAAGTCGAAAACATCGCGACGATATAGCACGGCAAAATAATCAGAATGGTTTTCCCGATTATGCGCCCCGTATCGACGACTTTATCCGCTTCGGGCGAGTTGTAAAATACGACGGCAAGTATCAGACCGAAAACGTACAGCAGACACGAAAAAAATATCTGCGTCTTCGACGACCTGAAAAAATCCGCGATTAAAAACGAAATACCGTGCTTTTTGTAATTCACGTTAAAAAGACTATGCGGTGAGTTCAATTTTTATTCTTCGAAAGGATCGACGCCGCCGCAGTCATAATAAACTGTTTGTTGCCGGGCTTCCCCTTTTTCATATCAATGGTTTCCCCGAATTCGTTGTAAAGCGCGTCGACGTCCCCTTTAAGCCACGCGGCGGATATTGCGTTCTGCACGTCTTTTTCAACGGTATCGACGGTTTTTTTGTATTTTTTTGCGATTTCGGCATAGCCGACGTATTTAAGAGGCAATATTTCTTTACCGCTCGTCGCAAGATAAATCAGGTCGAAAACATAACGGTACCCGCATTTGTTCGGAATAAACCCCAATGACAAAAGATAATCGGAAATGGTTTTTTGCATACGATTACCATAAGTCCGATTACCTTGAAAAGCGTTGGATAAATTGTTAAATAAAATCTAATTTTGCAACATCCACCCGATAAACACAGCAAATCCCATCGTAGGCTCGCCGACATAAACGTGCGTGACAGCCCCGACAAGTTTCCCGTTCTGAATTATGGGGCTTCCGCTCATGCCCTGCACGATTCCGCCGGTTTTATTAATAAGTCGCTTGTCGGTAATCGAAATTACCATTGACTTCACGTCGGGCTTACTTTGCCGCTCCGCCTTGACGATGTCGATTTCGTAATATTCCGGTTTCGAGCCCGAAATAGTCGTATAGACGTAGGCTTTCCCGGGTTTGATTTCGTCGATATTTGCGGTTTTGATTTTCTGAAAGTTATTTTCGGCTTTCGTATATTCGCCGAAAATCCCGAATTCGTTGTTTTTCTTGATTCTGCCTACGGGATCCGACCTTGAAAACGAGCCGATAAGTTCGCCCGCCTTATCGGGCATTGATTTTTTCACGCCGTCGATATATGCGTCGAAAATGCTGCCGCTCGTGAGCGCGGAAATTATTCCCGTTTCGGAATCGGCGATATGATGCCCGAGCGCGCCGAATTTTCCGTTTGTCGTAACGTAGGTCAGCGTGCCGATTCCCGTGATTTTGTCGCGGACGTTCACGCCGAATCTTCTTTCGCCGTTTTTATCGACGACAAATTTCGCGCGGATATCATATGGTTTCCCGTCCCTTAAAAACGTAAGGATAACGTCGGCGGACGGGAGTTTATTCACGATTGACGAAATATCTTCGGGCTTTACGACGCTTTTTCCCGCGATTTTCGTCAGCACGTCGCCGCTTCTGACGCCGCTGTCTTTCATCGGAAATTCCGCGCCGTTTGCGGTTTCGACCTTCGATATTCCCGTAACGATTACGCCGTCCGCGCCGATTTCGATGCCGAGCGGCCGACCGCCGAGATACACTTCCGTCGACGTGTCGACGGGCTTTGTCGGCATAACCGCGCCCAACGAATTTACGCTCAGAAACGCAAGAATTAGGATAATAAAAAATCGGGTACAAATCTTCTTCATACCCGATTATTGTCAGTAAAACTTACAAAACTATTCTGAAAAACGCACTATTTCACAGTAAAATAATGTCATTTCGCGTTTTTATAGGCGTCTGCGTGTTTCTTCATTTCAACCGCATGCGGCAATGCGTGCTCGCTGTATGTGCTGCCGCCGATAAGCCTTGCGATTTCTTGAAGTTCCCCTTCTTCGTCCAACTTTTTAACGTTCGTGATCGTCTTGTCGGCGGTTTCTTTTTTCTCGATTTTGTAATGATTGTCCGCCATCGACGCAAGCTGCGGAAGGTGCGTTACTGCAATGACCTGCCGCGACACGCTTATGTTGTACAGTTTTTCGGCAACGACCTGCGCGATGTATCCGCTGATACCGGTGTCGATTTCGTCAAAAACCATAGTGTCGATGCCGTCAAGACGCGCCGTGATGTTTTTAAGAGCCAGCATAAAACGGGACATCTCGCCGCCCGATATGATTTTTTGCAAAGGTTTCAAGGGCTCGCCCTTGTTTGCGGAAATTAAAAACTCAACCTTGTCAAACCCGTTTGACGTGACGTCGTCTGCGGTTTTCCCTGCGTTTTCGTCAAAACTTACGTTGAATTTTGCCGACGGCATACCGAGTTCTTTCAGTTGTTTATTGATTTCGTCCTCAAAACTCACTGCGTATTTTCGTCTTAACGCGCTCAGTTCTTCGGCGTCGCTTAAAAGTTCCGAACGGACTTTTTCGATTTCCTTTTCAAGTTTTGTCGCGCGCGCGTCCGCATTGATTAAAAAGTCGTATTCTTCCTCGGCATTTTTCAAAAACTCGTTCGCGGCTTCCACCGTGCCGCCGTATTTTCTCACGACTTGCCTTACTTTTTCAAGGCGTTTTTCGACTTTTTCCAAGGAATAATCGTCAAATGACAAGTCGTCAAGGCAACTTTCAAGTTCGTCCGCGACGTCTTTCACGTCGATTTTCGCGCTTTCGAGCCTTTCTGCGATTTTCAAAAGATTTTCGTCAAATGCCCCCGCGACGTTCAGAAGGTTTATCGCCTTATTCACCGCGCCGACAACCGAAAAGTCCGAGCCGCCGTTAAGCAAGGAGTTCGCGTCCTTTGCGGCGTTTAGAATTTTTTCGGCGTTTCTGAATTTCTTTCTGTCTGCAAGAAGTTTTTCTTCTTCGCCTTCCTGAAGTTCCGCCTCTTTCAACTCCGTAATCTGATAATTCAGCACGTCAAGTTTTCTTTCGCGGGTTGCGGCGTCGCCGATATTTTCAAACTCGTTGCACAATTCTTTGTATGAATTATACGTTTTTTGCAGTTTTTTCTTGGATTTTTCAATCTTTTCGCCACCGAAAGCGTCCAGAAGATGAACGTGCGTCGAAACTTTCAAAAGCGACTGATGCTCGTGCTGACCGTGAATATCGACAAGTTTTTCGCCGATACTTTTCAGCATTCCGAGCGTAACCTGCGCGCCGTTTATCCTGCACTCGTTTTTGTCTTTCGTCATCGCGCGCTTTAAAATCAGCACGTCGTCGGGCGTAATCCCAAGGTCTTCAAGGGACTTTTCGACGTCTTCCGACACCGACGAAAACACCGCGGACACTTCCGCCCTTTCTGCGCCGTTTCGTATAAGAGTCTTGTCCGCGCGCTCGCCCAGAACAAAGTTAAGCGAGTCGATGATTATCGACTTGCCCGCGCCCGTTTCGCCACTTAAAATATTCAGCCCCTTTTCAAGATTCAGCGTTAAATCCTCAATAAGAGCAATGTTTTGAATATGCAACGATTCAATCATTTTCAGTCAAGCAACGATTTCAATTTTTCGACGATAGGAACGATTTTTTGCTGGTCTTTGATAACGACAAGAATCGTGTCGTCGCCCGCAACGCAGCCCATAACTTCCGGGAAATTGAGTTTATCGACAAGAGTTGCCGCCGAGTTTGCGCCGCCCGACACGGTTTTAATCACGATAAGGTGTCCGGCATAGTCGATGGAAATGACGCATTCCCTGAAAAGGTTGAGCATTTTGCCGGAGCTTTTCTGTTCGGTCGACGCGGGTTGAGCGTACTTATAGGTCTTGTTGGGAGTCATGACTTTGATGAGTCCCAGATCCTTTATATCGCGCGAAACGGTTGCCTGCGTGACGAGATAACCTTCGTTTCTCAACGCTTCCGCAAGGGCTTCCTGCGTTTCGATTTCGTTTTTATTGATAATTTCGATAAGTTTAAGTTGTCTTCCTGTTCTTGCCATAATATTTCTCCGATTCGTTATTCGACGTCGTTGTGGATGTCGTCAGCGGGGGTTGCCCAGTGCGCGAGTTTTGAAACGAGCCTTTCATAAAAGTCGTGATGACGCGCTTTGATAAAATTCACCGTAAGGTCGGCTTTTTTCACGATGGCAGCCGTATCGCCCGAAACTTCCTGTTTTACATCGCCGTCAACCATCAGAAGTCCGTCCAGACTGTTTTTCGCAAGCCTTATCGAAAACGTATGTTCGTCCGACAACACAAGCGGTTTGTTCATAAGAGTGTGCGCGCAAATCATGCAAAGCGACACCGCATGCACGTCGGGCGACAGTATCGAGCCGCCTGCGGACATCGAATATGCCGTCGAGCCTGTCGGAGTCGCAAGACATACGCCGTCCGCTTTCGCCGCGCCCAGAATCGTGTCGCGCCCTATGAAAACCTCGATTTCGACGGGACGGGTGATATCCTTTTTATATACGATGACTTCGTTCAGGGCGTAATACGTTTTGCCGCCGTAGGCTACTTCCAGAGCGGTTCGTTTCAAGTTCGTACCCGCCCGAAAGCACTTTGTCGATTTCTTTGTCAAAGTCTTCGGGTTCGGTATCGGCAAGAAATCCGCACTGTCCGCGGTTTACGGCAAAAATCGGCGTTTCGAGCCCCGCTTCGGTAATTCCTTCCGCCGCGCGCAAAACCGTGCCGTCCCCGCCCACGACGATGACGACGTCCGCGTCGCCGACAACGTCCGAAAACTTGTTGTACGACATGCCGACAAATCCGCTTTCGCGATAGGACGCAAGCGAATACGTTGCTTTTTTGTTATCGAGAATTTTTTGGATTTGTTTTACGACGGAAATATCGGCGTCGCGGTCAAACCCCGAATAAATGATAAAATGCATAAACCCTAAACCTTCTTTAAGTAATATCCATTATACGGAATAAAAACAAAAAAGTCTATTCGTTTATGCAATTATTATAAGTTTTTTATGAAACTTAAATCGACGCTTTTAACGGGGCGCGATACAAATGCGGTTTTTTTGAAATAAAGAAGATATTCGACGTTTTTGTTTTTGAAGTTGTCGGGGACGGTCGTTATTCCTTCTGCCGAAAAACCGAGTTCCCGCGCGAAATTCAGAATATCGTTTACGACTTTCATTCTATCGACGGGATTTACGACGATTCCGCTTTTTCCGAGTTTTTTCCCTACTTCGAATTGCGGCTTCACCAGAACGACAGCCTGTCCGTCGTCTTTCAACAGATTGAAACAAGCGGGAAGCACGAGTTTCAAGGAAATGAAACTTACGTCGATTGTCAGAAAATCCTTTTTGCCGTTTACGTCGGAAACCGTAATATCCCTTGCGTTCAAAAAGTCTTTCACGACGACTTTTTTGTTTTTCAAAAGGTTTTCGTTCAGCTGGGTTTGTCCCACGTCGACGGCATAAACGACTTTCGCGCCGTGTTTCAGCATGCAGTCGGTGAACCCGCCGTTCGACGCGCCGATATCGACGCATTCCAGATTTTCAACGTCGATATTAAACTCCGCTATCGCCTTTTGAAGTTTATCTCCGCCAAGGCTTTCAAACTCGTCGTTTTGAAAAACCTCGACATCGTCATCGTCCGAAACGTCGTACGACGGCTTTTTCTGCGTTACATTATTTACGTTGACTTTGCCCTTTTTTATCAGATTTTCGGCAAAACTTCGTGATTTTAAGTTGAATTTTTGTAAAATAAATAAATCAAGGCGCATTGTCGTATCCTTATTTTTTGCGCGGATTTTCGTTTCTTTTTTTCTTTCGTTTTTCGGGCAAAAGTTCCGAAAGTACCTTTGAAAACATAATGACGAGTTCCGTAGATTTCGTAATCGACAGGTTTTTGAGAGCGGCTTTTCCGCCGACGATTATCGCCGAAATTATCGCGCTGACCGCCACCGCGACGAGTTTTCCCGTTACCGTATCAAGCCCTTTCGTTACGCTTGCCGTGATCACGACGGTGCATGCGCCCGACAATATTCCAAAGATATCGCCGATAACGTCGTTGCAGACGTTCGACACGATATCCGCGTTTTCGACAATGTATATCGCGATTTTTTCGCTGCGCCCGCAATGTTTTGAAAGGCGTTTGACTTCCGTTTCGTCGGCGGTCGCGGCGGCAATTCCGATTCCGTCAAAAACGACGTTGCCGACAATCAGGAACAATAACAGCACAACAATTACGATAAGATTCCCGTTCGACTCCGTCGATTCGGCGACAAAACTGAAAAAAGCCGACGTAAAAAACGTAATAATCGTCGCTTTCAACGCCCAGTGCGAGTTTTTGACGCACCCTTTTCGTTTCAGAAGTCGTACTTTGTTGTCGTCGCCATGCTTTTCCACAAAAGTAATTATGACGGCGGACGACGTAATATGATTATTCGGGCTTAAATTCCTCGCAAAGATTGTTAAGTTCGTCGGTCAGAAGTTGGATTTTCCCTTTCGATTCGTTCAGAAATTTCAGACATTCCTTTGAAAGTTCGATGCCGCTGTTGAAAAGCGCGATGCTTTCTTCCAGGCTTACGTTCTGACCTTCCAATTTTTTCACGATTTCTTCAAGTTTCGAGTATGCGGTTTCAAAATTCATACGTTCTCCTTCTCGACGCCGGTAACGGTTGCAAATTCTTCCGTCCGCGCCTTTTAATGAAATATCGTCGCCCGTTTTCACGTTTTCGACGCTTAAAACGGGTAAATTATCGCTGTAAACCCTGAAATATCCGCTTTTTAATATTCTTGTCGGATTAAGGTTGTCAAGCGAGTTTATGGATTTGTTTATCTGGTATTCTTTGGTTTTGATAATCGTGTTTTCGGCGTTTTTCATGCGATTGAGCAAAAGTTTAAGCCTTGCAAAATCGTCGCGATACAGTTTTTCCATGCCGCTGCCGACCTTCTGCGCCAGAAGTTTCGTGCGGTTTTCGGCGTTTTCAAGGTGTTTTACCGTCGCAAATTTTCCGCGCGACAAAAAGTCGAAAACGTTCTTTTTGTATTCACGCACGTCGTATGCGATAAGTTCCGCCGCGGCTGTCGGAGTCGCGCTTCTTGCGTCGGCTGCAAAATCGCAAAGCGAAAAGTCGGTTTCGTGTCCGATTGCGGAAATAATCGGCGTTTTCATATCGTAAACCGCGCGCACGACCTTTTCGTCGTAAAACGGCATAAGGTCTTCAAGGCTGCCGCCACCGCGCGCAAGTATGCAACAATCGTAACCCAACTTATCGACGGCGTAAAGCGCGGACGTAATTTCCCGCGCGGCAAACTCGCCCTGAACTTTCACGTCTTTTACAACGATGTCGATATTGTCGTTGTATTTCTTATCGTCCTGCAAATATCGCGGATAACCGCGCCCGATTTGCTTGTGACAACGATAACGTTTTTCGGAAATTTCGGAATTGGTTTTTTATGCGCGGCGTCAAATATACCCTCGTCTGCGAGTTTCTTTTTCAACTCCTCGATTTTCTGATACAAAAGCCCGATGCCCTGCGGCTCGATCCCGCTTACGATAAACGAAAACCTGCCGCCCTGAACGTAATAATCGGGGGAACCTATGACGATGACTTTTTCGCCTTCTTTCGGCACGTAGGTTTTTTTGTAATTGAAACAACTGCAAGGGAGTATCGCGCCGCTGTCTTTCAAGGAAAAGTACGAGTGCGCGCCCGACGCGCGGAAGCCGGAAATCTCGCCGACAATCGCGATGTTTTTCAACATTTCTTCCGCCTGAAAAATCCTTTTTATGACGGTGCAAAACTCCGTTACCGTCACTAATTGTCTTTCGTTCATACGGGATACTCCAACATGACTTTTCCGAACTTTTGTTTTCGGAAGTCGTCGATAATCGCGCGCGCCGTACGTTCGTAATCGTAATCGCCGCCGCGCAAAACGAAACCGCGTTTTACCGCAATTTCTTCAAAAATTTGTATATTTTCGGCGTTTTCGGAAGAAATTTTGTATCTTTCCGTCAATGCGCCGCTTTTATTCGTTTTCAAAAAATCGATAAGATTTATCGCCACTTCGTTAATATCCAGCACGTCGTCTTTGATGCTGCCGATGAAAGCAAGATGCATTGCGGCGTTCTGGTCGTCGAGTTTCGGCCACAGAGTGCCCGGCGTATCCAGCATATCGACGCCCTTTTGAACGCTCAGCCATTGCTTTGCTTTCGTGACGCCGGGACGGTCGCCCGTTATCGTGCGTTTGCCGCCGCAAAGACTGTTGATAAGCGTCGATTTTCCGCTGTTCGGAATACCGATGACCATCGCTCTCACGGGGGTGTTCACGCCCTTTTCGCGATAACGTTTGATTTTGTCGTCTAACACGCACAACAACTTTTTCAGGATTTTCGCGTTGTCTTTCCCGTTCGCGCTGTTGCTTGTGACGTAGGCAAAACCTTTTTCGTCAAAGTACGCGCACCATTTTTTAAGGTCGGATTCTTCGACAAGGTCGGCTTTGTTCAGGACGTACACGATGGGTTTGTTTTTGATAACGTCCGAAAACGACGGATTTATGCACGCCGAAACCGCGCGGCTGTCCAAAACGTAAATGACCGCGTCGACGATTTTGATATTCTCTTCGATAAGGCGCATGGCTTTCGTCATGTGCCCCGGGAACCAGTTAATCTGCATCGTTTTTCGTCAATAAATCGGGACGAACCCGTTTTGTGATTTCAAGCGCCTGTTCGTAGCGCCATTTTCTTACTTTTTCGTGGTCGCCGGACGTCAGAACCTCGGGAACTTCCATTCCCATGAAGTTTTGCGGGCGGGTGTACTGCGGATATTCCAGAAGATTTTCGGAAAAGCTTTCTTCCGTCGTGGACTCGGAACTTCCCAACACCCCGGGAATGTACCTTACGACGGCGTTGATAAGCACAAGTGCGGGCAATTCCCCGCTTGTGAGAACATAGTCGCCGATTGAAATTTCCATGTCGATATCGAGGTCGATAACACGTTGATCGACACCTCATAACTTCCGCAAAGAATGACGATATGTTCTTCCTTCGACAACTCCTCAACGAGTTTTTGGGAAAGCGGCACGCCGCGCGGCGACATAAAAATACGTTTCGCCTTGTGCAAAGGATCGACGCTTTGGATTGCGTCGTGCACGGGCTGCGGCGTCATAATCATACCCGCGCCCCCGCCGAAACTGTAATCGTCGGTTTTGTGATGCTTATCCTTTGAAAAATCGCGGATTTGCGTCAGATTTACCTTGAAAAGGTTGTTGTCGATTGCTTTTTTCAGAATGCCGCTGTCGAGCGCCGAAAAAACTTCGGGAAACAGCGTGACGACGTCATACTTGTTCAACTGCGACCTCCTTGAATCGTTTTCCGTCCAAAGTTATGGTTTTTTTGTCGATATCGACGTTTTTGATCAGGTCTTTCAGCGCGGGAAACATCGTTTCGTTTTTGCCGTCGGACACGACGTAAACGTCGACGGCGGCGTTTTGCATAACGTCGGTGAGCGTACCGATTTCTTTATCGTCCACAAAAACCTTTGAGCCGAGAATATCCACGATAAACCAGGTATTTTCGGGAAGTTTCACGGCGTCTTCACGCGCGACGGACACGTATTCGTTTTGCAAAAGTTCCGCGTCATTTCTCGTATCCACGCCTTTGAACTTCACGTACGCGCAATCGTTTTGCACGCGCGAAGATTCAACCGTCATTTCCTGACCTTTGACGGTTGCTTTTTTCAACTTATTAAAACGCAGGACATCGTCGGTGATGGGTATGATTTTTACCTCGCCTTTAATGCCCTGTGCTTTTACGATTTTTCCGATAATCAACATTGATTATTCCTGCGCTTTATCTTCCGTTTCGTTATCGCCGTCTTTCTCGACGATGGAAACGGTGTAAAACTTGTGTTTGCCTTGTTTGCCGGACGCCGCTTTCACGATCGTGCGAATTGACTTTGCGATACGGCCTTGTTTTCCGATAACTTTTCCGATATCGTCTTTCGATGCGGAAATAACAATTTCGGTGGGCTTGTCATCGGCATACTCGACCGTGACGTCAGCGTCGCCGGTCAGCGTATCGACGATATATTTCACCAAATCTTTCATAATATAAGTTTATTACTTTTCGATGATGCCGTTTGCCTTGAACAGGTTGCGAACGGTTTCAGTGGGTTGCGCGCCGTTGTTGAGCCATTTTTTCGCGATTTCGGCGTCGATGTTTACGAGAGCGGGTTCTTTCGTCGGATCATAGTAACCGATTTGTTCGATATACATTCCGTCACGTGCTTTTCTGCTGTCGGTAGCGACGATGCGATAAAAAGGTGCTTTCTTTGCGCCCATTCTGGTTAATCTGATTTTTACAGCCATTGTTTAATCCTCCAATGTAAATTGTTATAAATTTTGATGTTTTATATAATACTTTTGATATTATCCGATGTTAAAACGGGAATTCATGCCGATGTTAAAACGGGAATTTCATGCCGCGCATGCCGTTTTTCGAAACGCGACGCATCATTTCCTTGCTCATGTCGAATTGCTTCAACAGTTGGTTCACGTCCTGAATGGAAGTGCCGCTGCCCGCCGCGATTCTTTTGCGCCTGGACGCCTTGATAATGTCCGGATTGTTGCGTTCTTCCGGCGTCATCGAAAGGATGATTGCTTTCGTTTTAATGATTTTGCTTTCGTCGATATCGTCTTCGTTGACCTTTCCGCCAAGCCCCGGCACCATCGACATAAGTTTCCCGATGCCGCCCATCTTCTTCACACTTTCAAGCTGATTTAAATAATCTTGCAGAGTGAAAGAGTTGGTCTTCATCTTCTTTTGAAGTTTCAACGCTTCTTCTTCCGAAAACGCTTCCTGTGCCTTTTCGATAAGCGTCAGAACGTCGCCCATGCCAAGGATTCGGCTTGCCATACGGTCGGGATAGAACGGCTCGATATCTTCCATCTTTTCGCCGCTGCCGACGAATTTTATGGGTTTGCCCGTCACCGCTTTTATCGAAAGCGCCGCGCCGCCGCGGGTATCGCCGTCGAGTTTCGTGATGATGACGCCCGTGATGTCGAGTTTTTGGTTGAAAGTTTCCGCAACGTTGACGGCGTCTTGTCCCGTCATACTATCGACGACAAGAAGAATTTCGTCGGGTTTTACTTCCGCTTTAATTTTTTGCAGTTCTTCCATCAACTGTTCGTCGATATGAAGTCGTCCCGCCGTGTCGATGATAAGAACGTCCGTGCCTTGCCTTTCGCCTCGTCCAAAGCGTCTTTCGCAATCTTTACGGGGTTGATTTGCCCTTCTTCAAAAACGGGAACGTTGACTTTCCCGCCGACGACCTGCAACTGCTTTATTGCCGCGGGACGATATACGTCGCACGCCGCAAGCATGACTTTTTTGTTTTGTTTTTTCAGCATCCCCGCAAGTTTTCCGCACATTGTGGTTTTGCCCGCGCCTTGAAGACCGCACATCATAACGATTGTCGGGGGTCTGTCCGCAACCGCAAGTTTGCTGTGCGTACTGCCCATAAGCGCGATAAGTTCGTCATTGACGATTTTTATAACTTGTTGCGTGCTGTTAAGACCTTTCAGGATATCTTCACCCGAGGCTTTTTCGGACACTCTGTTGATAAAATCCCTTACGACCTGAAAGTTTACGTCCGCTTCAAGCAGCGCGATTCGGATTTCACGCATTGCCTGCTTGATTTCAAGGTCGGTCAATTTGCCTTTTTCACGCATTTTCGAAAAAACGTGATTCAGTTTTTCCGACAAACTGTCGAATGCCATATTACTCCTCCAAAAGCGCGACGGCGTCATCAAGACGCTCAATCGCAGCGTCGACGTTTCCCTTCTTCGCGTCTTCCTTTGCCGCGTTTATCGCGTCCAGAATGCAGGAAGACCTTTCGATAAGGCGAAGTTTTTTGTCGACGTCTTTCAGCGTTTTCACGCTTCTCACAAGCACGTCTCTTACAGCCTGTCGCGAAACGTCAAGGTCGGACGCGATTTCAAACAATGAAATGTCGCAGTCGTAATACTGGCGCATAATCTCCGCCTGATGCGGCGTAAGCAGCGCGCCGTAAACCCTCAGTAGTTCGCTGACGTTAAGTTTTTCGTCGATATCAATCATAAAAAACAACTGTAAAGGCTTTTACCTTTACAGCCATTATATCAAATATAATTATATTGTCAATCGTTTATCGTCAGTTTTCAAAAATAGCGTCGACGAATTCTTCGGGATCGAACGGAAGAAGGTCGTCGATTTTTTCTCCGACGCCGACGAATACCACGGGAATTTCCTGTTCAGCGGAAATCGCCATAACCACGCCGCCTTTTGCCGTGCCGTCGAGTTTCGTTAAGATTATGCCGTCGATGTCGATTGCTTCCGAGAAAATCTCAACCTGCGACAATGCGTTTTGTCCCGTCGTCGCGTCAAGCACGATATAGCTGCGATAATCGGCGTTCGGCAGTTCCCTGATGATGACCTTGTGGATTTTTTTGAGTTCGTCCATAAGGTTTTTCTTGTTATGAAGACGTCCTGCGGTATCGACGAGAATAACGTCGTCGCCCCTGGCTTTTGCCGACGAAATCGCGTCAAACACAACGCTTGCGGGGTCGCTGCCTTCCTTATGTTTGATAATTCTGACGTTCGCGCGATCCGCCCACACTTCAAGTTGATCGGACGCCGCCGCCCTGAACGTGTCCGCGGCAGCCACAACGACGCTTTCCCGATTGATTTGAAATAGTTTGCAAGTTTGCCGATTGCCGTCGTTTTTCCGACGCCGTTCACGCCTGCAAGCAAGATGACCAAAGGATAGTCATAGTCGGGAATGTCGTAGCTGATGCTGTCGACCATGATACGTTTTAAAAGATTTTTTGCCTTTTCGGTATCGGTGATTTTTTCGCGATAGACCTCGTCCTTGAACTCGTCAAGAATCTGTTCGGTTGCGGTCACGCCCATATCGGCGGTGAGCATCGCTTCTTCAAGTTCCTCATAAAAGTCGTCGTCGAGAGCGCGTCCCGAAACGCCGCGAAAATCTTTTTGCCGATATTGTCTTTCGTCTTTTTAAGACCTTCTTTAAGTTTGCTGAAAAATCCCATATTATCAGTTCTCCTTCGTTGCGTACTTCAACGCTTCGGACAAGTTGACCGACAAAAGCGTCGATACGCCGCGCTCTTCCATGGATACGCCGAAAATGTTGTCCGCGATTTCCATCGTCGGTTTTCTGTGCGAAATGATGATGAATTGGGTGCGTTCCGAAAAATGTTTCAGATACTTTGCAAGCAATCCTGCGTTCGCGTCGTCCAAAGCGGTGTCGATTTCGTCCAGCACGCAGAACGGCATCGGACGCATCTTGATAATCGCAAACAAGATAGCGATTGCGATAAGCGTTTGCTCGCCGCCCGAATAGGACGAAATGTTGAGCATGCGTTTTCCCGGGGGTTGCGCGTAGATTTCGATGCCCGATTCCAGCGGATTTCCGTTGGGATTTTCCACGATTTCCAGTTTCGCGCGGCCACCGCCGAACAACGCCGTGAACGTTTCTTTGAAGTTTTCGTTGATTTCGTTGAAAGCGTCGGTGAATCTCGTCGTCATCTCGGTCGTCAGATCTTCGATGATTTTGATAAGGTCGGCTTTGCCTTTCGATGTCTTCGCATTGCGCCTTTTCGTTTTCAAAACGTTCCGACACTTCCTTATATTCTTCGATCGCGTGCGGGTTGACGTCGCCCAAAGCGTTAATCGACTTTTTCAGGCGGCTGATATTCTGTTGCGCGTCCTTGATTTCAAACTCTTCGTTCTTGAATTCAAGCGCGGTCTGATAAGTCAACTCGTACTCTTCCCAGATATGCTCGTGCAGATATTTGATTTCGTTGTTGGTTTGTTCCAACCTGTTTTCTTCCTTAAAGCGTTTTTCTTTAAGGTCGTTAATCGTTTTGTTGAGCGTATCGCGCTTGCCGTCGATAACGGAAATTTCCTCGTTCGTGGATGCTTTCGTCGCCTTGAACGCGTTGAGTTTCCCTTCGATATCCTCGATTTTTCTTCTGTCGTCTTCGCTTATAGCCTTGCGTTTGCCGGCGTCTTCGATCTGTTTCAGACTTGCGCGGTTGGTCGTGAGCGACGCGGATATATCGAGGAGCAAGTTGCTGATGCTCTGACATTCCTTTTTAAGTCGCGAAATGTCAAGGTCGGTCTGGTCGATATCGGTCTTGGTTTTCGTCACGTCAAGGCGCACCGACATAAGTTTGTCGTTAAGTTCCGCCTGCAACTTTTTGTTTTCGTCGGTAACGGATTTGGACTGCGCGTTTTCGGCGTCGGCGTTTTCGCGCTGAGCCTTGATGTCGCTTTCCATTTTGTCGGCAAGTTTCAACTTTTCTTCGGTGTCGCGGACGATGTCCGAAAGGCTTTGGATTTCATCGGCTTGCGCCTTGATTTCGCTTTCTGCCGACTGAATGCTTTCTTTGGATTTATTAAACTTTTCCTCGGTGACGGAAAGCTGAATTTTAAGCGCGGAGATTTCCGCCTCGGTGTCTTTTATCGTCTTTTCGGCAAGGACTTTTTCGCGTTCCGCCTCGTTGCACATTTGAACGATATTGTCAAAATCGCGGCGCGTTTTGTCCAAATTCGCCTTAATTTCGGCGATTTCGCGGTCTTTTGCCAAAATATTTGCAACGTCGGGTTTCCTGCTGCCGCCCGTAATCGCACCGTGCGCGGCGATAAAGTCGCCGTCAAGCGTCACTATCTTGAATGTATAGCGATACATCTTGGAAATGCCGATTGCGGTGTCAAGGTTGTTCACGACAAGCGTGTTTCCGAGCATGCCGCGGATAACCCCTTCGAACCTGCTTTCGTATTCGATAAGGTCGGCGGCAAAACCTATGACGCCGTGTTCTTTCAGCACGCGCATCTGGTCGGCGTCGGGTTTTCTGCCCCTGATGACGTTTATGGGCTGGAAAGTAACCTGTCCGTAACCCTTGCGTTTCAAGAAGTCGATGATATATTTTGCGTCTTCTTCGTCGTTCGTGACGATATTACGCAACCCGTTGCCGAAAGCGACGTCCATTGCGACTTCCATGCCCTCGGGCGTTCTGATGATTTCCGCAACAAGCCCCTGCGACCTTCTTTTAAGTTCCGGATTGACCTTCATATCCGACATAAGAAGTTGAATCGCGCGGCCGAAACTGTCGTAACTTTCTTTCGCCTGCACCGCAAGCATATGCTTTGTTTCAAGCGCGGTGATGCGGTTTGTGAATTTATTTTTGTCTTCGTTGAAACTTTTGAGGGTTTCGACGTTGTCAAAATACGCGTTGTTTGCCTCGTTAAGCGTCATATCCAGCGACGCGATTTTGTTTTTCGCGACGGTGATATTGCCTTCAAGCACGGAATTTGCGACGTATTCTTCGTCAAGCGACGCCTTTTTGTCTTTTAACGTGCCTTTCAAAAATTCAAGGCGTTTCGCGCTCATATCGCGCTCTGCGATGTATTTTCCGAGGTTCGCCTTGATATTTCCCAGTTCTTCCGCGGTAAGCACAAGGTTTCTTTGCGAGATTTCCCTTGCTCTCTCGTCGTCGGAAAGTTTTTCGGTGACGGCGTTGTACTTTTCGGTAACGTCTTTGAGTTCCGCCTCCAACTTTTCAAGAGAGCCGGTTTTTACTTCCTTTTCGGTGACTTTATCGACAAGTTCCTTGGACTTCCCGTCAAGTTCTTCCTTTTTGATTTCTTCTTCCTGTTCCAGACGTTTGATTTCGTTGCTGACGGACAAGGCGCGCTCCGCGTACAACTTACTTTCGCCCTCGGCAGTCGCAAGCCCGACGTTAAGTTTAATAAGTTCCTCGTTCAGAACCGAAATTTCTTCGTCGATTTTTGCGATAATATCCTTATATTTCTCGTAATTAGTCTCGTTTTCCTGATATTCCTGTTCAAACTTCACGGTGTCCAGAATGATTTTTTGGAGTTTTTCCGTGATGGCGTCGACAACGGACTTGTTGTTTTCGTAACGATAAATAAAGTAATTGATTTCGGCGTCTTTAAGTTCCTGATAAAGAGCGTTGTACTTTTCGGTCGCGCGGGCTTGCTTTGCCAGCGGTTCAAGCCGAAGTTCCAGTTCGTGCAAAATGTCTTTTACGCGCGCAAGGCTTTCGTTGGCGCGGTCGAGCTTTCTTTCGGTCTCGTCCTTTTGCGCCTTGAAGTTGGCAATGCCCGCGGCTTCTTCAAAGATACTGCGTCTGTCGATGGGTTTCGCCTGAATAATCTGCGCGACGCGACCTTGCCCGACGATGCTGTAACCTTCGCGGCCGATACCGGTGTCGTGCAAAAGCGTAATGACGTCTTTAAGGCGGCATTTCTGCTTGTTGATAAAGTATTCGCCGACGCCGCTTCTGTCGATTTTTCGTCCTAAAACCACGTCGTCCGACTCGATCGGGAAAATGCGGTTTTTGTTGTCGAAATACAAGTTGACTTCGGCGTACGACAATGAACGGCGCGCTTCCGTACCCTTAAAAATAACGTCGGTCATCGACTTTCCGCGCATCGCCGATGGGCGTTGATCGCCAAGAACCCATTTTACCGCTTCCGCAACGTTGGATTTGCCGCAGCCGTTCGGTCCGACGATGACGGTGATACCGTCCTGAAAAGTAATTTCCGTCTTGTCTGCAAAGGATTTGAACCCCTGCAATTCCATTTTTTGAAAACTCACAAAAAATCTCCTATATCTTGTGATACCTGATTATTATAACACAAAATATAGGAGATTGAAAAAGTAATTTAAGTCTCTTAAGTTATTTATTCGTTATCAATTTTTTGTACGCGACTTTCGCCGCCATTTGCTGGGCTTCTTTTTTGCTGCCGCCCGCGCCTTTGCCCATTTCTTCGCCGTCGATATAGACGATAAATTCAAACTTTTGTTTTTGCAGCGCGCTTTCGTCGTTCAGTGCGTCTTCGTATCTTACGGCAAGCGAGTGTTTCCCTGCAAACTCGTTGAGCATCGACTTATAATCGTAAAAATTATTGTTGTTGCATTCGCTAAGCCTGATTTTCGGTTCCAGAAATTTCAGAATGAAATTTTTCGCGTTTTTGATGCCGCCGTCGAGGTAAATGCTGCCGACAATCGACTCAAACAAGTCGCCCATCACCGACGAATTGCGGTTTATGCCCATTTTCGTCTCGGATTCGCCCATAATCAGAAACTCGTTAAGTCCGGTCTTTTTTATGGTTTCGGCAAGGGGTTTTTCGCTGACGATTGCCGCGCGCATACGGGTGAGTTGTCCCTCGTCAAACGACGGGTGTCGTTTCATCAACGCCTCGGCAATGACGAACGAAAGTATGCTGTCGCCCAAAAATTCAAGATTCTGATATGAACGTTTTGTACCCTTTTTTACGCCGCTATTGTGCGTAAAAGCGCGAATTAACAGGTTTTTGTCCTTAAATTTGTATCCGATGATGTCTTCGACTTCCGAAAAACTTTCAAGCATTTTCAACCTCGTAATCGGAAAGCGCGTCCCTTATCGCGCCGGTAATATCGCGCCGCGCAAGGTTTGCAGCCTGCAACAGCCCGACCGTAACCGAGCGAGCCTTGGAGCTTCCGTGGATTTTCACAACGACTTTATTTGCGCCCAGAAATACCGCGCCGCCCTTTTCGTTGACGTCCATAGTATGTTTCAGTTTTCTGAGTGCGGGTTTCAATAAAAGCGCGCCGATTTTCGCACGGAGTCCGCCGGCGTTAATATTGTCTTTCAGCATTTTGAAAATGGAAAGTCCCGCGCCTTCCAGACTTTTTAATGCGATATTTCCGTTGAAACCGTCCGCAACGACGACGTCGTATTTGCCGGAAATAATATCCCGCGCTTCCATATTGCCAAGAAAGTTCAGTTTGCTTTCTTTAAGCAACAAAAACGCCTCGTGATTGAGTTCCGAACCTTTTTTGTCTTCCGTGCCGTTTGACAAAAGCGCGACTCTTGCATCGTTTTTTCCCGTCGTGATTTTGTAATACGCGTCCGCCATAATCGCAAAATGCAAAAGGTTTTGCGGCTTGCAGTCTACGTTCGCGCCGCAATCGCACAGCACCACGCCTTCGTTATTGCCGTCGACAGTCGGAAGCAACGCCGCCATTGCGGGACGGGATATCCCTTTGATTCTTCCGATTTCAGAAACGCGCCGGTAAGCAACGCGCCCGTCGAGCCTGCCGACACGATGCCGCCGATATCGTCGCGGTTTTTCAGCGCGTCAAAGGCTTTCACCATACTGCTTTCGGTTTTTTTGCGGATTGCGTCGGTGGGACGTCGTCGTTCGTAACGACGTCTTGTGCGTCGATGATTTCGATGCGGTCGGAATTTCTCGTGACAAGCGTTTTCAGAACGTCTTCCTTTCCCGTAAGCACGAGAGTAAGGTCAGAGTCGTTGTCAAGTGCGTCAAGCGCGCCTTTTACTATTTCTTCCGGGGCATTGTCGCCGCCGTAACAATCAAGTACGATTTGTCATAAATACCCTTGTTTTTCTTAATTTATCAATTAAAAACAGTATATCATATTCAAAATGCGTAAGCAAGCGATTTATTATATGCAAGACCTTCGCGTGCGTTTACGACGTTTTTCGACAATATTCGTTTTTCCGGTAAAAAAATAACCCTGCATATGCAGGGTCGTTTTTGTTTTTAATTAAGCGTTCAATGCTGCTTTCGCTTTTTCGCAAAGAGCGGTGAAAGCGGGCGCGTCGTTGACGGCGATGTCTGCAAGAACCTTGCGGTTAAGGTCGATACCTGCGACTTTCAAGCCGTGAATGAGCGTGCTGTAAGACATATCGTTCATACGAGCGGCTGCATTGATACGAGCAATCCAAAGTTTGCGGAAATCGCGTTTTTTGGCTTTACGTCCGACGTAAGCGTAGTTTTGCGATTTCATAACAGCCTGGCGAGCTACGCGGTAAAGTTTGGACTTGCCGCCCCAGTAGCCTTTGGCTTGTTTCAAGATTTTTCTGCGTTTTTTAACGGCGTTGACGCCTCTTTTAATTCTCATATTCTATACCTCCGACTTAGTACGGCAATTGACGTTTGATGTTGTTGGCGACTTGTCCTTCAAGGTAGTAACCTTTTCTCAAATTGCGCTTTCTTTTGGTGCTTTTCTTTGTTAAGATGTGCCTTCTGCCCATTTTGCTGCTTTTAACCTTACCGGATTTGGTAACGGTAAAACGCTTGGCGACAGTAGTTCTGGTTTTTGTTTAGGCATATTTCTGTCCTCCAATGATTATATAAAGTTATTACTTTTTGTTGTTGACGGGACTTATCGTCGTGGAGATGATACGTCCTTCGAGTTTGGCGGGTTTATCCACCTTGTAACTGCCTTCTTCCAGCATTTGCAGGAATTCGGAAACGACTTCGAAAGCGAGGTCGGAATGTTGCATTTGTCTGCCTTTTAAGCGCAAAGCGATTTTGATTTTGTTGCCTTTTGACAAAAACTTTGCGGTCTGGTTGGCTTTCGTTTTCATATCCCCAACGTCGATTGTCGCCGAAAGTTGAATTTCTTTAAGTTCGACAACGCTTTGTTTTTTGCTGTCCTCTTTTTCGCGCTTTTTCTGGTCGAAAAGATATTTTCCGTAATCGATAATTTTGCACACGGGCGGAACGGCAGTCGGTGAAATTTTCACAAGGTCAAGACCTTGGTCGGCTGCGAGTTCAAGAGCGCTTCTGCTGGACATAATGCCAAGCATCTCGCCGTTTGAGCCGATAACCCTGATTTCAGGATCGCGGATTTGCTCGTTAATTTGCGTGGATTTATCCGGTTTTATAAAATTATCCTCCTTGCGCCAAGCGCATTATAATGCAAAAAAAGGTAGTTTCCGCAAACAGAAACTACCCTTACAAAAGATTGACTTTTTAGTAAGAACCGGTGAGCCTGATTGCTGTCGGTGAGAAAGGTAATTTCTACTTGCGGACTAATAATATCAATATTATATTTTATTGTCAAGCAATTTTGAACTTATTTATCCAAAATTTCCAGAAGTTTAAGGTCGATTTTGGTCTTGTCGCCCTCTTTCATAACCTTGATGACTTCCGCTTTTACTCTGTCGCCGATGTTCACGACGTCTTCAACCTTTTCGACGCGCTTGTCGGAAAGTTTCGAAATGTGAATCATGCCGTCTTTGCCGGGAGCGATGTTGACGAATGCGCCGAATTGAAGGATACGTACGACGGGACCTTCAAACACGTCGCCG
This sequence comes from Clostridiales bacterium, assembly GCA_022009995.1. Classification (GTDB taxonomy): domain Bacteria; phylum Bacillota; class Clostridia; order Christensenellales; family CAG-917; genus CAG-349. Next base: position 1,456,690 of record CP091734.1, read on the forward strand.
ACCTCGGGATCTTTCGCGATTGCAAGGACGATTGCCTTTGCGCGTTCTGCGCGGTCGATGTCTTCGCAAGCGATAAATACCATTCCGTCGTCGCTGATGTCGATTTTGACGCCGGTTTCGTCGATGATCTTGTTGATGACTTTTCCGCCCGATCCGATGACGTCTTTAATCTTGTCGGGATCGATGTTGAAGCGGATAATCTTGGGCGCGTATTTCGAAAGTTCTTTCTTAGGTTCAGCGATGCATTCCGCCATCTTGTTAAGGATGAAGAGCCTGCCCTGACGAGCCTGTTCCAAAGCGGTGCGAAGGATTTCTTCGTTGATGCCCTTAATCTTGATATCCATCTGGATTGCGGTGATACCGTCTTTCGTGCCGGCAACCTTGAAGTCCATGTCGCCAAGGAAGTCTTCAAGTCCCTGAATATCGCTCATGATAGCGACTCTGCCGGTTTCGTCGTCCTTGATAAGTCCCATTGCGATACCTGCGACGGGAGCCTTAATAGGTACGCCTGCGTCTTCAAGAGCCATCGTGCTGCCGCATACGCTCGCCATAGAAGTCGAGCCGTTGCTGCTCAGAATGTCCGATACCGTACGGATTGCATACGGGAATTCGAGTTCGTCGGGAAGGACGGGTTCAAGCGCGCGTTCTGCAAGTGCGCCGTGTCCGATTTCGCGACGTCCGGGCGATTTTGCGGGTTTCGCTTCGCCGGTCGAATACGGGGGCATATTGTAGTGATGCATATATCTCTTGTAATTGTCGTCGTCAAGACCTTCGAGCTTCTGCACTTCGGAAATCGTGCCGAGCGTGCAAGTCGTCAAAGCCTGGGTTTGTCCGCGGGTGAATACCGCGCTGCCGTGAACTCTCGGCAAAATGCCGTGTTCGCACCAGATAGGACGAATTTCGGTGAGCGAACGACCGTCGGGACGAATACCTTTGTCAAGGATTTTCGCGCGGACTTTGACTTTCTTCAAAGCGTAAAGCGCGTCGCCGACAGAACTTAAATCGTCGGGGAAATGTCTGCGAAGTGTTCAATCGCTTCTTTGTTAAGAGCGTCGTCGCGGGCTTCGCGTTCGGTACGGTCAAACGTATCGAGGACGTAATCCATCTTTTTGTCTGCCCACTCGAAAACAGCCGCCTTGACTTCGTCGCTGGGGAGATAAAGATGAACTTCCTGTTTTGCTTTTCCGCACGCTTCCTGAATACCTTCGATCCAGGTGATGATTTTCTTGATTTCTTCGTGGCCGAACAGGATTGCGTCAAGCATTTCTTTTTCGGAAATGATGTTTGCGCCCGCCTCGACCATCATGATTGCGTCTTTCGTGCCCGCAAGGCTCAGATGAAGTTTGCTCTTTTCGCGTTCCGCGGGCGTGGGGTTGATGATATATTTGCCGTCAACGTATCCGACGACGACCGACGCCGTGGGGCCTGCGAAAGGAATGTCGGAAATGCTGAGCGCGATCGAGCTGCCAAGCATGCCGAATACCTCGGGCGGGATTTCTTTGTCAACCGAAAGCGCGGTTGCGACGACTGCGACGTCGTTCAAGCAGCCCTTCGGGAACAAGGGACGAATGGGACGGTCGATAAGACGCGACGTAAGAATCGCCTTATCGGAAGGTCTGCCTTCTCTCTTTTTGAAGCCGCCGGGGATTTTGCCCACTGCGAACATTTTTTCTTCGAAGTCAACGCCGAGAGGGAAAAAGTCGATTCCGTCACGGGGTGTTTTTGCCATCGTAGCATTGGTAAGGACGACGGTTTCGCCGCATCTTATGAGACAACTGCCGTTTGCCTGACCGCAGTACGCGCCGATTTCAACGGAGACTTCGCGTCCGCCGATTTCGGTTTTGAAAATTTTTCTTTCCATATACTCTGTCCTCCAAAGACTTCCGCAATTCCCGCAAGAAGTCCAAATTTACGTTTTTAATGTTTTTTTTCAAAAAAAACGGGGCGCAAAAGCACGCCCCGAAAAAATTACTTTCTGAGTTCCAACTTCTTAACGATAGCGCGGTATCTTTCGATGTCTTTGCTTTTAAGATAGTTGAGCATATTGCGACGTTGACCGACCATCATCAACAAACCTTTGCGGCTGTGGTGGTCTTTCTTGTGCGTCGCGAGATGCGCGGTGAGTTCGTTGATACGAGCGGTGAGAAGCGCGATTTGTACTTCGGGTGAACCGGTGTCGCCTTCCGACCTTGCGTTGTCCAAAATAATTTTTTGTTTGGTTTCCTTATCCATTGTTTTGCCTCCTTCGGTGGATAAATAATTCGCCTTAGGCAAAGTATATCTGCGGAGATTTAGATAAACGTTGCGAAAGGTACGAGAAGAATATTATCATAAAAATAATTTTATGTAAACCGAAAACGCCTACTTTTTCCAAAATTTTTCGTGTCTTTCCCTTAAAGTTTCGGCGCGTTCGATATATCCTTTCACGTCTTTGACGTCGGCAAGACGTTCGATGCGGTTTTCTTCCCTGAAAAGCCGTTTTGAAATCGCGCCGGCGCCCGCCGCAAGGATATTGCAGTTTTCTTCCATAATATCGACGTTGTAAACGCACTCGGTACCGGGCTTTGCGTAGCCGCTGTTTTCAAGGTTTCCGGTGTTGTACTTCTGACGATACATATAATACGGTTCGTAACCCGCGTCCGTCAGCGCGCTTACCGAATAATCGATCATTTTTTCGGCGTCTTTGAGATTAAGCGGTTCGTAATGCGATTCGGTCAGGACGCTACCGCGTTTCAGACTTAAATTGTGCACCGTGATGTTTTCGGGATTAAGGCTTATCGCCTTATCGACGGAATACTTGAAATCGTCAAAGTTTTCCCCGGGGAGCGTCGCGATTAAATCCATATTTACGATAAAATCGTAATTTTTCGCAAGGTCGTACGCCCTTAACGTGTCTTCGACGGTGTGTGCCCGTCCGATAAGTTTCAGCGTTTTGTCGTGGAAAGTCTGCGGATTTACGGAAATTCTCGTGACGGCGGTGTCCGCCATCATATCGAGGACTTCACTCGTTAGCGTGTCGGGACGTCCCGCCTCGACGGTAAACTCCTTTGCCTTGAAATCGCAAAGGTCGATAAGGCTTTTGAGCATTGGGACGGGAATCGACGTCGGCGTACCTCCGCCGAAATACACAGCTCTGACCTTGAAATTGTTCTCGTTTATGACGTTTTTTATAATACTTATCTCGTTTTTCAGCGTTTCAACGTAACTTTCAAGATATTTTCTGAGTTGTTTCATCGAAACCGCAACAAAGCTGCAATAAGCGCATCGTGTCGGACAAAACGGGATATTCACAAACACGTCGACTTCGTCTTTTCCGATTTTCAGGAGCATTTCCTGATTTTTTACAATCCTTGCGACGTGCTCGGCTTTCTCGGGAGTTACGTCGAAAAACCCGGTAAACTCCCCTTTTGCGTCAATACCTTCCCTCAAAAGTTCAGCGTAAAGTTTCGTCGGGCGCACGCCGGTCAGACAGCCGTACGGCAGCCACTCGCCCGAATACTCTTTCAGCGTTTTGTAAATCGACCTTTTTCCGAAACGCCGCGCGAATTTTTTCTTGTTCAGCGTGTCGTTCGGCAAATCGTATTCCTCGACGGTGGTTTTTCCGCAAATCGTCGAGGTGATTTTAATTTTATCGTCCGTAATTTCGTCGCTGTAAAAATACTCGTCGAAGCCGTCGGTTTTTTCATACGAAAAATTGACGTACGCCTGATACGCACGTACCATTTCCATAAGTTCGTTTTTATTGACCGAGTTTACAAAAACCGCAAGATTTTTCATTTATTCTTCCAAAAAAATAGGGTTATTCTTCTTTTCGTAATTCAAAGTTGTGAAATCACCGTGTCCGGGATATACGTCGTAATCTTTGCTGATTTCAAAAAGTTTCCTGACGCTTTTCAACAATTCTTCAAAATCGCCGCCGTAAAAATCGGTGCGGCCGTAACTTAATTTGAACAGCGTGTCACCCGTAAACATTGCGTTTGCCGCGTCGACGATATACGTCATTCCGCCCGCGGTATGCCCTGCCGTTTCGATTGCTTTTATTTCAACGTCGGCAAGCGTGAAAACCTCGCCGTCTTTAAGTCTTACGTCGGCGGAAGTATAAGGAAAGTCGTAAATCCCCATCGCAAGCGCAAGGTTCGACTTATTCGACAGCATTTTGTCGTCGTTTGCCCCTATGTACGCTTTCACGCCCTGTTCCTTAAAATATTTCAAAAGTTCGGTATGGTCGAAGTGTCCGTGCGTGACGATTAAGCCGTCGATTGACAGCCCGTTTGCTTTCACGTATTCTTCAATGGGCGCGGGATTGCCCGTCGGATCGACGATAAAACACTTGTTGCCGTTACTCACGACGTAAGTGTTCGTTTGCAATTCGCCCTGAATAAACCTTTATAACGCAGCTACTCATTTTCTTTCTCCACGATAAGCGTGACGGGGCCGTCGTTTTCAAGCGAAATCTGCATATATGCCCCGAACTCGCCCGTCACAAGGTTTTCGAAAATATCCGAAAACTTTTTGACGGTAAGGTCGTATAATGGCTTGCTGATTTCGGGGCGCGCCGATTTATCGAAAGACGGTCGCCTGCCTTTTCTCGTGTCGGCGTAAAGCGTGAAGTTGGAAACGACCATAACGTTTCCTTTTACGTCAAGCACGGAAAGGTTCAGTTTTCCGTTTTCGTCCTCGAAAATCCTCAGGTTTGCGATTTTTTCCACGCAATAATCGACGGTCTTCTCGTCGTCGCCGTCCGAAAACGCGCAAAGGACGAGCAATCCTTTTCCGATTTGCCCGCCGCTTTTTCCGTTAATTACTATGCTTGCGCGGTTTACCCGCTGAATAATACATCTCATTTTATCTGTGTACGTCGATGACTTCCGGTAAAGTTTTCAGTTTTTTGATGACGTCTTCGACCTGATCCGTGCTTTTGACTTCCAGCATAACGGTGATTTCCGCGGTGCCGTTGTCGTTGTCCGAGCGCGCAAACGCGCCCGTTATCGATATTTTCATATTGGAAATAATCGTCGTGACTGCCGCAAGAATACCGCCCTTGTTTCGCAATAAATTTTCAGCGAGGCAAGGAAGTTCTGACTGATTACGTCGTCCCATTTTGCCTCGATAAGCCTTTCGGGCTCCATATTTTTGACGTTGGGACAATCGACGCAGTGCACCGAAACGCCGCGCCCGCGCGACACGTATCCGACGATTTTATCGCCCGGCACGGGATTGCAACAGTGCGAAAGCCTGACCAGAAAGTCGTCGTAGCCCCTGATAAGGACGCCGTTTCCAGACGAACTTTTTCCCGTCGTCGAGGTGGTTTTGATTTCCGCAACCGGGTTTTTCGACAGCAAATCGCGCTTGAAGTAGTCGATAAGTTTGACGATAATCTGGTTTGTCGTAAGGCCTCCGAAGCCGACCGAAGCGTACAAATCGTCAATCGACGACAGCGTGTAGCGGTTCATAATATAATTGAGCCCCGCCGTGCTTAAAAGTTCCGAAAGATTATATCCGCGGCGTTTTGCCTCGCGTTCAAGCATATCTTTGCCGCGTTTGATATTTTCTTCCTTCATTTCCTTTTTGAAGTATTGACGGATTTTCGTGCGCGCCGATGCGGTTTTTACGAATTTAATCCAGTCGCGGCTCGGACCTTTGCCGGAATTCGTCGTGAGAATTTCAACGATGTCGCCGGTGTTGAGCACGGTGTTGAGCGGCACGATTTTTCCGTTGACTTTCGCGCCGATACACTTGTTTCCGACCGCGCTGTGGATTGCGTAGGCAAAGTCGACGGTCGTGCTGCCGACAGGCAGATTCAGCACCTTTCCTTTCGGCGTGAAAACGTAAACTTCGTCGGTGAAAACGTTGCCTTCGATATTTTCCAGAAATTCGTGGCTGTCCGACGATTCGCGCTGGGTGTCCATAACTTCGCGAAGCCAGTTGATCTGGTCGTCGATTTTGGTCGCGCCGGTTTTTCCTTCCTTATATTTCCAGTGCGCCGCGATGCCGTATTCCGCGATGCGGTGCATTTCGTACGTGCGGATCTGAATTTCGAAAGTTTCCTTAAACTTCGTGATAACCGTCGTGTGCAGCGACTGATATCCGTTGGGTTTCGGCATTGCGATATAGTCCTTGAAACGCCCCGGGAGCGGCATCCACATCGTGTGAATCGCGCCAAGCACCGTATAGCAATCCTGAACCTCGTTGACGATGACGCGGACTGCGGATATGTCGTAAATCTGCTCGATATTCTTCCCTTGTTTCAGCATTTTTTTGTAAATGCCGTAAAGGTGTTTTTGCCTGCCGTTGACCTCGCCCTCGATGCCGAGTTCCTGAAGTTTCGCTTTCAGCTCGTCGCAAATTTTCTCGATAAACTGCTGGCGTTCTTTGGATTTCGTCTTTATAAACTCGACTAGTTCGTAATAATCGTCGGGATAAAGATAACGCATCGCAAGGTCTTCCAGCTCGCACTTGACAAAACTTAAACCAAGTCGTCCGGCAAGCGGCGCGTAAATTTTCAGCGACTGCGTTGCGATTTTGATTTGTTTTTCGGGTTTCAGCGCGTCGAGAGTACGCATATTGTGCAAACGGTCGGCAAGTTTAATTATGATGACGCGGTAATCTTTCGCCATCGCAAAAAACATTTTCCTAAGGTTTTCCGCCTGCTCGTCTTCCGCCGACACGAATTTGATTTTGTCAAGTTTCGTGACGCCTTCCACAAGTTCCAGCACTTCTTTGCCAAACTTTTGTTCAAGTTCGTCAGAAGTTACGGGCGTATCTTCCAGGACGTCGTGCAAAAACGCCGCGACGAGCGTCGATACGTCGTCGAAGCCCAGATCGACAAGGATATTCACAACGGCGCAGGGATGAATAAAGTACGGTTCGCCCGTTTGTCTTTTTTGTCCTTCGTGCGCCGCTGCCGAAAAATCGTACGCCGCCTTCAATTCCTGAAATTCGGCTTCCGAGAAATTCTTTTTAAGTTTTTGCAACAGTTCGTCCATAATACAATTTTTATCTTAATTTTTAATATTTTTCAAGAAAATTATAAATTTTCGAGTTTTCAAGGTTGACTTTTGTTTTTTCGTCAAAAACAAATCCGCCATTTTCCGCGTTTTTTATCACGCCCAGTTCATACATTATGTAAAACGTCGAAAGCGCCTTGAACGGGCTGACGATTTTGTTGTCGTACAACTTGTATTTAAGCGTCGGTAAACTTGTCGCGTTAAAAAGATTTAAGCGTTTCAGCGTTTTATACACGTCGCGGTATTCGTCAATCGAACGACACCTGAACCGTCTAATTTCGTCGCCGAAAGGCGCTTCTCCCAACACCTTTATTTTCGCTTTCGACGCGCCGTTTACGTACGACAAATACTCGTCCGTGGGTTTATCCAGAAACACGATTTCGTTGTAATAAGAAAAATCGAACTTCTCGTCGGGCGACAAAACGACGGTGTTATACGGGTTCAGCGAAAACGCCCCGCCCGAAGCCGTAAGGTAAAACCCTTTCTTCGTATTAACAAAATTATAATACGAATCATAAGTAAATGCAATATATAACGTCCCGAAAATTTCGTTGCCGCGCGACGTATTATATGCGGGTTTTCGGGTTTTTTCCGCAAGAAAACTTTCAAGGTGCAGATATTCGATTGCGGATATTTCCGGTTTTTCCTTTTCAACGCTTTCGACGCTGTGGCTTTTCACAACCGCCTGCGTGTAAACTTTTGAGCGGAAAGTTTTGTTTTCAAGCGACAAAATATAGTTCAATCCGTTTTTGAACTCTTTGAAGTTTTTCATCGCCGAAAACGCCACGACTTCAACGTCTTTTTTCGGGTTTGCTTTCAGATGTTCGGTGTTCCCTATTTCCGAAAAGTCGTATTTTTGGTTTCTCGCAAGAAACAGCGGCTCGGGATTCATAAAGCCGAACGGCTCCAACCTTCTGACGTCGGTGACAGTAGCGAAATCAATGCTTTCGTCATATTCAAGGTCATACAAAACTTCGGGCAAAAAACACGAAATATCATAAGTTTTTTTGACGTATTCGTTAATTTTTGACGTAAAAATGTCAAAGCCGTCTTCCGTCACCGACACGCCCGCCGCTGCCGAATGACCGCCGAAACCGACGACGTAGTCCTTCACACAGGACAAGCAATCGAAAATATTAATCTTTGAAATGCTTCTTGCGCTGCCTTTCAAAAGCCCGTCTTCCGTAAACGTGAAAAGCATAACGGGACGGTTGAAAACTTCGGCAAGTTTCGACGCGGCAATGCCCAGAACGCCGATATTCCACGACTTGTCGTACATTGCGATGACGCGATTTTCGACAAGATCGTAAGACTTCAACTTTTGCATAATGTCCGCGACGACCTTTTCGCACAGAATCTGTCGCTCCTTGTTGACTTCGTCCAGTGTTTCCAGAATTTTGTCAACGACTTTTTCGTCGTCCGACGTGAATAACGACACGACCGGCGTTGCGTCACGAAGTCTTCCCAGCGCGTTAATTCGCGGGGCGACTTTGAACATAATATCCTGGGACGTAATGGTTTCCTTTTTAAGGCACGCGGAAATACGTCTTGCGTACAAAACTCTGCCCGCGTTCATCTGGTCAAGCCCGAGTTTTGCGATTATGCGGTTTTCACCGACAAGCGGCACGATGTCCGCAATCGTTCCGAGCGCGGCGATTCCGACGTATTTCAACGCTTCGTCAAGCCCTGCAATCGCCTGTATAAGCTTGAACACGACGCCCGCGCCGCAGTAATCCGAAAAAGATTTTCTGTCGACTTTCGGATTCAGCACGATGCCGTCGGGGATAAGTTCCGGAATCGGTTCGTGATGGTCGGTAACAACGACGTCGATACCCATGTCCTTTATGCACTTCACTTCGTTTTTTGACGTTATGCCGCAGTCGACGGTGATAACAAGGTCGATACCTTCGTTTTTCGTCAGGTCTTCGACAACGATGTCGTGCAAGCCGTAGCCGTCGGAATGGCGGTTGGGGACGTAATACGAAACCTTGTCGATTTTATCCTTTAAGAAGGTGTACAAAATCGAGATTGAGGTAAGCCCGTCGCAGTCGTAGTCGCCGTAAATAAGCACGCTTTCGTTAAGTGAAATCGCCTTGTTTATGCGTTCGACGGCGGCGTTCATTCCGTACAGTTCAAACGGGTTTATGAAGTCGGATTTGTCGGGACTCAAACTTTTCGGCGGCTTCGACCGTGTTCACGCCGCGCGACGACAAAAGCCTTGCAACGGGTTTACTTATGCAAAGTTTTTTTGAAAGTTCGTCCGAAAGCGCGTCCGCATATTCTTGTCTTTTAAGATATTTTACCGCCATTTTTTCGTAAAAATGTATAAAAAAACCCTCTGAACGAGGGCTTTTTCAATTATTTCATTGCTTTGTATTTTGCATACTGTTTTGCGCGATACTTCAAAATACCGTTCTGCATTGCAGCCCACAACGGCGCCGCAAGGAACATCGACGAGTACGTACCTGCAAGCAAACCGAACAAAATCGGAAGCGTGAAGTGGCGCATCGAAACAACGCCGAGAGCCGTAAGCATAATGACCATAATAAGCGTCGTAAGCGACGTGAACACCGTACGGTTGAAAGTCATTGCGACCGCTTCGTCCGCAACGTCGTTGTAGATGATTTTGTTTTTGTCAAACAACTTTTTGCGTTCGCGCACGCGGTCGAAAAACGATAATCGTGTTGTTGATCGAATACGCAACGACGGTGATAACCGCGGCGATGAAACTGCTGTTTATGGGTATGCGGCAGATAACCGTAAGGCATACCATAATAAACACGTCGTGCAACAGCGCAAGGACAGCCGCAACGCCCGAGAGCCACTCGAACCTGATAATGATATAAACAAGAATCAGGATAAGAGCGATGCCGACCGACAAGAAGGCTTTTTTGACAAGGTCTGCGCTTGCGGTCGAACTTCTGTTGGTGTAGTCGACCTTCACGCCGAACTTGCTTTCAAGCGCGGCTTTTGCAGAGTCGTTGATTTCCTTCATTTTGGTTGCGTCGGAGTTGACGTTTTTGTACTGCACGCGGATACCGTTTTGTCCGCCCGTGGTAACGCCCTGGATATAATCGACGTTATTAATGCCCTTTTCTTTCAGGATTTCAAGGACTTCGTGTTCGTTCTTGGTGTTGTCTTCGATCATAACGGTCATTTCCGTACCGCCGGTGAAGTCGATACCGAGACCGAAGCCCGTTGCCGCGTCGGTTTTCGCGCCGGTCACCGCAAACACGATGACGAACACGCAAATGATAAGCGCGGGAGCGATGCACCAGAACGGAAGTTTTTTGGAAATTTTCAAATCAAGGAGTTTTTGTTGTAATTTATTCATTATGCTGCCTCCTTGTCGCTTCTTTTAAGCATATAGAGTTTGGGATTATTCATATTATCGAACGCGCCCAAAAGACTTATGTTGAGCCTTGTTACAAGCAACGCCGTGAACATCGAAACGAGAATCGAAATGAACAACGTGACCGCAAATCCGACGATGGAAGTGCCGCCGAAAATCCACATTACGATTGCGCCGATAAGCGTCGTGACGTTACTGTCGATAACCGCAACCGCAGCCCTTCTGAAACCGCGGGAGATAGGACCGCCCTGGCTTGTAATCTTGCCGTCGCTGCCGCGCTGGGGTTTCAGGAACAAATTGTCGCTGCCGAGAAGTCCCGACCTGTATTCGTCCTTGATACGTTCAAAGATAATAATGTTCGCGTCGACCGCCATACCGATACCGATGATGATACCCGCAATACCCGGGAGCGTGAGTTGTACCCACGGAAGAATCGAGCACAGGAACAATACGAGTTCAATGTAGGCAAGAAGCGCCATGTCCGCCATAAGACCGAACATTCCGTAAAGCGCGACCATGAAAATCATAACGAGAACAATACCTACGATACCCGCAATAAGGCTTGAACGGATTGCCGTCGTGCCAAGCGTCGGGCTGACGATGTTTGTCTCACGGACGGTCATATCGACGCCGAACGTACCTGCCTGCAAACGAGTCGCCATGTTGTACGCTTCTTCGTAAGTGTAGCCGCCGGTCGTGGAATTGCCGCCCTGTTTGATGACGGCTTGTCCGTTTGAAATTTCGGAACTGACGGAAACAGTCATAAGTTTCGCCGTTGATGTAAATGTCAAGGGCTTTACCGACATTTTCCTTTGTTGCGGCTGCAAACGCCTTCGTGCCTTCCGCATTGAATTGCAACGAAATGACGTAAGTGCCGTTGTTCTTTTCGGTATCGGCTGCAACGCCAACGTTTTTCAAGTGCTTGCTGCCTACGATATAAACGGTTTTTTCGTCGTCTTTTTTCGTGATTTTCAGCGACGCGGGACGACCGATAAGGTCGAATACGCGCTCGGGATCGTCGACGTCGGGAATTTCAACGGTGATCGTGGGGTTGCCCGTCGTGTTGTAAGTTACTACGGATTCGGTATAACCTTTTGACGTGAGCAGGTCTTCCATACTTGCTTTGACGCCGTCAAGACGGGTTTTCAATTCGTCCGTGGTGAGAGTTTCTCCGTCGGGTGCTTTCACGTCGAATACGGCAGAAACGCCGCCCGCAAGGTCAAGTCCGAGTTTTATTGAACGCGCATAGCCGGTGTAATCGTACATCGATTTGCCGATGGGGAACGTGGGCACGAATGCAAACACCATTCCGAGGACCAACAAAATGCACGCAATAGTAAAAATCGCAATTGATTTTTTCTTATTCAAAGGTCGTGGCCTCCTAAAATAATAAAAGTTACTCAAATATTATATAATTAAATACTCAATCCGTCAAACGAATACAAAAGATAAATGAAATTAAGCCGAATATATAAAGTTTTACTCTTGTATCGAAAGTTGAAATATCGACTTCGGTACATTTTTTTTATAAAGGACAGCGAAAATTGGAAAACGGAATGGAAAGGTATATCGAAACGGTCGCGTATCTCGGGAAACTGTACGACTTCATCAACGAGCATTTGTTCGGTGGCGAACTTGTGAAACCTGTTATCACGGTGCAAGTCGATTCGCGCAACAAGGCTTACGGTTGGTGGTCGGTCAATAAGGTTTGGCACGAGAACAAAGACGACGAAGGCGTACACGAATTGAATATGTGCGCTCAATACCTTAATCGCCCTATCGAAGAACTCGCAAGCACGATGATTCACGAAATGTGTCATCAATTCGCAAGTGTCCACGGACTTCAAGATTGTTCCCGTTCGGGTATATATCATAACAAACTATTCAAACAAATTGCCGAAAATCACGGATTGAACGTTGTCAAGGTTGACAAAATCGGTTGGTCGCAAACGTCTTTGACGACGGAAACGGCAGAACTTATCAAACAATTTGCAAACGCAAATGACACAAGCGTGATTTATCGCAGTCCCCTTTCGACAGGAACTGTTGTCAAATCATCGAGTACGCGCAAATACGTATGCCCGTGTTGTCATACAAGCGTGCGCGCGACAAGCAAGTCAACATTATGTGCGCAGATTGCGACGAATATATGATTGAAGAATAAACGCGAGGTAAACGAAATGGAAAAATATGCAGTAATTTGTAACAAAATCGATTATGTTCTTGAGAACTTCGATAAAAGCACAATTAAAAATACGATTGATATGCTTTGTTCAAAGGGTATCGCCAAAGGTGCGTATGACAGTTTTATGTGTTTGGTCGCATTGCTTGACATCGTAACTACTGTCGAATCAATGGCGGAATGAGGATATACAAAAATATGAAAAAGACAAAAGCAACTTTGAAACCATTGAAGAAACTATCGCAAGATTTTTGCGGAACTTGTGAACTTCGACAACTGCCGAAAGGTACATATTTCCGTACGCTTGACAAGAACGGCAAAATGAGCCGTGAAACCTATACAAAGGGTTATTACGAGCGTTCCGAAAAGAAGTTTGTTTGCGACAAACATTCTGACGTTTGGGGCGCAGGTCGCGCATTGAAAGGCACAACGAAAGTAACAACGGATTTTATATATTAGCATTTTGGGACTTGCGCGCACTTCCTCCGGTGCGCACGAATCAGCCGATTTTGCCGAAGCGGACTGATGAGCCTGTGAAAGTCAGGCGAAACGAATAATTGGGCGTTTTACTCCTTTACGTCCTTTATTCGTATCCGTAAGGAAATCAAAAAACTAATTGGGTGACGACCAACGTCAAAGGAAGGTACAGCAAAAGTATGGCACAAGAAAAGAAACAAGAAATGAAGGCAATCAAAAGCACTCTCAACAATCTCATTCTCGAACGCGATTCGTTCAAAGGCAAAGACGGAAAAGATATGTTTTCGTATTTTATCCGCGGTTATGCTCTCGGACGTGAAATAAGGGCTGATTTTGTGGCAAGTGACCAAGGCGGATATGAGGTTCTTGACCTTTTATTCAGTCTTGAAAAAGACGTAAAAGTTGTAATGCGCGATGAGGTTATGTCCGACGACAAAGGTAGAGATACGCACTACACCGTTTATGAGGCACAAGCCGAAGATGAGGACGGCAACGTCTATTCTTACAAAATCAAGCCTGCAAGAAACAGCGACAAGACGTATTTGGATATGTTCTTGACTGCTCTTGCGAAATATGAGAACGGGGTGATGACAAGGTTGCGTAAATATATGCACGTTGAAGGGTGACAAGCACGTCACCCTTTGACACATACAAAACTATTTAAGGACGGTGATTGAAAGGAAAATGAAGTTTATTGAAGTGACGGATTATTTGGGCGACGTGAAATATATCGTGTCGCTTGACAAGATAACGACAATCGCGTGTGACAAGCAAGGCAAGGTTTTTATTGAAACGGGTACGGATTTGGACGGCGAATCGTCAGGACTGCTTGTAGCGGAATCCTATGACGAAATAAAAAAACTAATAAATTCGGAGCATTAAAACAATATGGCAAAAAGATTACGTTATTACGACAACGATAAAAAATACATTCCTATGACACATACGAATTATGTGCGTTGTGGCAGTCGTTGGAAAGTTGTAAGCGAAGAAAAGTCTTTGATATCTCGCAATCAGGCGAAAAACGTTTTATCTAAACAAGGTTTGCCTTTTGAAAGGTCGCATCGTTTAGAAAAGCGTGATAGGTGGGGTCATAATGAGCCTGTCGATACGTTTTCTTCTATATCCCCTGACGGAAGAAATAAGTGTACCTTTCAAGTAGATTTTAAGAAAGGCAACGAAAACTACGAGCGTATGGCTCGAAAGTCTTATAACGACCGTATGCGATATCAAAGAAAGAAAAAAACGAAACAAGCGAAATAGCCTATGACAAGCAAGAAAAACAAAGGCGGAAACGTCGGCAAAGTGTATCGCGGACGTACAAAGTACATAGACGTTGAAACGAAACCTGAACGCGATTATGTTGTAGTCATTGACGACGGCGAACGTGTAAAGGTTGCGAAACTCAAATCTATCAAGATATTTGACGAGAACGGCAAGAACGCCGATAAAGCACTCGTTGAGATAAACAGTGAGCGATACGGACTAAAGTGCGTACGGGAGTGGATTATCAAAAGTTTGATAAAAACCGTATGTCAAAGCAAAGATTGCGTTTGAGCGATAAGCGTGTATTTCCCGAACAGAAAGAACGGTTTTCGCTTAATAGCAAAGACAAACATAACGTTCTTATTCATACAAAGGCAATTCAAAAACCAAAGAATAAGAAAAAACGGAGCAAATAATGCTCCGTGACGTGCGGTTGGTTACACATTGCTGTGCCAACAATAAACAATCCAAAGTGGATTGAGTTGCACTACCTTGTCATCATATTACGCTAATGGCAGTTATGTTGTCAAGTAAAAATCAAAAACTGACACGGCAGAATCCGTGAATAATAAAAAATGTGAGGTACATATTTTGAGCAGAAAAACAAAAAGCATTGTCAAAAGCGTATTTATCTGCCTTGCCCTTTTGATGTTGGCAGTGGCAGTTACGGCTGCGCTTACAAACGGTTTCAAGAACGTCAATCCTTATGGTTGGCTTGAAAACTTTGACCGTATCAAGAAAGACACCGAATTGAACGGCTTTGAAGTGTGCAAAGACTTTGAGTTGGACTTTGCAAAACTCATCAAGGGCGTGAAAGCAACCGAAGATACGGCAGCAGGCACAAAGACTTATGCTATCGTCAAAACCGATAACGCAAACGTGTATATCAACGTTGTGGAAACCATTGCGAACGAAAAGAGTTCTTACACTCTTGTCATCAACGGACAAAACGTTTGCACTTCCGCGGACGGATTCAACGACACGGCGATTGAAGCAATCAAGTCTTGCGATACTTGCAAAGTGACAGAAGTTCAAAATGCAGGCAGACTTGCCCACTACGTCGGCGCAACGTTTGTGAAAGCAGAAGAACCGCAAGCATAAGTAAAGTGAACATTTGCCGAGAGCGGATTCCACTCTCGGCAAAAATTTATAACGGAGATAAGAAAAATGAAAAATAATCTTACAAAATCAAAGGTATGGCAAATTATAGGCGTAGCGGTGCTTTGCGCCGTTTGCGTTCTCGGTGCAGTTCTCGGCGTTTTGTTCGGTATGAACCATTCTTCCGAAGATTTGAACGTATCGAAAGATTTGGTTTCTGATATGGACAATCGCGATTTGCAAGGAAAAAACATAAGCCTTTTAAGCGGAGTTGCAACAACGGCAAGCGACGGTACGGTTTCTCAAACACTAACGGCGGTTATTTCCCCTGCTGACGCAACAGAACAAAAGGTTGACTGGTCTGTCGCATGGTTGGACGGCACTCCGTTTGCTAGCGCAAAAATCGGTGATTATATCACGATTACTCCTTCTTCTGACGGAGCATTGACTGCAACCGTTACGTGTAAAAAGGCGTTTCGTGGTTCTGTGGCTTGCATTAAGGTTGTTACTCGTGACGGCGGTTATGTCGCAACCTGCAACGTTTCTTATGAGGGCAAACCGTCATCGTTGCAAATCAACGGTGGCAATAGTGGCAAGCAAACTATCAAGGTTCAAATTCATACACTGTTGCACTTGAAAACGTTTTTGGTGACGTTGGCGATAGTTTTTATGATTCACTTGTTGTAAAAAGTTACACTTGGGGTGGCACTTTTTATGGCGGAACTTATAACACTACAAACAATCAATGGAGCAATTTGAACACTTACAATATTTCAGATTTGTCACTTATTGATAGTTATATTTCCGTTTCTTATGCAGATAAAAAACTTACCGTTTTAAATAAACAAAGTTTGATTGGCGCATATGCTTCTTCGCAAGGTTCATCGCAAGGTGCTATTTATACGAAGCGTGTTCAAAAAGACGTCGATATGTATGTTGACGTTACTTTGGAAAGCGCGGGTGTTGAAAAACTATTCGTGTTGACTTTGAAAATGTCACGATATCTGCGAATGGTGGCAAAAACGGTTCTTGCAAACTCTTGAATTCGGCAACCTTTGACGTGACGATCGGGAATATTTTCGGTACTTTCGACAAGCCTGTTACTATTCAATCCTTTACTTGGGGCGGTACTTATACTGGTCAAAATTGGTATAACAATCCCTCTGGCAATGGTTATACAGGTGAAAAAAAAAGACGTGCAACGTGAGCGATTTGAAAGGCAACGTTTCTGATTATTTTGACGTGACGATTTCAGGGAAAAAGGTCACTGTGAATAATAAGAAATCCATGCTTACGTATTCGTTGAATACGGGTAGCGTTTCGGGCGGTTACAGTGTCACTTATTACAATTGCCCAGTTGCAAATCTAAACGTTTATCTCGATATCGTTCTCGCTTGTGGTGATTCGACTGCGACATTCCGTGTTAGTTTTACTTCCGGCGTGAATTCGGTCAGTTTGTCGCAATCAACAATTACGTTTTAAGAGGTGAGTTATGGCGAAATATAAGACGGCAAAAACAATGAAGTCTATTGTCAAAATTCTTTTGGTTTTGATAATTCTTGTTGGGATTGTTGGTCTTATCGTCAACATTAAAGATAAAACGGAAGTATCAACTTTCAGTTTATCTGTCAACGGCGACATAATTTCAGCCGATAAAAGCGGATATGTGGCAAGTGCGGATAATCCTCTTTCGGTTGAAGTTATGTTTCCCTCGAACGTTGCTGTTGAAGATAGAGTTTATTCTTATGGATTGCAACCTGCAAAGGATAACGATTTTAAGTTCTATGTTGATTATCGGTCATATTCTTTTTCGCAATGGCAAATGGATATAGACAAATGCTTTGAAATCGTACCTACTAAAAACGGATTTACAATAACGCCAAAAGCAAATTCTATACAAGAACTTTTGAAAGTGTGTTATCCGTCAAACGAAATCCATATCGACGATTCTCAAATCGATAGCAATAAGGACTTGTTTGTTGACGGTTAAGCCCAAAAACAACAATTCAATTGTGGTTGGTTTTAGATTCCCGTTGGGTGTCAAAACCGTAACAGGTATTGAATTGGATAAAAGGGAGATTGTGTTCTAATGAAAATAATACGTAAAATAACAAAAATTTGTATATTGTTGTTTGTGGGTATAGCATTGTTTATACTTTTTTCGGCGTTTCCGAAAACTGCTCTTGCCGTTGACGACAATATTGTTGTAGACAACGAGCATTACGTTGATTATTCTTCTTTGGACACAACGTCGTATTATCGCGAATATGCCGTCACTAATCGTGAGGTAGCATACAAAAAAGGCGGTGATATTTTTGCTTTTGAAAACGGCGCAAGCGTTGTTAGAAACGACTTGAACACGTTGGTTTTTAAGTTGAATTTGCTAAAACCCGAATATGAGAAAGGCAAAGTGCTTTGGTATTTGCAGTCGTTTGTCGTTTATGAATGTTCAAGCGATTCTATGACCGCAACGCCTATTGCCGACGTTGTTATATCTCACGTATGTACCGACGCCGATCAAGAAGAAGCCGTGTTTCAAACGCTTTCAATATAGTGATATTAAGGTCGGTATCAAGCAATATATCAAAGGCAGTGATAATAATGTTGGCGGTAGTTCTGCTCTTTTTGGAGTTGGATATTTCAACGACGGATATGACCTTATAAGTTTGCGAAAAGGGATTGGCAAATCTTTATTCATTAACGGCGGAAATTCTTTGGAAATTGCAATTAAGGGTTCGTCCCCTTACACACGATATTTTGTCAGAAGTGCATCGTATCTTGCAATGGAAGGTCGAAACAACTATATTGAAGAAACACTCGATTCTTCCGTGGTTTCCGTATATGATGTTTTGAAATCTTTCAATGAGCGAAACATTGGATTCTTTGGGCGACAAAAAAACAGAGGCGGAAAACATCGTTTACAATTTTTCAACTCAAAAAGTCCAAATAATGTATTTGAAACGTGTCGGAACAACTCCGTTTGCCACCACTGCACGTGCCTATGTTGACGTTCCCGTTGCCGAAAACGAAATTCGCGTTGCCGATGTCAAAAACGCTTTGGGGCTTGACACTATGGCGGTTATGCAATCGTCTTGCGATTATTTCAAATACGATTCTGCCGAAGATATATATCGTGCGTATTATTACAAGTCGGTTTGGCTTTCGGCAAAAACAGCGGACGGCAACAATCAAGATTTGTATCTTGATTGCAACCTTTCGTTTAAGGACTTTTATGAACCTTTGGTGCGTGACGGTATTCTTCCTATCGGCGACGACGGATACGAGTATTTCTTCAATAGAATGAAATACAATTTCCCCGAACTCGAAGGGTTGAAAGAACACGAAGTGTACGGATATTTCGGTTATGTTGCACTTCCCAAAACGTATACGTTCTCTCAGTTGTTCTTTGAAGTTTTCGACGCGTCAAAAGCAAATTACAAAGGCACGGTTGATTCTATGTGCAATTTGGGCAATCTTTCAAAAGAAAGTTATTCCAAACTGCTCAACGATTATCATTACAATTTCCTTTCGCGAGTTTGGAATGTCGGTGTCGGCGCATTTGCAGGATATGAGGCGTATCATTATTCTTTTTACGTGGATTCGGGGGTTTTGGAATCCTTTATTGCTCACAACGGCGCAAAGGATATGCAAGATAATCTTTCAAGGCTCGGTATTGCAACGAGAGATACGGCAGAATCTGTCGCAAATTTCTTTACAAAATTTGTAAAGAAACTCGGCGAATGGTTTGAGAAACAAAGTGCTTTTTGGCACGATTGCAGGAATTATTCTCGGAATTATATTTTTGTCAATGTTGTTTTTCGTTGTGTCAAAAGCGACAAGATCTTTCCAAAAGAAACCGACAAAGCCGACAAAATTCAAAAGGAAAAAGGCAGTGAAAAATGGCAAGAAGAAAGAGATACATAAAAGGTAGAATTTATATAACAACCGATAAGTTGCTTGTCGGTGGAAAAGGCAAGAAACGTAGGGTTGTTTCAATGGGGAACGATAAAAACAACATGGCTGTGCGCCGTATATTGTCATTATATGACAAAAATGGCGATAAAAAGAAACATCTTATTCCCATAGAAAAATATCCTGATATACCAAAGGCAAGCGGAGTTGAAGTTAAAACCTTTCGTAAAACTGTAAATGGCAAGCCTATTAAAGAAAAGTATTTAGGCAAGACAAATACTCGGCTTAATAAGTGGGATATGGCAAGGATTTCTACAAAAAACAAACCAAACAAAGTGAAAAAATAAGAGAGCAAAAAACTTTGCTCTCTCTCGTGAGTTGGTTATAAATTATCCAGGTCGGAAGATTACCCGACGCTCACAATAATTATTATATGCAATCGTGACGGATAAGTCAAACGAAATTATAAAAGTAAGGTGAAAGTATGGCAAACAGAAGATATATTGTAACGTTCAAATGGGGTACAAAGTACCAAAACAAGTATAAAAGAATGGTCGGAAACGATAAAGACGAGGTTTACGGCAGGGCTTGCGGAATATATGGCTTTATGAACGTATCGGGCGTATATGTCGAAAACGATGACAATCTCGCATGGTGGAAAGCAAAAGGCTTTACGGAGTTGACATGAAAAAGACTGCAAAAAGATTGGGCTTTGTGCTGCTCGGCGTGGTTGTGGCAATCATTGTGGGATATTTTGTATGGACGGGATTTAAGGTATGAAAAAAGTCGGAAAAAAGATAGATTATATGCACTTTATTTGCGTTGCGATAACGTTGGCGTTTGTGCTGGTGGCGATATTCGTTTTTCCGTCCGCTCTCGGTAGACTTATCGAAAGCGTGCGTGATTTTGGCTTGTCGTTTGCTTATTATTTTTGCAATATCTTTGGCATAGAAACAAGCATAACGCTGACAGTCAACAATTTGCCCAAAATGCCGTTTTTCGACTTGCCGAATATGCCGTCATCGCCAGTCCCGTCGTTGCCCGAAACGTTTGAGGGATTCAAGGTCAAATGGCACGAATATTGGCAACTCACCGTAACGTCGCGCAATATTGTGGGATATTTGGACTTTCTCGGACGACTGTTGCTTGTCGTTGCCAACGCGATTTTGTACATAATCCCGTTTGTGTTCATTATCTATATGGCGATAAAAGAAGTGTTGGACAAGGAAAATAACGACTACAACATCGATTCAAAACCACTTATCACCGCACGGCGTATATCTGATAAGACGTACAAACCCGTGAAAGATTGGATTGTCGATTTCGTGGAGTTTGTAAAAGACAACAAGGCGTATTACATATTGTGGGCGGTGATATGGGCTTATAACTTCAACCTATTCACTATCGTGGTTGAATTCCTTGCCTTTTACTTTTATTTCGCTGTGACGTGGGATATGGTACATATTTATAGACAGGTCTATAAACTCGCAATCGACTTGTGGACACCGTTTAATTTCATACCGTGGTATGTGTGGTGCGTGATTGCGCTTGCCGTTTTCGACTATATACGCAAGAAGATAGGCTTCGCCGTTCTTAATCACAACGAGATGAAACCGCGGATTCATCAACGAACGCCCTATTGTCTTTATGGGGTGCGGAACTATGGGAAAAAAGAAAACGACGTTTATCACGGACGTGGCATTGTCGCAAGAAGTTATGTTTCGTGACAAGGCTTTTGAAAAGATACTCGAAAACGACTTAAAGTTTCCGAATTTCCCTTGGATAAACCTTGAAAATGCGCTCAAAAAGGCAATGGGCAATCATACGGTGTACAATCTCGCAACGTGCAAACGATTTGCAATCAGCAAACGTCTAAAATGGGAGCGCAAAAAACATCGCCGTAACATCTTTATGTATGACTTCGAGCGATACGGACTGTATTATGACGACAAACTCAAAGTGACGAATATTTGGCAAGTTATCGAAACGTATGCGCAGTTGTATTTTATATACATTACGCAGTCGTCGCTGCTCATATCGAACTACTCCGTGCGTGTGGATAACGTGCTTTCGGACTTGGGCAACTTCCCGATTTGGCACTCCGATTTCTTCCAAACGGATAGCAGGCTTATAGACAGTTATTCACGACACGCTCATATTCTCGACTTTGACAGTTTGCGACTTGGGCGCAAGGTCGTGGAAACAACGCAAACTCAAATAACTTTGAATTTGGCGTTGTGCTTGTGACGGAAATCGGCAAGGAACGCGGAAACAATCTCGAAAACATCGAGAAGAAAAAGTCTGACGAGGGCGCAAACCAAAAGAACGACTATTTTGACGATTGGCTCAAAATGGTGCGCCACTCCGCCACTGTGGACAACTTTCCGTTTGTGCGCGTGATAACCGATGAGCAACGTCCGACGTCTTGGGGCGCAAACGCTCGCGATTTGACGGACATCGTTTATATTCAAGACAGTAGCGACGAGCGATTGGCAATGCCGTTTTTCTCGCTTGAAGAATTGCTTTATGATTGGGTTTTCGGCAAGTTTGTACGGGTTTATGAAAATTACCGCTACAAGCGCGCGGATAATACGCTCACAATGCACGCGCTCAAAGGCATTGTGGCAAAAATTCACTCTCGATATAAGCGTATTCACAATCAATTTGGATATTGTCAACTGTCGGTGCAGGTAGAAAGCGGAACAATGGACGGACAGCGCAAGGATTGCAAATACTATCTTTCGACGAAGAAAATATATTCAAAGCGTTTTTCGACGGACTGTTTCAGCGACTTTTTCGTCAAAAAGGCGTTGCGCTCGCCTATCGGCATAAACGATTTGGACGAATACGAAACCGAAAAAGCGACGTTTGCAGAACTCGCAGAACAAAACAGTTACTTCATTGCAAAACTCGTGACGGGTTTTACGATACAAGAAAACTGACTTTGCATTTTCAAGGACTGAAAAGGCTGTCAAGGAAACACGCGTGCTTTATGCCCTACGGGAAATAAATACGCGCCTTGACTGCCGATGATAACGTCGATAAAATTGCTTCAAAGAGCGCAGAATACTTTCTGCACTCTCTGCCTATATGGCGAATATTCGGGGTTTGGGGTTGAAAACCCCGAAACAGTCAAGGTGTTAAACCTTGTATCCATTCTGACACACTATGTTTTTTTGGAGGAAACTATTATGATTGACATTACAACGGGGGTTGTCGTTCCCTTTTTCGACGACAAAGCCGACGAAAGAGTTTACTCGGTCTATAACGACGGCGGTCATTACATCGCCGTACCACGCTTAAAGCGTAGCAAGAAAGGCGTTTGTGCCGGGCGCGAACTTACGGCATCGGATATTGCGTTCAATAGTCTTTATTCTCGCGCGGTCGAAAACGGACTTGAAAAGCGAGCGTTGGCGGATTACGTGGAAAATGAAATGACGACGTTGTTTCCCGAAATAACCGATATGAGCGGTTTTGTCGCGGAAAAGATGATCCGTAAATATAAGAACTTGTGCAATCGCAAAAAGCGTTTTCGCCGAAAAGCATATTTGAACAAGTGGAACTATTTTGTCACGATCACTTATGACGATAAGAAACACGATGAAGTAAGTTTTCGTAAGAAACTTCGCCGTTGTCTTTCTAATTTACATACACGTCGCGGTTGGAAATATATGGGCGTTTTTGAGCATGCTCCGGAAACGCACAGATTACATTTTCATGCGATTATGTATATTCCCGACGGCGAAATGATTGGGAACGTCGCAGAACTTCGAGATTATAGCACGGCACAAGGTCAAATACAAATCACACACTCTAACACGTTTTTTGCCGATTCTTTCGGAAGAAACGATTTTGAACAACTCAACGAACAAGAACTCCGTCACGGCGGAACTATCAATTATTTACTCAAATACATAAGCAAAACTGGCGAAAGAATTGTGTACAGTCGCGGAATACCTACGGCAATTTGTATGAAGGTCAAGGATAAGGATATTGCAACGTCTATGGAAGATTACGTAACGAAATATTTACTTTTCGACGATGTTATAAATTATGAACGTGACATTGCTCGATATAAGACAAGGCAAATGACGTTCATTGACATCTTCTGCAATCCGCCGAAGGTAGCGTAACTGCACGTGAGGATATAGCAAAGGTTTTACGCCGTGTATTTTGAGATACGGCGTTTTTGGCGTTCTCGGACAGACATAAAAATCATAGGAAATCGTTTCGGAAAATCCGCATAACAAATAAAAGGCGTGATCCGCAAGCGGTTTAGCGCGGAAACGCCTTTTGTTTGCGCCCGAACGAGTCTGTCGGTCGGTCAAAATACGCGACACCTTGCTACCACGCGCAACGCGCGTGGCTCGTATTATAGCAAGGTGTCGCGTATTACTCTCAACATTCAAAAAGTATAGTCAACAGTAAGGTTTGGAAGGCAAAGGAAGGTGATTATATGAAACAGAAAGGCACAAAGAATTTAACATTTACACAGCGTATTCAGTTGGAAACGCTTTTGAATGAAGGTGTACACAAAACGGTCATTGCCGAAAGGCTCGGTGTATGCCTTGCAACAGTTTATAACGAAATTAAGCGTGGGTATTATCAACGCAAAAAGATTAAGTATCGGAATTGGTTTGGCGATAAAACGTACAAGTACGTCGATTCTTACAGCGCAAATATTGCGCAGGATAGGTATCGGCTCAATCAAACAGCACACGGTGCGCCTATAAAATTGGGCGATGATTATGAATTTGTCGAATACATCGAAAAGCGTGTTTTGAAAGATAAATTGTCACCGTGCGCGGTTTTAGGCGAAATCAAGCGATTAAAACTTTTCAAAACAGATATTAGCAAAACGACATTGTATCGATACATCGAACAAGGCGTGTTCCTGCATTTGAAAATGAGCGACTTACCACTCTATAAGCGGAAGAAGAAGTATCGCAAGGCGGTTATCAAGCGTGCGCCACGTGGTACAAGCATTGAAAAACGTCCGCTCGAAATACTCAATCGAAACACGTTCGGCAATTGGGAAATGGATTGCGTTGTCGGGAAGAAATTTTCGCGCGACGTTCTTTTGGTTCTCTCGGAACGATTGACACGCTACGAAATCATCGTGAAAATGCCAAACCGTAAGTCTGACACGGTCGTGAAAACTCTCAATAGGCTTGAACGTCGTTTCGGTCGCGATTTTCGCAAGATATTCAAGAGTATCACGGTGGATAACGGCGTTGAATTTTCGGATTTTAAGGGTTTGGAAACGTCGATATATCGCGGAAAGCGTACAAGTGTGTATTACTGTCATCCTTATACGTCGTGTGAACGTGGTACAAACGAACGATTAAACCGTGAAATTCGACGGCATTTGCCAAAAGGAACGGACTTTACGAAATATAGCGACGAGCAGATACAGTTCGTTGAAGATTGGGTGAATACATATCCGCGTGAAATATTCGGCTTTGCCACGTCGGCAGAAAAGTTTGCGGAACAGTTAGCATTACTTTAATTTTTGAAAGTGTATTTTCAAAAAAATGAAGTCGTCAGACAGACGACTATTTTTGCGTTCGCGGATTTAGGTTGATAAGCAAGTTATACCGCCTATTCCGTCAATCGCGATTGACGGAATAGGCGTTTCGTCGTTGATTTTACCACTTTTTTTCCAACTTTTTTTGAAATCCTACGTAAATTTTTTTCTAAAAAAATAACTTGACAATTCAAAAATTAAGCCGAATATTAAAGTAAATTTTTAAGAAACTTCCGCCTTTTTACAAAACATTTTTCGAAAAAATAAAAATATCCGCAAATTTTTGCGGATAGAAACACTATGATAAAAATCTTTATTTCGATAACGATTTCTCGCTTTTTTTATTAAGCGGTCACCCTTCCGGGAGATTGCCACGCTACGCTCGCAATGACATAAAGTGCCTTGCACGGAATAAATACAATTCCTATAAAACGGCGAGAATTTGTAAAAATATATCCCCGAAAACGCTGAAAATTTGATGAATTTTTGGGGTTCTTGACGGGTTCCGAAAATCCTAGTGTACGCGTCGCAAATCTCACTTTTGACCAACAAACTCTTTTTATTCATTTGTTTGTCTTTTGCTCGTTTGCTCCTTTTCCCCAAAAGTACAAAAGTATCTTTTGGGGTCCCCTTTTTCACGATTTTTCGGGTTCAGGCAAAACGCCGAAAAGTCGCTAATTTTCAGCGTTTTCTATGGCGTAGATGGCGAGCGAACATTCTAAACGATGCCTCATCATCTCGCAACTCAGCTTGTACGGCTTCGTCAGGTCGTGATTGAAGTTATAGCTGTTCGCGACGCAACCGCCGCTGCAATAATACTTCGCGGGACACTTTCCGCAATCTTCCTTGGAATACACGTTGATATTTTCAAAGGTTTTCTGGATATCGCGATTGAAAGTGCCGTCCATAACGTTGCCCATAAAGAATTTTCCGTCGCCGCCTGCAAACTGGTGACACGGGAAAATGTCGCCCGTCGGCGTGACCGCAACGTACTCTTTGCCCGCACCGCAACCGGTGAGCCTTTTCGCAACGCACGGACCGTTTTTAAGGTCGATCATATAATGGAAGAAATTGAACCATTTGTCGCCCTTTCTTCTTTCGATATATTCTTCCGACAACTCGTCATACTGTTTAAAAATTTCGGGCAGGTCTTTTTCGTGCAATGCAAGCGGACTGTCGTCGGGCAAAACCACGGGTTCAATCGAAATCTGGTCAAACCCTTCATCGTTCAGCACAAGGACGTCGCGCGAAAAGTCGACGTTATTTTGTGTAAAGGTGCCGCGGATATAGTAACGCTTGTCGCCCCTGACCGCGCGGAATTTTTTGGCGTTTTTCAGCGCGATGTCGTAACTTCCCTTGCCGTTCGGCGTGACGCGGAGTTTATCGTGAATTTCACGTCTGCCGTCGATGCTGATAACTACGTTATCCATCTCTTCGTTAAGGTATTTTATCGCGTCGTCGTTCAGAAGGACGCCGTTGGTCGTCAAAGTAAATTTGATATCTTTGCCCAAAGACTTCGCCTTTTCCTTGCCGTACGCCACGATTTTTTTGACGTTATCGAGATTCATCAGCGGTTCGCCGCCGAAAAAGTCGACTTCCAGATTATGGCGTTTCCCGGAATTTGCAAACAGGAAATCGAGCGCGGCTTTGCCGACTTCAAACGACATATAGTCGCGCGGGGTGTTGTACGTGCCGTCTTTTGCAAAGCAGTAACTGCACCTTAAATTGCAGTCGTGGCAGATATGCAGACACATCGCCTTGATTTCCCCCGACGACGGAAGATTTATCCTGACTTCGGGCGCGTTTAAGACGCCGTCTTTTTCAAGAAGGTCAAGTTCCGCGTCGATTTCTTTCAGGTCGGACTCCGACAATTTCAGAAAACGCTCGTTTTCGTCGTCCGAAAGCTGCTGATATCTTTTTTTCGACACTAAAAAAGCAGCCTCGTCCACGTTATGCAGACTGCCGCTTTCTACGTCCCATACAAAGTAAAGCGGGTTACCTTTATGGGTATAGGTAAAACAATGTACCATTATTTGCTCTCTTTTTTGGTGTTGATCCTTTCTTCGCGTTGCGCGCAACTTTGATTGCCGACCGTGCAGCTGGTTTTGCAAGCCGATTGGCAGCTGCTGTTGCATTCTCCGCAACCGATTTTGCCTTCTTTATGTAAGCAAGATTTTACGACGGTGTTAACGTGTTTCATAATAGCCTCCGAAATTTCAAAAGTTAAATAAATTATACACTATATTATTTATTAGCGCAAGTAAAAGTCGCACTTTCCGTCACATTTTGTCAAGTTCGTAGCCGTGTTTTTGGCTTTTGCCGTACTGACGGTCGAAATTTTCCTTGTTTTTACGCATGTATCTTTCGTAAAGTTCCTTCGCGTCCATGCCGCTGTGAATGCACGCCGCGGTGAAAAAATGCAGGATATCGACAAGCTCATCCTTGACGTTATCGTCGTTCACGGGCTTCGGGTTTTTCCACCATTTGAAGTTGACTTCCGCAAGGAGTTCCGCAAGTTCGGATACGATTGCAAGCACTTCTTTTTGTATCCACTCTTCCTTTGAAAATTCAAGATTTCGGTTTTTGATAAGGTCGCTGTCAAAAAGGTTCTGCATGTAAAAAATGCGTTCCAGCATTTCCATTTCATCAAACTGTTTTTCCATTAAAAATACCTCATTTGCAAAAAATTTCGTTAATTTTTCAGAATATCCAAAAGATTTTTGTCAATTCTCGGGCCGACGTATCCGACGGTCGCCTTTGACAAATCGTAATTCACGTCGATGGCTTTTCTGACGTCCTCGGGAGTTACCGCGTCGATTTTCCCGATAAGTTCTTCGACGTCGGCGACTTCGCCCGTGAGCAACGCGTGTTTGCCCAAAAGGTTCATGTTTCCGATGCTTGTTTCCAGCCCGAAAACAAACGCGCTTTTTATCTGCGCTTTGCCGCGCAAAAACTCGTCGTCGGTAAGCCCCGTGCGCTTCACTTCTTCGATTTCCTTTCTCACGGCTTCCAAAGCGCGCTCGACGTTTTGCACGTTCGTTCCGAGATAAATCATGCCGTGTCCCGCTTGTTTGTATGCCGAAAGGTATGAATATACCGAATACGCAAGCCCCAGCCTTTCGCGGATATGCTGATACAGTCTTCCGCTCATGCCGAATCCGAATGCGGAGTTGAAAATTTTCACGGCGTTGAACGTTTCGTCGTTATACGACGTCGACGGGAACAGAATATTTATGTTGCTTTGCTCGATTTTTTTAAATTTTTTGACGTAAACGCTGTGGGTTTCGGGGACGTCGATTTTCCTTTTTTTGGATTTTATCCTTGTAAAATTCCCGATAAAATACTTTTCCACGATTTCGTCGACCTTTTCAAAGCGGACGTTGCCGGCAACCGCAATCACGGTATTGTCGGCGGTATATCTTTCGTCCATATATCTGAAAACGTCGTCGCGCGTGAACGATTTTACGTTTTTCGCACTGCCCAGAATCGGGCGCGCCAAGGGGTGACCTTTGTAAAAAGCCGTCGACGCGATTTCGTACGACAAATCGTCGGGCGTGTCGTTGCACATTGCGATTTCTTCCAGAATAACGCCCTTTTCTTTTTCAAGCTCGTCCGCGGGAAACACACTGTTGAAATATATGTCCGACAAAATATCGGCGCAGTTTTCAAAGTCGTTATCGACGCACTGAATGTAATAACAAGTTGCGGTTTTTGAAGTGTATGCGTTAATGTTCGCGCCCATTGCGTCGGTGTCGGCAACGATGTCGAATGCCGTGCGACGTTTTGTGCCCTTGAACATCGTGTGTTCGATAAAATGCGAAAGCCCGTTCGTCTTTGGCGTTTCGTTGACGCTGCCCGTGTTTACGAATACGCCGATCGACACGCTGTGCAGTTCGGGCATGTCGTAATACGCAAGAGTTAATCCGTTTTTATATTTTTTTAATTTTTTCATATTTGATATTTTATCATAAGGCGCGACTATTTTCAATCAAAATCGCATTGAAATTAAATTACGTCGGACACCGCCGCCGCCTCGAAACCCGACGCTTTCACGTATTCCAGAATTTTCGGCAACGCTTCGAGCGTGTGCGCCGTCGGATGCATCAGAATAAGGTCGCCCGCGGCAAGGTCTTTTATCGCGCGGGAAAACGTGAGAGACGGGTTTTTATCCCGCCAATCTACGGTGTCCCTTGTCCACATTATCACCTTGTAGCCGTATTCGTCGCAAACCTTGTTCATATTATCGCCCATTTCCCCCGAAGGCGGCGCAAACAGCCGCGACGGCTCGCGCCCCGTGATTTCTTTCAGCAACCGTTCGGTAACGAGAATTTCCTTTTTGTTTTCTTCCTTGCTCAGTTTTTTGTGGTTTTTATGATTATATCCGTGATTTCCGAGTTCGAACCCCATATCCGAAAGTTTTCTGACAACGTCGGGATTGGCAGCCGCCCAACTGCCGCCGATAAAAAACGTCGTGTTGAAATTATATTTTTTGAAAAGTTCCGCCATCGGCAGGACGTATTCCGTCCCCCAATACACGTTTATCATAAGACAGATTTTTCTTTCTTCGCGCGAGCCTTTGTATATCGGCGCATAGGTTTCTTTTTCTTTCTGCACCGCATAAAACCCTCCCGAAAACGCCCCGACGACGACAATCGCCAGCATAAAAACAATCGCAACGTTTGAAAGCAACTCATACTTTTTCGCTTTTTTCATACGAAAGTATATGAGATTATTAAATTAAATATGTTTTTTCCAAAACAAAAGCACCCGAACGGGTGCTTTAATAACTCGTCGTAAAAGGCGAGAATTTGATGTCTTTAAGCCCCACAAGTACACAGTATCTTGTGGGGACCCCTATCACTCCTCGCAATGGCATAAAACAAGTACGTTCTTCCTTTGAAGTTTTATTTCCCCAAAACAAAAGCACCCTTGTGGGGTGCTTAAATTTCAAATAGTCTTAAAAGTCAGAATTTTGATGAGATTTTGATGTTTCTTGGCAAGTTCTTACGAGGGCGCGTACTTTGGCGTACGTAACCGAGTAAGGTTTTGCCAAAAACTCAAAAGGTCGCTAAATTATGACTTTTACACACGGGACATGTATTCACCCGTGCGCGTATCAACCCTTATAGTATCGCCCTGGTTCACGAAGAAAGGCACCTGGATGATATAGCCGGTTTCAAGCGTTGCGGGTTTGCTGCCGCCGGTTGCCGTGTCGCCCTTTACACCGGGTTCGCAGAAGGTGATTTCCAGTTCGACAAAGTTAGGCGCTTCGACGGAGATGGGGCTGCCGTTGAAGAAAGCGATGTTTGCGGTCATATTTTCCTTAATGAAGTTGAGCGTATCGCCAAGCAAGTCTTTCATGATGGGGATTTGTTCATACGTATCCTGATCCATGAAGTAGTAAAGTTCGCCGTCGTTGTAAAGGTATTGCATTTCTTTACGCTCGATATGAGCAAGCTCGAACTTATCGACGGGGTTGAAAGTACGCTCCAAAACAGCGCCCGTAATAATGTTTTTAATTTTGGTGCGGACAAATGCCGCTCCTTTGCCGGGTTTAACGTGCTGGAAATCTACGATAATGAAGATATTGTTGCCGTCTTGAAAGGTGATACCTTTTCTGAAATCGCCCGCAGTAACAAATGCCATAAGAACCTCCTGTATTTTACAAAATCAATAGTTTTTTATCCAAGCGACTGATGACGTTGCATCCGTCGTTTTCAACAATAATAAGATCTTCGACTCTCACGCCGTACAAGCCTTCCATATAGACGCCGGGCTCAACCGTGACGACCATATTCTTTTTGAGTACGGTTTCGGAAGTCGAGTTTTCAAAAGGATGCTCGTGAATTTCAACGCCGACGCCGTGTCCGGTGCTGTGGGTGAAATAATTGTCAAGCCCTTTCGATTTAAGGTAATCGCGCGCGGCTTTGTCAACGTCCGACGCTTTGACGCCGGCGCGCACTGCCTCGATGCCTTTATAGTTTGCCTGCAAAACCGCCTCGTAAACGTCCTTGAAATCGTTTCCGGGATCGCCGAAAGCGAACGTCCTTGTGATGTCGCTGCAATAGCCCTTGTATTTACAACCGAAGTCGATCGTAACGGGCATACCTTCTTTAAGGTGCGTGTCACCCGCGTGAGCGTGCGGCTTGCTGGTGTTTGCGCCGAATGCGACGATCGTCGTGAACGCAAGGCCGTCCGCGCCGAGCTTACGCATCTGATATTCGAGTTCCGAAGAAAGTTGTTTCGGTAACGCCCGCTTTAACTTTTTTAAGCATTCTCGTGAAAGCCTTGTCGTTGATTGCCGCCGCTTTTTTGATGAGCGAAAGTTCCTCACGGGTTTTTACCATGCGCGCTTCGTCCAAAGCGTTATCGACAGGCACGAGTTTTACGCCGTCGAAAGCGTTTGCCATCGCCGAATAGGTGTTGAAAGAAACGTATTTCCCCTCAAAACCCAAGGTTTTTATATTAAACTTCCGGACGTATTCCGCAATCGTCGAAAAGACGTTGCTGCTTTTCACCGTTACGACTTCCGCAAGGTCGCCGCAGGCAGCCGTCGCTTCTTCGGTGTAGCGGCTGTCGGTGAAATACAACGCAGAGTCTTTCGTCAGAAGAATGAAAGCCGCGTCGTTAATATACCCCGAAAGATAAAAAGTGCCGGGTTCCGACGTGATGAGCGCGCCGTCAACGCCTTTGAAGTTTGAAAATCGCATTCAAGTTTTTCATAACGTATATTATAACACAATATCTTGTACTTTGTAAAACGTTTCGGACGCAAAAGGCAAGTTAAACAAGCCGAAAATACTCGTCTTTCATCGTTTTTGCGTCTTCCGCCTGCGTGCCCGCGCTTTCCGACAAAACGTAAGGCGTGAGTTTGTAATCGAAAAACACCCTCGCAAGGGGCGGAAATTCGGGACCGTAAACGTCGTCGTCGAAAGTCAGATGCTTGACCTCGCCCTTGCCGCTAAACATAATTTTGGAAAAGTGAACGTGCATATTTTCCGTCTTTTCGCGGCCGACACCGTTCAAAAGTTTTTTGATGACGTTTTCGTAGTCTTCATAGGTTTTAAGCCCGCCGAGAGAGCGCGCGTTAAGATGACCGAAATCAATGCAGGGATAATAACTTTCGTCAATGTTGGAGATACGAATTATCTCGTCCAAATCGCCGATTTGTGCAAATTTCCCATTGTTTCGGGACAAATTATGAAATTTTCGTATCCTTCGGATTTTTTGACGTCCTTAAAAATCGTCAGTCTTTTTATGATGTTTTCAAGCGCGACTTCGCGTTTTTGTTTGGTTTCCGTACCGCTGTGGAAAACAACCCTGTTGCCGCCCATAAACCCCAGAATTCTCATACTGTCCAAAAGGTAATTAAACCCGTTTTTTTCGCCCTTTTCGTCGTCGGGATTTGCAAAGTTTATGAAGTACGGAGCGTGCGCCGTGATTTCCACGCCGTATTTTTGCGCCTCGGCGCCGATGAGTTTTGCGGTGTTTTCGCCCATAAGGACACCTTTACCGAAAGAGTATTCGTAAATATCGAGTCCTCTTTCTTTCACCCATTTCGGGGCTTCGACCGTCGATTTATGTCCTTCGTTGTAAAAGCTTTCGCTGTTTCCGCTTGGTCCGAATTTTATCATAAGTTCCTGTTTGTCATTTTCGCGACTTCCAGGTCTTTCCCGATCTGATCGCGAACTTCCCATTCCGAATTGAATTTTTTAATATCGCGGATTTTGCTGTAAAAATACACGGTGATATATTTATCGTACAAATTCCCCTTGTAATCCACCAAAAAACTTTCGATTGTCAAAGAGTAGTCGTTGAAAGTCGGTTTGCTGCCGATATTCGTGACGGAATTGTAAATATATCCGTCCACTTCGACCGTAGTTGCGTAAACGCCTTCCGAATGACGGCTTTTTCGTCGGGCAGGAAAAGGTTTGCAGTCGGAAAACCGAATTCGCGACCGCGCCCGAAACAATGCACGACGTCGCCCGAAATCATATAAGGACGCCCCATAAGCTGGTTTGCAAGACGCATACGCCCTTCCGACAGATATTTTCTGATTAAGTTACTGCTGATTTTGTCGCCGTTGTCCGTGCAAAGATACGGCACGATTTTCAGCGGAATTCCACGCGTTTTCAGGTAATATTTCAAAAAATCCACGTCGCCGCTGCCCTTGTAGCCGAAAGTATAGTCCGCGCCGCAAACGACGGCTTTTACCTTGAAATTCATCGCAATGCTTACGATGAAATCTTCGCGAGAGGTGCGCGCGTATTCGTAATCCATCGTTTTGCCGATGACGACGTCAACTCCGAGTTCCTCAAAAATTCTCGTGCGTTCCTCAAACGTGAACACCATTTTCGTGTCCCGACCGTAATAAGAGAACGGATTGTTTCTGAAAGTGAACACGGCAAGTTCGATACCCATATCGTCCGCAAGTTTTTTTGCTTCCGAAATAAGATGGACGTGTCCCCTGTGCACGCTGTCGAATAATCCGAGCGCAAGCACTATTTCTTTGTCGTAACTTTGTTCGACGATTCTCATAAAAGCCTCGTTCTGACAGTAAGGCAGCCGTTTTCTTCGACGCCTATTCCCAGAAGTTCGCCCCTGACGTAAACGGTAAAGTTGCCCTCGGGCAGTTTTCTGAGTTTGACCTTAACCCCGTTCAGAACTTTTTCCGACAACGGCTCCGGCACGTTGAAACGCTTGAAGTCCGAAAGGAAAAATCCGACGGGCAAAATATATTTTTCGGGATTTTCGCTGATTTCGTCAAACGTTACCGCGTCCGCGATTTCAAACTTTCCCGATTTCAATCTTATTATAAACGACATATACCCGACCGTACCGAGCGCAGCCGCGATATCTCTCACGATACTTCTTACGTAAGTCCCCGACGAGCAGGTTATTTCAAAAACGAAATTGCCGTCTTCGACGTATAAAAGTTCGATGTTAAAAATTTCGACTTCGCGCGCGGAAAGCGTGAAATCTTTGCCTTCTCTCGCCAAGTCGTACGCACGTTTTCCGTTGACGGAAATGCTGCTGTAATTTGGCGGCAGTTGTGCAATTTTCCCGATAAATTTCGGCAAAACCGTCAAAATTTCTTCTTTTGTCGGAATTTTGTCGCAAGTTTTTGTAATTTCCAAAACTGTCCAAAGTGTCGGTTTCGACGCCGAACTTAAACCCTGCGCGATAAACTTTCACGCTTTCGTCGGTGTACGGAAACAGCCTTGCGCCTTTGCCGATCGCAACGGGAAGCACGCCCGCTCCGCCCGGATCCAACGTGCCGAGATGACCGACTTTGACCTTTTCGCCGTAATGTTTTTTCAGGATTCCCCTGACTTTCACAACGACGTCGGACGAAGTCATAAACGATGGTTTCAATACGTTGATAAATCCGTCGGGCATACTAAATCTCGTCCCTTGCAGATTTCAGAAGTTTGTCGACGACGTCTTCGTAATAGCCCGAGAGCCTGCAACCGGCAGCCCTTTCGTGTCCGCCCCCGCCAAACGTTACGGCAATAGCAGACGCGTCGTAAGGCGCTTTCGTGCGGATACTTACCTTGTAATACTTATCCCCGACTTCGCTCACCGCAAACGCGACTTTCACGCTTGCGACGTCGATAAGTTCGTTAATGATGCCGTCGGTGACCGCCGTCGAAGTGCCGGTTTCCGAAAAGTCCGTCGTTTTAAAGGTCATTATGCCGATTTGTCCGTCGTCGAAAAACCTTGTATTATTCATTGCGCGGGCTTTCAGTTTATAGCGACCTTCGGTCTGCGACTTCATCATCGTATAAATTATAAAGTGGCTGTCAACGCCGTACGCAAGCAGTTTCCCCGCGACTTCCAGCGTGTTTTTTGTTGTATTGTCAAAAGAGAACGCGCCCGTATCCCCGACTATTGCCGAGAACAAAAGCGTCGCGATTTCTTTGTCGAACAGGTCGCGGTTTGCGTTTTCGGACAAGCACGAAATCACGTCGGCCATAATCTCCGCAGTTGCACCCGCGTTTGCGTCGCACACCGTGAAGTCGGCAAAGTTACGGTTTGTTTTGTGATGGTCGATGACAAGCGTTCTTTTTTGCATTTTTGAAATACTTCCCGACAACGTTGAAGCGGTCGGGATCGTTGCAGTCGACGGCAACGCAAACGTCGTATTTTTTGAACTTGTCGCCTTCGCACTCGTTGACGACTTTTACCGAAGATAAAAACATCAGTCTTTCGGGCGGGTTGTCGTCGCAATACACGTCGCATCTTTTCCCGAGTTTTTTGAGCGCAAGACGAAGCGACAGCGCGCTGCCGAGAGTGTCGCTGTCGGGATTTACGTGGCACAAAAGCGCGACGCTTTCAGCCCCGTCGAAAAAGGAAACGAATTTATAAATCACCGATTTTTCAATCATTTTGTTCCTTATCGTGAATTTCCTTCAATAATTTATCGATTTTCATACCGTACTCGATGCTCGTGTCGAGGATAAAGGTAAGCTCGGGCATATTTCTTATATCCATTGCGGATTTAAGTTCGTTCCTGATGAAGCCCGACGCGTCGTTCAGAACTTTGAGCGCGCCCTTTACGTCGTCGATATTGAGCATACTGACGTACACTTTTGCGAATTTAAGGTCGGAAGTCGTGCGTGCGGACGTAACGCTGATGAGCCCGCCTTTCAGACGGGGATCAGACAGTTTATTGTTGATTATCTCTGCCGTGCGACGCTCGATTTCCGAATTTATCCGCGCGATTTTACTATTCATTGATTTGCTCCATTACGTACGCTTCGATCACGTCGCCTTCCTTGATGTCGTTAAAGTTCTGAATACCCATGCCGCATTCATAGCCCCTTGCGACTTCCTTGACGTCGTCTTTGAAGCGTTTAAGACTGCTGAGTTCGCCTTCGTACACAAGCGTATTGTCGCGGTACAGGCGGACTTTTGCGTTTCTGACGATTTTGCC
Organism: Clostridiales bacterium; assembly: GCA_022009995.1. Classification (GTDB taxonomy): domain Bacteria; phylum Bacillota; class Clostridia; order Christensenellales; family CAG-917; genus CAG-349. Next base: position 1,492,447 of record CP091734.1, read on the forward strand.
GTCCGTGACGTAGCAGCCTGCGACCGTGCCTGCGCCCGTGATGCGGTAAACCTGACGGACTTCGGCGTTGCCCAGAATGTTTTCACGGAATTTCGGCGCAAGCATACCCTTGATTGCGGCGTTGACGTCGTCGATTGCGTCGTAGATAACGCGATAAAGTCTGATGTCGATATTCGAGCGTTCCGCACTTGCCTTCGCTTTTGCGTCGGGACGTACGTTGAAGCCGATTATGATCGCGCCGCTTGTCGATGCAAGCATTACGTCAGATTCGTTGACCGCGCCGACCGCGCCGTGAATGACCGAAATCTTGACCTCGTCGTTGGACAGTTTCAAGGGATTGTTTGACCGCCTCCACGCTGCCCTGAACGTCGGCTTTGATGATGATATTAAGGGTTTTGGTTTCGCCTTTCTTGATTTGCGCAAAGATGTCGTCCAGCGACGTCGACGCTTTCATATTGTTCATTTCGTTGCGAAGTTTCATGATACGTTCGCTTACGACCTGTTTTGCAAATTTTTCGTCCTGAACGACGGTGATGGGATCGCCCGCGTTAGGCACTTCCGAAAATCCGAGCACGGATACGGGAACGGACGGACCTGCCGATTTCACGTTTTTACCCTTGTCGTCAATCATTCCGCGGATTTTCCCTGTGCAAGTGCCGGCAACGACAAAGTCGCCGACGTGCAACGTTCCGTTTTGTACGAGGACGGTTGCAAGAGGTCCTTTGCCTTTGTCAAGTTTCGCCTCGATAATACTGCCTTTTGCGGAGCGGTTCGGGTTTGCTTTCAGTTCCAGAATATCGGACACAAGAAGTATCGTTTCCAGAAGTTCGTTCACGCCTTCGCCCGTTTTCGCGCTGACGTATACGACGGGAGTCGTGCCGCCCCACGCTTCGGGAACGAGATCGTATTCGGTGAGTTGTTGCAAAACTCTTTCGGGTTGTGCGCCCGGTTTGTCGATTTTGTTTACCGCGACGATAATCGAAACGCCGGCGGTTTTCGCGTGGTTGATTGCCTCGACCGTCTGCGGCATAATGCCGTCGTCTGCTGCAACGACGATGACCGCGATATCCGTAACGAGCGCGCCTCTTAAACGCATGCTCGTGAACGCTTCGTGTCCCGGGGTATCGAGGAACGTAATGTTCCTGCCGTTCAGCGACACGGTGTACGCGCCGATATGCTGCGTGATGCCGCCCGCTTCACCCGACGCAACGCTGCTCTTTCTGATGTAGTCGAGAAGCGAGGTTTTGCCGTGGTCGACGTGTCCCATAATGGTGATAATCGGGGGACGCGAAACTTTGTCGGCGTCGGTGTCGTTTTCTTCGTCGCGGATATCTTCAAGTTTGTCTTCCGCGGTCTTTTCGGGTTCGTACGAAAGCGTGACTCCGAGTTCTCCCGCAACAAGGTCAGCGGTGTCAAAGTCGATGACGTCGTTTATCGTCTTCATTATGCCCAAAAGCATAAGTTGTTTCAGAATTTCGCTGCCCGTCTTGCCGATTTCTCGGAAAGTTGTTTGATTGAGATAAACTCGGTCGTGATGACAGCCTTATCTATGGTTGTGGTTTCGGTGATGTTGAAGCCGTTTTTCTTCGGACGTTTTTTAAGGTAACGTCCGCTTTGCGTGCTTTCGCCTTCCTCGTCGATATTGCCGAGGTTGTCTTCAACGATAAAGCCGCGCCTTATCAGCGACTTTTTGTTCTGAGCCTTTTTGTCGTCCTGCGGAGAGCCTGCTTTCTTTTGCGGAGCGGCGTTCCCCTTAAAGCCCTTGTTGTTTGCGTTTGCGGGAGGCGGCGGAGGCGTCGCGCCCGTTCTGGGCTTCTGGAAACCGCCCGTCTGCTGTTGCGGACGCGCGTTGTTTTGTCCCTGCGGACGATTATTATTGTTGAAACCTGCGCCTTGCGGACGATTTTGTCCCTGCGGACGGTCCTGACGAGGTTTTCTGTCGTCTTGTGTGAAAATGCGTGTTTGTACGACGGGTTTTTGTTCGGTCTTTGCCGCTTCGGGTTTCTTTAAGGGTACTTGCGGCGCTGCGGGAGCCGCAACCTCTTCTTTGACTTCGACGGGTTTTTCGGGCGCGACTTCGGGTTTTTCTTCTTCCTTTGCCTTTGCCGCGGCTTCTTCTTCCGCCTTTTTCTTTTCGGCTTCTTCCTTTTGGATTCTCAAAAGTTCTTCCGCTTCTTTTCTTCTTTCTTCTTCGGCGCGTCTTTCCTCTTCCTCACGCGCTTTTTTCGCCTTGATTTCAAGGATATTATCGGTGAGCGCGCGAAGTTTTACGGAAAGTTCCGTCAGTTTTTGAAGCGCGGGAGATACGACGTCGGTTTTTACCGAGCCGAGTCCTTTCGTGCCGCCTTCATAATTTTTCGCATTATTTTCTGCCATTAAATTACCTCCGCTATTTCGCATTTTCAATTATAGCATTCGCAAGGCTGACGTCGGTGACGGCGACCACCTTGCAGTTTTGTTTTTTGAATATTTCCTCAATCGTGCCGTTTTCAAGGGTGACGACGGGAGAGTTTGACCTTTCGGCGTAGTTCTTTATCCGTTTTGCGGTGTTTTGCATTGCGTCCGCGCCAAGTACGATGACGGGCACGCTTTTTTTCATTAAAATGCGCTCCGTCCCGAACACGATTTTGTTCGCGCGGGCGGCGAACCCCAGATAACTACGAATTTTGTCCGAGTTTTGCATATTCTTCCTTTAAGGATTCGTAAACTTCGTCCGAAAGTTTTTCCTGAAACACTCTGTCGAAAACGCGTTTTTTGACGCATTTTTCAAAGCATTCGGGATTTTTGCAGACGTACGCGCCGCGCCCCGCTTTTTTGCCGGTAAGGTCGATTGAAACGCCGTCCGCACCTTTTACGACGCGGATAAGATCCGGCTTTTCAAACATATTTCGGCATACGACGCACATGCGCGACGGGATTTTCTTAGGCATTTTCGTTCTCCGCCGATTCAACCGACAGCGTCTTCATAACTTCGCTGTAAGGTTTGACGTCGATTTTCCAGCCGGTGAGTTTCGCAGCAAGACGCGCGTTTTGTCCTTGCTTGCCGATTGCGAGCGAGAGTTTTTCGTCGGCGACAACGACTTTCGCTTTCTTTTCTTCTTCGTTGATTTGCACCATCTGCACGGGAGCGGGACTGAGTGCGCGGGCGACGAATTCAAGAGGATCGGTGCAGTAAGGAATGATGTCGATTTTTTCACCGCCGAGTTCTGCGACGATTGCGTTTACGCGGCTGCCTTTGGGACCGATGCACGCGCCGATTGCGTCAACCGACGGATCGTCCGACGACACTGCCATTTTCGTGCGGTAGCCCGCCTCGCGGACGATACCGTTGATTTTGACAAGTCCGCTGCGGATTTCGGGTACTTCCAACTCGAACATACGTTTTACAAAGCCCGCCGCGCTTCTCGACACGACAACCTGCGCGCCGAAGTCGGTGCTTCTGACCTTTTTGACGTACACTTTCACGACGTCGCCGATGTTCAGGCGTTCGCCCTGAATCTGGTCGGGAAGTCCCAAAACGCCTTCCATCTGGTTTCCGGAGATTTCGACGTAATAAGTCATACCTTCTTTACGTCTTACGGTTGCCGACACGATTTCGCCCTCGCGTTCGGTCATTTCGTTCATGACGACGTCGCGACTTGCGTCGTTGATGCGTTGCATGATGACTTGTTTTGCGGTTTGCGCCGCAATGCGGGAAAAGTCCTTGGGCGTGACGTCTTCGACGACGACGTCGCCGAGTTTATAAGACGGTTTGATCGCCTGCGCGTCTTCCAAAGAAATTTCTTTTTCGGGATCTTCGACGGTTTCCACGACGTTTCTGTACGCAAACACTTTGATGGTGTTGCGGGTTTCGTCGCAGCGCACTGTTATCTGACGCGCCTCGCCGTATTCTTTTTTGAAAGCGAAAAGTATGCCCGCTTCAAGCGCTTCGATCATTTTTTCGCGACTTATTTTCTTTTCCTGTTCCAGCAAATCGAGTGCCTGGAAAAAGTCCTTGTTTACCATATTACCTCCTGCGGAAAACCGCTATATTAAGTTTTGATTTTTTATTTTTATTCGAAACGGATTGCAAGACTTGCCTTTGCGATTTCTTTTTTTGAAAGCGTCAACGACTTGTTAAGGTCTTTGCCCGTTTTGATATCGGTGAGTTTAATCGTGATTCCGTCGTCGTCGAAACTGTCCAGAATCCCCGTGATTTTTTTGTTGCCGTCGATTTTTTGGAACAAGGAAATTTCAAGTTCCTGCCCTTTGCGGCGGCGGAAATCGTCGGCGGTTTTAAGCGGCCAGTCAAGCCCCATCGACGATACTTCCAAATTGTACGATTTGTCGCCGAAAGGATTTATCTCGTCAAAGAGCGCGTCGACGGCGTTGTGGACTTTTTCGCAATCGTCCAGCCCCATGTCACCTTCTTTGAAAATAACGACGGTAACGGTGTCGGTGCCGTACTGCACGCTTGTTTTGACGTCGACGAGTTCATAGCCCAATCCTTCGACCACGGGCGCGATTTTTTCCTTGATTTTCAATACTTCTTGTTTCATAATCGTTCCTTTATACGAATAAGAGCGAGCCGTCAAGGCTCACTCTCACTTTCGATGCTAGCATAGATATAATAACATATATATATTCTATATGCAATTATTTTTAAGCGTTTTTTAACTTTATTTCAACTTTTCGGCAAGAATTATGAAAAGTTTTGCCGTCGCGATGGCGTCAAAGTCGGCGTTGTGCGCGTTTTCAAGGTTGATATGAAAGTGCTTTGCAAGGTTTCCGAGATTGTAACTCGGCAGCCTGTATTGCTGTTTTGCAAGGATAAGCGTGTCGAGCACGGGATTGTCGAAGTTATAGCCGCTTTCCCTTGCAAGCCGCGAAAGTATCGGCAAATCGTATCCGCAGGCGTTGTGTCCGACAAGCGTCGCGCCGCGGGTGAACTTGAAAAAGTCGGGGACGACGTCCTTGAACTCCGGCGCGCAAACGACGTCGCTGTCGTAAATTCCGTGAATCGCGCTCGTCGCCTCCGGGATATGACAACAGGGGTTTATCAGCGTGTTGAAAGTTTCCACGATTTTCCCGTCGACGATTTTGTAACTTCCGAGTTGCACCACCATGCAATGCTGCACGTCGAGCCCCGTCGTTTCAAGGTCGAATACGACGAAAGTCTTACCTTTCAGGTAAGGCGCGACTTCCTTTTCGCCGCCAAGAAGATCGTCCATGCTGCTTTGCGACTCTTCAAAATACTTTTCGGGACGCACGAGATAATAGTTTTTGTTTGCGGATTTTTGCGGTAATTCGGTCTTGATCGTGGAATAATCGACGTCCGCAAGCCACATTTTATCGACCATAATCTGTTTCGAGCCGTTTCTGTCGCTGAGTTTTCCGGAAATTACGACGTTCTTTTCGTCGCGCAAAGACAAATCCAGCGCGTTGACCTTGGTATCCCTTGCAAAATACACGACCGAAAGTTTGCCGGTCGTGTCGTCGATTGTGAACGTGTACATCGGCAGCTTTTCATCGGTCGTATTCTTTTTGAACCGCCCTCCCGTCGGAAGGTTGAGCCCGAAGTTTTTGTTGCGGTATTCCCGCTTTTCAAGCCCGACCACACGCCCGCAGACGGTTGCCGCTTCCATTGTGTCTTTAATGTCGGATATGTACATCGGCAAAACGTTCATATACGCTTTCCCGACAAGATTTTCAAGCGCGGTTGCTTTGATCTGTCTTGCGTCGCCGTAAATCACGATGGTGTCGTCGGACGGATCGATAAGGTCGGAAAACACGTCGTTTCCGTCTTCTTTTACCGTGCCGTCCGCGCTGACTTTAATATCACAATTAAAGCCCGCATTTTCAACGGTTTTCAGACTTTTTTCGGCAATTTTTTTCTTTTCTTCGTCAGAAATGTATTTTTCGACAACTTCAAAATTGACGTTTTCAACAAAATTTTCGTTCAGATAATCGACGATTTTTTCTTTCACGTCGTCGGCTTTCAGCATTGACGAATACGCCTTTTGCGCCTTGATTTTCACGTCGATTACGTAGTCGTTCACCTGTATGCTCACGTCCTCGGGCTTAATCATTCCCGCGGCGATTCCCATATATTTTTGCAGGGCTTGCATAAGTTTGACTCTGACGGTGTCTTCGTCCGCATACACTTTGGTATATCTCACCGAAAACGTGATTTCGTCGGGCACGAGCGGCACGACGGCTTTCACGATATCGTCTTTCACGCGGTCGGAAAGTACGCCGCCGTCAATCGACTGGGCAGACGCCAGAAAATGCAAAATAAGGTTGTTGTCGCTCACGCTGTACTCTGCGCGAACGAACCTGACGAACGGATATTTATTGTCCGTAAGTTTTTTGAATTCAACGTCAAACTTTTTCATTTTGTGCCTTATATTTTGCAATCAATGCGTTTATTTCATCAAAAATCAACGAATTGTCGATTGTTTTTGTAATTTTTCCTTTTTCAAAAATCACCGATTTTTCCTTGCCGCCGGCAATTCCGAAGTCGGCTTTTTCGCCTTCACCGACGCCGTTCACGACGCAACCCATAACCGCGACTTTCAGCCCTTTTGTTCCCGCAAGCATTTTCTCGACTTTCGTCGCAAGGTCGAAAAGCGGGATTTCCGTGCGGGCGCACGTCGGACAGGCAATCACTTCGCTGTCGTCGTTGAGCCCCAATGATTTCAGAAGCATACGCCCTGCGATTACTTCTTCGACGGGATCTGCCGTCAGCGAAATGCGGATTGTGTCGCCGATTCCGTCCAGCAGCAGCGGCGAAAGTCCTGCCGTGTTTTTGATAATGCCCCGCTCGAAAGTGCCTGCTTCCGTCACGCCGAGGTGCAGCGGATAATCAAACTCTTTTGAAAATTTCCTTGCCGCGGCGACGCTTGTCCTGACGTCGGACGATTTCAACGACACGATTATGTCGAAAAAGCCTGCGTTTTCCAGGATTTTTATATGGCGTTTCGCGCTTTCGACAAGCGCGTCGGCAGGGTTCAGGTTTTTCAGATCCTTTTCAAGGCTTCCCGTATTCACGCCGATTCTTATCGGTATATTTCTTTCTTTTAAGACGTCCGCAAGGTATCTTACCTTTCTTTCGTCGCCGATATTGCCGGGGTTTATTCTTACTTTGTCGATGCCGTTTCGGCGGACGCGACCGCAAGTTTATAATCGTACTGAATATCCGCGACAAGCGGAATATCCGTCGCGTTTTTAATCTCTTTTATCGCCGCCGCGTCGGTCGCGGAATTTACGGCAAAACGCACGATATCGCAGCCCGCGTTTCGAAGCGAAATTATCTGCTTTATCGTGTTTTCGACGTCTGCGGTTTTAGTATTGCACATCGACTGTACCGAAATCGGTGCGCCACCGCCGATATAAACGTTTCCGACCTTTATTTTTCTTGTCATCTTATTTAATCATATGGAAAATATCCACGAAAATCGTAAACGTGAACAGTATAATAAGCCCGACCGTGTGGATAATCGCCTCGACCTTCCTGTTCAACGGTTTGCCACGAATCCACTCAACAAACGTCAGCACGATTTTACTGCCGTCCAGCGCGGGAAGCGGCAACAGATTCATGACCGCAACGTTCGCCGACAGTATGCACGTAATTAACATCAGATACGGGAATCCCGCCTGCTTTATGCCCGTCGAAAGCGTCGAGATAACGGTAATGGGACCGCCTGCGCTTTCAAGCCCCATCTTGCCGGTGATAAGCGCGCCAAGCACCGCCAGCACCTTGAACACGATGAAGAAACTGAAAGTGAAACTTCTGCCAAGCGCGCGGAAGAACCCGAGTTTCTCGGTTGACAGCCGCCTTGTGAAGCCGAAGTTTATCGGTTCGTTGCCGTCTTGCCCCGCGATTAGTTGGGTGTGTCCCGTGACGTAACCCGAATACGAAAAATCGGAAATCACTTTGTCCGAGAAGTCTTTTATTGTGTCCTTCGAGATAACGATAGGCACGCTGAAACTGCCGCCTTCGAGCTCCTGCTGGAACATTATGAAATGCCCGTCGGTCATCGAAGACGTAAGCGTCGCATATTTTTCGGCGGTCAGCGGAGGGACGAACTCGTCGTCGAGATAAGTCAGCCTGTCGCCCTTTTTAACGACGGTGATAAAGCCTTCGTACTCGACGCCGTCCTTTTCAAATGAAATTGCGGTACCGCTTTTAAGTTCCGCAAGGTTTCTGTCAAGGTTTTTCTTTTTGCCGTCGATTTTCGTAATATGGTAGTCTTTCAAATTCACCGCGTGATAGGCATTGTCTTTTATATACATCACCTGATAAAAATCGCTTTTTGCGGTCGGGGCGAAATACTTATACGCGCCCTTTTTAATCGTGACGGTTTGCGCTTTTCCGTTTCTTAAAATTTTGAGTTTTGCTGTGTCGCCGCATTTACTAAGCATATCCGAGAAATCGTCGTTCATAAGGATATGCTTGATTTTCCCGTCGACGGCAAGAATAATATCGCCTTCCTGCACGACTTCGGTATTTGCGCCGCCTTCGTACTGCGCGCCGATAACGGAAACCTGCTCGCCGTAAGCGCAAAGAAAATCGTGATGATGAGCATCGCCGAAAGGAAATTGAAAAACGCCCCGTTAAAAAGAACGATGATCCTTTTCCACGGCGGCATATTGTTGAAAGCCCTCGGGTTGTCGTTATCGTCGTCTTCGCCCTCGAATCCGCAAAACCCGCCAAGGGGTATCGGACGTATCGAAAACTGCGTGCCCGACTTCATTTTCCTTTTGAAAATCGGCGGGCCGAAGCCTATCGCGAACTCGTTAATCTGAAAACCGAGTTTTTTCCCCGCAATGAAGTGTCCGAATTCGTGCACGACGATCATAAACATCAATGCGAGTATCGCGATAACGACGTATAAAATGTTAAGCATTACGCTCTGGAACGAGCAAAGCGATGAAAATATCAATTATTACCTCATTGTCTGGCGTATGTACTTTGACTGTTTCGTCAATCGACAAAACTTCGTCCACGCTTGAAACCTTGTTGCCCCTTATGAAAGACAAGCCTTTTTCGACGTATTTCTCAATATCGGTAAATCCGATTTTGCCCGCGATAAACTGCGCGACCGCGATTTCGTCGGCTGCGGATACCGCAACGCACGCGCTCTCGCCGAGTTTCGCCGCGTCGATACACAACGACAAACATTTGAATTTTTTATAATCGGGATATTCGAAATGAAGCGAGCCGAGTTTTGCAAGATCAAGACTTTCCGCATAACTTTCGATACGGTCGGGATAAGTCATCGCAAGCTGCACCGGAAGGCGCATGTTCGGCATGCTCATACACGCAATCACCGATTTATCGACAAATTCCACAAAGCTGTGAATAACGCTTTCGCGATGGATAATGACGTCGATTTTGCTTTGCGGAAGATTGAACAGGTTCATTGCCTCGATAACTTCCAAGCCCTTGTTCATCATCGTCGCGCTGTCGATGGAAACTTTCGTACCCATTGCCCAGACGGGATGTTTGATTGCCATTTGCGGCGTTACCGCGCGCAGTTGTTCGTCGGTGAAATCGACAAACGGACCGCCCGACGCCGTCAGCGTAACCTTTTTGACATCCTGAACTTTACCCGCTTTCAGGCACTGGAAAATCGCGCTGTGTTCCGAATCGACGGGAATAATCGTGGAGCCGTATCTTTCGGCTTGCTCCCTGAGAAGTCTGCCCGCAGCGACGATGGGCTCTTTGTTTGCGATACCCAGCGTGCCGCCGTTTTTCAGAACGTTCATCGACGGTTTCAGACCGCTGATGCCGACCATACCGTTGATGACGCAGTCGACTTTTATGCACGAAAGCTCGTCAACGGACAAAACCTGCACAAAAGGCGGTTTGTACTTGGTGAATTCGTTCCTTGCGTCGTCGTCGGTAATCGCGACGTAGCGCGGACGGAATTGATTGATTTGCTCCAAAAGTTTTTTGATGTTGGTATTCGTGGTAAGCCCGATTACTTTGAACGATTCGGGGTTGCGTTCGCAAATCTGCAACGCCTTCGTGCCGACCGAACCGGTGCTGCCGAATATCACGATTTGTTTCATTCTCATAATATACAACCTCTTTTAGTATTTATATCCGTAAACGCCCGGGATATTACATATACATGAACGTAAATGCCGTAAAAAACATAACGAGCGTAAACATAATGCTGTCAAGTCTGTCAAGAACGCCGCCGTGACCGGGGAAGATGTTTCCAAAGTCCTTGATGTTCATGGTGCGTTTGATGCGGCTTGCCGCAAGGTCACCGATTTCCGCAAGTACGCCGCCGACGATACCCAGAACGACGAATACCACCGCGCGCACCGCTACGCTGTCCGAAAAAGAAACGTATCCGACGGGGATAACCGCATATAAGTCAAACAGCAGGAAGAACGTTACCGCGCACAAAACGCTGCCCAGTAATCCGCCGATCGCGCCCGCGACGGTTTTTTTCGGCGATATCGACGGACAAAGTTTCCTTTTCCCCAAAGTGCTTCCGACAAGATACGCAAACGTATCCGAAAACACGGGAAGGAAAATCGCAAACGATATCGCAAACGTGCCGCCGCACGGAAACTCCCTCGAAAGCGCAAACGCAAGCGACACAAGCGCCATCGGATAAATCAGCGAAAATATCGTCGCAAGCAGGTCTTTCAGTTCCATTTCCGCTTTGAACGTGAACACCGCAAGCGCAAGGCATATCGAAAGACTCAGCGCAATCAGTATGCCCTTGTAGCCTAAAAAATACCATAAAGGATATATCGCGACGCACAACAACAGCGGCGCCCCCCAGGAATTCTTGTATTCCGACTTCCTGAAAGTATGGTACATTTCGTAAGTCCCGACGAATGCGAACGACATAATGAGCGCGTCCAGAAACCCGTAATGCACCGCCGTGCCAAGATATAACATCGCAAATGCGTATCCGACGAGTATTATCGCCGTAACCGCGCGTTTTAACATAAATTATTCCTCCGAAAGCGGAACGGACAGACGGAATTTCGACGTGACGAGCACGGCTTTGTTTCCCGTGACGTCCGCCCTTACGACAAGTTCCGAATCGTATCCGTCGTCGCGCTTAGAATCGTTTTTAACGATTTCGACGTCGATAATCCCTTGTTTTGCAAGTTCTTTTTCGACGTCGTCAATTTTTTTACCGGAAAACTCGGCTTTATACACTCATTACCTCGTCTTCTTTTTTCTTTGCGGTTTCGTCAACCTTTTCGATTTCCTTCGCGAGGCGTTTATCGACTTCTTCCAGGAAGTTTGTCAGGTCGTCTTCGGTGATCGTGCTGTCTTTTTTGAGTTTTTTAAGTTCTTCGTTGATGTCGCGACGATGATTTCTTAAAACGATTTTGGTTTCTTCCGCGCCCTGTTTAATGTCTTTTACAAGCGCGCGACGTCTTTCTTCGGTAACTTCGGGGAAAACAAGACGAATCACCGTGCCGTCGTTGTTGGGCGTGATGCCGACGTTTGCGGCAAGTATTGCTTTTTCAACGTTTTTGAGCGCGCTTTTGTCCCATACCGACACGACAAGCACACGCGCTTCCGCAATAGTAACGTTCGCCATCTGATTAAGCGGCGTCATCGTTCCGTAATATTCAACCTCGACCTTGTCAAGAATGTGGGGATTTGCGCGACCTGCGCGGATTCCCTGCAACTCGGACTTGTAATTTTCAAAAGTTTTAGCATTTTCTTCGTCGAAAGTTTCAAACAAAAAATCGACTTCTTCGATACCGAAAGCCATATATTCCTCCAAAATACATTTTAGTAAAAATATTATAACATACTAAAATATATAAAAGCAAGTACTTGGTAAAAATAAATGCGCGAACGCTCTTAATTAAAAGGCGCGGCGATTTTGATGTTTTGACGTTTTATACTGTTTTTTGTCAGTCGAAAATTGAATGAAATTTGTCCGTTCAATAAGAATAAACAGCGGCGTTATTTGCAAAAAAACATATGGTTTTCAATCACGAACAAAATACAAAAAACGCACGTGATACGTGCGTTTTTGTTGTTTTTTGTTAAGTTTTTGTCAAAAATTATTCGATAATTGTACCGATTTTCTGTCCCGTCGCCGCCTTGTAAATGCTGTCTTTTTCGTTCAGCGCAAACGTTACGATGGGGATATGGTTTTCCATACAAAGAGATACCGCGGTCGTGTCCATAACCTGCAAACCGTCCTTGATGACGTCAAGATATCCGATTTTGTCGTACTTTCTGGCGTCGGGATTATTCTTCGGATCGCTGTCGTAAACGCCGTCGATATTTTTGGCTTGCAACAATACGTCCGCCTGAATTTCCGCAGCCCTGAGCGCCGCGCCCGTGTCGGTGCTGAAATACGGGTTGCCCGTACCGCACGCCATGATGACGACGCGACCTTTTTCAAGATGGCGGATCGCACGGCGTAAAATGTAAGGCTCTGCGACTCTGGGCATTTCGATTGCCGTCATAACGCGCGTAGGCACGCCCGCGTGTTCCAAAGCGTCCTGCATTGCAAGCGAGTTGATGACGGTTGCGAGCATACCCATATGGTCGGCAGTCGTTCTGTCCATATCCGCGCCCTGACGTCCGCGCCAGAAGTTGCCGCCGCCGATGATGATGCCGATCTGGATACCCATATTCCTGACTTTCGCGATTTGTTCCACAACGCCCGCGATAACGGCGTTGTTCAGTCCGAATCCGTTTTCACCCGCAAGGGCTTCGCCGCTGATTTTAATGACGACTCTTGTATATTTGTTATCCATATAGTCTCTCCTGATTCGAAAATTCAAAAAAAAGGACGCAAAAGCGTCCTTTTCAAAAGGTAATTAACCGTTTTGTTGCATTTTTGCGAGGTTTTCGCTGATTTCGCCGAGATAATCGTCTTTTCTCTTTTCGATGCCTTCGCCCATTTCGTAACGAACGAAACGACGAATCGCGACCTTCTCGCCGACCTTTGCGGTAACTTCGGTCTGATATTGTTTAATGGTTTTGCCGGGATCTTTGAAGAAATCCTGTTCAAGAAGGCAAACTTCTTTGTAGTATTTCTGAATGCGACCGTCAACCATCTTTTCGATGATGTTCAAGGGCTTCGGCTTGGGTTCCGCAAGAGCCTGATTCTTGTAAATTTCACGTTCAAGTTCAACCGCTTTCGCGTCAAGGTCTTCGATAGCGACGCAAGTAGGTTTCATAGAAGCGATCTGGAGAGCGACGTCGTGAGCGAACGCTTTGAAGTCGTCGCTTTTTGCAACGAAGTCGGTTTCGCAGTTGACCTCGACGAGAACGCCGATTTTACCGCCCATGTGGATATAACTTTCGACAATGCCTTCCGCTGCAACGCGGCCTGCTTTTTTGGCTGCGGTTGCCGCGCCCTTTTCGCGAAGAATGGTGACTGCTTTGTCCATGTCGCCGTCCGCTTCGGTAAGAGCCTTTTTGCAATCCATCATACCTGCGCCCGTGCGAGCGCGCAAATCCATAACGTCTTTACTGGTGAATGCTGCCATATATCTGAAATCCTCCGATTATTTTGCTTCCGCTTCCGCGATTGCTTTGTCAAGCGCTTCTTCTTTGGTCAAAGGAGCGACTGCTTCTTCAACGACTTCTTCAACCGTTTCTTTTTCTTTTGCTTCTTCGGCTGCTTCGGCGTTTGCTTCCGCATGTGCCGCCGCTACTGCGTCAACGCCCTGTTTCGCCTCGATAACGGCGTCTGCCATAAGCGATGCGAAGAGTTTGATTGCGCGGATTGCGTCGTCGTTGCCGGGGATAACGTAATCGACAAGGTCGGGATCGCAGTTGGTATCGACGACGCCGACGATGGGAATATTGAGAAGGCGCGCTTCTTTAACGGCGATTTCTTCCTTTTTAAGGTCGACTACGAAGAGTGCACCGGGAAGTTCACGCATGTTTTTGATGCCGCCGAGGTTCTTTTCAAGTTGGTCGCGTTCGGCTTTGAGACCGATAACTTCTTTTTTGGGAAGAAGATCGAACTCGCCGACGATTTCCATCTGATTGAGTTTGTTGAGCCTGTCGATACGAGATTTAATGGTTTTGAAGTTGGTGAGCGTACCGCCGAGCCATCTTTGGTTGATGTAGTACATTCCGCAACGTTCCGCTTCCGACTGGATTGCGTCCTGCGCCTGTTTTTTCGTACCTACGAAAAGGATGTCTTTGCCTTCCGACGCAACCTGACGAATGAAAGCGTATGCTTCCTCCACCTTTTCAACCGAGATCTGCAAATCGATAATGTGAATATCGTTTCTTGCAGCGTAGATGTACTTTGCCATTTTCGGATTCCAACGCTTTGTCTGGTGACCGAAGTGAACGCCTGCTTCAAGCAGTTGTTTCATTGATGTTACTGCCATAAAAAAATACCTCCGTTTTTTACTCCTCCCCGAAAGTTTGCGACAAATGAACTCAAAAAGCACGGATTTGTCAACCCACGGGTGCGGATTTTCGAAAGAATTATATCATAACGGGAAAATCTTGGCAAACGAAATAAGGCGGGTTTTGAAATAATTATAGATAATTATATTACTTTTTTTTCGGTTTTAACCGCCGACGTTTTCGATATGTTCGACGTCGTCGCCCGAAATTGCGATAACGTCGATGCGAAGCGTCTTGTCGTAAAGACGATGAATCTGTGTGTAAAGATTAATAAATCTTTTGTACCTTGCGATTTTTGCGGGAGTTACCGCTTCAAGCGCGTATCCGTACGAATATGTCGTGCGCGACTTGACCTCGATAAAGCAAACGTCGCCGTCCGGCGCGGTCGCGATAAGGTCAACCTCGATGCCCATAAGTTTTTCGTTGCGACCGATTATTTTGTATCCCTTGCTTTTAAGGTACCCTTCCGCAAGGCTTTCTCCCCTTATGCCTTCCGCTCTCATTTGTTATCTCCGACAAAATTTTTAATGAACGATTTTCTGTGAATTGGCGTCGCGCCTTTCTCTTTCAATGCGGCGATATGCTTTGCGCTGCCGTATCCTTTGTTGCTTTTGAAACCGTAATCGGGATAAATCTCGTCGGCTTTTATCATATAAGCGTCACGGGTGACCTTTGCGAGAATCGACGCGCAACCGATTGAATATGACAACGAGTCGCCTTGATTATTGCGTGCGTTTTATATGGAATATCGAGTTGCACCGCGTCCACAAGCACGACGTCCGGCTTGACTTTCAGGCTCATAATCGCCTGTTTCATTGCCTGTTTCGTCGCGTTCAGAATGTTGATTTCGTCAATGACTTCGGGGCCGACGCTCACAATCGACATATCGACAGCCGCTTCGCAAATTTGCGGAAAAAGTTTTTCGCGCTTCTTTTCCGAAAGTTTTTTGCTGTCGTCGACGCCGTCGACAATTTTCGACAAATCCATGATGACGGCGCACACGGTAACGGGACCGGCGAGCGGACCGCGCCCGACCTCGTCAACGCCGCAAATGTACCTTGCGCCCTTTTCGATATAAAGATTTTCGTAAAACAATTTATCCATAATATTTGTTCTTTTTCGCAATTATTTTCGCAAAAACACCGAAAAATAAATCAAAATTTGTATCTATTAAAACAAGGTTACCCTTCCGGGAGATTCTCACGTCGCTTCGCTCCTCAGAATGACATAAACTAAAAAACTCTCCCAAAACGGCGAGAATTACGTCGCACACTTCGTTTTTGAAATCACGTTATCCGGGGCGATAACGCTCACTCTTTTGCTCGTGTGCGCCTTTTCCCCACGGGTACACAGTATCCCGCGGGGTCCCCAAAATTAAAATCGTCAGAATTTTGATGAGATTTTGACGTTTCTTGGCAAGTTCTTACGAGGGCGCGTACTTAGGCGTACGTAACCGAGTAAGGTTTTGCCAAAAACTCAAAAGGTCGCAAAATTATGACGATTTTTTGCGGCGAGCAAGGTGTTGTGCATAAGCATCGTCACCGTCATCGGTCCCACCCCACCCGGGACGGGAGTGATAAACGAGCAAACGTCTTTTACGTTTTCAAAATCCACGTCGCCCGAAAGCTTGCCGTTTTCGTCGCGGGAAATGCCGACGTCGATAACGACCGCGCCGTCTTTCACCATATCTTTCGTGATTAATTTAGGTTTTCCGACGGCAACGACAAGAATATCCGCCGTTTTTGTAAATTCTTTAAGGTTTTGCGTTTTGCTGTGGCAAATCGTAACGGTTGCATCGCGTTGCAAAAGAAGTTGCAATGTCGGACGTCCGACGATATTGCTGCGCCCGACGATCACGGCGTGTTTCCCTGCGATTTTTACGCCCGTCGATTCGATAAGAGCGATGATCCCCTGCGGCGTACAAGGCGCAAGGTCGGGGGTGCCGAGGCAAAGTAAACCCGTCTGGTATGCGGAAAATCCGTCCACGTCCTTGTTCACGTCGATATGCGCGGTTACCTTTTTCTCGTCGATAGAATCGGGCAAAGGAAGTTGCACCAGAATACCGCTGACCGTATCGTCGGCGTTGAGCCGCTCGATTTCGTCGATAAGTTCCTTTTCGGTAACGGTCAAGGGAAAGCGGCAAAGAATACTTTTTATGCCGACTTCTTCCGATGCTTTTACCTTATTTTTTACGTAAAGTTCGCTTGACGGATCGTTGCCGACAAGAATGACGACAAGACACGCTTCAACGCCCTTTGATTTAAGTTCTGCGACCTGCGCCTTTATATCCGCGCGGATTTTTGACGACAAGGCCTTTCCGTCGATAATCTGCATTATTCCTCCGTCAGCGCCTTATTGACGCTTGCAAGCACGCCGTTGACGTAAGATTTGCTCTTTTCCGTGGAATATCTTTTGACAAGTTCGACCGCCTCGTTGATACTGACGGCGGCGGGAACTTCCGGGACGTATTTCATCTCGTAAACGCTGACGATCATCGCGGCAAGGTCGGGCTTGTAAATGCGGTCGATATTAAAGCCGTTGGAATACTTTGCGACAATGCCCTTCAATTCGTCAAGATGCGTATAAATGCCGTCGTACGCCTTTCTGACGTACTGTTTGTCGGAGTCGGTCAAAGACGCGTCCATAAGGTACGCTTCCAGAGTGACGTCGTTTATCTTCCGAAAAAAGTTGTTCGAACGTGAGTTGGAAAAGATGTTCTCGTGCGGTGCTTCTGCTCATATAAACCTCTGAAATTCAAAAACAATTAGCCCGTCGTAAAAACGAGGGCTAAGTGAAAGTTATGCGTTTTCTTCTTCGGATTTTGCGACGTCGTCGGTTTCTTCGTCGTCAAAGTCGTGAACAATCACGGGGGTGTCGTCGGTTTCTTCGACGATAATACTGACAACCGAAACGTTGACTTCTCCCACCTTGTAGCAGGTTTCCTTTTCGATTGCTTTTTTGATTGCAATCTGAACCTTGCAGACGGTGTCGGGAATGTTGTAGCCGTACAAAATATTCAGATAAATATCGATATCGACGGTGTTGTCGCTTTAACGTAAGCGTGGACGTCGTTGTCTTTGATGATACGCGACTTGTCGGGGTTTTTCCCAAGAAGCTCCGCCCCTTCGATTTCGGCGGCTGCGCGAGATGCGATGTCCGCGATGATTTCGGCGTAAACTTCCGTATTCGATTTCACTGACTTGATTTTTGCCATACTATCCTCCGAATTACGGATATTATAGCATATTTTTTCGTCTTATACAAGCAATTATACCCGTTCCCCGACACATTTTATCAGTATTGACAGACGATTACGTCGTTTGCGGTGTAGCTCGTTTCATTGGTCACGACGCTGAGAATCTGAGCGACTTCCTGCGCTTCCAGATTATCGTCGGCGACGACCACCGTGCAGTTCTTGTCGGAAAGAGTTACGATTACATCGCGAAATCCGCGCGCCTGAATAAGTCTTTCCAACAGAAGTTCGTTTCCATCTGCGTGCATACGCTCTGTTTCTGCGTTTCTGCCGCCGTTTTTGCGGACGCGCTTGCGCTCTCGGACGAAATTATCGCGTCAAGATAATCGATAAGTTCCTGACGGGTGGTTTCCCTTGACGAGCGGAAACTTTTGAAAGTTTCGGTAACGGTAGGTTCGTTTGTGTTCGTCGTCAGCGTTTCCTGACGTTTCGTGAGCTTTGTGTTGAGCCATACGTTAAGGACGGCGGACACCACAAGGAGAACGGTCATAATCGACAATACCGCGATTTTCTTTTTGTTGTTTTTCATATAAACCCTCCATTTAATTCATTATGAAAATTTCGATTATTTTTTCGTTTACGTTCAGGGCGGTTGCGACGGCTTTTAAGATATTCAGCCTTACGGCGACGTCTTTCGCCCCTTCCGCCACAACTATTACGCCGGTGATTTTCGGCGCGACGGTTTTTTCGATAAGCGGTTTTTTGTTTTCGTCAAACACGGCGGTTGACTTTTCTTCGGTAACGGTGGTCGTAAGGTTCGCCCCGCCCGAGTCGTCGGTGCGCGTCGTCGTATTCGTCGTTTTGTCAAAGGCGTAAACGGTTTCGAAATTGCCGTCGTAACCGATGTACACTTCGACTTTTCCCGCTCCTTTTATCTTTGATAAAACCGCCGCAAGCCTTTCTTCGTCCGACGCCGTTTCGACAATCGTCGCCCCCGCGTTTCCGCTTTCAGCCTGCTTCTTCTTCGCCTCGCGTACGATTCCGTAAAGCAAAAGGATTATCGCAATTAAAATTATGCAGACGATGATTTCGATATTCTTTACGCTTTTGATTTTTCGGATAAAATCCTTAAACGGTTTTTTCTTTTCTTCGTTATCGTTCATAAAAAACCCTCAGTTTGTCTTCCGGGACGCCCGAAAACTTTGAGATTTCGCTTTTCAACGCCCCGATATCAATACTATTCGACTTGTCCCGCTCAAATGACTTATCGGACAAAATAACGTTTACGTAGTCAATTTCCGACGAAGTTTCGCTTTTTACGACGAATTTTACCTTTGCTTCGATTCCCTTTTCTTTCAGAAACTTTTCGATATTCCTTTCCTGCGTTTTATATGCGTTCGTCGCCACGCCGTATAAAAACGTTTCGTCGATTTCAAGTTCGGAGACAGTATCAAAAGCGTTCGGAAAACCCGAAAAGTCGCTTTTTAAGAGTTTCGGCAGCGGCGATACCAGAACGAACAACGTTATAAGCGCGAAAATCCCCTTGACGTATTTTTTCGTCTGTCCGTTCGGAATAAGCAGCGACGAAAGCGTCGAGAGCGCGATAACGCCCGTGATTTTCAGAAGCCACGCGCCCATATCACACCCCGACCGACGTCCCAGCCGTCAGCACCATCGCGAAAAACGCGAACGTTGCCCCCGCGATCGCCGCAATGAGTAACCCCGCACATTTTGAAATTTTCGTCAGCATATCCGATATTCCGGATACGCCAAGCGGCTCGACAACGCCTGCCGCAAATCGCAAAATAAGGTCAAACGCGATAAGTTTTCCGACGGGCGCGACGACAACCGA
The DNA here is from genome assembly GCA_022009995.1 of Clostridiales bacterium. Classification (GTDB taxonomy): domain Bacteria; phylum Bacillota; class Clostridia; order Christensenellales; family CAG-917; genus CAG-349. The sequence continues at coordinate 1,511,854 of CP091734.1, forward strand.
CAACAATATCAGAAGCCCCGTCATTCCGACCGCGTTTTTGACAAGCGCGCACCCGGCAAGCACCACGTCGAATCCGTCCGACACGTAACCGCCGATTATCGGAACGTAACTTTTCACGCCGAATCGCGCCGCGTTAATCATCACTCCGTCAACGGTTTTCCCGATTACGCCGCCGATAAGAAGATAAGCAAAAAACGCCGAAAACACCGTTTTCAACACTATGCTGCCCGCTTTTTTGAAAAAATCCGCCATTTTGTCAAGTTTGACCGCAGGCGAAATATTGCCTACCGCATTCAGTAAAACCGCGCCCGTAAAGCACGGCAGCACAAACGTTTTCACGACTTTCGTAAGCCCCACCGAAAACACGCCGACAAGGGGTTTCAGAAAGCCTACGCCGCTTGCCCCGCCCAAAGCCGTCATAAGCGTCAGAAGCACGGGAAACAATGCGGCGGACAACTTTTCGACGCGCCCGACGGTGTTTATCGTAAGAGTCAGCATATTCGCCGCCTCCGACACGATGACCGTAAGAATCGCCGAAAAGCACGCAAAATCCACGATTTCCGACGTGTTTTCGTTCAGAAATCCGGAATTAAGCCCTTTCAGCATGCCCGACATCACCGAAATCACGACAACCGTAATTATCGACGGGAGAAAACCGAGCGCGCCTTTTAATATAAGAGAGAAAATTTCGCCGATGAAATCCTTAAAAGATACGCCGACGTTGCCGTCAATAAGCCTTTTCAGAAGTTCCTTGAAACCGCCCGCGACAAACGCGCTTTCGTCGTCGGAAAGCGACGAATAATAATCTTCCAGGCTTTCAAGGTCAAGTTTTTCAAGGACCTCGTCCGTCCCGTCTTCAACCGATTTTTCTTCTTCGCCTTGTTTTGCGAACGCAACGTTTTTTTATCCCGAAAAATTGAAAATATCGCCAGAAAAACCGCAAATATTAAAAATATTTTGATTATTTTTTTGGTTTTCATATCGCAAGTTTTTCAACGACGGTTATAAACGCTTCGATGACGGGAAACGCCAGAATAAATATCGCGATCTTTCCCGAAAGTTGCAGTTTCTTCCCGACGCTCCCCGCCCCGTAATCTTCGCAAATCCCTGCGGAAAATTCCGTGAGATAACCCACTCCCACGATTTTCAGAATCGCCCCGTACAACGCCGACGGTATCCCCGTTTTTGCGACGATTTCCGAAAACTTTAAAAGCACTTCCGACATACCCTTCGCAATCATAATCAGTATGACAAGCCCCGTTGCCAGAACGACGAAAACCGAAAACTCCGACTTTGCAGACTTTATAAACCCCGCAGTGATTACGCCGAGAATCCCAACGCCCACGATTTTGAAAATATCCATTATTTCAGCCCGAAAAGTTGTTTGACGGTGTCCATAACGCCCGTCAGCATATCGACGACCATCATTAAAACCACGACGATGCCGACGATGGTAACGAAAGTTCCGATTTCGTCCTTGTCGCTCTTTTTAAGGATTACGTTTACGATTGCGGTGAGCATTCCCACCCCTGCGATTTTTAAGATGATTTCAATCCCCATATCACACCACGATAAGCATAAGAGTTACGCCCAGCACGACGAACAACTTATAATACATTTCACCTTTTTTATTAAGTTCGATTGCGGATTTGCTCTTTTTTTCGTTGAAAACGTCAAGATAGCGCACGGTATTTGTAATTTCGTTTTCAAGATTCGACTTTCCGAGCGAGTGCAAAAACGCCGCGACGAGCAGACTGTCTTTTTCTTTTATCATTACGTTTTTTATTTTTTTTTGCACTTCTTCGACGTTCTTAAAGCCCGCAGGCAGCCCGTCCGCAAATTTTTGAAGCGAGTCCGAAAACGCGCCTTTCGACGACAAAACAAAGGTTTTTATCACGTCTTCGAGCGGCGTTTGCAAGGACGATATTTCCCGTTTGTAAAGGTTCAGAAAATCGACGGCGTCCGAAAAGTACGCGTATCTCACCCTGAAAATCCTTTTTATCGCAATCCCGATAAGGCTTGACGCAGCCATTAAAAGCGCGCCGCTTAATACGCTTAACATCCGATAATTTCCTTGATTTCCCCGACTCTGTTCTTTTTCGTCAATACGACGGTAATATCCATCGCCCGTTGCAGTTTTTCGTAAACGGTGTTTTTAAGGTCGGAAACGCCCGTTGCGTGCAGCGACGCCGCAACCTTGACGCCCGCGCGCATTGCGTCCAGAACCGCATCTACTTCTTCCGCGCCGTAAATCTCGTCGGTAACCACGACGTCGGGATTCATACTTCTTATCGCGCACTCGTACGCTTTCAGTTTTTTGACGCCGGTGATGACGTCGACGCTTTTGCCAAGGTCAAGCCCCGACACCCCTTTCACCGCCCCCGCGATTTCCCGTCTTTCGTCGATAACGCACACGTTAAACCCGTCGTTTGAGGCAAGCCGTGCGATTTCGCGAAGGAGCGTCGTTTTTCCGCCCGACGGCGGCGCAATTACCAAAAGATTCTTAAATTCGCCGTTTTTTATCACTTTTTTTGCGATTTCGTCGGCTTTCCCTTTGATTTCTGTCGGCACTCTGATGACAAGCGACGTCGGATATTTTAGATTAAATACCTTATCCCCCGCGCTTACGCCCTCGCCCGAAACGCCGATTCTTATCCCGCCCGCAAAACTTACAAAGCCGTCCACAAGGTTGTCCGTCACGGAATACAACGAATATCCGCTGGCTTTCCCCAAAACGTAATCGACGTCCGATGACGTCACGATATAAGGTTTTTCCCCCGTCGAAAAACAAAGGTCTTTTTTTCTTGCCGTCGTAAACGGACAGCGGAAGTCCCACGCGCATACGCAGTTCTTTCACGTTCTTCGGCAAAAAGCGGATAAATCGTCACGGGAAGCAATGAAAAACAGATTGTCCATACCTAAAAAAATATGCAAAAAAATCCCTGTGATAACACAGGGACTTAATATTACATTTTTCGTGCTTTTGCGCTTATTCGCAAACGTGGTCGTCGACTTCTTTCTGAATCTTTGCCATAAACTCGTCAAGAGTCATCGTGCCGAGGTCGCCGTCCTTGCGGCTTCTTACCGCGACGACGTTATCCGCCGCTTCCTTTGTCGCCGATAATGATCATATACGGGATTTTTGTCGAGTTGCGCCTCACGGATCTTATAGCCGACCTTTTTCGTTTCTGACGTCGGTTTCGGCGCGGAATCCGCGTTTGAACAGCGTATGGCGTACTTCTTCCGCGACGGACGCGGTACGGTCGGTAAGACTCAGCACCCTGACCTGTTCGGGAGCAAGCCACGTCGGCATTGCGCCGGCGTACTTTTCAAGCAACAGCGCGATCGTGCGTTCATAGCAGCCCATCGACGTGCGGTGAATGATGTAAGGACGCGCCTTCTCGCCGTTTTCGTCGATATAGTACATATCGAAACGCTCCGCCAGGAACATATCGACCTGAATGGTTACGAGCGTGTCTTCCTTTCCGTGCACGTTTTTAATCTGAATGTCGAGTTTCGGACCATAGAACGCCGCCTCGTCGATAGCCTCGGTATAAGGCACCTGCAAATCGTCAAGGATACGTTTCATTTCGCCTTCGGCGTACGCCCATTGTTTGGGATCGTCGATATATTTGTTGTCGGGATTTCTGGGGTCCCAGCGCGAGAAACGATACGATACGTCTTTGTCAAGCCCGACGCATTTTAAGCAATATCTCGCAAGTTCCAGGCAGCCCTTGAATTCCTGTTCGAGTTGCGCGGGCGTGCACATAAGGTGTCCTTCGGAAATGGTGAATTGCCTTACCCTGATAAGCCCGTGCATCTCGCCGGAGTTTTCGTTGCGGAACAACGTCGAGGTCTCGCCGTAGCGTTTCGGAAGGTCGCGGTACGACTTCATACCGTTTTTGAATATTTCGTATTGGAACGGACAGGTCATGGGACGCAGCGCAAACACTTCGCCTTCCGCGTCGGGATCGCCGAAAATGAACATACCGTCGCGATAATGATCCCAGTGACCGCTTATCTGATAAAGTTCGCGCTTTGCCATATAAAGGGGGTTATCGTGAGCACATATCCGCGTCCCGCCTCGGTGTCTTCGACAAAACGGCTGAGAATCTGGAACAGTTTCGCGCCCTTGGGCATAAGCAGCGGCAAACCTTGTCCGATCGTGTCGCAGGTCATGAAATATCCAAGTTCGCGCCCGATTTTGTTGTGGTCGCGCTTTTTGGCTTCTTCGACAGCCGCAAGATAGGCTTCCATATCGGCTTTTTTGTCAAACGCCGTGCCGTAAATCCTTGAAAGCATTTTGTTGTGTTCGTTGCCTTTCCAGTACGCGCCGGTCAACGACGTCAGCTTGAACGCCTTGATTTTTCCCGTCGAAGGAAGGTGCGGACCCGTGCAAAGGTCAACGTAGTCGCCCTGTTTGTAAAAACTGATTTCTTCGCCTTCGGGCAGTTCTTCGATAAGTTGGATTTTTGTAAATCTCGCCCTTATTTTTTTCATAAGTTCAAGCGCGTCCTTTCTCGGAAGAACAAAGCGGGTTATGGGCAGGTTTGCCTTGATAATCTTGTGCATTTCCGCCTCGATTTTGTCAAAGTCGTCCTGAGTGATGGGAGTTTTGAAATCTACGTCGTAATAAAAAAACCGTTTTTCGATGGAAGGACCGATTGCAAGTTTTTACCGTGGGATAAATGTTTTTTTACCGCTTGTGCGAGAACGTGCGCCGCGGTATGACGATAAACTTTTTTTGCCTTCGTCGTCGGCAAAAAGTCAACACTTCAAACGCGCAGTCGTTTTTCGACGACGGCGGTCAGGTCTTTCAATGCGCCGTCAACTTTCACGGCGACCGCGTTTCTTGCAAGACCTTCGCTGATTTTTTCTTTGCGGCGTCAAGGAAAGTTACGCCGTTTTTCAACTTCCAGAATACTTCCGTCTTTCAAAGTAAGTTTTGCCATATTGTTACCTCTTTTTGAGTGAATTTGCATTTATTTTCGGATAAAAACAAAAAATCCTTATGAAAATTGTTATTTCATAAGGACGATAAATCTTACCGCGGTTCCACCTTAATTGCAGAAAAACTGCCGCTTAATATTTTGTTTTCGCGCTGACGGCGGTACCTTTATACCCTTCTTATTGCCTTGCACCTGGCGGCAACTCTCTGAAAAAGCCGGAATATAAAGACGTGTCCGTTGCGGCGGATTCAATCCGCATTTACAGTAATTATATATTCGGTTTTTTATAAAGTCAAGGGTTTTATCTCATTTTTACGCGCACCACGTGACGAAGTGCTTTTACGGCTTCGCCCGCGACGTCGCAGTTTAACGTGAGTTTCGTTGCGGAAAGCGAAATTACCGTGCCGATTATGTCGTATTCGTCCACGCCGAACAGCCTTTTTACGGCGATTTCCTTTCCGTTTCCCGCATTTCTGAACACGGGACGCTCGGCTTTTTCAAGGACGAGTTCCAACGGCTTTGCGGTTTTCGTCGCGCTGATATAATTTATCACGTTGTAAATATCCTGTTCGTCCGTGCCGACTTCAAAAAGCCTTGCACACATTTCCGCGACTTCCTTCCAGCTTGCGCGCAGAGCCTTTAAGCGGAATCGGTAAATCGCGTCCACGTCGTAACTCGAAAGTTCGCGAAGCACCCTTGTTACAAAGGCTTTTTCAAGGTCGAAGTCAAGGTACACCAGCGTCGAAATGAGCGTCGCGACGGGATAATCGAGCTTGTCGTATTTCAGGTTTTCGGCATAATACGACAGTTTATATTTCGTCAGAATGAAGTCCGAAAGAAAGTTTTCGATCTTGTCGCGGATCTCGTCGGCATATTCGCAAAGCCCCGCCATATAAATATACTTCCTGTTTTTGCTTTCTTCGACAGCCGACGAAAGTTCCTTTATGCCCTCGACGCCCGACAACAGTTCCGAAAACATCTTATCGTCGCCCTTTTCGATACTCACTACGTTTGACCACATAGCAATATTGTATGCAACGCGAAAAGAAATATTATGGAAATACTTTTGTCGTCCGCTTGATTTCGGTACGTAATGATATATAATTATTAAAAACGACTTACCATAAAAAAGATTTTCAATTATGTACGCTTTCAGAGTTTCGCCGCACGTGGAAAACTTAATAAAAGAATGTGCCTCTCGCCTGATTACATCGGGCGTGCCGGTGTCACAGTCGGTTTTCTTTTTCGAATGCGGCGGAAGTTCACGATTCGGTTACTGCAAAAAAGGCGACGCGAAAGGCGCAAGCGGTTTTGAATACTCGATTGCGATAAACAAATTTATCGTAAACGACAAGGATATTTCGGACACCGTCGCGCACGAACTTCTGCACACGATAAAAACCGCGAAAAACCACGACGCCAACTGGCAATATTGGGCAAACTTCGTCAGTCGCAATACGCCTTTCACGATAACCGTCCGCGCAAATATCAAACTTCAACCCGCCGCATATAAAAATAATTCCCGAAAAAAGGTTTTTCCCGTCGAGCAGTACGACGAAAACACGATGAATATTTTGGAATGTCCGCTGTGCCACGACAAAATCGCAGTCAAAAAAACCGTGAAACCCGACAAGTACGGTCAGAGCGAATACCTTTGCAGAAAGTGCCATAAACCGTACTTTTTCACCGTTCCGTCGCCCAGCGTCGCATATATGTCCGCACGCGAAAAACAAAAACTCGTCGGCGATATTATCTCGGGCAGAATAACCGTGTCCGACGACGACCTTTTTTTGAAAGTAATGCCCTTTATCACCAAAAATCTTTGCAACAAACTGTTTATATATTATTTTACGACCTTCCCCGAAATCGTGAACACAAACTTGCCGCGGCGCGAAAAATTCCGCTTTTTCCTTGTAAGATACGGCACTTCCGCCGCATACAGGTATTTCAAATAATAAGTCGCAACTTTTTTGCGAAAAAAACAATCAAAAGATTTGACATCAAACGGTAATTATGCTATATTACATCTTGCTTGCGGTCGTGGCGGAACAGGCAGACGCGTACGTTTGAGGGGCGTATGGGAGACCGTATGGGTTCAAGTCCCATCGACCGCACCAAACAAGAATAAAACGAACCTTGATGAAAATTCAAAGTTCGTTTTATTTTTTACAAGAGATTATTTCGGACTAAAAATCAAACGATAAATAGCATTTTGACGTTCAACCGAGTGTTCTAAACGCTCGGTTTTTCTATGCCGTTTTACCGTCCGATTTATCGCCTTTCGTTTGCGTTTGTAGCACAGTGAAAAGCGGAAGTCAACGGCAAAAATTTTTATCGAAGACTTTGAAATTGCCGACTACTACATAAAACTTTTTGCTGTTCGTTGACTTCCGTCTAACCAACTATAAGGTAAAAACCGTCTATCTTTTCCCGGTGCTACTTCCGTTTTTGCCGAAAGGCGAAGTAAATCGGAGGTAAAATACAATGAAAGAAGTAAACAAAGGCATTTTGGATAACGATATGGTTATCTCGGCAGAAAACATACAGAGAATGGGTGAAGTTATCGCCTTGACCTGTATTAAAACGGTAATTATCCGTTCGGGCAAGGATTTGCATTATCTATACAAAGGACTATTGCGAGATATAAACCGCTCAAAAGAAGATTATTCGCCGTTTTCAAACGCATACGATATTGCGCAAGAGGCAATGCTGTTTCTTTGCCAACATATGGGTGAGAAACTCGGTGATAACTACACAACGAAATACGGGAAGGTTGTAACTATTAAAAGTGCTTGTTATCGTTGCGCCGACAATTATTTGCAAAAGCAATACACACGCTACATGGCAACTACAATAAGCCTTGACGAGCGAATTACGGCAGAACCCGAAACAATACTCGACGACGAGCAAAAGAACGATTATACCGCTTTTGACAGCCTCATATCCCAAATGCACTTGACCGCCGTCGAACACGAAACGCTTTCTATCTTGATGGCAGGATTTACAATGCTTCAAATAGGCAAAATACTGAACGTCAACCGCACGACAATCTGGCGCAGACAAAACAGTATTCGCAAAAAATATTTGCAAGCAACTGATATCTATCAAAAATAATTTCAAAACTAAATTAAATTAACTAAAGCCGAGAGGGTGAAATGGTTGGCTTGTTTTTTTGTTTTATTCACGAACTAATCTGTATTTCTGTTTTACTATCAACCTAAATTATCTATTCTATAGAATTGCAACAGATTAAGCAGATTATAAAGCAATATAAATATCTTGTCACAATCTGTTTTAGTTGCATCTCTACTCATCATCCCGTGAACTAATGTGTCCCTATTGATACAGTCGAATTGGATTGAAAAGTCCTTTGGACTTTGATAAATTGTTTTAATACACCCTAGAGTGTTTTGAGTATTTAACAACAAAAATAGGTATTTCGTTTGATCTTTTGTAATAGTATTCAATTTTTCCCTTGCAGTGTTCACTGATCTATACTGGTTTGACTTTTTTTGCAGCCTTATCAGCAGTCCATCAATTATTGAAAAGCAAATCATCAAACTTGCTTTATACATTTTGCTTTTATAACATAAAATAGCTTCATCAATATCAGCTTCATCAATTTTTGAGTTCTTGCGGATTTTTTCAAACAAGGCACTCATTTTTTTACGAGTACAATGTTTTGCCATATATTTATCCGATTGTTCCAATGACTTTGCGTTTCGTTTAATCAAAGCAGGCATTTCCGGATGTATGCTCCAGCCATATTTTGCATACGAAACATATCTATCAACAAGAGCCCCTTTTTGTTTTTCCGAAACACTAATTTGTGGAATTGAGTCAACAATTTCCTTGATGCTATTTAATAATGGCGTAAAATCAATTGATTTTACACATTTAAGAACTTCGGCAGAAAAACCAGTAAGCGCTTTTGATATATTTGTCACAATTTCTTGGATATCTTTTGTTTCCATTATTACCTCTCTAAATTGCAATATCCATTCACCGCTAAATCTAATATTACAACACAATTTATTAAAGAATTATATTATTATACCATGCTAAATGCTGTTTTTCAAATAAAAAAAGTATAGATAAGCAGAGCCGAGAGGATAAAACTATCGGCTCTGCTTATTGATTAGGATATTTATTGCAAATTTACTATGTTGCTTTCGTCTTTGGTTTGAATATTCTTTCGTACAAATTCGGCGATATCGGAAGGCACGTTGTATTTTTTGAACAAATATTCGTCGATTTCCGCTATGCTTTTGTTCCACCATTCTTCAGAGTAGTCCTGCGAAGGAACATCGCCCCACGCCGTGGTACTATGCTGAGAAGTCTTGTTTACAAACAGCATTGCGCGGGCGAATTTTGTCATTAAATACTTTGCATGTTTTTGTGCTTTGTCAAGGTTATCAAAACAACCAGATTCAAGATAAGTTTCGGTGCAAATTTCGTACGGTTTTGCTACGATTATATCCGCAAAAGCACCGCCCAATCCTGCCGTTGCCGACATGTTGCCCCATGCGTAAGGGACAAACACTTTATATTTGTCTATTGCATTCGTACGTTTGGGAAGCGGATAATCTCTTGGTATAAATCTTACTTGTTTTAATCCTATAACCTTAATATCCGTGTCTGAAATACGTTCTTCCGACATACTCGGCAGATGATATTTCTCAAAATCTTCGAACACGTCCGTGCTTAAACCGTATGGTTTACGCACTGACGTGTATTTTTGAAGGGAAATATAAGAACCACATTTTCTGACACATTCCAACAAATCAATAATTTGTTGTGGCTTTTGAACCGTTGCAGCCTCCCAAGGTAATTCTTTTTTAATCGGATTGGAACAGTTGGTTAAAATAAGTTGCTCTCCGTCCAATCCGTTGTCATATCCTTTTTGCCACAATATAATATTAACCCATTCGGCACCCGAAATTCCGGGGAATACGTTTTGACAATTATCAATATGTATAATTTGTCTATCCGCCTTTATCTCCGGGTTGTTGAGTTTAGACAAGTTATTTGCATTCTTCGGTTCTTGCCACCCTGTCGGGAAAATAAGGCTGACATAATTATTAGACGTTTTTCTTGCCGCGAGGTAGAAATACGGATATATTTGCTGATGGTTATTGCCTTGATACGGCGGATTGCCGACAACAGCGTCAAATTTCATTCTATCGCCTCCGATATTCCAAGTGTCGGGGTTCGTCAATTTTTTGGAAAGACGATCCATATCCTTCATGCGTTCTTCAACAAGTTTTGTCAAATATATCGCATGAACAGTTTTATTTGAATAGCCCGCAAGTGTACGAATGGTAATCATACGAGCCATTTTTGTTTTGCAAAGCACGAAAATATGCTTGTCCAAGGTGTCGAACCATATTTTTTGCATCGTTTCGAGCGGCAAATCTTTTTCTTTGCCTGAAACGTTGAGCATATAGAACGAGTACGCCAGATAAAGCGGATATAAGCCCGACTTTGAGTTCATTTCAAGCACTTTCGCATCGGTATTTAGGAAAATATCCGAAGTGATTTCGCCGTTGTCTATTACTCGCGGTTCTTCCAATTCCTTTTGAAAATCCTCGTCAAAGAAGTTATATCCGCCCAAAGTGTTGCCCATGTGCATATTGACGACGCGCCAGGGCGTAAGGACGGTTTCCTTGTCGGGATTTTTGAATTTTGACATTATTTCGACAATACGCTTTGCTCTGTAAGTAGGCGGTAATTCGTCGGCGGCTTTTGCCATTTTTCTGATACGAAGTCCCGCGCCGATTACAACATCCTCGTCGTAATACCTCAAAATGTCTAGGAACAGATCCTTGCGTAAACCTTTTGGCATAAATTCGCCCCAAGATTCGTCGTCGACGATTTGCACGAAGTCTTTCAGGTGAATGATTTCGGTAATGTCGGCGTCCGCACCATAGAACAAGAGCGGCAAACGTATCGAAACGGCACGCAAGAGATTGAACATTTTCTTTTGTTCTTCTTTTTGCTTTTTATAAAGTTCCAACGCTGCTTTTTCTTCCTCGGTAAGCTCTTTCTTCGGTTTACGCTTTGCTTTGTCTGCCAACTTATGCTGTTCGTCGGTCATACCGTTGTCAGAAATTACAACGTCGGTTTGTTTTTTGCCTTTCTTTTGAGGTGTTACCACATCGGCAAGTTTGCGCAAGATGTCCTGATCAAATTGGCTTATTTTCATTCCTGCATCGGAAAGATAAATCGTATCGTCGTCAAAACCGCTATTGATTGCCGCGTCAACGGATATGCGTTTGATTTGACGCATCATTTCGTCCACGTTGTAAGAGCGCATGACCGTGCCTTCAACGGAAATGATCGGGCAGAAATTGATAAACTCGCCAAGAGCCTTCTTTGCTTTTTCGTCGTCTTTAAGCCCTTGTTGGTAACTCTATGCACTTCGGCAATGACTTTAAGTGTTCTGTCGGGAGCAAAGTCGAAAACGTAACAATTTTTCTTTTGTCTGCCGTTGATATATCCCGGTGATTGAACGCGGAAAATGGCTTGCATATATCCCGACGCGGAAGTAGACGACGAACCGGAGAGCATCATAACGGCAGTCCATTCTCGAACGGTAACGCCGGTTGTAAGTTTGCCGCAAGAAATCGTAATGGTTTTGGAGTATGACTTTATGGAACTACGCACCAAGGTAAGGGCTTCGTCATAAGGTTTTTCTTCGTCACCGTCGCCCGCGATATTGACAACCTCGAAATCTTTGAAGTTGGGGTGTCTTTGAATCACTGCGCTAAGTGCTTTTGCCTCTTTTACGCCGGGAACAATCCAGAACGTGTGCGCAAACATATCTCTGTATTCTTCCGTCGAAAACGGATAGTTGCTGTCTTGACTATCGCTTGAAATGAGCGACAAAAAGTTGTATACGTCATCTTCGTATACGAAATCTCCGACGGATTTACCTTCGGGAATAATTCTGAAATCTTTTTCTACGTCGCCCGTCCATGTGCGGAAAAATTCACGGAAATTGAATGCCGAATCTTCGGTAACGAAACGATAGGACGTCGGCATTTGCTCGGACAAGTCGAAGGTAAAAATGTTCATCTTCGGGAGTTCTTCGTAAGGATTTCGCTCGTTTTGATGATTTTCTTCCCATTCCGCCTTGGCTTTTTGTTCGTCGACGTAAGTCCACGTGTACTTGTTTTCGTCAAACTCGCTCATTATGTTGTACGGCGTACCAGACAATAGCAACACCTTTGTGTTTGGCTTTCGTAACGTTTTTATAACGGCGTCGCCTAAGTCGGTAGAAGTGCCTTCGTGCGCTTCGTCAATGATAAGCAAATCCCAGTCCATATCGAAAACGGCATTGTTTTTGTTGTATTTTCCACCGACTCGTTGTGAACCTCTCAAATCTTGAATAGATGCAAAATAGACAAACGGCGTTTGAGATTGAACCGTTTGCTTTAATTTGAAATCGTTATCGGCATCAATTGCGCTATCGTAGTCGACACTACCGTTTGTTTTATCGATGAATAAATGTTTTTCGCCGGCAAACATTAAATCGTGATCCGTTCCCCAACCATCCTCTACTGCGGGGCGGTGAGTAATGACGATTACTTTTTGATAATGCTGGCGTTTGATAAGTTCGTAAGCGGTAACCGTCTTGCCGTAACGCATTTTGCAATTCCATAGCATTGTGTCGTAACGCTTAAAAATGTCTATCGTTTTTTCAACGTTTTCTTTTTGTTCGTCGCGGAGCGTGATTTTTTGCTTTTGTGCAACGACTACGGAAGTTTTTGCATCGGGAAGAACCGATTTACCTTCTTTTACCGCCAAAATTGCGGCTTTTGCAGACGTTAAATCAATTTTGAACCATTCGCTTTGCTTGCCGCTTTCGACAAATTTTACCGCCGAGTAGCCTGATTGCAAAATCACGTCGTGGACGTCATGGTCTTGGAAAGACTGAATTTGTTTCGAACCGTCCGCCATGGTGATTGTTCTCGTGGCAAGTTCGGTATAGAGCAAATCGTATGATACAAGAGCGGTTTTTGTCTGTTGCTGTATTCGTGCATGTGCATTTTGGTTCAGCGCAGAACAATTCGGTGGCAACTGTGCAATGCTGTATTTGGACGAAAACGAAGTCTGACCGATTTTCAACAAGCCTTTATGCGTTTCATCGTTGATAGCATATATGTAGATCAAGTTGTAACTTGCAACGTCATACTTTGCCATTTTGCTTCCCCCTTATAAAACTCGAATAAAACTCTACGGATTCGTTTGCAGCCCAATCGTAAGTTCTGCAATAAATGCCGTTGTGCTTTCCGTTATCGTTCGTTCGGCAGCCGATACACCGTTCTTCAGTGGTTTCAACGCCGAACAGCGTTTCGGTTTTAACGGTTTTATTTCGGCAACTGCCCGGAACAACAAATTTGATACCGTCCATCTGAAAAATGTTCCAAGCCAAAATCTTTGCGATTTCGATTAAGTATTCCGGTATCGGGGGAACGTCAAATTTATCTTCGTAATGCTCGATAAACGTAAATAATAAATTTTCTCTGGCAAGTAAAACGTTGTCGCCCTGCAAATCGTACCCGTAAACGCTCTGAACAGCCTTTTTTGCCCATGAATACCATTCCTTTTCGGAGTCTGCGTTTTCGGACACAACACGCAACTTTCTGTCTAAAAATCCGATTCTGTTTTTTACGGGAATCATCTCGCCGGAAACGGCGTCGTATCGGCTTGTAAGATATGGGGCTTCGCCGCAAGAAATTTCAAGGCGATTTGCCTTAACGTAATCCTGCCACGATTTGCCTTTTGCATCGGGGAAGTCGATTTTCGCGTCAATCGTTTGCCATCCGTTTGCTATTTCTGCATTGAATACGTCGTTTCTGCCGAACCATGCGCAATCGATTAGGTTGTTTTGCTTATTGCAAACCCAAGACGGAGTAAAAACTTCTGCCATTCCGCGAATACGCGTTGCTTGCGACTCTCTGCTTTTTGCCACGCGCGGCATAATGATGGAGGCAATGCCTTCTATGTCGGAAGGATAGATTTCGTCGGTTGCCGAATAGCCGGTGCCGAGATTCGCATATTCGTCGGTTGCCCAAATGATATTCTTCTTTGTGGTTTTATCTTTGAGAAGAATTTTCAATACCCTCGGATCAAGCGAATAGACATATTTGGAATTTATTTCTATTTTGGAGAAATCCACCTTCATTGCCTTTTCCTTTACTCGTTTGTTGTGAAAGACAGGCGGAAAAATGAGCGTGTAAAAACAGAATAATCGACGAATTATTGATGCACTTTCCGGACTGTCTATGTGCATCAATCAAAATAATCCATTTACATTTCGTCGCTAAAAGTACATCAAAAATAAAGCAACGGCACAAAATTTCACTTATTTGTAGCCGTTGCGCCTTGATTTTATTTGTAATTTTTGCTATAATAAAACAGCAGTGTGCATCAAATATTTTGTTTGATGCACACTTTTTGTTTATGATTTATAACAACTTTCCTAATCTATTCATCATATCTACCTTGTGTTCAAGCAAGGAATGAGCATATCGGTTAAGCGTAATCGTTGCATTTTTATGTCCTAACAGTTCCGAAAGAGTTTTAACGTCCATTCCACATTCCATTGCACGGGTGGCAAACGTATGCCGAAGCGAATGAAAGCCTTTGTGCGGGATATGTAATTTTTTAAGCAGCAGTTCAAACGTCCGCTGATACGAGCGCACAAACACGGGGTTGTCGCCGTCGGCTACGATATATTCGCATTCAGAACGTTTTTTCACGCCTTTTAGCAGAGGCAATATTTGCTTCGGCAATGGAATTACACGTCGGGAATTGACGGTTTTCGGGCTGTCGGTGATACGAATATGCTTTTCTCCGTCGTTTCCGTCGTGACAAGTTTTTGAAACAAAAAGCAACCCCTTTCCAAAATCAATATCTTCCCACGATAAAGCAAGCAATTCGCCGATCCGCAAACCCGTGTAAAGGCATAAAACAATGCCGAATAACTTGTCTTTGCCACTTTGCAATATGTAATTTTCAATCTTTTTCTGCTCCGAAACGGAAAAGCAGTCCACCTGTTTTTCCTTCGTTTTGGGGCGTTTTATTTTATTTGCAGTGTACTCGCTTGCAATACCGACCAGATTTGCCGTTTTCAACGAATTTTGAATGACGGATATAACCGTATTGACAAAATTAGGCGACAACTCTTTGCCGGTTCGCAGATTTCCGCTATTCAATAGTTCCGTAACAAAGGACTGCAAAACGATAGGCGTAAGGTTGTTTACGTCGTTACCACCGATTTTCGGGGCAATGTGCGTGCGTATAAGTTGCGAATAACGGATATATGTACGCTCCTTGCTACTTGGTTTTATGTAATTTTCCAGCCATATATTAAGCCATTCTGTGTATTTCATTTTTTGATTCTCCTATGATTTATAATTGATTTTTCCAAATTTTTCAAACTCGCAAGGTTTTTGCGACGTTGGCAATTAGGCGTGGCTTGTCTTGATACAAGTCGGCTCGGCTGCGCCTCGCCGAAGACAAGCCACGCCTCTGTCCGAACAAACAAATCTAAATCGGACAATGAAAGCACGGGCGGAAGGCGAAGTCGCCGCTAACCCGCTTGGCGATCTTTCGCCTTTTTCTCCGCCGTGCGTGGACTTTCATTTTACCCCGAGTTTGTGTCGTTTGGATTTTCGGAGCAGTCGGGAGCGTTTGTGCTTTTTGCTTCGGCATTATTGAGGAAGTATTCCGTCATCAAAGACAGTAGACTGCTGTAAAATGATTTTTGTTCCGCCGTTGACATCTTTTCAATGTTCGGAGTGCCGATTGTGGTTATTTTATATTGCTTGTTCATAGCCGGTTCTCCTTTTTGTCCAAAGGATAGCGGTCAAACTCGCAACTTTCTTGCGACTTTGAGTAAATTTTTTCATTTTTTTGGAAAATTTCGGTCGAACTCGCAAAAAACTTGCGACTTTGGCTTGTAGTCTTGTGGACAAGGAAGAAACAAGACGTTTTTTCTTTCTCGCGGAAAGCCTATCCGATTTCGGTCTAAGAACTTTTATGTATGCAAACACAAATCGAGCCACCGCAAGGGTAAAAAATATAGTGAGAACTATAAAGACACAAAAAATTTCCCTATATTTTTTACTGTTTCCTTGCCGTGTTCGCCAAAATCGGATTGTTCGGTTTCCGTCGAAAGATAAAAAAATTAAAAGGAGTTAATAACCAAAATGAAAAAAGCAATTATTTATGCCCGTTATTCCAGCGATAGCCAAACCGAACAATCGATTGAAGGACAACTTCGTGTATGTCGAGAGTATGCTCAAAACAACGATATACTCATAGTCGATACCTATATCGACCGCGCTATGACGGGAACAAACGACAACCGTGTCGCATTTCAAAAAATGCTGAAAGACAGCAGCCGCAAAGAGTGGCAGTACCTTATCGTTTACAAACTTGATAGGTTCTCTCGCAACAAATTTGAATCGGTAATACACAAAAAGACGCTCCGAGATAACGGCGTAACAATTCTCTCAGCAATGGAAAACCTTACGGACAGCCCGGAAGGTCGTATGATGGAAACCGTTTTGGAAGGTTTTAATCAATACTTTTCGGAAGAACTTACGCAAAAAGTCAATCGCGGACTGAAAGAGAGTTGGCGCAAAGGCAAAGCCACGGGCGGACAAGATATTTTCGGCTATGACGTCGTTGATAAAAAATACGTTGTAAACGAGTACGAAAGCAAAATCGTCGAAGACGCGTTTTTGATGTATTCGCAGGGTTACAAGGCAGTTGCCATTGCGGACAAATTCAAGGAATGCGGCTACCGCAGAAAAAACGGAAAACTCGTAGACCACAAATACTTGTATTTCATTCTGCACAACAAAAGATATACAGGCGTTGTCGAACACCAAGGGGAATTATATGACAACATCTTTCCGAGAATTATATCCGACGAACTTTGGAACAAGGTAAACGCAATAAACGAAGAAAACAAACTTGCGCCGAGCCGTAAAAAAGAGATTTTCGACTATATCCTTTCTGGCAAACTTCTATGCGGAGATTGTAAGCATAGAATGGGCGGTGAAAGCGGAACTTCTCATACTGGTGCTATTCATTACTACTATGTTTGCCTTTCCAAACGTCGCAAGCGTGCAAAATGCAATATGTGTAGAGTGCAAAAACAGTTTATCGAAGATACGGTTATAAACGCAACGGCGCAAATGCTATCGAGCGTGAACGATATCAAGAAGATTGCGCAAGGCATATACAGCGTACATAAAAAAGAAACCGCAGACAACATGGCTTTGAAACTTATTGAAAAGAAACGCGCCGAGGCGGTAAAAGCGCAGAATAATATCGTAAAGGCAATCGAGCAAGGCATAATCACCGAAACGACGAAAAGCCGTCTGACCGAACTTGAAAATCTTATATCGCAATACGACGTAGAAATCCTTAAAGAAAAAGCCCGCAGTTACACATACTTAACTGCGGACGATATAGAGATGTTTTTAAGCAAATTCGTGTTCGAGAACACGGATGACATTAAGGTGCGAAAACTAATTGTAAATGCGTTTATTCGGGAAGTAATACTTTATAACGATGAGATAGTGATTACTTACAACTTTACAGATAGTCCCGAACACCTAAAACTAACAAAAGAACACGTTGTAAAAACAGAAAAAGAAATAGAAACGGCGGACAAAACCGCTATTTCTTCTAACACAGGTTCGTACAAATTATGCCACACGGCACCAAAAAAATGACTTGTACATTTATTGTGCAAGTCTTTTTTTTTGCAAGGGAGTAAGGGACTTGAACGGGACGTTAAGAAAACAGCACAGTGCGCTGTTTTTAGTCCCCGGCGTGATAGCAACCGCGTTAGCGGCGCAAAAAAAGGCGTTCAAAACGCCTGCGCCCGTAGGGTTGCGGAGC